>NZ_JBSZHT010000003.1:0-203644 GCF_056491465.1 Pantoea sp. C1E2
ACACTGTTGGTATGGCTGAGGAACATGGTGCTGGAGGCCTGCGGATCCAAATCAATCACCAGAATTCGCAGATCATTATGCAGCAAGCCTGGGTGAGCACGTAAACCGTGTGCCAGGGTAACGGTCGTGACGGTTTTGGACACGCCACCTTTGAGATTCACCACAAAAACGACGAAGGGATCTTTATGTTTGTCGCGATATTTGGGCACCTTGCGATGCTTATAGATATCGACGACGTTTTGAATGCTCATTGCATATTGAGAAGTGCTGCCCGTCTGCTTTCTGCCGAATTCATAACCCGCCTCTTCCATCTCACTGATGGCGGCGGCAACCGCGTGTTTACTCAACAGCGGTAAGTTGGCGACGGCATTACGAGTAAAGGTATGGTAGTAGCCTTGCTGGTTAAATTCCTGACGCTGCTGCTCGATATGGCTGCTGAGTCCGTGCAGCATGCCATTCGCACGGTTAGCGATGTCAAACACGTCACCGTAATCACGCTTCATAAGCACCTCAATAATAATGATTTCTTGTATTGTACTAAAAAAGCTTCCGCATGCCAGTTTTTAGGTAAAAATCAATAAAAGTGGATTTTTTAATGATTGAGTGATTTTCGCCTTTATAAATATATTTTAATTAAATCAATGGCTTATGTAGTTAAAACTTTCACCCAACCAATCAATTCATGAAAGTCATGTTTCAATCAATTCCCCTACCCTATCGTACTTAGCACGATATTTAAACAAAAAGGTGTTCAGCCGAGTTATTGAAAAAAACAGGGTTGATGGTCAAGCTAATTGATGAAATGGTTGGCCGGCGTTTTCATCGGCAAGATGAAGTTGACAATATGAGGCTGCACGAGCTTTGGTATAAAAATGGTTGTAGAGGCTGCAGTGATTTTGCGTATTATCACCCACATGCGATTGTCATACAAAATACGCCTTCCCTTCCCTTCCCTTCCCTTCCCTTCCTATAATTCATTTAAATAATGACAGTTAACGCTGTTCATTAAAATTATGCGCTACAAGCTGTGACCGCACTTTTAAAAAAAGTAGCTAATGTTGGTACGCAGTCATTTTCACTAATTTATTCACTCGCCAAACACTGAATGAATTTTAAAAACATTTTAATTTCAAAGTACATCTACTACACATTTAGCTCACATCAATGATGTAAACTTATTCTCTGCATCATTTTTTCAAACACGCTCCTCAGAATAATTCAGTGTATGAACGTTCTAACTCATGATCTGATTAATCCAAGTAACAATAAAAATTTATTGGGTTGTGGTGTTATTATTACCACCATTGTGGTGACGTGTGTTTCAATGTACACCACACCACACCACACCACACCACACCACACCACACCACACCACACCTTGTATAAATTAAAATCTGTCGATAAGGCTCGAGGCTTTTATTATTCGAGTTCGCGTTGATTTTTGCGGTGTACAAAATAATTTGCGCACAACATTACATAAGTACATCTAGCGCTCGATTTTCAGAATTAGAAATGTTCTGGTGGTTCAAACTGGGATTGCCTTACGGTTAACTTGAATAGGATTTGATTGAAGACTTTTATCAACCCTGAACCTGAACCTGAACCTGAACCTGAATCTGAGAAGTATAATGCACGTAATCTAATTGAGAGAAGAACTGTAATAGTGAAAATTTATCTAAGAATGTAGATAATTTTAGATATTTAGGTGTTAACAATTAGCTCTCAAAACTTCTGCGCTGCATGTAGCATTGAGCACGTAAAAGATATCAACCTTAGATTAGGTTGAAGCCAAGGTAGTAACACACTGTGCAGGAAAATGTTTAAATTTGGCTAACTGCATGGTGATTTTCAGCCTGAAAAAGTGGAATTATTTGTTGTTATTCAATATCTTAAGTTGATTTTTCGGTGGTGTGAAAATCATTAAATTTAAGGGTTTTTACTTCACTTTAGGTTATTAATGGTAATACTGCATCGTCCAGCATCCAGCATCCAGCATCCAGCATCCAGCATCCAGCATCCAGCATCCAGCATCCAGCATCCAGCATCCAGCGTCATACTTCTGACAAAGTCATCCGTACTCAATAACCCAGGCAATTCGTCAAAATTTACCTATATAAAAATTCGCATTGCAGCCTTACGTGCCGGTCATCGAACCAATGTGCAACTGACCCTTACATGTAGTTATCAGATGTCTTTAATCACACCTACTGGTGATACACACGATGAGAAATCTGGAGAAGGCTTAAATGCTGGTTTTAGCATAAAAGTCGCATTGCGCGGAAAGTGGAGGATAACGAATTACCTGCTGTCGCTTAGGTGTATTCGTTATCCTGGAGTTCTATCAGGATCAGCTTCAATGAGATGAACGACACGAAATGCGTTATGCAGAAATACCATCGTCATAACTCACTCGGGCATATAAAATAGCGTCCAGACCATCCTAAGCGCCATCACTATCACTGCCTTCACCACCAATCAATAATCCATGGTGATTTTCAGCCTGAAAATTTCAGAAAATTTCTTTTAATACACTACCTTATAGCGTTTTCAGGAAGGTGAAAAAATTCACATGAAAGGTGACAATGTCATTTCAAGCTTAAAGCATCAACACTCATGACAGCGAGCCCGGAAGGGCAGGGCGCCCCTCTACTGCCGGTAAGAATGCTTTACTCAGTGCGTGCGGAAGACAGTGAGCAAAAGCAGGCCCAGTTCAATCAAGCACAATTATACTTTGCATTGAGCTGTGTAAATCACACTAACCTTACGCGTTCACCATGGCGTTCCTTTTTAACTCACCCCACAGTCGGATAGTCCTATGAACAATATCGACGTACTCATCGTTGGAGCAGGGCCCACTGGTTTGGTGCTGGCACTCTGGCTCACCCGGCAAGGCGTGTCAGTTCGAATCATCGATAAGAGTCAGGGACCGGGTGAGACATCACGAGCAATGGCCGTTCAGGCACGCACGCTGGAACTTTATCGACAGTTGGATATGGCTGAAGAGACCATCGAAGCAGGCTACAAAATGCCAGCAATGAATATGTGGGCGAAGGGAAAACCGAGGGCGCGCATTCCCCTGGAGAATGCCGGAAAGGACATTTCTCCGTATCCGTTCGTGCTTGTCTTACCCCAGGACAGACATGAAAAACTGCTGGTCACCCGTCTGGAAACTGCAGGTGTTGTCGTCGAACGACAAACAGAATTCATGTCGTTCAGGGAAGAAGGCGAACAGATTGTTGCCACGATCAAAACACCTACAGGGCAAACAGAAACCTGCACTGCCACCTATCTTGCAGGCTGTGATGGTGCGCATTCCCCGGTGCGTCATCAGATTGGTAGTGACTTCGAAGGCGGTACTTACAACCATCTCTTTTACGTTGCAGATGTACTGGCCAGTGGAGTGACACCCGCGAATGAGGGACACATTGCCTTCGACAAGTCTGATTTTGTCCTGGTGATGCCCTATGGGCCGGAGCATCAATATCGTTTGATCGGCACTGTTGAAAGTGAGGAAGGGGATAAGCAGCAACACTCTTTTGACGATGTCAGCCAAAGGGCCATCAGCGGATTAGGGCTCAGTATCAAACAGGTAAACTGGTTTTCTACCTACCGTGTCCATCACAGGGTAACCAATCATTTTCGACATGGTCGTGCATTTCTGCTGGGGGATGCAGCACACGTCCATAGCCCGGCGGGAGGGCAGGGGATGAATACCGGCATTGCCGATGCGATAAACCTTGCGTGGAAATTGTCTGCGGTAATTAAAGCGCAGGCCCCTGAACCCTTGCTAGATAGTTATGAGGCGGAGCGAAAAGGCTTCGCTCACCAACTGGTAAAAACCACAGACCGGGTCTTCACTTTCATCACTGCCGCTGGCGGGTTTGCAGATTTCGTGCGTACACACATTGCACCATCGATCGCCAGTCAGACCTATCGATATGAACGTGTACGCGAATACCTTTTCCGCGTCATCTCACAAACGACGATGAGCTATCCGGACAGTCCTTTAAGTGAGGGAAAAGCGGGAGAGATAAGTGCGGGCGATCGCTTACCGTATATCGCTATGGGTGAGACAGACAATTATGCATTACTGAGAAAGATAGTCTGGCAATTACACATCTACGGTACAGCCACTGAAGAAGTCAGGAACTGGTGCGATCGCCATGGTGTGGAATGGCATGTCTTCCCCTGGCAGGATGTATTTGAGAAAAAAGGATTCAAACAGGACACCGCTTACCTGATTCGACCGGATGGCTATATCGGCCTGGTGGTCACTGAAAGACATGCGGAGCATCTTTCCGCTTATGTCAGTCGTCTTGGAATACAGCAAGCTTTGTTGTTGAGGCATTGAAAGTCAGCTCGCTCGTGTTACTGGCACATTCATCAGTTCATTGAGTGGCGTAGCAAGTTGCATCAACATGAGGGTGCAACTTCGATTTGTGGGAAAAATCAGCCTATGGCGTTGGCACGGATTCAAGACTGCGTCAGCCAGTTTCGGCAACAGTGTTTTAAAACGCAAGATGAGTCGCTGCCAGCAACGCGTGACACAAAGCCTCGCCAACCGCGCTAGCAGATTGCGGGTTTTGACCGGTAATCAGCAGGCCGTCGATCACCACATTGCACTGCCAGTTATCCGCAGGCTGGTGGCGTGCACCTCGCGCTTTGAGCGCCGCTTCCAGCATAAAAGGCACTACATTTGCCATACCGACTTCCATTTCCTCGGTATCAGTGAAGGCCGCCACGCGTTTGCCTTTTACCAGATACTGGCCGTTACGCAGTTTTACATTGATCAGCGCTGCCGGGCCGTGGCAAACCGCCGCAACGGGTTTGCCGCTCTCATACATCTGGCGCGTCAGGTATTTCAGCACGGCATCATCGGGGAAATCCCACATCGTGCCGTGTCCGCCGACAAACAGGACCGCGCTATAATCCTCACTTTTGGCCGCCGCCAGCGGTAAGGTGTTATTCAGCCGCTGCTGAAAGCCCACGTCCTGCCAGTAGTGCTGATTGATCGCATCATCTTCGATACCATAAACCGGTGGTTTTCCTCCTTTGACAGAGGCAAAGGTCGTTCGAATACCGACTGATTCAAGCACATGTAAAGGGTTAATCAATTCTGGCAGGTAAAAGCCGGAGATTTCATGCCCGGCGACGATATCGCGAAAACTACTCAGTACCAGCAATACCGGTTTAACTGAGTGCGGCTGGACGCCATTCATAAAGGATCCTCAAAGTCTTATTCATTTTTTTTGCGTAGCGGATGCACTGTGCCGGGAAATGTGCCAAACATCGCCCTGCCCAGAATAATTTGCGGTGTAAGATTGTGAAACGGTGATTTGCTTATAGCGGCAATAAGAATTCTTTATAACAGTGAGGTATGTAATGTTTTATCGCCGAAATATAATGTTTAAACACTTCCCGGAATATCAGACACCTCGAAATGAAAAAGAGCCTCCGCAGAGGCTCATAAATGTCTTAGAAGGAAGTGGTCACACCCGCATAATAAGCGCGGCCCGGTTCGTTATACGTTGAAGCGCCTTCGTTCTCGCGGTAGATCTGTTTATTCAGCAGATTGCTGATGCCAGCACTGAAGCGAAGGTTTTTATTCATCTCATAATTTACGCCCACACCATAAATTGCATAGGCACCGACTTCCTTATCTGATAAGCCGCTCGCTTCTTTACGTATCTCAGCCGTGGTACGTGGATGTTGACGCCCATACATGGTCCAGCTCAGGGTGGTGGATAGGGCATCTGTCACCTGCCATTCCAGCCAACTGTTCACGGTATATTTCGGAATCAACGACAAAGGATTGCCAGTCGATTTATATTTCGACGTGAACATGTAGGTGGCATTGGTGCGCCAGTTCAGCCTGTCTTCAATCAGCGGTAGGGTTAAGTTTCCTTCCAGACCCTGGGTTAACGCTTTACCACCGTTTTGCCACTGATAGATATCATAGTTCGAGGAATACCATGAACCGGCTACCGCAACGGTTCCAAGAGAATCCGAGCCCGCGACTATTTTATTTTGATAGTCATTACGGAAGTAGGTCAGGCCTGCGCTGTAACCCGCATCATTCCATTGCAAACCAATCTCTTTGTTTACACTGACTTCAGGTTTGAGATCGCCATTACCCATCAAGTAGCAGCCATTGCTGCCGCTTACGGAACATCCGTTACCACTGCTGGCGAGCAAATAACCTTCGGTTGATTGATAGAGATTCGGGGCTTTAAACACGCGAGCAATACCGGCCTTTAACTTCAGCGTGTCGGTTAAATCCTGCTGAATATTCAGACTCGGGCTCCAGTTATGGCCGAATTCATCGCTGTAATCGAAGCGGAGGCCGGGAATCAACGTGGTACCGTCGAAGGCATCAATCGTGTCTTCCAGATAGAGTGCACTCAACTCCTGGCTGTTTTTGCTGCTGCGCTGCGATGGGTCGCCAGAAACACCGTTGATATCAATGCCTGTCGCATCCGTTTCCTGCATCGCCGCTGGGTCGTTGAGCTGCTCTTTGTTCCACTCGCCCCCGATGGTTAAGGTATGGTCCACCAGCAAGTTGAAAGGAACGGTGTATTCGTTGTTGATACGCCAGGTTTTATAGCGGCTGGTGTTGAAGGTATCGCTGTTGATCATCCCTTCTACTTTGCCGGTTGAACCTTCGGCCAGACGCGTATTATGCGTATCCTCATAGCTCAGCGTGAGTTTGGATTGCCCCCAATCCCAGATGCCATTGTGGATGAGGCTATAAGCCTGACGGTACATGCGGTTGGTTTCGCTGCCATATAAGGTCGGCACCAGCGTGCTGAGATTACTCAGGCTATATTGCGTATCCCCGGCATAAATATTGCCCTGACGGCTGTAGGCGTAATTGAAGTCGAGGTATTGTTGCTCGTTAATCTTCCACTGTAACGACGTGTTGATATCACGATTGCGCACACCTTCGTGACCGGCTGCGTAGGAGCCGTTCTCGCTGGTATTGATATCGTAGGCATCGGCGTCGGTTTTATTGATATTGCCGTACATGCGCATCGTCAGCACGTCATCGATCAGTGGGCCGCTCAAACTAAAGTTCATGCGCTTGGTCGCGCCCTCATCTTTGTCTTCGGGCTGATTGGTGAACAGGGATAATGAGCCGTGCCAGTCATTGGTCGGGCGTTTGGTGACGATGTTCACTACACCGCCCATCGCGCCGGAACCGTAGTGAGCCGCCGCCGGGCCGCGCAGTACATCGATGTGATCCACCATCTCAGCGGGAACCCAGTTGGTATCGCCTCGGGTATCACGTTCTCCGGTGCGGCTGTAGCGTACAGCGCTGCGCGAAGAAACGGGGACACCATCAATCAGGATCAAGGTGTTTTCGGGGCCCATACCACGAATATCAATCTGGCGATTATTACCGCGGCTTCCTGTGGCACTGTTTCCAGTGAGATTAACGCCAGGCATTTTGCGAATAATATCGGAGAGATCATTGACCGGTGGATTGCGCTCAAGATCCTGTTGAGTAATCAAGGATGCACCAGGTTGTTGCTTTAATACGTTCTCAGCTTTTGCACTGACGATCATATCCGTTTCATTCGTTGCGGGCTTCTCTGCCTTTTTTGCTGAAATAACTTTCTCTTTACCGCTATCATTATTATCCAGCGATAAGACGTCACTATTATCAGCCGCCAGCACATTTCCACTGTGAACGATAATTCCAATCAGAATTGAAAGCGTTGTTTTCCTTACACCAAAGACAAAAGACATATTGTTACACCAGTTTATTATTAGTTACATATCAAATGAGGAGGAGAATAATCATCATAATCATTCTCAATATTGATATTTTTGACACATTTAGACATGTCTGATGGTGCCTGTTTACATGTCTTGCCTCAGGCATTGCAAAATAGGTTGCAAAGTGAGCAATCATGGAAAGATTGTGAAGGCGTGTGGCGGACGCTTTGTAGCATCCGCCACAAGATTAGAGGTGACGTTGTAGCCAGGCTAAGGCTAATTGGGCGCGGGCAGAGAGTGGCCATTCAGCCCGGTGCACTAACCAGATGGTGTCAACCAGCGCATCACCCTCAGCGGCAACCTCAATGGTTTCAGGGCGGGTAAACGCCAGTCGCGCATATCGTGGCAGAACCGCAAAACCGAGCCCGCGCGCGACCGGTTCCAGAATCAGGCCGATCTGATTACTGAATCCGCGTTGGGGGAGGTTACGAATGCCTGGGTTGCCCGGAAATAATCGACTTAATAATCGTGTCGCCATCGCCTGCCCATCGGGATGGTCGATATACCCCAGCTTTTCCAAATCGTTCCAACCTGTCACTCGCGTATTAGCCGGTACGATCAGTTCCAGCGGTTCTTCAGCAAAAGGATGGGCCTCGAGTCGTTTATCGTCAGGTTTGTGTGTGACCAGGCCCATTTCGTAGCGGTTATGTAAAACCGCGTCGATCACTTCACTATCCGGCGCAAAGCGGTGACGAACAGTGAGGTCGCGATGCTGTTCCTGTAATGACAACAGCAAGGGATAGAGCCGGAGTCCGATGCTGCCGGGCGAAATCACGCTCACTTCACCGCAGGTGGCTTCGGCATCACTCAGTCTCAGCATTAAGTGATGGTGAGCACGATCAATTTGCTGACAATAATCCAGCAGGGCGCTGCCAGCGGGCGTCAGTTCCAGGGGGCGCTTGCTCCTCAGTATCACCGGACCTAACTGCAGTTCCAGATGGCGAATGTGCTGACTCACCGCCGCCTGGGTGATGCCTAATCGCTCAGCGCTGTCGGTAAAGCTCCCGAGTTCGGCCAGCGTGGCAAAAGATTTGAGCCATTGCGGGTTCATCATAATGAAATTTTATACTTCTCATAATTGATCGTCTGTTTTCATTATAACGACAGTTACGTAGCCTGTAGATCTTTTCATCTTATGAGATTGATCATGACAACTCCCTATCCGCGCACCTTTTCCCATATTGGCCTCTCGGTGACAGACCTTGATGCCGCCGTGAAGTTTTACACCGAAGTGATGGGCTGGTATCTGATCATGCCGCCTACGCAGATTGCAGAAGATGAATCCGCCATCGGTGTGATGTGCAGTGATGTTTTCGGCAAGGGATGGGAGAAGTTTCGCATCGCCCACCTTTCCACAGGCGACCGCGTCGGTGTTGAAATCTTTGAATTTAAGGCGGCAGCAAAACCCGACAATAACTTTGAATACTGGAAAACCGGCGTATTCCATTTCTGCGTGCAGGACCCTGATGTAGAAGGCCTGGCGGAGAAAATTGTCGCTGCGGGTGGCAAACAACGTATGCCGGTACGTGAGTATTTCCCTGGTGAGAAACCGTATCGCATGGTCTATATGGAAGATCCGTTCGGCAACATCATCGAGATTTACAGCCACAGTTACGAGCTGACCTATTCTGCAGGTGCGTATGTCTGAGCAGGAAATGACCCTCCCCGGCGACTGGCGAGGGTGGGTGTGGCAGGGTGGCGATAACCCGCTGGCGCTGCAGGAACGCTACCTGAGTTTGCCACCGCTGCAACCGGGCGAAGTGCTGGTCAGGAATGCCGCGATAGGTTTGAATCCGGTTGACTGGAAAGTGCTCGACACCCAGAGGGATCGGGTGCCTGGCGTCGATGGTGCGGGCACGGTGGTCGCGGTTGGCTCCGATGTAGACCAGCACTGGTTGGGCAGGCGCGTTGCCTACCATCAGAATTTACAACGCAATGGCAGTTTCGCTGAGTATACCGTGCTGGCCGCGCAGGTTTTGCTACCTATCCCGGATGGACTCGACTTCGCGACCGCCGCCGCTTTCCCTTGCCCGGCACTTACCGCCTGGCAGGCAATTGAAAAGATCCCGCTTGAGCCTTGCGCGCCACTTTTGATTTCGGGAGCGGGTGGATCGGTCGGGCATTTTCTTGTGCAGCTGGCCTACGCACGTGGCTTTGAGGTCACAACGTTAAGCGGCGAACGTCACTGGTCACGTCTGCACGCACTGGGTGCGAAGCGCTGTTTCAGCGATGAGCAGCATGGTGCTTCTGCCGTGAAGGAGCGCTATTTTGCTGTTATCGATGCTGTCAGCCCGGAAAAAGCAGCGCTTCTGGCGAATAACCTGATAGCGAATGGGCATCTGGTATGCATTCAGGGGCGGGTGAAAGAGTGGCCGAATCCGGCGTTTGGTCGTGCGTTGTCGTTGCATGAAGTGGCGCTCGGCGCGCTGCACCAGCATGGTAATGCACAGCAATGGCAAAGACTCACGCAGCAGGGAGAACAGATGCTGAGGCAGATTGCGCAGGGCACACTGCAAAGCGAAATGTTGCTGCACTTCAGCTGGGAACAGCTTCCGGCGCAGCTGCTGGCTCTGCAGCACCGCAATTTCAGTGGTAAGCAGGTCATTCTGCTTTAGTTGAGAAAAGCGAAAGCACACTCGCTTGTCTGCACAATATCGATAGCCGGATTATGTCACTCGTAACTCGGCTAATGGTTTATTCAGTTCTCACGGCAGTGGAATCCTTCACAGAATTATAAAATCCCCTCTCTCGGATGCTATCCCGGCACCGTTCGTTAGTTCGATTGTATCCACCCTCAGAAAGCGGTATTCACCGCACCCGTCATGCTGTATTCTGCTGCATATTGCAATATTTTGCGGCTTTGATACCGACATGCATAAAACAGCCAGACAAAAATTATTGATGGAATTGCTGCTTGAACAAGGGCAGGTGGGAATTGGGCAGCTTGTTGAAAAGTTGCAGGTTTCTGCGGATACCGTGCGTCGCGACCTGGCCGATCTGGAAAAGCAGGGTCTGGCGCAGAAAAACCATGGTGGAGCCGTGGCGCTGGATCTGTCAGTGATGAATCGTCACCAGCGCAGCGCACTGATTCCCGATGTCAAAATTGAACTTGGCAGGCAAGTAGCGGAAAAAATACCGGCAGGTGCCACGCTGTTTCTGGATGCGGGCAGCACAGTGCTGGCGGTTGCTACTCTGCTAAAAGGCCCTATAACGGTCATTACCACGTCACTGGATATTGCCCATCACCTCAGTGATAAGCCGGATGTCGAACTCATTCTTTTGGGCGGTAAATGGGACAAGCAACAACGGCTGTTTTCCGGCAGCGCCACGCTATCTCTGCTTGAAAAGTATCGTGCCGACATCGCCATTCTGGGGGCTTGTGCGCTGCATGCCCGGTTTGGACTGAGTGCCAGCCAGGAGGGTGATGCGGAAGTGAAGCGCGCCATGCTGGCGGCAAGCAGCGAACACTGGGTGGTGGCCGATCATATGAAACTTAACCGTTGTGAACCCTATCTGGTCGCACCGCTCACCGATATCCATCAACTTTTCCTTGATGCGCCCTGGAGCGAGTTTGACGTCACCGACGCTACACAGGTCAACATCACACATTCTTAATGGCAAGAGGAGTCAGAAATGAGTATTCAGAAAGAGATTCGCGTCGCCCTCATCGGCTACGGATTTGTCGGTAAAACATTTCATGCGCCCTTAATTCAATCCGTTCCCGGTTTGAAGCTGCATGTTGTTTCGTCTGGCAGTGAGGAGAAGGTCAAAAATGACCTGCCTGACGTCATCGTTCTCGACTCCCCGGAAGCGGCCATCCAGCATGCAGATATTGATTTGGTGGTGATCGCCTCTCCCAACGCGACACACGCGCCATTGGCTAAGCTCGCGCTGAATGCCGGCAAGCATGTGGTGGTGGATAAACCCTTTACGCTGGATCTGGCAGAGGCCAGAGAACTGGCGGCACTGGCCAGCGAGAAGAAGTTACTGCTCTCAGTATTTCAGAACCGCCGCTGGGATAGCGATTACCTGGGGGTGAAAAAGGTCATCGATTCTGGCGTGATTGGTCAGGTCAAACATTTCGAGTCTCATATAGACCGATTCCGTCCGGAAGTTCGCGATCGCTGGAGAGAACACGATATTCCTGGTAGCGGTTTATGGTTCGATATTGGGCCTCATATCATCGATCAGGCTCTGCAACTGTTCGGACTCCCTGAAGCCGTGTCGGGTGACATCGCCGTTCTGCGTCATGGCGGGAAAAGCAATGACTGGGCACACGTCACGCTCAGCTACCCGGAGCATAAAGTGATCCTGCATGCCAGCATGCCAGCATGCTCGCTGCGGGTGGCGTGTCACGCTTTACCGTTCACGGGGATAAGGGCAGCGTGGTTAAACCCAAAGCCGACCAGCAGGAAGCGCAACTGATTGCTGGCATCGTGCCGGGTTCCGCGACCTGGGGCGAAGATCAGGATGATTTGATGGTGTTTGACAGTAATCTGCAGGTCACGTCACTCAAAACGCCAAAAGGCGACCAGCGTCAGTACTACATTCAGGTGCGTGATGCGCTGGCGGGCAAGCAGGCTAATCCAGTTTCTCCCGCTCAGGCGATTGCCGTCATGGCGGTGATTGAAGCGGCAGTGCGCTCATCGGAGACCGGTACGGTGCAGAAACTCGCGCTGAGTGAAGCGGAAGCTGGTGCGTTTTATCAACGGAGTTAACCGGTTGGTAGCGCTCAAGCTATCCGGCCAGGAGTTAATTTGCTGGCACAAGTGTGCCAGCGGATAAAAATGTCTCTGGCCAGATTTTAGTGCATGGAATTAATCATGCCGCGTCGGAATCTCACCCCCTCCGTGCGCGGCGCGTTTAATGTCCTGAAACTTTTCGCGTGTTCTTACCCTAGGCATTAAGAGTGAAATTTGGTGGCAAGAATGCACGTATAGCTACGGTCATGATTGCCTTCGAAGTTGCAAGGCTCCATACCAGAGTCATCAACAAGGTGAGAAATTGACCTGATTCATATTTTGATGCATGATGGCATCAGTTTGTGAATCATATGAGGTGGCGAGATGCGTACTACAGTGACAATTGATGATGTGCTGTATGCTCAGGCTCTGGATATGGCCGATCCCGATATGGACAAAGCTGATATTTTCCGCGAAGCAATGAAAACGTTTGTACGGGTACAAGCGGCAAAGCGCCTTGCTTCATTGGGTGGCGCCGCGCCTGAAATGGAAAGCATTCCCCGCCGTCGCGAGGAACCGTCTGCATAATGTCCATTCTGGTTGATACATCTGTGTGGGTAGATCATTTCAAAAACAGAAATGAAGAGTTAGTGCGGATACTGAGCGGGGACCTGGTATTAATTCATCCAATGGTGATTGGAGAACTTGCCTGCGGCACTCCGCCAGCGCCACGCGTGCGCACACTTCGTGACCTGAATCTGTTACCGCAATGCCACCAAGCCAGCATGAGTGAGGTGATGGCATTTATTGAAAATAAAATGCTGTACGGACACGGGTGTGGCCTGGTGGATATCACCTTGCTTGCATCTGCTCTCATTACCCCCGGAGCAACGCTCTGGACGCTCGATAAACGTCTCGTCAATTTAGCCAATCATCTTAATGTAGGTTATCAGCCTGTTCACTAACCTTAACTTCATCGTTAAGTTATCCCGCCCGCACAATCATAGCGAGATGAACCCGCCTTCACAGTCGCTAACAACATCATATTCAACACCAATCAGACGCGTTCCGATATCCGCCGCTGCCAGTTCGGGGTTATTTAATTTCACAGTGGTTGACTGCTCCCCGGCCAAAGGGCGAGGAGCAGTCACCAAGAGATTGTGGATTGCTATAACGTCAGTGGCGGTTACGATTACCTGCTCAAGATTATCGCACCCACTATATCGATGTTTCAGGATCTGATGGAGCGCCTGTGGGAGGACGATATCGGCATTGAAAAATTCGCCAGCCGTATCGTTCTCCGCCAGCCTTATCCGCAGCGTGGAGAGCCACTGAACGTGATTGCCTATGGTGTTGCGAGCTGGAAGTAGGGGGCGTCACCTTCGTTATATCTTCATTTCCCAACCTAGTGCTGAGGATGGCCAGCGCTGCTTTCCCAGCAATAAGCATCGTGCGCAGAAACTGAAAAACTATTACTGGTCAGTGTAGGTTCCTGCCTCTAAATCCCGAGGCTATCACGTCATGTTTTATGTTGTTACATATCATATCGTTATGATTTCACTTCGAGAGGGTTTAAGTGGTCAGTTTTGCGGTTGTTTAACAATCATGGGACTGTCGGTAGGAGCCTGGATTGAATCGGGCAATAACTAATAAGAGTGAATAAGTCAAATGAACGCCTTCCAGCCTGCATTATCCATGTATCATTCGTGAAAATAGATTATTGCGAAAGCGAAAATAAATTCGTTAATAATTATTTCATTTAGCCACCCTCAATAACTGTCTGTTGATTGGTTGCTACGATATTTCAACATTTGAGACAGCAAAGAAATTGAATAAGTTTCAACGCTAAGACCGATTTATTTTTACTATGTCCGTAAGGGATTATCACCTTAAGTTATAAATTTAGCGTTAGCTCTGTTTATTTTTCGTCATTACCGTAAATAACTTGATCAGTGAATTGTAATAATTATAATTCTCATTCGCCTTCTTGGACGGGTGGGGAATCTGTTGCTGCGTACCTCTTTCACGCTAAAGCGCTTCCTACTAAATCAGTTTCGAAAATATGTTTTACAGGGAATTCTGTCTCTCATTCTGACGGAGTTGGGCGTTTGCGCATCTGCACACCCACCAGTCATCTCATTAATAACAAATTTCAAAGGATGATAATGTCTCGTTCTTCACGTCAAGCCAGGGTAATAAAGGCGAATAATAATATCGGTATGAGCCAAGCGCTGCCGGTGATCTCTTTACTGGCCTTGGTTATCGCGACTGCGTTACACAGCCCGAAAGTCTCCGCACCACTAAAGAGCAAACGCTGGAAGTCACGGCGGCAGCCGGTAGCACCAATAGCAGTCAGGACACGGATTACAACGTCCCGGTTACGCGCGCCGCCACTAAATTAGCGTTGACCGCGCGTGACACGCCGCAGTCTGTTTCTGTTATCACCAAACAGCGTATGAAGGATCAGAAGCTGGAGACGTTAACTGACGTCTTAACCAATACCACCGGCATCAGTCAGTTCAACTCTGGCGCCAACCGCAGCAATTTCTACTCACGCGGCTTCATGATCGATAACTACCAGATCGATGGCGTGCCAGCACTGATTGATAGCGCCTGGAATCTGGGTGATACCCTGTCAGATACCGCGGTGTATGATCGCGTTGAAGTGGTGCGCGGTGCGACGGGTCTGATGACCGGCGCGGGCAGCCCGGCGGCATCCGTAAATATGGTGCACAAGCAGGCAGACAGCAAAACGTTTCAGGGTAATCTGTCAGCCAGCTACGGCAGCTGGGATACCCAACGCTATGTGGCCGATCTTTCCGGTCCGTTGACCGAGTCCGGCAATGTGCGCGGACGCGTGGTGGCGGGCTATCAGGATGGCGACAGCTGGCTGGATCATTACCATACGCAGAAGAAATTCCTGTATGGCACCGTCGCGGCCGATCTCACCGATTCCACCACGCTGACACTGGGTTACGATTATCAGGAAACCAACATACAAGGTGCGACCTGGGGCGGCTTGCCGACTTTCTATCTCGACGGCAGCAAAACCAACTACTCTCGCAGTACCAACCTCGCACCAGATTGGGCCTACAACAACAGCGATTCCAAAAAGGTGTTCGCCAGCCTGAAGCAGACGTTTAATAACGGCTGGGAGCTGAACCTGAGCGGCTCGCATACTGAAGCCACCATGGACAGTAAGTTGCTGTATATCGACGGTTACTTTGATAAATCGACCGGTATCGGTATCGGCCCTTATGAGGGCTATGATTTGTTAGGCGGTACCGGTTATAACACCGCAAAACGCAAAGAAGATACCGCAGACGCCTATGTCACCGGTCCGTATGAGCTGTTTGGTCGCCAGCATGAGTTAATGGCGGGTGTCACTTATATCCGCCAGCACGATCGCTACGTCAGTGCCTCCACCAGCTTCACCTCGGCAGACGTGGGTGATTTCAATGACTGGGGTAATTATCCAGAACCGGATTGGGACGATCAGGCGCTGTCGCAGGATAATGTGATTCGTCAGAAATCCGCTTACTTAGCCACGCGCATTTCACTGGCCGATCCGCTGCATCTGATCCTTGGCGCCCGATACACGCAATACAACGCCAACACGCTGACGCAGAATATGGAGAAGAACAACATCACGCCGTATGCAGGCCTGGTGTATGACATCAACGATACCTATTCCGCCTACGCCAGCTATACCTCTATTTTCAAACCGCAGACCTATCGTAATGCGCAGGGTGCTTATCTCTCTCCTGTCACCGGTAAAAGCTATGAAACCGGGATCAAGGGCGACTGGATGAACAGCCGCATCACCGCGTCGCTGGCGGTGTTCCGTATCGAACAGGATCACCTGGGTGCGACGGATTATGCGCTAGTACCAGGCAGCACCGATTACGCTTACTACGAGCAGAACGGCACGGTGAGTAAAGGTGTTGAATTCGAAATCAACGGTGCGGTGACCGATAACCTGCAGATGACCTTCGGTGCAACGCGCTATGTGGCGAAAGATGGTGAAGATGCCGCGCTGAACCCAACGCAGCCGCGTACTTCACTGAAGCTGTTCACCAGCTATCGCCTGCCGATGCTGCAGGATCTGACTGTGGGCGGCGGTGTGAACTGGCAGACGCACACCTGGGATAACGTAGCGGGCCCGGGCGGAACCTCAACGCTGTATGCAGAGCAGGGCAGCTACGCGCTGGTGGATCTGTTCGGACGCTATCAGGTTACCAAACAGCTCTCCGTGCAGGCCAACCTGAACAACCTGTTCGACAAGACGTATAACATCGATGTCGGCAGAAACACCGTGTACGGCGAACCGCGTAACGTTTCTATCTCCGCGAACTACCGATTCTGATTTGGCTGAATTCTCCACGGAGAAAGGCCCTGTCATAATCTGATTGCTGGAACCTTCACGCCTTGTGTGCGGAGGTTCCAGCGTCACACCCTTCAGGTAAAGTTAATCCCGCAACACCTCAATGAATAATCACAAGTCTCTATACTTAACGTCATTCGTTACTTTGAGGGCGTAAGTTTTGACACCAGAATCTGAACATATTGATGCCATGGCCTGGCAGGAACTGAATAACGCAGCAAACGATCCTCACGCCGGGTTTCGTTATCTGAACGTCTGCACCATCGATACTGCGTTCAAACCACAGGCTCGCATGATGGTGTTAAGACGAACGGACAGTGCCCAGCGGCTTCTGGAATTTCACACCGATATCCGCAGTGCAAAATGGCAGGAGTTAGCCATCAACCCCGCTGCAACGGTATTGGGATTTTGCTCGCAATCACGCCTGCAGTTACGTTTGCAGGGGATTTTCAAACGATATGAACCAGCAAGCGCTCTCGCCGGGCAAACGTGGCAAGGGCTGTCAGTCTGGACGCGCAGGAGTTATTCAGGCGGGCCGCCGGGAGAAGAATTGTTGTTTCCGCACGATCAAACCCAGCATGCTGAAAGTGAGGAGAGCGGGGAAGGCGGTCAGCACCTTTTTGGTGTGTTGGTTTTTCAGGCTGAGTCGCTCGACTGGTTTCGCATTGAGCGCGACAATAATCGCAGGGCGCGACTGACTTATTCCGCAACGGGAAGTCTGACTTCATTCACCTGGATTAACCCTTGAAGATTCTGCATCCTTCCATTCCCTCGTAATAACAGCCTCGCTTTATTATCTGTGCACCGCAAATAACAGGTTGTGGGCGATGTGGGTGCCGGCGAGGGGGTTAACCCACGATCTGAATTCGAAAATCAAAAAAGTCTGCTGCACATAGCTCTCAGACCCAACGCAATACCGTGACTCAGATCTCATTTTTCAAATCCTGACTATACTCATACCTTTCTTTACACAGTGTTAGCTGTGTTTTTAGCAACCCATGGAAGCTTAAATGCAAAACTCTTCTCCGCCCCCATCGGATGATGGCGGCTCGCTCAATTTAACCGTGCAGCAACGTCTGTTCTTTGTGGTGTTAGTCGCCACCATGGGCGCGCTGGCGTTCGGGTATGACACGGGCATCATTTCCGGGGCGCTGCCCTATATGACTTTACCGACCTCGCAGGGCGGACTTGACCTCACCCCCTTTACCGAAGGGCTGGTCACTTCTGCGCTCACATTCGGTTCAGCGTTTGGGGCCTTTGTTAGCGGGTTTGTCTCTGATCGCTTTGGCCGCCGAATCACGCTGCGCAGTCTGGCCGTGCTATTCGTTGCTGGTGCATTAGGCACCACCATCGCGCCGAATCTTGAGATCATGGTGGTGATGCGATTTATCCTCGGATTCGCCGTGGGGGGCGGATCCTCCACGGTTCCGGTGTTTATCGCTGAGATTGCGGGTCCGAAACATCGTGCGCCGCTGGTCAGCCGTAATGAGCTGATGATTGTGTCAGGCCAGTTGCTGGCTTACATCGTCAGTGCGGCGATGAGTCTGTTACTGCACGATCCGAGCATGTGGCGTTATATGTTGTCGCTGGCGATGATCCCGGGTGTGCTGCTGTTTATTGGCACCTTTTTTGTCCCGGCCTCACCGCACTGGATGGTGGCCGAAGGGCGCATAAACGAGGCGTTACGTATTCTGCGTAAATTGCGTGAGAATCCGCGCGAAATTAAAAAAGAGATGGCGGAGATGCGCCAGAACGCGCGCGAAGCCCGTCAGGGGCCGCCCGCGCGTGAACTGCTGAAAGAAAAATGGATAGTACGATTGCTGCTGTTGGGCTGCGGTATGGGGATCGTGGCACAATTCACCGGTGTGAATGCTTTTATGTATTACACGCCTATCATTCTTAAAAGTACCGGACTTGGCACCAGCGCGTCGATCGCAGCCACGATTGGCAACGGTGTGGTATCTGTGATCGCGACTTTTGTAGGCATCAAAGCGATCAGCCATTTTGGTCGCCGCCCAATGCTGATCACCGGGTTATCGGTGGTGATCGCGATGCAGCTGGCGCTGGGAGCGGTGCTGGTACTGATGCCACACAGTTTAGTGCAAAGCCTGCTAGCGCTGGCCTGCATCCTGGTGTTTCTCTTCTTTATGCAGATGTGTATTTCGCCCGTGTATTGGCTGCTGATGTCTGAGCTGTTCCCGATGAAAGTACGTGGCGTATTGACCGGTTCAGCGGTGGCTTTTCAGTGGATATGTAACGCCATCATTGCGTTGGCTTTCCCGCCACTGCTGTCGCTGGTGGGAAATAATGCATTCTTTATCTTCGCTGCGATCAACGTGGCTTCCCTGGTGTTTGTCGCGGTGATGTTGCCGGAAACCCGCGGCAAATCGCTGGAAGAGATCGAATCACACATGCGTGAACATTTTGGCGAGAGCACGAATGAAACGGTGGCTTCAGCGTAGTGGTTGAAATCGTATTATGACCCGCTGCCGACCCTGTGGCTTTTGGCTGCACGGCGGCAGCGTTCCGAGCAGTATTGCACTTCATCCCAGCAATTTTCCCACTTTTTACGCCAGGTCATCGGCTTATGGCACTGCTTGCAATAGCGGACGGGCAGGGATTTTTTGTTTCCTTTGAAGTCTTTCATATCGTTTGAATTGGGTTTTTTCCAATAATTGGACTGCTGACATAGAGCTGGACACCGGGGCAATGACATTGCCTATCGCACGCCATTTGAGCGGGACGGTAAGGAGTGCTACGAGCAGATCAGGAGTCAAACAATAGTAGATCATTTGGTGAGAATGGTCGTTTCATGTTGCCAGGGTTGCTATTCAGGTATGACGCGCTGATGGTTCGCGCTACTGGCATTAATCATTAATAACAGAATGAATAAAACGGTTTAACCTTGAGTCAAACCTGTGCAGCGCTGCTGCTAACAACGTTAAGGGATAAAGATGAGTCAACTATTTAGTGCCGCAAAGATTGGAGAGCTTGAGCTGGAGAACCGCATCGTGATCGCCCCGATGTGCCAATACTCCGCCGATGCGGGATGCGCCAGCAGCTGGCACCGCATCCATTTAGGTTCACTGGCGCTTTCTGGCGCAGGATTGCTGATTTTGGAAGCCACCGCCGTTGAAGCGGCAGGCCGCATCTCGCCGGGAGACCTCGGGCTGTGGGATGACAAGACGGAAGCCGCGTTACACAGCGTGCTGTCTGACATTCGCGCCTGGTCACCCATCCGCCTGGGTATCCAGCTGGGCCACGCCGGGCGTAAAGCCTCATGCCGTGCGCCATGGCAGGGAGGGCATCAACTGCCGGAGAGTGAAGGTGGCTGGCAAACCGTCGCACCTTCAGCATTGAGCTTTGCTGAACAGGATGCCGCTCCAGCAGCACTGGATTCGGCGGGGCTGGCGCGCATCAAACAGGCATTTGTGGATAGCGCGCAGCGTGCGGTGCGTCTGGGTATTGAGCTGATTGAAATCCACGCGGCACACGGTTATCTGCTGCATCAGTTCTTGTCGCCACTGAGCAACCAACGTCAGGACCAATACGGTGGTTCGCTGGATAATCGTTTACGATTCCCACTCGAGGTGTTTGCGGCGGTACGTGCCGCCGTACCTGCTTCGATCCCGGTTGGCGTGCGTCTCTCTGCCAGCGATTGGGTTGAGGGTGGCTGGGATATTGAGCAATCTATTGTGTTTAGCCAGCAGCTGGAAGCACAGGGCTGTGATTATGTGCATGTGTCGAGCGGTGGGCTATCTCCACAGCAATCCATCACTGTGGGGCCGGGATATCAGTTGCCGTTCGCACGCGATATCCGTCAGCAGGTGAAGATTCCGGTTATCGGTGTGGGCTTGATCACCGAGCCGCATCAGGCAGAAGCGGTGGTGGAGCAGGGGGACGCCGATCTGGTCGCGCTGGGTCGTGCCGTGCTCTACAACCCGCACTGGCCATGGCAGGCTGCTGCCGTGCTGAATGCGCAGGTTAAAGTTCCGTCACAGTATTTGCGTTCTGAACCGCACGGTGTGAAGGGGACGCTGGTTTAATTTTAATTAGTCTGGCGGCTCTGCTGGAGTGACCCGATTTATAAAACGTTCTACAACTAGCCGGCGATGCTGGAAGGGCTATGTTTTAACTTTGGGGCACGCGTCGAGTTCTGATATGAACCGAGCCAGAAGGCCCGGCATTTATTTCTGATGCGCCATATAAACTCAGGCCATCAATTCGTAACAAATCGCACCAATCTGGTCCACGGCATTGAGCAGCTGTTCCGTTGGTTCGTTGGCACAATTTAACCGCAGGAAGTTCTGTAACTCCGCTCCCGGTGAAAACAGCGGTCCAGGGCTAACCCCAATGCCCAGCGCCAGCGCGCGACGATGCACTTCAAGCGCATTGATCGGATGCGGAAGTTCAACCCACAGCAAAAAACCGGCTTCCGGTGCAGTAACGCGTGTGCCAGGCGGGAAACTCGCTTCAACCCGTGCGATGACGGCTCGCACACCTTTCTCAACGCGAACCTTCAAACGCCGCAGGTGCCGATCGTAGTCCCCACTGGCCAGTACGTCGCTGGCGGCGGCTTCAAGTAACGGCGCGCCCGCCCAGTCGCCCGCCATGCGCGCCTGCAAAACCTGGGTGTGATAGCGGCCGGCGGCAATCCAGCCAATGCGCCAGCCCGGTGCGAGAGTCTTGGATAATGAACTGCAGTAAATCACATTGCCACGCTGATCAAAGGCCTTGCAGGCGGGAGGTCGCTGCCCATCGCCAGCCAGATCGCCATACACATCGTCCTCAATTAACGGGATGCCTGCACGTTCAAGCAATGCCACAAGCTCCTGCTTGCGCGCAACCGGCATACTGGCGCCAAGCGGGTTTTGCACGGTAGGCGAGGCCAGTACGGCAGCGGGTCGATGCCGTTTAATGGCGTCAGCGAGCGGTGCCAGCAGCAATCCTTCAATGGGATCGGTGGGGATTTGTAGTGCCTTCAGGCCCAAATCCTCCAGCAGCAGGAGCGTGCCGAAGTAGGCGGGCTGCTCAATCGCGACGGCATCGCCAGGCTGACACACGGCGCGCAGTGCCAGACGCAGCGCCTGGGTCGCCCCAGCGGTAATAACAAGGTCGTCTGCGCTAAAGCGTGCGCCCCATTGCGCGGCACGTGTGGCTATCTTATTGCGCAGGTCGGCCCGGCCCGGTGGCAGGCTATAGCTTTGGCCATGCGCATCCAGACGGCGACCTGCCGATTGCAGCGCCCGCTGGAGTGTCTCCGTCGGCAACCAGTGGGGATCGGGCAGCGCAGCGCCGAGCGCTATCAAACGGCTTTCTGCGCTACTGAACAGTGAACGCGCAACAGCTGACAAGGTCACGGGCACAGGGCCCGACAGCGCAGGCGGTATTTGCCGTTCGGTGTTTCGCGCAGTGACGAAATAGCCCGAGCGCGGACGTGCAATAATCAATCCTTCCGCTTCCAGACAACGCAGGGCTTCCAGAGCGGTTGGCAGACTTACCTGTTCGCGTTCGGCCAGTTTGCGTGCGGAGATCATCCGATCGCCGGGTCGCAGCGCACCGGAGGCGAGGGTGTGTCGCAGACTCTCAGCAATGCGGCGGTAATGTGGGGACGATAATGGCAGGACGGACATGTCGATCTGTACAGTCTGATTTTCGATAAATCTGACTATACAGACGATGATGAGTGCCATCTATAGTGTCGGGCATGAACCAGACAAGGAGGCACTATGCAAAGCAATAACTTCGACCTTTCCCGCTATTTCCGCCGCATCAATTACACCGGCCCTGCAGCCGCCGATTCTGCCACGCTGCACGCCATTATGCGTCATCAACTTTTCTCCGTGCCGTTTGAGAATCTCGACGTTCAGGCAGGAAAAGTTGTCTCGCTGGTGCCTGAAGAGATCAGTGACAAGATTCTGCATCAGGGGCGAGGGGGCTACTGTTATGAGGTCAACGGGCTGTTCGCCATGGCGCTGGAAGCGTTAGGCATTCCCTACCGTTTTGTGGCAGCAAGGCCGATGTTCTACCCGGTGCGCCGTCCCAAAACCCACATGGCAATCATTGCTGAAGTTGATGGCCGCCAGTGGCTGTGCGATCTCGGGTTTGGTAGCTACGGCATCCGCGCACCCGTAGCCTTAGATCAGCTCAATAACGATATTAAACAGGATTTCGATACGTTCAAACTCAGCTGTGACGCGCATGGCGAGTATCTGCTTCAGGCGAAGGTAGAAGGGGAGTGGTGTAACCAATACAGCTTTGACCTGTCACCGCAAGAGTGGATTGATTTTGCCCCGGCGAATTACCTCAACTCGACGCATCCTGATGCGATTTTTGTGCAGAAACGACTCATTGTGCAGCATTGTCCGGAGGGACGGATGATCCTGCTAGGAGATATGTTGAAAACGGTGACGGCGAATGGCGTGGAAAAGCAGCAGCTGGCGGAAGATGAAATTGATGCTGTGCTGCAAAGCCGCTTTGGGTTAGTCAGGCGTACATAGGATCGTCAAAAGAACGAGGCAGGAAATTTTTGGGGATAAATATCCTTGTAAGCCAGAACCTTTGTGCGGCGTTAACTGAGCATATTTTGACGATGGTTATGGCTCCAACGTAATTTTTGATTTCCATATGATTAATCGTTTTTAGTCCTTGTTGGCTCAATACAAGCCATGAGCCTCGCATAACAGGCTCATGGCTATGCACATTCTTCTCAACGTTTTTTTAGAAGATATGACTCAAAACTTCACTCTTTCCGCTGCAACGTAATCCGCGTCAGTTCAGAAGGGCGTCCCAGTCGTATTGCCATGCCTGGCCAGAGCGCAGTGCCGTTATTCACATAGAGTTGCATGCCATCCACATCATAAAGTCCTGAGACAAAGCCCGCGTTGGGTTTTGCAAACAAGCGGTCAAAACCGACGATCAGTCCGCCGTGGGTGTGACCAGATAGCTGCAAATCGACTTTGTGCGTTGCGTTCTGGCGCGCATTGCGTGGTTGATGATCCATCAAGATTACCGGAGCATCAGCAGGAACACCCTCCAGCGCCAGCTCAAGGTTAGGGCCAGTGGCTTCTCTGCGGGAGGCTGAAACATCGGGCAGACCGGCGATCGCTAGCTCCGCGTCGCCGCGTTTAATGAGGGTATGGCTGTTGAGCAAAGGTTGCAGTCCTAACGTCGCAAGATGATCGGTCCAGCGTTGCTGTTCAAAGAAATACTCATGGTTGCCAGTGATGGCATAAACGCCGTCCGGCGCATGTAAGCCCCTCAGCGGCTCCACGTCATTTCTGCGATTTTCTAGGGTGCCATCTATGACATCGCCGGTCACCAGGATCAGGTCAGCATCCAGGGTCATGGCCTTTTTCACCATGGCTGCGGTCCATGCGGCGTTGAACACTTTGGTGATATGCAGATCGGTGAGCTGAAGCAGCCGGTAGCCTTCAAACTCGCGCGGCAGATTATCGATTTTTATCGTCACCTCTTTTACGGCGGGGACGCGTATGGCCTGATGGACGCCCACAGCCGCCACTACCATGGTTAAAAGCGCAGCGCCATATTGTATGCCTGGTGTCATCTGCAGCGGGTGCCGCACCAGCAGGGAAATGAGTGTCACCACATCAATCAATATTTGAGTGAACGCGAGCAGTAGCACTGTGCCAAAGGCCCAGCTGAACAGGATGGTGACGGCACGTGGCATTTCAGGTGAGAAAATGCCGCCCGGGGTAAATCGGCTAATTAATAGATATTGAGAAGCCAATAAAACCACCAAAGATAGGATGATCTTCAACACTAACGGCATGGCTAATGGGATAACGAATCGTGCGATAACATACCAGCTTGGTATGCTGAAAATCAGATGAAACATCACTCTCTTCCCTGGTAGATAAGCGCTGAATCCGCGCAAAATTAAATTAAGATGATGACGTTATGACTGTTTATAGCTCGAATTAAGTGGATAGAAAAGGTTTGTTTGGCCGCTGTTATCGTTCGGCTTTGATTCGTGCAGCTTGTTATTTTGAGAACTAATGATGCTAAATAGCGCTTGGCTTATCTGATGATAAATATTGCTTCACAAAATCTTTTAAAAACTCATTGGACTAAAATCGCACTTCTCACTATTTCTTCCTGAATATTATCTCTGATATTGTCTTCTCCCAAAGCTTGTATAGTCCGCGTGGACGATTCGAACGGATGGCATCCAGAGGTAAAATTGGAAATAACGTACAGCATCGATTTTCAGTACAAGCGACGTGGTGAAGAAACCCCGACCCCGGCAGGCAGTGTCATTCAGACCTCTGGTGAAGAAACTCCGGTGATGTTTATTCCTTCAGTAGGTGATTACGTAGAAATTGGTGGAAATCCAGAAGAGAACGAGGCGCTCAGTTCTTTCCGGGGAGTTGTGATCTCACGCTTTTTCCGTTATGACCGACAGTCAGAGTATGAAGTGTTCTGTCACGTCAATATTTTAGTGGAAGAGTCTTTCCAGAATTTTGGTCATCTCGTTCAGGACTAGTTAACCACTAATATCCAGGCAGTAGAAAACACCCGGATAGTGAATCCGGATGTCATCCATTGTCACAATTCGTCCAAAATTCTGCGTTGAAGCCCTACAAAGCAGATGAAAAACACTTCCCCCCACGCTATTTAAAAGCTGAGACTGCCCTCACGGATACAATCCACGCTCCTTCCTTGCCGTCAAAATCCGCTCGCAAGCCACGGCATAAGCCGCCGTTCGTAAACTCACTGCCAGCTGTTCCGATTTTTGCCAGATCGCGAGCAGCGCCTGTTCCATGATTTTGTCTAGCCGGGCGTTAATTTCATCTTCGCTCCAGAAGAAGCTGGAAAAATCCTGCACCCACTCGAAGTAACTGACGGTGACGCCACCTGCGTTGCAAATCACATCGGGCACCACCGTGATGTTGCGCTGGGTCAGGATGTCGTCCGCTTCGGGCAATGTCGGGCCGTTGGCACCTTCCAGCACCATACGGCACACCAGTTTTCGCGCGCGCTCTGCGGTAATTTGCCCTTCCAGCGCGGCGGGGATCAGGATATCGCATCCCTGTTCCCAAAAGGCCTCGTGGCTGATCGCCGTTGCGCCATGAAACCCGGCGATGCTGCCGTGCTGCTGTTGCCAGCGAATCAGTGCCGCCACATCAATGCCGGCTGAATGATGCAGCGTGGCGCTGTGATCCTGCACCGTGACGACCTTAGCACCAGACTGCGAAAACAGTTCGGCGGCCACGCTGCCGACATTACCGAAGCCCTGCACCGCCACGCGTGCGTTTTCCAGTTCCAGGCCGATCCGTTGCGCGGTGACTTTTCCGGTGACAAACACACCGCGCCCCGTTGCCTTCACGCGGCCCAGTGAACCACCGAGATGGATGGGTTTGCCGGTCACCACACCGGTACTGGTCATGCCGACATTCATCGACCAGGTGTCCATCATCCATGCCATCACCTGCGGATTGGTGCCGACGTCCGGTGCCGGAATATCCTGTTGTGGCCCGATAATGCTGCCAATCTCGCTGGTGTAGCGGCGCGTCAGTCGCTCCAGCTCCTTTTTGGATAGCTCACGCGGGTCGACGCGGATACCGCCTTTCGCCCCACCAAACGGCAGATTAATCGCCGCACATTTCACCGTCATCCAGGCTGACAGCGCCATCACTTCTTCCAGCGTGACGTCCGGGTGAAAACGCACGCCGCCTTTACCCGGCCCGCGTGAAAGATTGTGCTGCACGCGGTAGCCTTCGAAATGCCTGACGCTGCCATCATCCATCTCCAGCGGGATATCGACGATCAGCGCACGCTTGGGATGGCGCAGCGTATCCGCCCAGCGCGAAAGTTCGCCCAGATAGGGAAGGACGCGATCGACCTGCGCCAGATAGGTCGCCCAGGGAGAGTGTTTATCTTCTGATACATAGGAAAGCGCTGTCATCATTTCACCTTTTTGCACCGCGCAGGCGCTGCCACCTAAATTCAGGATGCAGGAAGCCCTCACAGTGGCTGTGATCATCAAAAGAAGAGGGAAAAGGCCGCTGAGTGGCGGCCTCGATATTTACTTAGTGCGGCAAGCTTCCACGCTGAATTCATTGGCGGTGGCGAAACCGCGCAGGCCGCCAATGAGCACTGACATCAACTGCGTACCCACCTGTTTTTCCGTCAAGCCAACGGTATCCAGCAGGTCAAAGATTTCACGGGGATCGAACAGGATGTTCCACAGGAAAATCGCTTTATCACCGATGTCCGGCAGATCCATTTCACCCATCGCCTCACGTAACGCCGGACGCAGCGCATCCGCTTGTACTTTCAGGTAATCCGCGCCTTCCCATAAACGTTCCAGGTAGCCACGGCGGTTACGCATCGGCACCATTGCGGCGCCGTTCTCACGCACCAGTTTGATCCAGTGCCGGCTGATGTTCTCCAGTTTCTGCAGGCCCGCGCAACTCTGGCTCAGACTGAAATCGAGCAAAAGCTGTCCCACTTCCTGACGATAGGCGTTCAGCACCTCTTCTACCGACGTAAACTGGCGATAGGCCGTGGCAACGGATACGCCGGCTTCGGCGGCAATCTCCGCCAGGCTTATCGGGTTTTCTGCATGCTCAAACAAGCGGGCTCCCGCCTGAATTAAGTTTTTGCGGTTTCTTTCGGTATCACTGCGCATCGGTCTTCCCGCCATGGTGGGTTTTCTTCCTGTGTTTTACGTCTCAGTTCAAACCAGCTAGCGCACGCTTAAGGCGGCGCACGCCTTCGACAATCGCCTCATTGCTGGCCGCGTAGGACAGACGCAGGTGGCGCTCACCTGCCGCACCAAACTCACTGCCTGGACGGACGGCAATGCCTTGTTCACGCAGCAGCGCGACCATATCGATTGCCGGGATCGGCAATGAATAGGAAGGGAAGCAGTAAAATGCACCCTCGGGTTCATTGAGCGACAGCTCCGGGATGGCGTACAGCCCTTCCATCATTAACTGGCGACGTTCACGGTAGACATCATACATACCTTTGACGTCGTTTTGACACTGCGTGAGCGCCACCAGTGCCGCGCGCTGCACTGCACTGTTCACCGAGCCGTTAACACTATTGTGGACGCGCGCGGCGGCAGCGATCATCTCAGCGGGTCCCGCCAGATAGCCCACGCGCCAGCCGGTCATGGCGTAGCTTTTTGAGAAGGTCTGGCAGTACAGCGTGCGGCCAGCGAAGGCGGGCACCTGCAATACTGAAGTGAAAGGGCGATCGGTGAACACCAGATCGCTGTAAGCTTCATCGGCAATCACCAGATTGTTGTGTTTACTGACCAGCTTACCCAGGGTTTCCATCTCTTCACGGCTGTGCACGATGCCGGTGGGGTTGCCTGGATTACAGAACACAAACAGTTTGGCGCCCTCCAGCGCTTTATCCAGACGATCTAAATCCCAGTGTAAATCGCTGCGGCACGGCATGGGAATGCAGATACCGCCCGCCATGTTGACCAGATCGGCATACAGCGAATAAGTAGGATCCGGGATGACGACGCGATCGCCCGGATTGACGATAGAGAGGATCGCGGCAGCCAGGCCGGCGGTACCGCCGTGAGTCACCAGCACTTCACCGTTTTTAACCGACATGCCGCTCCGCGCAGAGACGTCGTCGGCCAGCGCCTGACACAGAGTTTTATCGCCCAGCAGAGGGGCGTAATGGGTATAGCCCTGCTGCAGTGCTTCAACCGCCGCCTGGACAATACGCGGTGGGGTATCAAAATCGGGTTCGCCCATCGCCAGCGAGACCATGTCACTGCTGGAGGCAGGCTGCTGTACGCGCAGTGACGTGCGTTCGACACGCAGTACCGCTTCGGATGCTTTAAACAGTTTAGCAGACATTATTGACCTTCCTGGGGGATCAGTTGTGGTTGAAACGCTCGGCTTTGCACTCTGCGGGCGCATTTTTCCAGCGGCTGATCTCCAGATCGCCGGAAACGTCACGCAGGAAGGTCGGCGCGACAATCAGTTCTTCGATCACCGTGCGCATCGGCAGGCTGGCGCATAGCAGGATGGCGTCGGCGACATCCTCAGGCTGCACCATATGGTCACGAATGCTTTGCAGCGGCGGGTTGGCGCGGTTATCCATAATCGGCGTGTTCGTTTCCCCTGGCAGAATGCAGGTCGAGCGGATGCCGTCATTGCGGAAGGTGTTATGCAGATAAGTCATGAAATTGCGCACGGCGGCTTTCGCGGCACCATAGGCTGCGCCACCCAGCAGATTTGGACGCAGCGCCGCCAGAGATGACACGGTGATGATGGTGCCGTTTTTACGTGCCAGCATGGAAGGCAGCAGCGCCTGCGTCAGCAGGAACACGGCTTTCATGTTGACGTCCTGCACCTGATCCCACTCTTCTTCCTCGATCCAGCGCGCGTTCAGGGTTTTGCTGGCGCTGCCGGCATTGTTGACCAGAATATCCACCTCGCCCAGTTTATTTAGCGTCCAGGCAACCAACGCATTCACCTCTTGCTTGCTGGCGATATCAGCAGCATAAGCCCAGGCTTCACCCCCTTTCTCACGCAGTTCCGCCACGACTTCATCTAGCACCGCTTTACGACGACCCACCAGCACCACGCGCGCGCCGCGCTGCACAAAACCTGCGGCAGCCGCTTTACCAATGCCGCTGCCGGCGCCGGTGATGATCACTACTTTTCCCGTTAACTGTTCCATGCTTAGCTCCTGTTCAGTGCAGCGACGTCCACGCCGTAATCACGCAGCGCTCCCGCCTCGGTGATGTAGCCTTCCTGTAAATCCCACAAAATAGCTTGGGGGTCACGTTCAGCGACCGGCATCTTGCCGCCGCCGCCTGGCATTTGAATGGTGACTTCATCACCCGGCAAAACATCATGACGGCCAACCGGTTTGGCGAGGGATTCACCGTTGATGGCGATAAAGTTAGGTGCCCCTGCCGATCCGCCCAGCACGCCCTCTGCCGCGTGTTTCTGGCGCGAATAGAACATGCTGTGCGAGAGTGGATATTGGCTGGTATTGCGAATCACCATGCGCTGCGCCACACCGCCGCGATAACGTCCCGCACCGCCGGAATCCGGCACGATGGCTTTTTCGAGGAACAGCAGCGGCGTGGCGGATTCAATCAGTTCGACCGGGGTGGAAGACATATTGCCCGGGAAGCCAGTGACAATCCCGTCCGCTGCCGGTCGTGCGCCGGTGCCGCCGTTGACACACAGACTCTCGACAAAGCGGCGACCGTCATCGAACTGGCCTGCAAACACGTCACAGGTCACCGGTGCACTGCCCGAATGGCCCATCACGCGCTCTGGCATGATCTCTGACAGCGCGGTGAAGATCGCGGCGTGCGCCATATGACCAACGCGGTTGCGCATTTCAACCGCACAAGGCGGGCGCGCGTTGGCAATCGACCCTTCCGGTGCAGTCACGGTAATGGATTTAAAGCAGCCCTCATTATTAGGCAGATGCGGTTCCAGCAGGCACTTAAGCGGGTAGACGCTGTAGGCGTAAGTGAAGGACATCGGGCAGTTGCTGCCAAACATCGATTCGGCCGAAGAACCGGCGTAATCGATGGTGATATTGCTGCCCTCGACAATCACCGCCACATTAAGGTGAATATCGCCTTCATAGTCGCCAATATCGACCGCCGCTTCGTAACGACCATCCGGTACCGCTTCAATCGCTTTGCGCATCGCGGCTTCGGTCAGCGAATGGATTTTCTCTGCCAGCGGGGTGACGGATTCCAGTTTCAGGTCATCCATCAGCCCCAGCAAACCGTTAGCACCAATCTGGTTGGCGGCCAGCATTGCGTGCAGATCGCCTTCCACCTGGTCCGGTGCGCGAACGTTGGCGAGGAACAGATCCAGCAGTTGCTGATTGACCTGACCTTCCATCATCAGCTTGCTGGGCGGAATGAGGAACCCTTCCTCATACATGTCGCGCGATGAGCCCATATTCAGCGAGCCGCCGATATCCGACATATGTGCCGCTGCGCCGGTAAAGGCCACCAGTTTGCCGCCGCGGAACACCGGCGTGACCACCGTAACGTCGTTGAGATGACCGGTGCCCAGCCAGGGATCGTTAGTGATCAGGCTGTCACCCGGTTTCAGGGTGTCAGCCGGGAATTTCGCCAGTAAATGGCGCACGGTGGCGGGCAGGGTGCCGATAAACACCGGCACGCTGGCTTTCGGTTGTGCCAGAGAACTGCCGCTGGCATCCATCAGCAGGCAGGAGTAATCGCCCACTTCACGGATAATGCTGGAGAACGCCATGTTGACCAGCGTGGCTGCCGCTTCTTCAGAAATACTCACCAGGCGATCCCAGGTAATTCGCAGGCTGATGGGATCGTCGAGAAATCGCAGATTGTCAGGGGTGGTTGTCGCCATCAGTTCAGCTCCATCAAAATATTGCCTTGTTCATCCAGCTGCGCAGAAGCACCCGGACCGACATAGATTGCACACTCTTTCTCCTGCAGCAGTGCCGGACCCTGCACTGCCACTCGCGTGACCAGCAAACTGCGCGGGATCACGCGGCATGGGCGGTAGCCCTGTTCACGGCCGAGATAAACCTGCAGGCTTTTTTCACGCGCGTCCGGTTCGGGATGACGCAGCTGATCGCTGGTGTGGAGTGTCGGAGGCGTGGTTTGTACGCGCCCCCGCCAGTTCACCACTTCTACACCTTGCCCCGGCAGCGTGCGGCCAAAGCGCGCCAGATGGGCGGCTTCGAAGATATCGATCAGCGCCTGGACATCGCCGTGGCTCAGGAAGGTTTCAGGCAACGTCACGGTCAGTTCCGATCCCTGCCCGACATAGCGCACGCCGGCAAGCTTTTGCTGTATGGCGGTGGCAGGATCGGCGTTTGCCGCGGCCAGTGTGGTCATCGCTTCATCGAATCCCTCAGCGAAAATCGCGCTGATGGCAGCGACGTCAATGCCGGGTTGCAAGCGGCAACGATCGGCACGCACAAAATCAGCACTCGGCGGTGCGGTTAACAAACCGAAAGCCGAATAGACGCCCGCGCCGTTCGGGAAATAGACCCGTTTGACACTGAGCTGTTTGGCCAGCGACCAGGCGTGACTCGGACCCGCGCCGCCAAATGCCAGCATCGTCATCTGTGACGGGCTGACATTTTTCTCAACCGAGTGGGTGCGAAGCGCTTCGGACATTTTGCTGTTGGCGACTTCGTGGATGCCCCATGCGGCCTCTTCAATACTCAGCCCCAACGGTTCAGCGATGCGTTGGATCGCGGTGCGGGCAGCCTCCACATCGAGTCGCATCCGGCCGCCGAGAAAGGCATCGGGATCCAGCAGGCCCAGAACCAGGTTGGCGTCAGTGACCGTTGGCAGCTCTCCGCCACGGCCATAGCAAGCCGGTCCCGGCCAGGCGCTGGCGCTCTCAGGACCAATCTCCAGCAGGCCAAGTGAATCCACGCGCGCGATGCTGCCGCCGCCTGCGCCGATTTCAATCATGTCGACTACCGGCAACTTGACCGGCAAACCGCTGCCTTTTAGCAAACGGTCGGCGCGACCCACTTCATAATCGGTGGTGATGGAAGGTTCACCGTTGCGCACTACACAGGCTTTCGCAGTGGTGCCGCCCATATCAAAAGCCAGCACCTGATGTTCATCGTTCTTACGGGCAAACGCGGCTGTCGCCACAATTCCGCCTGCCGGGCCGGATTCGATGATGCGCGTGGGATAATCGGCCGCCACCTGCGGCGCCATCAAACCTCCGTTGGAGCCCATCACCAGCCAGTCGCAGGTGAAACCGCCTTCGCGCAATTTTTGCTCAAGCCGCGCCATATAACGACGCGCCTTAGGTTGCACGAAGGCATTCATCGCCGTTAGCACGCCGCGATCGTATTCACGGATCTCACGTGACACCTTATGAGAGACAGAGATCGACACGCCCGGTAGTTCCCGGCTGAGAATCTCCTCGATCTGATTTTCATGATCGGGCCAGGCGTAAGCGTGCATGCACAAAACCGCCACCGCTTCATAACCTTGTGCGCGCAGTTCTGCCGCCAGGTGCACCACTTCTTGCTCATCAAGCGGAGTGACCACTTCACCGCGTGCCGTGACGCGCTCAGTGATCTCATAAGCCTGCGAGCGGGTCAGCAGCGGTTTTGCCGGCGCACCGTTCAGGTCATAGATGTCATAGCGATACTCACGCCCCAGCACCAGCACGTCGCGGAAGCCACGCGTTACCACCAGTGCGGTTTTGGCACCGTGACGTTCCAGCAGAGCATTAATCGCCAGCGTGGTGCCGTGGGTGATGGTGTGAATATCACCGGCCTTCAGTCCCGCCATCTCCACCAGTTGAGTCAGCCCGGTATAAGCGCCCTCGGAAGGGTCTTCCGGCGTGGTCAGCGTTTTATGACGAATCGCTTCGCCGGTGACGTCGTTTAACAGCACCAGATCGGTAAAGGTGCCACCAATATCAAACCCTATCCGCCAGGGTGACGCGTTTTTCATAGTGACCTCGAAATCCTGAGTGAATACTTGTGTTCAGTGCTTATTCATCAGCCAGCGGCTTGCCGGCGCTCTCTTTCAGATACAGCGCGCTGATCAGCGTCAGCGCCGCGGTGAAAATCACCATGTAGCTGGGGATGCTGGCGATACCGGTCATGCCGATCAGCCAGGTCATCAGCAGGGGGGCGGAACCGCCGAAGATTACCGTCGAGAGATTGAAGCCAATGCTGTAGGCGCTGTAACGCACGTTGGTCGGGAACATCTCTGCCAGCGTGGCCTGAATCACGCCCGCGTGTCCGGCGAAGGCGAAGGCCAGCAGAATGGATGCCATGCAGGCCAGCGGGAACATACCGAGCGTCAGTAACCAGAAGCACGGCCATGCCAGTACGGCCATGGCAATCGCGGAGGCAATCAACAGCGGTTTTCGACCGAGGCGATCCGAGAGCCACGCCATCAGCGGGATGGCACCGACGATGGTTAACAGACCGCAGGCCGTCACCATCAGGCTCTGAATCTGCTGGAAGTGCATCACCTTATTGAGGTAGGTCGGCATGTAGACAAACAGAATGTAATAACCTGGGCCGTTCACGGCTGGCAGGGTGATGGCCAGACCAATCGCTTTCAGATGGCGTTTTGAGGAGAGCACTTCGCGGATCGGGTTACGCACTACGCGCTTGCTGGCCTTCACCATCTGGAAATGCGGCGTATCTTCGATGCGGGTACGGATGTAGACGCCAATCAGCGCCATCGGAATGGCCAGCAGGAACGGGATACGCCACATCCAACTGTTCATAGCATCGACACCAAACACGTTAATTAAGCCGCTGATTAACAAACTGCCGAACAGCAGCGCGATAAAGGAACCCATCACCAGCGGCGACATCACCACCGCACGACGATGGTCTTCCGCATACTCCGCCACAAAAGAACCGGCCCCGGACACTTCACCACCTGCGGAGAACCCCTGCACGATGCGCAGCAGGATCAGCAACGTGGGGGCGGCCCAGCCGATGCTTTCATAGCTCGGCAACAGGCCTATTGCGGCGGTTGCCAGTGAAATCATCAGTAACAGGATCGCCAGCAGTTTTTGGCGTCCAATTTTGTCACCGAGGTAACCACAAATCACGCCGCCAAACGGACGCACCACAAAGCTGACGGTGAATCCAACATAGGTGAGCATCAATCCGGCATCGCTGGTGTTCATGTCACTGGCGGCAAACACCAGCACCAGTGAACTTACCAGCAAGCCGTAAATTCCGTAGTCATACCACTCTACAAACGAACCGACTCCGCCTGCGATTGACGCGCGGCGTACAACGTTGTTCTTCGTCTTTCCATCCTTCGGCAGTGCGTAATCCATTGTTGCGGCATGTGATTTCGTCATCTGTTTTGCCCTGAGTTAAGCGTGATTAATCCCCGGAAGGCCTTAAACGGTATTGGCCTGACTTTATTTATATTGACGGGTCACTTCCGCCGTCATTTCTGCTTCACGTCGGGCAACTTCGCGCACTTCCGCCAATACCGCCTCTGCGCGCCAGAAAGGAATGACAATGATGCCGTCGTCATCACCCACCACAATATCGCCTGCGGCACATACCACGCCGCCAATCGCCACCGGCTCACCGATCACGCCCGGACCATTTTTGAACGGGCCAGCAGGAGAAACGCCGCGACAGAAGGTCGGTAAGCCCGTCGATTCAATGACTTTGCGGTCACGCACTGCACCATCAATCACCTGTGCGACGGCACCCGCATGCTGAAATCGCTGAGTGAGCTGTTCACCTACCAGGGCGCGGTCAATGTGGCCCTGGCCATTGATCATCATCACATCGCCTGGCTGGATATAATCCAGTGAACGAATAACGGCAGCGTTATCGCCGGGCGTGACCAGCACAGGAAAAGCAAAGCCGACGAACGCGGTGTAGGTGGTGACCGGAACGATCCCGGCATCGCACATGTTCAGTCTTTCCATTGCATCACCAATATTGGCAACGGGAAAATCAGCGAATGCGGCAAGCCATTTTTTATCGGGACGGTTCCATGCTTCTGGAATACGGACGTAAGCTGTTTCAAGTGCCATGCCAACCACCTTTTAAGTGAAAAGTATTTATCAAGTGAGAATGTTTTATCACTTTTAAATTTGCGTTAGCAATACGCTCATCAGGATGAAAATGTGGTTTTTTAGCTGAGTTTTGGAAGCTTTCCATGAAGGGTTTCTAGCGTATTGCTATGAAGTTAATGACTATTTTCTGTTGGTTTTAATGGATAAAAAACAGCCTGAATTTATAAATTCATTTCTATATTATTTTCTTATGGATTTATTTTGACGTCACGCACAAAAATAGCGCGCCGATCGTTAAATATGACGGATGCATCACAATAATGGTGCATTGAATTATAATTATTTAGCTATATCTATCTTTAGAAGGGCTATTTTCCATGACTAAAATGCCGGATAACTGCACCGTTTAAGGGCAACCTTCACTCAGGTGAAAGAATTTTGCCGCCTACAACTGACTTCTCGGCAGTTCGTCGGGTGGCTTTTCACACACGGCGTAAATTATTATTTTCAGCGTCCAGGGCGTTTTTGTTAGCATTTTAGCGTGCGTATTAGTCGAGTTGCCTCGCCCTGTTAGTGTTTTCGCGCTATAGTGCGGATAAATTATCGTTTTCACCTGGATGTTAAAGGATTCAGCCGATGCTGGTGGGATTTAAGGCGCTCTGCAAGCGCTATCACATTGAACTGGTTCAGCCACTTCGCGTGGAATCGGCTATTGGCACGGTTCGCGCCACCCATGAGAACCAGGGACGCATCGAAAAGCGTTATCCTCCGAGCTATCAACCTGACGATAGCTTCTCAGGCCATTTTGCGTTTGGCCTCAAATATGAAGAGATCCATCTGGAGTTTTTTGCCCGGCTCTTCGCTGCCATCGGCCCTGAACCGATCGAAAGCTGGTGCCTGCGCGAGCCCTTTGGCCAATACGCACGCCGTACCGGTTTTCTCTATGAATGGCTAACAGGTAACACGCTCACCAACGTGCCCGATGTCGCTAATGGCGGCTATATTACGGCGATCTCCGCAAAGGACTATCTGACGCGGACTTCAGCGATCAAGAATAAACGCTGGCGTATCAATGATAACTTACCCGGCTCGCCTGACTTCTGCCCTGTGGTTCGCCGCACGCCAGAGATTGAGAATGCCATTTCTTTCGATGTGACCGCCGCACTACACGAACTGGATGATACCTTCGGCGCAGATGTTCTACTGCGAACCGCCAGTTGGCTGACTTTCAAGGAGTCCCGTGCCAGCTTTTTGATTGAGAAAGAGGCGGAGCAGGCCGATCGTATTCAGCGATTTGCGCATGTCATTGCGCAATATTGCGGCCAGATCGATGACCCGCTCAGTGATGAAAGCCTGCATATTCTTCAAAGAGGCATTCTCGGTCACGATGCGTTGGGACTGGGGCTGCGTCGCTCGCCGGTGTTTGTCGGACAGGCCACGATGCGCGAAGATATCGTTCACTACGTCGCACCGCAGTTTGAAGATTTGCCGCAGTTTATGCGCGGATTGCAGGAGTTTGAGCTCGCCACGCGTGGTGCAGAGCCTCTGGCAAGAGCGGGCGTGATTGCCTTCGGCTTTGTGTATATTCATCCGATGCGCGACGGCAATGGCCGTATTCACCGCTTCCTGATTAATGACTCATTAATCCGCGACGGTGCCATTCCTGAAGGCGTTATTCTGCCGGTCTCCGCCAGCATCACCAGCTCACTGGATTTCCGTGTTGGCTATGACCGCACGCTGGAAGTGTTCTCGAAACGCCTGATGCGCCGCTATGCGACCTCCTGCCATTTCGGTGAGATCGTGACGTATGACGACGGTACACCCAGCAACTTCACCTTCTCCGACTACGAAGACGCGCGCTATGCCTGGCGCTATCCGGATTTAACTTCTCACGTGCTGTATACCGCTAAAGTGATTGAGCACACCGTGCGCGTGGAAATGGCCGATGAAGCCAGAGTGCTGACGATATTCCAGAAAGCACAGGAGCGGCTGAAGGAAGTGCTGGAGATGCCGGATCAGGATGCGAATCGGATAATCCGATCATTGAAAGAGAATGGCTGGCAGGTGTCAGGAAAGTTGAGAAAGGAGTACCCGCAACTGGAGGATGCTGCAAGGGCGGAAAGGATTGTGGTGGCAGTGAAGTCGGCGTTTGAAGAGGGGAGTTAAGGGATACCTTCTGTGAAGTATGATCGAAAGAATGAGCTGCTTGGGGAGAGATATTTATATTGAGGTCAATGCCGATAGTAAATTTTTGTGAGTAAATAACATTTTAGAAATGTGTTAAGAAAGGCATTAATAAATTACTTTGCCATAAATTTTAATCATTGAATTTGAAGCGGGTGATGCGAAGTGGATGTGTCTCAATAATGTCCTGTGCATACATTATGACAATGTACTTATAGGATGATTCCCTATCGCCATAAATAAAACAGAGATTAGACTTAATAGGGATAATCAACGGGAGGATTTATGGACGATTGCATCATTTTTAGCGAGGGGCAGCAACCCTTTATTAAAAAAGTATCCCGCAGCAGCACTCATATTGAAGTTTATAATCCTGTGACAGGAAATTTCGATACGTTCAGGTTTCATGCTGTTTTAAAGGGAAGAATGACACGGAATCCCCAGAGATTTCTCTATGCGGGGAGAGGAAAAACAGACCCCTATGAAGAGTGGGATGTCTGGCAGCATATTAATCATTTAAAACCGTCGCCTGTATCCCTTTCCTGAAGTGGATATGACTTAGCAGGGGTGTTGGGTTGATCGATTATAAATTTACGTTAATCATTATCCCACTTTGGGAAGGAAGAGCCGATTCAACATCCCGCCGCTGACGACTCACCTGATAAATATTATTGACCTCAGCCAAAACGGACCCAATCCGGTGTTGTTATGTCGACTGTTCCTATAAAGTCTACTCCCGGCCGTTGGAGAAGCCGTGGCCCTACTCGGTGGATGCGACCCAACGCTCAACGCGAGAGATCATTGGTGGCGAGAAAACCTACCATTTAAGTCCCTCAATGATCAGCATGCGCGGCAATCCCTATGGTGCTGATGTTTACGAGAATCCCGACAATAACCTGTTTGCCTACCTCAGTGCGGCAGAACAGGGTATTGATGCCATGCCTTCACAGTGAATTGAGGCGTTCTCACTCTCATCCTCTATAGGACTAGGGTATTCCAGTGTGATGAATAAGAGTGCCATGATTTTCCCACTATAGGTGAGCGAAGTATGGGGAGTGGCGGTTAATCTTTCTTTGTGTTCGCGACGGCAAGCGAGGAAGATGAAAAAATAAATGATTAATCAATGCCATGTCACATTTAGATTATTCCCTTCAGTATACCTCTACCGACTTTAAGCCTTGTTGCAAACTGGATATCCCTCACAAAACTCATCAAAATCGAGTATTGATGGGGATTTTTCTGTTCTAAACTCCTCTATATGTCATAGTGAAATAAATATGATTTTCGCGTATGTATGTTGTAGGAGTGAATCATGAATTCTGAATTACCGGCGTCACCGGATGTGAAGTCTGCGATTTTTCAGCCGCTCTATTTGCAAATCAGCCAGCTACTACTAGAGCGGATCGCTTCCGGTGAGTGGCCCGCAGGCACGTATATCCCCAGTGAAGCGAGCCTGGCAGAAACCTATAACGTCAGTATTGGCACTTTACGCAAAGCGTTGAATGAGCTGGTCAGCAGTAACGTGGTTATTCGTTATCAAGGCAAAGGAACGGTCGTGGCCGCTCACGATTCTGATAGCGCGCTGTTCCGTTTCTTCAATATTCTGCGCGACAACGGTGAGCGCTCATTACCGCTGTCACGCGTTCTGGCACGCCATCTGCGCACCGCATCAGAAGAAGAAGCGCTGGCGCTGGATATTGTGTCTGGCAGTAAGGTCATCCACATCTGGCGCGTGCGTGATCTGGATGGTGCTCCCGCCATACTCGAACACGTCTATATTGATGCAGCACGTTTTTCCGGGATGGATCGTGAGCCTGACATCCTGCCGAATACGCTTTATCAGCTGTACCAGCAGAAATACGCCTGTACCGTTGCCAATGCGCATGAGCAAATCAAAGCGGTAAATGCAGGACCAGATGAAGTCCTGCATCTGGAGGCGGAAGAGGGGGAAGCGCTGCTGCGCATTTACCGCATTGCACGGGATTTCCAGGATAAAGCAGTAGAATATCGGGTATCCACGGTGATGACGCGCCACCACGCCTATTTTAACCAGCTCTGATCCGTAACTGTTCCAGCAAGGCCGCAGGCAATGAAATCTGCTTGCTGTTTTGCTGCGTCACCGCCTGACGGCGTTCTCCAGGCAAGCGCACTCCGGGTTGCTGCAGCATAGTCGTGAATAACTGCTCGCTGTGCTGAACATAGCCGGGAGAGAAAAACGCTGGATTCAGCAATAGCAGCAACTGTGCAATATGTGGCGGCCCTCCTTCGGTATTGAAAAACGAACTGGCCTGAAAACCATAATTGCTGCCCGTCAGTCCAGCCGTCAGCAGCTCCACCATTAATGCCAGCGCCGCGCCTTTTGCTCCGCCCGCGGGTGCCATGCTACCTGCTAGCGCGGCGTCGGCATCCTGCGTCGAGTTCCCATCCCTGTCCAGTGCCCAGCCCAGCGGGATCGCCTCTTGCTTCTGGCTTGCCAGCATAATCTTACCGCGTGCGACTTCAGAGAGTGATAGGTCAATCACCAACGGAGGCTGGTTCTCACGGGGTGAAGCAAAAGCAATAGGGTTGGTGCCAAACAGGGGGATATTGCCGCCCCAGGGTGCCATCGCAGCGGGTCCGTTGCTGAGCGCGAGACATACTAAGCCCTGACAAGCAGCCTGTTCAGCGTAGTAACCTGCCATGCCGAAGTGGTGTGAGCGGCGGATCGCCACCGCCACAATGCCGCTTTGCTGCGCTAAGGCGATCCCGCGATCCAGACCTTGCTGTACCGCAGGAAACGCCAGACCGGAATCGGCATCTACGTTCACGACATTGCCATGCGCAGCCACCGCAGGTTGTGCCTCTGGCTTGAGTTTGCCGCTATCCAGCTGGTCGAGATAAAACGGCAGCCTGGCGAAACCGTGCGAGGCAATACCTGCTTGTTCTGCGGCCATCAAGGCGGCGCAGGTATCTGCGGCTGTTGCGGCACTAACACCGGATTGACGCAATGCCTGTTGAGCAATAATGTTGAGTTCTTCTACCGCCAGCGTCATGTGGCTCATTGTGACGTACTCCTCTCTTCCTGTGTGGCTGTCAGCGGCGTGTCAGGGTTTTGCTGCTCTGGCAGGGTGATCACACCGGGCCCCTGACGGAGCTGTTCGTGTAACTGTGCCAGATCGAGTTTCTTTTCCCAACGGGCAATGACCAGTGTCGCCACCACGTTACCGATCATATTGGTGACGGCGCGCATCTCATTGAGAATGCGATCAATGCCCAGCACCAGCGTGATACCTGCCAGTGGAATAATGTTATGCGTTGCCAGTGTGGCGGTTAAGGCAATCAGCGCCGCGCCTGCGACGCCTGCACCACCTTTTGAGGTGAGTAACAGAATCAACAGTAAGCCAATTTGTTGCCATAGCGTCAGGTCGGTATTGGTGGCCTGAGCAATAAACAGAGAAGTCATAGTGAGGTAAATCGCCGCACCGTCAAGGTTAAATGAGTAACCCGTCGGTAACACCAGCCCGACAATCGCGCGATCGCAACCCAGCTTTTCCATTTTCACCATCAGACGCGGCAGCACCGATTCAGTTGTCGATGTTCCTAACACAATTAACAACTCTTCACGGAAATAGAGGATGAGCCGCCACAGGTTGACGCCGACCAGCTTGCAAATCAGACCCAATACGCCGCCAATAAACAGGAAACTGGTGATATAAAGACAAACAATTAGCATGCCAAGGTGTTGCAGGGAGGTGAGTCCATATTTCCCCACGGTAAAGGCGATGGCACCAAAGGCCCCCAGCGGTGCCAGGCGCATGATGAGCTCGACAATCCGCATCAGGACTTCGCCACACTGCTCAATGGTTTTGGTGATAAAGGCACTGCGCTGCGAAACCAGCGAGAGTGCTACCCCGAACAGCACGGAAAATAACAGCACCTGTAATAAGTTGCCCTGGGCAAAGGCGCCAATCACCGAGTCCGGAATGATCTGCTCAAGGAAGCCTTTGCTGTGCTCACTGACGTTGACGTAATGATTGACGGCGCTGCCGTCCAGTTTGCTGGCATCAACGTTCATGCCCGCGCCAGGTTTCATCATATCCGCCACCACCATGCCAATAATCAGCGCCAGGGTGGTGACCACTTCAAAGTAGATCAGCGTTTTGCCGCCGACTTTGCCAACTTGCTTCAGGCTCTCCATCCTTGCAATACCAATCGCCACGGTACAGAAAATCACTAAGGTCACGATCATCTTTATCAGACGGATAAAGGTATCGCCGAGGGGTTTCATCTGAACGGCAAAATCAGGGAAAGCGTACCCCACAGCAACTCCGGCGACCAGGCCGATAAGAACCTGGACGTAAAGGTGCTTGAGCATTCGCATTGGGTTATCCTCGCGAAGCCTGACGGCTGCGAACCGGCGCTCGGGAAGCCGCCGCAGGCGAGTAAAGAGATGACGCCCGCCCGAAACGGCGGGCAGGTATGTTACGCACTCTCAAAGATACGGGTCAGGACAAATTCACGATGGCCCAATGCCTCGGCGGCGGTGAGTCGTCCATTCGCGGTACGCAACAGCGACTCGAGCAGCGCATCCCCGGCCCCTTCCATATTCATCTCGCGGCGCAGCACAGCAGAGACATCCACATCAATATGCTCTGACATAGTGCGCACCGTGCGTGGATTCGCACACACTTTGATGACCGGCAGAATCGGGTTACCAATGACGTTGCCCTGACCGGTCGGGAAGAAGTGGGCGACATAACCGGCCGCTGCGCACAGCGTAACCATTTCAGCCGCGGCAGACGAGGAGTCCATGAACCACAAGCCGGGACCCGTTGGGGTTTCAGCTTTATCAAGCACGCCATCAACCCGACACTTCTTACCAATCTTCTGAATATTGCCCAGCGCTTTCTCTTCGATGGTCGTCAGCCCGCCCTCAATATTTCCTTTGGTGGGCTGCGATTCCGAAAGATCGCTGGTTTTCCAGCGGTCAATCATTGCGCTATAGCGATCAAACATGAACTGGAACTTCTGGCGCACATCATCATTCGCGCAGCGTGCAGCCACAAGATGTTCACCGCCGGTCAGCTCTGACGTTTCGCCAAATACCAGGGTATTGCCGTTCTCGTACAGACGGTCAAACAGGTTGCCCACCGAAGGATTAGCACCACACCCTGATGTGGTGTCCGATTCGCCGCATTTGGTCGATACCCAAAGCTCGCTGATATCGCAGGTTTCTCGCTGCAGTTCAGACGCATATTGCGAAAACTCACGCGCTTTGCGTGAAGCGGCGCAAATGGTGTTGTGATCGCCATTCTGCTCAATCCAGAAACCGGCGACCGGTTTACCCGTGGCTTTGATACCGTCAACCACGCGTTGTGTCCAGCCTGGCTCAATGCCAATCACAACCACCGCTGCCACATTCGGGTTACAGCCAGTACCAATCAGGGTGCGGAAGTGCAGTTCAAGATCTTCACCAAACTGTAAGCGACCGTAAGGATGGGGCAGCGCTATAGTCCCTTTAATGTTGTTTGCTACCGCTTCTGCTGCTGCATTGGAGATATCATCTACCGGCAGCACAATCACGTGATTACGAATACCCACTCGGCCATTTTCACGACGATAGCCTGCAAACTGACGCCCTTTGATTTCCATCATTACCACCTTTTGGTTTTAACGTTGTGTACGTGCAGATGTTCACCCTGCTGGATTGCCGCCACGACACGGCCAATGTCTTCACCGTATTTGATCACCGTGTCATTCACCGCCAGATCGCGAATCGCCAGCTTATGGCCGATTGGAATGGCATCTTTTACTGCAAACTCAATGGTTTTGTTTTGGTCCATTATCCAGCCAGTCAAGGTTTGACCGGCTTCGACCCCTTCCACCACTACGACTCCTACCGAGTCGCCATCATCGTGAACCACGAAATCAATACTCATCACAGCCTCCGGTTATTGCACAACAAATGAACTCATGTATATGACATATGATAGATGAATTGAGATGGCAAAATTTATTTCTGTTTTGACACATTTTTTGCGAGCGGCTTCACGAATGTAGGGATGGATGCAGATGAGTAGGAAGGTATTCAGAGCCTAATCAGTTAAAGCGATGATTGATAATGATTTAATTTATAAGGCTTAAAACAAGGTGGTTAAAATGTGATCGCCTTATGAGTTCTGTGTATTGATGCCGATCGCGATCACTTTTTGTTCATTTCGTTTTTGCACTATTTTTACCTGCTCACTATAGATAAGCGTAGTCATATATATGACAGAGGAATTCACCTCATCATTTATCTCTGGAGATGCATATGTCAGTGACCTGGTTAAAGAAAGCCACTAAATCGCCGGAATCGAACACGGCTGAAGCGCGACAGGTGGTAGAGGAGATGCTCGCCACCATTAAGGATCAGGGCGAAGACGCCGTGCGGAAATATGCTCAGAAACTGGATAACTGGACAGGCGACATCATCCTGACACCGGAGCAGATAGCCGTGCAGATCCGCGAAGTGCCGGCAGAAGTCAGAAAGGATATCGATTACGCCATTGAACAGGTTTACACCTTTGCCTGCGCACAGCGTGAATCCATCCAGGATTTTGAGGTGACATTGCCATCAGGCCTTGTGGCCGGACAAAAGGTGCTGCCAGTCACCACCGTCGGTTGTTACGCACCGGCAGGCCGTTACGCACACATCGCTTCTGCTTACATGGGCGTGGCCACCGCGAAAGCGGCGGGTGTAAAGAACATTATCGCCTGTTCAGGCCCGTATCTGAGCCAAAGCATCCATCCTTGCGTGCTCTATGCGTTTCACCGTGCTGGCGCAGATACCATCATGACGCTGGGCGGAGTCCAGGCCATTGCCAGTATGGCGTGGGGATTGTTTAGCGGTAAGGCAGCGGATGTTGTGGTGGGGCCGGGCAATAAATTCGTTGCTGAGGCGAAACGCACGCTGTTTGGTCAGGTGGGCATTGATGTCTTTGCCGGACCTTCAGAAGTCGCGGTGATTGCCGATGAAAGCGCAGATGCTGACATCGTTGCCAGCGATCTCGTTGGTCAGGCGGAGCATGGGCACGAATCCCCTGCGTGGCTGTTTACCACATCACGCGAGCTGGCTGACGCGGTGATGATCAAAGTCCCACAGCTGATTGCCGAACTGCCGCCGGTGGCCCGCGATGCCGCAAGTTGCGCCTGGCGTGATTATGGCGAAGTGATTGTTTGCGACAGCCGCGAAGAGGTCGTGGAGATTTCCGATCGTTACGCTTCTGAACATCTGGAGGTACATACCCGTGATTTGACCTGGTGGCGTGATGCGCTCAGCTGCTACGGCTCGCTATTCCTCGGAGAAGAAACCACGGTGGCATTTGGTGACAAGTGCAGCGGACCGAATCATGTCCTGCCGACTAAAGGCGCAGCACGCTACTCCGGGGGACTCTCCGTACACAAATTCCTCAAGACCCTGACATGGCAGCAGATGTCTCGCGAAGCCATACCGCAAATTGCCGAAACCACCGCGCGTATTTCGCGCATGGAGGGCATGGAAGCACATGCGCGCACGGCCGAGGTGCGCCTCGCGAAATATTTTGCGGGTCAATCATTCCAGCTCGGTTCACCGGTGACGCGCTAAGGAGGTTGCGATGCAAGCGACAACACTATTCAACTTAACGGGCAAAACCGCGCTGATAACCGGCGGTGGCAGCGGCATCGGTTTTGCTATTGCGCAAACGCTGGCTGCAGCAGGCGCACGGGTCATTCTTGCGGCACGGCGCGAGGGGCAGTTGGCTGAAGCCACACAGCAATTGATTCAGCAGGGTGCGCAGGCGCGTTATTGCTGTACCGATGTGACGCAGATGGCGGCGTTGCAGGCTCTGGCGCGTGAAAGTGCGGATGCCGATATTCTGGTGAATGCTGCAGGCGTTAATCTGCGCCAGCCATTCGAAGAGGTCACAGAAGCGGATTGGGATCAGCAACTGTCGCTCCATCTTAAAGCCCCGTTTTTTCTGACTCAGGCACTGGCACCCCATATGGCGCAGCGCGGTTGGGGACGCATCATTAATATTGCGTCACTGCAATCACATCGCGCTTTCGATAACAGCGCACCCTACGGCGCGGGCAAAGGGGGCATTGTTCAGCTTACCCGCGCGATCGCACAGCGGTGGGGCCGTGACGGCATCACGTGTAACGCCATCGGTCCGGGTTTCTTTCCCACCGCACTGACGGGCCCCGTTTTTGCCGATCCCGCTCTTCGTGAACGGCATGCCGCACGAACCTGTCTGGGACGTAACGGCGACTTGAACGATTTACAGGGTGCGACGCTGCTGCTTGCCAGTGACGCCAGTGCCTATATCACCGGGCAAACATTGATGGTGGATGGCGGTTACAGCGCTATCTGAATCAACACTTATGTGCAGAGGAATACATCATGCAAACACCTGCTGCTGGTAATCTCCGACGCGTCACGCTGTCGAGCCTGTTTGGTTCGACGATTGAATGGTATGACTTTTTCCTTTACGGCACCGTCGCGGGAATGGTGTTCAATAAACTCTATTTCCCCGAAGGCGATCCCTTTATTACCACGCTGCTCTCTTATGGTGTCTTTGCCATTGGCTTTTTGACCCGGCCATTGGGCGCCATCATTTTTGGACATTTCGGCGATACGCTGGGACGAAAAAAGATGCTGATCCTGACGTTAGTGATCATGGGGGGCGCGACGGTGGTGATTGGGCTGATTCCCAGCTATCACCAGATTGGTCTGTGGGCGCCGTGCTTACTCATTCTCTGTCGATTAATTCAGGGTATTGGATTAGGCGGCGAGTGGGGTGGTGCGGTGCTGATGACATTTGAATCTGCACCGGAAAAACATCGCGCTTTCTTTGCCAGCATTCCCCAGATTGGGATGTCACTGGGATTGCTGCTGGCGTCCGGTGCGATTGGTCTGGCGTCGTTTTTGCTGCCCGATGAGGCTTTCATGTCCTGGGGCTGGCGCGTGCCGTTTTTACTGAGCGGCGTCTTTGTCATTATCGGCACCTACATCCGTAAAAACGTTGCAGAAACCCAGGATTTCCTTAAAGCCCAGGAAGCACGTCAGCATGCACCGAAACGATTTCCGCTGGTGGAGCTGTTTCGCAACAACACCAAACTGGTGTTTACCTGCATGGGGATGCGGCTGATTGATGGGGTGTTCTTTAACATTTTTGGCGTGTTTTCCCTGACGTATCTGACACAAAACCTGAATATCCCGCGCGATCAGGCCATTGTCGCGATACTTGCCAGCGCCTTTGTCATGAGCTTCTTTATTCCGTTCTGGGGCTACATGGCCGATCGCTGGGGGCGAGCGCGCATCTTTGCGATGGGGGCAACGCTTTCTGCGCTGTCAGCGTTTCCTTCGTTCGCGTTGATGCATAACCATCCCGATAACATCTGGCTGGTATGGGCCGCCATCGTAATCCCGTTTGGTATTTTCCATGCCGCCGTGTTTGGCACACTGTCATCGGTTTATTCAGAGTGCTTTGATGCTTCGGTGCGCTATACCGGTATCTCATTTGCCTATCAAATTTCCGGGGTGTTTGCCGGTGGTCTGACACCTGTGCTGGCTACGATCTTCTCTAACATGCTCGGTGGTCGTCCGTGGCTCATCTGTGCGTATGTTTTGGTTATCGGCCTGACCAGTGCGGCATGTGCGCTCTATCTGTGGCGACAAACCCACGGTGCCGGTCGGGTGACGGTGACAAATTCTGTATTGATTAAGTGAGGGCTTATGAAAACGTTGATTTACAGCCGTCCTTATCTGATGGCCATTGAAGAACGCCCCTATCCGCAACTGGCAGCAGGGCAAGAGCAGGTGGTGATCCGCATTGGCGCGGCGGGCATTTGTGGTTCCGATATGCATGCCTTCCACGGCCAGGACCCGCGCCGCCAACCGGGATTGGTGCTCGGTCATGAGCTGGCGGGTGAAATTGTTGAGAGCCAGTCACCGCGCTTTCAGCCGGGCGATCGCGTGACGGCCAATCCGTTGATTACCTGTGGTGAATGTGAATACTGCCGCCAGGGACGTGACAACTTGTGCAGCGACCGTCATATGGTCGGCATGGATTGGCCCGGCGCGTTTGCTGAGTATATGGTGATCCCGGCCCGTTCAGTGGTGACGTTACCGGCCAGTATTTCAATCCAGCATGCAGCGCTGACTGAGCCGGCGGCCACGGTGGTTCATGCCATGCGTCTAACCCAGCGGGCATTAACGCAACCGCTGGCAGAAACGCGAGCGCTGGTGATAGGTGGTGGTGCGATAGGTATGTTGACGGCATTAGTGCTGCGAGCATGGGGTTGTCGTCACATCACATTGGCTGAAACCAATGCGCTGCGCGCCGAGGCGGCTGAGCGCTACACCGGCTGCGTCAGTATCAATCCGAAGGAAACCCGCATCGTTGAATCGAGCTATCAGCTGGTGGTGGATGCTGTAGGGGCGGCGACAACACGCCAGATGGCAATTCAGGCGGTGAAACCTGGCGGCGTGGTCATGCACATTGGCCTGCAAGCGTGGGACAGCGAGATCGATATGCGCAAAATTACGCTGGGTGAAATCACGCTGCTGGGCACCTATACCTACACCATGGATGATTTTTGTCTCACTCTGACAATGCTGGAGCAGGGGGCGTTGGGGGAGCTGGATTGGGTGGATGTCCGACCGCTCAGTGAAGGCGCCCAGGCTTTCGCCGACCTTGAGTCACAGCAGGTTTCGGCGGCGAAGATTTTGTTGATCCCCTGACGGCGGCTGCGGCTGCGCGAAGCATGCACAGCCGCAATCGACAGTGGCAGCTACCTTAATGCGGATGTGGTTTGATCGCAGATTGTCTGCCTAACCTGACAAGCCGCCGCTTCTTTAATCATCCAGACACAGATGAACGAAATCAGTGAAATCGCCATCATAAAGATCCCTACCAACCAGGGTTTTCCCTCACCCATTAAAAGTAGGGTTGCGGCTATAAACGGGCTCATACCCCCCAAAATTGATGAGAACTGATAGGCGAAGGATAAGCCAGTGTAGCGCACGCGGGTGCCGAACAGGCTGGCAAACAACGTTGGCTGAACGGCAAACATCGTCGTTGGCCCGAGGTTGTAACCCAGAACCATACTGATGGTGATGATAAGTGCGTGCTGAGTATTTAAAAGCATGAAGAAGGGGAAAGCGTAAAGCACGCAAAAGCCTGCACCCAATAAGTACACCCGCCGCTGCCCAATACGATCCGATAACCAGCCCATAAGAGGGCAAAACAGGATGCCGAGCGCGGAAGCAAACAGCATGCCAGTGAGTGGCACATCCCGCGACAGTAACAACTGTGTTGAGACATACACGATGCCGAACGCGTTTATGACATTGGATGAGACACTTTCCGCCAGACGAGCGCCGAACGCCAGCCAAATGGTTCGCGGATGTTCCCGAAACAGCGTCACGATCGGCAGGGGTGTTTTTTCTGTGCGGGAAGTTGACTGCTGGCGTTGGAAGTCGAGGGTCTCATCGGTATGCAAGCGTATAAACAGACCCACGATTAACATCACTGCCGACAGCCAGAAAGGGATACGCCAGCCCCAGGCCATGAACTGTTCCTGAGTCAGCGAATGGGTGCAAAGCGCAAACACCCCGGTCGCCAGCATCAGACCGACTGAGGCGGCTGCCTGCGGCAGTGAGCCAAAGAATCCCCGTCTGGCCTTGGGGGCAGACTCAATCGTCATCAATGCCGCGCCGCCATATTCGCCGCCCAGGCCAAATCCCTGAATCAGACGCAGTGCCATTAACAGGATAGGGGCCCAAATGCCGATACTGTGCCAGTCGGGTACACATCCAATCAGGAACGTTGAGGTACCGACAATCGCCAACGTCCAAATCAACGTCACCTTACGGCCAATTTTGTCACCGAAATGACCAAACACCAGTCCTCCTAAGGGGCGGGCGAAAAATCCCACACCGAATGTCGCGAACGCCGCAATGATGCCTGCGCTGGGTGAGCTTTCCGGGAAGAATAAGGGGGCAAAGATAAGCCCGGCAGCCGTACCAAAAATAAAGAAGTCATACCATTCAAGCAGTGCGCCAGCGAAACTGCCAAGTACCACGCGGCGCATGGACTTGCCGTGCAGGCCTTGCTGGATTTGAGATGCAGAGTAAGACATTTCGCTTCCTCTCCAGATGGTGAGCAAGCTGCGGGATAAACCCACAGCAGGGTACAAGAACGAGGCACCGGTATAGCCGGCGCTCACTGTCATTATTATTTTTTGACGCTGTTCAACACATCAGCATCTTCGGCATCAACGTTGGCGCCCAGAGGTTCCCATTTAATCAGCAGGCAGGTGAGGAAGCCGATAAAGGGCACCAGCGCCATCCAGTAAAACGCATCTGTTTTCAATGCACCCCACAGCATTGGCCAGAAAATCAGGCCAGCAATCGCGCCGGTGCGCATAATGGCGCGGGCGAAGCCAACACCGGACGGACGAATGCTGGGAGGATAAGAGAGGGTGGCGATAGTCATCCCGAGCCCACCAGGACCGGCGGAGTGGAAGAAAATAATAGTGCCGAGCAGGCCGAGTGACAGCCATGGATTGCTGGTCGCCAGTGCGCCGAGGGCCAGCAATGCCAGCGCAACGGCGGCAAAGCCATACATCGACTGTCGACGTGTACCAAAGCGTTGCAGCAGCAGCGATCCAATGAGTCCACCGGTTATACCGCAGGCTGCGTTCACAATCGCGGATCCGGTTAATGCCCCACTCAGGCCACCGCTGAGAATCCCCGCCAGCGTCAGCGGCAGGTAAACGCCTACTGCGTTATATTGCCACGCCTGCATCGTGGCAACGATGCAACCCAAAAGGGTGCGGCGACGATAGCGGGCATTGAACAACACGCCATATCCAGCCTGTACTTTCACGTCAGGTGCGTCGCCCGAGCGGACAGGCGTTGTTGGCGCTACGCATGCGTGCACATTGTAGCGACTGAGGAGAATGTTGCAGGCCTGGTCGTATCGTCCGGCGCGAGCTGCCCACATCGCTGACTCACCGATGTAAACATAACGCAGTACCATGATCAGCACAGCAAATAGCGCGCCAATGAAGATGCCATACCGCCAAAGCTGCGCCTCATCCACGCCCGAGAACAGGAGTGGCAGCAACACCAGATAGACCACCGTCGTCGAGACGTACCATGCCATTTGCCACAGGTTTACCGATGAGCCCGTTTTCTTCGATTTCGACCCGCGAAGTTCTGCCACCGCATTGGTGGCGAGGGGAAAATCAATGCCAAGGCCAAAGCCCATGACAATACGGCACACCAGAACCCACCAGATGTTGGGAGCAATGGCCACGCAGGCGGCGCCCAGGGTGCAGAGTGCCATGCCGATAAGAAAGGCTTTACGCTGACCAAAGCGGTTAATGACTCGATTTGCCAGTAATCCGCCAATGAGCGCAGCAAGCAGCACCGAAGCGTTGACGGTCGCGGCCAGTCCAGGGGAGATACCAAACTGCATCGCAATGTATTTGTTGCCAAAGCCCACCATTGCAGCCTGATAGGCATCAATCAGGATACCGCCCAGAGCAATAAAGATGATCCCGGTGCTGGCATGAACAGCCGAATTTTCATTGACGATGTCGATGACATCCTGAGGCCGACTAATTGTGTAGGGGGTAGGAGAAATTATCTGCGCCATCACGCTATCCTTTTTTCTTTGTTATCAATAAGGGGCACATGTGCCCCGTGGATATTCACTTATTCAGGCATCTGCAAACTGCAGCAGGACTTTGATGGAGTCGTTTTGTTGCGCCCTGACAAAAGCTTTATCTGCTTCGCTCACCGGGAAAAGGTCGCTAATCAACTCACGAGTATCGAAGCGACCATCCGCCAACCAGGCGATAACCTCGTCAAAATCATCCGGAACATACATGCCTGAGCTGATCAGATCGCGTTCGAACCGTTGCATCATGGGCAGCGGGATCTCACGTGCTCCGCCGGGGACACCCATGCACATCACGGTGCCACCGGCATAGACGCGCTGGAAGGCTTCGTTCAGCGTGGGCTGAGCGGCAACCACATCAATGACGCCACTAAAACGCAGGCTTTCCGGCAATTCGCCGGGCGCAAAAGCGCGTGCTGCACCCAGCCTTACCGATAGCGCTCGCTTGGCCGCATCGGGCTCGACGACCGTGACGTCACCCGCACCCATGATGCGTAAAGCCTGCACGATTGAGAGCCCGATGGTACCTGCCCCAATAACCAGCACGTCTTCAAGTGAACGTGCGGGCATGCGGCTGACACAGTGCCGTGCGCAGGCAGCAGGTTCAGCGAAGGCCAGCACTTTCAGTGGTATTGACGCAGGGGCTACGTGGCAGTTACGAGCGGGAACAATATGCTGAGAACGAGCAAATCCCGGCGCACGAAAACCAGCAACCTGCGGCGGCTCGCAATGGTTAAACTGACCCGCTTTGCAGGCGCGGCATGCCATGCAGGCCATAATGGGATCCACTACCACATGGTCACCAGCACGGATACCGGTGACCGCGCTGCCCACTTCCAGCACGCGTGCGGCAATTTCATGGCCCGGCACTAACGGTGGTCTGGCAAACGGATGATGGCCGTGTAAAACGTGCAGGTCAGAACCACAAATACCAAAGAATGCGGGGGCGATGCGCACTTCGGTTGGGTCTAACGCACGCCAGGCTTGATCAACCGTTTCGGTTTTCACCTGGTTGATGTCGGAAAAAAGAACCTGAGTAATCTGCATCTTGTTCTCCATTTTTCTGGGCGTGTTTCAGCGTTGGGCGATACCTTCATCAACAATTTCAGCCAGGCGCTGCAGGCGCGGGACGGAGACATCACGCAACATGGTGTTGGCGTCCTGCGCTCCGATCACTGAAGCCCACACTGCGCGCCCGGCAAGAAAACCGGAGGCACCCGCTTGCATTGCCACGCTCACTGCGCGTCCAAAGATGTTGGCGTCTACGCCCGAGGAGAGGATGACCCAAGGCATGTTCATCTGATCGTTAAGGCGCTGACAGGCGCTCAGCAGCGCTTGCTTGTCACCTTTTCCGCCGAGCGGCATTTCGACTTTGTACAGGTCTGAGCCACTGTCGCCCAGCTCAGCAGCAGCCTGAACAATGGCGGCTTCACGATCAAAGTGCCAGCCACGGCGTGGTGGACGAACCACGGGTTCGATGATGCTGACTAATCCGGCGCTTCGGCAGATCTGATTGAATTCTGTAACCATTTCCAGCCGCTGTTCTGCGGGTTCATCTTCTCGCCATAGCACCAGCAGTTTCAGCGCACGTCCGCCCAAAGCACGGACCTGGTGTGGATCGATGTTGCGGTCAATCTCCACGCTGTCTACCGGAATGCCATTACCCGGCAGGAAGTTATCCGCAGCGACAATCAGGCCACAATTGCTGGCCACTGCCTGTTGTTTAACGATTTCATCAAGGCAAAATTGCTTATCGACTAATACCGCAGACGCATAGGGCGTAAGGGTACGCGCCGCCGCGACTTTGAATTCAGTCAGCACACTATCGGCGATGGGTGCAGGCTGACCAGCAGCAGCAAACATCAGGCGCATGGCTTCACGCTGATCAACAGCCAGCATGGCGAAACCGCCGCCAGGACGAGCAATATCGTTTAAAGTAAACGCAGAGGGGATGGACATAGATCTCTCCTGTCAAAATAGTCAATGATTAAAGGGAATCGGGACGATGAGCGAGCTGACGAAGTTGTGAAAGCAGGGCACTCCAGTCCTGACGACCACGGCCTTGTTCACTGGCAGCACGGTAATAGGTTTCAGCTTTGGCACCCATTTCAAGTGGCACCTGAGTTTGCTGGGCGACATCTAATGCAATGCGCAAATCTTTGAGCGCCAAATCCACCATGAAGGCAGGCGAGAGATCGCCATTCAGTACCTTGTTAGGCCAGGTCGTGGTGAAATGGCCTTTGCCGGCAGCGGTTCCGCTCATCACTTTTATGGCGACATCAAGATTCAGATCGAGCGACTCACACAGGACTGCCGCTTCTGCAGAAAGTGCATTGAGTGCAATGCTCATATAGTTGTTGATCAGTTTTACGCGAATGCCCATGCCTGGACCGCCTGCTTCAATCAGCTCATTACCCATACACATCAGCACTGCCCGTGCTTTTGCCACCTGGTCGCTACTGCCTCCGGCCAGAATCAGCAAGGTGCCATCTTTTGCGTTGTCGGAGGTGCGGCCAACCGGCGCATCCATCATGCTGAAACCGCGTTGTGCCAGTTCGGCAATCAGTGCATCACATTGCAGCGGATGAATCGTGGACATATCGATCGCCAGTGCATCACGGGATAGTTGTTCACATACGCCGTTTTGTCCCAGCAGGACCTCGCGAACCACATCCCCATTGGGCAACATGGTAATCACGAATTCTGCATCCCGGGCGGCATCAGCAGGGCTACTTGCTGCTACAGCACCCAGCGCAGCCAACTGCTGGATAGACTTCTCTGAGTGATCAAAAACGCGCACTGTATGACCGTGCTTAACCAGATTGCTGGCCATGGGATATCCCATCTGACCCAGACCAATGAAACCGATGGTGGACATAACATTCTCCTGGTGTGGCATGAATGATAAAATGACATTTTCTGTCTGTTTTTGATCATATTTGTAATTTAGGCGACAAAACGGGACCGCGATCACTTTTTTGATCATTTATGAGATTAGAATGTCCATAAAGCGACAACATCAACCATGGGGTGACATAAATGCTCAAAATAGCCTGTGTTGGCATTGCAGTTCTTGATCGTCTTTATTTCTTGCCGGGGCTGCCAAAAGAAGGCGGTAAATATGAAGCGCAACGCTATCAGGAATGTGGGGGTGGACCCGCGGCAACGGCAGCAGTAACCATTGCGCGACTGGGTGCACAGGTAGACTTCATCGGGCGTGTTGGTGATGATGCTGCTGGAGAAACACTGCTGGCGGAACTCGCGCATTGGGGAGTGAACACCGCACTATGTCGCAAAGTTGAACATGCACAGTCAACCCACTCCACCATCCTGGTCGACGCTCATGGCGAGCGGCTGATCGTCAATTATCCCAGCAAAGACCTGCCCGTCGATGCAGATTGGCTCACAGCCGTGGACTTCTCACAGTACGATTTGGTGCTGGCAGATGTGCGTTGGCAGCAGGGGGCACGTTATGCCTTTGAGCAGGCGAAGCGCGCAGGTGTAACGACACTGCTGGATGGCGATGTGACGCCGCAGGATATTACCGCGCTGGTGGCGTTGAGCGATCATGCAGTATTTTCTTCGCCCGGTCTGGCGCGTTTCTCCGCAACACAAGACGCTGATGCCGGGTTAGCGATGGCTGCCCGCATCACTGATGGTCAGGTTTATGTGACACAGGGTAGTGATGGGATAAAGTGGCGTGAGGATGATCATTTATGTCATATTTCTGCCTTTAAGACTGACGTAGTTGACACAACAGGTGCTGGTGACGTGTTTCACGGTGCGCTGGCTTTAGCTTTAGCGGAGGGGCAGGCTACGCGAGAAGCCATCCGTTTTGCCAGCGCCGTAGCCGCACTGAAGTGCACACAACCCGGTGGACGCGACGGCATTCCAGACCGCGCGCAAACCGCAGCGTTTTTGTCACGCTATGAGTAGTGCTGTCCATTAAGGCGACCGGAGGGACAATGAGCGCAGTAGAGATGACGGGTAATCCTCGCCACGACCAGCTAATCGGCCTGATTGCTGAACGCGGCTATATGAATATTGAAGAGCTGGCGCAGTTGCTGGATGTCTCCACTCAAACGGTACGCCGGGATATTCGTAAACTGAGCGAGCAAGGCTTAATTACACGCCATCACGGCGGTGCTGGTCGCGTTTCCAGCGTAATGAATGTGGCGTTTGAGCAGCGCGAGCAGTCGTTCACTCGAGAAAAACAGCTGATGGCTGAGGCCGTCGCCGATTTCCTGCCCGAGCGCTGTACGGTGTTTATCACCATTGGTACCACCGTTGAGGCGGTGGCGAGAGCGTTAGTTTATCGCAGCGATCTGCGAATTATTACTAACAGCCTGCGTGTTGCCGACATCCTGTATAAGAATCCCGATCTCGAGGTGATGGTGCCGGGGGGGACGCTGCGGCCGCACAACGGCGGCATTGTCGGCCCTAATACTGTGAGTTTTATCGAGGGTTTTCGCGCCGATTACCTGATCACGAGTATTGGTGCCATTGATAGCGATGGCACGCTACTGGAGTTTGATGTCAATGAAGCGACGGTGGCGCGCACGATGATGTCACACGCCCGCCAGACCTTATTGATTGCCGACCACACGAAGTTTGCCGCGTCGGCTGCCGTTGCAGTAAACCATGCCCGCTCTGTAAACGCCTTCTTCACCGATGCTGCACCGCCTGAGGCTTTCGAACAGTTGTTGCGTGAAGAGCGAATAGAAACCTTCAGGGTAGACACAGCGCAAAACTGAAGATTTTTCAGCGCTACCTGCCTTATTTCCCGATGTATGAAATCGGCGCTAAGGCGCCGCTCTCGCGGCCCGTCCCAGCAATTTCAGAGGCTCAGTAATTCGAAAACGCGTGCAGGAAATCAATAAATGCGCGCACTTTCTCCGGCAAATGGCGGGTATGCGGATATAGCGCGTAGATCCCCTGTTCGGGAAAATGATGATCTGGCAGCAGTGGTATTAACGCTCCCCGAGCCAATTCATCCTGCACCAGCCAGGCGGGTAATATCGCGACGCCTGCTCCCGCTAGTGTAAATGCCAGCAACGACGCTGCACTGTCTGCCATGATCATCGCGGGGTGACGCGCGCTAAAAAGCACCGATTCTCCCGCGGGTGTGGTCACCTGCCAGCTCAAGGGGGTGGATAAGCGGCTGTGTCCAATCCATTTCGCTTCGGCGAGTTGTTCCAGACTCTCAATCGATTGAGTGATGAGATACGCAGGAGCCGCGACGGGGAGAATCGCGAACCGATCGATGAGGCGAGCGTGGTGATTAGAATCCGCCAACTGACCGAGGCGGATTGCCACATCAAAACGGCCGGCAATCAGATCATCATTTTTTGACGAGGATACATGCTGAATGCGTAACTGCGGGTGCTTACCCGCAAATGCCGCCAGCGCAGGAACGATGACGCGTGCTCCATATTCGGGCGTGGTGGTGATACGCAGCAAACCGCTGAGTCCGAGGTGGTCGCTGCGAACATCGTCTAATACGCGTTCTGCATCCTGCAAAAGATGCTGACAGCGATGATAAAACGTCTCACCGGTGTCCGTTGCGGCAACGCGACGTGTGCTTCTTGTCAGCAAAGCGACGCCAAGTTCCTGTTCCAGCTGTTTTATATTAAAACTCACCACCGCTTTTGTGAGCCCCAGCGTCTGAGCGGCCCCGGTAAAACTTCCTGCCTCAACCACCGCAACAAACATTTCCAGGCGCTGCATATTGATCATCATCGACCCCGCTGATGAAGGATTATTGTCAAAGTTATTTTGACAGTATAACCATTGAGCGTGGATTTATCGCACTTATCCCGGCCCTTATACTGCGCGCAAGAATAGTGTTTTGACTGAGAAAATCATGAGTTATCGCGTGCGCGTTGCCACTGTGTATTTGCTGGGATTCTTCATCGATCTGGTGAACATGTTTATCGCCAATGTTGCCTATCCGGAGATAGGACGGCATTTTCAGGCGCCTGTCAGTCAACTGGCGTGGGTGAGCAATGCGTATATTTTAGGTCTGACTCTGGTGATACCGCTGAGTGGCTGGTTGGCGAAACGCATTGGTGCGAAACGTCTTTTTATCCTTTCCCTGATGATTTTCATGCTAGGTAGCGTTGGCGTAGCCGCCTCCCTTTCAATTTTACAGCTTATCGGCTGGCGTTTTTTGCAGGGCGCAGGCGGTGGATTGCTCATCCCCATCGGGCAAACCCTGACTTACGCGCTATATCGCAGTCATGAACGCGCAAAGCTCTCCTCTGTCGTGATGCTGGTGGCTTTGCTGGCTCCGGCGCTGTCGCCAGCTGCCGGGGGGCTATTGATTGAAAACCTAAGCTGGCGTTGGGTGTTTCTGGCAAGCCTACCGCTGGCTGTCGTGACACTGGTATTGGCGGGGTTCTGGCTGTACGCGGATAAACCCACTGAGGCAGCAGGCCGTTTAGATTTGGTGGGATTAATCAGTGGTTGTTGTGCCTTGACCTTGATCCTGCTGGGACTGACGTCACTGGGCGAATCCCAGTCTTTTCACCAGGGCGTGTTGATGCTCATCAGTGGGATCATTGTATTTAGCGGTTACGTATGGAATGCATTGGGTAAAAGTCAGCCTCTGATTAATCTGCATCTGATAAAAGATCCTCTGTTCAAGACGGCGATGCTGATTTACCAGTTTGTACCGGGTGTTTTTACCGGAGTCAGTATGATCACCATGCTGTATCTGCAGAATGAACTTGGCATGCACGCCGCCTTTGTCGGTGCTTTGATGCTGCCCTGGTCGATCGCTTCATTTATCGCGATTAGCTTTACGGGTAAAAGATTCAATTCGCTGGGACCGCGTCCGCTGTTTATTCTCGGGTGCATCGTTCAGGCGTTGGGGATTGGGCTGCTTGCCACAACCGGTCATTACGCGTCAGCGATGATCTGTGTGATTGCATTCTGCCTGATGGGATTTGGTGGCAGTTTGTGCAGCAGTACGGCCCAGAGTTCGGCCTTCCTGTACATACCTGATGGGCAACTGGCCGATGCCAGTGCGATTTGGAATATCAATCGTCAGCTCAGTTTCTGTCTGGGGGTCACGCTTGTTAGCCTGCTGTTTAACCTCTTGGCTAACAGCGGCATATCTGATGATCGTGCCTATCAACTTTGCTTTGTCATCGCGGCCTGTAGCAGTGTCGTGCCGATTTTATGTTGCCTGCGCATCGCGAACCGAAACGTACTATTTATCCTTAATCAGGAGAAGCCATGAACCGCTATTTTCAGGAAGTTTTAGATGCACACGAATTCATTCGTTGCTGGCTGGGTGAGGCAGAAGCTCAAGAGGGTGTCTGCGATAACTTGCTAGCCCGTTTCAGTCCAGAATTCACGATGGTGAGCACTGCAGGTATCCTATTGGATTTTGATGCCTTAAATCGCTTCTTCCGCACACAGCGTGGCGTGCGTAAAGGACTCACCCTGGACATCATGGACATGCAGATGGTGGCTGAAAGCGAGAAGGGGGCAACGGTATGCTACAAAGAACAGCAGCACGTTCCCGGACAAAATACGACGTTGCGTTTCTCGACGGTCGTTTTCACGTTAGACCCACAGGGGAACGTGCTTTGGCGCCATCTTCAGGAGACAGCGCTGCCGCTGGAGTGATTCACGTTGAAGGCATCGCTTGCTCTAAAAAGATACCGATCAACCCTGGCAAATCCACAAGGCATCAGCGCTCAATTCGTCATGTCTGCTTAATAATGATTCAAGCAGAACCGTTTTACCGCTGCATGAGTCAGCCTGGTTGCTTAACGGCTGCCGCGCTAACCCATATTGAACAGGATAATGCTATGACGGATGCAACCACCAGGAAATTCGCTGGAGTCCGCTTTCCCAGACACTTCACGCTTTATATGGCGACCATCATGGCCTTTCTGATGAGTCTGGTCATTACCTTTGCCGAATTTGGTGCGGGACCGCAATACATGACAAATGTGTCAGGTAAATGAGTGGCAGCAGCGAAAGCACGTAAGTAAAACAGCTATCCTCCATCTAAAACGTGTAAAGTTATCCAGTACAGAACCGATAAGGAAATCTGAATATCATTAAATTCATTCCAAAGGGAAGTTAATGAAAAGCGGGTTGGCATTATCGGTTTTATCCATTTCTTTGATACTTCTGAGCGGTTGTGCATCTAAAACCCATGAGCCATTAAAAACAGAAATCAAAAATACCGTCGTCACATCCGGGAATGGTTCAGTTATCACTGTTCAAGACCTTGTGATTTTAGAGGATTACAATGACACCCAATTAAGATTGATCACTCGACAGGACACGGCAAACATGGTCGCCGCTAAAACAGTACAGGCCATTGCGGGGATGTTCCTGGGAATCGGTGTCAGAAACTTTGATAAAAATGATCTCAAAGGGCATTTTGTTGCTACACAATCTAACCCGTTTAAGGATTTTTTAACCCCGCAGATCATTGAAATCATCAAAGCCGAAATGGATAAGCGCGACAAGCAGTCCTATGAGGGCACCCTAAATGTGATGCCAGATAAGTGGCGTCTCGTTTATAAAAATCTGGCGGGTGGCGATGATAATTATCAGTTAATATTAAATGTATCTTTCTCGCGTGTGAATAAAGAAAGAAGGCAGGATTTTAACTGTGATTCAATGACATTCAATAAAATGGAATATACATTACCGGAATGGCAAGCCAACAATTATGCCAAAGTGACTGAGGTATCGCACCAGATCATGGATACCTGCGCGAAGGAGTTCTCGCAATACGCCAGAGTTTTCCTTTTTTGAGAAGTTTCAATCAAGCGTTGAATGCTTCAAAGTTGCAGCGTCACATTAGGCCTTGTTTGCGATCTGATAGATACTCTGTTGATAAAGTTTTCTTCTTTCATTTTATTGCAAATGATTTCGCAGTTTCGCTCTAATGTGGCGACTTTGCTTTCCAGTAAACTTACTGGTGTCTCTTCAATGAGCTCCAGCATATGAAAGATTTCATGGCGTACATTTTCGCCAAATGTTTTATCGGCTTTGTGTTGATTTAACCATTCTGCCAACTCTGACTTTTTGTCATGTTCGTTATCGCTCAGGGCACGCCTGCTGGTCTGTATAAAAGTGATTTTAGCCAGAAAGTGCGTATAGAAATTATGAATGTCACTCAGTTGTTTGATATTCATAGCAGCCTCATCCATTCAATTTATTAAAAATACGACTATCAGCCCGCTGCGGCAGGCTGATGATTTTTAGATTAAATTAAAGTGGTGCATCTGGCGTGTCCGCCTGGTCGTACGCGCCCCAAATGGTCTGGTCATAATTAACCATGGAGCCGGTCATCAAACCTGACTCTTCGCTGGCAAGAAACGCCACGGCGCGCGCGACTTCTTCCGGCGAGATCAACCGGCCAAATGGCTGCTCCGCAGCGGCTTTTTCAAGCCAGTTTTCTTCCGCGCCGTGATAGGTACGCATGATGCGGTCTTCACCCTCTGATGCCATCCAGCCAATATTCAGGCCATTTACACGGATGCGGTTGCGTAATAAGGCATAGGCGGTGTTGCGCGTCAGTGTGGCGAGTGCACCTTTCGATGAGCAATAAGCGGCAATAAATGGCTGACCTGCCAGAGCTGACATTGAGCAGATATTAACAATACTGCCCTCAATATTCTCGCGACGCATCACCTTGATGGTTTCCTGCATCAGGAAGAAGGGGCCGCGCACATTAGTGGCGAACATTTTGTCGAACAGCTCGGGATCGGTATCGAGAATGGAGCCACGATCGGTCATCCCACCGGCATTCACCAGGATATCGACGCGATGGAAGATCGCATCCGTCGTGGCAATGACTTTACGGCAGTCGTCAACAGAGGAAAGATCGGCCTGAACAAATTCAACACGTGTTTCTCCTAAGGCGTTAAGTTTCGCGGCAACCTCTTTACCTTTGGTATCGTTACGGCCGCAGATGACAACGCCCGCTGCGCCATTCTGCGCAAAATGGTGCGCAATAGCGGCGCCCAGTCCTTGTGTACCTCCGGTGACAACAGCAACTTTACCTGCTAACGGGTTCATTACATTTTTCCTTCGACAAGTGTATATCCTGCTGCGTCAAGCGCATTGCGCAGCGTGCCATGACCAATACGTGCATATTCAAGCGGAGGGGCTTTAGCCGGGTCCTGCTCAGCCTCCACCACAAACCAGCCCTGATAACCTAAGTTAGCCAGTGTTCGGGTCAGTTCATCGAAATCGATCATTCCGTCACCGGGTACGGTATAAACCCCCTTGAGTACCGCATCCAGGAAGCTGTCTTTATTCCGGTCAAGTGAGGAGAGCACCTCTTCCCGCACATCTTTAGTGTGCACGTGATTGATTCGTGCACCGTGTTTTTTCAGGACCTGTAATGGATCTACGCCCGCAAACACTAAATGACCGGAATCAAAGAGTAAGCCAACATCCTTAGTGGTTGCGGCCATTAAACGGTCAATATCATGTTCATCTTCAATCGCCGTGCCCATATGATGATGGAAGGCGAGAGGGACGCCATAGTCGGTGCAGAATTCAGCAAAGCGCGACAGCTTTTCACCGTATGCGCTGATTTGTTCATCGGTTAAACGGCGGCGTTGAGCCAGGGGGACGTCTTGTCTGTTCTGGATCGTGCCAGCGGTCTCGCCATAAACAAGGCAGGCGGCACCACACTCACGGAATAACTGCATTTGCGGCAACGATTTCTTGATCTCCTCCTCGACTGAATTATCAAGCAAGGTGCCCGAATACCAGCCGGAAACCAAATCCAGTTGGAACTCCCGCAACAGCGGTTTTAGCGCATCGCTGGTCCTGGGAAATTTCCCGCCGGTCTCTACGCCCTGAAATCCTGCCAGACGGCTTTCAGCCAGGCAGGTCGCCAGTGGTGTTTCTCCACCCAGTTGAGGCAGGTCGTCGTTAGACCAGGCGATAGGTGCAATACCCAGTTTTGCTTTAAGCATCGTTACTACTCCTGTTAAATACCCACGCGCTGGTTTTTACGTCCGGCGACATGTTCCGCGCGGGCCTGATTAACGCTATCTCGGGCACTGATTTCAGGTACGCCAACATCCCACCAGGCATCACCCGGCGTCCAGTCAAAAGGATGGGTATCAATGCAAATCACCGTGGTACGATCGTTACCCTTAGCCCAGACAATCGCTTCCTGAAGTTCATCGAGTGAGGCGACTTTGCGTGCCAGAGCACCCATTGATTGCGCATTTGCCACGAAATCGACGTGGAAGGGTTCCTTAACGCGACAGTCTTTTAGCAGGTTGTTAAAGGATGCACCGCCTTTGGCATTCTGCAGTCGGTTGATGACCGCATAGCCGCCGTTATCGCACACCAGCAGGATAAACTTATGTCCGGAAAGGACGCTGGAGTAGATGTCAGAGTTCATCATCATGTAGGTGCCGTCACCGATCATCACGAACACATCACGATCCTGTTCCGCCATCGCCACACCCCAGCCCGCCGACAGCTCGTAACCCATGCAGGAGAAGCCAAATTCGCAGTCAAAAGTGCCAGGATTTTTAACCTTCCAGCCTTTGACCAATTCACCCGGTAAACCACCGGCTGCGCTGATGATGTAGTCTTCTGGTGCAGCTTGCGCATTCACTACGCCAATCACTTGTGCGTAAGTCGGGTCATCGTTGGTCTGGGTTCTTTCCTGACGCGCGGCAATCAGTTCGTTCCAACCCGCAAACGCTTTTCGGCTACGCTCCAGCCAGGCATTGTCTGCCTTCCAACTGCCAAGGGCAGTACCCAGTTCGCTCAGGCCTTCTCGCGCATCGCACACCAGTGGAATAGCGCGGTGTTTGTGCGCATCGAAGCGCGCAGCATTCAGCGCAATAAACTGAGCTTTATCACTGAAGACAGTCCAGGAACCCGTGACGAAATCCATCAGGCGGGTACCCACTGCGATAATGACGTCGGCGTTGCCCGCCAGTTCATTCGCGGAGGTGGATCCCAAAATACCAATCGGCCCCATGTGCAGAGGGTGGTCATGCGTTAAAGCACCTTTCCCGGCAATGGTTTCCACCACCGGTATTCCGTGCGCCTGGGCGAATTGTTCAAGCGCGGCTTCTGCCTGGGAATAGCGGACGCCACCACCTGAAATAATCAGTGGACGTTTCGCGCGAAGCAGGCACTCTTTTGCACGATCTAGAAGTTGCGTATCAGGGCGAGGGCGAGGCATGGAATGGACACGCGGCTGGAAAAAGGCTTCCGGGTAGTCGTAGGCCATCTCCTGCACGTCCTGACAGACGCCTATAAAGGCGGGGCCGCAGTCGCCCGGATCCAGCATGGTCGCCACCGCCTGCGGCAACGAAGAAAGGATCTGTTCAGGCCAGGTGATGCGGTCCCAGTAGCGGGTCACCGATTTAAAGGCGTCATTCACGGTTTGCGTGGGGTCGTTGAAGTGTTCCACCTGCTGCATAACCGGGTCTGGCACGCGACGGGCAAAGCTATCGCCACAAATCATGAGTACCGGCAGGCGGCTGGTGTGTGCGACACCCGCCGCGGTCAGAAGATTGGTAGTGCCCGGCCCAATCGAGGCTGTAACCACCATGATTTGACGCCTGACCATGGCTTTAGCGAAACCCACCGCAGCAAACGCCATCGATTGCTCATTCTGACCGCGCCAGGTGGGTAAGGTATCCTGTGCTGCTTCCAGCGCCTCACCCAGACAGGTCACGTTGCCGTGGCCAAAAATTCCATAGACCCCGGGAAACAGCGGAACACGCTTCCCGTCAATTTCCGTAAACTGATTGCTCAGGTAGCGAACAATTGCCTGAGCTGTCGTGCAACGAATCGTAGCCATAATGTCACTCACTGTTATGGGACGCTTAAACAGCATCTGGGTTTCACTCAACAACGTTATTTGCCTGTTGAATACAATGGCAATAAAAGTTGCAAATTTTGCGTGTAGTTATCCCTCCCCGTTAGGGGAAAAATAACCACCTTCAATCAGGCGCGAGTACGTTTGCGCGTGGTATCCGCGCGCTGTTCCCGCTCCGTAATCGTTTCAATACGCGGTTGCTCTTTTTCCGGCTGCAGCGCAGCGGCTAAGGCCATCGCAATGCTTTGTGCCAGACACACCGGTGCCGCAAGCGAACGTGAAAAGCTGTACTCTTCTTCTGGCACGGTAAACAGCACGCGCGCATTTTTGGCTAACGGCGACAAGTTGCTGTCGGTGATGGCAACGATCGGCAGTCCTCTGGCATGAACCTCATCGGAAATGGCAATCACTTCTTTGGCGTAATGGCGGAACGCGATGGCGAACAGCACATCGTTATCGCGCATATTTTTAGCCATCTGCGGTGCCAGACCACCCGCGGAGTCAAGCAGCACAACCCGGCGATTCAGCATGGTAAAGAGGTAACGCAGCAGCATTGCAATCGGCTCTGAACGCAGCTGACCAATGATATAGATGGTATCAGCCTCTTTCAGAATGCTGGCTGCAGCGTCCAGTTCGGCTCCGCTGACGTTTTGCAGTAACTCCTGCAGCGTGGCGATATCGCGAATCACCAAACTTTGTAAGAAGCCCGCGCTGCCTTTCTCTTCGTTTTTCTGCAAGTCCGCTTCAAGCGCATTGATGCGTTCGTTATAGCCCGGCGCGGCAGTTGCCAGGCGAGACTGGAACACGCTCTGCATCTGCTTAAAGCCGCTGTACCCAAACACTTGTGCAAAGCGCACCAGCACAGAGGGATGCAAACCACATTTCGCAGCCACGGCGTTAATTGACTCCAGCGCCACAGTGTTGGGGTTTTGGGTCATGTACCTTGCAGCTTGTTTGTGACGCTCAGACAATTTTGGGTAGTGCTTAGTGATGTCGTTAACAACCTGCTCATACGTCTCATGCGGCAATGGTTTCTCGGTTGTCTTAATTTTGCTCACTTTCGTCATTCTTGACTTACCTCTAAAGCATCGCCTTCATCAAATTTCATTTTCTTTCGCAATAAAAATTGCAGTTAACACTGTAATGCAATTAGTTCTATCGCATTCAGTACAGCAGTGGAAAATTTCTTCATGAATTTTGTGATTTCACTCGGAAAAAATCATTTTAATTTTTCCTCCCCGTCGAAGCCAGAAATCAAGATTTCGATTTAATTAGTTGATAAGTAATCAATTAAATTCTCGTCTTTGTTGGATTTGAGAGATTGCCACTCGTATTGCAATTTTAATTGCTGTGATCCTACTATTGCAAATATCAGTGCTGTGCGAGGACTCTTTACTCACGTTGAGGGGGTTCCTGGGCAGTTGCCATGTCATTCAGGTCTCAGGGCATAACAGCCAGACCTGATAGCGAAGGAGTGATGACTCATGTACGACAATTTTGGGCAGTTTATTGATGGCAAGTGGTGCCGCGGTAAGGGTAAGGAGCCAATTAGCGTCAGCGATCCGGGCAATGGCAAATTGCTGGGATCTATCCCATCAGCTTCAGCTGAAGACACGCTTGCTGCACTGTCTGCAGCGGATAAGGCATTTGACGGCTGGAAGAATACGCAAGCCTGGACACGCGCTGATTTATTACAGGCCGTGGCGCGTGAGATGGCAGCCACAACCGCTGACGCTGCATTGATTATTTCAAAAGAGAGCGGTAAGCCGCTGGCTCAGGCCAAACGTGAATGGGAACTCTCTGTTGATCAGTTCATCTGGTATGCCGAAGAAGCCCGACGCATTTATGGCCGCGTGGTTGAAAGCCGCGTTCCGGGCGGGCGTTGTGAGGTATCGCATGAGGCGGTGGGTGTGGTTGCCGCTTTTACCGCCTGGAATTTCCCGGTAGTGCTGGTGGCGCGTAAGCTGGCACCGGCACTGGCAGCGGGCTGCACCGTTGTACTGCGTCCTTCCAGCGAAGTGCCCGGCTCAGCAATGATGGTGTTTGAATGCCTGCGCAAAGCCGGCATCCCGGCAGGCGTGGCTAATCTTGTCGTTGGCCCTACCGCAGAGACCTACGAGCCGCTGATGGCATCACCAGTGGTGAAGAAGGTCTCCCTGACAGGCTCCACCCAACTGGGTCAGCAGATGATCCGCGATTCTGCTGACACCATTAAGCGTCTCAGTATGGAGCTGGGGGGGAACGCACCGGTGATCGTGTTTGATGACGCGGATCTGGAAAAAGCGCTCGATCTCTCGGTTGCCACCAAATTTGCCAACTGTGGTCAGGTCTGTGTGACCTGCGATCGCTTCTATGTTCATGAGTCTTTATATGACGCGTTTGTGGAAGGATTTGCACGTCGCGCCAGCCAGCTGAAAGTGGGTTACGGCCAGGACGAGGGTACGGCGATGGGGCCACTGATTAATCCTCGTCGACTGAAAGCCATCGAAACCATCGTCGCCGACGCACGCGAGAAGGGTGCGAAAGTGGTGAGCGGTGGTCACCGTATCGACCTCAACGGCGGGTATTTCTATGCACCGACCGTATTAGCTGATGTGCCGGACAACGCGCTGGCCATTGCCGAAGAGAACTTTGGCCCGATTGCGGCGATCACCTCATTTTCCGACAGTGAAGATCTCTGGTCACGCGTCAATAACTCCGCGTTTGCTCTGTCGGCCTATGCCTTTACGCGCGATCCGGCACGTATCCGTGAAACCGTGAAGAAACTCGAGGCCGGTATGGTCGGCATCAACAGCTACGCGCTGGCGGCGGCGGAAGTGCCCTTCGGTGGCATAAAAGCCAGTGGTATGGGGCGTGAAGGTGGTAGCGAAGGCATTCACGATTATATGAACGTCAAACTGGCCCAAGTTGTGGTGTAAGGAGCAGGGATGAAACCTAATAACATTAAATCACGCTGGAATGACGGCAAAACGGTCCTGAATGGCTGGCTCAGTATTGCGAACTCTTTCAGCGCTGAAATCATGGCACAACAGGGTTACGACTCGCTGACCATCGATTTACAACACGGATTTGTTGGCTATGACGAAGCAAAAGTCATGTTGCAGGCGATGCGTGCCAGCGGTGTAGCGCCAATGGTGCGCGTTCCCTGGCTGGAACCCGGCATCATTATGAAAGCGCTTGATGCCGGCGCGTGGGGCATCATCTGCCCGATGGTCAACACGGCCGAACAGGCACAGCAGCTGGTTTCCTTTGTGCGCTATCCACCCCATGGCAGCCGCAGTTTTGGCCCAACGCGGGTGTCGATTGCGGAGGGCGCTGATTATGGCCAGCACGCCGATGACCATGTGGTGTGCTTCGCCATGATTGAAACCGCCGAAGCCTTTGACAATCTGGAGGCGATTGTCGCCACGCCGGGCCTGGACGGTGTCTATATCGGTCCAGCCGATCTGACGCTGGGCCTGACGGGGCGCAAATACCGCACGGGCTTTGATCGTGACGAACCCGAGATTGTCGATGCCATTCAACACATCGTGAAGGTAGCACACCGCGCCGGTAAAAAAGCCGGGCTACATAACGGCACGGCAACCTATGCGGCTAAGGCGGCGGAGTGGGGGTTCGATTTGGTCACCGTATCCAATGACGTTCAATTGCTGCGCTCCTCAGCGGCGGCCAGCGTGCAGCAATTCCGCGAGTTGAATGAGGGGAAATCCCAGAATAAAGGTTCTGCACAGGCGGGAGGATACTGAGATGCCAAACGTACTGGTTGCCGGAAAGATTCATGAGGCGGGGATGGAAATCCTCCGTAACGCACCGGGCTTCACTGTCACGCTGGTGCCGGAAGTGAGTGTTGAAAGCTATGCACCTCACTTGCCGCAGGCGGATGCCTTACTCATCCGTACACAGCCAATGACGGCAAAAGAGATTGCCAGCGCCACCCAGCTCAAAATGGTGTCACGACATGGTGTGGGCTACGACTCCGTGGACGTCGAGGCGCTGAGTGAACGCCATATTCCCCTGACCATTGTGGGTGATGTCAATTCACTTTCAGTGGCAGAACACACGCTGACCCTACTGCTTGCGCTGGCAAAACGCATTACCTGGTTTGACCGTGGCATCCGGGCCAATGAATGGAACCGTCGCAACACCTTTTCCGCCGTTGAGATCGCTCATCGTCAGCTGTTTATTCTCGGCTTTGGCCGGATCGGACGCGAAGTGGCGCGACTGGCGCAAAGTTTTCGTATGCAGGTTGCGGCCTATGACCCTTACTTGCCGGATGAAGTATTTCAACAGCAGAAAGTCGAACGTATTACCGACATCCATGAAGGGCTAAAGCACGCTGATGCGGTCTCCGTTCATCTGCCGCTGAGTGGTGATAAACCTCTGATTGGACAAGCAGAATTAGCGCTGATGAAACCGGGCGCGTTCCTTATCAACACGGCGCGTGGCGGTATTGTTGATGAAGATGCGTTAGCGCAAGCCCTGGCCGAAAACCATCTCGGCGGTGCAGGCCTTGACGTGCTCAAGGCCGAGCCCGCCAGCCTCAGTGATGCGCTGTTGCAGCAGAGTGACCGGTTAATTCTCAGTCCGCACACGGCGGGATTAACTGAAGAGGCGGCGATGCGCATGTCCGTCTCGGCGGCGACAAACATCGTCGACTACTTCAATGGCCAGCTCGACGACAAGCTGGTGGTGAATAAGCAGGTGCTGGCACTCCAGAACCTGATGAGCCAACTGCCCTAAAAACAATTAAAACCCCTGCTACCTGGAGAGAGTCATGATCAGAGTCGCCATTCTTGGTGCCGGTCGTATCGGTCACGTGCATGCCGCAAACGTTGCGCGCCACAAAGATGCCACGCTTGTTGCCATCGCGGATCCCTTTATCAGCAACGCGCAAGCGTTGGCAGCCACCTGGGGCGGCGAGGCCATCGCCGACCCGCTGGAGGCGATTAACAATCCGGATGTGGATGCAGTGGTGATTGGTACACCGACTCATACCCACGTCGAACTGATGCTGGCAGCCGCTAAGGCGGGTAAAGCAGTGCTGTGCGAAAAGCCGGTAGATCTGGATATTCGTAAAGCTATCGAAGCCGATAAGGCGCTCGGTGAACAGCGCAGAAAGGTGATGCTCGGCTTTAATCGTCGTTTCGATCCGGGCTTTGCAGAGATTAAACAGCGCATTCAGCGTGGTGATATCGGTGATCTGCATCAGGTGATCATCACCAGTCGCGATCCAGGACTGGCCCCGATGGGCTATCTGGAAACCTCCGGCGGCATCTTCCGCGACATGGTGATCCACGATTTTGACCTTGCGCGCTGGATCCTCGGTGAAGAGCCAACGGAGGTGTTTGCCGTGGGCAGTCGCCTGTTTGAACCTGCACTGGAAAAGCTCGGTGACTACGACACGGTCATGGTGCAGATGCGCACGGCATCAGGAAAACAGTGCCAGATCAACTGCAGCCGGCAAGCCGTGTATGGGTATGACCAACGTATGGAAGTCTTCGGATCGGCAGGAATGTTGCTGAACGACAACCTGCGTGAAACCACGGTGCGTCACTACAGCGCGCAGGAAACGGAAACCCGCGGCCCGCTGCTGAACTTCTTTATGCAACGCTATACCGACGCCTATCGCCTGGAAATGGAATCCTTTATCGCTGCCATTAAAGAAGGTGTGGCACTGCCGACCACGGTATTTGATGGCTGTCAGGCCTTACGTCTGGCGGATGCGGCACAACTTTCAGCAGACACTCATGCTGTCGTGAAACTCAATTAAGGAGGGCAGGATGCGTAAGCTTGGAATTGGACTTATTGGCACAGGTTTTATGGGCAAATCCCACGCGATGGCATGGCGCGCTGCGGGATCATTTTCGGGTGACATCCAGCCGATCTTAGTCAATGTGGCAGATATCAACGGAGAAGCTGCCGAAAATGCGGCGAACCAATTTGGATTCAAGCGATGGACTACAACCTGGCAGGATCTGATTGATGACCCTGAGATTGATGTGATTTCAATTACATCGCCCAACCGATTTCATGCTGAGCAATCCCTGGCGGCTATCGCAGCAGGCAAACATGTGCACTGCGAAAAGCCACTGGCGCCAGACAGCCTGATTGCCGAGCAGATGTATCGGGCGGCGGAAAAAGCAGGGGTGATGACCCAGGTGGGCTTTAACTACATCAAAAACCCGATGCTTAAGCTGGCGAAGCAGATGATTGCAGAAGGAGAGCTCGGTGAGATCACCGGCTTTCGCGGGATTCATGCTGAAGACTTTATGACCAGCCCTCAAGTTCCCTGGTCGTGGCGGTTAGATCCCACTGGCGGAGCGGGTGCGGTCGCCGATTTGGGAAGTCATATTCTCGGTATGGCGCGTTTTCTGCTTGGGCCTATCAACGCCCTTTTTGCCGATTTGGATACGGTGGTGAAATCTCGTCCCGAAAGCGTCGGGTCAACGGTACTTAAGGCGGTTGAAGTTGATGATATCGCCCGCCTTACCGTGAAGTTCGCGCGCGGCTGTGCCGGGCACATTGAAGCTAACTGGGTCGCCTCCGGTCATAAGATGCAACTGGGTTTTGAAATCACGGGCACGCGCGGTTCGCTGATTTTTAATCAGGAGCGCTTTAACGAACTGCAGTTTTATCAGTTTGGGCAGGACGACGGACGCAACGGTTTTCGCACCCTCGTAGCCGGCCCTGAGCATGCACCTTACAACCTGTTCTGCCCTGCGGCAGGGCATCAGATTGGCTTCAACGATCTGAAAACCATTGAGATGCTGGAGTTCATCCAGTCTATCGCCAGCGGTAACGCAATCGGTCCTGATTTCAAAGAAGCTTATGAGATTCAGAAGCTGGTGGACGCCTCTCTGGTGTCTTCACGCGAACGTAGCTGGGTCTCGATTTAATCACGTAGAGGTGAGAAGGCAGGATGCTCAGGCGAGGCTGGAAGCCTCACTTATTAAAAAGCAGGCATATTTATTGGTGCCTGAATATTGGGAATGATTAAACGCGGATTTACTTTTGTAGGTATGGATGCCTACGCCCAAGATATTATTATAGAAATCATTATTGTTAGTGCTGTCTCTGTTGAGATATATCGCAACAGAAAGAAACGCTGATAATCAGCAGTTGAAGTCAACCCTACGTAATAGCAGTAAATAATAACATCATCGTATCAGCTTCCCGCTGACGTTAACGACTATTGTGGAAGGATTATATGAAAAAGTTCATCTTACTCTGTCTTGCTTTACTCTCAATCAGCCCGTCAGTGTTTGCTTTGCAGGTGGGTGTCAGTATCGCACAAATGGATGATGTATTTCTCTCACGACTGAGAGGATATATTATCGAACATGCTAAGCAGTATCCTGATATGAAAATACAGTTTGAGGATGGACAGGGTGCGGTTGATAAGCAATTAAGTCAGGTGCAAAGTTTTATCAGCGCGAAAGTCGACGTCATTATTGTTAACCCTGTAGATACGCAGGGCACTAAAAATATGTCTGAAGCAGCGCGTAAAGCACACATTCCCATTATTTATCTTAACCGTATGCCCGCTGATTCAAAAATGGGTGACGGCGTGAGTTATATCGGCAGCGATGAAGTTGAAGCAGGCCGACTGCAAATGAGCTATCTCGCCGAAATGGTGAAAGACCGTAAGAGTGTCAACGTCGCCATTATGAAAGGGCTGCTGAGTAATGATGCGACACGCTTCAGAACCCAGGGTGCGAAGGAAGTGATTGCCCAACATCCCAATATGCACGTGGTGCTGGAAGATACCGCGAAATGGATGCGTGAGGATGGGATGAACCTAATGAATAACTGGATCCTGACCGGGCAGAAAATTGACATCCTGTCTGCAAACGCTGATGAGATGGCGATTGGCGCCGCGATGGCCATTAAGAGTAACGGACTCAACATCGGCAAAGACATTCTGGTCGGGGGGACCGATGGGGGGCCAAACGGTCTGCAGGCGATTAAAACTGGCATGCTGACAGTGACCGTGTTCCAGGATGCGAAATCCCAGGCATTTGGTGCCGTTGATATGGCAGATAAAGCCGCGAAAGGTGAAAAGCTGCAGGATATTAACTTCATTCCTTTCCAGCTCGTCACGCCACAGAACTATCAGAAATTCATCACCAACTAATTACGATTCCTATCTGTGTCCTTCGCACCTGTGAAGTTGCAGGTGCACTTTTTTAAATCGGGAGTAGCTATGAAGACAATTAAAGGTCCTGGCGTTTTTCTGGCGCAGTTTGCCGGAGACAGTGCGCCTTTTAACACGCTGGCAGGTATGGCGAGCTGGGCAGCAGAAAAAGGATTTAAAGGGGTGGAGATCCCGAGTTGGGACACGCGTTTGATTGACCTTCGTAAAGCGGCGGAAAGCCAAACCTACGTGGATGAGATTCTGGGCATTCTGAACGAGCATGATCTGACGTTAACCGATCTGGCCAGTCATCTTCAGGGGCAGTTAGTTGCCTTACATCCCTCTTTCGATTTGCCAGCAGATAGTTTTGCCCCTGCGGAAGTGCGGAATAATCCTCACGCACGTCAGGAGTGGGCGACAGAGCAACTTTATCTGGCAGCAAAAGCATCGCGACGTTTCGGGCTGACTAAACACGTGACTTTCTCAGGAACCCTGCTGTGGCCTTATCTCTATCCCTATCCGCAATGGCCAGAAGGCTTGATTGAAGAGGGATTCAGCGAATTAGCACGCCGCTGGACGCCTATCCTGAACGCCTATGATGAACAGGGTGTTGATCTCTGCTATGAGATTCACCCCACGGAAGATTTGCACGACGGACTGACCTTCGAACGTTTCCTTGAGAAAACAGGGAACCACGCGCGCTGCAATATCATGTATGACCCGAGCCATCTGGTTCTGCAGGGTATCGATTATCTCACCTATATCGATCACTACCACGAGCGCATCAAGGCCTTCCACGTTAAAGATGCAGAGTTTCGCCCAAACGGTAAAACCGGCGCCTATGGGGGTTATCAGCCCTGGAACAGCCGCGCGGGCCGTTTCCGTTCGCCAGGCGATGGTCAGACAGATTTCGGCGCCATTTTCTCCAAACTTACCGGTTATGACTTTGACGGCTGGGCCGTACTGGAGTGGGAGTGCTGCTTTAAAAACGCTGAAGATGGAGCACGTGAAGGGGCGCGGTTTATCGATGATCACATCATCCGTGTCACCGGGAAATCATTTGATGATTTCTGTAAATCCTGGGCCGATCAGTCACTGAACAAGAAAATTCTGGGCATTTAAGGAGAGCATGATGAGCAAGTCATCCCTGCAGGGGCGTCGTATTCGTTTAGGTATGATCGGCGGTGGAGAAGGTGCTTACATTGGGGGCATTCACCGCTTTGCTGCGCGTCTTGATAATGAATATGAACTGGTGGCGGGCGCGTTCGATGTCAACGCCGAGAGGGGCCACGCGTTTGCCGCAAAGAACTACATTGCAGCAGACCGATCGTATAACGATTACACCGCAATGCTTGCTGCAGAAACGGCACGCGAAGATGGCGTCGACGTGGTGGCAATCTGTACCCCAAATTTCACTCACTTCCCTATTGCCCGGGCTTTTCTTGAAGCGGGTATTGATGTCATCTGTGAAAAGCCGCTCACCACGACACTGGATGACGCCGAAGCGCTGAATGAAGTGGTACGCAGTACAGGGCGATTCCTGGGTGTGACGTACACCTATTCCGGTTATCCCATGATCATGGAGGCGCGTCATCGAATCGCGGAGGGGGTGATAGGAAAAGTGCGTACGCTGCAGGTGGAATATCCACTGGAATGGATGGCGACGGGGGTTGAATTAAACAATCAGCAGGCAGCCTGGCGCGTGGATCCGAAGAAAAACGGTCGCGGCGGTTCGATTGGCGATATAGGGACGCATGCCTATCATCTGGCGGGATACGTCACCGGGCTAAAGGCGGAAAGTGTGATTGCCGATCTGGCGACTTTTGTAGAAGGTCGTGCGCTTGATGATAACGCACACGTCATGATCCGCTATGAAGGGGGCGCGCGCGGCATGCTGTGGTCATCTCAGGTGGCCATCGGCTGCTCAAATTCTCTGCGCCTGCGGGTGTTTGGTGAAAACGGGAGTCTATCCTGGTTCCAGGAACAGCCTAATGAACTGGTCTATACCCCACTTGAGGGCTACACCCAAACTATCAAGCGCGGCCGGGATGATCTCTGCGATCTGACTAAAGCGCGTACCCGCACCCCTCCTGGTCACCCGGAAGGGTATATCGAAGCCTTCACGAACCTCTATAGCGGTTTTGCCTCGGCTCTGCGTGCGCGTGATCGGCAGCGTGAAATCAACGGTATCGGCGCTGCCGTTCCGCAGGTTTATGATGGTTTGAAAGGAGTGGCTTTTGTCGATGCCGTGGTGGACAGCCATGAGCAGGGTAACGTTTGGATTACACCTAAATACCGATAACGTTAAAAAAGAATCATCCCCTGTGCAGAGAACTGCCGTGAACCCTATCGACGTTGATGCGCTCAAGAGAATTGAAAAACGATTCCGGCGGGCGGCGGTGTATCAGGGGATTTTTTGCTCATCATGCGGAGGCCTAAGTTTAGGCCGGTATATGACGGTGACCTGCTGGGCGCGATGGGCTGCAAAGTTGATGACCCGTTTCGCAATTTTAAGTGTGCATATTATATCGGGTGATAATGTTAATTTTTGAATAAAGCGGTTGAACATCGTTCACCGGTAAAAAATGATGAAATTCCAAAAGCGTTTTAAGCGCATTCTGGGCATCTAGCTGTAAATTATGTTCAATTAATACGTCAATTTTACCGGCTTGCATCAAGGCTCTGTTTTCACGATCGAGATCGTGTCCAATAAAGGCACGGATAGTGATGCCATGTTCATCTAATGCTCTGAGGATCCCGGCATTTCCGCCCCCGACGGTGTAGATCGCTATGATCTCTTTTTCCTTTTCCAATGCCTTGTTGACGTAATCGTACATCTGGTGGTCAATGCCATAACCGCCGGCTAATTGTACGATTCTACAATCTGGCTTGAACTGAGTAATGGCTTTGACAAACCCTTCACACCTTTCCATCTCTCCGGTGAAATCCTCACTCCCCACAATCGTTGCGATAGTGCCATTCTCAGGCGATAGCCATTTCGACATGATCAACGCGGCCGCTTTTCCGGCGCTGTAATTGTCCATACCGATATAGCGCAGTCGGGTACTGCCGGGAATATCGGTCACGATCGTCACAACAGGTATACGTTGACGTATCAGCCCCTCGATGACCGGGACCATTTCTGGCGAATGCTGGAGCTTGAGCACAATGCCATGACTGTCCACGGCACACTTCTTTATCAGCGTTTTAATCTCGGTGAAGCTCAGGTCTTCATAGCAGTGAAAACGGAGTTGAATGCGGAATGAAACGAAGCTTGATATCTGGCTGACGAAGGCTTCGCGCACTAACTCACTAAATCGTTCGGGAGTATGGAGGATGACGTCAATATAAATGGTCCGCCCTTTTGCAAGGCTGGCTTTCTGCTGTAATTCGAGATCGGCGATTGCCTGACGTATCCGGTGCTCGGTCTGTGGGTGAACGTTGCCCCGCTGATGGAGAGCCCGATCAACCGTTGCCAGACTGAGGCCTGACTGTGCAGATATCTGCTTGAGCGTAAACTGCTTCATATTATGAGGTTTTTTTGAGGGTTTTTTGATGTTTTGTTAACTCAATGTAACTGCTAGCTTGTGGTGTAGCAAGCCAGCAATTGGGCTGAAGATGCGTTAAGCAAACCCTGGAATGATTAAAATAAAATGAGGTCGATATGTCTCCAGAATATTTCGCAACTGAGGGTCAGGTTTCTGTAGATGATTTCAAAACCTTCTGCAATCAGCGCGTGAATGCTGCTGATTACCCTCTATCCGCTGAAGTGCAATCTGAGGTGATTATCTATGATCGTTCAACTTTGGAAGATGCAGCCGCCACGGACAAACGGTCAGTACTGAGTGAACTCCATAAAGCGCTTTCCTATGGGCCTGGCGTTTTTGTTGTCAAAAATCTGTTCTCTGATGTATCCGTTATCGACAGAGCTTCAGCAGCATTTGAGAAAATCATGCGTGAAGAGGCCGAGTCGAAAGTTCAGGCGGACCATTTCTCCAAGGCAGGCAACAATGGAAGGATCTGGAACGCGCTGCAAAAGCTTGGCGAAACCAGCCCTGAAGTCTTTGCCGAGTACTATGCCAACCCGATGCTCAACCTGATTTGTACTGCGTGGCTGGGTCCCGCCTGGCTCATGACTTCACAGGTTAATCAGGTTCGTCCTGGCGGTGAAGCACAGCAACCTCACCGTGATTATCACCTTGGTTTTCAGCAAAGTGCATTCGCTGCTGAATTTCCTATACCGGTGCAAATCCTGACGCAGTATCTGACATTGCAGGGTGCAGTTGCCCACTCTGACATGCCGTTGGCCTCTGGGCCGACGCAGCTGCTGCCTTGGTCACATCAATATGAGTTGGGCTATATCGCTTACAGACGGCCCGAATTTGTCCAATACTTCGCAGAGAATTTTGTGCAGTTACCCCTGAAGAAAGGCGATGGATTATTCTTTAATCCTGCGCTTTTCCATGCTGCCGGTAATAACACAACCGAAAGCCACGTCAGGACGGCCAACCTGTTGCAGATCTCATCGGCGTTTGGCGTTCCAATGGAAGAAGTGAATCATGAACATTTGCTAAAGCTGGTGTACCCGATTTTGTTGAAAAGCCGTAAACCAGCCGATCAAACCAAGGCGTTGATCGAGGTGGCAGCCCGCGGCTATTCATTCCCGACCAACCTTGATACCGACCCGCCTGTGGGAGGAATGGTGCCTAAAACGCAGCAGCAGCTGGTTGTGGAAGCATTAGATGCGCAGTGGAGTGTTGAAAGATTTCATTCCGAACTGGATGCACAGACGTTAAAACGAAAAGCTTGAGTAAGAAAAACGGGCGCTGTTAACAGCGCCCGTTTGTTATTTTCTGCTAAGCATTCGCCTGGCAATTAAGGGAGTGCATAAGCAATCACGTAGTCACCGCGGTTGTCATTGGTACCGGTGCGTGTCGCACCGCCAGCCACCACGACGATATACTGTTTACCGTCTTTGCCTATATAGGTCATTGGCGCACCTTGTCCGCCTACTGGCAGACGTCCACGCCACAGCTCTTTACCGGTATTGTTGTCAAAGGCTCGCACGTAGTAGTCGAGTGAGCCATGGAAGAAAGTGAGTCCACCTTTGGTGACTAATGGACCGCCCATCGTTGGCATACCCAGCGGAATATCGATACCTGGCGCCACACCATGAATCGGTGCATCCTTGATACCGCCTACCGGGACCTGCCAGCGAGTTTTACCGGTCGTCAGGTCAATCGCTGTCATCGACCCAAACGGTGGTTTGAAACAAGGCACGCCTAATGGCGACATAAACATTCCGCGTTCTACGCCCCAAGGGGTACCCAACTGTTCTGAGTATTCACCTTCTGTCGTGGCTTTAAGTCCTCTGCGGTCAGCGTCTTCACGCTTGATGAATTGACCCCATTGCGCCATACGGATGTCGTTGACAATCAAAGTGCCTGTCGACATATCCAACGCACCGCCGCCCCAGTTAAAGCCACCATAGTATCCCGGGTAAATCAGGGTACGTTGTTTATCCGAAAGCGGAGTGAAAGGACCCTCTGTGCGCATTTCTTTAAACTGAATACGGCAGTAGAGCTGATCAAAGATTGACGCGCCCCACATATCACTCTCTTTCAGCGGCGTGGTACCCACTGAGATAGCAGAGAATGGCTGGGTATCGGCCACCTGCATACCCGGCATGACATCGGTTGGAACTTTACGATATTCAACCGGGATAACTGGTTTACCAGTACGGCGATCAAGTACGAAGACTTCACCGCGCTTGGTCAACTGAATGAGTACGGGGGTTTTCTGACCGTCTTTGCCAGGCAGGTCATACAAAATAGGTTGGGAGGAAACGTCATAGTCATACTGATCAATGTTGGCAGTGCGGAAGTGCCAACGCTCCTTACCGGTTTTTAGATCGACGGCGACGATGGCATCGTTATACTCGTTCGAGTAGGGGTGGCGGTCGCCGGTCCAGAAGTCTGGCGTCTGGTTTCCTGTTGGGAAATAAGCCAGGCCCAGTTTAGGATCGTAAGCGGCCGTACCCCAGAAGTTTGGCGTTTCAATTGGGTAAGTCTCGCCGACTGGCAGTGGGCTACTGTCGCTGGCGCCGCGTTTCGCATCCCAGGCCCAAAGGATTTTGCCACTGACTACATCATATCCACGCACTACGCCGCCGGGTTCGCCAGTGGTTAGGTTATCGTTGAGACGGCCTCCCACCATTATCACGCCATCGGCCACCAGTGGGGCAGAGGTCACGTTATAGCTACCCTGCTGGCCTCCTTTGGCGTCAGCCGGCATGTTCAGCGTCAGATCGACGTAACCTCCGTTGCCAAAGTCCTCACACAGTTTGCCGGTTTCAGCATCCAGCGCCACGATGCGGGCGTCAATAGTGGTTTCAATGATGCGTTTTCGACAGGTTGCAACAGAGGAAACAGACGTCGCGGCAATCCCGCCAGGGGGTGAGTTATTAGTCGACAACTGGTCGAGATCGGCATAGCCTACCCCACGGCATCGCTTCCAGCCCTTGTCGCTTTCAAAGATTTTCGGTTGTGGATCGAAGCGCCACTTCTCTTTGCCCGTTGTAGCGTCAATTGCAATTACCTTGCTAAGCGGCGTACACATATACATCGTGTCGCCCACTTTCAATGGTGTCGTTTGGTATTCAGCGCCATCAATCGCAAGGTCACCAGTGCGGTATGTCCATGCGACTTTCAGGTCTTTAACGTTGGTGGTATTGATCTGTTTAAATTGCGCGAAACGTTGCCCAAGGGTGTTACGCCCCCAGGCTGTCCAGTCATCACCGCTATTGTCTTCTGCAGCCTGGTCAATAACTTTTGCAGGTGGTGCATCCGCACTCACTTCCACTTCGGGATGAGCGCGGAACATATTAGCGAAGATCATTACCAGTGATGCAAAAGTTACGAGGGAAACCAATAAGGAAGCAAGCTTAGGCAGAGCCGGTCGGCCCTTAGTGTTTGTCAGCACAGGTGCAAACAAAGCCGCCAGCAGGAAGATAATGAGGAAGGCAATTGTTCTCGGAACAAGTTGCCAGAAATCAGTACCGACTTCTGAGAATGCCCAAATTAAACTGCATGCTAATAAGACAAAAGCTAAATGAACCGTCCAGGATTTAGCGCGGAAGAAACCGGCACCGCAACCTGCCATTGCCAAGCCGGCCGGCAAATAAAACCATGAACCACCGAGGCTGATTAAGTAAACCCCACCCCCTGCCAAAGCTAGCCCGAGGATTAGTAAAAATATCCCCACTATCTTTGTAAAAATAGACATACTACTCTTCATTTTTATTAACCCTTGCATTAATTAATACTATTTCATAAGAAATAGTGTTCTAAGCGGCTATTGCTTTAATTGCTCCCTGTGTGAAATTACCTTTTCTTGAAAAAAGCCATAGGAAGCCGCTCCTTTAAAATTATAAAGGAGTTATAATTAATATTATGACCATTGAATCTGTTGCACTTCCGTCAGAAATGCTAAATAGACTTATGGCATGAAGTTAACCATGCATTAACCTTATAAATTTGTGTACTTATAAATTAAAATCCTTTAGTAGAGTTAAATGTTTTTTAAATTTTTTGATAACTTCAGTTACGCGGCAAAACATTATCATGTACATTTACATAACAAAAGAACTTAAAGACCTCAAAAAGACCTCAAAATGAAGTTTACGATTAAACAAATTGCAGCTCAGGCTGGCGTGAGCAAGGCGACAGTTGACCGTGCACTCCATAGCAGAGGGGCCGTGCATGCCCGAACTGATCGCCGTATAAAACAGGCTATTAGAGACCTGGAATTGCAGGAGCGAACCAGCCTGGCCTCCGGCCGAAGTATCCCGCTCGATGTTATACTTCATACGCCTGAAAGATTCAGCCGACTAGTTTGTGACGCACTCATAGAAGAAATGAGTCATTTTTCTTCGTTCCAGTTGCAACTACGTTTCCACTGTGTGGAGACGATAAGCACGGATGAAATGCGAAAACTCATGCTCAAATGCGCCAATGATAGTTATGGCATCATTCTCAAGGCGGAGAATAATAAAACTATCATCAAAACCATTGAGGAATTGCAGAAACACCGTGTTCCGGTAGTCACCATGGTGACAGACGTTCCTGATAGTAAACGTTTACGCTATGTGGGTATGGATAATAATTCAGCAGGCATGACCGCAGCGTACTTAATGTCTCAGTGGCTGAAGGATACTCAATTGGATATTGCTGTTGTATTGAGTAGCCAGAAATTTCTTGGCGAGGAAGAGCGTGTTCAGGGTTTTTGTCAGGGGATGAAAACCCTATTACCATCAATCAGTCCTGTTTGGATCAGCGAGGGTTATGGCGTAGATGGAATGACTTTTGACGTTATGTTGAAAGCATTAAATAAACATCCAAACCTTAAAGCAGTATATTGTGTTGGCGGGGGTAATGCAGCTATCCTCAGAGCTTTTAATCATGCTGATCGCCAGGTTTTTTGCTATATTGGTCATGATATAGATGAGGAGAATAGATTTCTTCTCAATGACCGTAAAATTAACGCTGTTATACAGCATGATTTACAAAGTGATGCGCGCCTCGTATTTAGGACATTGCTTACTTTTCATGGCTTTTTACCTGCTACAGATAATGCTGATATTTTTTCTAAAGTAAATGTGGTTACTCCATTTAATATTTGACTTTTAATCTATTAAAAAATGTCATGGAAGTGGTGTTATGAGAAGCATCTCCTCCTTAAAAGGCTTGTTCTTAACCAATTTGGGGTCTTTTTGAGGTTTTTAAGGAAGGTAGGTAGATTGTTTTCCGGTGTGATGTTCAATAATATAATTAAGAAAAATAACGCAGCTCACGTAATGCGGTTTATGTTGAGGTTATTTTAATTACTAGCTTATTGATTTGGATAACAACGATGGCTGATGATTTTCATAAGAAGGTGATAGATGAACTGTTAAAAAAAATTGAGGTGGAAATAAAGTCGCCACTCACGTTATCCTATCTTGCAAAATATTGTGGATATAGTGTAGGACATCTTCCCCGAATGTTTAAATCGGAAATGGGGGTAACACTTGGTGTTTATATCAGAAGGCGGAAACTTTATTTCATCTCACTGGAACTCTTGAGCAATGATGTAAAGATAATAGATGCGGCTATCGATTATGGATTCTCTTCCCAGCAGTCATTGACTCGCGCATTTAAATTTATGTATGGGGTCACACCATATGAATTTAAAAAAGCAGAAAGAGAAGGAGGAAAATAAAGTTATTTGCGATGGTTTTTGTTCATTCTCACTTGATTACAATATTGATGATAGATAAGTGTTTAATAAAGAATGAAGTTAATAAATCCATGTCATAGTTTTCCTCACTCTCATGAAATATTTGGCTCTATAGGATCTAAGCCCATTTTAAAGTGCTTATTCCATTACTTAATAATGTGCTGGCACGATTTTCCACAAGCATGACCACTGAGTGTCCAATAAATTGGCAGCCGTTGACACATGGCTCTTCATCAGGATAATCATTCAGATTATCAAACATTTTAGGGTTTCGACGCAATGACCCAAATACCTGTTTCAGAGTCAACAAGCCCATCTCAAATCGCGGGCACAGCCGCTTTCAGCAAGTTTATGCATTTATTGCAACTTGTTGCTGATAGTCCGGCACCATTAACCATACCCGAACTCAGTAAACTTAGTGGATATCCGCGCCCCACTGTCTATCGCACTGTTGCTGCACTTATAGCAGAAGGATTGCTTGAAGAGGGGGCAATTACGGCGAAATTGACCCTTGGACCCCGGCTCATTGCACTTGCGAGTCGAAGCTGGAGCCGCTCTGAACTTCGACAACTTTGCACCGAAGATCTTAAGCGTCTGCGTGACCTGACAGGTGAAACGGTGCATCTGGCAGTGTTAAATGGCCAGAATATGGTTTACATCGAAAAAATTGAAAGCCCGAGTGCTGTTCAAATGAGTTCGCGCATTGGAACTCGCGTTGCTCTTCATTCTACCGCAGTCGGTAAAGCTTTTCTTGCTGCGCTCAGTGAATCCGAGAGTGAGTTAATTCTGAAAGAATTGCCCGACCATTTTCCTATGCTTACTCCGAATTCTCTCGTTACAAAAGATGACCTCAGATGCCAATTAGCGCTTACTCGTGCAAGGGGATGGTCAATTGATGATGAAGAACAGGAGCCTGGGATCTGTTGTTTTGGCGCCCCTATCCTTGGCAGGAATGGTAAACCTATTGCTGCTGTCAGCGTAAGTACGTTGCGCTTTCGTCAGCCAGAGAACGTGGAAGAGGCTTTTATACTTCCATTAAAAGAGATTTGTACAGCAATCTCGGACCGCATTGTGGCGACACCATTACCATTGGGTGCCTCACCTCTCTAAGAATCTATGCCCCATGAAATGTACGGGGCATAGTCTTTACTACTTCATTGTAAATCCTCATTTATCACACCTCATTCGATAATCACTTTCGGCCATATACCACCCTTTCATGCCATGTTGGTCAGGTGTCGTTCATTACACACCATTTTCAATATTTTGTGAGCTAACAGACGTTTTCACATTACTAATCCCCCACTGTTATTGTTTTTTGAAAACGCTGTTGCTAATGTTAGTCCACAATGTAAACAAGTTGTCCACATTAAGGAATTACCCATGCCAGTAGAAAAAATTGAAGAACAACCAATGATGCCTTACCAATACCCTAATCCTGCGGAAGCTCTTCCTGAGATTGTTATTGCTAATGCGATCCCAGAAGACGACCGTTTGTGGGTTCCACAGGCAGAAAACGTTTGGTTTCGGCCGTTGTGTTTAAATGCTAGTCAGGGCTATTGGATGAACTTGCTCAAGGTTCGCAAGTCTGGGGTTCTAAGCCGCCACAGACACCCGCAAACCGTTCATGGATTCGTACTTAAGGGCCGCTGGAAATATCTTGAGCATGATTGGGAAGCAACCGAAGGCAGTTACGTTTTTGAGCCACCTGGTGAAACTCATACCTTGTATGTCCCTGAAGATGTTGAGGAAATGATTACTTATTTCCAGGTTAATGGGATCATGTATTACACCGATCCATGGGGCAAAGGGAATGGCTATGAAGATGTGTTCACCAAAATTGAAATGTGTAAAAAACACTTTAAGGAAGTCGGTTTAGGTGAAGATTATGTCAAACAATTCATCCGTTAATGCTGAGAGTCTGGCCGACTATAATTTTGCCGATAAGGTCGCAGTGGTGACCGGTGGATGCCTCGGTATAGGCGCTGCAATTGCAAATTATTTTGCGGAAAAAGGTGCGAAGGTTGTTGTGTGGGATCTTGCTCCACAGGAAACTGCTCATCAGTGGCGTGTAGATATTGCTGACCCCGCAAGCGTTGAAAAGGCAACTCAAGAAACTATAGCTGCATATGGGAAGATTGATTTTTTGGTTAATAACGCAGGGTTTGCGGGACCGACTCTTCCCCTTGATAGTTATGACCCTGAAATCTGGAAGCGCATTGTAGATATTAATCTTGTTGGTACCTTCAATGTGTGTCGTTCAGTCATTCCAGAAATGCGTAAATCTGGAAAGGGCCGCATTGTCAATATCTCATCCCTTGCAGGTAAAGAAGGGACACCTAATGCTTCTGCTTATAGTGCGGCTAAGGCTGGAGTAATAGCTATGACGAAGTCGATGGGAAAGGAATTGGCAGAGACTGAAATCCGGGTCAATGCGATTGCGCCAGCAGCCGTACGCACTTCGCTTCTTGAACAGATGTCGCCCTCGCATGTTCAGACAATGATCGATAAAAGCCCGATGAAGCGTCTGGGAGAATCGGAGGAGGTGGCAGAACTCGTTGCGTGGCTTTGTTCTGCTTCCTGTAGTTTTAGTACAGGGGCAGTATTCGATCTTTCCGGTGGGCGTGCTACATATTAAACAATGTCATGAAAATGAAACACAGGTACTGAAGTCTAAATAAAACCAAGCACTACCGATTTATTCGGTTAGTGCTTTTGAGAATGTACAGGTTAACTGCTATGCAAATTTTAAATAAACCCGATGAAAGTACGATGAGTGTTAGGGTGATCCGGCTCAATCCTGCTGATGATGTCGTAATAGCACTTGAACAAATTAATCCCGGCACCTTCATTCCTTCAGAAAATATCACTTCTGTAGACAGTGTTCAGCCAGGCCACAAAATTGCAACTCATAATATTGAGGAAGGCTGTGCGGTTAAGCGATATGGGCAAATCATTGGATTTGCAAGCCAGTTCATCAAAATAGGAGAGCATATCCACACTCATAATCTTGTAATGGGTGAGTTTTCCCGTGATTACGCTTTCAGCAAAGATGCCATACCAACGATTCATGAAAAAGACCAAGCTACTTTTCAGGGAATAGTGCGGGACGATGGTCGTGTTGCAACGCGAAACTACATTGGGGTTTTGACTTCCGTAAACTGCTCAGCAACCGTTGCTCGAGCGATCGCAGATTTTTTCAGACGCGATATTAATCCTGCCGCATTATCGGACTTCCCCAATATTGACGGTGTAATTGCGCTAACCCATGGAAGTGGTTGTGCGCTGGATTCAGAAGGAGAAGCGCTGGCACTGTTGCAGCGTACGCTGGGTGGCTATGCGCACCACGCAAACTTCGGCGGCCTAATGGTGGTTGGGCTGGGATGTGAGACTAATCAAATCCCTAAACTTCTGGAGACGCAGGGATTGGAGCTAGGGGATCGACTGAAAGCCTTTACTATCCAAAATACCGGCGGGACAACCAAAACTGTTGCGTATGGAATAAGTCTTATCAAAGAAATGCTACCGATTGTGAATGACGTTAAGCGCGTACCAGTGCCAGCCAGTGAGCTTGTTATTGGCCTGCAGTGTGGTGGTTCTGACGGTTATTCTGGTATAACAGCAAACCCTGTTCTGGGTGCTGCAGTAGATATTCTTGTCAAACATGGCGGTACCGCAATACTATCGGAAACTCCTGAGGTATACGGTGCTGAGCACTTGCTCACTCGTCGGGCAATATCACCCGCTGTTGGTCAGAAACTGGTTGATCGAATTCACTGGTGGGAAGAATACTGCGCGCGCCATGGCGCAGAAGTAAACAATAACCCTTCAGCAGGTAACAAAGCTGGTGGGTTAACAACGGTATTGGAAAAATCATTGGGTGGAATTGCTAAGGCTGGCTCGAGCCCCCTGATGGATGTATATGAGTATGCTCAGCCTGTAAAAACCCGCGGTCTTGTTTTTATGGATACGCCCGGCTTTGACCCGATATCAGCCACTGGTCAAGTTGCTGGTGGAGCTAACTTAATCTGCTTCACGACCGGACGTGGCTCCGCATTTGGCTGTGCCCCGGCACCCTCACTCAAACTTGCAACTAATACAGCATTGTGGGAACGGCAGTCGGATGACATGGATATGAACTGCGGAAAAATTCTTGATGGTGAAAGTAATATCCAGGAAATGGGACAAGAACTCTTCGAGCAGTTATTAAAATTAGCGTCTGGCGAACCCTCAAGAAGTGAAATTCATGGATACGGCCAGCAGGAATTTGTACCCTGGCAAATTGGTGCATATGTCTAATATGCCTTAATAATCTATAAGGCTTAAATTTACTTTTGGATTATAAAATCAGATTCAGAATAAATCGCTTTTATTCTGAATCATGATGTCTGAATGCAGTAACTCTTACAATCTATCCGAGAATGCGGCGGTCACGCTACGCCTGCATAAAAGTTATACCCTGCAGCTGCGCCATTACAATTAAAGAGGAGGCGTGCGATGAAGAACATGCGTTGGACAATGGTGTCCCTCTGCTTTTTAGCCATCGCGATCAGTTACATTGATCGTGCTAATCTGGCAATTGCAGCACCTGAAATACAGAAAGATTTAGGTATTGGCCCCGCCGAAATGGGACTTTTACTAAGCGGTTTTTTCTGGACATATGCATTCATGCAAATGCCAGCTGGCTGGCTGGTTGACAAAATAGGATCACGTTCAGCATTACCAATCGCCGTGGGTTGGTGGTCAGTTGCAACTGTCTTAACTGCAGGTGCAAATAGCATAGCTACTATGTTTGGATGTCGGCTGCTACTGGGAATAGGTGAATCTGGTGCTTATCCGGCATGCTCTAAAATTGTGAGTCAGTGGTTTTCACCCTCACAGCGAGCGTTTGCAACCAGTATTTATGACAGTGGATCAAGAGTTGGATCTGCATTGTCAATTCCACTGGTCGCACTTATTGTAAGCACTTTGGGATGGAAGGCTGCATTTTTAATAGCAGCCGGATTAGGTTTCATTTGGGTAATAGGATGGTATGCTATTTACCGTAACCCAAAAAAGTTAGAAAATTCTGAAAAAGATGCTTATAAAGATCCGGCGCAGAAAACTGATTCAAAAATTACTTGGGGATCTCTTTTCAGGCACCGTACACTATGGGGAATGATGTTAGGCTTTTTCTGTTTCAACCTTGCTAATTATTTCTTTATTACTTGGTTCCCAGCATTCCTAATTCAGTCGCAGGGGTTCTCACTTAAGGAATTAGGGACGTTAGGTATGATCCCAGCCTTAGTTGCAATTCCGGCAGGCTGGTTAGGCGGTTTTGTTTCAGATTCTCTCTACAAAAGAGGTTGGAGTCTTACCGCGGCGCGAAAAACTTGCCTGGTTGGGGGGTTATTAATGTCATCAGTAATTACCTTATCGGCTTTCACAACTAATATACATTTAATCATGTGCTTACTTTCTGTTTCTTATGGGAGTCTTGCTTTCACGGGGGCCAGCGTGTGGTCGTTACCAGGAGATGTTGCGCCGACTGATAGACATGTTGCATCAATTGCAGGCATACAAAACTTTGCTTCAAACCTGGCCGGTATTGTGATTACAACATTTACAGGATTCATGGTTGAATTGACCAAAGGCTCTTTTGCCATACCATTAATGCTGGCCGGCGGCGCATGCATCACTGCTGCATTTAGTTATCTGGTAATCGTCGGTAAAATTGAACCTTTTAAAACAACTAGTTCCTCCAAAGTAAATAATACAGCTCACCAAATTGGTTGAGATAAATAAATCAAATTTTAGATAATTAAATACCAACATGCCTCTATTTTAATATGGAGGCATGATTCAGTTATATTTTTAATCTTTACGCAGAGGTAATGTACATGTCTAAGGCTGCTGATGTGGTAGTGCAATGTCTGGAAAATGAGGGTGTAGAATATATATTTGGTATTCCTGGAGAGGAAAATCTGGATTTGCTAGAGGCGATACGCAAATCCAATATAAACCTCGTATTGACACGGCATGAACAGTCCGCGGGTTTTATGGCGGCAACTTACGGTCGTTTAACCGGTAAAACTGGTGTGAGTTTGTCTACGTTAGGTCCAGGTGCGACGAATTTAGTCACAGCCGGTGCATATGCATATCTTGGCGGTATGCCAATGTTAATGATAACTGGACAAAAACCTATAAAGAAATCAAAACAAGGGCGTTTTCAGATAATCGATGTATGTGGAATGATGCACCCTATAACAAAGTATACGCACCAATTTGCTTCAGCGGACAATATTCCTGCTCGGGTCAGAGAGGCTTTTAGACTGGCTGAGGAAGAGAAGCCAGGAGCTGTTCATCTTGAACTCCCTGAGGATGTCGCAGCAGAACAAACTGACAGCACACCTATTACGAGAAGTTTGCATCGTCGGCCACTTGCAGAACACAAGTCTATAAGTGCTGCCGTAGATAAGCTTCAAAGTGCACGAAGTCCTATTTTAGTAATAGGTGCTGGTGCGAATCGAAAAATGACAGCGAGTGTATTGCGAAAGCTAGTAGATAAAACTGGCATTCCTTTCATTACGACTCAAATGGGTAAAGGAGTCATTGACGAGCGACATCCTCGATTCCTGGGCAACGCTGCTTTGTCAACAGGTGATTTCGTACATAGGGCAATAGAAGCTGCTGATTTAATCGTGAATATTGGCCATGATGTTATTGAGAAACCCCCTTTCTTCATGGTTAGAGGGGGTACTGAAGTTGTTCATATCAGCTTTAGATCAGCAGAAGTAGATGCAGTATATTTTCCTCAAATTGAAGTAGTTGGTGATATCGGGAATTCAGTGTGGCAGATAGGCGAGGCGCTGAAAAATTACGATCATTGGGACTTTACCCGTTTATTACAAATCAGGGATGCAAATGAAAAACAGATTGTTGAGGGAAATGAAGATGAACGTTTCCCAATGTATCCTCAGCGTGTGGTAGCAGACATACGGAAAACACTTCCTTCAGAGGGAATAGTTGCGCTAGATAATGGTATTTATAAAATCTGGTTTGCACGTAATTATAAAGCTCATAGACCAAATACAGTTCTGCTAGATAATGCTCTTGCAACTATGGGTGCAGGTTTACCATCTGCAATGGCTGCAAGCTTAGTGTACCCAGGTCGCCCTGTCATAGCAGTATGCGGTGATGGTGGGTTCATGATGAACAGTCAGGAGTTAGAGACTGCGGTCAGACTGAACATGCATTTAACTGTGGTAATTTTGCGTGATGACGGTTATGGCATGATTCGCTGGAAGCAGGCAAATATGGGGTTCACTGATTTTGGCCTGGATTATGGGAATCCAGACTTTGTAAAATATGCGGAATCATATGGAGCACATGGTCACAGAGTGAATAGTGCGAGCCAATTCCAGCCTCTATTAGAATACTGCATAGCTAATCATGGAGTGCATATTATTGATTGCCATGTTGATTACTCAGAAAATGATCGAATTCTTAATGTTGAATTGCGCGAGAGAAGCAAAGAGATCTGACGTTCAAAGGCTTGACAATATATGTTTAAAGTTTAATGAGGTGAGGCATGACTTCAATTTTGGATGTAAAAAGGTATTTGCAAGAGAAGGGTATAGAAGCACCCGCAGAAATTATCTATAACCCAACTTACGCTGATTTGTTCCATTACGAGACTGAAGATGATTTAATTGGTTATGAGAAGGCACGTTTAACGTCTACAGGGGCTGTAAGTGTCGACACTGGTATGTTTACTGGTCGATCTCCCAAGGATAAATATTTCGTTAAAGATGAAAACACCAATCTCTCACTTTGGTGGAATGATGGGTTAGAAAATAAAAATGATAATAAACCTATTGATATTGATGTATGGAATTCTCTCAAAAAATGTGTTGTCGTACAATTAAGTGGAAAAAAGCTCTTCATCGTTGATGCATGGTGTGGTGCTAATCCTGCAAGCAGACTGGCAGTTCGGTTCGTAACAGAGGTAGCTTGGCAGGCTCATTTCGTTACAAACATGTTCATTCGGCCTTCAGAAGATGAACTCGAAGATTTTGAACCGAACTTTTTAGTACTAAATGGGTCTAAAGCTAAAAACAATGAATGGAAAAAACAGGGGCTTAACTCAGAAAATTTTATAGCCTTCAATTTGACCGAAAATATCCAATTGATAGGTGGAACTTGGTACGGCGGAGAAATGAAAAAGGGTATGTTTAGTATTATGAACTACCTGTTGCCGCGCCAAGGTATAGCATCAATGCATTGCTCTGCTAACGTTGGTAAAAAAGGTGATGTTGCACTTTTCTTCGGGCTTTCTGGGACAGGTAAAACAACATTATCAACAGATCCTGAACGTTTTCTTATTGGTGATGATGAACATGGTTGGGATGCTGATGGGGTCTTCAACTTCGAAGGGGGATGCTATGCTAAGACAATCAACCTTGACGAAGATAATGAACCTGAGATTTACAATGCAATACGAGCTGGAGCTTTACTTGAGAATGTAGTTATAAAAAATAATGGAAGTGTTGATTTTTCTGACAGCAGTAAAACGGAAAATACTCGCGTATCATACCCCATTACACATATTAATAATATCGTTCCTTTACCATCTCGTGCCGGACATGCTAGCAAGATAATTTTCCTGACGGCAGATGCCTACGGAATTCTTCCTCCTGTCAGCCGTTTGACTGAGGAACAGATGCAATACTATTTTCTTTCTGGATTTACTGCCAAACTCGCTGGTACTGAGCGTGGTGTTACGACACCGCAACCCACCTTCTCTGCGTGTTTTGGTGCAGCTTTCTTAACGCTCCATCCTACAGTCTATGCAGAAACACTTTTGAAAAGGATGAAAAATGCTCACAGCGAAGTGTGGATGGTTAATACGGGATGGAATGGAAGGAATCAACGGATTTCTCTAGCGGATACTCGTCGAATTATTAACTCTATTCTGAATGACGAGATTAGCCAGTCCAATATGATTTCATTGCCAATATTCGATTTGTCTATGCCAGTTTTTATAAATGGGCTTGATTTTTCTGTCCTTGATCCAGAATCATCCTGGGGGAGTGATACAGAATGGAATGAAAAAGCATCTGATTTAGCAAAACTTTTTATTAAAAATTTTGACAAATTTAAACACAATTTGTTTGGGTTGGAGATTAGCAAAGCAGGACCGAAATTACTCAAATAATCAATGGGGGTGAATATTATACCCCCATACGATCTAATATAGTACTGTTGGTTAATCGGGGAGAGATTTGTGAAATGCCTTAAGATAAGGAGATTTCTTAGCATCATTGAGCGTCAGGACATTAAAAGTTATGAAGTATGGCCTTTGCTGACAAAGCTTTTAATTGATTTGTATGACATTGAACGAGTGGAGGTTTTATCAGTTTATCCTGAGGCTAACTTAGCAAAGAGTATTTATTCAACTTGTCCTCATACAAGACGCCTTGGCAAAGAAATAATGCTTTGTAAGAATGGTTTTTTAGGTTGTGGAAGTAATCTCGGCGCTCCCTTAACAGTATATGGACGTGAGGGTTTAGTGAAGTTATTTCATCATAATAATGATCTTATCTACAGTGGCTATACCAGTTCAACTCTGGTTCCTATTATTTATAGCAAAAAGATGTGACCCTGACCCAAAATCCTGCTCCATTCAGAAACAGAATTCCGGCATGATAATGACTCCCCTGAGCGGAGGTTGTGCCGATGAAAAAGTCACGATTCACCGAAGAGCAGATTGTCTTTGCCCTGAAGCAGGCTGAGCTGGGTACGTCCGTGCCGGAAGTCTGCCGCAAGCTGGGTATCTCCGACGCCACGTTTTATACCTGGCGCAAAAAGTACGGCGGGATTTCTCCTTCAGAACTGAAGCACATGCGGCAGCTCGAAGAGGAAAACCATCGCCTGAAGAAGCTGGTTGCCGATCTGAGCCTCGACAAGGCCATGCTGCAGGACGTGCTGGCAAAAAAGAGCTGACGCTGGCACGCCTGCGCGAATGGGTCAGGGACTTACAGACCCGCTACGGTGCCAGTGAAAGACAGGTCTGCTTTGCGCTGCAGGTCAGCCGCAGTTCGTTCCGGTACCGCTCCGTTGCGGCAGATGACAGCGCGCTGCGACTGCGCATCAGGGAGATAACCGAAACCCGCATCCACTATGGCTACCGCAGGGTCCACGTCATGCTGAAACGGGAAGGCTGGCGCGATAATCACAAGCGCATTTACCGGCTTTACCGCGAGCAGGGGTTATCGCTCCGGCTGAAACGCCCCCGCCGTAATAAATCTGCGCTGAAACGTCAGCCACAGCCGCAGGGGTCACGTATGGGGGATGGATTTTGTCTCCGATGCGTTGTTTAACGGTCGCCGGCTCCGCCTGCTGACGGTAATCGATCTTTATACGCGCGAGTGTCTGGGGATCTGCGTAGGCCAGAACCTGCGCTCTTCAGAAGTGGCTGAAATGCTGGACAGCATCGCGTTGAGACGTCCGTTACCGCAACTACTGAAAACAGACAATGGCTCAGAATTTGCAGGAAAAATGCTGGATAAGTGGGTGTACGAACGGCATATCCGGATCGACTTCTCACGGCCAGGCACGCCCACGGATAATGCCACAGTAGAGTCGTTCAACGGCAGGCTGCGGCAGGAGTGCCTGAACGAGAACTGGTTCATGTCTCTGGAGGATGCGCGATGCAAAATCGAGGCCTGGCGCATACACTATAACCAGAGTCGCCCTCATTCTGCGCTGGGCTGGATGACTCCATCCGAATTCGCCGAAAAATCTGCCGGTTGCCAGAATTAGCAACCAACCTGAAGCCGGTTATTCCTGATTATGCCTGGATCATATTCGGGGTCAGGGTCAACCAACCGACATTACTAACTGAAGGTTGTATCTAATACTGGGGGCAGGTCACATTCTCTGTCTGAGGTTGATGAGGCTTATTTCCAGGCTCTTTTTCTTCAGAAATCCGTTGCTGCGGCACAATGGTCCATAGCGTGCCGCAGCGAGGAGGAGTGGTTAGAAAAGTCTCGCAAGCTTAACCTATTGGGAATCAGACCGGCCTCTGTCAGGCAAGTCTCCTGGGATGCGTTATAAGGCTGCTCTCATTGCACCCGCTCCAGGTTACAGCATGATCGTTAACGGGTTACTCTTTTCCGGAGGAAACATCATGTTCTGCCGCGCTTTTGGCCGGTCTGGTTTTAACCCGGGCGGTAAGCCCTTTAACCCGTTTTACCAGACGTCGCAGAAGCGGAAAGACCAGCTCTGCTGTAAGGAACTTTATCACCAGCAGCGTGTTGTGAACGATGAACCTTATGCCGGTGAACAGCCATGAGCGAGGGCGAACCGTATCATGCCTGACCATCGACCTGGACGTATTTGCAAGCTTACCGCCCGCCACAAAGGCCAGTGTAAGAAACACAAAATAGCGCGTGTTATGTCCCTGCTCGATATCCTGTATGCGTGCGTCGGCTTTCTGCATGGATTGATGTAGTCGCAGAAGTCTATGGGCATAGGCTGGAGTTAAAAAAGCCCTGGGCGTTTTATAATCCTCACCGCTAAGATCCATCTCAATGGGAACAACATCACAGTCACCCCTGAGCGAATGCGGAGAACATGCCAGAGCATTAAACGCCTCAATTTGTTTACCGATGTCCCGATCGTACGCAACTCTTGTCACCCAGTCGGGTAAATCTATTCTGGCCCGCAAAATGTCTTTTGAAGAAAAACTGTCCTGTAGCGACCATCGAATTTCTGGCGCCAGACTACATAAATCTGGAACCTGATCTTTCACACCCGGTTCTTTACACAGCACGTCCAGGTTTTGCTCGCCGTTGCGATAGTGCTGCATGATAAGGGTGGTGCGTTCGCCTGCTTCTGAAAGGTCTTCTTTGTATGAAGGCAGACCGCTGTCCGTTACAAAATAGAGAGCCGCTATCAGGCCTAAGACGTACCAGATATGGTCATAAGCGTTTTTGAAGGTGTTTTTTTTCCAGAGCGCGCTGAACAGCATAATGACTGACCAGCCGGTAACCATAGAGATAAATAAAAGGGCTGCCGCAGAGGGAACACTGCCCGTAAAACCACTCCCAAACCGAAACACCTCAGGGCCGAAACTATTTAAGTCAGGCACATAACCCATCAGGCTGAGCGCCCCTGGCGAGATCCATAAAACCAGGCTTATCCAGCCCATGCACCGATTCAGGTAAAATCCGGCTCGGATATTCAGGAATGCGATCGGGAGGAGCAAGAGAGTCATTAAACCCGATAATCCATTAACGCCGTGCGTCGGGCTGATATTCCAGGGATAGATAACGTCCCTGCCGACCTGTAAGGGCAGGTCATTTATAGAGTGGAAGATCCCGAGGCCCTCAAGGTTCTGAGCCAGGCCCCAGGCCGCCAGATTGGAAAACATCAAATAAGGATGAAGGAATTTCAGAAGAAGGAGCATTTTCTGTATGCATCTATATGAAAGACGTTGAGTTTTCAGAATACAAAAATCACCCGCGCCATTCTAATCTTTATTCCAGTCGATATTTGATGCTCATGCTTAGTTTCTTTACCGTCACGCCTGTCTCAGTCTCGCAAGAGCAGTGTGTTTCTGTGCTGTTTCTTTTGAACATTTTCCCAACAAGCTGATTCTGCTATTCTTCTCCAGTTCCCCAGCATTGCCCGGGTTCTCAGTCCGACTGCGCTATCCGGCAAGCCGGTAAGCTTCACCGAATCGCCAGAAGCAACGTTCCAGGCCTGCGGATGGGGTCTGATGGTTGAATGCAGAAATGTGGTCTGATGATGGCGCGATTTCAATAAGATAAGTCAATTAAACGTTATCTCGTCATTGGGGGTAATTTATACCATAGCGTCTCCAATATTATGGAGATTCACTATGTCTTTAATGCATTCCCGCAACGATGGTGCTGTGGGCATTTCAACTGTTGTACAGTTTTCACTGACTGCGATCGCCGGGGCTGGTGCGGCGAACATTTATCCGCTTTCCTGTTTTGACCGTGAATCCGCAACGGACCATATGTCCATTATCCGGACAGCCTGCGTGAACTTACACGCAGGTTCGTCAGAAGTGTTCTTGTCGGCTGACAAACCCAAATTGCTCCTTAGGAATAGCAAGCCTGACAAAGCGGGCTTAACTAATTCATATACTTAAGGATTGCCAGCCCGTTCGCTGACATTCGGTTGACAGTTTTAGCATTGACTGAACAGAAACACATGTCGACAATGTGACCGAATAATGGGATTGATAACCGATAGGTGGATAAATAGTAACTATGGCTGAGATTAAAAAAACGGGAGCATTCACGCTCCTGGCCGTTGCCTGCCTCACCATCATGGTAGGGTGTGTGATTGTGCCCGGGCTGACAGAGGTTGCTGAACATCTTGGTACACCCGAAGCAGCAAGCTGGCTTGTCACTGTCCCGTCACTCGGGGTGGTCATTTTTGGTCCATTTGCCGGCTGGTTTATTGACCGTGCTGGCACATATCGTGCGCTCTGCTGGGGCCTGTTCCTGTATGGGCTACTGGGAAGTGCCGGCATGTTTCTTTACGGGCTTGTGCCGGTCATGCTCGACCGGCTATTGCTTGGCGGGGCGACCGCCATCGTCATGTCAGCAGGAACAGGACTGATTTCCTCGTTTTATAACGGTCAGGCTCGCCTGAAAATGATCGCTTCCCAGGGAATGTCGATAGAGCTGGGCGGTGTCATTTTCCTGTTTATAGGCGGATTACTTGCGACCCTTGGCTGGCAGTGGCCGTTTCTGCTTTATCTTTTTGCCTGGGTTCTTTTGGCTATGCAGCTGGCATTTGTGCCAGAACCATTACCCTCCTGTACAGAAAAGACTAATGATAGCGCCGGTGAAAGTGAACCGATTAGTGCGACCCGATTAGCACCTGTGCTCTTTGCAGCCCTGCTGTCCATGATCTGTTTCTTCACCGGCATTATCATCATTCCTCAGGTGTTTAACCGCATGACTATTGGGGCGGCAGAAACCGGATACTTTCTGTCGTTTATCTCACTGGTCGCCGTCGGGGCTGCTGCGATGATGCCGCGCCTCATTGCGCGTTTACGTGAGTACGGAACCCTATACACGGCGTTTAGCTGCTACGCTGCCGGACATTTCATATTTTCATTCGCGGATAATGTAGTGTTCTACATCGCTGGCGGGATTTTAATGGGTTGTGGATTTGGTCTGTCGGTGCCGCTTGTGAATCATATGACAGTCGAGCAGAGTCACGCTCGCGTCCGGGGACGCAACCTTGCCTGGCTTTCCATGGCTATATTCTCTGGCCAGTTTTTATCATCATTCATGGAATTCATCCCAGGAGATTCAACAGTCGTCTTCCGGGGGGCCGCGATAATTGCAGTGGCGGTAATTGTAGCTCTCGTGATGATACACCGGAAACGTCGCTTTAAAACGGCATAAAGTCTGTCAGGATCTGCAATGCTGACATTGCTGAGCCGGCTTAGTCTGATGCGGGAACTGAGGATTCGAATGACTATAACTGCCACACAGCGGACATTTCTTTAAAACCTTTTTTAGTCTCCACCAGTTCTGCTCAGTCCCGTGGACTTATCCAGACTGAAAATATCGACAAAGACGGTAACCTTGCCTACACGCTGCGCGGGCTGCTAGCAAGGCTTCTGACCTAGAGAAAGTAACAATTCTTTCAGGCAGCTAAACTACCTGAAAAGTTTTGTAAACTGGTCCTTGAAAAATGCACTTACTGCATTTTCCGTTACGCATCACGCCTTAAGTTGTAGAGCAGGAGGGCAACAGACGGAAGCTAATGGAGTACTTCAAAAACATCCTTATGCACTAAATAAGCAAGTTGGCGTCGGGGGAGCACAACCTCAGGTGTAAATTATTTGTTAATCGGGAAAAGCAGAACCTGTCGCCCTATTTTGTTCCGTTTATATCCTGGCGCAGCGTTTGCATGGGATTACGTCATCATCTCTTCAGGAACGATCGCGATGAACGCTGATTCTGCTACCACAGTGCGATTTCTGCTGGCATCACGCCAGTGTGAACTCAACAGCCTGCGTTACCTGCTGCAAACCGGCGAACTGGTGGGGAAAATCAGCCAGATGGTGCATATGTTGCAGCGCGAACGCGGCACCAGTAACCTCTATCTCTGTACTCAGGGCCGCCTGTGTGGCGAGCAACTGGCGCAACGCGCACAGGATGTGCACGCGGCGCAGGTTGCGTTGTTACACCACCTCGACCAACTTGAAACACTCACTGCGGCCCTGCCTCAGGCCAGTCGGTTACTCAGTCGGGTCGCGAGTGTGGTCTATGCCCTGAGCCTGTTGCCCGCGCTGCGCCAGCAGGTGTGCCAGCTCACGGCGCAGGATGCCATCGCCTTTTTCAATGACACCATTCGCCATCTGCTGGCGCTGGTCTTTGAACTTTCGGATGCCGCCGCAGAGCCCGCCATCTCGCGTGCGCTGATTGCCCAGTTCAGCTTTATGCAGGGCAAAGAGCTGGCGGGGCAGGAGCGTGCCGCTGGCGTGGCCGCACTGGCCGCCGGACAACTCGATGAACATTCACAGCACACGCTGCTGGATTTGATTGAACGCCAGGATCGCTGCTTCGCGACCTTTGCTGAGTTCTGTGATGTGGCCTATCGTCAGCGCTGGCTGGATCTCACGCCGGACAGTGAATTTGAACGGCTGCGGCGTATTGCCTGCACCCGGCGCACCCGCCAGGGCGCAGATGAAGCGGAGAGCCTGCGCTGGTTCAGTGTCGCCACCCAACGCATTGATGGCATGAAACAACTGGAAGATGGGCTCCAGGCCAGCCTGATGGATCTGTGCCGCGCACGCATTGCGGTACAGGAACAGGCTAACAATGAACAACGGGCTGATATCACCAGCCTGATGGAGCAGCACACCCAGGACGAGGGCGGCTATGCGGTATTTATGCCGCATGCAGGCAATGAACAAGGTGAATGGCTGGCCAATGATGAGGGGGTCACACCGCAGCTCAGCCGCTCGTTGCTCAGCCTGGTACAACAGCAGGCGCGGCGTTTACAGGCGCTCGACCATGAGCTCACCACCTTGCGTGCCACGCTCAACGAACGCAAAGCGATAGACCGGGCGAAAAGCCTGCTGATGCAGCACCGTGCGCTGTCAGAAGAAGAAGCCTATAAAACCCTGCGGCGGATGGCCATGAATCAGAACAAAAAGCTGGTAGAGATTGCCACGGCGATGCTGGCGGTGGCGGACATTTTGCAGGAAAGTCCCTAAGCAAGGTATGCACACCAAAGGTGCGTGTATGTGCACTGGCGGTGCAAAGACGTGCTGGCGAAGAACCTCTCAGGCGGAAAAACGCCAGAATCACGCATTTCACAAGGGGAGGTAAACCTGGCACAGCAGTTGCTTTATTAAACCCCACATAACTTACTCAGCCTGGCCAACGGCGGTCAGTGCAGAGTAACCGGATAACGGCGTCCATAAGCGTGCACTTTGCACGGGCTTATGGACGCCGTTTTTTTTCGTCAGAATTAGCGTGAAGGTGTCGTGGATGAGTGATAACAGCACAATAAAAAACCAGATAAACCGCCGTCAGTTTCTGCTGGGCAGTGCCGCGCTGGGGGGCAGTTACTTACTGCCAGGGCTGATGAACAGCGTGTGGGCGGCAGGCTCCGATGCCCCCGAAAAAAAGAGGTGCGGGTGGGGTTTATCCCGCTGACCGACTGCGCCTCGGTGGTGATGGCCGCAGTAAAAGGCTTCGATAAAAAGTATGGCATCTCCCTGGTGCCAAGCAAAGAAGCCAGCTGGGCAGCGGTGCGCGACAAACTCCTCTCCGGTGAACTGGACGCTTCACACATTCTTTATGGACAGCTCTATGGCCTGCAAATGGGCCTCGCCGGTCCGCAGAGCAACATGGCTTGCCTGATGACGCTGAACCAGAACGGCCAGGCGATCACTCTGGCAAATGCGCTGCACGATGCCGGTGTCAGCGACCTTGCGGGCTTACAGAAAAAAGTCGCCGCCAACCCGGCTGGCACCTACACCTTTGCGCAAACCTTCCCCACGGGCACCCATGCCATGTGGCTCAACTACTGGCTGGCCAGCGCAGGCATTAATCCGCTCACCGATATCCGCAGCGTGGTGGTGCCGCCGCCGCAAATGGTGATGAACATGAAAATCGGCAACATGGTGGGTTACTGCGTGGGTGAGCCGTGGAACCAGCGCGCCATTAGCGACAACATCGGCTTTACCGCTGCCACCAGTCAGCAGATCTGGCCCGATCACCCGGAAAAAGTGCTGGGTACGCGTGAAGCCTGGGTCAACAGCAATCCGAATACCGCGCGGGCACTGACCGCAGCCGTGCTGGAAGCTGCCCGCTGGATCGATGCCTCAGAGGCTAACCGCCGGGAAACCGCGCAGGTGATTGCCGGACGCGCCTGGATCAACACCAAAGAAGAGACCATTGTCGGGCGGATGCTCGGTCAGTACCAAAACGGTATCGGCCAAAGCTGGCAGGACGATCACGCCATGCGCTTCTTCCATGATGGCGAAGTGAGCTTCCCATGGCTCTCCGATGGCATGTGGTTTATGACGCAGCATAAGCGCTGGGGCTTGTTAAAGCAGGAGCCAGATTACCTTGCCGTGGCGCGTCAGGTGAACCGGATTGATATCTACAAACAGGCTGCGACGCAGGTAGGCAACGTCGCGATTCCAGATAGCGAAATGCGCAGCAGCGTGCTTATCGATGGCAAGCGCTGGGACGGCAGCAACCCCGCTGCCTACGCCAACAGTTTCAGTGTTAAGCAATAAGCGAGGTAGCAATGAAAAATCAGGCTCAGATCATTCCGCTGACGGTGGAAAGTCACACCAGCGCCGAGATTGTCGCGCTGCCGAAACCCACCCCTGCACCGCGCGTGCGCCGCCCTTGGCTACGTCCGCTGCTACAACGGGCTTTTCCCGCCGTGCTGGGTATCGCACTGCTGCTGGTTGTCTGGCAGATTGCGGCCATCACCAGCAAGGGCTTTCCCACTCCCTGGTCAACCGCGCAGGCCGCCATCGGCCTGTTCGCCGATCCGTTCTATATTGCCGGGCCAAACGATCAGGGGATTGGCTGGAACGTGCTGGCCTCGTTACAGCGTGTGGCGATGGGCTTTGGGCTGGCTGCGCTGGTGGGGATCCCAACCGGTTTCCTGATTGGCCGTTTTACCTTTGTGGCTCACATGCTTAACCCGATCATCTCGCTGCTGCGCCCGGTCAGCCCGCTGGCGTGGTTACCGATTGGTTTACTGCTGTTTCAACGTGCAGAACCGGCTTCCAGCTGGACCATATTTATCTGTTCGATCTGGCCGATGATCCTTAACACCGCTGAAGGGGTGCGCCATATCCCACAGGACTACCTGAACGTGGCTCGTGTGTTACGCCTGTCGGAATTCACCGTGATGCGCAAAATCCTGTTACCTGCGGTACTGCCCAACATTTTGACCGGCATGCGTCTGTCGATTGGCATCGCCTGGTTGGTGATTGTGGCGGCCGAAATGCTGACCGGCGGCATGGGCATTGGCTTCTGGATCTGGAATGAGTGGAACAACCTCAATGTGGAACACATTCTCGTTGCCATCCTGGTGATTGGTGCCGTTGGCCTGTTACTGGAACAGGGGCTGATGTGGATCGCCCGTCGTTTCAGCTATGACAACCGTTAAGGAGAGGATGATGCGTAATCAACCCGTTATTCGTGTGCAGCAGGTGAGCCAGCGTTTTAACACCGCCAGCGGTGAGTTCCTGGCCCTCGACAACGTCAGTTTTGATATTCACCAGGGGGAAACCCTGAGTCTGATTGGCCACTCCGGTTGTGGCAAATCGACGCTGCTCAACCTGATCGCCGGTCTGACCCTGCCGAGCAGCGGTGGGCTGCTGTGCAATAACCGTGAAATTGCCGGACCCGGTCCAGAACGTGCGGTGGTGTTTCAGAACCATTCTCTACTGCCGTGGCTTTCAACCTATGAAAACGTGGCGCTTGCGGTGCGGCAGGTGTTTCGTGGCGAGATGAACAAAAGCGAAATGCACGAGTGGATCATGCATAACCTGGAACTGGTACAGATGGCGCACGCCCACAACAAACGTCCTGGCGAGATCTCTGGCGGCATGAAACAGCGTGTCGGCATTGCCCGGGCGCTGGCCATGAAACCGGAAGTCCTGCTAATGGATGAGCCATTCGGGGCGCTGGATGCCTTAACCCGTGCCCATTTACAGGATGCGGTGATGGCTATTCAGCAGCGCCTCAACACCACCATTGTGTTGATCACCCACGATGTGGATGAGGCCGTGCTGCTTTCTGACCGGGTCTTGATGATGACCAATGGCCCGGCGGCCACCGTAGGCGAAATCATGCGGGTTGACTTACCGCGCCCACGATCGCGCGTTGCGCTGGCGGATGACAGCCACTATCAGCAGTGTCGTCAGCAGGTGTTGCAGTTCCTGTATGAAAAACAGCCGAAAGCCGCATAAGGAGAGCCGAGATGCAAAAGCCCGTATTAGTGATGGTCGGACACGGCATGGTCGGCCACTATTTTCTTGAACAGTTGGTGGAGCGCCAGCTTCATCTGCACTACCAGGTGGTGGTGTTTGGTGAAGAACGCCTGCCAGCTTATGACCGCGTACACCTGTCAGAGTACTTTGCTGGCCGTAGCGCGGAGTCGCTGTCGCTGGTGCAGCCCGATTTCTTCGCCAACAGTGGTATCACGCTGCGGACCTCTAGCCGCATCTGCGCTGTGGATGCGGAACGTCAGTGCGTGATTGATGAGCACGGTGAAGAGACACACTATCAGCAGTTAGTGCTGGCGACCGGGTCTTATCCGTTTGTTCCCCCGATGCCCGGTCACGATCGTCCCGGTTGTCTGGTTTATCGTACCCTTGACGATCTGGATGCGATTGCGGCGCAGGCCAAAACCGCGCGCAGCGGCGTTGTGATTGGCGGAGGCTTGCTGGGATTAGAAGCGGCGAATGCACTGCGCCAACTGGGGCTGGAAACCCACGTGGTGGAATTTGCCCCGGGTCTGATGGCGGTACAGTTGGATGAGGGCGGGGCGGCGATGCTGCGCCACAAAATCGAAGCGCTGGGCGTTCAGGTGCACACCAGCAAAGAGACACGAGAAATTGTTAATGGAGAACAGGCACAGCATCGTCTGTGCTTTGCGGATGGCTCCCATCTGGAAACCGATTTGCTGCTGTTCTCAGCGGGGATTCGCCCACGCGATAACCTCGCGGAGAGCGCCGGTCTGAGCCGTGGCCCGCGTGGTGGCATCGAGATTAACGATCGCTGCCAGACGTCCGACGCCACCATTTTTGCCATTGGCGAATGTGCGCTGTGGGACGGGAAAATTTTTGGCCTGGTCGCACCGGGTTATCAAATGGCGCGTTGCGTGGCCGATCACCTGCTCGACGAAGAGAACCTGTTTACCGGTGCCGATATGAGTACCAAACTCAAGCTGCTGGGCGTTGAAGTGGCCTCTATTGGCGATGCACATGGTCGCACACCGGGCAGTCAGAGCTATCAATGGCGTGATGGACCCAATGAGATCTATAAAAAAATCGTGGTCTCCGCCGATGGCAAACTGCTGCTGGGCGCGGTGTTGATTGGTGACAGCAGCGACTACAGCACGCTGTTACAGATGATGCTCAACGGCATGCCGCTGCCCGCCCAGCCTGAAATGCTGATTTTGCCCCAACCTTCGGGCAGTGAACCCAAAGGGTTGGGGGTCGCAGCACTGCCGGACAGCGCACAGATCTGCTCGTGCCATAACGTCAGTAAAGCCGATATCTCCACGGCGGTGGTGGCGGGTTGTAGTGAAATGGGTAGCCTGAAAGCCTGCACCAAAGCCGGTACCGGCTGCGGTGGCTGTGTTCCGTTACTCAAACAGGTGCTGGAGCATGAGCTGACCCAGCTCGGGGTGGAGGTGAAAAAGGATGTGTGCGAGCACTTCGCCTTCTCGCGCCAGGAGATCTACCATCTGATCCGCGTGCATCAGATCCGCAGCTTTAGCGCGCTGATCGCCCGTTTTGGTCAGGGTTCCGGTTGTGAAGTGTGTAAGCCGCTGGTGGGATCGCTGCTGGCATCCTGCTGGAACGATTACCTGTTGGAGCCACAGCACTTGCCGTTGCAGGACACCAACGATCGCTTCTTCGCTAACATGCAAAAAGACGGGACTTACTCGGTGGTGCCGCGCATTCCCGCGGGTGAAATCACCCCTGAAGGGTTGATTGCCATTGGACAGGTGGCTCAACGCTACCAGCTTTACACCAAAATCACCGGCGGACAGCGGGTCGATCTGTTTGGCGCACGACAGGAACAACTCCCGGCGATCTGGCGTGAGTTGGTGGATGCCGGTTTTGAAACCGGGCATGCCTATGGCAAGTCGTTACGCACGGTGAAATCCTGCGTCGGTTCTACCTGGTGCCGCTACGGCGTGCAGGACTCCACCGGCCTGGCGCTGGCGCTGGAGCAGCGCTACAAGGGGCTGCGTTCACCGCACAAAATCAAAATGGCGGTGTCGGGTTGTACCCGCGAATGTGCCGAAGCGCAGAGTAAAGACATTGGCGTGATCGCCACGGATAAAGGCTGGAATCTCTATGTATGTGGCAACGGGGGCATGAAACCGCGCCATGCCGATCTTTTTGCCAGCGATCTCGATCGCGAGACCTTAATTGCCACTATCGATCGGCTGCTGATGTTCTACATTCGCACCGCCGATCGCCTGCAACGTACCAGCACCTGGCTGGATAATCTGGAAGGCGGCATCGACTACCTGCGTGAGGTGATCCTGCAAGACAGCCTTAACATCGGCGCGGAGCTGGAAAGTGAAATGGCCCATGTGGTCAGCCGCTACCAGTGTGAGTGGCAGACCACGCTGGCCAGCCCCGAGCGACTGGCGCTGTTCCGCCCCTTTCTCAATGACGCAACGCCAGACGAAGCGGTGGTGATGGTACCACAGCGCGGCCAGATCCGCCCGGCACTGCCGGAGGAAAAAGCCGTCTCTACGGCGCAAGTGGTGGCAGAGGGCGAGTGGGTGCGGATTGCGGCACTGACAGATATTCCTGCCAACGTCGGCATGGCGGCACGCCTCGGACAGCAGCAGATTGCGCTGTTCCATCTCCCCGACAGCGAGGCCCGGATCTACGCGCTGGATAATCTCGAGCCTGGCACCGGGGCCAATGTGTTATCACGCGGTTTGCTCGGTGATATTGCCGGTGAACCGGTGGTGTTCTCGCCACTGTATAAAAAGCGTTTCCGCCTGAGTGACGGGATTAGCCCGGATGACAGCACCCTACGTGTCCGTGCCTGGCCGGTGAAGATCGAACAGGGTGAAATTTGGGTTAACACCCTGGCGCTGTCACACCCGTTAGCGGTGCAGTTGGCAGAGGCTTTCTAAGGGGAGGATCAGACGATGACGCTTGAGACGACTCTCAAACAGGGGGAGCCACTGCGGGCCGGTGAGATCTGGCTGGTTGGCGCAGGCCCTGGTGACGTGGAGCTACTGACGCTAAAAGCACTGCGCGCTATCCAGCAGGCGGATGTGGTGGTGTATGACCGGCTGGTTTCCAGTGAGATCATGGCATTAGTCCCGGCAGCCGCGCTATGCATTGACGTGGGTAAGACGCGCGGTTGTCATCGTCTGGCACAGCCACAGATCAATCAGCTGCTGGTTGAGCTGGCGCAGGCCGGGCAGCGGGTGGTGCGGTTAAAAGGCGGCGATCCGTTTATCTTCGGACGCGGGGGTGAAGAACAGGATTTTGCCCAGCAGGCGGGCATCATCTGCCATGTAGTGCCAGGCATTACGGCGGCCATCGGGTGTGCCGCTGCGGTCGGTTTGCCGCTGACTCATCGCGCCTGTGCGCAGTCGGTGCGTTTTATCACCGGCCATGGCCGTGAGGGAGAACCGCAGCTCGACTGGCCAACGCTGGTGGATAGCCAGCAAACCCTGGTGTTCTATATGGGGCTGAGCCACAGCAGCGGGCTGTGTCAGCGCTTAATGGAACACGGTATGGCAGCCACCACACCTGTGGCGATTATCGAACGTGGTACACAGCCCGATCAGCGCTTGCTCACGGCGACGCTGGCGAGTTTGCCTGCGCTGCTGGCGCACTACCAGCCGCAATCTCCCAGCTTATTGATTGTGGGAGAAGTAGTGCGTTTTTGCCGCCATCCGGCACTGCGTATCGAAAATCCCACTGTCGCCACGCAACTTGCGGACTCTGCCGCAGCCTGACGGGAGTACTGATGAAGCAGGTGAAAAGTGTTTGCCCTTACTGCGGTGTGGGCTGTGGCATTGTGATGCAGGTAGAAGCTAACCGCGTGATTAAAATCAGCGGTGATAAGCAGCATCCGAGTAATTTTGGTCGTTTGTGTACCAAAGGCAACAGTTGCCACCAGCCGTTGGCGGACTCTGGGCGGCTGGAGCAGGCGTTTATGCGCAGCGATCGCAGCCAGGAGCCAGTACAGGTCGGCATTGAGGAAGCCATCAACACCAGTGCAATGCGGTTGCGCGCCATTATTGATGAACATGGCCCGGACGCTGTGGCGTTATATGTATCTGGACAGATGTCGCTGGAGGCGCAATACCTCGCCACTAAACTCGCCAAAGGCTTTATCGGGACCAACAATATTGAGTCCAACTCGCGTCTCTGCATGGCCAGTGCTGGCAGTGGCTATAAGCAGTCATTGGGTTCTGATGGTCCCCCTGGCTCGTATCAGGACTTTGATCGCGCCTCGCTGTTTTTCGTCATTGGTTCCAATATGGCGGACTGCCACCCGATTCTGTTCTTACGCATGATGGATCGGGTGAAAGCTGGCGCGAAGCTGATTGTGGTTGATCCACGCCGAACCGCAACGGCAGAAAAAGCGTCGCTTTTTTTGCAGCTCCGCCCTGGCAGCGATCTGGCCTTGCTCAATGGGCTGCTGGCGCTGCTGGTAAAAAACAACGCGGTGGATCATGACTTCATCAGGCGTTTCACCGAAGGCTGGCAGGCGATGCCCGAATTTCTGGCGGATTACACCCCTGAGCAAGTTGCCGAGCGTACTGGCCTGGCGGTGGCGGACATCCAGCAGGCGGCAACCTGGATCGGTGAAGCAGCAGAATGGATGAGCTGCTGGACAATGGGCCTGAACCAGAGCACCCACGGCACCTGGAATACCAACGCGCTATGTAACTTGCACCTCGCGACGGGCGCAATTTGTCGCCGTGGCAGCGGGCCCTTTTCACTGACGGGGCAGCCGAATGCCATGGGCGGCCGCGAGATGGGGTATATGGGAATGGGGCTTCCCGGCCAACGCTCGGTTCTGGTGGCAGAAGACCGTCAGTTTGTTGAACAGCAGTGGGGAATTCCTGCGGGTACGCTGCGCACCGATCTGGTGGGCGGAACGGTAGAGATGTTTCGTCAGATGGCGGCAGGCAGCATCAAAGCGTGCTGGGTGATCTGTACTAATCCGGTTGCCAGCGCCCCTAATCGTCAGACGGTGATGGATGCTTTACAGCAGGCCGAGTTGGTGATCACCCAGGATGCCTTCCTCGATACCGAAACCAATCGCTATGCCGATATTCTGTTACCCGCCGCGCTGTGGGCAGAAGCGGAAGGGGTGATGATTAACTCCGAGCGCAATATCACCCTGATGTCGCAGGCGATTACTCCACCCGGAGAAGCGCTGGCGGACTGGCAAATCATTGCCCGCGTGGCCTGTGCACTTGGCTACAGTGCTGACTTTAATTATGCATCGGCGGAAGCGGTGTTCGACGAGATCCGCGCGTTCGACAATCCCCACACCGGCTACGATATACGCGGCGTGAGTTATGCACGCCTGCGTACCACGCCCGTCCAGTGGCCCAGTCCGCCTGAGGACAGGGATGACCGGCATCCCTTTCGTTACCGCCAGGCAGATAACGGCATTCGCTTTGCGACAGCCAGCGGTAAAGCACAGTTTTTTGCCCGACCCGATATGCCCCCCGCCGAACTGCCGGACGATACGTTCCCGCTGGTGCTCAATACTGGCCGGGTACAGCATCAGTGGCATACCCTGACCAAGACCGGCAAAGTGGCGACCCTGAACAAGCTCAATTCCGGCCCGTTTGTGGAGATCAACCCGCAGGATGCACAGCGGCTGAATATCCAACCTCAGGATCAACTAGAGATTCGCTCACGACGCGGCACTGCAAGACTGCCCGCGGTGATCACCGACCGGGTATTGCCGGGCAACTGTTTTGCACCGTTTCACTGGAATGATGTGTTTGGTGAGCAGCTTGCGGTGAATGCCGTCACCAGTGATGCGGTTGATCCCATTTCTCAGCAGCCAGAATTCAAGTTTTCTGCGGTGTCCGTGACCCGCATGACCCCTTCGCCAGTCAACCCCACCGAGCAGCGCGCTCAGGAGCCTTTAATGAAACCGGTTGATGCATTTGCGGCTTTACTGGGCCTTGAGACCATGCCAGTGATGCAGTTGGAAGCGGATGAGAAGTACTATATGCAGGGGTTTCTCGCCGGATTAGGCAGTGATCATGTGCAGCAGGCGCTGGGGGTGCCGGTGTTGCCTGCCAGCGCGCCGCTTTCGCATGATAAACGCCTGCAGGTGGACGGGATGCTAGCCGGGCTATTTGCACGCACTCCGCTGTCCGATACTGTCACGTTGCCGGTAGTGAGCGCACCGGTTGCCGATCCGGTGCTGATCCTTTGGGCTTCTTCAACCGGTAATGCCGAAGGGCTGGCGGCACAGTGTGCGCAGCAGCTTAAGCAAGCGGGACAAACAGTAAAACTGGCGGCAATGGCGGACGTGACACCTGCCGATCTCACGGCGACCAAACGCCTTCTGCTCATTGCCAGTACCTTTGGCGATGGTGATGCACCCGATGCCGCAGCGCCGTTCTGGCAGGCACTACAGCAGGATAATGCGCCACGTATGGAAGGGGTTTCCTATGCGGTGCTGGCGCTGGGCGATGCGAACTACGATCGCTTCTGCGGTTTCGGCAAACAGCTAGATGCTCGCTTTGCCGCACTGGGTGCGCAGGCATTAGCGGCGCGGGTAGATTGCGATGCTGACTATCAAGCCAGCGCAGCGGCCTGGCTACAGATGATCGCTGCCCGTCTTGAGGGCGTGGGAGCATCTGTAGAGGAGAAGGTGGTGGAAAAGCGTGTTGCCGAGGTAGGGTTCAGTCGCAACAACCCACTGGCAACGCACATCGTGATTAACCGTGTGCTGAATCAGGCCGGTTCGGCCAAAGAGACCCGGCAAATCGCCTTTGATTTACAGGGGCATGATTTTCCCTATCAGGCGGGAGATGCGCTCGGCGTATGGCCACGAAACTGCCCGCAGCAGGTTGCCGCGCTATTACAACGGCTGCCTGAATCCGCCGATCACCCTGTCAGGTTGAAGGAGGGCGATGAACTGCCGCTCAGCGTGGTGCTGGAACGCCACGTTGAGATTGGTCGTATTACGCCGGAACTCCTGCAAATGGTCGCTGAACGCAGCGGTGATGCGGCGCTGGCACAACGACTTCGTCCGGAATCGCGCGATGCGCTCCAGCAATGGCTGTGGGGACGTAATGTCTGCGATGTTTTGCTGCAGTTCTCTTTGCAGATTGCCGCACAAGATTTAGTCAATGTGCTGCGCCGTATGCAACCCCGGCTTTATTCGATCTCTTCCAGCCCATTGGTGACTCCGCATCAGGTGCATGTCACCCTCTCAACCGTGCGTTACGATCAGCCGCAGCGCGGTGGGCTATGTTCAACCTATCTTGCGGATCGGGCGGGTGAGGAGGCGGTGGCGATATTCGTGCAGAAGTCAGCGCACTTCCACCCTCCAGCCAACCCGGCTGCCCCATTGATTATGGTGGGTCCTGGCACCGGCATTGCGCCGTTCCGCGCTTTCCTCCAGCAGCGCCAGGCCAGCGGTGCCAGCGGGCGCAACTGGTTAATTTTCGGTGAACAGTGCGCCGCCACTGATTTTTATTATCATGAAGAGCTGGAGACGTTCCAGCGCGAGGGATATTTGCAGCGGTTGGATACTGCCTTCTCCCGTGACCAGAAAGAGAAAGTCTATGTCCAGCAACGCATGAAGGAGCAGGGGGCTGAATTGTGGCGTTGGTTACAGGACGGAGCCTATTTTTGTGTCTGTGGCGACGCCAGCCGTATGGCCAAAGATGTGGACGCGGCCCTGCGTCAGATTGCCCAGCAGCATGGCGGCATGAGCACCGCCGCCGCTGCCGAATGGGTGACTCACCTGGCGCAGGAGAAGCGCTATCTGCGGGATGTGTATTGATGAATGCTGATGAGTTTTGCATTTCATCTCCCATTCAACTAATTGTGCTGTAAATCCCCTCTCCCATTAGGGAGAGATCTAGTTCGATGGTGTATGAAAGACTTGCAGCCAGTAGCCTCACGGACGAAGGTCTGCACGCCTCTGACATGAAGGTGAGGATGGCGAGGAATGCCGCAGTGATGAGTCTGCAGAACCTCCAGGGAGGGATTCAAGGCGTCTTTACGGCAATCAACGACATCTGCGATTGAATGCGCGTGCACCGACCGCATCACCTGAGACTGGAGTGTTGAAGCTAAGCACAGATGACCGGGTTGGGGGTGCGGACGATTTCCTGGATCTTCAGGAGATAATTCATGCACTCATATGAGGATCGTATCCGTGCTGTCGAGCTTTACTTCAGGTATGGCAAAAGGCTGACCGTTGTTGTCAGGGAGTTGGGCTATCCGTCCGTTAAACAGCTTGGCCGGTGGGTTCGGATTTTTGAGGAATACGGAGACTTACCCAGGGAATTAAAGCCCAGAAAACGCTATTCACACGCGCAGAAAGTCGCTGCGGTTGAGCATTACCTCACGCACGGCGGTTGCCTGGCCTATACGCGCCGCGCCATTGGCTTTCCCAGCAACGAAGTACTCAAGAGCTGGATCGAAGAGATTTATCCGGGACGGCGGCCCCTGATTATTCGCTCAAACACCAATAAATGCTTCAGTCAGGAAGAAAGAATTCAGGCTGTCCGCGAGCTCTGCACCCGACGCGGAACGGCACTTAAAGTTGCACAAAAGGTAGGTGTCAGCGTTCCGCTCCTGTACAAATGGAAGAAAGACCTGATCGACGATGAGGCTTATCAATCCATGCGTAAACGTAAATCAGCTCCACCGGATAAGCAGCAGGATGCACTGCTCGATGAAGTAAAGCAGCTTAAACAGCAGGTTCATCAGCTACAGCTTGAACGTGACATCCTGACAAAAGCGAATGAACTGATAAAAAAAGACATGGGCATCAGCGTCCTGACCCTGAAGAACAGGGAGAAAACCCAACTCGTTGATGCCCTTAAGGAAAGTTATCCCGTTGCTGAACTGCTAAGTGCTCTGCAGCTTGCACGAAGTTGCTATTTTTATCACAAAGCGAGCCTTCGTCTGCATGACAAGTACGCGGAAATACGCATAACCATAGCTAAGATCTTTGAGGGAAATTACCGCTGCTATGGTTACCGGCGTCTCCACGCGATGCTCCGTCAAAACAACACGCACATCTCAGAAAAGGTTGTCCGCAGGCTGATGGCTGAAGAGCAGCTGATAGTTAAGCGTGCAGGGCGGCGGCGATACAGCGCTTACTGCGGAGAAATCGGCCAGGCACCTGAAAATCTTCTCGCCAGAAACTTTCGCTCCTGCAGGCCAAATGAGAAGTGGCTGACCGATATTACTGAGTTCCAGCTTCCGGCCGGCAAGGTCTACCTGTCGCCAGTCATTGACTGTTTTGATGGCAAGGTGGTGAGCTGGACCATAGGAACACGGCCGGATGCAAAACTGGTGAATGCCATGCTGGATGATGCGATCGATACGCTCAGAGAACATGAAAGACCGGTGATACATAGCGACAGAGGCAGCCATTACCGGTGGCCGGGATGGCTGGATCGTATCAACACATCGGGTCTTATAAGGTCCATGTCGCGCAAAGGTTGCTCGTCGGATAATGCAGCGTGTGAAGGCTTCTTCGGGCGGGTCAAAAATGAAATGTACTACGGCAGAAGCTGGGCGGGCATAACGCTGGAAGATTTTATGTGCTTCCTGGACAGGTACATACGCTGGTATAACGAGAGCCGGATCAAAATATCATTAGGTGCAATGAGTCCGGTAAGTTACCGGCAGCATCTAGGGATCACAACATAACAGTCCAGGAAAACATCCGCATCTCCGTTCAGGCAAATCTGAGATGCCCGATTGTTATCAGAGTAGGTTTTTAATAAAAGAACTAACTCTGCTTTGAGAGTTGATGAAAATTAATAAATAGCTTTAATTAAGTGCTTAACTATTCTGGAAGGATAAGCGAGTTAAGTATGTGGTCCTGCCAAAGCCCATTTATTTTCAGATAAGATTGTGCATAACCTTCCTTTAAAAATCCAAGACTGCGTAGAGTCTTATTGCTTCGTAAGTTATCAGGAAGATGATTAGCCATTACTCTATGAATTTTAAACTTATCATGCACATAAGTAATTGAATCTTTCAGCGCTTCATGCATCAAGCCCTTACCCTGATAATCCTGGTCGATTGAAAATCCCAGATAGCATGCCTGAAAAACACCGAATATAAAGTTGGTGAAATTTATACTCCCTATAATTTTGTTATAGCCCTTTAAGGTGAAAACCATAAGGAGGCACTTTCTTTCTTCATAATCAAGTAGCGCATTACTGATCCTTTCAGCTACGCTATTGATTGTGAAATATTCGTCATTTCGCAGCGGTTCATAGGGTGCGAAATTGGCTCTGTTATCAAGCAAGTAACGCTGAAAACTGATTGAATGGTCTAAGGTCAGCAGATATACATCGGTCCGGTCAGTAGAAAATAATTTCATCTCTCATCCTTGTGAATAGCGGCATTCCATTGATTATATTGATAAATACTTAAAATTTCCACGCCTTGTGCGCTTCACATCTGCTTTCTGCCTAATTCGAGCAATCTGTATCCCAAGCTGTATCGCTTATTCTCAAATCCTAGGTATTTAGCCTCTACCAGTGAAGCCAGCAATCGGTGAGTGGTACTACGTGACATTTGTGCAGCTTCAGCAATTTCGGTCAATGTGACTTTGCCTGTAGCGACTAAATCAACTAAGCAAAAAGCCTTCTCCAATACCTGACTCATCATTACTCTCCATGCTTTACACGCTTTTTGTACGATAAAGAAAAGCAGCCATCTCGACGAGACACAAAAACCTCCGCATTACACGGAGGCGAAGGTCACTGAGCGGGATTGCTGTTAATCATCGCTTTAGGCACCGCACTCACGGGTGGCAGATTCCATTTTTTTATCAACGCGGCATAACGGCCATCATCAATCATATTCTGCAATGCTTTTTGCAACATCTTCTGCAACGTGACATTCTCCTTAGCCACACCAATACCCATGTAACTGAAGTTAATCGGTTGGTCGATAGTCGTGAAAGTGTCTTGTTCAGTTTGCTGAATATAAGGGATTGTCAGGCTGTCTTGTGCCATGGCATCAACGCGTTTCTGCTTCAATTGCATTCTGGCATCAATATTATTCTCTGCGCCCAGTATAACCATTTTAGGTTTTCCTGCTGAAACACAGTGTGCCTCACTCCAGTTATTGAGTTGTTCAATAATATTAGTCGATCGGCTAGCAGCGATGCGCTTACCACAATAATCTGTCAGTGTATTTCCTTTATTTTTATCTGCAGTCAATGCCATTAACTGCGTACCTGACTGCAAGTAATCAACAAAAGTAATATTCTTCTGTCGCTCCGGAGTATCACTCATGGCGCTCAGGAAGAAGTCCAGGCGCCCAGTCTGTAACGAAGGAATCAATTGCGCAAAAGCGGTCTCTGAAAAATTAACCTTAGTGCCCAACTCTTTTTCCAACTCGTTGGCAAAATCAATATCAAATCCCATAGCTTTGCCACTTGTTGGATCGCGCATATCAATCGGAGGATAACTCGGATAGCCTCCAACAGTCAGTTCTTTCGCCTGAGAGACGGTTGAAATCGTGGCCAGAGCACAGCCAATAACTAGAGCTATTTTTTTCACTGAAAGTCGCATGGCGTTAATCCCGATAAATAAGAGTCCAGTTGAAATTATTTTTTCTCTTCGCAGCTCAAATAGTGCTCATATATTTTTTCACCACTGGTAATCCATACATCTCGCTTTGATATTGCATACTGTAGGAATTCACGTAGTAGCCTTAGACGCATCGGTCGACCACTTACCTGTGGATGAATAACGGTCGTCACCATTGCGCCCCAATCACGCACTTCATCCAACTCGTCCTGCCACATTGATAACACTTGCTCGCGAGGAAGAATGGTGCGAGGACTAAAACGAGCGCACAAACCGTGCATCCAGTCGTCATAGCTGGCGGTGACGGGCAATTCAACTATGCCGGGATTCTGGTCAGGATAAACATGGCGATAGGGTAGTACATCATCACGCCATGAGCTTGAATACTTGATCCCTGATTGCTGCAACACTCTCAATAATTCGTAGCAATTTTCACCAAATGGCGCCCGGTAGCCGATAGGCTTAATACCGAGCTTTTCTAAACTATTAAAACCTTTGAAGATCTCATCACTGAAATAATCAGCACCCGGATCGGGTAATAAGTGGTGATATCCATGGTGACCAATTTCGTGACCATCCGCGGCGATGTTCTCTACCATACCTGGATAAACATCTGCGACCCAGCCGGGAATGAAGAAAGTCGCGGTGAGTTTCAAGTCACGAAGCATCTCCAGTAGTTTTTGCACGCCAACGCGGTTCTCATAACCCCCATATGACATCGTAACAAGACGATCAGCATGAGCGGGATCTTTACTGGTCCAGGCGGTTTCAGCATCAACATCGAAGGAAAGGAACATCGCGGCTTTGTATTGACCTGGCCAAGAGTTCACGGGTGAGGGAGCAGCCAGATTAGCCGGACGCATTGGGATAGTGGCTAGAGACTTTTCATCGAACAACATAGTACGTTCTCCTTAATGACTATTTATTTCAATGGCAGTGCGGAAGATGCTGCTGATTTACATTTACGGAGTATTAGGGTGAGGGGAAATATAAAAATTGGAAAGTTAACTTTCCCTTTGTGGAAACTTTTTTTATTAGGTCGAATATATTGATGCTGTAAGTTTTGTAAATAATGTGATTTTCGGAACAAAAAACTACCACCTTGTCGTCACAGTTTTTTCTTAATCAAGATGCGACACGAATGATGGTTGCCCTGCACTACTATGGGGGGGGTAGATATAAGAAAATTTGATGTTCCTTGCGAGTTAATTTAGAAGTTCGAATAACATTCATATGTGTTAATTATAGTCGATCCCTGAAATGCTCTGCAAAAGTGCAGGTTTATTTTCATATGTCAGTTACGCACTGGTTTAAAGCATTTAGCCGATCCCACAGAGTGGGATATTGCGAGGAAAGCATTTGATGAATTTTTTTGACATATAATTATTGAGCAGCTAATGATGATAGTCCTGCCACCTTGGCTTCTTAAAGCAGTAATTACAGCGTATCCGTCCAACTACCGTGGAATATTTTTGCTTTCTTGAGGCCATAGTCCGTCGGCGGTCATCCAGCATCTCAGCGTCTCAGTGGAGATAGCGCTCCTGTGATTTTCCTGCGGCAAGTCTGGGGCCGAAATCCAAGAAATTTCACGTAGCAGCGTCAGTATGCGGTGACGAAGACTCTCATCGATGCGATGTGTGCCGGGCTTTCCACGCTGTGCATCGGTAAGACCGACTGCAGCAGACTCGCGGTAGCGGTTCATCAGCCGCTGAACCTGACGCTCGGTAAGATCCAGCTGAGAGGCCGCATCACGGCGACGCAGACGTTTTCTATAACAGCCTGAATGACGGGAAGACGGTGAAGTTCTTTGTTCGACATGGTCACCAGCATCAGCAGAAATCTCCCAGAAAGGTGGCATACGCGCCGCATCTGGGTGACATTATGAACTAGCTAAAAGGGGGTGCGGACGATTTCCTGGATCTTCAGGAGATAATTCATGCACTCATATGAGGATCGTATCCGTGCTGTCGAGCTTTACTTCAGGTATGGCAAAAGGCTGACCGTTGTTGTCAGGGAGTTGGGCTATCCGTCCGTTAAACAGCTTGGCCGGTGGGTTCGGATTTTTGAGGAATACGGAGACTTACCCAGGGAATTAAAGCCCAGAAAACGCTATTCACACGCGCAGAAAGTCGCTGCGGTTGAGCATTACCTCACGCACGGCGGTTGCCTGGCCTATACGCGCCGCGCCATTGGCTTTCCCAGCAACGAAGTACTCAAGAGCTGGATCGAAGAGATTTATCCGGGACGGCGGCCCCTGATTATTCGCTCAAACACCAATAAATGCTTCAGTCAGGAAGAAAGAATTCAGGCTGTCCGCGAGCTCTGCACCCGACGCGGAACGGCACTTAAAGTTGCACAAAAGGTAGGTGTCAGCGTTCCGCTCCTGTACAAATGGAAGAAAGACCTGATCGACGATGAGGCTTATCAATCCATGCGTAAACGTAAATCAGCTCCACCGGATAAGCAGCAGGATGCACTGCTCGATGAAGTAAAGCAGCTTAAACAGCAGGTTCATCAGCTACAGCTTGAACGTGACATCCTGACAAAAGCGAATGAACTGATAAAAAAAGACATGGGCATCAGCGTCCTGACCCTGAAGAACAGGGAGAAAACCCAACTCGTTGATGCCCTTAAGGAAAGTTATCCCGTTGCTGAACTGCTAAGTGCTCTGCAGCTTGCACGAAGTTGCTATTTTTATCACAAAGCGAGCCTTCGTCTGCATGACAAGTACGCGGAAATACGCATAACCATAGCTAAGATCTTTGAGGGAAATTACCGCTGCTATGGTTACCGGCGTCTCCACGCGATGCTCCGTCAAAACAACACGCACATCTCAGAAAAGGTTGTCCGCAGGCTGATGGCTGAAGAGCAGCTGATAGTTAAGCGTGCAGGGCGGCGGCGATACAGCGCTTACTGCGGAGAAATCGGCCAGGCACCTGAAAATCTTCTCGCCAGAAACTTTCGCTCCTGCAGGCCAAATGAGAAGTGGCTGACCGATATTACTGAGTTCCAGCTTCCGGCCGGCAAGGTCTACCTGTCGCCAGTCATTGACTGTTTTGATGGCAAGGTGGTGAGCTGGACCATAGGAACACGGCCGGATGCAAAACTGGTGAATGCCATGCTGGATGATGCGATCGATACGCTCAGAGAACATGAAAGACCGGTGATACATAGCGACAGAGGCAGCCATTACCGGTGGCCGGGATGGCTGGATCGTATCAACACATCGGGTCTTATAAGGTCCATGTCGCGCAAAGGTTGCTCGTCGGATAATGCAGCGTGTGAAGGCTTCTTCGGGCGGGTCAAAAATGAAATGTACTACGGCAGAAGCTGGGCGGGCATAACGCTGGAAGATTTTATGTGCTTCCTGGACAGGTACATACGCTGGTATAACGAGAGCCGGATCAAAATATCATTAGGTGCAATGAGTCCGGTAAGTTACCGGCAGCATCTAGGGATCACAACATAACAGTCCAGGAAAACATCCGCATCTCCAGAACGGCCAGGTTAGCTTTGCCTCTATAATCAAAGTGCGCATAATGCTAATTATGTTAAATAAGGTATCCAGATGCGAACCAGTGGCTGTACCTAGTTATCACCTTCATGGGTTAAAACGCCAATCCTTTGGCCCTCTTCCGTAGCAAAATAAACTACTATGTGTTTATGTAAGTTCCACCGATAACAGGCGGGCCGTCCGCAATGAACGTGACGGGCACAGATCTGGCCAATATCATGTCTGATAGCAGTTCTGACCTGCTTTACCTATGTCTGCAGTTTCATCTAATGCTCATCAACAGGATGATGCCAAATATCTGGCATTAATGGGAGCCAAAAATGACTATTGTCCTTTGATAGGCCCACACGGAAGGCATTGTTTTACACGTGCCCACCAAGGTGCTTAGCCGCTTCATTTTCTTTTTGTAATTCGCACTCAAACCGATGAGTGAATCGCGCACCATAAGTTTGATGACGAATTTTTGTTCACCCGTGACCTGTCTTTTGGCAACATCCATGCCCTGCGTAAGACCCTATAGTCTTTGGTTACAGTCAGCGCCATTGAGCATATGGATGCAATAGGATTGTAGTAACTGCATCAATTGATCCCTCACTATGATCACGAAACTGCAGATAAAAATGAGCGCTGTGCTTAGCGCATGGCAGAATTTTATTTCCACTCGCTAGTCGCCAGTTATTACGATAACGTACTGCTGGCCTTCATCTGCCGTTTCCGACTAGCCTTGATTAAAAGGTGAAGGCTATAAAGTGTTTATTAGTCAACTACTCTATATGGTGAGAGAGTTTTTTTATTAATTAGATGAGATAAAGCCAAACAATTATAGCTGGGTTTTTTAAAGCAATTTACGACGCTTCGATGTAAGAAGGGTAAGCGCCCATCATAAACTGGTAAACTTCTTGATATGCGACCACCAAAGTATACTTTATACGAGTCGTGTATTTCTTGCGATGAATCTTTTGAGTAAACATAATTTTCGTCACTAAAAATAACTCTATCCATTATTTTATTAATCATCCATTTAAGTGTGATGTCGGAATAATAACTTTCTTTATAGCCACCTCCAATATCGGAATGAACACCCGAAAACCAAACTTGCTCTATTGTTTGCCCATCATTCAACTCTGATTCGTTCCACAACGTTGGCGTAAAAGTTTCTCTCTGTTCATCTAATGCAAGTGCATGAAAGGCATACTTAACTTCTTTATTTATCTTTGTGTCATGAAATTGGAATAGCTTACTATTTATTCCTTTAAGTAATGTTAATGGTATTCCTAGGGCTCCAACAGTATCCCATACTCCGATAGTGTCTATAGGGCAAACTTGATGTTGGGATTTGAAAGAATTTCGCTCTTCTTTGTCTCCGTATTTATAAACATTAAATGCATTACTCGATAAGGACTCATTACTTCCAGTCACAGGCTTGCATAAACCGCAACTGTAAATCATTCCTGCTAGAGAACGTGCTGTGTAAGCTCCGCGACTGAAGCCAAAAAGAAAAACTTGATCGCCTGGTTGCCATGAGTGACTTAGAAAATCATAAGCTTGAATTATATTTTCAGAGAGACCTACTCCCGTAACACCTCCTATAATGCTATCGTACCATTTTGTTCCAACGCCTTCATCGTAGTATGTTATCTGATTTATGTCATTTTTCTTAATAAGCTTATACAGGCGATATATATTCGTGTCCCCATTACTCTCTGAGGTATCGCTTTCCAATTCACTTGGTTTATTCCAAGTGCCATCCAAACAAATTATTATTTTTTTCATAAACACCTCATAATTTATCAACAGATACTGAAGTCGATGGTATTGAAAAATAGAGCATAAAGAGGCCTGTCAAAGTAAAACACATTGCAACCGCATAATTTATTGTTAAAAGCCCTTAAGTAACCACGCTTTTAAATTTGTTCGTTTAAAATAGTCATTATTGGTACTGAATTGTTTAAATTTCACCAATTTAAGGTTGGGGGTATGCACACACTCCTTCTCTATAAGCTATGGTGATTAATGTAATTTATGTGGCTGAGGTAGAGAATAGGAAAAGATTTTTAAACATGTTGCTTTTAAAGTATATTGAAGCCGCATTTTATTGGGTAAAGACTTCCGTCTTGAGATTGGTTTAAGATGAATTGTGGATAAATTTTTCCTGGCGCCTGTACATTTAGTACAGCTTGACACCTGGCACTTGCTGGATCAGCTTGTTGTCCATTGTAAGCAAAATATGATAGGTTTGTTTCGATCTGCAACGTGTGCACGCCGCTTTTTAATCTTAGAACTGCATCATCAAACGGTTTGGTAAGATCCTCATTGACTACTTGCTTTCCATCTACCTTTATCTTGATATCACTGTTAGCTAAGTCAACAAATCTCCAATTTATCACCCCAGCGATAGCAGGAACGGCCTGTGAATACCCTAAAATTACTTGGAATATGGAATCCTCAGGGAACTCTTTCTTCTGGTCAGGATTGCACTTCATATTGAAATTAGCCCCGCTACTATTAATTAATATCATACTGCAAATGCCACTATTTACTACTATGTCTTTTCCTATAGTTGAAGGTGTTTTACTGGCTTGTATCGGTTTTGTTATTAAAATACAGAGAATTAGAATTATCCATCTCATGGGTTTTTAATCTCGTCGCAAGATGATGATAGTTGAGAAGCTTGACTGCCGATAACTGTAATACTACACTTTCCTTTATTTATTATATTGACATAATCATTTTTACCCTGTTCAGTTGAGGGGGTGTCAGGAGATTTACCAAGTATTTTTTCACTTAGGTCACTTACTACTTTAATTCTACAATCACGATTATTTTTAATATCTTCTCCCAGGTCTTTTCTCAACACTCCAAAATATTCCCCTGCCTCAAACCCCGTCGATACTTTCCCCGAACCCTTTACCAGGCTAGAAAAAAGAGTATTGGTTTGAGCTGTAGCTTCAACTGAAAGATTAGTTTTCACCTCTTTGATTGCTGGGTTGATATCACCGCAAATTGTGATTGCCATTTCTTTAATTGTATTTAATTTTTTCTCATAAGTATTATCATTTGCTTGTACATGAATAGACATCAGTATCTGTGAAAAAACCATCATATTAAATAATATCTTACGTATATGAATCATCTTATCTCCTTACAGGATTATTGATTGATAGGTGTCTTAGCTTTGGCATCATTATCAATTCTGGCACCGATCCTGTGAATTGCAATAATCACACTTAAAAATAGTTACAGTTGTATCATAAAATTGATTTGGTTTTGTGATATTGATTTAAGCTTTTTATAACAGTGTGTTATATGATTTTTTGGATATTTTAAATTTCACACAAACTGTGTTGATGGCACTAGTCCCCTTTTTCCATACTTCATGTTGCATTCATCCCAAAGAGTACCAACCTTATATAGTAAAATTTTTATTTTTCCTCCCGCTCCTTACTTCTGCCAGTTTTGTGTTCAAGTAATGATCTTAACTTAATAAAATAGGCGTTTTATGAACTGGGATTGGCTCCTACTCAACTACATATCGTAAGCTCATCCTATAAATCTAACCTTATATAATTACCCTTATATAAGGCCAGACAAAGGGCTAAAACCCCTGTATCATGCGGATCCGGGCCGGATCCTGACCTTTACGGTCATTTATACGGAATGGCCGGACCTGAAGGCACCCTATGCCGACCGGGCTGAGCGCTAGCGGTTAAAACTCCGGCAGCGCTACGTGAAATCTGACGGGCATCTGCCCTGCTCTTTCCTCAGAATTCACGTAGCGCTGCGGTCTGATGAACGGGCAGAAACTGAGCAAACATGAACGAATTCTCCGGTTTTACCGGCGTGGCCCTCAGCGGCACGCCGGTGACGATCTCACCGCGAAGCTGGCCGCTTTCGTCCGGCACCGCGAGGCTTTTTCACCCAACACGTGGCGCCAGCTGCTGAGCGTGATGCGGATCTGCTGGCGCTGGTCCCAGGAAAACCGGCGATCGTTCCTGCCCATGTCACCGGAGGACATGCAGGACTACCTGTTTCACCTGCAGGCCACTGGCCGCTCAACCTCGACCATTTCGGTGCACGCTGCCCTGATGTCAATGTTACACCGTAACGCCGGACTGGTCCCACCAACCGTTTCTCCCGACGTTGTGCGTGCTAAAAAGAAAATCAACCGTACGGCCGTCGTCTCCGGCGAGCGTACCGGGCAGGCGGTACCATTCTGCCGGCCGGATCTGAACCGCCTCGATAAACTCTGGCAGCACTCTCCCCGGCTCCAGCACCTGCGGGATCTGGCTTTCGTGCACGTGGCGTACAGCACACTGCTGCGTATGAGCGAGCTGTCGCGACTTCGCGTACGCGACATCACGCGCACGGCAGACGGGCGCATAATCCTCGACGTGGGCTGGACCAAAACCATCCTGCAATCGGGCGGCATCGTGAAGGCGCTGAGCGCGCGCTCCTCTGAGCGGCTGATGGAGTGGATACACGCTGCCGGACTGGCAGACGAGCCCGATGCCGTCCTGTTTTGCCCTGTTCACCGCTCTAACAAAATTTCCACTGTCACGACCGCACCTATGAGTGCGCCCTGTCTGGAAGATATCTGGCGCCGCGCCAGGCGTCAGGTGGGAGATACGCCACGTCTTAAAACCAATAAAGGGCGCTATTCCAGCTGGAGTGGTCACAGCGCCCGCGTCGGCGCCGCACAGGATATGGCCAGAAAGGGCATCTCGATAACGCAAATCATGCAGGAGGGGACCTGGACGCAGACCCAGACGGTGATGCGTTACATCCGCATGGTAGAAGCACACCGGGGTGCTATGGTAGGGCTCATGGAAAGCGATGATGGTTAAGAAACCACAGAACCAGGCTCTGACCGCTCAGCATCTGGACTGATTATTGCGTGTTCCGCTGATAGAATAGTTTCCTGATGCTGCTGGGGCAGCTGATTGAGAATACCACGCATGACATGACGGAGGGACTTATGGCTGTTGATAAAAACGGATTCATTCTGCTTCCGGATTTTCGCGGCTTTCAGCCGGCCTTTGCTCCGCTGGTCACCGATGTGGTTCAGAAACTGACAGCGTCTCTGCCAGAGCTGATCCATAGCATTTATGTCTATGGAAGCCTTGTTGACGGTACGGTGAAAGAAACGCTTTCAGATCTCGACATCACCCTAGTCTACCGTCGTGAACCCGATGCAGAAGAGGCCGCGAAGATAGACGCCATTAAGTCCTCGCTTGAACAGGATTATCCGGTGGTCAGTAAAATTGACATCGATCCGGGCGTGCTGGAAGACGTTCTCCTTCCGGCTAATGAGAAACGCTGGGGATACTGGCTAAAGCATCACTGTATCTGTGTTCATGGAGAAGACCTGCGCGAACGCTTTGGCCCCTTCAGGCCTTCCCGGGACATCGCTGTTGCTGTTAACGGTGATTTTCTCGCGGTTCTTAACGGCTACATTGCCTTGATGAAACCGACGCTGGAACCCGCGCAGCGCCATGCCCTGCAGAGAGCTGCTGCACGCAAGGCTATTCGTTCGACAGACATACTGAGAGAAGATAACGATCAGGACTGGCCTGTGACACTTAAGGAGCATGGTGAAAAGTTTAGTGAGCGTTACCCTGCACTGGTTGAGGAAATGGACTATTTTCTGAGCATAAGCAATCGCCCGCGCGGCGATGTTATGGTTTTCGCCAGCAGGATCAGGACGTTTACCTACTGGCTCAATGCAGAATTTCATTCGCGCCAGCGCTGGACAACCAGCACCAGTGGAGGTTAAGGCGCTGAGTGCTTCTTCTCACATTGTATGAGAAACGGCTGTCAGGGTATGCTGCATGGAAGAGTCAGTGTCTGACCGACGTTCCCATCCCGCCCGCGAAAGCAACGCATCAACTGCAGAAAGGTCTGCGGTTATCCGGACGGTGAGTGGTTTAACCTGAGACCCATCTTCACCAAAGCCGGTTTCAAGATCGCTTTTTCTTATAAACAGTCCTGGCACTTTCGGACTCAGTTTTACCGAGTGACGCCCTTCCCACTCAGACTCGCTCAGGACACCATAGTTAATCCCGGTCAGCGTAATGGCGTGCATGATGTGCTGCAGCCTGAACAGATCGTTCTGAGCGAGTAAATCCCCGCTGCTGGCTCGCCAGAGGTATTCGAGCTTTCCCGGAAGGTCGGCCCGAAGTCCTTTCTCCCGGCCCTCTTTCAGCAGCCAGCGAATATCATTGGCCAGCTCTCTCCGGAAGAGACGTTTTTTTTCAGCAGTAGCCAGCCACCTGCATAAAAACAGGTTTTCCTGTGCGGGGGAATTCACCATGCCTGACTGACGAGCCATATTGAGAGCAATAAGCCCGCACCATGCAAGATGATCAACAAAGAGATTAGAAGTATCCATATGATGTGATTGTAACTTTACTGTTAAGCGGCACTCAATACTCCAGGAGCTTATTGCCCTTAATTATGAAAATAGCGAACATTCAGTGTTCACTACAGTTACTGGCTTTACCATGATGCTCAGTTGTGATGCGCTTAACGATAAAGCGTTGAAACGGCTCCGTTCCTGCGTGATAGCCATCCATTTGCCTGCTGGATCGCTGTGCCAGAGAAACTATGCCGTTCAGACCCGCAGTGTCAGCGCCAGTGATACAAGACATTAATGTGGGGCGGTAAGAAACCTGGCGCTGGGAGAACATGAAAGCCAGTAAAAACCGCTATTGCCGATGGTCCGGTCACAGCATCTGCGTCGCGATTAACATGGCCACAAAGAAACACAGCAACGCGCAGGTCATGCAGGAAGGAACGTGGAAAAAGGCAGAAACGGTCGGTCATGCGCTATATACGGCACGTGGACGCGCACGCAGGCACGATGGATGACCTTATGAGCCAGCATCGGCCCTGAACCATGTTATTCCCCCGTAACTCAACTAATCCGGTGCCGGAGGGGTCAACCAGTCAGCAGTTACCGGTCAGCCGGCACGGGGAAGTATTGGATCAATGGCGTCAACTCATTTGCTTCCGGGATCCCTTTCGCATCTGTTCTTCTTTTCGCCGCTGTTTATCCCGCCGGATCCTGTCTACATAATCTTTGATAGCGGCGGCCTTGACAGGCAACTCTTTCGTCCAGAAAGCCTCAGGCACACAGTAACTGTCTGGTTCTTCCGCAAAGACGGCGGCCAGCTGCTCCAGAATGAGGTATAAATTGATGTTATGCTCGACCTGAACGCGGACAACACCCTCTTGCATCGATATCCGGAATAACTCGTCCATGTACGCTTTCATGTCACGGAAGCTGACAGGGGTCTCTTCACTTTTGTCTTCCGGATCTGTCACGGAATCAAACTTTTCCAGCAAAAAATATACTGCGGGAAGCATCATCGCTTTGATACGCGCAACCTCAACTTCGGGGTTACGCCTTAAATCTTTCAGATTGCTTAATCTGGCGCGTATGCAGGCGATAGGGTTAATGACTCTGATGAGCTCATGAGACTCTGCTGAGTCCGCAGTTTCCTGATCAACCATAAACCGCTCGGTATTGAGCAACAGATTATCACCAGTGAAGTCTTCATAGCTGAACCCGGATGGGAAATCGATGACATCAACGGTGTTAGGCTGATCGGGAGCGTCCGGGTCGGCAAAGTAACGCCCATCCACTTCTTTAATCTGTTCTGTTTTGCCATCCACCAGGGCAAATCGCGCCAGAGACGGCGGGTGTCCCATCTCATTCATATTCGGATCCACACCGAGGGCTGCAGCGATCGCGGCAACATCATGGCGCCGGGCGGAATAATCCAGATCGACTGAGGTAACCAGACGGGCATCAGGCAGATTATCCCGGTACAGTTCTCTGTAATACGACACCCAGTACTGAACCGCCTGCCCACCGATAGTTATAACGGGGCAGGTTAAGGTATCAGCTTTATCTATCAACTGCTTGTTGAGGAGATATGCCTGTTCAAAAGGCGGAATTACAGTAGATTCAGACATAAAAAAACCATCTTTAGAAAGATGGTTCATTTTGCATCATGAGAACAGATCAGGCAAAGCTGACGACATGTTTAGATGACAGTTTACAGGATTTGCTGTAGCGCGATTTCTCAGCTGGTTTATAGCCGAGCTCACCTCGCGCCACCGCAGCCGCTTTCTCGTCGTAACGTTTGTGTTGCGCATTTTTGATATCAGACGGAGACATTTTCAGCAACCGGATTACCTGTAGTTGATCACAATACAAATTTAAACCTTTTCACTGGAGGATTCCAGTTTTTTGAGCATTAAAGCAGCGGGTCAGGCTTCATGTTTAGTTATCTGGCCGGGGCCGAATGAAAAAAGTGTGACTGAGTACTTTCAGGGCCGCAATCCTGATGTGAATCATCCTGAAACTCATCAATAAAAAGAAGCTTATAGTCGCGAGCTCTGTTTTTTAACTGATATTGAGTAATTATCTAAGGCTCTGAACTTAAACAGCAAAAAATCCTATTAGGAGGCTCGCTCTCCCTGATTTCAGGTGGCCATCCAGCTTAATCACCCTGCCCAAATACGGGCACGCCAACAAAGGTATACGTGCTGCAGGGACAGCCCCGGCTCGCGCTGAATATATTGTTTGCGTACGCTGGTTGTACGCAGCTTGTCAGCTGAGCCATGCGGTGGGGGATAAATGGTGCAATGGCAGGCATAATGTTATTGCTGGTGATGACATGGCCCCTGACTCCTGCAAGTTACGTAATTCCCGGTCTGGCTTTCTGTCTTTTATGCCTGCCGGGAAGATACCTTTCGGGCGCGGCGGAGAACGCGTTATAACTGTTGCTGGAGTTTATCGTGATGAGCTGGCTTAACATACCGCCGGTTATCAGTGGCTGGTGGGAAGATGCCCCGACCTGTGATGTGCTTCCCACGCTGCGGTTCCCCCTTCTGATTATTGTTAGCATATCAGCCTTGCCCGCGATTTCAGGGAAACGTATGTGGCCACGTCAGTTTTCCCACCATGCTTATGCCGAGCACCTGACGCTGCCTGGCGTACTGGGTGTCTTACCCTTCAGATTCTTAAGCCCCTGACTGTTACTGCGGTACGCAGAAGCCTGTTGATGGGCCTGTGCTTGAAATTTAATCGTGCTGAAAGGTTGTGCACATATCCCCCTGAAAAGGCCCCGTCTGAAGCAGAAAAGCCACCCGTTTCGTTCTATATTATAAGTTCACTCAGAACAGAATCATAATCACACTATGACTCATCGAAAATATGACCGAACAGGCCTGATTGGATGTGCCATCGGAACCGCTGTAATTGCCCTTGCTGCAAAAGGGCTCCCCATCAGCAGAGAACATATTCTTTATGAGCTTGAGCACATGAAGGCGTCAACAGGAGACTTGCCGGCTAAGGCGATTACGCAGGACGCCGCTAAGTTGCTGCGTGAAACACGCTGTGGCTGAAACGCAAAACTGACGTGCGCAGTATGTTCCGGTATACAACAGGCAATATGCTGCCTCGCTTGCCATCTACAACAGAGATTTAGGAACGAAGATAACGTTTCCACATGTGAGAAAGCACAGTCTTTATCTTCGGAAATTTTAAAGTTCTCCCAACACTCAGGATACAGGGATGTCAAAAACGCAGTGGATTTTGAGTCAGCTGACCCGACAGTTGTGGTTCCGAAGCACGCTTTTTGCTGTGCTTGCCGTGATAACCGCGCTGGTCGCCATCGCCATAAAATCTTTTATTCCTGAATCGGTATCCGGCATCATTGGTACCGATGCCGTGGACAAGATCCTCGGCATTCTTGCGTCCAGTATGCTGGCTGTTACCACTTTCTCTCTTAACATCATGGTGTCTGCGTATAACACAGCCAGCAGCAGCGTAACGCCGAGGGCGACCCGACTGCTTCTGGAAGACCGCACGACTCAGAACGTTCTCGCCACCTTTATAGGCTCCTTTCTTTACAGCCTTGTGGGAATCGTGGCGCTGGGTATGGGCGCATACGGTACCCAGGGGCGGGTTGTGCTTTTCTTTGTCACGCTGATGGTTATCGTCATGATTGTCATCACGCTGCTACGCTGGATACAGCATCTTGCGCAGTTCGGACGCATGGCGGAAACGTCCCAGCGTGTAGAAGACGCGACGGTGGTGGTGCTTACAGCCTGGATAAGGGATCCTTTCATGGGTTGCTCCCCCTGGCATGGCGAAGATGTTCGCAGCACCGATATCCCCGTGTATCCAGACTGCGTGGGATACCTGCAGCATGTCGATCTGCAACAACTTTCTGACTTTGCTGAAAAGCACAGCACCTGGTTGTACCTTAATGTTCAGCCCGGCGCCTTTGTCCATCTAACGTCGCCATTACTGTGGAGCCGGCAGGCATTGTCACCGGAGCAGTCATGTGAACTGAGAAAGGCTTTCACGGTGGGAGAGCAGCGATCGTTCGATCAGGATCCGCGATTTGGACTGAGCGTTCTGTCGGAAATCGCCTCGCGCGCGCTTTCACCCGCCGTAAACGATCCGGGAACGGCCATCGACATTATTGGCCGGGCCGTCAGGCTCTTCAGCCAGCCAGAAGAGGCAAAAAACGCTGATACGCCCTACTTCCGCCTTTTCCTGCGACAGGCTGAGGTCAGCGATCTGTTTGATGATATTTTTACGCCCATCGCCCGTGATGGAGCGGCCCTGGTTGAGGTACACATCCGGTTACAGAAGGCACTGATGGCGCTGGCGAATGTCAGACCCGAGCGTTACGGAAAGGATGCCAGGAGACATTCCAGACAGGCACTTGAACGCGCAAATCAGGTTCTGACTTACAGTGGTGATAAACAAATCCTGGAGAGTCTGGCGGGCGACTTTGCTGAATCGGCCACCGATAGCACCAGCGGTTAGCCCCTGCAGCAGGCCGGAAGAAAGAAAAGCATTGTTTGATTATTGTTCGTTAACTGGCGTGAGGGTTTTACTGTTCCATACTGATTGTTACATTTAGACTTCAATCACTTTGTACAGGAACGTTATGACCTCTCCAGAATCCGACCTGAAGGCTAAACGGAGCCATATCAATCCGCCGGTATTCTTCACATCCGCTGCGCTCATTTTTGTCCTGGTGGCTTTTGCCGCCCTTTTCCCGGAAAAGGCAGATATTCAGCTAAACGCACTGCAAAACGCGCTCTTTGCTAACGCCAGCTGGTTTTACATTCTTGCTGTTGCGCTGATTCTGCTGACGGTGGCGTATCTTGGGCTCTCCCGGTACGGAGATATAAAGCTCGGCCCCGATCACGCCGAACCCGATTTCAGCTATCACTCCTGGTTTGCCATGCTCTTTTCAGCCGGTATGGGCATCGGGCTCATGTTTTTTGGCGTGGCGGAACCCGTTATGCACTACATGGCGCCGCCTTCCGGGACGCCTGAAACGGTGCAGGCAGCAAAAGAAGCGCTGCGCATCACTTTCTTTCACTGGGGGCTTCATGCCTGGGCTATTTACGCCATTGTGGCGCTGATACTGGCCTTTTTCAGCTACCGCCACGGACTGCCACTGACGCTTCGTTCCGCTCTTTACCCACTTATCGGTGATCGGATTTACGGCTGGATGGGGCATGCAGTCGACATCTTTGCTGTGATCGGAACCGTGCTCGGCGTGGCGACGTCGCTGGGCTATGGAGTGTTGCAGGTGAACGCGGGACTGAATCACCTGTTTGGCCTGCCGGTGAATGAAACCATGCAGGTGATCCTGATTGTCGTCATCACGGCGCTAGCCACGCTCTCTGTGGTGTCTGGGCTTGATAAAGGCATTCGCATCCTCTCCGAGATTAACCTCAGCCTCGCGGTGCTACTGCTCATCCTCGTCGGTGCGCTCGGTCCAACGGTGCTGTTGCTGAAATCGTTTGTGGAAAACACCGGGGGTTATCTTTCAGAACTCGTGACGAAGACCTTTAACCTGTATGCCTATGAGCCTAAATCCAGCAAATGGCTGGGCGGCTGGACGCTGTTTTACTGGGGCTGGTGGCTTGCATGGTCTCCGTTTGTCGGGATGTTTATCGCGCGAGTATCACGTGGCCGAACCATACGGGAATTTGTCACCGGTGTATTGTTTGTGCCAGCGGGTTTTACGCTGCTGTGGATGACGTTTTTTGGCAACAGCGCCATATGGCTGATTATGCAGGAAGGAGCAAGAGACCTGGCGGAGACCGTCCAGTCTGATCAGACGCTGGCGTTGTTTAATTTTCTGGAGCATTTCCCGTTCAGCTCCGTCCTGTCGTTTATCGCCATGGCCATGGTTGTGGTGTTCTTTGTCACTTCTGCAGATTCTGGCGCTATGGTCGTGGACACGCTGGCCTCTGGCGGAACGGATCAGACACCGGTATGGCAGCGTATATTCTGGGCCGGGCTTATGGGCGTGGTGGCTGTAACGCTGTTACTTGCCGGTGGCATGAAGGCGCTTCAGACGGTGACTATCGCCAGCGCCCTTCCCTTCGCCGTTATCCTGTTGATGTCTATATATGGCCTCATGAAAGCACTTCGGGTGGATGCCTGGAAGCGTGACAGTAAGCAAATCGCGACGATAGCACCCACGGCTGCCCGCAACCCTATCCCCTGGCAGCGCCGGCTGCGTAACATCGCCTACTTCCCGAAGCGTTCACATGTGAAGCGTTTTATGGCTGAGGTTATCCATCCGGCAATGGAAATGGTTAAGCAGGAGCTGGCAAAACAAAATACCGTTTCGCACACGCTGACAGATGCCGATGATGGGCTGCACTTTGAAGTTGACCTTGGCAATGAGCTGAACTTTGTCTATCAGGTCCGGCTGCGCTCGTATATGCAGCCGGCCTTCGCGCTGGCGGGCATGTCCGACGCGGATCGGGATGAAGAGCACAGGTACTTCCGCGCCGAAGTCTATCTCAAGGAGGGCGGGCAGGATTACGACGTCATGGGCTGGACGCAGGAGCAGATCATTCACGACATTCTCGACCAATATGAGAAGCATTTGCACTTCCTGCATATTGTTCGCTAATCGAGAATGTTGACTATAAGAGGCGCAGAGCGCCTCTTTTTTGCGTATATCCCCCTGATGATTGACGAGGCATTTCAGGATCGCCAGAAAAAACGCGAGCACAGGATCAGCACCGGATAGATTTCCAGTCGCCCCATCAGCATCGCGGCACACATCAGGTATTTGGCGGTGTCGTTCAGCGTACCGAATGTTGATGCCGTTTCGCCGAAGCCAAGCCCCATATTGTTGATGCATGCAGCGACGGTGGCAAACGAGGTCAGAAGATCATAGACCATCATGTTCAGTAACCAGACAAGAATGACCGTCACCGAAATATACAGAAAGAAGAAGCTCCATACTGACCGGAGCACCCGGTCACTGACCACGCTATTGCCTACCCGGACACTGAGGATTGCGCGTGGATGCGCCAGCTGATGTACTTCATTTCGACTCTGAAGAAAAAGTACCAGGAACCGAAGTGCTTTAATACCACCGCAGGTTGAACCCACGCATCCGCCAAAAAAACTGGCGATTAACAGAAAGATGATGGTATGTGAGGGCCAGTTGGCATAGTCGGCCGTGGCCAGCCCGTTATCCGTTATCATTGAGCTGGTCAGGAAGAAGGCATGGGTCAGGCTGTCCGTAACGCTATACATGCCCGCATGCCAGATTTGCCAGGCGGTGATTAGCACGATAACCAACACAACCGTCATGAAAAAACGAAGCTCTGCATTGTTTCTGAAGGGATTTAGCGTCCGTTTTATCAGCGCCATATACCAGAGCGTGAAATTCAGCGCGGACAGCAGTGAAAACACTCCGCCAACCAACTCGGCAGCATGACTCTTATAGAAGCCGAGACTTTCACTGTGGGTGGAAAATCCTCCCAGTGAAACCGTTGATAACCCATGACATACAGCATCAAAAATCGGTAGCCCGGCGATCCAGTAAGCCATAGAGCAGCTGACACCCAGGGCGGTATAAACCAGCCAGAGGCTTTTAGCTGTGTCTGCAAGGCGGGGGGTGAGACGTTCTTCCCTGAACGGACCGGGCATTTCGGACTGATAAAGTTTCATTCCACCAATCCCCAGCAAGGGAAGTACCGCGACAGCAAGCACGATAACCCCCAGACCGCCAACAAAATTCAGCTGTGCACGGTACAGGAGATAAGCTTTCGGGAGCGAACTGACACTGTCAACAACAGTGGCTCCCGTCGTCGTAATGCCTGAAACGCCCTCAAACATCGCATCGGCGAAGCTGAAACCCAGCGAATCATTCAGCCAGAAGGGCATGGCACTGATGATCGAAAACAGCAACCAGAAAAGCACAATAATGATGAAACCATCCTGCGTGCGCAACTGCAATCCCGGAGAGCGGGTCATGGCCCACAGCCCCCCACCCCCGGTGAAGAAAAGTGCAAACGTTGATAAAAAATACAGGTAGCTTCGATCACGATTGAACAGAGCAATCAGAGCCGGCAGTAACATCGTGAGGCTATAAAGCATCACCAGAAAACCACAAAGGTGGATAATGACCCTCAGTCTGGATGGCGTGTGCTGAAAAAGGTTATTCAAGGGAACTCCCGAAACGCAGGAATGCAAGCGCATTACCTGCCAGACAGAGGCGACAGAACAATTATGCTACCTGCTCATTAACGCGACGTACTGTCGCCAGCTTCAGAAAAATCAGCCCTGCAATCGCTGACAATAATGACCCTGCCAGTACACCGATTTTAAGCTCACTTTGCAGGACGCTATCGCCCGGGAAAGCCAGACCTCCGATAAAAAGACTCATGGTAAACCCTATCCCGCATAGAATGGCTACACCATAAAACTGGACGGCTGTCGCCCCTTCAGGCAAACGAGCTATTCGTAACCTGATAAGTAACCATGAGACTGTGGCCACGCCCAATTGTTTACCTACAAACAGCCCCAGCGCGATTCCCACAGGAACGGGAGATAGCAGTTGTTCAGCAGTGATGCCCTTCAGATTCACACCGGCGTTAACAAAGCCAAACACCGGTACGATGATGAAAGCAACCCAGGGCGACAGCCTGACCTCAAGGCGGGTGAGTGGGGAAAATTGCGCACGAGCACTGGCGGAGTGCGGAATACAAAGCGCCAGAATGACACCTGCTACGGTGGCGTGAATGCCGGAATTATAAACGAAATACCATAATAAAATGCCGGTGAACAAATAAGCATACAGCGACTTCACGCCTGATTTATTCATGATGATCAGGCATAGCGTGACCATTGCAGCGCCTCCGAGCATCATCATACTGAGGCTGTGCGTGTAAAAGGCCGCGATAATGATCACCGCACCTAAGTCATCAATGATAGCCAGGGCTGTCAGAAACACTTTGAGAGAGGGGGGGACTCTGTCTCCCAGCATGGCGAGCACGCCCAGAGAAAAGGCGATGTCAGTGGCAGAAGGGATGGCCCACCCGTTCAGAGCCTGAGGACTACTATGATTAAAAAACATAAAGCAGGCCGCGGGAACCAGCATTCCTCCCAGTGCAGCTGCACCCGGAAGGACGCGTTGATCCCACTGCGAAAGCTTGCCCGACAGCAGTTCACGCTTAATTTCAAGGCCGACAAGTAAAAAGAAAACGCTCATCAGCACGTCATTGACCAGCTTTTCAGCCGGCCATCCTCCCACCGAAGCGTGGACCAGTTGATGATAGACACCTGCGGCGGCAGTGTTCTCCATGACGATTGCAGTAACCGAAAGCAGAATGAGCAATAAACCAGGCGCCAGCGGAGAATGGAGCAGTTTTTTCATAAAATGTCATCGTCCGAAAAATAAAAAGCGCACCTTACCATCTCTCCCGAGGCCCTGCCATCACTGCTAGAGTTGAGATTCAATGCCCGGTATTCGTCTTTTGAATAAGTTCTGTTTCGGTTCGGATCCCCATATCCATCATCAGATTGACTCTCAGAGAAATAAATCCGGATAACGCTTACCGCTCCTGTCATTCAGTATTGAACATTAAACTCCTATCCTGAGGAAAAATAACGAGCCCTAAACAGGTTATGTAAAGTCTGATTGGCACTCCCTTATAACATTAACTTTTAAACCTTCTCACTGGGGGATGGCTGCTGGTGCTTACTATTTTATTGAAAAATCATGATTTCTTGCTAGCCTTATTATGATTTGAAAAGTGCTGGAATTTTATGAGGAATACATGATTGAGAAAATAATATCTTATCAATATCTTCAGGATAAGTTGTTAAATCCTGATGTCTGGCTGATGGTTGCTACCATTCTGATTGGCACCATTGTTATTTATGGGATGCTCAGAAGTATTATCCAGTTTTGTTCACGTCGTATTTCGCGCTATTCGGAAGGCCGGAATATCAGGCTGGCTGGCGTCATTGTGGAGTTGCTCAATCATACCAGTCAGCTGTTACTGCTCATATTTTCATTTTTAATCTCCCTAAAATTTATCGATTTACCCGATACTTGGGAAAATGCCGTCGGTCACGGATGGTTCCTCGCACTGTTGTTCCAGCTTGCATTGTGGATTGACAGCGGTATTCGACTCTGGTTGCAGAGCCTGCTGCGCGATCCGATTCACATTCGCAATCCCGTTACGACCGTTATACTCGGCGTACTTCTCAGGATCATGCTGTGGGTCGTCACTTTTCTCGCCATATTGTCCAACATGGGCATTAATATTACCGCTCTGGTCGCAAGCCTGGGCGTCGGGGGGATTGCCATTGCGCTGGCCATACAGACGGTGCTCAGCGACGTCTTTGCCTCGCTGGCCATTGGTTTTGATAAGCATTTCGAACACGGTGATTTTATCGTCTTCGGCAACATTGCCGGAACTATCGAGCATATCGGCCTGAAAACCACCCGACTACGCAGCCTCAGCGGCGAGCAGGTCATCTGTTCTAACACCATCCTCCTGCAGCAGACGATCCACAACTATAAAAGAATGCAGCAGAGGCGTATCGTCTTTAAGTTCGGTATCAGCTATGAAACGCCGTCTGAAAAAGTACGTCAGGTTTCAGGGCTTGTGGGAGAGATCATCTCCTCTGTCGACGCTACCCGATTCGATCGCGCGCATTTTCTGGCGTTCGAAGATTCGAAGCTGACTTTTGAGGTGGTCTACTTCGTACTGGACGCTGATTACAACAAATACATGGACATCCAGCAGGAGATTAACCTGAACCTGATGGCTGCGCTTGAGGAAAGAGAAATCCGCTTTGCGTTCCCCGTACGGCATATTGAGTTACGCGGGGAAGGTTTTTCGTCATTACTTTCAGAAGATGATAGTTCGCGCGAGAAAAGCGCTGAGGCCAGCTGAATCCATACATTATGTAAGAGTGCCTGCCTGGGGCTGTTTTGTAAGAACAGGCACTCATCACCACATTCACCCTGTCGTTCAGGAATTGCAGAGCTCCAATGTGTTGCTGTACTTTTTATGTGAAGGAGGGTGGATTTGGAAAACGTTTCAATGGCGCAAAGTGATAGAGACTTCTTCTCAGGACGCATTTGGTACAAGGATTACTTTTCTGGCCACTTTTATCGCGATATCAAGCGCTACACTGAACTGTTCGTGCCTGCCGGGAAGAGGCATGGTTTCTCTATTTTGAAGATAGATCTGTTATCCGGCAGTTCTGCCTCATCAACTGTCGCGTGTTGTTTCTCATCTATTACTCCTTTCTGACTCTCTGCCATTGCCCTCACTGAAAACTGAACCTTATGTTCTGTTTTTTGAAGCTTGTGTTGTGTCGTCGTTACCATGAAAAAAGGGTTCATGATAAACATGAACCCTTTTTATCCAATCGACGGGGCGGCAACTGATTGTCAGCTGAACAACATCAGGTCGGATCCTGCGTTACTCTTAACGTCACTGGTTATTTTCTGGCAGCGCATAAACAACAACCTGATCGCCGACCTGATCTTTCAGGATGGTATTCCCGCCGGCTACAAACGCGACATACTCACGCCCCTTATACTCATAAACGGAGGGGTTCGCTACGGCTGGGGCTTCAGCCTGATCGGACCAGAGCTCTTTGCCGCTCGCCAGTGAGTAAGCCCGTACTTTTTCATCCATTGAGGCACCAATAAAGATCACGCCGCCTGCGGTAACTGCCGGGCCGCCAATGGTGGGGGACCCCCAGCTTTCCGGCATAAAGAAGCCATACTGCTGAGAAGCGCCAATGGGGCGTCGCCACTTCATGTCACCGGTGTGCATATCCAGCGCGACCAGCTCACCAAACGGCGGTTGCCAGCACGGCATGCCTAGCCAGTTACGTGCTACTATTTCCCGGACAAATACAGATGAGAGCCAAAAAGCTGAGCAATGCCGGCAGGTGCTGAAACCATTAGTCAGGCGGGGGTAAGTATAGGAGAGGCTAATTTGCCCGCAACGTGACTAACAAAGTTCTGAAATAACAGCAGGAGAGATATTTACCAGGCAATTCAGTGAAATATTGTGTATCTGTTAGATTGTAAGAGGATTTTTCGTCCTTGTCGGGGAAATGCCTCCAGTTAGTCACCATGTGTTTCAATAAAGACTTCGATAAGCTTTGCGTTGGATACATCAGTAACGGCCTTTGTCTTAATCCGTTATCGCGAGGGGCGCGTACATGTGGTACATGAATACAAGGGGAAACTTATACGGACGCCGCTGACGCTCCTCCTCCTCCGGTACCCCTGGCAGGTCAGTTGATCATGGAAAAAACTGCGTCCTTTACACGCCGCTTCGTAGTGCAAAACTGATGAGGGCACTGACAGCATTGGTGCTATAGCCTTTCCCCTGAATATTTCATGTGTTGTCCGCCTCTGCGAAGTATGAGCCTGAACGACCTGAATCAGTAAAGTGTAGTGTTTAATGTTTCCCTTTGTACCACTGCCATGCTGTGGCCGGAGGGTATGAGCTGGTATTAGTGCTTAAGGTTATAGTGACCACTTCGCAGTAACTTCGCGGCATCATGCACAACAGTCCTTGTCCTGAAATCGTCTGAGGCTGTTCCCATCAACTCGAGTTCATATAAAATATTGTCCCTGGTGATAGCTTAGCCCTTTGAGGTCAGCTGTATCACGGCCGCACCAATGGCGCAGCCAATCATGCCTGCTCTGCCGGATGTTTTCTCAGTCATGCCTTTTCAAGATAATCGATAAACAATGAAATAAGGTTAGAACGGAACGGCAAAAAATGCCCGACTTCTGGTGGACAATATGCCTCGGTCATCAGACGAATCAGACACCTGTTCGTCATCAACGTGATTTCGCCGCTGATGTCGGACCGGGTAAAGCGAAGGGAAATCTGATGCGATGCGTCCTGGCAGGCTCTGCTGCAGGTACTCTGGCCTGCCAGTTGTGATTATTTTCTCCTGCGCCACAGCAGCCCCGCTACGCCAAGCGCTGTGAAGGCCCACAGGGTATTACGGTGTCGCTCAGTAAACATCTGCCAGCTGCTGCTTTTCGCTTCATTATCAAACCGGCCTTCTGCCTCCCAGTGACCGTCAGGAGATTGAAAAAGATTGTCAGGCGCGTCCGGAGACAGGCGCTGGTTCGTTATCTGTCCGTTGTATCCCGCACGTGCAAGGTAACGATCGGCCAGACCGGGCGCAATGCGATTGGCCAGTATGGCTTTTACGGTTGAAAAGCCTACCCAGACCTCCCGTCTTTTATGCGTGGCCGCAAACCAGACGGCGCGCGCGGCCACTTCCGGCTGGAATACCGGCGCCACGGGACGGGCCTTCCGGTGCATTTTGTTTCTCGCCCAGTCAAACTGCGGCGTGTTCACGGCGGGCAGGTCCACCATGGTCAGCTGAATACTGAGCCCGTCATGAATAAGCTCCGAACGCAGTGAGTCAGTAAACCCTCTGATGGCGGATTTTGCACCGCAGTAGGCAGCCTGCAGCGGCACGGAACGGTGCGCCAGCGCAGACCCAACGTTGATAATCGTGCCCCGGTTACGTATGCGCATATGACGCAGGGCGGCCATCATGCCGTATACCTGCCCCAGATAGGTGACCTGCGTGGCCCGCTCGACTTCTGCCGGTTCGAGTCCCGAAACGGGTGAAAAAACCGTAGCCATTGCCACATTAACCCAGACGTCTACTGGACCGAGCTCGCGTTCAGTCTGGCTGGCCGCATCCGCTACCTGCTGTGCATTTGCAACATCCACGGCAATAGCAAGGGTCTGAACGGAATACTGCTCCCTGAATTCTCTGGCGGTATGTTGCAGCCGCGCTTCGTTACGTGACAGCAGCGCAACACTATATCCTTGACGGGCAAACTTTTCCGCCACGGTGCGTCCAATGCCGGCCCCGGCTCCGGTTATCACAGCAACTTTGCTCATTCCATTCTCCTGTTGGCAGTTAAGAGAATAAGCGTAGCAACTGAGATCTGTGAGACAGCGGTTACACATGACTATTCACTGAAGCTGACAGGATGAAACACTTCCGACGGTACCGTTAAAGTCCTGAACCTGCCAGCAGGTACAAAGGAAACGCAGTGATGTTGGCGAAGATACCCAACCTTCTGTCGCCGCGAAAGTCAGCCATTGTCAGAAAGTGGATGCCGGATCATATAAACAGCTTCACCAGTGTCCAGACGCCCATCGCCATCATCATCAGGTTCTCAGTCAGCGAGATGAACCCCAGCGGCACGTTACTGTCACCGCCCATGCAGGCACAGCGCAATTCGCGCTTATCGATATACACGGCTTTGATAACGGATACTGCCCCAACGGTGCCGATAAACAGCGCAACCGGCGCGGACACCAGAGGAAGTGCGCCCGCCGTCATCAGCAAGGCCGCCAGCGCCTCACCAAAAGGATACAGCCAGGCATAGGGCACCCATTGGCGCGCCAGCAGGTCATAGCCCAGGAACATGGTAGAAAAACTCTCCACGTCACGCAGTTTCAGCAGCGCCAGCATGCCCATACTGAAGGCAACAAACCACTCTGCGGCGCGCAGTGTCATTATCTGCCCAACAGAAGCAAACTGCGCGGCCATAGCCAGCAGAGCAGCCATGATGAAGACAACCGCCACCGGCTTGTAGGAGGTTTTATTCTTATCCGGCAGCGGATGATTGAAGAAGGCCCGAAGCTGGTCATAGCCGCCGATGCGCTTTCCGCCGATAAACGTCTGGGGCGTTGTTTTGACGTTATGCTTATCCCTGAAAGCATCGGTCTCCTCGCGGGTGGTCAGCCAGTGATCGTCAACTTCATAACCATAGTGCCGCAGCAGCCAGAGGGATTTCATCCCATACGGACAGACATGCTCTTTCATCACCATGCGATATATCGTTGCTTTTCGGGTTGTGTGCGCCAAAGTCTGCTCCCTGCCCCGGTAAGGGACGGTTATTGTCTCGTTAAGCGAACGGCTCATCCGTCCTGTCAGTGTTAACTATAGGAAAGATAAAAATGAGTCCGTTTTTTTCAGGTTCCTGGATATTCCGGTGAAGTCGTTTTTACGACGTGATAAATATTTTATTCCCACAGAAGTGCATTCCCTTTCGGCATCATCCCGGGCAGAGACATTCCCTTACGACCTCCCGGACGCCCGCCAATGTCCCGCTCAGGCTCGGGTAGACCTACACCCGCGGCACCCCTAACGGGTGGGGCGCCTATACGGCGACGCGAAACTGGGCCTCATCTATATCCCGCTGGGCAATGCCACTCCGGATTATTTCGGCGGCAACCGGCGGCCGTCTGATGAAAAATATTCCAGCTCTGTGGTGGCGCTGGACATACAGACCGGCGGGGAGCGCTGGCACTTCCAGACCGTTCATCATGACGTCTGGGACTTTGAGCTGCCGATCGGGCCGTCACTGGTGGATTTACTGGACCATCAGGGAGGCGTTATCCCCGCGCTGGTACAGACAACCAAAATGGGCCAGCTGTTTCTGCTGGATCGCCGGACGGGTAAACCGCTGGCGGACGTCCGTGAGCGCACGGTACCCACCTCGCCTTCGCTGCCCGGGGAGCATCTTTCCGCCACGCAGCCGGATTCCTCCGGTATGCCCGATCCCTCACCTCCGGACCTGAAAGAGACCGATATGTGGGGGACCACGCCCTTTGATCAGCTGTGGTGCCGTATCCAGTTTCACCGCTATCGATACCAGGGAAAATTTACGCCACCGGCTGAAGGCACCTCTATCGCCTATCCGGCCTTTTACGGGGTGATGGACTGGTACGGTGCCTCTGTTGATCCGCTGCACAACGTGCTTATCGCCAATACCAGCTATATCCCGTTCACCATGGAGATGATGACCCTCCGGGACTCCGTGGCAAAAGGACTGATGAAACCCTGGAAAGGCTGGCAGAGCGGCCAGCCCTATCCCAAACCGAAGGCATTTGCGGTGGGTCCTCAGTATGGCACCGGCTTGGCGGCGGTGGTGAAACCCTGGCTGACGGCGCTGGGTGCCCCCTGCAGCGCGCCGCCGTGGGGCAAAGTGTATGCCATTGACCTGGCAACCCGGAAGGTTATCTGGGAACGTCCGGCAGGAACCACAGGTGATATGAACGTCTTCGGGACGCACACCAATGCGCCCCTGCCCACCGGCATTTTCATGATGGGGGGCAATATTATCACCCGAAGCGGACTGATTTTCATGGGAGCCACGGCGGATGATTACCTGCGGGCCTTCGATGAGAAAAGCGGCAAAGAGCTGTGGCGCGCGCGTCTCCCCGCCGGGGGCCAGGCGACGCCGGTAACCTACCTGGGTAAAGACGGCAGGCAGTATGTGGTGATTGTCGCAGGCGGACACGGCGGCCTGGGCACGTGTTCCGGTGACGCCCTGATGGCCTGGGCGCTGCCCGGGAAATAATATATTTCTGAACGTCAGGGCCTGACGACGCGGGCCCTCACACCTCTGCAGACCTGGCGGCAGGTGAAGCGCTCATCCGGTTCATGACCGGCAGCGCAACAATCAGTGCAGCGTGACGCGGATAACAGGAAGAGCTGGTCCGTCATGGAGTGCCTGACTTGAAGGTGAAAGCTGAGGCAGGTACCGGCCCGCTTCCGTAATAGCCCGCTCACAGGCGGTTAACCGCGCTTCGTTTTGTTCATTCTCCGCCATGCGGCGCAACTGCGTGAGCAGGTTTGGCAGCGACACGGCAATTTTTTCATTAATCAGCGTCAGTGCAGCCTCTCCCAGCAGAAAGCTGAAAAGGTCTTCAGTGGGGGCAGTATACATTGTCTCATCCTGCTGTGAGTAAAGGGCCGGTCTCAGCCCTGAGTGTCATAAGTTGTCCGGTGTCGTCCCGGACTGCATCCTTCAGAAATAGCGATCCGCCAGCAGCGCCATCAGCAAAAAGCACAGGGCGGCTGCCAGCAGCCAAGCTTCAATGGGATTAAATCGGATGGTACCCCCGGTAAAGATGTGCCATACCTGCGCCAGTCAGTACCCGGACCGGGGTAATAGCGAAACTGCCGGACGGGGTTTCAGAACCTCTTTATATTTAAACTGCATATCGGATGCAACTTATTTAAAAGCGAAGCGTTTTCCAGAGATGATGACTTCTGAGCCTGCCAATGCGGTAGGTGGCCGTACTCACCGGTTACGTACATACCTGATTTCGCCCGCCAGCTTTGGCGCGATACAGCGCGGCGTCAGCCTGCATTATCAGCTGTTCAGAACCGATACGAGTCTGCGCGGTGGCGCAGCCTGCGCTCAGGGTCACCTTCAGGCCGGGTACGCCTGTTAAAACGTGCGGGATATTCAGCCGGGCGACGGCTTCAGTAGCACGGCGGGCCATGCTGACTGCCTGAGCTTCATCCGCCCCCGCCAGGATAATGGCAAACTCTTCCCCTCCATAGCGGGCAACCCTGTCAGTCCGGCGTTGCGTCATGCTGCTGAGGGTGGTGGCAATCTTTTTCAGACACTCATCACCCATAACATGCCCGTACTTATCGTTGTAGCGCTTAAAGTAGTCGACATCGATGAGAATAAGCGAAACCGGAAAGGTGTCTTTTTCCCCGGCATGCAGGGCATCATGCAGGGCATCATGCAGAGACAGGTCAAACAACCGCCGGTTGGCCAGTCCCGTCAAACTGTCGGTGTGGGCAAGACGGTCCAGGGAGTGATTTGCTGCCGCCAGTTCGCCCTGTAAGCCAATCAGCCGCTCCTGATAACGCTGGCTGAGGCGGGCCTGCCTTACGATGAAGAGGCCAAGTACCAGCACGGATATCAGCAGCGCAGAGCTGAGCGCCACATCCTGCAGATGGCTTCTCAGCCAGTGCCGGAACAGCGTGTGTTCATCATAGCCGGCGGCCACGACCAGCGGATAACGTTCGGCGCTGGCAAATCCAAAAATTCTCCGGCGTCCGTCCAGCGCCGCCGCCCACTCGCCGCTGCCGCGTTCGGCATTCAGCAGCATCTGCCGGAAAAGATGGCTGCCTGAAAGACTTTTTCCGATATAGCTGTCTGGCTTTGGCCGGGCATACAAAACGGTGCTGTCCGCGAGCATCAGTACGAGCACGTCATTCTTCCCCAGCTCATAATAGCTGTAAAAGCGCCGGAAATAGTCGACGCTGACGGTGGCCAGCAGTATGCCGCTGAAGCCATGTGCGGCATCACTGACACGAAGAGAAACAGGAATAACCAGATCGCCCGTGCTGCGACTGCGGATAACCGGTCCGATATGCACGCTGTCACGTATGCTGTCGCGATGGTAGCGAAAGTATTCCCGGTCAGAATTATTAATTCCTGCCGGGACGTGCCTGGCCGACGTCGCTATCCATTTCCCCTGTGCATCATAATAAAATAAGCCGTGTAACTGAGGCAGCCGGGTTTGCAGCGTCCGCATCGTCTGGCTCAGTGCGGTGGCGTTAGTCCCATCAAGGGGACTATTCTGCAGATCCCGCTGCATTTCTCTTAAGGCCAGCTCGGTCTGCAGCATTGTGTCCTGTGCCTGGCGCGCCTGCGAAAGCGACAGATTGACGGCCATATCCTCCGTCTGCTGAACGGTTCTGTGCCAGTCCTCATGCAACGTCCAGGCGGTCGACCCCGCCATGGCCACCACCAGAAGAACACAGAAAAGTAAGACACTTCGCACCAGCGAAGAATAAGGTTTGTTCAGGGGGAAGGTTTTACTGCTCAGCGACATAGCGGTACCTGTTCGAAGACTGATACTGAGTTAAGCACAGATTCAGCGTGACCATCCGCGAAATAAAGGCTGTCGCATGAACGAAATCAGCGAAACAGGAGACCAGGCTGGATGACCTCCGGTATTTGAAGGGTGAGCGGAAAGTAAATGTGGGTTTCAGTCAAAACTGCCAGGCAAAACAAGGCAGACCGGACAGCTCTGACTGACTGCATAGTATTAGGCTTTTTTAACTAATGAAACTGGACGCAAAATGAGCGGTAGTGTATTTTTCGCGCAGGAACAATGCTGGTTCCGGATTGATGGTGCAGCTTATACCACCCGGCGTCATCGCCGGGTTTTATTTTTTCATTGCCTTGAACACGCCGTACATTACTGAACCCGCCCTGCATGCTCAGACTGATGTCATGCCATGCATAATCTCAGCGGTATATTCTGTCCCCCCTCTTCTATTAAACGACACCTGAATGACCTGCCGCTTTTGCTCCTCTTCAGTAGTAAGGTACTCACCTTTAAGGTTAAAGCCTCGTTTCGCTAAGAAAGCGACCTGTGGCGTGAGCGGTCTCCGTTTTGCCCACACCCTTTCAGAAATGACTGGTCATCGCCTCATATCGGCAGTGATAAAGTCTTAATCAACTCGCAGTTCTTCAAAATCAGTGGATTATTCATTCTCGTTAACAGGTATAGATATACAAACAGAGAGGAACCGGTATGGATATCAATACGTCGCAAGTCACAGATGAAATCAACATGGCTATAGGGCGCGCGGTCTCTCATTTGATTGCTGCAGGTAAACGTGTTGAAAAAAACAGCATCCTTGAGCAACTGATCCAATTTGAAAAAGAAGCCGTTGATGGAAACAGGCAGGTTTACGCGACAGCCATTCACCTGGTGCTGGTCAGTTCCACCGAAGGTATTAACTGAACCGGCTTTAAACCTGACAGGGAGCGGTCAACACAGTCCTGCAGATTTCCGCTCATCGTTTATTGAAATCCCCAATGGTTATTGGGTTGTAAAGTGTGAAAACCTGCGCTGAAGCTAATGGAATGCACATCGCGCAATGGCCCTTACCGAGCAGCGTGTTGTGAGTATTGAGAACGCTATGCCGTTGACGACAGCCCCGGGTGTTATAGAGGCTAATGCTTTGTTGGCAACAGCGCTGGCGGCACAAATTAAAGTCGTAAATGAAATCATCAAAACCTATAACGAACGAATCGAAACGCTGTTTGACACTTTGCCAGATGCGGGGCTGTTTAAATCACTTCCGGGAGTCAGCGTGGGGTCTGATGGCAGTGAAAGAACAACAGAATTGACCGCCAGAGAAGCAATAAATTTCTCCCCGGAAAATCCTAATCAGGTGTGACCCCCCCCCGCCCTTCACAATAAGAATATTCTTAAACGAAAATTTTTAAAGTTATACCTCCGTCTAATACCTGTACAGATATCGTGTCGGACTTGTTGCTTTGTATAGATTTTAAATTTATAAATTTCATGAACACATTTTTTTTCTGATGCTTACGGAAGATCGCGGCTCAGAGTAAATATGGCGTAATGTGAATTTATGACCAGGCTTAAGCACAGACAGAAAATTTCATTTCTGCTGCAACTTTAAGGAATTTACTATGAGCGAGCGTCGTGGCGGTACAGGTAATTTCGCATCTAATCCCGAACGTGCGCGTGAGGCGGGTCGTAAAGGCGGTTTGGCAAGCAGTGGCAACTTCCGGAACGATCCGGAACGGGCCGTCGAGGCAGGCAGAAAAGGTGGAAAAATCAGCCGGCGTGGCAAGCCTGCCGTCGTCAGTGCTTAGTCGTCTGCTCGGCTACTGTCAGAGGCCCTTCTGATACAGATGATTTTAAAGGTATCAAAGCTGTCAGCAAAGGTTCATGCTTATTATTCCTCCCATTCCCCCGGCTCAGGGGTATCTATGCAATCTCACACGACTGAATCAGTCTGCGCGCTTACCGGTGCCAGTCTCCCAAATATCCGCCGCTGGCAACGGCGATCCTGGACCGTCTGCTGCACCACTCAACGACGCTGAACATAAAAGGAGAAAGCTACCGGTTGAAAGAGAAACGCAAGGCCGGGGTGCTGGCAAAAAGCGCAACGCCAATCAGTGATGATGAAATGGTGGAAAGCGGACAGCGTTAATGACCACAGCGGACAATGAAAATGGCGAAAGGGGGTGCGGACGATTTCCTGGACTCTCAGGAGATAAGTTATGTATTCCGAAGCGGACCGCCTTCGCGCAATCGAGCTGTACTTTAAATATGGCAAAAAAATCGCAGCCGTTGTTCGTGAGCTGGGTTATCCGACAGAACGTCATCTCAGGCGCTGGATAGAAGCATGGAAGGCAGGTGACGGCACTGTAAAGAGCGTTAAGCGCAAACCACGCTACTCCACCGTGCAAAAACAGGCTGCTGTTGATCATTATCTAACACACGGGCGCTGCCTCGCCTTTACGTGCCCGCGGGCTCCGGTATCCGACCTGAGCCTTTATCCCGACACGTTTCATCAGCCGCCAGACTCTGTTGACTCCGCACTGTTGCCCGCTGTCTCGCAGATCCAGATGGATCTTGCGATAACCATAGACGCATCCCGATTCCAGCCAGAACTGTTTAATCTGCCCGGTCAGCATCTGGTCTGTCTGATGGCGCTGTGAATGCGGCTGCTGAAGCCAGGCGTAAAAGCCACTGGGATGAGCATCCAGCACCTGACAGACCAGGCGAACAGGCCAGCAACGGGCGTTGTCACGGATAAAGGCGTACCTCAGTCGGACAGCTTTGCGAAGTACGCCGCGGCTTTTTTTAATATGTCCCGTTCGTCGGTAACCCGCTTCAGCTCTTTCTGGAGACGGCGGATCTCGGCCTGAGCATCTGACTGTTCTTTATGAGTGGATGAGTCCGGGCCATACTTCTTTATCCAAGCGTAAAGGCTGTGGGTGGTGATATCGAGACGTATTGCAACGCTGGAAACAGAATGACCGCGATCAACAACCTGTTTGACTGCTTCAATTTTAAACTCTTCGGGATAACGCTTACCGCTCATGGGCACCTCTCTTTAAGTCATCTTAAATGACTCTGAGGTGTCTGTTAAACCTGTGGCGATTCAGTCACACACAGGGTTGTCAGCTATCAGTGCTGCTTGTTAGTCATGGAATATGCCCAGAGGCACATTACCAGTGCGGGGTGAATTGTATACCTTTCTAAATATGCTGCCGGGATTTGACGGAAAATTTTGGGAACATTAACAAATACCAGAAATTTCTTGATTAAATAGCGCACAATTAATACATAACCCATTATCAATAAAGAATTATCCGATCTTACGGTTGATTAAATATCTGCACTAATTGAAGTATAATTGGTCGAAAATTTGTGAGGCAGCTACTAGAATTTTATTCGTTAAGTCAAATTTAAAAGACGAAAACGGAGCGTACGATGCAAGATGACATTGCAGCTGAGTGTGAAATTCAGATAAAACGTTTGGCGGGTATGTATCAGATGGGGGACGGCTACCAGCAAACAAAAGAAGCTATCAACTCAATCCTAACGGACTTCAATCATGGACTGGGCAGAGATGTGTCTGTACGCATCATGGTATGGAGTGATTTACATGCTTCGCTAAGAAATTCCCTGATAATTTCAGCCGAACCTCGCTGGATAGAAGCGATTCGCTATGCGATTTCGCGAGTTAAGTCGTTCAAGCAGAATGCAATGGCATCCCATGCAGCCCGTATGGCTTCCCATGCCTGAGCCGCAAATGAACAGAATTAATTCACTTTATTTGAGCGAATGGTTATGGCAGGAAAGCAAATAGCCGGATTGCAGCAGTACATCAATAACAGCGCAAGTGATTCAGTATGGCGAGTCATTCCATTATGTTCAGGTCTTAGAAATTTGAGCTGAGTCCTGCAAATCTTTAAGCGATACCGAAATGAGAGCCCTGACCACTGGGTACGGTGTGCCCGAGGTACTGAAGGCAGACAATATGTCAGTTACGGTAATGCTGGCGGGATTGCGTGATAAGGCGTAACCGCCATACATGCCGGGCATACTCTTAATCAGGCCTTCATCCCTGAGTACTGCGATCAGACTTTCAAGGTAACTAACAGAAAGTGAAACTTCTGGAATTAAATCTCTGACAGGGATAACTTTCTCCTCACTCAGAGCCATCATGATGTTTAGAGCGTTGTTCTGTTTACTGGTAAGCATCCTTTAGAAGCCCGTTAATTTTCTCTTTCAAAAGAATATCACTATTGTAGGGGATGGTGATCCAAATGGATCGGCATAGCTGAATCCACCGACAAGGACTGACGGTTAACCCAACATCTGGCTTGTCCCTCGATGGGTGATCAAAGCAACGAAGCGGCTGTCGGTTGCGATTCGATAAATGGCCAAGATTGTAGAGATGGCGCCAGTTGTCGAAATCTTTTCGATTGTGACTTGAAGTGATGCGCCGTCCGGAGTCATTGGAAGATGTTGGATATCGGGTAAGGGCGGGTATTAACAAAAAACGCATTTACAAAGAGGCTTGGCATTGCTTGAATAAAGACGTTGGCTAAGCTAGTAAACCACGTAGCCAAGAAATGGTCAAAAACAGGCGGTGTGCTGGGTCGGTTAAACATTGAGTGCCTAAAGAAGCTTAAGGCTCATCTGACGGTTGATGGTGTCTGGGGCGTGAGTAAGAAGCTTGATGCCATGGGCGTCATCACTGCTAAAGACCTTACCAAGCAAAGCACATGTAACAACGCATCGGATCTTATAAGGTCCATGTCGCGCAAAGGTTGCTCGTCGGATAATGCGGCGTGTGAAGGCTTCTTCGGGCGGGTCAAAAATGAAATGTACTATGGCAGAAACTGGGCGGGCACAACGCTGGAAGATTTTATGTGCTTCCTAGACAGGTACATACGCTGGTATAACGAGAGTCGGTTCAAAATCTCATTAGGTGCAATGAGTCCGGTCAGGTACCGGCAGCATCTGGGGATCAGAACATAACAGTCCAGGAAAACATCCGCATCTCCCATTATCAAATTGGACCCTCAGCCAAAGTGCGGATAATGCTATTTATGTATAATTATCAAAAGGTTATATAAATTCGTGAAATACTTATTATGTTAAATGGTTTATTCCATTGAAACTAGGTTGTTGTTCCCCACCTTTGGCTAACTGAGATCTCATTAAAGAATGCTTTATTGGAACAACGAAGAATGAAAAATAATTTTTCCTGATAAAGCACATCACAACCTACGTCTTACATTATTGGGCTGCTCTACTCACCGATGGTTAGGCATTGAGTCGGCTATCAAACCTAAACGGGATAACTTCTGCCTGTTGAATAATCGCGTACAAATTCGAATGTTCGTAATTTAACAGGAAATTGTAATCAACCTGCGATAGCGCGCTCGCTTCGCGTAACGCAACTGAACTATTCCAGACATCACCGTATGCGGCTAGGTTTGGTGGTGCATCCTCGTCAGCCCAATGAAGGGGTAATTCTGCCATATCGGCGTCCTGTACTTGCTCATCAGGCACTTCAATACTCAGCAGCGGAAAAGGTTGCTAAATTTCAGAGAATGCTGTTTGGCCGCAGCAACGAGAAAAACCGGTAGAAAATAGAAAAGCAGATCGCGCCGGCTGAAAAGCATATAACCGAGCTCCAGAACTAATTGCCAGATTACTCCGGCTCCATCCATGTCGACTTAAAATCGAACCAGCCGAGATTGTTAAGGTGAATCCCCTTTGCCTGCTCAGGCCCTTTCAGGCGCATCCAATGATGAAACAGCGGCTGCAGCCAGCCTTCACCGACCACATTTTGCATTAATTGCTGAGAGGTCAAAGTCCCTCCTCGCCACTCCTGCAACCATTGGTTGAAAATTTCGGCGTTACCACCAGAAATGTGGTCTTTTAACAACGGCATTCCCAACAACCATGCCCCTACGTTCCAGGCTTCGGGAACAGGAAAGTTAACTGTTCCCAACCAGAGGTCCACTTTTACCTCTCCCGAGGCCCAACGTTCATACTCTAATTCGATGAGTTCAAGCTCGACGCCTGAATCGGCAAGCACAACTCTCATAACGCCTGCCAACATCCGGTATTCTGGATGCTGTGCGTGATACGCCAACTTTAAGCGGCAAGGTATCTTCGGCGACTGCGATTTACCGGCATCCATGCAGTGAAACCATGAAGGTAACAGGCTGCCTGTGGGCACCCAAAATTGTCGGATCGGCTCGATCAGTTTCTGTATTAACAGGTTCGGATTGAGTTCTTCACGCAGCCAGCGCCGCTTTTCAATGCTCTGCCATTGGCTGGAACGACTGTCACATAGCAAAAAATATCCACCGCGCTCAAGAAACATCTCGCTTGAAAGATCAGATGGTTTCCCCGTGAAGTTTACCGCATGACCGGCAACATAATCCACGTCACTAATGCTTGAACTCAACCAAGTGGCAGACTGCGCAGGCACGGCATTAACTGCTGTCGATTTGGTAGCTTTATCACCTAATGACAGTGTCGCTAGATTTGGCCACATCAATACTACCACCTCATCAAGCAGTGCCCGAAAGCCGAAGTAGCGGTCATAGGCCTTTAAAAGCAGACGCCAGTCGTTATTTTCACTCACCTGATACGGTCCGGTGCCGATTGGATGTGAGGCAAAATCAACATGTAAGGCGTGGTCGACGGGCAAAATCAGCGCCGTCGGATGAGACAATAAAAGCGGAAGCTGTGGGTCTGCCTGACTTAGCTCAACCACCACACATAGCGTACCGCTCTGGTAGATCCGCTGAATATGAGAGAAAAGAGGCTGGTGTGTAGAGCGAGTCAACGATTCAACGACATCCTGGCTGGTCAGCTCCCGTCCGTCGTGAAACAAGACGCCGGGTCGCAAATAGAATCGCCAATGCAGGTCGTCAACATGGCGCCATTGATGTGCGAGGTCAGGCTCAATCGCGCCAGTATCCTCGTTAACACGGGTGAGCCCATTAAAAATTTGCCTTACCAGATGCAGCTCGGAACGACGCAGCGGAGTTCCGGGGTATAGATTAGGCATAGTGCGGTAATACGGCACACTAAGCGACTGATAGTCATTACGAATGCTATAACCCAGCTTACTTCGAAGCAGCGAAGTCACCAGTTGTTTTTCTTCGCCAAGCAGGCTTATTGCTTCGTCAAAATTGCCTTCTTCGATGAGCTTATCAGCCCTTTCAACCAGTAGTTGATGGGAATTTCTCAGCAGGTTCAACTGTGATCGATGCCCTCTCCCTGCAACCGATAACCAGTCAACCCAACCCAATGTTTGCATCTGAACTAACAAGCTACGCATGTGCCTTTTACTGCAGTTAAGTTTATCCGCCAACTCCTGCAGGGTGGTACTGCCGCTTTGTGTCGGGAAGAAATTCAGCAGGCGTAGATACTGTTGTTCAAGCCGTCGACCAGCCATAAAAGAGGAACTCCGATGTATAAACTTCAGCAGTTTTTAATCTCATCTTTTTAAGCCATTATTTTCAACACCGCAACGGCTGATGGCCAAACCTGCGGTTCCATCCCACTTGATAACAGAAATATTTTTCTGAAGGCGTTCGTTATGACTAAAAATTTAAACAAAGACACTACTATCTGCATGTCATTGGCCGCAAGACCGAGTAATTTTGGCACGCGCTTTCATAATTATCTCTACGATGCGATGGATCTCGATTACTTGTATAAGGCTTTTACTACGCGGGATTTGAAAGCCTCCATCGGCGGCGTTCGCGCATTGGGCATTCGCGGTTGTGCAATCTCAATGCCGTTCAAAGAAGAGTGTATTCCGATGCTGGATGAACTCGATTCCTCCGCAAAAGCCATCAACTCGGTAAATACCATTGTTAATAACGACGGCTATCTCAAAGCCTTTAACACCGACTACATTGCTATAGCCACTCTGCTGAAGCAGTATCAGATTCCCACCAAATTTACCTTTGTCCTTCGCGGAAGCGGCGGTATGGCTAAAGCGGTAGCCTGCGCACTCAAAGATGCTGGTTTCAGTAAAGGGGTTATTGTTGCCAAAAATGAAAAAACCGGCCTTGAATTAGCCAAACTTTATGGCTTTGAATGGCGCAAAGAGATGGGGGATCTGAATGCTGAGCTTCTCATTAACGCAACGCCAATCGGTATGGCAAATGGAGACGACGCTGACAAACTTTCCTTTACTCAGCTGCAGATTGAACAGGCACAGGTCATCTTTGAGGTCGTGGCTCTCCCTGCAGAAACGCCGCTGGTCACCTATGCCAGAAACAAGAACAAGACTGTCATAACTGGCGCTGAAGTATTTGCTATTCAGGCTGTTGAGCAATTTGTTCTCTATACCGGCGTAAGGCCCGATAATGAACTATTTCAAAAGGCGGCTCATCACGCACGCGCCGGGGCTTAGAGCACAGCATCACACCTCAGTCTTTTATATTAAAACCTATCGATACTTGTTATCCGATGACATAAAAATAGAAGGTGTACTCTATGAATAATGGCATTTATAAACATCTTATGACCGGCGTATCACACATGCTTCCTCTGGTTGTCGCCGGAGGGTTGTGTATTGCCCTTTCCTTTGTTTTTGGTATTCAGACATTTAAAGAACCAGGCACGATTGCTGCCGCATTAATGGACATAGGAGGTAAAGCGGCTTTTGCCCTGATGGTTCCGGTACTAGCAGGATACATCGCCTTTTCTATTGCCGACCGCCCTGGACTCGCGCCGGGTTTAATAGGTGGCAAGCTTGGGAGGCGCTGGGTTTCTGGGTGGCATTGTAGCTGGTTTTCTTGCAGGTTATACCACTAAATCCCTGATTGAGAAAATCAGGCTCCCTGCAGAGTTGGATGCCTTGAGACCAATTTTAGTCGTCCCATTGCTGGCAACGTTATTCACTGGACTGATAATGATTTACGTGGTGGGCGGACCCGTTGCTGCAACCATGTTTACGGCCATTTATACGAAACTCCGAAACCTGCCCTGCTGGTGGGGCTGTGGGAAGACGGTTAAAACTCAGGCAGCGCTACGTAAAATCTGAAGGGCATCTGCCCTGCTCCTTCTTCAGAATTCACGTAGCGCTGCTGACATAAAAGCGGGCAAATACTGAGCAATCATGAACGATATCTCCGGTTTTACTGGCGTGGCCCTCAGTGGCGGCACCGGTGACGATCTCACCGCGAAGCTGGCCGCCTTTGTCCGGCACCGCGAGGCCTTCTCGCCAAATACCTGGCGCCAGCTGCTGAGCGTGATGCGGATTAGCTGGCGCTGGTCCCAGGATAACCGGCGGTCGTTCCTGCCGATGTCGCCGGAGGACATGCAGGACTACCTGTTTCACCTGCAGGCCATTGGTCGTTCAACTTCGACCATTTCGGTGCACGCCGCTCTCCTGTCAATGTTACACCGTAACGCCGGGCTGGTTCCTCCGACGGTTTCACCTGATGTCATTCGCGCAAAGAAGAAAATTAACCGCACGGCTATTGTATCAGGTGAGCGTACCGGGCAGGCGGTGCCCTTCTGCCGGCCGGATCTGAATCGTCTCGATGCGGCCTGGAAGCATTCGCCCCGGCTTCAGCATCTGCGGGACCTCGCCTTCATTCACGTGGCTTACGGTACATTGCTGCGTATGAGCGAGTTATCCCGCCTGCGGGTGCGGGACATTTCACGGGCGGCCGACGGTCGCATCATTCTCGATGTGGGCTGGACAAAGACCATCCTGCAGTCGGGTGGGATTGTTAAGGCGCTCAGCACGCGCTCTTCTGAACGGCTGATGGAATGGATTAACGCAGCCGGTCTGGCTGGCGAACCCGACGCGGTATTTTTCTGCCCAGTCCACCGGTCAAACAAAGTGACCACCTTCTCAACCGTGCCCATGAGTGCCCCGTGTCTGGAGGATATCTGGCGCCGCGCAAGACACCAGGCGGGTGCCAAAACTCCCCTGAAAACGAACAAGGGGCGCTATTCCAGCTGGAGTGGCCACAGCGCGCGCGTCGGGGCCGCACAGGATATGGCCAGAAAGGGCATTTCGATCGCTCAAATCATGCAGGAAGGCACCTGGACTCAGACCCAGACTGTGATGCGGTACATACGTATGGTTGAAGCACATAAAGGTGCCATGGTCGGACTGATGGAGGCGGACGACTGGCCTGATTAAAGGTGGCACCCTGTTAATCAACTCCCAGGCCCGCTCCGAATGTCATTGACGTGCGTGTCTTCAGATTAATGCAGCCAGAGGCCGTAAACGGGAGACGGTTTCCGGAAGCTGCTGCCGCAGCAGGCAGTCAAGATACTCATCGGGCGTGAAAGGCGGAGATAAAAGACTGGCGCGCTGGCGCCGGGCCGCGTCGATCACCACAGTGATATCCAGCTCAGTAAGATCAGTGATAAAGCTGTCAGGGTGAATCGCACGCAGGTTCCATACCGACAGCACCTCGTCAGGAAAATCTCTGAGGTTAAACGTAACAATGCATTCTGCCTGGGCAACAATCGCAGCGGCAACGACGTGACGGTCGTCTTCATCAGGCAATCCCCTGATGGATTCAATCAGAGACTGATATCCGGTTACCAGAGCATCCGGTACATGGCGATCCATCAATGCACGGACACGTTCAAGCTGAGCCCTGTTAAGCTCGGTGCGATTGAGCAACACGTTACGGATCCACTCTTCATGGATGTCTTCACTCCATCGCGCGCGAAACTGCCCGCCGGCAGCAAGGTACATGAGGAAGCTGCGCAGAGGTGCAGGGTAGAGAACGCAGGCGTCAAATACTACGGTATAACCAGAACTCATTCGTAACCCAGCCCAAGTTCCTGATCGAGTGCACCCAGCTCATCAAGCGCATCATGCCTCTGGTTCACCAGTTTGTTGCGGTATGCAAGCGCGTCCACGTAGCGGATTTTACGACGGTTCCCCGTACGATGGTAAGGCAGTTCACCGTTGTCCAGCAGACGAATCAGCGTTGGACGCGAAATGTTAAGCAGATCGGCCACTTCCTGCGTTGTCATCTCTGCCCCGACCGGAACAAGGCGCACGGCATTTCCTTCACCCAGTTCGGTGAGCACATCTACCAGCATACGCAGCGCGCTGACTGGAATGCTGACATTGTGGATCTGTCCACGTTTGTCAGTGAGTGAAACCTGTTGTGACTCTGCGCGTGTTTCGAGCACGGCGGAGAGTTCCCGGCTGCACAGGCGCGCAAGTTCCGCTTCCTGCAGGGAAGGAAGCTTATTCTGAAGTTGTGTCATGAACACCTCCTGTATCTGTTATTCGAAATTTTCGCAAATGATGGCGTGTTATGCAACCGCTATAGTGTGACGTGTAGCTCAACGGTGCAGGTTGCGTTCTCTGGAAGAATATGTGCCAGCAGCGCGGGGAAAGTTGTGCTGTCTGGCACTCTCTACCTGCATGGGTTTACAGAACGGGTGAACTGTCCAGGCCTATCCTTCATAATGTAAACATGTTCCTTTGATGAAGCTGAGAAAAATGGCTGTTGATGAAACTGGTTTTATCTCCGTCCCTGACGGAAAAAATTTGCAGCCTCAGTTTAGAAAGGTGATTAGCGATGTTGCTAAAGCTCTCGTCATTTCTCAGGCAGACAACATACACAGCATCTATGTCTACGGTAGCGTGGCTCTGGGTACCGCCGTAGAGACGGTGTCGGATCTGGATATCGCGGTTATTTTCAGTCATGAACGCATCGGGGGGCTGAATCGCCTGAACTGACTGCGGTCATCAGGTCGCTCGAAGAGGCACATCCCGTAATCAGTAAAATTGACCTGGACGCCGGCACCCTCTCCACTGTGATGGATCCTCAGCAGCTCAATCGATGGGGATACTGGCTCAAACACCATTGCGTCTGTGTATACGGGGAGGATTTACGCGAACGTTTTGCAGCCTTCAGGCCTTCAAAGGAGATTGCCGTTGCCGTAAATGGTGATTTTTTTAACGTGCTGAATGATTACGCTTCACAGATGAAACCGTCTTCAGAACCCGCTCAACGGCAGAGGCTGCAAAGAGCTGCGGCCCGTAAAGCCATCCGGTCAACGGGTATTCTGAGGGCTGAAAAGGACCGGGACTGGCCGGCCACGCTTGAGGAACAATGCGAGTGGTTTAATGAACGGTATCCGGCTCTGGCGGAGGAGATGGACTACTGGCTGGCCATGAGTTATCGCCCGCGTGGCGACATAATGGCATTCGCTGGCAGGATAACGACATTCGCCTACTGGCTGAATGCAGAGTTTCATACGTGTCAGCGGTGATGCAGAGACCGGTCACGGATCAAGGTAGGAACACTTGTTCTGAATGATCAGGGCACGGCGGGCACTGTTCGATGAAGTTCTGACTGAAACGCCAGCCTGCTGAGTTTCAGTCAGGCTATATGCGGAGCGTAAAAAGCGGCAAAGCGTAACCGGCGCTTTCCCCTTATTCTTCCTAAGGACTGGTCATTAAATGATGCAGCAGGGGATCCGTTGTTACGGCCTGACGTTGCCATCCTGCTCGCTTCAGCAGCGCATCCACGGCAGGAAGATCGGCGGTGATGCGTAATGCAAGAGGGTTAATCTGACGCCCGTCGTCATCAAATCTGGTTTCCAGATTGTTTTTCCTTAAAAAGACCCCCGGCACCTTCGGACTCAGTTTTACCGCGTGGCGTCCTTCCCATTCAGACTCTGTGAGAACGCCGTAATTAATACCCGTCAGCGTAATGGCATGCATCACGTGCTGGAGGCGGAATAAATCATTCTGTGCCAGCAGATCGCCGCTGCTTGCCCGCCAGAGATATTCCAGCTTGCCCGGCAGGTCCGCCCGAAGCCCTTTCTCCCGGCCTTCCCTGAGCAGCCAGCGTATGTCATTGGCCAGTTCACGCCGGAACAGACGCTTCTTCTCTGCCGTCGCCAGCCATCTGCATAAAAAGAGATTTTCCTGCGCAGCGGAACTGACGGCTCCGGCCTGACGCGCCGTGTTCAGTGCGATAAGCCCGCACAGGCAAGGTGATCGACGTAGAGGTTCGTGTTATCCATACTTTGATTAATTTTTCGTTGGTAAGCTGATTTAATTGCCGTTCCTAACCTGCGTGGGCTTCAATTTCATCCCTGTTTATCTTGGAGCCTATCTGCCTACAGGTGGCCTGAGGCTGACCGCATAAATGGAAGCGCGGGTTATAGAAAACTCCTATGACCAGTAACAAAAGGTAAATATAAATTCCACCCTGACCAGAGTAATATCGTGGTGCACACACAGCTACGCTGTTGCAAACGAGAATTTCTGTACTGATTTATTTAACCCGTCCTCTGGCGGGTTCTTTTCAGTATCCGCGCTGGTATTTTCAGGATGTGAAACACGCAGACCATCACGCCTCAACGGCAGCAGTGTTCCGGCACAAAGGGAAGCTGTTTTCAGGGCAGCGCATAAGGAAATCTGAGCATAAATACGGAGAGAGGTGTCTTGTGTTTTCTGCCGTACAGCTCATGGACAATGAGCTGCCTGCCACTCTGAATCCTGACTTTCAGGACTGTCCTGACGCTGGCCGCGGCATTGATTTCAGCTGATGCGAAACGACTGCCTACCAGAGTGGCCAGATCCGCCTTTTTTAACCTCAGTATCATGCATCTCTGTTTTCTGAAGACCATCAATTAATAAGAAGGTAGCTGAAAAGCAGGTACCAGATGAGTTTTGCATGCTTTCACTGAAAATTTCAGATCGGACATGCGTCCCGTTTAATACGGTCAGACAGATATATGTCTGACCGTATCAGGCTAATAACTTACTGCTAGCTCACCTGAGTGATGGAAGCAGGATCCAGATTCCGGCCGAGAGATAACAGCGCTGTTTTCATCGGACATAACGTACCCGCTTCGGTGATCCGGCAATCGGAATGGCGCCACTCTTCCCGCAGTAACGGATGGTGCTCGCCAAGTGCCAGCGATGAAAGACCCGGCTACTCTCCGGCGGAATGTTACCCCGCGTGTAGCCCCTGGTAATGTCCATCAGGTTGCGCACCATGGTGCTATTGGTATCGTGGGCAGCCAGCAGCCAGCGGGTGTACTTTTTTTAGAAATGCTCTCGGCGCCCCTGGTCAGGCAGTTTGCATGACCTTTTTCGGACGGATGAGTCTGTTATGTTTTTCAGTGGCCAGACTGAGTTCGTTCTGCAGCTGAAGGTGCTCCCTCCGGGCCGCGCTCAGACGCTTCTCGTGCAGCAACGTTTCTCTTACCGTGGTTGTCTGTTCTTCCAGCGCACGCAGAATAATTTCTGACTCGCGCAGGTAGCACTGCAGCATTTCGATGCGCGCTTCTGAATGACTTATTGAGCTTTCTGCTTTAAGACGGGCCATAGTGCACTCCAGATGTTCCCTTTTCCTGAAGCAGAAAGCGTAATCACAAAAATTCAATCCCGCCACTCGCCTCTGTCCACGTGGCCCGACTATTTTGTGTCAGTAAACGCTATACCGGGAGAGGCCTGAGCTGCTGCACGCCGCCATGTTCACTGGCTTCATGCGTTGCATCGAGCCGGAAAACACTGACGCGCTCACCCATGATGGCCGCATGCTCCGCCATAAGCTGTGCTGCAGTGGAAGACTCCTCCACAAGTGCCGCATTCTGCTGAGTCGTTGTGTCAATCTGCTCCATCGCGATATTGATTTGAGCAATGCCGTCATTCTGTTCGCTGGCGGCCTGAGCGATTCCGTTAATGAGCTGTTCGATGCTGCTCACGTTACTGACGATACCTTCCATCCCTTTGTGGGCTTTATCAACCAGCCTGTTTCCTGCGTCAATTCTGGACACTGAGTCATCAATCAGCACCTTAATCTCACGTGCTGCAGAGGCACTTCGCTGTGCCAGGGTGCGCACCTCACCGGCCACCACCGCAAACCCCCTGCCCGATTCCCCGGCACGGGCCGCCTCTACCGCGGCGTTGAGGGCCAGAATGTTAGTCTGGAAGGCAATCCCATCAATGACTGAAATAATGCCCGACATCCTGGACGAGGACTCCGAAATGGCTTTCATTCCGGTGGACACGTCGCTCATTAACGAGCCGTTACTCTTCACAAGCGCGGTCGTTTCAGACGCAAACTCGCGCGCGCTGGCCGTGTGGCCGGCGGTGTTATTTAGGGTGGCGGTGAGCTGCTCCAGCGTGGCGGCAGTCTGTTCTACGCTGGCGGCCTGCTCTTCTGTCCGGGATGACAGCTCCCGGTTACCGAGCGCAATCTCGCCGGCGGCAGAGGAGATACTGTCAGAGCCATTGCGCACTTTCATCACGGTATTGCGCAGGCTTTCCGTCATCTCACGCAGTGCTTCCATCAACTGGCCCACCTGGTCCCTTGAGTGAACCTCAACATCAATCGTCAGATTGCCGGAGGCCACCGCGCGGGATACCGCGACCGCTGAGCGCAGAGGGATGACAATGCTGCGGGTAATGAATAACGCCAGAAGCGCACTCAGTAATAAAGCCGCCAGGCCGACACCGTAGAGCGTCCAGACGGCTGTGGTGCCTGCCTGCTGGATATGCAAGGCGCTGTCATCGATGGAGCTCTGCTGATTGTTGACAACCGCACGTACCGCCACAGAATAAGCCTTCATGGACGGCAACAGGCGGGTGCGTATTGCTTCGCTGGTTTCAGCGGCATTTCCGCCAGTACTCATCCGAAGGACCGCTTTACGGGTTGCGTTATATGCTTCGCGCGCATCCGCCACCGCCTTCATTAGTCTCTCCCCTTCACCGGAGATAACCAAACTGACCAGTTCTTTCTGAACGACGCTGGCCCGTGCTGAATTTTTTTTCATCTCATCCGCAGCGTACTGCTTCACCCCCTCGTCTCCGGAAGTCATCACCACCAGACCCAGCGCGGCATTAGAATCAATGATGGACAGCCACTCGGTCGAGAGACGTTCACGCACAAGGTAGTTGCTTGTGGTGGTGTGGGTATCCGCCATCATGCCGCGAAGGTGGAATACGCCGATAACCACCATGGCCACCATAAGCAGCATAACCAGTGCAAATCCCCCACCCAATCGGGTCCCCACGCCCATATTCTTAATTTTCATGTCAGTATCTCGCCTGTATAAATCCCTGGGATAAATGAATTATCCGGGGGGCAGCATCTGGATAAGTTGCATGACTTCCAGTAACGCTTAGCCCGGATATAATTAGTTAACAAATTGTTCAAGTTCGTTATCGGCTTATTTTCTGCAAGGTTTAAAGAATGTACGCTTCACCGAAGAGGAATGTGCGCACCCACACAAAAACGGGTATGTGATATACCCTTCATCCCTGCCTGAATGGCGTTAAGAAGTTCGACTGGAAGACTGAAAACATCCGAAGTTAAGCCTGTTTTTGAGCAGTTATGAGCGATCTGAGGACATGACTAACAGCATTCAGTATGAATCAACGGGGAGCAGGTCAGAAATGGTTGAAGTAACCTGCAGATGTCGGCATACAGCACACGCACTGCCAGGCCATTTGTCGCGGCAAAATTACCGATTTCAATAATACTGCTGCGAAAAATTGCCTCTTAAACGTTATTCACCCTCGTTTCGACTGGTCTGTCCTGATAACGTTCCAGTTAAATCATGCCTGCGGATGCGTGGGCCATACCTCAGGCGGCGTGCAGACATTCCCCAGGGTCTGAATATCAGGCAGCAGTGAGTTGCATTCAGCACCCTGGCAGCGGAATGAGTGTTCACGAATGAAGTTTCTGACGAGGGAAAATTTACTGCCGCCCCGCCGCAATATCAATCGACAGGGAGACTGGGTCATCAATCGATGTCCCCTATATGGCCACTGAGAATTCTATATTTCTACTTATTTCTGGCGAGGTACATATGAAGAATGCCCATGGCGCCATGCGCATAGAAATAGAACTCAACAAAAGTGGTCAGAAATTTATGCCAGTGCATGAAACTGCGCACCATATCTTCCGGTATACCGGCCATACGCTGGGCTAAAAACCAGAGACCGCCTGAAAGCGCAACCAGAAGCAGTGAGATCACGCCGAGCCCCTGAATAGTGGCAGCAATCCCTCCCCGGGTCGCATCGGGCAGACTGAACGCTTTGAGGAGGGATAAGTCCTGTTTTATCCCTCTGAAATCAAAGATGATCCACGCAAAATACCATCGGAATCCACGTTGCGTCAGCATCCAGGTGATGAGCATAAAGCCCAAAAAAATTAGAGTAAATCCTGAGATAATATGAAACCAGGTGATATAGCCTTCCAGAGAATTATCACTCAGCGCCTCACGTTCAGTGAAGTTTGAATTAATAATCTGCGAAAGTATCAGCAACGCAACCGAAATATGTAGGCCACGAAAAAAAGGAGCGTAGTCATGAGGAAGGTGGAGCCATAATTTCTTTATCATCATTTCACCGGGAGTCGATAGGAATGTGTTTATCTTCACCGTGAAAGATTAAATCAACCTTAGTAATCTCAAATTTAATTTGATTTTTATTGAGAATAATAATCAATAATGATGGTTCTTTTAACAAATGTGTTGAACTCCGTAACCAATAGTTTAGATTAATCTAAAGTATTAACTGCGGAGGGGCTATGGCAGATAGTCTTGCATTATCCGTTCAGGCGGCTAAAGCAGCACGTCTCCTGAAAACGCTGGCACACACCCAGCGTTTGATGATCCTATGCACACTGATCAAAACCCCTTTTACAGATGCGGGCGCGCTGAGTCGAATGACCGGACTTAGCTCTTCGGCGACTTCACAGCATCTGCGTATATTGAAAAAGGAGGGTCTGATCCGTGCAACCAAAGTCTCACGTTTCATGCAGTACCGCCTGGCTGATCCTTCTGTGATTGCCGTGGTGGAAGTACTCCATCAAATATATTGCCAGGAGAATGATGATGAACATCCCAGTGCTAACCCCCACAGAAGTCAAACAGAAGCTTGAGAGTGGCGCGCAGCTTGTTGATATTCGTGGGCGAGATGAATGGGAGTATGAACATATTCAGGACTCGTTCTCTGTTCCCCTGGACCAGAGCCTGCCGGATGGTCTCACACTGCCAGGTCAGAATCCCTCAGGCTGCGTCATTTTTCACTGTCAGACCGGTATGCGTACGGAAGCAAAAAAAGCCCAATGTGCTGCATTAGGCGCGCCTGCAAAGGTCTACCTTCTGAAGGGCGGGATGAATGCCTGGAAATCAGCTGGCTATACAACAGTAAAAGCAAAGAAAAGGGTATTACCCGTGATGCGACAGGTACAGATTGTCGCCGGGACACTGGTAGTATCAGGCCTCCTCGCTGGTGCTTTGTGGACAGAATGGCTTTATTTTCTGGCTGGGTTTGTCGGGTGTGGACTCATTTTCGCGGGTATAACTGGCTGGTGTGGAATGGCGGTGCTGCTTGAACGGATGCCATGGAACCACAGGTAATCGCCGCTTGCCGGGCTCAGCTATCATGAACCAGCATTGCAATAAATAAACCGGCTCACGCCGGTTATTTCTTTTAGCTCTGCTGAGGTTTGATGCGTTTTGCGTCCGGACCAGTCACCACCTCGCCATCTTCTTTTGTGAATGGGCCTTGCTGCGGATCAGGCAGAATGTCCAGTACGACCTCTGAAGGACGGCAAAGTTTTGTTCCGAGCGGCGTCACGACTATCGGACGATTAATCAGGATCGGGTAATCCATCATAGCGTTCAGCAACTGATCATCCGAAAAGCGATCGCTGGCGAGGCCCAGTTGCTCATACGGTTCCGTATTTTTGCGTAAGAGGGCCCGGACTCCGGTTCCCATCGCGTCGATTATTCCCTGCAATGTTTCACGCGATGGCGGGGTATCAAGGTAATAAATCACGACAGGTTCCGCGCCGCTGTTTCGAATCAGCGCCAGCGTATTACGCGAGGTACCGCAAGCGGGATTGTGATAAATCGTAATGTCAGACATGGGAAATCCTCGTTAAACAAGGGGGACATGCGTCACCCCGGATGCGTGTCAGAATGTCAGACGCAGCGCCAGTGCGGCCAGCGTAATGGTCAGCACCGGCAACGTCATAACGATGCCGACCCGGAAGTAGTAGCCCCAGCTGATGCAGATGTTTTTCTGAGACAGGACATGCAGCCACAGCAGCGTTGCCAGGCTACCAATCGGCGTGATTTTCGGGCCGAGATCGCAACCAATAATGTTGGCAAAAATCATCGCCTCCCGAATGGTCCCCTGCGCGTGACTGGCATCAAGGGAGAGGGCACCAATCAGTACCGTCGGCATGTTATTCATCACTGATGAGAGGAATGCAGTAAGATAACCGGTTCCCAACGCAGCCCCCCAGACACCTGAAGAAGAGAAATCATTAAGCAACGTGGTGAGGTACCCGGTCAGCCCTGCATTACGTAATCCATTAACCACAAGATACATACCCAGTGAAAACACCACAATCTGCCAGGGCGCATGACGCAATACCCTTCTGGTGTCAATGATATGGCCACGCCGCGCGACCATCCAGAGTATCAGCGCACCGGCCGCCGCAACCAGGCTGACCGGCACGCCGAGGGGTTCCAGCGCAAAGAAGCCTGCCAGCAGCAATACAAGGACCAGCCATCCGGCGCGAAAGGTGTTGATGTCACGGATAACGTCACGCGGCACCCTCAGCTTTGCTTCATCATACTCCGCGGGGATCTCTCTGCGGAAAAACAGGTGCAACATAGCAAGTGTCGCCAGTACCGAAGCAATATTGACCGGCACCATTACGGAAGCGTAATCGCGGAATCCCAGATGGAAGAAGTCAGCGGATACGATATTGACCAGGTTTGAAACAATAAGCGGCAGACTGGATGTGTCTGCGATAAAGCCCGCAGCCATCACGAACGCCAGCGTTGCACCCCGACTGAATCCGAGCGCCAGCAGCATAGCAATGACAATGGGTGTCAGGATTAGCGCCGCACCATCATTGGCAAAAAGCGCGGCTACCGCCGAGCCCAACAGTACATTAAAAGTGAAAAGGCGTTTCCCGTTGCCGCCTCCCCAGCGTGCAACGTGCAGTGCGGCCCACTCAAAAAATCCAGACTCATCCAGCAACAAGCTGATGATGATCACGGCAATGAACGTGGCCGTTGCGTTCCAGACTATCTGCCAGACGACGGGAATATCGTCTATATGCACGACGCCGGTTAACAAAGCCAGTGCGGCTCCAGTCGCTGCACTCCATCCAATGCTGAGCCCGCGAGGCTGCCAGATGACAAATATCAGGGTGAGAATAAAAATTGCGCCGGCCAGCAGCATGCTTCCTCCAGAAAAAAATGCGCCAGGACACATTCGTAAAAACAAATGTATTAAGTCAAAATTTTTACAGGCAGACGGCTCTGCCGTTAGTGGTCGTATGGTCCATCTCTGAATGGTCAGCCAGCTCGCGGATGTCGTTACGCTGACTCAGCCACGCCTGTTCGATGACGGATGCCGCCCATGCTGGCATGTGTGGTGACAGGCGATAATGGATCCACTTACCATCGCGCCTGTCTGCCAGCAATCCGGTAGATCGCAGTAATGCAAGGTGGCGGGAAATCTTAGGCTGAGGTTGTTCAAGAATGCCAGTAAGTTCGCATACGCAGAGCTCACCTTTCTCTTTCAGCAATAACACCATCGTCAGGCGTGTTTCATCCGAAAGGTTTTTAAACAGCTGCAATGGGGTGATCGATAGCATTCTGGTTCCGAATCCTTCAAGTTTCGTCATGTTGAAGACGGAGCATAGCTCAAATTCATATTCAAAAAAAGAGATGTGTTTTAGAGTGGTTCATCTTTCAATGAGTAAATCTGGCTGATATCACATTCATTCATCCCGGTTACTTCTGCTGGCCTGTTTTTCTTCAACCCTACCACGGCCAATTAGCTCAACATCAATAAGATGCAGAATAAATGCATTTTCAGGGCAGCGGGTGTTCAGTTTTGCCCTTTGCCGCCGATAATCGGATCATGAGTTGTGAAAAGCCACAGTGAAGAAAAGCGGTTAAACGGAGTAAACATGAACGTAATTGATAAAATGCAATTTACCTCCGGGCAGGTACGGCTTCTTGTCAGACAGCCAATGATAATGATGTTCATCTTACTTGGGCTGTCATTTATCATTGCGCTTTCCTCTGTCATTTTTATTGCCGACCAGTTAAACACCCGCTCTGACAAGCAGACGCGCATTATGCTTGAGAAACTCCTCGCTAATCGTCAGGAAACTATGCGATCTCACCTGACTGACAATGCTGAGTGGGGGGAGGCTTACCGCAATCTGCACCGCAATCTTAATGTTGAATGGGCATGGGATAATCAAAATCTGGGCGAGTCGCTTTTCCAGACATTTGGTTATGAGGGCGTGTTTGTCATCGCTCCACATGGAGTAACCCGTTACAGCGTTCTTGAGGGTAAAAACCGTTTAGAACCTTTCCCGCTATGGCTGGGTATCGATATGCTGAAAAGCCTGAGTGCGCAGCTTGAACAGACGGGGGGTAAAGCCGTCAGCCGACTGGTCAGTGTTAAAAATGATGCCATGCTAATCAGTGCAGCATGGATATCCAGTGGAGGAGATCTCAGCGTTAAACCGGTTGCCGGTCCGCCCTCTATCATGATCTTTGCTGACAGACTGACGGATAAAAAGCTAACAGATGCCGGGCTGGAGTATGGCATTGAGAATGCCCATGTCGTCAACAGTTCTGGGCGCTTCAGCGGCAGAAATAGTCTGACACTCCCTGCTACGGGCGGGAGTGTGACGTTTGCATGGCAAAGTGCCGCACCGGGGGCAGCATTGCTAACTACGCTTCTCCCTTTGATCGTGGTTCTGATGCTCGGAACCTTTTTCTTCGCTTATGCGTTGATGCAAAATGCGATTCGCAAAGCGCGTATCAGCGATGAGAGTATGTTTCTGCTGGAGCAGAGTCGACTAGCACTGTCAGCCAGCGAGCGAAGATTCAGAGATGTTGCGGAAACCACCACAGACTGGATCTGGGAAGCCGATGAAGATCAAAAACTGATCTGGATTTCCGATCGCTTCCCTGCCCTGACCGGCCACCATATTAATGACTGGCGGGGGAAGCGACTCAGTGAATTTTTAGTCACTGAAGAGCCGATCACCTTACAACTGGCAGAATTGCTGCGTGTCGGGGGGAATTTGCGGTTGCGGGAGTGTCGCTATCTTTCTGCACAGCAATACATTCGCTATTGCAATCTGACGGTGCGGCGTGTGATTTTCTCCAACGGAAAAAAGGGCTTCCGTGGAACGGCAACGGATGTGACCCATGAGGTGGAGGCAAATGCGCGCGTTCACTACCTCTCTCACTTTGATGAGCTGACCGGTCTTCCTAACCGACTACAAATGAAAGAGTTTTTACATGGTCAGTTGAGTGAGTTAAGCCTTTCAGAGCGCACGCTGGCAATGATTATGCTCGACCTGGATATGTTCAAGCCTGTCAATGATCTTTATGGCCATTCTGCTGGCGATGAAGTGTTGCATGAAGTGTCAGATCGCCTGCGCCGGTGCGTGGATAGCTCGGGGCTGGTGGCCCGGCTTGGTGGCGATGAATTCACTATCCTCCTTCCTGATGTCAATCATCGCGAGGTCGTGGAAAAGTTATGCCGGTGTATCATTGCTGAAATTAACCGCCCCTTCCTTGTACACGGAAATGAAATTTTTATTGGCGTAAGCCTTGGGATTGCGCTTGCTCCACAGGATGCCAGCAGCGCGAATGATCTGCTTCGCTTTTCTGATATCGCGCTTTACGGTGCGAAGAATTCAGGACGTAATAACTGGCTATTTTATCAGCGGGACATGGGGGAAAAGATTGTACAGCGCCGTGAAATGGAGCATGAGCTTCGGGAAGCTATTCACACTAATCAGCTATTCCTGGTCTACCAGCCCCGATTTAACGTCTCTATGGCACAGGTCAATTCTGTTGAAGCGCTGGTCAGGTGGCAGCATCCGCGTCGTGGTACATTGATGCCGGATCAGTTTATTCCGCTTGCGGAAGAAACCGGGCTAATTTATGCCCTTAGTGACTGGGTATTGCTGAAAGCCTGCGAAGATACTTTGCATTATCTGCCGGCTATGGCTGTTTCGGTTAATATCTCCGCTTCTGAACTTCAGGATAAAGGCTTCTGTAAGCGTATAACATCTGTGCTCGAAAAGACTGGCCTGCAAGGCGAACGTCTTGAAATCGAGGTGACTGAAAATGCGGCCCTCCATAATCCTGAGCAAACCCAGCAGATCATGAAGGAAATCAAAGCAATTGGAGTTAAAATTCTTATCGATGACTTTGGGACAGGATACGCGTCACTAAGTTATCTTCGATCGTTTCCTTTCGACGGTATTAAACTCGATAAATCCTTTATATTTCCGATGACGGAATCCCATCAGGCGCGATTGATTGTGGAGAATATGATAGGTCTTGGTAAAGCCTACTCGCTTAACGTCACCGCTGAAGGGGTGGAAACGCGATTGCAACTTGAGCAACTGTCCAGCCTGCAATGTGACAGCCTTCAGGGGTATTACATCGGCAAGCCTATGTCAGCAGTTCAGGTAAGAAACCAGTATCTTAAGCCAGCCGGAGCAAATAAAAATCCCGCAATCATCTAAAAAAGATTGAAACTTGAGGGGCTTCCGGATGCTGATAAATCATTCAATGTTGTTAGACATAAGCAAAACCCACTGTTATGAGCAGGTGTGGAAAGGTCTGTTATTCAACAGAACTTACAATCGGGTCTTGATTCTTGCTGGTTGTCTTCTTAGCCGTGATGCCCGTCATCGAAAGCCAGGAGAAGCTGAATGAAGGCTTCAAAAAAATAAAAAAAACCGGCAGATTGGCTGCCGGATAAAATATTCAAGTTTCCAAGAGATTGGGTTATACCCGGCACTAACTATAGATTATTCCAGAAAAAAATCGCGATTTTAAGTTTAAAGTGGCTTCTGGCAGGGCAGTTTTCAGAATCACCCTATAAAACTACAGTTTTGAAGGTGAAGATTAGCGAGTTGCGGCCATAACTTGATGAATTTATTTTTTTATCGAAAAAGTAAGCCTTGTAATAAGAAAGAAGAACTGATGAATCCTTTGCTGAAGGGGACGTCAGGTCAATATCAAACGGCCGTTTTTTTTCTAAGTCTCAGGTATCAAAGAAAACGTGGCCCTTTAAAAATTTCTTCATTTATATCGATGTAATTTTAACTGAGTAATTTTTGAGAAAGACAAAAAGTTCACTGTTTAAAATGACCTGTTAATTTGCGCTCCGCTAATAATAATTTGTCAGTTAAGGAAACAGGCTGTTATGGTGTGCGTGGACAATCTTAATTAAGCGGAGCAGAGCATGCTTACGACTATAATATACAGAAGCCATATTTCAGACGATGTACCCATCAAAGTTCTGCCGGATATGGTCAGCCAGGCAAGCGGTTTTAACGCCAGCAGGGACGTCACGGGTATCCTGTTGTTCAATGGCACGCACTTCTTTCAGATCCTCGAAGGGCCTGAAGAAGGTGTGAAGGAAGTTTATGCGAGGATCTGCTCAGACAATCGCCATCACAACGTCGTGGAACTGATGCGGGATTATTCTCCCTCACGCCGTTTCGGTAATGCAGGTATGGAGCTCTTTGATTTGAGAACCCATGATCAGGAAACCGTGCTGCAGGCAGTACTGGACCGGGGGACGTCCCGCTACCGGCTGACTTATGACGATCGCGGACTCCAGTTTTTGAGAACTTTTGTCGAATCACGTGAGAAAGAAAACTACTTCGAGGTTCTTCCCTCTGACTACTGGGAGTTCGTGCCGGCGGACAACGACCCCGTCACCTCCGGGGATACGGGCATCAGCTTCAGACCGGTAGTGGATCCGCTGGGTCGTGAAGTAACGGCCATTGAAGCTATTCCTGACAGATTACAGGACGGCCTTAAAGATGATGAGCGCTATGCCTATGACCTGGAAGCAGTGTGTCTTGCGCTGGAAAAAGCCGGCAAAGCCTGCCCAGACGGGATCCCACTTTATGTCACCATACTGCCCATGACGCTGGTGGCTATTCCGGGCGCTGTTGGCCAGATTGTCAGCGCGATTGAGTCCGCAGAGCTTGTGCCTGAGCAGGTTATCCTTGGGGTCAGTGAAAGAGAGGTCATATCGCAACTGGACGAATTCGCGAGCGCCATCCGCTTTCTCAGACAGGCGGGCATAAGCATTTCAATCGATAACTTTGGTGATGGTTCTGCGGGACTTTCTCTGCTGGCTAGCGTTCAGCCTGATCGGGTTCGCATTGACGCCGGTATTATCCGGCATATTCACCGCAGTGGCCCTAAGCAGGCGGTTGTCCATGCCGTTATCAGATGCTGTTCAGCGCTTGAAATCAATATCATTGCCGCCGGCATTGAGCATCCGGAAGAGTGGATGTGGCTTGAAGCCGCAGGGATCATCGATTTTCAGGGAAGTCTGTTTTCACCTGACGGTACTGCCGTTGCCTGGCCCGAGTCCAGGGAAGCGATGTAAGCATCTTGAGATATCATGGACGTCTTCAGGTTAATTACCCGTAGGACGTCCGGTTACTGCCAGCTCTCAGACCGTGTCTGGTGTTTTATCACACGTCAGAGAGCTAAATGGCTCTCACAGCAGCATTCTGCTGAAGCGTTCTCCCTCTTACCCTGGCAAGCGCTGCAGATGATTTATCCAGTATGCTCTTGCCCGTTTTCTTCGGCTGAACCGGTGTCCTTTTCCTGTTGTCCTTCTCAAGCCAGACCCGAAAATGCGCCGTCATCGCGCTGGCATGTTGCTTATCGGGAGTACGATAAATCAGTAACCGGCTGACTGTCTGATGGCTCTTATCAAGGACATAAATTTCATATCCCGCATCTCTTTTTTCGCATTCAATCGCTGTGAAATGCATTGCTGGCCAGCGGTTAACCCGCTCCAGAAACTCGCTCATTATCATAATTATTCCTATTCTTTTTATTTGCAGGCTATTACTTTTTTCACTGGTCCGCCCAGATTAGACGCAGTCAGCAGCGTTGCAAGTTTGTGGACCGGTTAAAATTGTAAAGATGAGGGAATGAGACCGGTCAGGTTTTGAACGGTCCTCCAGGTCCACTGATAATTTGCAGGAGTAATTGAATGATCAGTAATGAACGTCTGCAGCGCATCGCTGAAAAATACATATGATGATGTCTCTGAAGCTCAGGAAATGGCGAGGGAAATTCTGAATTACAGACGTGCGCTGTCAAAGCCCTGGGCCATTACAGAGCCACTGGGCTCGAAATACGTTAAAGACGGGAAAGGCGCCATGGTATGGGCTGCACGTTACAGCGGCCGCCATGACATTCCTCTTAACCGGCTGGATACTGATGCACTTCCGGGTGTCAAAGTAAGCAGTAAAACCGCTGGAAAGTCTGATAATTCTCAAAATTAAGCTGGTTCTGACTTACCTGGCCCGATTACGCATACCGGCACGTGCTGAATAAATCCGATTATAAGAACTGACCTTTTGCTGGTGCTGAGCGACCTTAAACGCGAAATCCGCTGGTGTCATGGGAGGTTTGACCTGTGATAAAATGCTATGAAGATTCACCTGCCGGAAAGTTTATGAAAAATACGCCTGACGATGCTATGACCGAGATCCTCATCGGCGAAGCCGTAACAGATTTGCTCGAAACCCGGGCTGCTATATCCTGGAACGCCCTGCTGCAGAAATTGCAGTCAGCGATGAACAATGAAACCAGCGAGGTCCGGATACGGGCAATGCAGCGCGCCATTGATGAAGTCAGACAGGAGATGCAGTCAAAAACAGGGCAGAAAGAAACGAAGCCAGGCACTCTGCAGAGTGAAGCATGGCGTCCAAAATTGCACTGATGCACCCTTGTGGCTTAACGCTCCGGTTTCTGTAAGAACGTGAATCTGATAGACTGTATGTCTATCCACATACGGACGGAGGTCATGTGAATAATGACGACGCCGCCGAAGATATCTACGCCGTCATCGGGACGGTTGTAGCACGCCTTCTAAAGCCGGGTGAATACCTCACTCTTCACGAAATTACCACGGCACTTCATGCGATGAGCGAAACGGAAGCTGGTCAGGATGTGCGTCATGCCTGCCGGGCCGCAATCCAAATGCTTGCCCGCCAGATGCACTGAGATAATTTTCGACATTTGAACAGCCCAAAATGAGGCGCGACCTCCAAGTGTTCGTTGTAGAGAATCGCTGGGGCTGTCGCTGCGAATCGGAAAAAGTTCTTTATCTTAACTCCCAACGGTAATGCTAAGCCCTTTCACTTTCTGGCGTGCGGCCCAGTACAATTTCCAGCGTGTTACGTAGCACGTCCAGATTAACAACGTCAGTTTCATTCTCAATTTCAGCTACGAGGCAGAGGATAAGGGTTTTGGTCGTCACCTTCCTGCCTCCAATCACGATGGTCCTGATAGCTGCATCCAGCACCTTAGTTTCGGCAGACAAGTCATCTCCCGCCTCGCGGAAGTGGTGAATAATCGCTGCTTCAGTGGTCTGGATGTGGCTTAACTGCTGCATTTTAATTCCATATTCCTTTCGGAAGTTAATGAGTTAAACGAGGTAACGGTTTATAGCTGTACTCTCTTAAGTCCCTCTGACGTGCAAAGCTCTTCTCTGCAGCCAGTTAATCTTTATTACCGGCAGCGTCCGAAATGAAGCCTGCGAGCAGGGACTCATTAATCGTTTCATCTGGCGAAATCCCGGGCGCTATTTCTTTGATAGCCAGCTTTAGGGCTGATGTCCTTGCCGGAACCGTTTCATCAGCCATCATCTTTTCCAGGTGCACTTTTAGCGAATGTGCGCTGACTCTGCTTCCTGCGCAAAGCAGCTCAACACTCGCCTCACCAAGGACAATATCTTTAAGTTTGATGATTTCGTAGTTGCTCATTTCCGCCTCTACGGTACTGACCCATACCGGGCAAAAAAATAAGACACCACGGCGGGTGTCTGGTCTTACGCACAGGTGTTATCTGGTATAACAGTTGTGCTCAGTTTCAGAACAACATGGCGATCAGAGACTGATAGTGTCGCTCTTCATGCAAGTTTGCCGCACTTTCAAGGCGTTTCAGTGAAACTGAGCGAATTGCTTTACGGTTGAGGCTTTTACCGGCCTGAAGAATTTCAACGACTACCTGCCCCATAGTCTCCTGCTGATTGGCGTGGGCTGAAATGTTATGAAAATGAGCAATGTCGCTGGCAGTATCCGGGTGTGTATTAACGTTCTGACGCATGGGAATCCTCTCAGATGGTTAAAATTATCGGCTCTGACTGAGCGTAAAGTTATACAATTACCTTAAAGTTGTACAAGGATTGTGTTTTGGTACAGATATATTTTTTTTGCAAAAAGTGCTAAGGCTTTTTAATCATTAGGATAAGTGCTGTTTTTTTTCCCCGACAGAGTTTATTTCACGGCGGCTGGTTGTACAGAAATTCAAAACTGGAAGATTGTATTGCTTAACAAGCAGTTCCAGTAACTGTCATACGGTGCTGCCACACTCCCTGTAGTCAATGTAAGAATGCTCAGCCACCATTTGCCCCTTTTGCCATGCTAATCGACCACTTTAAAGTTGAAACCGCCTGCAGACCCATTGGTATATAAAGCATCTCACTTCAATAACCAGCTGGCTGGTTAATGATATGGACATCTTCCTGAATGGCCGCCGTTTAAGCAGCGGCCATTCAGGCGCACTGAAGCCAGACGGTCGGAGACGGAAGAAACAACCCGCGGCACCACTCACAGCAACGAAGAATCCAGTAGTTACAGCATCCATTCTAACAGCCACTGCAGTTCCGACCCTTCGGGTCGGGCGGCGGCGGCTTTTTCAGAGGTAAATCGGGGCTGGTGCGGGGAAACGGGCGCGTTTTGGAGCGCTGATGTAGGTGAGTTTGTTCAGGACCGGGCGCAGACTTGTTGTCCGGATGGGCTCTTTGGATGAGGTCGGCTCGGAGTTGTGGAAAACAACAGATTAATGTTTGTTGTAACTAATAAAAGTTTACTGCTCTCAGGTGAGTGCTGCTACCGCTGAGGTTAAAGTCGATTACTATCCTCCTTCACTTAAACCAGTGCAGTGAAAACTCAGCATATGCTGTGCTAAGGTAGAAACGCCTTTAGTAAATTTAGCTTATGTGAATAGCGCTCGGGAGATGCGATGAAAAATACAGCTTTTAATCGCGGTGTTAAAGCGGCCACTCTATGGCAGCGTTTCACTCAGCTGGCCCGGAAGACTCATGCCGGATGCATAAGCTGGGCAGCGAGACGGGGTTTACCAAGTTTCGCAGGCCGTTTGCCCGTTCCCATTGCCTGCCTCACTCTTATTACTGTCGCCATTGCTTGCGGTCTTATCATCGGAACCATGTTGCTGCTTGTCTCTGCTTTTGCATACATGATATGCAATATTTCTTTGAATAATGACGAAGACTATTGCCGTGAAAATGTGTCTTATGGAACTGAGTGGCGAAGTGGAAATGAAGGTTCGGGTATTTATACTGGTTCTTCAAGGCCTGGCGCCACGTCATCGAGAGTTGATAATTTTGATGATGAAGAGGACTAGAGGGAAATTATCCCTCTAGTCTGAGATCATAATTTCACTGCACTTTTAGCAGTATTAACGGCATCCCCGCCCGCTTTCTGTACATCATTTGTGCCAGTTTTAAACGCCGAATCTAAAGTTCCTCCAATCCTGATACCTGCCCATGATAGCGCCCCCATCCAGACCGCAGGTAGCACCAGAAACATCGTGGCCATCACGAAGTTCATGATTAGGTCATCCGAACTGTTCTGGAAGCCGGCCATATTAAAGCTGCTGTGTGTATCTGAGCTGTAAAGCGCGGTCAGCAGCCAACTGTCGAGCCAGCGGGCCAACTCCCACCAAAACGTCAGGAAGTTCAGCGCAAAGAGCACGAATGTGAGCGTTATGACCGTTTTAATCTCGTAGGCAGAGAACGCCAGAATAAGCGGCAGAATCACGACAATTGCCATGAGCAGCACGGCCTGGACCATTGGCAGCGCCTGACGCATGGCATCAAACGCCGGGAACGCAGCCAGACTGCCTAATGCGGTTCCACCTATCGCCGCCACGCGGGAAACGGAGTTATCAAGCGTAAAATCGGCATTACCACCGTAGCCGGCATAAACGTGTCCGCCCTGTGAAACCGTCAGGCTCTCCGGGCTGACAAGACGGCGAATAATGGCTTCCCTGTAGTCATCCGTATTGCCTCCAATCATTGTCATGGCAGCTGAAAGACGGGTCCACAATCCTGGGTCAGCCTGATCGACTACGCGGGCCTGTAGTCCGGTATCTGCTTTATTCCACCATTCACTACAGGTCGGATGGCAGCGCTGTTTGCGAATGATGGCGCAGCGCTGATACTGACGCCGATCGTGATTGCCATGCTGCTGGCGCTCGGATTCAGCCGGGGTGCGACCCTGGCGTTCGTCATGGCGGCGGGTTTTATCGCAGATACGTCCAGCCTGCCGCTTATCGTGTCTAACCTGGTCAATATCGTTTCGGCGGACTTTTTCCATCTGGGATTCAGTGATTACGCGTCGGTTATGGTGCCGGTCAATATTGCTTCGGTGCTGGCGACGCTCATTATGCTGCACTTGTTTTTCCGAAAGGAAATCCCGGCAAAGTATGACGAGGCGAAGCTCAAAGCGCCACGCGACGCCATACGTGATATCAGCACGTTTCGCACCGGATGGGTGGTGCTCATTTTGCTGCTGGCTGGATTCTTTGCGCTGGAACCGCTTGGCGTGCCGGTGAGCCTGGTCGCGGCTGTCGGCGCACTGATCCTCTGGCTGGTCGCGCGGCGCGGCCACGTGATTGATACCCGCAAGGTACTGCGCAATGCGCCCTGGCAGATAGTGGTGTTTTCACTGGGCATGTACCTGGTGGTCTACGGGCTGCGTAATGCAGGTCTGACGGAGTATCTGACCACGCTGCTCAACGATTTCTCCGCTTCGGGCGTCTGGGGGGCGGCGATGGGAACCGGGTATCTCACCGCCCTCCTCTCATCCGTCATGAACAACATGCCCACGGTGCTGATTGGCGCGCTTTCCATTGATGCCAGTTCGGCACAGGGTATCGTGCGTGAGGCCATGATTTACGCCAACATTATCGGCTGCGATCTTGGGCCAAAAATCACGCCAATTGGCAGCCCGGCCACACTCCTGTGGCTGCACGTGCTGTCACAGAAAAACATCCGTATCAGCTGGGGTTACTACTTCCGGGTCGGCATCGTTATGACGCTGCCGGTGCTGACCGTAACGCTCGCCGCGCTCGCGCTGCGTCTGTCGATTTGACGATAATCCGGGGCGGCGCATGCAGTCCCCTTACACGAGGCTTTACCATGTCTGACATCACCATTTATCACAATCCCGCCTGCGGCACCTCGCGTAATACGCTGGCGCTGATCCGCAACAGCGGCGCAGAACCCGTAGTGATCCATTACCTTGAAACCCCGCCGACGCGTGAAACGCTTGAAGCGCTGATTGAAGCGATGGGTACCGGTGTACGGGCGCTGCTGCGTAAAAATACTGACCCGTATGAACAGCTGGGCCTCGCCAGCGACAGCTTCTCAGATGAACAGCTACTGGATGCCATGCTGGCTCACCCGATCCTGATTAATCGCCCGATAGTGGTAACGCCGCTGGGAACAAAGCTTTGCCGCCCTTCAGAAGTCGTGCTGGACATTCTGCCTGACCCGCAACAGGGCCCATTTACTAAAGAAGATGGCGAAGTGGTGATTGGTGCGGACGGTAAACGCGTCAGCCAGTAATCAGAAAGGATGAAAAGAAAAACCGGCGTTTCGCCGGTTTTATCAGATGCTGCGCTGGTTAACCCTGTCTGAGAGCTGCTCCGCGCTCTCCTTTCTCTCGCTGTAGCGGTCGGTCAGGTAGTCGCTTCGTCCACGCGTCAACACGGTGAACTTCATCAGTTCTTCCATCACGTCCACGATGCGCTCGTAATAGGCCGACGGCTTCATCCGACCCGCTTCATCGAATTCCGCCCAGGCTTTGGCCACGGAAGACTGATTAGGGATGGTGATCATGCGCATCCAGCGCCCCAGAATACGCATCTGATTCACCGCGTTAAACGACTGAGAGCCGCCGCTGACCTGCATCACCGCCAGCGTTTTACCCTGTGACGGGCGCACCGCGCCGGTTGCCAGCGGTATCCAGTCAATCTGCGCTTTCATCACGCCGGTCATCGCGCCGTGACGCTCCGGTGAACACCACACCATGCCTTCTGACCACAGCACCAGCTCGCGCAGCTCGGCAACCTTAGGGTGCGTTTCAGGCGCGTCATCGGGAAGAGGCAAGCCGGATGGATTAAAAATTCTGATATCGGCTCCCATCGCCGTCAGCAGTCGAGCCGCTTCTTCCGTGGCAAAACGACTAAACGAACGTTCACGTATAGAACCGTACAGCATCAGTATGCGCGGCGCATGAGTGAGCTCTGTCGCCGCCAGCTTTGCGGTCGTCACCGGTGCATCAAACAGGTCAGCATCGATATTGGGTAGCGTCATGTCCGTCAGGTTCATTGTGTTTTCTCCGTTAACTGTGTGGGCAGGCTGAAGCCGCATCCCCCTTCTCCGCTGCAGCACTCTTCGACGAGAAAGGCCAGCAGCTGCTCCAGCCGCTCATACTGTGGCAGGCAAAACAGCGTACGCCCCTGGCGATCCTGGCGGATAAGCCCGACAGACATCAGCGCGGAAAGATGATGGCTCAGCGTGGATGCAGGGATATCCAGATGCTTCTGTAAATCTCCGACCGGCAACCCACCATGTCCGGCCTTAACCAGCGTTTTGTAAACGGCCAGCCGCGTAGGATGGCCGAGTTCCTTTAAGGCGCTGGCTGCAGTGTTCAGGTCCATAGCAATCCCCATTTATCTATATTTCCAGAATAGTAGAAATAAAATTCCAGTCAACAAGTGTGATTGAGTTGTTATGTCCTCAATAAGGAAAATGTCCGCTGATCGCTTACTACAGCTTTTTCGCCCATGCATTGGCAGTTTCGTGCCAGGAGCGGACGTTTTCAACATCTGTATGCATTAATCTTTGGAGAAGAGTTTTCACTGCATAGCTATGCAAATGCGCCGAAATCATCAAGGGCATTTTTCGGGATTTGAGCCGGGGAAAGGTGCCGGAAGGGGTGTTATGGTAAATCCGGACACCTGATGGGCCCTACTTGCTAGCAATAGCAACCGCGTGCATAGCAACTGCATCCAGAGCCAGAACAACAGCCCATAGTTGCGGTTTTCTGTGGGTCTTCGTAGATAGCAAACACTGACACCGCTTTGCCGCGAACGTGCACGCGCACAGCGGCTATCTCATCTGCTGGGCCTATCACTGGCATTGCTCCATATTGGGACAAGTTGATTCGGAGTTTGTTATCTTCGATCTTTGTCTCGAAGTTCGCTTGCTTCAACTCAGCGCCCTCATCATCTCCACATGCACACTGTCCATTTTCATCTTCCAGATGGAGGTAAATGGGAGGTGCGGATTCGTTTTTTTTCGGGGAGAGGGTATCGGTACTCATAGGATTTCTCCAATCAGTTTATTGGTTGAGTTATGGCTCGCAACACCGTCCTATGGCAGTGTGAGTTAGAGGGAAATACAATTCTTTACCTTTTCGTCATAGCGATAATAAGCAAAGCACATGCCCATTCGGGCATCAAGGTGGGGGCCGCTTGGAAAAGGAAAAATATCCTATGCCAAGGCTTTTTTTTACCAGTATGGTATAGATAACCACCTGAACTACCGCTGCTCCGCCCTCTGTTATTCGAAAGATAGTTCCGTACATCCCTTACAGTCATGGGTTTCTGCTCAATGGAACGAAATCACCTCTTAAGCGCAAATGCTTAACGTAAGATGATTTCTCTTTCCCATGCTGCCCCCTATGTAAGCCATCGACGCGAAATCTACGACTGAAGCCCGCAAAACGGGCTTTTTCATGCCAGTTGGACAATAGATGTTATGTCTAATGCGGCATAACATTCCTATCCCATAGTTTTGACGTCAGCTCCTCGCTCAAAGCTGCCCATAGGTACACGAGAATCCTTTTGTAAAATTGTCTTCTAAGGGATTGATCGTACTGAGCAGCACCCTTTTTATTCGAATAAGTCACATCTCCCCACTTGTCAGCGCTTCGAAGCTCATTAATACTGTATGCATGAACAGTATTAGTTTGGGGGTTTTCATGCGCATTTCATCTTTTTTACTAAATCAATTATTGCCAAGTGCCCGGGATTTAAAAAATGAAGGCCGTTAGTTACACGCAGGGTCTGACGCTACTCTGGCCTCCCGTATTTACGCCGCCGCTAAGAGTGCCGCTTTACGCAGATCCATGCGCTGCTGGATTCCCCTCCCCTGCCCAGGATTATGTGGAGAAAGAGTTAGATCTGAACGAGCTCTGCATAAAACGCCGCGCTTCTACGTTCTTTGTTCGCGCAAGCGGAAGCAGCATGCAGGAGCTGGGTCTTTGTGACGGTGATGTCATGGTGGTTGACCGCGCCGAAGAAGCCTCGCACGGCGATATTGTCATTGCTGAAGTCAACGGTGAGTTCACCGTTAAGCGTTTGCAGCTGCAACCGCGACTTGCATTGCTGCCCATGAATCCCGCCTACTCCGTGATATACCCGGAAGAGCTTCAGTTGCTTGGTGTTGTCACCTGGTTCTTTAACAGCACGCGTGCGCGCAGGAAGTAGCTATGCCTATGTTTGGACTTGCGGACGTCAACTCATTTTATGCCAGCTGCGAAGCGCTGTTCAGGCCGGATATACGTGGCAAACCCGTTGTCGTGCTCAGCAATAATGACGGCTGTGTCATTGCCCGCAGTGCCGGCGCGAAAGCGCTGGGCATAAAAATGGGAGCACCCTGGTTTCAGATAAAAACGGAAGGTTTTCCAGAAAAGGTCTTTATTTTCAGCTCGAACTACGGGCTTTACCATAACCTCAGCCAGCGAGTCATGACTGCTCTGGAAGAGATGACACCTCGCGTAGAGCAGTACAGCATTGACGAAATGTTCCTGGACCTGACGGGCATAGACGGCTGTGAAGACTTTGAACATTTTGGTCGGCGCCTCAGAACACACGTGCTCAGCACTACGGGCCTTACCGTAGGTGTGGGCATGGGGCCAACCAAGACGCTGGCAAAATCTGCGCAGTGGGCAAGCAAGGAGTGGAAGCAATTTCGTGGCGTGCTGGCGCTGACAAAAGGCAATCCGAGGAGAACGGCAACTCTTCTTGAAAACCAGCCAGTTGAGGAAATCTGGGGCGTGGGGCGACGCATAGGTAAGCGCCTGAACCAGATGGGCATCACTACCGCACTTCAGCTCTCACAGGCCAGTCCGAAGTTCATCCGGGATAACTTTTCCGTTGTACTGGAACGGACGGTACGTGAGCTTAATGGCGAATCATGCATACCTCTTGAAGAGCTTCCTCCGGCCAAACAGCAGATTGTCTGTTCACGCTCTTTTGGGGAACGCATTACCTCTAAGGAAAGCATGCAGCAGGCACTGTGCCAGTACGCAACGCGCGCAGCTGAAAAATTAAGGGGAGAGCGTCAGTTTTGCCGTCACGTCGGGATTTTTATCCGGACGTCACCACACGCCGTTAATGAAGTGTTCTACGGGAACAATGCTGGCGAAAAACTTGCCCTTCCCACTCAGGATACACGCGACATTATCGAAGTCGCTATGCGTTCACTTGATCGTATCTGGCTGGACAACCGGCGCTATATGAAAGCGGGTATTGCTCTGGATGATTTTACGCCGAACGGTATTACACAACTCAGTCTCTTCGAAGAGAACAAACCAAGGGCAAACAGTGCGCAACTGATGAAGGTACTTGATGGCATTAATCAGTCAGGGCTGGGCAATATCTGGTTTGCCGGACAGGGGATAAATACTGAATGGAAAATGAAACGGGAAATGCTCAGTCCTGCGTGGACAACACGCTGGTCTGACATTCCCGTTGCGCGGGTACGTTAATTAAAATGAGATGGCAAAAATGGACCTTGCCGGACGTTGTTTTTGTATTCCACATAAATCACAGCCTCAGCCAGAGAGTAATTACCGCGCTTGAGGAGATAACGCCACGCGTCGAGCAGTACAGCATTGATGAGATGTTTCTGGATCTCACCGGTATTGACGGCTGTGAGGACTTCGAAACTTTTGGCCGTCGCCTGCGTGCGCATGTGTTTACCACAACGGGTCTCACCGTCGGTATCGGCATGGGGCCGACCAAAACACTGGCAAAATCGGCCCAGTGGGCGGGCAAGGAGTGGAAGCAGTTTCGCGGCGTACTGGCGCTTACGCCAGGTAATCCGAAACGTACTGAAACCCTGCTGGCTAACCAGCCCGTTGAGGAAATATGGGGCGTGGGACGGCGTATCGGTAAACGACTCAACCTTATGGGCATCGAAACTGCTCTGCAGCTATCACGGGCGCGTCCGAAATTCATTCGAGATAACTTTTCCGTGGTGCTGGAGCGCACCGTACGCGAGCTGAACGGTGAATCATGTATTCCGCTCGAAGAGCTGCCACCGGCAAAACAGCAGATTGTCTGTAGCCGCAGCTTCGGCGAGCGAATTACCTCAAAAGTCGCTATGCAGCAGGCGCTGTGTCAGTACGCTGCGCGCGCAGCGGAAAAACTGCGCGGGGAACGTCAGTACTGTCGCAACATCGGCGTATTTATCCGGACGTCGCCACACGCAAACGGTGAGGTTTTTTACGGGAACAGCGCCGGTGAGAAACTGACGCTGCCAACACAGGACACGCGTGACATTATTGAATCTGCGATGCGATCACTTGACCGTATCTGGCTTGAGGGTCGAAGGTACATGAAAGCAGGTATCATGCTTGATAACTTCACTCCAAACGGTATAAGCCAGCTCAATCTGTTTGAAGATAACCAGCCGCGGGCCAACAGCGCACAGCTGATGAAGGTACTGGATGATATCAACCAGTCCGGAATGGGAAATGTATGGTTTGCGGGCCAGGGCATTAATACCGAATGGAAAATGAAACGGGAAATGCTCAGTCCTGCGTGGACAACACGCTGGTCTGACATTCCCGTTGCGCGGGTACGTTAATTAAAATGAGATGGCAAAAATGGACCTTGCCGGACGTTGTTTTTGTATTCCACATAAAGTTCGCGAAGAGTTAATTGCTGATACTTACTAAAACAACCCCCCACCTTGCAATTCCCTCTGCCTCTAACTGATAAAACGAATCCCCCATAATCTGAACACAGATCACAAAATCGGCACGCATAATTTTGTAATCGATTACTTTAAGTTAATTTGTAATCGATTACATATGATAAGGAGCTGAATTAAGATGAAAAAATTGATGGTGTTGGCCGGGATATTATCCATGTTGAGTGCTGTGCCCTCGCAGGCGTCAGCAGCGGTCGTTGAAGATGAAATTGGGCTGCAAATGTACACCTTACGTAATGTCGGCACTCCGGCTGAACAGTTCGCCATGGCTCATAAAGCGGGTTTTGAGCACGTTGAACTGGTAGGCACGCACGGCCTGGCAGCCAAAGAACTGAAATCCTTGCTGGATAAAAATCACCTGACCGTAACCTCATCCCACGTGCAATTAACGGCACTGGAGAGCGACTACGCACAGACCGTGGCGTTCAATAAAGCGGTGGGTAATCACACCATCGTGGTTCCGTGGATCAAACCGGAAGATCGCCCGGACAGCACCAAAGCATGGATAGACTATGCACAACGCGTGGATAAACTCGGCGCGAAACTGCGTAAAGACGGCATGCAGCTCGCTTACCACAATCATAATTTCGAGATGAAAAAGTACGATGGCGTGACCGCGCTTGAGATCATCTTCAATCACTCACGGGCAGAAAATCTGAAACTGGAGATGGACGCGGCGTGGGTTTCACGCGGCGGTCAGGATCCGGCGCGCCTTTTGAAAGAGTATCCGGGACGGATCTATGCGATTCACGCCAAGGATAATGCGTCGATTGGTATCCGCGACGATGAGATGAATTTTGCGCCGCTGGGCGAAGGCTTGCTGGACTGGAAAACCATTCTGCCTGCCGCCAAAGCCAGTGGCGTGAAGTGGTTTATCATCGAGCACGACAAGCCGAAGGATGCCTGGAGCATCATCACCACTTCACATCAGAATCTGCGTGCGGCGCTGGAAAAACTGCCGCATTAAGCGATCAGGCACTGGCGCGCACGATCAGGCGCCAGTCCATCATGACGCGCTCAGTTGGCGATTGCGGATCGTCTATCTTCTGCAGCAGCAGGCTGAACGCAGTACGGCCAATATCGCGCGATGGCTGCGCGATGGTGGTCAAAGGCGGAGAGATCATTTCAGCCAGTTCCGACCCGTCAAAGCCTGCAACGGCGATATCCTGCGGAACCTGATGTCCAGCGGCCTGGATGGCGGCCATCGCCCCGGCCGCCAGCGTGTCCGATACGGCAAATACCGCGTCCGGTTGCGTGTCGGCGTTGAGTAACGCTTCCATCGCACGCTTGCCAGCGTTGTAGCTTAGATCACTGGCGTAGCTCACCGCCTGCCAGGACAGACCGCGCTGTTCCAGTTCCTGCTGATAGCCCTGCTGACGCAGTTGGGCGTACTTATAGCTCAAATCATGATTGATCAGGGCAATGCGTTTACGTCCGCTGGCCACCAGATGCGCCACCAGCTGGCGCGAAGCATGGACATCATCGATGCCCACACAGGAGATATCGCCGGCATCGGCGTATTCGGCACACTGCACCCAAGGCATGTTGCCGATCAGCTGTGTCAGTTCAGTCAGCGTGGTGAAAGCATCCATGGTGATCACCCCATCCACCATTTTGCCTGCCAGCAGCTGCAGGCTTGAGCGGGAGCGATTGATGTCCGATCCGGAGTTACACAACAGAATGCGATAACCATTCTGCTCGGCCTGCTCTTCGATACCTTTCACAATTTCAGCGCAAAACGGGTTGGAGATATCAGAAACCAGCACCAGCACCATGGAGCTCCGCGCCGTGCGCAGCTGACGGGCTAACAGATTTGGCTGGTAGTTGCTGGCTTTAATGGCTTCCAGCACCTTATCCCGGTTTTTATCCTTTACGGTGTCACTATTATTAAGCACGCGTGACACCGTGGCCACGGAAACACCGGCCAGCTTCGCGATTTTCTGAATGGACATGATGACTCAACTTCCTGCGTCAGTTTCTGAATTGCAGGCTACCATAAATCGACGCATGACAATAAGTTAGGCAGGGTGGCTAATGCGGAAGATCAGGCGCGCCGGAACGCGCCTGTGTGTCAAATGCGAACGTCGACCCAGCGTTGATCGCGGTGGCTTTTTACAATCGCCTCAACGATGGCCATCACCTGCGCGCCGTCGCTGAAGTCGGCAAAGTGTCGTTCATCTTGCGCCGGCATTTCACCCTTCTCAACGGCCTGATAAAACTGCTGCATCATGGCGCGAAATGCATCTGGCCAGCCTTCGATGTGCCCGCCGGGAAAACGGGCACGGGCGGCAACATCGCGGTTCATTAATGTTGCATCGTCCGTCAGGGTTTGATTGGCCTGATGACGATGACCGACCCACAACTGTTGTGGCACTTCCTGATCCCACGCCAGCGAGGCTTGACTGCCACTCACCTCCAGATAAAGGCGATTTTTTCGCCCCGCCGCCACTTGTGACACGCTCAAACAGCCTTTACTGCCATCATCGAAACGCAGCAGCACAAAGCCCAGATCTTCCGTATTCACCGGACAATCCTGATACTGGGCCTGCTGCGTCTGCGCACTGAAGGTGACCTGCCCGGTTAGATTGGCTTTTCGGGTTGGCCAGACGATGGCGAGCTCAGCCATCACCGCCACTATCTTGCGGCCAGTGACAAACTGGACGGTGTCGCACCAGTGAGAACCGATATCCGCTACTGCACGCGATGCACCGCCCTTGTCGGCCTCCACACGCCAGTTGTAATCCGTCTCTTCCAGCATCCAGTCTTGTAAGTAGCTGCCCTGAACGGCAAAGGTGCGGCCCGTTTCGCCGCTGCGCACCATGCTCGCGGCTTGCTGGACCATGGCAAACTGTCGGTACACGAAGCTGACCCCGTTGACCACGCCTGCCTGTTCTGCCAGTGCCACTAATTCACGCGCTTCGTCCATCATCATGCAAAGTGGTTTTTCCGAGAACAGATGTTTGCCGGCGAGTAAAACCTGCTTATTGATAGCGGCATGGAGGTGATTGGGCGTGCAATTGTGCACAGCATGCAGCTCTGGATGCTGTAAAAAGGTGACAATGTCACCATAGGCGTGCGGCACGTGCAATTGCGCCGCCTGTGCTTGTGCTTTCTCCAGCGTGGAGTCGCACAGTGCCACAACATTAATATTGCCAAGGCGCCTTAGAGCCTCAATGTGCGCGGGGCCGATAAATCCGCTGCCGATAATCCCGACATTAATCATTTAGGTTCCTCCCTGAGTCCAAGCTGCGCACGGATACTGCCGCTGTCATCCTGCGCGGCAAAATCATCGAAGGCGCGGCTGGCGACCGGAATGATGTGACGTTGAATGAATTCAGCCCCTTCCCGTGCACCGGTTTCCGCATCTTTTAGGCAGCATTCCCACTCCAGTACCGCCCAGCCGTTGAAATCGTACTGCGCCAGTTTGCTAAAGATGCTTTTGAAATCAATCTGCCCGTCGCCTGGCGAACGGAAACGCCCGGCGCGATCGATCCAGTTTTGATAGCCGCCATACACCCCGCTGCGGCCATTGCGCTGATACTCCGCATCTTTGACGTGGAAGGCTTTGATACGCGAATGATAGATATCGATGAACTGCAGGTAATCAATGTGCTGAAGATGCAGATGGCTGGGATCAAACAAGATATTGCAACGAGGATGGTGGTTCACCTGTTCAAGGAAACGCTCAAAGGTGGCGCCATCGTGCAGGTCCTCGCCTGGGTGTAATTCGTAACACACATCCACGCCATGCTGATCATACACATCCAGCACTGGCTGCCAGCGACGGGCGAGTTCCTTAAAGGCCTCATCCAGCAACTGCGGGTTGTGTGGCGGCCACGGGTAAACATAGGGCCAGGCGAGCGAGCCAGAGAAAGTGGCATGGGCATTCAGCCCCAGCTTGCTGGAGGCGGCAGCGGCATGTTTAACCTGCTCGATCGCCCAGGCCGTGCGCGCTTCCCGCTTGCCGCGCAGGTGTGCCGGTGCAAAATTATCAAAGGCAGCGTCATGCGCAGGATGCACGGCAATCAACTGCCCTTCCAGATGCGTCGATAACTCGCTGATGCTGAGGCCATACTGCTTCAGCAATCCCAGCACTTCATCGCAGTAAGTCTGGCTGGTGGCTGCGCGTTGCAGATCAAATATCGCCGGGTGATTGCACGGGATCTGCAATGCCTGAAATCCCAAAGCGGATGCCCATTTCGCCAGTCCGTCCAGTGAATTGAACGGGGCATCAGCGCCGATAAACTGTGAAAGGAAAATGCCCGGACCTTTTAACGTTTTCAAAAAACCACCTCCAGTAACAACAAAAACTCAATCGCGATACTTAAATGTGAACATAAACAACAGGGCAATCACGGCAGCCGCGATCGCCGGAATCCACCAGAACATGCCCCAACTGGCAGCCGATACCTGACCCGCGACCAGATGGTTATACAGCGCACCTGAAATCTGCGATCCCAACAGCATGCCAATGCCGTAGGTGAACATCACAATCATGCTCTGCGCTTGTCCTTTGACTTTGTCTCCCGCAATGCGATCGGTGTAGATGAAGCCGACGACAAAGAAGAAGTCGTAACAGACGCCGTGCAGCAGAATCCCCAGCCAAATCAGCGCGCGTCCCTCCTCGCCCATGCCCATGGCAAACAGGGCATAACGCACAAACCAGGCGCACATACCGACCAGCAGCATGTATTTCACGCCCAGTCGGCGAAACAGCAGCGGAATCACCAGCATGAAGAAGATTTCAGACATCTGGCCGAAGGACATCAGTGAGCTGACGTTTTCAACACCGGCGTCGGCCAGCCAGGAAGCGGTGTAGGCGTAGTAGGTTCCCAGTGGAATGGAAATCAGCGTGGCGCAGAGCGAAAAAATGAAGAAGTGACGGATTTTCAGCAGGGCAAACGCATCAGCACAGAACAGATCGCGCGGTCTGAATGGCAGGCCTTTAGCGGGTGCAGGCGTATGCGGCAGCGTCAGGCTGTAGATCGCCAGCACCACGGAACAAATCGCCGCCACCGTGAAGACGCTGACGCTGGAGGCGATCCCCGTGAACCCGATGAACAGGCCAGCGACAATCCAGCCAATGGTGCCGAACACGCGCACTACCGGGAAACTCTTCTCGCTGCTGGCGAGACTGTGGAAGGCAATATTATTGGTCAGTGCCAGCGTGGGCATGTAGCACAGCGTGTAGCCAAACAGTAAGCCGATCAGCAGCGCGCCGTTCTCGGCGATCATCGCCTGAGGCACAAACCACAGAATCACTGCACCGGTCAGATGCATCACCGCCAGCACTTTTTGCGAGGGGAAAAATCTGTCCACCAGCATGCCGAGAACAAACGGCGAAAGAATGGAAGCAATCGGGCCCGCCGAGAAAGCATCGCCAATCAGCAAGGACATGTTGTGCTGCGTCATCACCAATCCCAGCGTGACCGACCAACTGCCCCAGATAAAGAACTGAAGAAACATCATCAGTGACAGCCGTGGGACCAGCATGCGCTGTATTGCCTGGTCTTGCGCGGTGCCTTGTGTTGCAGCAACCATTTCCAACCCCCAAAAAGTAATCGATTACAAAGTGCGAGAAAACAAAAGTAATCGATTACAAAATAGAAATCATCGTGGTTGATCACAAATTTTTACTTATGAGGAAAGAGAGGATTGATGGCTGATGAGTGGGGGCATGTAGACCATATAAAGATTGAGCCGCCTAATGATTAGCCTGTATGAGCGTTAGCCGCCGCCCGAAAAATCACTCGCACGACTAAAGTTGGCGCTCAGAGGTCTTAAATGCCCTCACACACTATAAAAACTCTATAATGAGCGACTAATCATCATTAATGACATTCAGGGCTTTTAAAATGTCCCTTAATCTCTTAAGTGAAACTGATTTGATTGCAGAACTGGGGCAACGTCTCAACTCATTTCACGCCACATCCCTTACTCCGCAGAATTGAACCACTATACGTTATGGCTACCTTGCATAAAGTTTTGCTGATTAGCAGTGACGAATGGTGAAATCACCTTGAAGATGAATTGCTATGTCTGGCCATGAATTAAGTCACCATTAACGTTTTTTCTCTTAGAGAGTGAGACCTGACGAGCGTTGTGACCGGGTAACATAAGTTTTTCTAAGTCCACATACTTAAAAATATAACCAAACGCTAAAATCACTGATGGTTAAAATAGAGTTAAGAGCGCAATTATCGACTTCTCAACGCCTGGCACACCCCGAATTTTTGAGAAATATCTAAAAATTGACACTTTGCGGGCTTTATTCTTGATATCTGATGTGTTGTACTTCTGCCAAGAGAGTAACATCGATATACTCTTCCCTAATTTGTTATCTACTGCACCACTTAATTTATTTCGTTCAGCGACAAAATATTCAGGAGAAGTTCATGAGTGATTCACTTAAAGCGTTAAACAATATCCGTACGCTTCGCGCGCAGGCACGTGAAGTGCAGCTTGCCGATCTGGAAGAAATGCTGGAAAAATTCACTGTTGTTGTGTCTGAGCGCCGTGAAGAAAACAACGCCAGCGAAGCCGCCGTGCGTGAAAAAGAAGAGAAACTGGCTAAATATCGTGAACTGCTGCTGCAGGACGGCATTGACCCGAACGAACTGCTGGGCGCCTTAACGCCAACCGGTAAGACTCGCGCTAAACGTGCTCCACGTCCGGCTAAATATAAATATACGGAAGAAGGCGTTGAGAAGCACTGGACCGGTCAGGGCCGCACGCCAGCTGTGATTAAAGCTGCTGTTGATGCCGGCAAATCTCTCGATGATTTTCTTATCTAATCGGGCTTTCCCCGTTTAATTTGAGTTATCGAACATTTTTGGTGGGTGTTCCGCCCACCAGAACTTAAATACTGATTGATATCTTCGCTCTCTCCCGCTTTCGTGGAATCCCCTTATTAAGATAATGACGGGGTTAACTATCAACTATTGTCATAGTCATGATCAAATCGCCCGTCCCTGACTTTAATAACGCACAATAATGAGTGCGCCGCCTTGAAATTGTTCTGCCTTACTCAGGTTTAGCTCGCCTTAAAATCAGGTTAAATTCCTGATCCGATTCGAGACTGATGTTATTAAAACCCTCACACTGATGGCGATGCGGGCAGATTGATTCAATACCCGATTATGACGTGACTGGCGTTGTTTTGTGCATGCGCTCACATCGCGCTCCTCGCCACCTATTTAGCCACGTCGATATTTCAATCATGCCTATTCTTACAGAAATTTTCTGGGTACCTGGTGGGGATGCGCTTTTGCGCCTATATCTCGCTCAGATAACCTTATAAACTTATAAAGGGCGATATGTGACTCAATGCGCGGCAGGAGTGTGGTTGATTGCAGCACGAACATACTCACCACTCATTCAACCGGCTTCTGCACTATAAACACTTGATGACCAGCAAACGAAAGTGACGTACCCGGCTGAGGCCAATCACCCATCAGACAAAAGCCGTGGTGCACAAATGTCTGCAGCCAGGCTTCGCGCGAAAGAGATAACGTGAACTGCAAATTATGCCCTGCTGTTGCCTGCTGCAGCACCGCAGCGGCAGTTATCCACCTCAGCGAGGAATCTTGTGTGGGTTCCACCACAATCAGTACACCTTCAGGTTTTAATGCATGCCAGATGCCCTGGAGCATGGCATCGAGGCCTTGAGTTGTGTGCAACACGTTGGTTGCCAGTACGGCATCGAGTTGTGACGATGGACAACCTGGCCAGTCCCGCAATGATTGAAGGTCACCATGGTCAGTGTTTGCGTTAATTTCCAGCACCTTAGGACAATCACTCCCCTGCATTGCCGTGTGTAGCAGTGAGGCGGTAATCTGGCCGAGGTAATCCGCCAGCATGCTCTTTTGATGCATCGCTGGATAAATGGGGCAGCTCTCGTGCGGTGATAATTGGCTGGATGCCAACTGTGGATAGCGCATCACCTCGCACAGTGAGTGCTGGTCTGCGAATAATGTGTTGAGGAAAGCCTCTCCCTCAACGTGCCAATCGAGACAACGGCGCAGACGAATTTTTGCATCGTCTATACGCTGTTCGATGGAAGGCAGACTCGGGGCACAATCGCCAGCAAACCAGCGCTGATCGCGCGGCTCCACAATCCCTGCTTCCTCCAGAATGCCGTGCCATTTTTTCAGCATAAACTGAAAACAGTTGGCAATCCCTGCTCGCTGGCGCGCATCCGCAATCAGCCAACCTTCAGCGGAGATAAAAGACAGTTCATGCAGGAATTGCCAGATCATTAACGGCGCCATTGACTCGCTCTCCGTCTGGAAAGCAGCCAGTGAAGCAATCATTTCAGGCATCGGTAATCGATGCGCAGCCTGATGCCCTGCCCGTTGCCAATCTTCATATTTTGATGAGGCAGCAGTAGCGGGCGAAAAATGGCTGTCCGTCTGTGAGTTCGCTACGCACTGATGCGCGCTTTTATCTCCATTCATAACTACTCCAACGATCAAATGGGATGTGAATTCATCACATTCTTTGTAGGGGTAAAACTGGCTTTGCTAATGATGCGTGCAATTTTAAGCCCTAACCCTGTAAATGATAATCATTATTATTCATCGTACAAATAAAATTTATTACACTTCACCCGATCTGTTTGTTGAAAACAGAGTAATGAAGCAACGGGTAAAAGGTGAGTTCATAGTGGAAGGAGGTTTAGATGGGTCAAATGATGGCATCCAATAATCTTTAAGAGAGTGACGATTTTTGCCAGAAATGCATGAATGAGAGTCGTTGAGAATAAACTTTATAAGCGCAGCGGAAATAACCAGTAAACTCTTTATTTACAATAGCGTGTGGTGTCAAATTTCAATTTGAAAACAAGAAATGCTGGAAACGCAATTATTTAAGGGTATCGGTAGGGGTTCAGATATGCCACACTGTATTTTTATACAGAACGTGGAGTTACGGTGAAGCATGATGGCCAGATCACACACGAGATATTGGCGCTGTTAGGGAGCACTGTGTCAGCGTTTATTCGGGAAGGTTTAGCTTTAGAGGCGCACGAGATTTCACAAGCCCTGCAAAAACTCAAAGATAATGAAGCGGATTCAGTTTTAAAGGAGAAATACGAAACGCTTATCCGCTTACTTTCTAAAACGATGCACTGATTCATGCTCGCTATAAAAATCAGGCATCAATCATCCGGAGTGACACCCACCACAATTTCAAGGGTCTGGCGCAAGATGTGGGCTTCCGAATCATCCTGAGCGGATTCAAGTGCTCGAATTAAACTGATGATAATGGCTTTGTTCGTTATCTGTCCTTCAGATGCCAGCACATTACGGATGATGACACCTAAAACTGTCGCCTCATCTTTCAAACCCGGGCCCGCATTGCGGAAACGTTCAGCCAGTTCCTGATCGGCAAGCGCAGAAAAAATGTCTTCTGAAATATGCATGATTTGATTCCGAGCTTTGAGTTGTCATGGATTAAACACGATTAGAATCAACGTGAAAATCAGTGCTTTCTGTTATTACCTGAGTGATGCGAGTCCGTATACAAGTGCTGGACTGAGTTGATTCCCTCAGCTCGTTGTTGTTTGGCCCGCTCTCCCTCGGCAATGTTCTTTCTCACCTCGACAATGGTCTGAGCGATCAATTGCCGCCTGTCAGCATCATCTGACTGGTCTTCCATAACCTGAAGTTGTTCGATGAGTGCACGGAAAGAAACAGGCCCCGCTCGCTGGAGCAGAATCAGTGTGGCTTCACCGAGAATTTCATCGACTAACTGCTGATGTTCACTTCTATTCATATACTTCTCTGATAACGGCATCTGCATGGCAATTCTGCTGTAAACAGACTGCAAATTGCAATTTCTGTCACGGAGCCAGGTATCATTCTCATACCATGCAAATTCAGAACGGTAATGTTGTACAACTTAGGCCTGAATACTGAATCACTCATCCCGATCGAAAAGCAGTCCGATAAGCTGATGATAGTGGTGTTCCTCTTCAGCGTTGGAGGAAATTTCCAGACGACGAAGTAACTTGGTGCAGAGTGATTTACGGTTCAGATTCTTGCCCTCTCGCAGGATTTCTACCACGATCTGACCCAATGTTTCTTGCTGAGAAGGCAAAGAGGCTTTATTAAAATATTGTGCAATAGCTTCTGAAGAGTTCGGAGTGTATCCATTCTGACGCATGTGTTAACCCTCTCATGTTGGGTCAGGCAAATGGCCTGATAAAGTTGTACAGTTATTGCAAAATCTGTACAGAAATATAGTTAAAGTCAGGTGCCCATTTTTTTGCAAAAAGTGCTATGGGCTAAGAGGAAATTCGCCAAACAGAAAAATCTTAATCATCTGTAACGACAAGTATTTTGAGCGGATCTTAATATTTGAGTTAAGTACTCTGGCTACTTTTTAATATTTTCAACTGGCAATAATGTGATGCTGTCATAGCTTTCACTCAGACGCCGTAACGGTGAGCTGCTGCGCTTATCTTCTGACGAGGGTTGCCGATAATCGTTCAACCAGTCAATCGCAGCCAAAACGGCTTGTTTACGCTCTGGCGTATTCGCCTCGTCGGCCATGCGATGCAGTTCCTGATTTAATTGAATAACACTGATTTTTTCACGGCGGACAAGAATCTGATAAGCAGCCTCGCCTAAAATTTTGTCTGAATTGTCCATTGTTTTACCTCCTGAGAATCGGGCTTACGCTGAGTCCTCAGGATCTATTGTAGCTGATGAGAAATTTGGGTTAAACCTGGCGCAGAATTTATGCGCCATTCAGGGTTTATCCAGAGGCAATATATTCTTGCCATTATCAGGCGTTAACGCCATTGCTGTCAGTGATGAGCACACTGACAAACCCATGAAGAATTTATGTGGATGAACCCTGCAATAACAAGGAAAGCACGATGACAAAAACACAATGGATCCTGAGCCAGCTTACGCGGAAACTGTGGTTCAGAAGTTCCCTCTTTGCTGTTCTGGCGGTGATGACAGCCCTACTCGCCATCGTGATTAAACCCTTTATTCCTTCAGGAATTACCGGGTTAATCGGCACGGATGCCGTGGATAAAATCCTGGGTATTCTGGCTTCCAGCATGCTTGCGGTCACCACCTTCTCACTCAATATTATGGTGTCAGCCTATAACACGGCGAGCAGCAGTGTCACGCCGCGCGCCACGCGTTTACTTGTAGAGGATCGGACCACGCAGAATGTGCTGGCAACGTTCATCGGGTCTTTTCTTTATAGTCTGGTGGGCATTGTTGCACTGAGTATGGGGGCTTACGGATCTCAAGGACGTGTCATCCTGTTCTTTGTCACGCTGGTTGTAATTGTGATGATTGTGATTACGTTGTTGCGATGGATCCAGCATCTGGCGCAGTTTGGTCGTATGGCTGAGACTTCCCAACGTGTCGAAGAGGTCACTCAGGCTGCGCTGGTTAGTCGGTTACAAGACCCTTATATGGGCTGCTCTCCCTGGCATGTCTCCGATGAACTGCCGGACTCATTGATACCGGTTTATGCTGAAGCAGTGGGTTATCTGCAACATATTGATTTCAGTATGTTGTCTGATTTTGCTGAAGCTCAAGGGATCTACCTGTATGTTGCGGTTCAACCAGGCGCCTTCATACATTGCTCGACTCCCCTGGCCTGGCTTAAGACATCAAAAAGTCTTGCTGCTGAAACGGTAAAAGATGCGTTCACAGTTGATCAGCAGCGTTCTTTTGATCAGGACCCGCGCTTCGGGTTGTGCGTTTTGTCTGAGATTGCGTCACGAGCACTCTCTCCGGCAGTCAACGATCCCGGGACTGCCATTGATATTATTGGCAGACTGGTCAGGCTCTTTTGCTTGCGCGTGCAACCTGACATTGGCGATACCCGCTTTCCTCGTCTCTTTCTGCAAAAACCGTCCATTCAGGATATGTTCGATGACGCGTTTGCCGCTATTGCACGTGACGGTGCAGGCATGATTGAAGTACAAATTCGCCTGCAGAAAGCGTTTATCGCATTGGCACAATTTAATGCTGCCAGGTATGGGTCTGACGCCAGGCGCCACGCGGAGCGAGCCATTGCCTTTGCCAGTGCCGCTATACCGATTGAGACGGATATAGAGAGACTCAGAACGTTGGCCAAAGGCCTTCATCAACCTTAATGTCAGGGATGGGCAAGTGACTAATAAAACGTCATGTCCTCATACGGTTGTGCCATACAGGCGCGTAATCTGCTTTCCAGATCACCGGCATGAAGTTCCAGCTTGTGGCCGTCCGGATCGAGGAAATAGAGTGATTTGCCCTCACTTTTGTTAACCTTCCATTCTTTTACGCCTGAAGCTTTCAGCCTTTCGGCAAAAGCTTCAAACACTTCATCTTCAATGCTGAAGGCATAGTGCGTGTAATCTTTACCGATGGAAACGGCATCCAGTGAGAGGCACAGCCAAAGCTCACCTATCGAGAGATAAGCGCCATTCTTCCATTGTGCGCGGGGAGTGAATCCCAGCGTCTCAACATAAAAGGTGAAACTCGCAGAGACATTGCTTACAGCAAGGGTGATGTGATTCAAACCGGTCAGCATGTTGAACTTAATACAAGAAGTTGAAGCGCTAATTTAGCACAGGCGATGCGATGGAATGCGGTTGTCACGCGAGTCGCTAAGCAAACTTCTGCAGAATTCTTATCGCCATTTCCATGCCCTGCTCACGCTCGGCATCGTAGTGATGACCATCGTTTTGCGCTTCCTGCAAGACATCAATCAGCGACTGAACGGCGAACTCGCCTTTTCTGCCCAGAACTTCCAGCACTGCGCCGCCGATCTCATTGCAAATGGCTTTTCCTTCCGCGTATTTGTTTTGCTCAGACATGACTGACTCCTTCGTGAACGTTAAGGTATTCAACCTCGCCATTAGTAATATGGACAGTGGCGAACTTCATTTCATTGCAAAAATGAATCCCGTTAAAGCACCATTGCCACAAGCACAACACTCAATAACAGCACATAAATTCGCGCATACCAGACATCCGGCACGGCGGGAATGTATCTTTGTGCAACCAAAATGCCGATGAACCCTGTGACCACCAGCAACATAACAATTTTGAGACTAATAAATCCGAGGAAACCACTTGCCGGAATTATTTGCCAGCCGCCGATGGCATAAGTGATGGCGCCACACAGGGCTACCGGCAGCGAAAGCGGATTGGCAACGCTGATGCATTCCCGCATCGGATAGCCATGCCGTCGCAATAACGGTACCGTCATGACACTTCCACCCACACCCAACATCGCAGCAATTGAACCGATAAGTATGCCGCCGCCTGTCACTGTAGCCCTCGATAGCCGGCGTGACGTGCTACCACTGAAGAAACCTTTACGTAGCAGGCAATCAGCAATCGTGATCAGCATATAAAGGGTAAACAGTGAACGAACCCACTCTTCGCTTAACAGTCCTGCCAGCCATGATCCGACCACCGCACCTATAGCGATAAACCAAATGAGGGGAAAACAGGCTTGTACTGTGATAGCACCCGCTCGCCAGTTTCGATAGCTCACCCACCCTGCGTTAAATATCATCACCGCCGTCGAGGTGGCGACGGCAATATGCATCGCATTGCCTGCCATTTCAGGCTGCCCACGCAACAACTGATAGACAAATGGCACGACGACAAAACCACCACCAAAACCAAACAGCACCGTAGTCACGCCAGTGGTAAAACCAGCCAGCACAATCAAGAGAATATCGTTCAAGGGACGTCCCACTTATAAATAAAGCCATAGCCTAACGCTCACCTGACCCACTTCCCATTTGAGCAACGCTCAATTACCCTTGCCAATCGGTCATAAGGAGTGAACGTGCGCAACACAAGCATTGACGATGTCGAATGGATAGAACGTGATGTGGTCGCGATGGGGAATGACTATGCGCAGGGGTTTGTACTGGCCCCCCACCAGCACCGCCGGGCCCAATTGCTTTATGGCGCAACGGGTCAGATGCATGTATCAACTCAGGACGGAGAATGGGTCGTGCCGCCACAGCATGCGGTGTGGATCCCGCCGGAAACCCTTCATGCGGTGAAATTTGTCGGCGTAACGACGCGAAGCCTGTACATCACACCTGCGTGCGCAGCACGGATAAGTGACCGCATTCGCTGCGAGGTTATCAGCGTATCGCCCCTGTTACGTCAGCTGTTGCTGGACGCAGTGGACTTGCCGCTGCTTTATGGCAGTGAACGTGAATGCGCGCTGATCAACTTGCTATTACTCGAGCTGGGAGCGATGCCTGCGCGAGAATTCGATATCCCCCTGCCACGACAACCCGCATTGCTGGCGCTGTGCCAGGCATTCCTGCTTGCCCCCTCCATCCACGATCCTGCAGATCGCTGGGCAAAAATGATGTTTATGAGTGCCAGCACCTTTCGCCGCCATTTCTTGCAGCAAACCGGTATGACTTTCTCCGCCTGGCGTCAGCGAGCCTGTGTGGTCAGCGCGCTATCCTTGCTCATTAAGGGCAAGTCGGTGAATGAGGTCGCTTTATCGCTGGGTTATGACAATGGTTCGTCTTTTGCGACTATGTTCCGCCGCGTAACCGGCCAGCCGCCTTCGTTTTATCATCCCTTTTGAGACATAAGCCCTTAGTTATCTCTACCAGAAACCACGGTTCCTGGAGGACGGGCTTTGCTGCTATTACGCCAGTCGTCTTTGAACGCAGAAATGGAAATTAATTTCTTAACTGCGTCAGCAACAACAGCAGTGACCGCCTCAAACCGGAAGTAATTGCACCAGCATCTGACCCGCCAGGCGCGCTGTCTCCCGCAATCGCTCGGCGCTCGCGCCCTGTCGTGATCGAGCCGACAAGCCCGACATGATCGTCACCATAAAATCGGTTATTCGCACGGCCTGTTCTGGATAGCGCTCGGCAATATAGGCATGAAACATCTTCTCGGCCGCCGTATGAAAACCGCAGGCAACCTCACGCGCAGAGAGATCGTCGCAATGAATACCCTCAAGAACCAGACACCCGGTGGCTTCTGGATCAGCAGAATAGCGACTTGCAGCTTCATCCAGTACCGCAGAGAGACACTCCGCCACCGGGCGATCGTGACGCAAAAGCGCTTTGAAACTGATAGCGCCATTTTGGGCATATCGATCAAGCACCAGCCGATAAAGCCCGAGTTTACTGCCGAAGGCGGCATAAAAGCTGGGCGGATTGATGCCAAAGGCTTTGGTCAAATCCCCCACACTCACCCTGTCGTACCCACACGAGTGAAACAAATTCTGTGCAATGCATACCGCCTGTTCCGCATCGAACTTGCGTGGGCGGCCTGGCGTACGGCTAGTTTTTGTAGTCATCACTACATAATCCTTTGACAACCTGACTGACTCAATAATATTGTAATGACCACTACAATACAATTGAGGACACACTAATGGCGGTATTTACAAACAAATCGGTACTGGTGTTGGGCGGTAGTCGGGCATTGGTGCGGCCATCGTGCGGCGTTTTGCCTCCGAGGGTGCTGCGGTGGTGTTCAGTTACGCCGGCTCGCGCGAAGTGGCAGAAAAACTGGCGGAAGACACGGGCAGTAAAGCGGTTCAGGCGGATAGCGCCGATCGCGATGCCGTGACTAAACTGGTACGCGATTCCGGGCCTCTGGATGTGCTGGTGGTGAATGCGGGCGTGGCAATTTTTGGTGATGCGTTAGAGCTGGAAAGCGATGCCATAGATCACTTATTCCGCATCAACATTCACGCACCTTATCACGCTGCGGTGGAAGCCGCCCGTCAGATGCCAGAAGGCGGTCGCATTATCGTCATTGGTTCCGTCAACGGAGACCGGATGCCAATGCCAGGCGGCGCAGCCTATGCCGTCAGCAAATCGGCCCTGCAGGGATTAGCGCGCGGTCTGGCCCGTGACTTTGGACCACGTGGTATTACGGTGAATGTCGTCCAGCCGGGTCCCGTCGACACCGATATGAATCCGGCAGACGGCCCGATGAAGGAGCTGATGCACAGTTTCATGGCCATTCAGCGTCACGGTAAGCCTGAAGAAGTGGCCGGAATGGTTGCCTGGATTGCCGGTCCGGAAGCTTCATTCGTGACAGGCGCTATGCACACGATTGATGGCGGATTTGGCGCGTAAGATGCCATCGATGAATTTGAGCCAGGTTGCCCCACTAAAACCTGGCTGCATTTGCTCTTTCAGCTGTGAGTGTTCAGATATGACTCATCGCTCTTCACCTGATTTCTGCCCGCCTGCTTAGCGGAATAGAGCGCCATATCGGCCTGCCTGATCAACAACTGAGCCGAGCGATTTTCTCTCTCAGTGTTCAGCGATGCACATCCCGCGCTCAGCGTCACCCGTTGGGAAGCTAACAGAGATGAATCATGGATGATGCCCTGCTCACGTACAGCTTGCACAGCAGCAGCAGCCACCGACATTGCATGTTCAATATCAGCACCGGGTAGTACGATGGCGAACTCTTCTCCTCCATATCGGGCCACCAAATCGGTACCGCGCAGAGAGATGGCGTTTATCGCCTGCGCCACACGCCTCAGGCATTCGTCCCCGGCCACATGGCCGTAAGTGTCGTTATAGCGTTTGAAATAATCGATATCGATCATCACCAGCGAAACCGGCTCGTTGTGCGTGTCAGCGGCCAGGATGCACTCCTCAAGGTAGCGATCAAATGCACGTCTGTTCGCCAGCCCCGTTAACGCATCCGCATGCGCCAGTCTGTTCAGCGCATGGTTGGCTGCGCTCAGCTCATCACGAAGATTGGTCAGTTAAAGCTGATAATGCAGGCTATGTCTGGCCTGACGCAGCACGAATACGCCCATGGCAACGATGGCGGATAACAGTGCAAGACTCAGCAACACATCCTGTACGCGTCCTTTCATCCATTTAATGAATAGGCTATGCGTGTCATACCCTGCTGCAACCACCAGCGGGTAACGATCCGATCGTGCAAAACCAAAGATACGCGGTTTGCCATCAAGAGCCGAGGTCCACTGCCCGCTTCCACGATTTGTGACCTGCAGCATCTGCTGAAACAGATGGCTGGAAGAGAGGTCTTTGCCGATAAAACTATCAGGCATCGGCCGTACGTATAACACGGAACTGTCAGCCAGCATTAACACCAGTACGTCCTTAGGCCCCATCTCGTAATAAGCGTAAAAGTGCCGGAAATAGTCAACTTTCACCGTAGCCAGCAAAACGCCCTGAAACCCGCGCAGCGCATCGCTGATGCGAAGTGAGACGGGGATCACCAGATCACCGGTGCTTCGGCTACGGATCACCGGACCAAGATGAATGCTGTTGCGCGGATTGTCGCGTTGAAACCTAAAGTATTCGCGATCGGAGTTATTGATGTCTGCCGGTATCTGCGATGCAGAGGTGGCTATCCACTTGCCCTGGGCGTCGTAATAGAAAAGACCGTGCAGCTGCGGCAATCGCCCCTGAAGCTCCCGCATGGTCTGGCTCAGAGTGCGGCTTTTGATACCGGTCACCAGCTGCGATTCAACGTCACGCTGCATTTCACGCATCGCGAGCTCAGTTTGCAAGAAGGTATCTTCTGCCTGCCGCGCCTGCGACAGCGCCAGGTTCGTCGCCGTTTCCTCACTCTGCCTGACAGTGTCATTCCAGTCCTGCCGCAGTGTCCATATGCTGATGCCTAATACCGCAGCGATCAGCACAATGCCTGCAAACGTGATGCTTCTGATAAGGGAGTGATAAAGGAGCCCTGCTTGCTCGCGCGCGTTTTTTTGCTTCATCCTTCATCCCCATTATTTTTTTCCAGCATTCAGTTAAGCAGATAAAGAGAAATGCGAAAGCTTAGCTGACACAACCCGCCAAAACGGCTGAACTCCAGGATATTTCCTGCTGCTCAATGTTGATAACGTTCAGAAATGATTGCAAATAGATATCAGTAAGGATGACGAAGGGAATTGGGTAAAAGCGTTTGAATAAGATTTGTATTTCAGTGAATATTTTTAGAATGCCATAATTAAGTTTCTTAAAAAGGAACCATCATGAATCTGACCGGCTTAGCAGGCCAGATTCAATCGATGACAGTTTTTAAATATTTAATCCAGCGCGCCTTTATTATTCAACCTGCTGAAGAAAGCATTTTAATGACGCAGCGGATTAACAGCATGAACTGCCTCTCTCTAAGGGCAGTTCCCAACGAATGCATTACGCCGATTCAGCAATGACCGATTTAAACTGAGCGTGCCACATATTATAAAACTTGCCCTGTTTACCCATCAACAGAGCAAAACTTCCGTTTTCGATCACTTTTCCCTCCGCCATGACCACGATTCTGTCGAACTCTTTGATATTTCCCAGACGGTGAGTCACGGCGATAACCGTCGTGTCGAGTGAAAGGATTTCATTAAACAGGCGATGTTCAGTTTCTGGATCGAGCGAGGATGAAAACTCATCAAAGATGAACAGATTGGCTTTACGGTATAACGCACGCGCGATCGCCAGCCTTTGCCACTGCCCGATTGAAAGTTCATCACCGCCAAACTGTTTACCCAGTCGGGTCTGCTGCGGATGAGGAAACGCGACTTTACTGAGTAAATCGTCAACCTGAGTGGAGTGCGCTACTGTGTCATACTGACTCAGTGCGATATTCTCACCGACGGTAAATTCATACTTGCCGTAGTCCTGAAACACAGTTGCCACCTGCTGGCGGTAACCGTCAATCTCCAGACTTTGTAGTGGAACACCGGATACGCTGATATCACCCTGTTCATAGGCATACATCCGCAGCAGCATTTTAATCAGCGTGGTTTTACCACTTCCGTTATCCCCCAGAATCGCCACTTTCTCACCTGCCCTAATCTCAAGATCAATGCCGTCTAAGGCCTTCTTGCTCCGGCCTTCATAACCAAAGCTAAGATGCTTAATACTGAGTGAGAACGGCGTGTTATCGGGGAGTAATTTTTGGCCGTTGGTAACGGGCTCAATCTCCTCGGTCATAAAGGAGTGGTAACTATGAAAAAAGCTGCCCATTGATGTCAGATTGGCACCGTAATTCGCAATTTCATCCAGATGCGATTTCATCATCACAATGGACTGAAACACCATCACTAACGCGCCCACCGCGATATCACTGCTGCGCAGATTGCTCAGGAAAAGATACACCCCGGCAAACAGCATCACCAGGCTAAGCAGCATGGCGGGAATGGGCGTTATCAGCGCCCTGACGCGTTGCTGGTGCATACGTTGATAGGTATTAAATGCTGACCCTGAGAATTTTTTTAGCAGATAACTACCCAGCCCATAAAGCCGAATTTCCTGTAAAAAGCTTTTATCCATACTGACACCATAGACGTAACGCATTGCAATTGCGTCCTTAGAGTTTTTGAATAACTCGTGTACGTATTTTTCTGGATATGGATATTAATGATAATCATCGGTAATACGGACAAGGCGCAAATGGCCGCCCCAATCCCTGAATACGCTATTAGCACCAGTAGCAAGCTTCCAGCCATTACGGCGGCTCTGAAGGCGTAAATAATGCAAATGATGAAATTAAGAGGTCGATAGGCTGCTTCTTTCTTCAAAAATTCCAGCTGCTCGTAACGCTCCTTGTTATCGAACAGGCTCAGCGTGAAAGATTCATTCATTCTCCGCATGATATTGCCGCTGAAATGGTTGGTCGAAATTTCCGTCACATCACCCTGAATGAGATTCACCAGCGGGGTCATCAGTTGAATACCCAGCAAAGACAGACACCAGATAGCAACACTGAACATCAGTGCATGATCACTGATTTGAGGCGTATGAAGTGTGTTAATTATCTTTCCTGTCATGAAGACATTAAGCGCCGGTATCAGGCCCTGAAGAAGGACGATGGCGATGAGTGCAGTAATACGAAGCGGGCTGGATGCAAAAACGTACCTGATTGCCAATAACACTGACTGCCTCCCTTGTTGCAGTTGGAATGGGTCACGCGGGTTGCAAACAATGATAGTTGAGAATGAAATTCATTTACACTAATCGCTCACATCTACTTCGAAGCGCATAACGAGGAAATGCGAAAAGATTTATCAAACATGTAACTAATAACCATTCTCAATTGAGCTATACTCCCCCCTCCCTTCCACCAACCCGGTACGAAGGTGCAGTGACAAAGACTGGAGAATGAAGATGAACGCAGACAAGGTTATCCGCATTGCGGCGGCAATCATGATCAATGCGGAGGGGCGAGTACTTTTGGTTCGCAAGCGCGGTACCCGCTATTTCATGCAGCCCGGAGGGAAAATTGAGTCGACTGAACGGCCTGTGGCTGCATTGATTCGTGAACTCAAAGAGGAACTGCAAATCAATGTCACCGAGCAGGATACGCAATATGTCGGTCAGTTCACTGACACAGCCGCTAATGAGCCTGGCCACACGCTTATCGCTGAAATATTCACTGTTCTTGTACCCACTTTAACGATAATGCCAGCGGCTGAGATTGAAGAGATCGCCTGGCTACATCCCTCCGATAATGCTTCGCTGCCGTTAGCGCCGCTCACCGGCCAGCAGATACTCCCCCTCATATTGAACGCAGGCCAAAGCGCTCACTGAGTCTACCTATTGCCAGCCAGTCATGATGAGCAAGAGCAAACGTGAAATGAAGGGGATCTACACCTGATCAGGATCGCGTGGAGCAAGTCGATCCTGTGGAACAACCACTATAGAGAGTAAACCACTCCTTCATACCCTGACGCGCTGCAATGATGACAATTATCCGTTCCTGTGCACTCGCGCCCATCACCTTTAGGTTAGTAATCACTAACACCAGTATTGGCAAGCCTTGCGAGGTTAGTAATCACCAGGGGGGTAGGTTAAACATAACCACTATAGTGAGTAGTTACTCTCTATAGTGGTTGTTTCTACTCTCTATAGTGGATGTTTGATCCTCTGCCCTGCAAATCAACGATCTTGCGATCGATATGGGATCTTCAAGTTCTTCCGATATGTGCATTGCTTAAAAGTTTACTCTCTATAGCGGTTAGCCATAAAATCAAACATCAAAATTAAATATTATAAATCATAGCCTTAAGATAATTAAACGAAACCAAATAACCGCTATAGAGAGCAAAGTCACTCTCTATAGCGGTTATTGCAGGATGCGAAAATCCCGCAATAGCGTTCCTGTTAGCAGGATCTCAGGCTAAGCCGCTCATCAATGCCACCAGCAGCGCTATCCACTGTAGTGAGTAACTCCTCTCTATAGTGGATATACAGAGAAAGAAAAGCAGTTTTCGGCAGTAAAAGTGAGTAAGCTAATGATAATAAAGCAATAATCATTGTAATTTAGGCGATATTGAACATAAATCACACTGTTATCTGAACAAATATCCCTCAATAATCATCAAATAACTCAATAAGATAGAAGTGATAACGTCACTTCCGTCGAATAACCACTATAGAGAGCACATACCTACTCTCTATAGTGGTTGTTAAATCTGGGGACGAGCCTGGATCATTCCATGACGACTCACCACAAGCAGTCCCCTCTTCTATCACATTGAAAGCTGTCACATTGCGGGTTTTGGGCTGGTAATGGTGCAAATTGTGAGCGACTTCCAGATAACCACTGTAGAGAGTACAAGCCTACTCTCTATAGTGGTTACTGGGTCACAAATGTCTTGATAGCAGTGAATGTGGGAGGTGAACGACGTGGACTGCAGCAGCAAATAACCGCTATAGAGAGCACTTACTCTCTATAGCGGTTATCAAACGGAGGGCTAGTTTAAAAGACTACTTCACTTTACCTTTGCGGATTTCCTCAAGGATCTTCAGCTCCGCTTTTGACAACATCACCATTTCACCCTGCGGTTCGCTGGCTGCAGCAACATCATTGGTCTCGATAGGATCATCCAGCTCCAGCTCATCTTCGAGAATATCCGGCAGCTTGAGTGGCAACTCTGCAGGTTTGAGCTTTGGCCGACGATAATGAATGTGGAATACCACAGAGCTACCGCGTTTTAGTTCAGTGTAATCAAGGTAACCAATGTCTTTGAGCTGCTCCATCGCCCTGCGCACAGTCGCATTCTGCGTGATGGGACGAGAAGTCAGATTCAGACGTTGTCGCAGGCGCGCCATGGAGATGGGCGCCGGATTAGGAGGAAGGCTTTCGATGAAGGTATAAAGCGCCTGAGCGGACTCCTTACGAGCCAGTGCGTTTATGGCGCGCAGTTGCAGCAATACCTTGCGATCAAACTGATACAGCTCGAACAGCTTTGGATCGGCCTGAAGCTCCACCGTATCCTTTTTGACACTGTATTTTGCGGATTGCACCAGATGCGTGACATAGAGTTCATCTTTGTCAGCAGTACCGAACTGGATGGTATTGGATGCAATGCGGATCAGCGAAGCTTCCAGTCGCTCCCTCAGCTTGGCTGAAGATCGGGAGGAAGGAATGCCACACAGTTTGACGAACTCGACGAAGGGTAAAACCACCTTGTCATTCGTCACGTTATACTTCGCAAACGCGTGAATGATCCCGACCCACGTCTTGAAATCATTGTCCATATCGAGTCGCTGGCCAATGATCCTGATCCTTTCATAACCTTCTGATTTAACGAGCGACAGTAACTTAAGTTCGTTCGTGACATCAGTTACGGCTGTCGTGTCGTTTTTACGGTTATTGGTCGATTTTAACGTAGGAACGAACAGGCCCAATCGCATTAAAGCAACCGGTTGAACAGTGTTATCTCTGTTGGGGGTAAGTACAACCAGTTCGCCAGTTCGTTTATCTGTTTCTGAAAAGGCTTCAACTATCTTGTTGTTTTTTAGCTCATTTTCCGACATTTTCGAGGATCCGGTTTATACACAGGGACATCGCGCGTTTACTCTCTATAGCGGATACTAGCACTCACTTCATCGGTTAGACTACTCTCTATAGAGGATAATTTACTCTCCATAGCGGTTAGTTTACTCTTTATAGCGGTTACCGATATCTCCTCAGGACTTGTGGCACAAGGCTTTAACCGTAGTGGGGATCTATTAGGAACTTCTATGATCTTATGAGGATCTGTTCTTGGATCGGGTCAGTGAATAATGGGGATAACCTTTCCGGGATAACGGCCGCTGAAATTCAGTCAATCGCGTCACTGGAAATCAAAGTTATGCACAGCGGGATCAGTTACACACAGCTTGCATCCTTGCCTGCTCACTACAGCGGTTATCAGTCACTCTCTTCATCGGTTATTTCACTCATTTCATCGGTTATTTTCCTCTCCACAGCGGTTAGTTTACTCCTTATAGCGGTTATTAAGGCCCTTTCAGACCAGTCATATCAAGGCCTGCAGCGATCCGGGATCTTCTTTGATCTCAATGGGATCTCATTATGATCGAATAATTGGATCTACCCTGTGGATAAAGGGGATAAAAATCAGCGTTAAATGAGACTGTTAAGCAAGTTTCAACCGGAATACGGTGATTTCGTTCAATTCTGAATGTCGATCCCGAGAAAAGATCTACATGTATAACTTGTTGGCCTGGATGAGCCCAGCTTTTGGTATAAACACGATCATCAATCAGACGTTCGTAAATTCAGCCTGTACAGGGTCTTTTGGCGCGTTGAGAGGATTAGGCTTACCAGATACGATAATTGAACTTAAATGGATTAGAACGCTGCTGAAGCGCTTAGAAGCACAGATTCAAACGAACGTGGCTTACTGAAAAGTGGGAACAGTAAAAAAGGACGTGAAAATCACGTCCTTTTGGATTTGCGTTGTATGAAGGAGCCGGTTCAAGACTTAGAAAGGATCGCCTTAATAGCAATATCGATCTCTTCCAGCGTATTGGCAGGCAAACGGTGGAATTCATACTGTACATGGCGCTTTTCTGCGTTAGTTTTGCGCTTAGCGTAAGCGGTACGATCTGAGAAATGGCCAAACTTCTCAGTGGTGACACTCTTGTTTTTCACCGGCTTAACCAGCTGCTTTTTAGCAGTGGTGAAAAACGACAGGATCCGGGTTTTCTGATCATCGGAAGCCAGTTTGTTCAGCGCCTGATCGTCATCCATTCGCTCTTTGACCTGAGCCACAACCTCTTTAACCGCCACACCCTCTGCTTTCGCTTCTTCTGCCACATCCAGCAGCAATTTGTAGTCCGGAATGCTGAGGTCGGAAACGACCGGTATTAACTCGATAAATTCAGCAGGAACCCACGCAGCCTGAAATGCACGCGTCACTTTGGCGTTTGAGATCCCTTCTGCTTTCGCAATCTCGGTCTTGTTCATGCCCTGCGCTTCCATCATCAGGAAACGTTGACCCAGTTCACGCAGATTGTGCTCTTTTGCTGTCTGAATATCCGCAGCCAGCTGGCGGGCATCACTGATATCAATGTCATCCTCGGTCACCAGAACTTCGAGGCCCGTTCCGGCAAAAAGACAAGCGGCACGACGACGAGAACCATCCATAATTTCAATGCGGCCATCCACCAGGCGGCCAATTGCCGGGAAGAACTGTTGCAACTCAATGGTGCGCGTAATGTCTTTTACTGATTCTTCAGTGAGCGCTGACTGGTCTCGCCCATTCACCTGCGCGTCAACGAAGGTTTTGCTTTCCACTTCACCGCTGGGAATGAGCTGGCGGCTGAATGTCGCTGTGTTACCAGACTTCAGAGTGAACACGCGTGACTGATTGCCGCTGTTGATAAAGCTCGACATCTGGGATTGGCCCATGGTGCGGCCAATTCTTTTGAGTGATTTGGGTTCGGTCACTTGGTACTCCTGATATATTCAATGCGGTCAAATACAGCGCGTGAAAAATTCTCGGCTTCCTGTTTCGCCTTTCTGAGTGCATCGGCACTGCCTGGATACGAAGTCGGATTTGCGCTGATCACCGTGTCAAATGACTCACCGCAGCGCTCAAAACCATCTAAACGGGGTAATACCGCATCCAGCATCGATTTTGTGAACACCTCACGTGCATAGCTATGAGACGTAATGTGGTCATGTTTGGTGGTCATCTTCGACATAAAGCCAATATTTGCTTTCAATCTTGGCTCTATCCCCTCGTTCTCAATGCGCTCAAGCATTTCCGGCAGTCGCGTCAGATATTTCATCGTTGAGTGAAAATCAACCTGTGCTGGCGGTGTCGGCGTAAGCAGTAAGTCACTAGCGGCAATGGCATTGAGCATAAAGGCATCAAGATGCGGGCCGGTGTCGATAAAGATAAAATCGTAATCTTCAGCCAGACGATCAATGACGTTGCGACGCAGGACTTCCGATGGTGCGATGCCGGGTAGATTCTCAGCAACCAGTGCATCCCAGTCGCTGGCGACAAAACCATCATCGATCGAAGCGGGCATCACATCGACGCCTGGCATCACAGTGGGTTTCACAAACTGCTCACGCAGCTGCTCAGTGCTGACATCGTTCAGCATCGCCTGTGCAGCCGTTTCCAGCACCGAACCG
>NZ_JBSZHT010000004.1:0-951968 GCF_056491465.1 Pantoea sp. C1E2
ATGCGCGCCCAGTAATTTTCGATGATTTCATTATTGCGTGAGACGTTGAGTGCGGCCTGCACCAGCCACATCTCTTTGTCCTTGAGCGGGAAAGTGGTGGCGGTAATAAGGTACTTCTCGTGCTGCTCACCGTCATGGTGCTTCCAACTCTGGTAGTTAAAATCTTTGGTCGGAGCAGGATAGGCGGATTGTGGCACCCGCATATTTTTCGATTGAGACCAGACCTTGCCATCCGGACTGATTATGCGCAGTGACAAACGATCCTGCTCTGCGATAAATTCAAACAACTCCTTCTGCCACTGCTCCTGCGGACCCTGACGTTCGCTAATGGTGCTGGCAATCTCTTTCTGAAACTGCAGCGTGCTGCGCAGTTCGTTGACATCTTTGCTGTTGAGCTGGTCGCGTAACGTTTGATAAAGCAGGCCGGAGACGCTGTACAGGACAATCGCCATCGCCAGTGAGAAGAACAGGGTGAGACGAACGGTGATCGGGACGTTACGGGGTATCAGCATGCTCTTTTTCTTCCAGGACATAACCGGCACCCCGAATGGTGTGCAGCAGTTTTACCGCATAGTTATCATCAATTTTGCCGCGCAGACGGCGGATCGCCACGTCAATCACGTTGGTTTCAGGGTCGAAATTCATGTCCCACACCTGCTCGGCGATCACCGTACGCGACAACACTTCACCGCTGCGGCGCATCAACAGGCTTAGCAGCAGAAACTCTTTCTGCGTCAGTTCGATGCGGTTGCCTTCGCGTGAAACCTTGTGCTTCACAAAGTCCAGCACCAGGCCGCCAATCTGTAACTGGGATTCATCACTGCTCAACACCGCACTGGGCGTCTGACGGCGCAGGATCACCCGCGCGCGTGCCAGCAGTTCACTGAAAGAGAAGGGCTTGATCAGATAATCTTCCGCGCCCAGCTCCAGCCCTTTAACGCGATCTTCAATATCATCTCGCGCAGTCAGAAACATGACCGGGGTAGCGCGATCGGCCTGGCGCGCCATCTCCAGCAGTTTCCAGCCGTTGATGCCGGGCAACATCACATCGAGAATTGCCAGGTCGTAATCGTGAGTAAGTAATAGGTGCAGACCGTCAATGCCGTTGGCGGCGACATCTACCACAAAGTCATTCTCGCGCAGGCCTTTGGCGATGTAATCCGCCGCCATCTGCTGATCTTCTACCAATAACAGTCTCATGCTTCCTCCGTCGCGTGGGTCAGCGCATCCAGACGCGCGCCGGTGCGGTCAAACAGCAGATACAGTACCGGCGTGATAAACAGGGTGATGAATTGTGAAAACACCAGGCCACCGACCACGGCCACGCCCATCGGCTGGCGTAACTCAGCGCCAGCACCCCAGCCGCAGGCAATCGGCAGCGCACCCATGATGGCGCACAGGGTGGTCATCATGATCGGGCGGAAGCGCTGCAGGCAGGCTTGAATAATGGCGTCATGCGCGCTCAACCCCTGTTCACGCTGTGCCGACAAGGCAAAATCGATCATCATGATGGCGTTTTTCTTCACGATACCGATCAGCAGTAAGATGCCGATCATCGCGATAAAGGTCAGATCCAATCCCATCAGCCTGAGCGACAGCAGCGCGCCAACGGCCGCAGAGGGCAGGCCGAGCAAAATGGTAATCGGATGGATCCAGCTCTCGTACAGCATGCCGAGAATCACATAGATCACCGCCAGCGCCAGCACAATCAACCACACCTGGCTACTCTGCGACTGCTGATACAGCGCCGCTTGACCAGCATAGTTACCAAACACCGTGGCGGGCAGGTTGATGGCGCTTTCCGCCTGACTGATGGCTTGTGTGGCATCGGACAGAGATTTGCCTGGCGCGAGGTCAAAGGAAATGGTGATGGCCGGCAACTGTCCCTGATGATTCACGGCGGTCACGCCCTGCACACGGCTGATATGCGTGAAGGTCGACAGCGGCAACAGATCGCCCGAGGCAGAACGAACATAGATCTGTGACAGGTCACTCTCGTTCTGACGGAACGGCTGCTGCACTTCCATGATCACCTCATAGCTGTCTTCCGGTGCATAGATGGTGGAAGCCTGCAACGTGCCGAACGCGGCGTACAAATTGCTGCGGATCTGGTCGAGATCGACGCCCAGTAGTGAGGCTTTGTTACGGTCAATGGTGAGCTGCGCCTGTAAGCCGTTGAGCTGGGCATCACTGTTGACACCGACAAACACGCCGCTCTTGTTCATCTCCGCCATTAGTTGATTAGTGTAGTCGTTAAGGCTTAAGCCGCTGCTGCTGCTCACCGATTGCAGCGTGTACTGATAAGTACTTTTTGCCGCACGGCCACCGACCTTAAAGTTCTGCACCGGACTGAAGAACACCTGAATACCTGGCATGTAATGGGTTTCAGCCCGCATCTGCTGCAACACTTGCGCCATGGCCGGGCGCTGGCTGGCGTCCTTCAGCGTAATGTTGAGCTGAGTGGTGTCGTGATCCACTTTCGTCACCAATGTCTCAACCGCGCCGTCCTTTAACAGCGTATTACCCAACTGGAAGGCCACTTCTTTGCGCGCGTCGTAGGACATATCCTGTGGCGTATCGATATTTGCTGTGACCTGTCCGATATCTTCCTGTGGGAAGAAACCTTTGGGGGCACTGGTATAAAGCCAGGCGGTGAGCGCCACGGTTAACACCGCGACTGAAAGCGTGACCGCGCGGTGATCCACTGCCCAATTCAAGCCACGCGCATAGTGTTGACGTAAATTCTCAAACCAGCGCTCAAACAGCTGGCTCCATGCCGGTTCCGGCCTGGCGTGATGGGCATCATGACGCATCAGCATCGGCACCAGCAGCGGGATGATGGTGAGTGAGGCGGCAGCGGAGACCAGAATCGCCAGTGACACCACCCAGGCAAATTCATGGAACAGCAGCCCCATGGTGCCGGGCATAAAGAAGATAGGAATAAACACCGCCACCAGCGACAGCGAGATGGAAATCACGGTAAAGCCGACTTCCCTGACGCCTTTCAGCGCCGCCTTTTTAGGATCTTCACCCTGTTCGATGTAGCGCATGATATTTTCCAGCACCACAATCGCATCATCCACCACCAGCCCGACGGCGATGGTCAAACCCATCAAGGAAATGTTATCGAGACTCAAGCCAAAGGCGTACATCAGGCCAAACGCACCCAGCAACGAAATCGGCACGCTCAAAGCGGGAATGATTGTGGCGCGCACATGGCGCAGGAACAGCAGGATCACCATGATCACCAGCGCAATGGTGAGCAGCAGGGTGAGATTGACGTCATGAATGGCGTTGCGCACCGAGATCGAACGGTCATTGAGCAACTGCATGTGCACCGAAGCGGGCATCTGCTGCTGTAATTTTGGTAACAGCTGCTTGATGGTGTCGAGCGTCGCCACCAGGTTAGCCCCCGGCTGGCGTGTCACACTCAGCACGATGGCGGTGTGATTATTCACCGCACTGTGGCTCAGGGTGTTTTCGATGCTGTCCTGCACGCTGGCAATATCCGAGAGTCTGACCGGCTGGCCATTGCGCGTTGCCACCACCACCTGGCTGAAGTCGCTGGCATTGCGCAGGTCACCGCTGGTCTGCAACATCATCATCTGACGTTTGCCATCCAGCTCACCCACTGGGGAGTTGTCATTGGCTGCTTTCAGCGCGGTGTGCAACTCTTCCAGCGTCATGTTGGTGGCGGCGAGTTTGGCGGGATCGACTTCCACGCGCACGGCATAGCGCTTCTGACCAATTACCGTGACTTCTGCCACGCCCTTGATCATCGACAGCGACGGCGAGATAAGATCGTCCGAGTAACGGTTGAGATCGGAGAGCGTCATGGAGGGCGAATCCAGACTGATCTGTGCAATCGGCGCATCCGCAGGATTCACTTTGCGGAAGGTGGGCGGCGTGGTCATCTGCGAAGGCAGCTTTTTCAGTGACTGATACAGCGCGGCTTGAACATCAACCGAGGCTGAATCGATATTCACCGAGGGATCGAACTCCAGCACGATGGTGGTGGCGCCCTCAAGGTTGGTCGAGGTCATCATCGCCACGCCTGGAATGGTCGCCAGATTCTTCTCCAGCGGGGTGGCCACCGAGGAGGCCATGGTTTCCGGGCTGGCGCCTGACAGGGAGGCGTTCACTTTGATGGTGGGCGTATCAAACGTGGGCAGGGCAGCCACCGGCAAATGCTGCCAGCACACTGCACCCGCCACCATGATGGCGATCCAAAACAACAGCACTGCAATCGGCCGCTGCAAACAGCGTTCAGAGAAGGTCATGGCTGCATTACCGCCTTATCAATGTTGCTGGCGATTTGCACCGTCATGCCCGGGCGTAAGTTATTCGCACCTTCATTCACCACTTTAGTGCCCTGCGCGAGTCCATTGATCACCGCCAGCGACTGCTGCACGCGTAGCAGTGTAATGGTCTGTGCTTGCGCCTGATTGTGTCCATCAATCACATAGACGAAATGACCATCGGGGCCGTTTTGTACTGCCTGCGGCGGCAACACCACGGCATCGGGCGTGACGCCCGCATCCACTTTGACGTTTTGGTAAAGACCCGGCCACAGCAGATGCTGATGGTTATCGAAGTGCGCTTTAAGCGTAATGGTACCGCTGGTGGTGCTGACGCTGTTATCGATAAAGTCGAGGGTGCCTGGCGTTGGCTTACCGCTGGCGTCCTCAACCCACACCGTGACGGCGCCCTGGGTTTGCGCGGCCAGCACGGGCTTTAGATCGTTCTCAGGTAGGGTAAACGCGACACCAATCGGGTCGAACTGAATGAGCGATACCAGAGGCAAGGTACTGCCGGGCTGCACCAGGCTGCCGGGATGCACATTCAGCGCCCCGGTTTTACCGGCAGCCGGCGCAGTAATGTGCGTATAGCCGAGGTTGACCTGCGCGGTCTGCACATCCTGCTGCGCCGCTTTCAACTGGGCCTGATATTGCTGAACGTTACTTTGCAGCGTGTCCCAGTCAGACAGAGAAATGTAGTTTTTCGCTTTTAACAGGCGGCCGCGTTGCAGATCGTTCTGCGCCTTTACCAGCAGCGCTTTGGATTCTCCTGCGGCGGCCACTGCGCGATCGTAAGCCGCCTGCTGGCTGGCATCATCGAGGGTAAACAGCAGCTGTCCGGCTTTTACAAAATCGCCTTCGTGGAAATCGACGCTTTTCACCGTGCCGGTCAACTGTGCCTGAATATCGACCTGATTGAGTGGCACCACATGGCCCTGTGTTGCCAGCGTAATCGGCAGCGGTTTCACCGTGGCACTGATCATGCTCACCAGCACGGGGGCGTGGGCGGGTTTGACGGCCGCATCGGCCTGCTGTTTCGGCCAGAAGTACCAGCCGCTCCCGGCGATGATCAAACCGACCATCAGCAGAAGAGAGTGTTTAGATTGAAAAGCCATGGTGCCTCGACGAGCAGAGTAATTTTTCACAAGTTTATCGAAGGCCACCGAACAGAATGGAAAGAGGCAGATGACAAATTTGTCATCTTCAGATGTGCAGCTTCGTCAGTGGGTTACCAAAAGAAAAACGCCACTGCGTGGCGTTTTAGTGGGTGAACCAGATGGTCAGAAAACTCACAACGGCAAACAGGCTCAGCGCCAGCGCCATATATTCGCTGGCGGGACGGACAAACATCGATTTCATAAAAATATCCTCGTGGTCATGAGGCTATTTTCGCGAACCAAGATTAATTCAACCTTAGGACTGTTGCGCTTCAGTTAGCTGCCCCATAAAAATCAATTGTGGGTCCAGTAGGTGCCGGTTTCTGGAATCGGCAGGAACTGCTGGTTCATCTCGCGTAGTGTCTCGTCGGGAGAGAGATCGTGGAACAGTTGTGGGTGGAAAGTTTTGGCGAAAAACTCGGCGGCCAGCAGGTGCCAGGGACTCATATAGAAATTTTGCCAGAACGCCGCGGCACGTTGCTGCTGCACGGCGGGCAGGGCTGACACCGTGGTGTCCTGTGCTAAGGCACGCAGGAAGGTGGTTTTGGCTTGTTCCGCATTCACCAATGGGCCGAGTTGCAGCGCGCTGGCTTCTTCCGGGCCAGAAGAACCGGTGGCGATATAGATGTCGGGATTAGCAGCAATCACCGCTTCCGGATTGAGCTGACCAAACACGGCGGGGAAACGACCGGCGGCAATGTTGTCGCCACCGGCGAAGGCGATCAAATCCGCCAGATTGCCATGGGCGACCGTGGTGCAGCATTCCGCTTTCTTACCCAGATGTAACTGCAACATTACTTTCGGCCGTGTACCGTGCCAGTTGGCTAAGCGATCGCGAATGCGCTGCATATGCTGCTGATAGAACGCAATAAAGCGTTCACTTTTGGCTTCATCATTGAGTGCCGCACCGAGTGTGCGCAGGCTGGTAACGGTATTGGCGAGAGGATTTACGCGGAAATCGAGAAACAGCACCGGGATATTCGCTGCCTGTAGCTGCAGCATAAACTGCGAGTTATTAGGCGGAGTCCGGGCATACACCGGCAGGATCACCAAGTCCGGCTGCAGGGCGATAATCTTCTCTGCGTTAAGTTGCGAGAAGTTGGAGTTGCCAATCTGGGTAATCTTGCCAATCTCCGGGAATGATTTGACGTAACGATCCCAGGTTTGTTTATCAAGATTGCGCAGATCAGCGGGCCAGCCGACCACCCGTTTCGCCGGGTTGCCGTCTTCCACCAGCGCGAGGGTATAGATCATCCGGCTTTCGCCAATCACAATCCGCTGTGGATTGTCCGGAACGTTCACCTGGCGTTGCAGGCTATCCGTCAGGGTTTTACTCTGCACCGCCAGTGGCAATAACAGCAGTAAAGTCAGTAGCACTCTTTTCATCGCGTTGCTCACAGTGGGCTCCGCCGTGCAAGGCGGAGCGCAACAAATTAGAAGTCGACAGCGGCCTGTAAGTACATGACGCGCGGTTCACCTTCAATCACGCGCAGATTACCGGCGCTGGATTCGTAGTATTCTCGGTTAAACAGGTTCTTCACGTTGAGCTTTAGCTGGGTGTGTTTACCGATCAACTGGCTGTCCCAGGCAATAAACGCATCGGCCACGGTATAGGCAGGCATCACGAAGCTGTTTTCCGGATCGCCAGCACGGGTACCGACATAGCGTCCACCGCCGCCAAGGCGCAGTTCACCCGGCAGCCACGAAAAGCGCAGGGTGTGGCTGAGATACAGGCTGCCCATATTGGTCGGCGCATTCACCAGACGGTTGCCGACGTTGTCAGGATTGACGTTGTCGGAAACAATCTCGGTTTTGTCGTAGCTGTAGTTGGCGATCAAATTCCAGTCAGGTGCGAACTCCCCGTTGACCTCCAGTTCCGCACCGGTGGAGCGTGCTTTCGGAATGTTGCGCGTCACGCCGTTGATGAAAATCGACATGTCCTCTTCATCAATACGATACAGCGCCAGCGTGGCGGCCAGATTGGGCGCAACCTGCCATTTTGAACCCACTTCCCACGTTGTGCCTTTCTCGGTGGACGCCACATTGCCGTCATCATCAGTTTGGGTGGATGGCGTAAAGGATTTGCTGAAACTGCCGTACAGCGAGACGTCCGGCAACACTTTGTACACCACGCCAAGCTGCGGCAGGAAGGCATTACCGCGATCGTTCAGCGTGCTCTCTGGATCGATAAAGCCGTTGCTGGAGGTTTGGGTATAGCGCTGGAAACGACCACCTAATACCGCGATCCATTTATCCGTCAGATGGATGCTGTCTTTGGCAAACACTGAACGGCTATAGAGATTGGTGCGCAGATTGCTCAGCGCATCGTTATAGGTGCTGTCGCTGACGATCGGCTCTTCGCCGTACACCGGATCGTACATATTGAAGCTGCGTGAAACGGTGCCGCGATAGGATCGCGCTTTGTAGGTTTCATTCTGCTCATAATCGACACCCACTAACAGGTCGTGCTGCATGCCCGCAATAGTGGGTGAACCGCTGACATCCCAGGAGACATATTCGGTCTGGTGGTTGAAACCACGGTTGGCATCAGCGCGGCGCGAGACGATACCGGTGGTGGTGTTGATGGCGGTGGCGCGCACTTCATTACTGTCGTAACGACGCTGCATCCAGCCATAGTTAAGATGCGTATCCCAGATGTCATTCAGGTTGTAACCGTAGGTGACATTCAGGCGTTTGTTTTTGCCCCAGGCATGATTAGCACTGTCATCCAGACGACGGTTATAGGGAATATCCACCGGTTTACCGCCAATAAACGCGGTGCCACGGTCGTAAGGCACATCGTATTTGTATTCAACGTAGCTGACGTTGAATGACGCACGGTCGCCATACCAGCTCAATGACGGCGCCAGCAAGGTGTGCTCGTTAACGCCAAAATTGCGCCAATAGTCTTCGCGCTGACGCTCTGCCACCATGCGGAAAGCAAAGCCGTTGCCGAGCGGCCCGGTGATATCCACCATGCCAGTGCCACCTCCATAGCTGCTGGATTCACCGCTGACGTGGGTGTTCCATTCGTATTGCGGCTTTTTACTGACCAGATTAATGATGCCGCCGGGATTAAGAATGCCGAACAGCAGCGACGATGATCCCTTCAGCACTTCAACATGATCGATGCTGGAATCCATGGTCAGACCCTGGTTACTGCGCACGCCATCGATAAAGATTGAACCGTCAGTGTTGGAACCGAAACCGCGCTTTACAAAGCCATCTTCAGTACCGCCCAGAGTATTGCCCTGGGTGACACCACTGACGAACTTCACTGCATCATTCAGGCTGGTGACCTGATAGTCCTTCATCACCTGCGGCGTCACCACGCTGATCGACTGCGCTGTTTCATTACGTGGCGTGTTGGTACGCAGTGTGGCGGCGGCATCATCCTGGTTGTAGCTGCTGGTGGAAGAGGCGGGCGCGGCGGTCACGGTTAACGTGGAGTCGGCGGCGCTGGCGGAATAGCTGTAGAGCAGCGTTGAAGCCAATAATACCTGTGAGCCAGAGAGCGTATATTTAACCGCTGGTGAAATTAAGCAAAGATACTTCATTATTTAAATCCGCATCAAAAGAGGGAAATATTGAGAAGGCTGGATGGTAATGAGATTGATTTCTATTTACAACCAGAAATCGTCGATTTTTCATCGCATTGACGTATTTTTTTTATTATTTATCTGCGGATTTTTGCTGCATAAAACAACGGGTTCATGCAACTGTAGCTAACGTGTAGTTTTTAAATGCTCTGTTTTATATATAATTATTCTGCAAATGTAGTAGTGAATGTAGTTTCATTGATCGGTTTTTTATTTGACTACATTTTAGCGGCAATCACTTCCCATTCTGCAGTGAAGTTAATGCATTGAAGCGGTAAACTTATTTTAATTAAATTAAGGTATTCTTAATTTTCATCGGAATAATACGTTTACTTCTGCCTCTGTAGTGAGGGGGAAGGGAGCATTCACGCTTTGCTTCGTGACCTGTTCTGAATTACTCTCGCGCAGCATGACGTTGTGATGGTCACGTTGGGTAGCGTAACTTACTTATTAATAAGGTGTTTTTCCGTGACTGATTCTGTGCCAAAAACCAGCAAACGGCCCTACGATCTCTACGGTGAGCGTTTTCACGCCGCTAAACATCAGCTCACGCCGCGCCTGTTCAAAGTGGCGAATTACATCCATCAGCACCGGAGTGTGGTATTGGATAAAACCGCGCTTGGCATTGCCATCGATACCCAAACCTCAGATGCCACGGTGATCCGTGCCATTCAGGCATTAGGTTTCTCCGGCTTCCGCGACTTGAAGATTGTGATGGCGGAGTTCCTGGGCGTCACACAGCGCTCGCCGGCACGCGTGGCCTCCACGGTCAATGCCCTGTCACAGGATGCCAAAGGCAGCGTTGATTTCGTGCTGGATAGTTATCGCATCAGCTGCGATATGCTTGCTTCCAGCGCCAACCGTCAGGCGATCCAGCAGGCGATCGATCTGCTGCAGCAGGCAGATCGCGTCGCTATTTTCGGCATTGGCGCATCTGCAATACTGGCCGATTACACGGCCCGACTGTTCAAACGCAACGGCACATCTTCGTATGTCTTAAATCGCACCGGCATTGCCCTCAGCGAACAAATTGCCGAGATGCGTCATGCCGATGTGTTGATCATGCTGGTACAAAGTAGCGCGCACCCCGAAGGGCTGGTGACGCTCGCCGAATCGCAGCGGCTGGGGATGAAAATCATCGTGCTCACCGGCGCGCCCGACAGTATCTTTGCTCAACGTGCTGACGTCACCATTGAGATCCCCCGCAGTCGCGACGCGGAGAAAATGCCGGTACATGCGACACCGATGATCTGTCTGGAGATTTTGGTGCTGGGGTTGGCGGCTACCACGCCGGTTGCCACCATGGAAAGCATGAGCAAACTGTATGAGATCAGTAACGCATTGACGCGCCCCGGTGCGCGCAAAACCAACAAGTCCTGACCTAATTTGGAAGCAATCATGACCAGCGATTTTCCTCTGCTTGATGTGCAGGGGATCACTTATGCCATGCAAGGGCGAACCTTACTGGCACCCGTTTCACTGCAACTCCATGCCGGTGATTTTCTGCTGCTGACCGGGCCTTCCGGCAGTGGTAAAAGCACGCTGTTAAAAATTATGGCCTCGCTGCTGGCACCCATTGGCGGGCAGATTCGCTTTGAAAACCGCGATATTACCACGGTGAAAGCTGAGCAATATCGCCAGCAGGTGTCGTACTGCTTTCAAACGCCACAGCTGTTTGGCGAGACGGTGTATGACAATCTGGCGCTGCCGTGGCAAATCCGTCAGCAGAAGCCTTCACGCGAAGCGCTGATTGCGTCTTTAGAGAGCGTGCATCTGGAGGCGGAGATGCTGGAAAAACAGGTGGATCAGCTGTCAGGGGGAGAGAAACAGCGTGTGGGTTTACTGCGAAACCTGCAATTCCTGCCCAAAGTTTTGCTGTTAGATGAAGTGACGAGCGCACTGGACGAAGAGAACAAACGAGTGATCCAACAGCTGATTCAGCAGCGGGTGCAGGAGCAACAGTTGGCGGTGGTGTTGATCAGTCACGATCCCGATGAGATCCAGCATGCTGAGAAAGTGCTGCGATTAACGGCACCGGAAAGAGGAGAGTCGCATGAGTCAGCATAATATTACCGATAGCTCACTGCTGCTGTCGCTGATGCTGGTGGTAATCGCACTAATCATCAGCCAGAAAGAGAAGCTCGGCATGAGCAAGGACATCATCTGGAGCGTGTGCCGCGCCATCGTGCAGTTAGTGATTGTGGGTTATGTGCTGAAGTCGATCTTTGACCTCAACAACCGTTGGCTGACTATCCTGATGGTGCTTTTTATCTGCGTGAATGCGGCACTGAACGCGCGTAAACGCAGCCGCAATATCGACCACGCGCTGGCGATCTCTTTCGTGGCGATCACCACCGGCACGGCGCTCACCCTCACCATTTTGCTGTTGAGTGGCGCTATTGAGTTTATCCCGATGCAGGTGATCCCCATCTCCGGCATGATCGCGGGCAACGCCATGGTGGCAGTGGGCTTGTGCTACAGCAATCTTAATCAACGGTTTAGTGATAACCGGCAGAAGATTTTAGAGATGCTGAGCCTGGGCGCCTCGATAAAAGTGGCCTCGGGTCGGTTGATTCGCGACAGTATTCGCGCGGCGATGATCCCCACGGTTGATGCGGCAAAAACAGTGGGACTGGTGAGTCTTCCCGGCATGATGTCAGGATTGATTTTCGCCGGTATTGATCCGGTGAAAGCGATCAAATACCAGATTATGGTGACCTTTATGCTGATGGGTACCGCCAGCCTATCAACCATTATCGCGGCGTATTTATCTTATCGTCGTTTCTATACCGCGCGTGCACAGCTGAAGATCGGTAACTAATCGGGCAGGGCACGGCCCTCAGGGCCGCCCTTGTTTTTGAGGATCACTGCTGAAACCGCAGCGCCACGCCAAAGGCAGCTTCAGCGCTGACGATTAGGGCGGATTCCTCTTCCTGGAACGGGATATCGCCCAGCAATAAGCTGGCTTTTACCTTGCGCAGATCAGTGCTACGCAAGCTTAACGCCGCCATGCGTGCACTGCCGTTGTAATCAGGTGGTAATCCGGCGAAACGCTGTGTGACATATCCGGCAGCCGCGAAGCGCACGGTTGCCACGCCCGCTTTTAATACGAAGGCACCTTCCTGGCAGGCGGTGAGCGCATTCGCCCCAAACAGCCGACTGTAAGGTTGTGCCGCCGCCGCGGGATCCTGCGCCACCACCACAAATTCGACAATATCGGTCACGCCGTTGGGATGCTGACGCCATACATCCTGCCACACCGCATGTGGGGTCTCGTGCTGGCAAAAGAAACTGCGCCCATTCGGCACCAGCGCTGGTCGTAACTGCACCGTGCGGAAACGTGCCTGATCCTCATTGCCATCGGGTAACTGTACCGGACGGAAAAAACTGGCGGGCAGAGCGCCATCAATGTCCTGGCTCTCAAGATAACGCCATACCGCATCGACATCGTCGGTCTTCCACACCAACCCGCTCAGGCCAGTGGGTGACTGCCACACATCCTGACGTAAACTGGCGCGCCCCGGCTCGAAGCCGAGCAGCTCAAGATAGTTATCACCAAACACGGCCAGATGGTTACTGGATCCGAGCGAATGATGGCCGCGTTCGGTGAGCTGAAACCCCAACCGGCGAAACAGCGCACTGGCATCATCTAACTGATCGGCCACGTTGATCACTACGTGATCCAGACGGGGAATCGGTACTGAAATCGCCATCGCTTTCCTCCTTGCTCTCATGGTCACCGCGCCCATGCTGGCGCGTCCGGTTCGGATGCTGACAGTGGCTGCCAGTTGACGTGCGTTTCCGCGCCAAAACCGGCGGCAATGCCGGCAATCAGGGTGGTGATTTGCGTATCGGTATGCTGATCCTGACTGCGCACGATGCCCTCGATTTCTGCCGTCTGAGGCAGCACATTCCAGCTGTTACCAGCAGTGATGCGCGTAATGCCAAGATCCCATTGTCGATGTCGGACCGGCAGTGCATAGAGCGCGGAAATGATATGGCTACCGATCACAATCACATCGATGCCCTCATGCGGGCGCGCGGCATGCGCGCCTTTTCCGGTCAGGGTGATGTGAAAACGCTGCGTGGAATGGGTTTGCCCGGTCATGGTCATCCTTGTGCTTGTTCAGGTAAAAAGGGCTCGCCCAGCGTCAACATCAAACGGTTTGCCCAGGCAAAGAAAGCGGCGGACTGGATCGCATCAAGCAGTTCCAGCGTACTTAAGCCCTGATCGCGTAATGTCTGCACCTGCTGCAGGCTAGCGGCAGCAGGAGTGATGGAGAGCGTGGCGACCAGGTCAATAATCGCGGCCCAGCGTGGTGACTGGCCGTGTGCCAACTCTGCGCCCGGCGCAACGTTCAGCAGCTTTTGTACTGCCGCATCGTCTTTCGATAACTGGCTGGCTTTACGCGCATGGACTGAGGCGCAGAAGATGCAGCCATTCACTTTACTGACCACCGTGGCCGCCAGTTCACGTTCGGCACGCGGCAATCCGCCAGCGGTGTAAAAGATGCCTTTATCGGTCAGCGTGCGCTGTTCCAGCAGCGGCAGATGACGTGCCAGCAGGCGGAAATAATCGGAGTCGCTGTGGCCGTTTTTCTTCAGCGTAGCCTGTTCATCGGCCGTGAATTCATTGAGCGGTTTAGCTGCCAGCCAGGGTTCCCAGCCCAATTCCTGTTGGGTAAAGGCGGTAAGGGCGGTTTGACCGCTCAACGTCAACGGGACATCGTGCCACTTGCCTGCTACGGCGTGCGCTTGTGTATCACTCTGCTCGCCATTGAGCAGGCGTAAGCCGGTCAGTAAACGACTCTGGAAGCTCACAAAGGCGATTAACTGTGCGAGGGTGACGATGCCACGCGGCGTCCAGCCAGCGCTTTGCAGGTTTTGAAGGTGTTTGGGGGCTGCATCCACTGGGTGCAGGCTGAGCAGTTCGGCAAAGGCGTGACCGGCCGCGAAACGCGCGTCATGTGCCTTATTCGTCACCTGCTGCTGATAATGCGCCTGTAAACGGGTGGCGCCGTGCCAGTCGGCGACCTGCGCGGCTAAGGCAAACCGCCATTGTAGAGGGAGATCTGCATCATCTTCACCAAACAGCACCTCATAGCTCCCTTGCGTGTGCTGAGTGGCAGCGTGGCGCTCGTTACGTGCTAACGCGAGTTCCGATGCGGGGTCGATATCCGCCAGGGCGGCCAGTAAATCAACGGGTTGAGACATCATATTCTCCTGTTAAGCCTGTTCCTGAGCGCGTAGCTCAGGGGCGATATGGTCAGCGATCAATTCAATGGAACGAAGAATGTCGGCGTGTGGCGGATCGATCGAGTGCACCTGGAAGGTGATATCGGTGACACGTTGCAAGGTGGAGTCGGCGCGCAATGACGCTAACACTGCAGGCGCATCGCCAAAGTGCGCATCAAGTTGGCGCGCATGGCTTTCCAGCGTATGGCCGGTGATAACGTGGCCAGCAGCCTGAAACTGCTCAGCCTGACGCTGCAATCCTGGCTCCGCGAGACGACGCGCATAGTCATTCGAATCAGCAACAAACGCGGTGCGCGAGGCGAGTATGCGCGGGGCAATATCGTCCGGTAGCGCGTTCAGATAGGCATCGATCATCGGATTTTGTATCGCCTCCAGCGGCAAATCAGGCTGGCCTGGCGGACGCGGCTGCGTACGTGACAACATCAAGCCATGGCCTGCGGCGCCGGCTCGCGCGGCACCCTCAACCGAGAATGTGGCGATCCACACGCGCTGTGCCAATGTCGGCGCTGGCGGGTAGAGATGATTATCCGGATGGGCCAGTGTATCGCCGCGCCAGGCGCTCAGCAGCGTGTGCAGCTGATCGGCAAATACGCTGGCGCGCTGGTCGATGGTTAAGCCAAAGGGCAGGAAAGAGGTTTTCGTGCCGCCCGATCCTAATCCGACCTCCAGCCGCTGGTTGCTGAGCAGATCCAATACGGCGGCATCCTCTGCCACGCGCAGCGCGTTTTCCATCGCCAGCGTAATAATGCCAGTGCCAAGACGAATCGTGCGGGTGTGCGCGGCGACGTGAGCGAGGAAAACCAGCGGCGCAGGTAATCCGCCTTCTTTCTCATGAAAATGATGCTGAGCGATCCAGGCGCTGTCGAAACCCAAGCGTTCGGCGTGCTGAATCTGTTCGGTGGCGAGCCGATAGCGCTCTTGCGCCGATACCTCATCCAGCAGGCGGGTGAAAAAGCCAATGCGTTTACGCGTCATGCGGACTCCTTAATCAGCGGACGGATAGCGGGGATGGCGTCAATCAGTGCACGGGTGTAAGTATGCTGAGGTGCGTTAAATAATGTGACGGTGTCACCTTGTTCGACCACTTCGCCCGCTCTCAGTACGGTTACACTGTGCGCAATGCGGCGCACGGTGGCGAGGTCGTGGGTGATAAACAGATAGGTCAGCCCCAGCTCCTGTTGCAGCTGTTGCAACAACTGCAGGATTTGCGCCTGTACGGTGACATCCAGTGCCGAGGTGGCTTCATCCAGCACCAGTATCGCCGGTTGCAGAATTAGTGCGCGCGCAATCGCCACGCGCTGGCGTTGACCCCCAGAGAGTTCGCGCGGTTTACGTGTGAGCAATTCCAGCGGCAGTGCCACTCGCTGAGCCACAGCTTCAACCCGCTGACGACGAACATCGGCACTGAGTTTTTCGAAGTTGCGCAGCGGTTCTTCGATAATGGCAAACAGCGTCTGGCGCGGATCCAGTGATGCAAACGGATTCTGATACACGAACTGGATTTTGCGTCGGAGCTGACGAAGCGCTTCGCCGTGCAGTGCACTGGCATCAATGCCGTCGATCACAATGCGTCCGCTGTCGGCTTGTTCAAATCCCAGCAGAATGCGTGCCAGCGTGGTTTTACCGGAACCGGATTCACCGACCAGCGCGTGCGTAGTGCCGCGAGCCACCGTCAGGCTGACCTCTCTGGCGACCTGTAAATGCTGCTGTTTACCGAGTGAGAACTGCTTGTTGATGGCTGAAAGCTGGATCGCCGGTGTTGAAAACTTTGCTTCAGGTGAAATCGCCAGCACAGTGTTGCCCGGCGAAGCATCCTGTAGCAGCTGGCGCGTGTAAGGATGTTGCGGTGCGTTAAACACCTGAGCGGCTGGACCCTGTTCCTGAATCTCGCCGTGACGGAATACCAGCAGCCGATCGGCGCGTTCTGCCGCCAGCGCCAGATCGTGCGTAACAAACAGCACAGCGGTGCCCGATTCACGGCGCAGTACATCCAGCAGATCCAGAATGCGTTTCTGCACCGTGACATCCAGTGCGCTGGTGGGCTCATCCGCGATGATAATTTGCGGGCGCAAGGCGAGGGCGATCGCAATCAATACCCGCTGCTTCATGCCGCCAGAAAGTTGATGCGGATACTGCGTCAGTCGCTGTTGCGGATGGCTCAATCCGACTTTTTCCAGCAGTTCCAGCACGCGCTGCTGGCGCTCAGACTTGCTGATTTTCAGGTGCAGTTGCAGCATCTCACCCACCTGATCGCCGATGGTTTTCACCGGGTTGAGTGAGTTGCCGGGATCCTGCGGCACCAGGCTGATACTGACGCCGCGCAGGCTGTCCATGCGTTTAGCCGACCAGTCGGCAATGTCGGTGCCGTTTAACACGATCTTGCCGCTGTCACGGCGACCATTTTCGGCCATCAGGCCAATAATCGCTTGTGCGGTGGTGGTTTTCCCGGAGCCGGACTCGCCGACTAATGCCACCATTTCACCTGCCTGCAAGCTGAAGCTCACGTTGTGAACCACTTCACGCCACTGCCCGCGCTGTTGATAGCTGAGGGAAAGGTTTTCTATTGCGAGTAATGCACTCATGCATGACCTCCGGCGATCTGTTGGCTAATCCGATTCGCCGCCAGCACCACGGCCACCACCACGATGCCGGGGAAGGTGGTGAGCCACCAGGCGGTGGCCAGGTAGTTACGCCCTTCGGCAATCAGTAATCCCCATTCCGGTGTAGGTGGCGGTGTGCCATAGCCCAGGAAACTCAGCGTGGAAAGCGCCAGAATCGCCTGACCAAACTGCAGCGCGGCGAAGGCAATCACCGCCGTCAGCGAGTTGGGTAAGATGTGGCGCCACAGCACCTGCCAAAAACTGCCGCCGCTGCCGTAAGCCGCTTCGACATACTCGCTGCGGCGCACACGCACCACTTCACCACGCGCCAGCCGGGCAAAACTGGCGATGGAGGCAATCCCCACGGCCAGCGCGGCATGCACTGTGCCAAATCCCAGCAGAATCAGCACGCTGAGTGACAGCAGCAATGAGGGAATAGAAAGCAGCACATCGACAAGGCGCATCAGGGTGTTTTCCGTGCGCCCGCCCACAGCGCCCGCCAAAACGCCCAGCGTTGTGCCGCCAATCAGTCCCATCGCCACCGCGGCAAAGGCGGCGGCCAGTGACTGTGAAGCACCGTAAACAATTCGGGTAAACAGATCGCGGCCGAGCTGATCGGTCCCGAGCCAATACGCGGATTGCGGCGCTAAACGTTGCGCGCCGGGCAATCCTTGCGTTGGGCTGTAATGGGTGAATAAACCCGGCGCGAACGCGGCCAGCAAGGCCAGCAGCATCACCGCCCAGGCCAGCCAGAGTCCGGGCTGAATCTGCCAGCTGCGTTGGGTACGTGGAGTGGCACCGCGTTGGCGGGCGGTGGCGTAATCGACGAGGCTCATCGGCTTCCTCCGGCGATAGGTTGCAAACGGGGATCGAACAGTGGCATCAGCACATCGACCAGCAGATTGATCAGGACAAAGGCCAGCGCAGAGATCATCACCACCGCCTGTAATACAGCGACATCCTGATTATTGACTGCCTGCTGAGTTAGTTGACCGATGCCGCTGAGACCAAATACGGTTTCGGTAATTAGTGCGCCAGCGATCAACTCGCCCAGCAGCAGACCAGCCACGTTGAGTACCGGTAACAGCGCATTGCGCATCACGTGTCGCCAAAGAACCCGACTTTCGCTGGCGCCTTTGGCTCGCGCCACCGCCACAAACGGCTGCGTTGAAATCTGGTCAATACTGCGCAACAGGATTTGTGCCAGCGGCGCGGAGATCGGGATCGCCACCGTGATCACCGGCAGGATTAAACCCTGCAATGGCGATGGGTTGATCACCGGTATCCAGCGCAACTGGAAGGAGAACAGCTGAATTAACGCGATGCCGAGCCAAAATGTCGGCAGCGAGATAAACAGCGCAGGAACGGATTGCAGCAACGAACGCAACATGCGCAGCGTGGGCAAGCGAGATAACGCCGCCAGCGCAAAGGCTAGCAGCGTGGCCAGCGCAAAACCCAGCACGGCCAGCTGCAGGGTGGCGGGCAGGTTGCTGATCAACAGATCGCTCACTGACACGCCAGCCTGTACCGAATAGCCAAAATCACCGTGCAGCATCGCCAGCAGCGTATGGAAATATTGCTGCCAAAGGGGGTTATCCGCGCCATAAGCCAGCCGCATCTCCGCGATCTGATCCGGGCTTAAACCCAGATCCGGGTTCTGAAATTTAATCAGTACCGCATCGCCCGGAAGCACCTGCAGCAGCAAGAACGACAGGGTAAACGCGGCCCATAACACCAGCACACTTTGACCCACTCTTCGCAGCAGAGAACGTTGCATCATCAGCCTGCCTTAGTGTTTTTCCAGCCACGCGCCGTAGAACGAAGGACGACCCACGGCTTCAAAGCTTACGCCTTTGAACCAGGGAGCACCTGCGAACACCTGCGGCTCTTCGAAGATTGGGATCACGTAAGCCTGATCGAGCAGATAGCGTTGGACATCACCAGTCAGAGCCAGACGTTTAGCCGGATCCACTTCCGCCGAGATATCCACCAGCAGTGCATTCAGCTTGTCGTCGCGGAAGTTTTGCACCTTGTCGCTGGAGCCGCCTTTTTGCAGCAGCGCATCACGGTTAGTGGGGTAGAACTGGCTTTTGATCACATCCGGATCGGCACGACCCACTTCCGAGACCGTCAATGGTGTTTTCAGGGGATCGAGATTGTCTAGCGTACGGCTGCCCGCATCACCGGCTTTGACTGCCAGCGCTACCCCGACCTGACGCCACTGCTGTGCCACCAGTTGCAGCACTTCTTTGTTTTGAGGCTGTGGCAGTGATTCATAGATTGTCAGTGCAAGCTTCTTGCCGTCTTTCTCGCGGATACCGTCACTGCCGACTTGCCAGCCAGCTTTATCAAGCAACTGCTTTGCCAAAGCAGGATCATACTTAAGCTTGTCGGACAGGTTGACGTAACCTGCCGCTGAGTTGGCAATGACCGAGGTGGCTTGCGGATAGTTTGGCGAGAAGAGTGTTTTTACCACTTGTTGGGCGTTTGTCGCATGCAGCAACGCCTGTCGCACAATCACATCACTCACCAGCGAGTTATCGGGGCGGAAGCTGATGCTGTCATTGATTCCGCGTGTGGGGGCTGCATATATCGGGAAGTTTTGCTGCTGTGCCTGTTTTTCGTCATAGGCCTGTACCTGACGGATAAAGTCCGCCTGGCCCGCCAGCAACGCGCCAATGCGCACGCTGTCTTCCGGCGTGACGATAATTTTGATGCCATCGAGATTGGCCGGACCTTGCTGAGCGATATTCTTTGGGCCCCACTGATAATCTTTACGCGCGGTAAGATCGACTTCGCGTCCGAGTTTCTCATCACTGACGACAAACGGACCGGAGCCAATAATATGGCGGGCGTCTCCCAGCTGGTCGAAGCTTCGCTGCAAGGTGCTAAGAGAGACTAATCCGGAACCGATGGTCGCGGTGCCCTGTAAAAATCCCGGAGATGGTTTTTTGAAATAGAACTTCACCGTCAGCGGATCGACAACTTCGCTGTGATCGTAATTATTAATCACTTCCGAAATCGGCAAGCGCAGGGCTTTATTGCCGAGGCCGTAGGTATCAAAGTTTTTGGCAACCGCGTTGGCATCGAGCGGCGTGCCATCGGAGAAGGTGACGCCCGGTCGAATTTTAAAGGTATATTCGGTTTTATCGGCGTTGCTGCTCCAGCTTTCCGCTACCCAGGGTTCAACCTGTAGCGTCTTTGGATTCTGCCACGTCAGCTTATCGGTGATCTGGTTGAGAATACCGCCGTTGGGGTAGAAACCACCGGCCGGGGGATAGAGGTTGGTATGGGGTTGCTGCTCAAGATACACCAGCGTGCCGCCTTTGACCGGCGTATCCGCTGCGTGCGCGCTAAAAATCCCTGTTAGCAGGGCTAAGCTCAGTGCCTGCAAGTGAAAATGCTTACTCATGGTGAATTCCTTATGATTCAATAGCCCGTCGGGCGGATTTCATCATCAAATGCCGCACTCGCGAGGAGAACCAAGGAATTGCACTAAGCTTTTGCGAAAAAAATAAAATGAATAGACTTGTGGGAAATAATTAAGATTCTTCACCGCTCAAACGTGGCGTTAACTCTCTATAATGTAGAGGTTTTATATTTATGGCTGACATTTTGAGGGTAGTTTAATGAGAGCATATTTGATCCCGGGCTTAATGTTTATGCTGTCAGCGTGCTCAAGTTCCGTCGGGCATAATTTCGATACCGCGAACATTCAGAAAATACAGACCGGTAAAACCACCAGAGCCGAGTTGATAAATATGTTTGGACCGCCTGACTCTGAATCCCCTTATCCGGAAGGGCAGCGTCTTATGATGTGGAAGTACAGCGAGGCCCGCACGCTGGATACCACCGCAGGCAAGACGCTTACCGTGCAAACTAAAAATGGCCGGGTGTTTACTTACACATTGAGTAAGAGTTGAGGGCAGCAGAAGTTGATGTCTGGTAAAACCATGCAGTACACCAACGATAATCTGACCTCAACTTGAAAAAATTACGGAATGAAACCAGGTTCACCCCGTAATTTATCTACCTACCCGCGCTCTAAGGGATTCCGGATAACGCTCGCCAACCACATCGATAGCCTGAAGAGCAGTGGTGATTTTTTGTATTTCATGCGTGTTTAACGCTATTTGCGACGCCCCTAAATTTTCTTCCAACCGATGCAATTTCGTCGTACCGGGAATAGGCACGATCCACGGTTTTTGCGCCAGTAACCAGGCAAGCGCAATTTGTGCAGGCGTTACGCCATTTTCGGTCGCGATATTTTGCACCAACGTCACCAGTTGCAGGTTGGCTTCCCTGGCTTCGGCCGCAAATCGTGGCACTTTGCTGCGGAAGTCATCTTCACCAAATGTCATTTGTGCATCGATGGTGCCGGTAAGAAAACCTTTACCGAGCGGAGAGAAGGGCACAAAACCAATGCCTAGTTCTTCAAGCAAAGGCAGGATTTTTTCTTCCGGCTCACGCCACCACATCGAGTATTCGCTTTGTAACGCGGTCACCGGTTGCACGGCATGCGCACGTTTGATGGTCTCTGGACCTGCTTCAGAAAGACCAAAGTGTTTTACTTTCCCTTCCGCAATCAGATCTTTAATCGTGCCCGCGACATCTTCAACAGGCACCTCAGGATCAACCCGATGCTGATAATACAGGTCAATCACATCGGTTTTCAGGCGTTTTAGTGAGCCTTCAATGGCCTGGCGAATATGATCCGGTCGGCTGTTGAGATTCTGCTGCTTATTATCATCGCCAAAGGTGAAGCCAAACTTGGTGGCAATCACGACTTTATCGCGATACGGGGCTAGCGCTTCGCCCACTACTTCTTCATTGAGGTAAGGACCATAAACTTCCGCCGTATCAAAAAACGTCACGCCCTTTTCGTAGGCGCTGCGGATCAGTTCAATGGCATGCTGCTTGCTGACCGCAGGGCCGTAGCCATGACTCAGGCCCATACACCCCAGGCCAATCGCAGAGACTTCGAGCTTAGTGTTTCCAAGATATCGTGTTTGCATTGGTCACTCCTGTAAGTTTGGAAGCAAGGGATTAGACATCGAGCTTACGGCCAGTCAGCCACTCCACCATGGCCGGATCGCGATGCGAGAAGAAGGCGCTGGTTGCGGTATCCAGCGCGGTAATACGGCCCATTTCATCGCTGCTTAATTCGAAATCGAGCACGTTAATATTTTCTGCCATACGCGCCTTGCGCACTGATTTTGCGAGAGATACTACGCCACGCTGGAAGATCCAACGCAACACCACCTGGCCCACACTTTTGCCATGCTTTTCACCTATCGCAGCCAGAACCGGATGCTGGAACAAACCGTTTTTACCTTCGGCAAAAGGTGCCCATGCTTCTGGCTGGATGTTTCGGCTCTTCATCCATGGCACCGCATGCAGCTGCTGCTGAAAGGGATTCACTTCAATCTGATTCACGGCAGGCACAACCTTGTTAAAGGCGATGAGATCGGCCAGGCGATCGGGCTGGAAGTTGCTGACGCCAATGGCTTTAATTTTTCCCGCTTCGTACAGCTCTTCCATTGCACGCCACGCGCCATGGACATCGCCGTACGGTTGGTGGATCAGATAAAGATCGACATAATCAATCTGCAGTCGATTCAAAGAGCGTTCAAACTGTGCTTTTGCGCCTTCATAATTTGTATCTTGTAGCCACAATTTGGTGGTCACAAACAACTCGTCGCGCGCAACACCGCTTTGCTTTAGCGCATCACCAACCTGCGTTTCGTTTTGATAAGAGGCCGCAGTGTCGATCAGGCGATAGCCGGTTTCGATAGCATCAATCACTGCGCGTTCGCACTCGGTGGCATCCGTCATCTGAAACACACCGAAGCCCAGCAAAGGCATATCGAGACCGTTATTAAGTTTTACTGTCTGCATGAAATAACCCTTTTGTGAATTTAGGAAAGCATAACGCCAGAAGATTGATTTGATTAGACCCTGTAATCAGCTAGGGTTTATTAGTCAGGCTCATTAATAATGCATCGTAAAGTGAACAAATCCGTTAGTCGGATGCTATAGAGTCATACGCGTAAAATTGAGGGCCTGCGTTGACTTGCGTGAGATGAGACAGCGCTAAAGTTGCAGTGTGTTTGTGATAGTTTCAGTGGACCTGAACGGAGAAGTGAGTAGGCGATGCTAAGAGAAAATTTCAGCGATCTGGTGTATCTGGTGATGGTCGCGCGAGAACGCAGTTTTACCCGTGCCGCCGCCAAATTGGGTGTCTCTCAATCCGCGCTAAGCCATGCTATGCGCGGCCTGGAAGAGCGGCTTAAGACGCGGCTGTTGACGCGCACCACCCGTAGTGTGGCACCCACGGAAGCCGGTGAACAGCTTATCCAGAATATCGCGCCCTTGATGTCAGATATTGAAAAAGCGCTGGTAGCTTTGACCGAACACCAGACGCGGACCTCGGGCAATATCCGGATTACCGCCGGTGAACATGCGCTGCACTCCACGCTTTGGCCATTAATTAAGCCGTATCTTCAGGAATATCCTGACGTGAACATTGAACTCTCTGTTGATAACACGCTGACCGATATTGTGAGTGGGCGTTTTGATGCGGGGGTGAGATTAGGCGAGCAGGTGGAAAAGGATATGGTGGCGGTGCGCATCGGCCCTGACTGGAGAATGCTGGTGGTTGCTACGCCTGAGTATTTTAGAAATCACGGTATTCCTGATACACCGTATGAGTTGCAGCATCACAACTGTATCAATATGCGCTTGCCGACATTGGGTGGATTGTATAACTGGGAGTTCACCAAAGATAAAAAAGAGATTCGCGTCAAAGTGGAAGGTCAGCTTATTTTCAATAACCTCAGTTCCCGCATTGAAGCGGCACTGAGCGGGATGGGGATTTTGTATGCGCCTGAAGATTCCGTACGGAAATATATCGATGAAGGTTTGTTACAGTGTGTATTGATCGACTGGTGTGAACCCTTTAGTGGTTACTATTTGTATTATCCTAGCCGCAAACAGCATACGGCAGCGTTTTCAAAGCTGATCGACGCCGTGCGCTATCAGGGCTAGTCAAAGCATTACGCCCATTAGTGAGTTTTGTTCATAAACCCATCCTGATTTAACGACCTTATCAATCAATCCTCATGGTTCTACACTTTTAGCTGCAATCAATGTGGCCGCCCGTTCCAGAGCGGTCATCACCCGAACCTGAAGCACGGAGCCCACATAATGAGAATGGCTGTTGCCCTCATACTGGCGTTATCTGTCTCAGCTGTTTCTGCAAAGGAGAACACATCGATGATCACTGTCTGGCAAAGTGGTGAAAAACCTTCTGTAAAAGGCAACTCAGAGTATTTCACCGGTACGGTGCGTATTGATGCGCCGTTTCAGGGAAGCGAACCCGCACGTATTGGCGGTGCAACGGTGACCTTTGAACCCTCCGCCCGCACGGCATGGCATACCCATCCGCTGGGGCAAACGCTGATTGTGACCGCAGGTCTGGGGCGTGTGCAGGAGTGGGGCGGTGAAGCACGTGATATTCGTCCGGGCGATGTTGTGTGGATCCCGGCAGGCGTCAAACATTGGCACGGTGCCGCACCGGAAAACAGCATGTCTCACATCGCTATCGCTGAAGCTGAAAACGGCAAGGTAGTTGAATGGCTGGAGAAAGTCAGCGATGAGCAATACGAATCTCAGGCCTCTCTGTAAGGAGTAAAAGATGATGAAAAGCATCAATGCCTCGTTAATGATGTGCGCCGCACTTGCCTCATCAGTGAGTCTGGCTGAGAATCCTTCCGAGCCAGAACAGAAAAAATACGCCACGCTACTGCAAAAACAGACACATCCATTGACCCTGCCACAGAAAAATATCGTGGTGATCGCGGCCCATGCCGCGACAGGCAATATGGCCAAACTGAATGACGCGCTGAATCAGGGATTGGATGCGGGCCTGACCCTCAGCCAGTGCCGTGAGGTGCTGGTACAACTTTATGCCTATGCGGGTTTCCCTCGCAGCCTCAACGCGCTGGGAGAATTGATGAAAGTGACGGATGCCCGCCGCTTACAGGGCAAAAATGATCAGCCAGGCAACGAGGCCGGGCCGGTTCCAACGCCAGAAAACATGCTCGCCGCCGGTACGCGCAATCAGACGGCGCTGGTCGGCAGTCCGGTGAAAGGGGCGCTGTTTGAATTCGCCCCGGCTATCGATCAGTTCCTCAAAGCACATTTGTTTGGCGACATTTTCGCGCGCGACAATCTCGACTGGAAAAGCCGTGAATTAGCCACCGTGGGCGCATTAGCCGGAATGAGCGGTGTCGAGTCGCAACTGCAGTCGCATCTGCGCATCAGCATGAATGTCGGCTTCGAAAAATCACAACTTGCCGAACTCCAGGAGGTGTTTAACGCTCAGGGTGAAGAAGCGGTCGCTCAGCGAATTGAAGCGGCGTTGGCACAGATAAAATAATAAATCCCTTCAAAACGCACCGGTATTTATTCCGGTGCATTTTGTTGCTTAATATAATAACGAAGAGTGTATTCCCTCAGGCTTATATCCAATATTGCAAACCTTTCCCGATTAGTTTATTACGCCTGACCAATCATCATCGACATCGCAGATTGGCGTTCAACCTTCTGTTTTACATCATTTATTTACCCCTTAATTTTTCGCTCATCCCTGATATGCATTAATTAAAAATGCATACGACAATAATATGTTTTACCCATTACCCGCCGCCATCACACACTGCTCGCCATCATCATTGAGGAAAAGGATTTGGCGTATGTCATATCGACTGAGCTTGTTAGATAAATCGCCGATTGCCGATGGAGAGAGCGCTTCGCATGCCCTGCATCGCACATTACAGCTGGCGCAGCAGGCTGAAGCCTGGGGCTATCACCGTTTCTGGCTGGCGGAACATCACAACACTGACCGCCTGGCGAGTCCCTCTCCTGAACTGCTGATCGCCTGGATCATTGGCCAGACCCAGTACATTCGCGTCGGGTCCGGTGGTGTGATGTTGCAACACTACAGTCCTTATAAAGTCGCCGAAAACTTCAACCTGTTAGCCTCGCTCGCGCCTGGCCGTATCGATCTCGGTGTGGGTAAAGCGCCTGGCGGTTTACCGCTCTCCACCCGCGCCTTGCAGCAGGGCATTCATCAGGATGAGAAAGGCAGCTTTGCTGAACAGCTTTCACTGCTGGATAGCTGGCTGGATGTTCCGCCGGTGGGCGATGAAGAGATCCTGCGGGCCACGCCGCAGCCGCCACGTCCGGCAAACCGATTCCTGCTGGGAGCCAGCGAGCAAAGTGCCCGGCTGGCAGCAGAACTCGGCTGGCAGCTGGTGTTTGCGGCACATCACAACGGCGATCCGCTGTTGATGGAGCAGGTTTTGAACAGCTATCGCCAATACAGCAACGGCAAGCAGGCGCTGGTGGCCGTGCAGGTGGTGGTCGCCGATTCACCGGCTGAAGCTGATTTGCTGGTGGATAATTTGCGCGTCTATCACGTCAGTGTGAAAGATGGCCCAAGCGTCAACGTGGGCAGCGTTGAGCAAGCTGAACGCTACGTGCGTCAGGGCGGTTATACCGATTATGTCATTGAGCCGCGCACGCCATCGTTGCTGAAAGGCACTGCTGCTCAGGTACACGCCAAACTGGATGCTTTGCACCACAATTTTGGCATTGAAGAGTTCGTGATTGATACCCCGATTGCTGAGGAGCAGGCGCGAGTGAAATCTCTCGAACTGCTGGCAACGCATCGACTGGTTGCGGCGTAATCTGGAGATAACCATGACTCACACAAGCGAACAGCAACTGATTGACTGGCGACGCGAGCTCCACAGCTGGCCTGAGCTGTCAGGATATGAGGTAGAAACCACGGCGCGTTTACGCCGCTGGCTACAAGACGCCGGCTTGCGGTTGCTCGATTATCCTCTGGAAACCGGTCTGGTTGTGGAAGTGGGTCAGGGTGAAACGCTGATCGCGTTGCGAGCGGATATTGATGCCCTGCCGATTCATGAAGCCACCGGCCTCGCCTACCGTTCGCGTAATGCGGGGGTCATGCACGCCTGCGGCCATGACGTGCACAGCGCGGTGATGCTGGGTACGGCATTGCAACTCCATGCGCTGGAAGAGCAGCTGCCGGGACGCATCCGTATTCTGTTCCAGCCAGCCGAAGAGAATGCCACTGGGGCGCGCAAGTTTATCCATGCTGGCGTGCTGCAGGATGTGCAGGCGATCTTTGGTATGCACAACGAGCCAGGCTTACCGACGGGTGCCTTCGCCACGCGCGGTGGGGCGTTTTACGCCAATGCCGACAAGTTTGTGGTGCGCGTCGCCAGCCCTGAACAGGGCGTGGACGCCATCCTCGTGGCCAGTCAAATCATTCAGGCACTGCAATCACTGACCAGCCGCAGTTTTAACACGCTGGATAGCCTGGTGTTGAGCGTGACCCGCATTGATGCCGGTCAATCCGGCAAGACTTTACCAGGTGAAGCTGAGTTTGGCGGCACGGTGCGCACCCATGACAAGCAGGTGCGGGCGCAACTGGAACAGCGCGCGCGACAGATTGTCGAGCACATTGCTTCGGCGAACGGTGCCATCGCGACGTTCAGCTGGCATCCGGGACCGCCGGTGTTAGAAAACGATGCACGTTGGGCGCAGTTTGCCAGCGAGATTGCACAGCAGGTGGGGTATCGCGTGCACACCGCAGAACTGCACCTCGGCGGCGAAGATTTTGCTTATTACCTGCAGCAGATTCCTGGCGCGTTTGTCAGCATTGGCAGCGCCAGCGAATTTGGTTTGCATCACGGCGGCTTCAATCCAGACGAAGCACTGATCGCCCCAGCCGCGCACTACTTCACCCAACTGGCGCAGCAGGCCTTGCAGCACCTCAATGCACGATGTCGTGACGCCGTTCTGAGTTAGCACACCTTACCCAATATCCTCCGCTCTGTATGGCGACGAAACGGTCGCCGTCAGGCTATGCCATGGAAAAGAGAGAACACTATGACTGCAAGACAACTGCGACTCGGCACCATTCTGCATGGCGCATCCGGCAATATGTCCGCCTGGCGTCATCCGGCGGCGCAGGCTAATGCCAGCATCAATTTTGACTATGCGAAGCACATCGCGCGCAAAGCGGAAGCCGGCAAGCTGGACTTTCTGTTTGTCGCCGATGGGTTGTTTATCAATGAAAAATCGATCCCTCATTTTCTCAATCGCTTCGAGCCGCTGACGCTGCTGTCAGCGTTGGCGGGAGTGACTGAGCATCTGGGTTTGGTCGGTACGGTCTCCACCTCGTACAGCGAACCCTTCACCGTTGCTCGCCAGTTTGCCAGTCTCGATCACCTTAGCGGCGGACGCGCGGGCTGGAACGTGGTGACCTCGCCTTTAGAAGGATCGGCAAAGAACTTTTCGCGCCAGCAGCACCCGGAGCACGCGCTGCGCTATCGCATCGCGGACGAGTATTTGCAGGTGGTGAAAGGGCTGTGGGATTCGTGGGAAAGCGATGCTTTTGTGCGAAACAAAGAGAGCGGTCAGTTCTTCGATGCGACCAAACTTCATACCCTTAATCACCACGGTGATTTCTTCCAGGTGCAGGGACCACTGAACATCGAACGCACGCCGCAAGGACGCCCGATCGTGTTTCAGGCGGGTGCATCAGAAGATGGTAAAAAGCTGGCAGCCCGTCACGCCGATGCCATTTTTACCCATCAGCCGACGCGCGAAGAGGCGCAGGCTTTCTATAAAGATGTGAAACAGCAGCTGGTGGCAAACGGACGTGAGCCGCAGGATCTGCATATCTTCCAGGGCGTTGGCGTCATTGTCGGCGACGATGCGGAAGACGTTGAGCGCCAGTACCAAACTACCGCCGCACTGGTTTCCATCAAAGATGCATTGAACTATCTCGGTCGCTTCTTCGATCACCATGACTTCTCACAATACCCGCTTGATGAGCCTTTCCCGAACATCGGCGATATCGGCCAAAACAGCTTCCGTAGCACCACCGATGAAATCAAACGCAAGGCAATCGAGCACGGCCATACGCTGCGTCAGGCCGCGCTGGAAGCGGCTACGCCGCGCCCGCTGTTCTTTGGCACGCCAGAAGAGGTGGCGGACGGCTTACAGCTGTGGTTTGAAACGGAAGCGACTGACGGCTTCATCATTCAGGGCGGTACGCCGGATACCTTCGAGCGCTTTGTCGATCGCGTCATCCCCATCTTGCAATCGCGCGGCCTGACCCGCAGCGAATACCCCGGCACCACGCTGCGTGCCAGTTTCGGTCTGAAAGATCCCGTTAATCAGTTCACACAACAATAAATTAAAGAGAAAACACGCTATGCAGAAGAAATCCCTTATTGCGCTGATGTTGCTGAGTTTAAGCAGTGCAGCTTTAGCTGAAGAAGTGGCGGTGAACGGTCAGCAGATCAGTATCGAAGCCAATAAAACGCCGGTGAACACCGCGGAGAATCCGGCTGCGGTGGCGCAAATTCCTGCCGGACATAAGTTTGCCGTGCCGGGCTCATTTACCGTGGCGGTGGCCGCGCTGAACTCGCCGCCGTTGACGGTGTTCAGCGATGACAACAAAACCTTGCTCGGCAGCGAAGTAGACATCGCGCGTCTTGTGGCCGACAGCCTGGGATTGAAACTCAATGTGGTTCCGACCTCCTGGGAAGACTGGCCGCTCGGCGTGGCTTCCGGCAAATATGACGCGGCGATTACCAATGTCACCGTGACCAAAGAGCGTAAAGAGCGCTTCGACTTCGCCACCTATCGCAAAGATTCCCTGGGTTTCTACGTGAAATCCAGCAGCCAGATTAAGTCCTTGAACAAAGCTGAAGACATCGCCGGGCTGCGCATCATTGTGGGTTCCGGCACCAATCAGGAGGCGATCCTGCTGGCGTGGGATAAAGAAAATCAAGCTAAAGGATTGAAGCCTTTTACACCGGTTTATACCAAAGATGATGCTGCGCAAACGCTGGCACTGCAGGCGGGCCGCGCGGATGCCTATTTCGGGCCGAATGTGATTGGCGCGTGGAAAGCCGCGTTAACCCATCAAACCAAGCTGGTGGGCAGCGTGGATGGTGGATGGCCGAAAGCCGCACACATCGCGGTGACGGTGAAAAAAGATAATGGGTTAGTGCAGCCGATCAACACGGCACTCAATGGCGTGATCAAGAACGGTGATTACGACAAAGTACTGAACCGCTGGGGGGAAGGTGTGGAACGTCTGGATCAGTCTGAAATCAACCCGGCCGGACTCGGCGATTAAGGAGGCAGCATGAGCCAGCAATTTTTTCGTGAAGTGCATCCTGAGGCCGAGGAGTTAAAACCCATCATCACCGGCCTGTTTGGTGAATATGCCGCGCGTTACGGCGACTTCTTCAAAAGTGCCAATGAAGTCGAGCTAACCGAATGGTACTTGCCGCCGCGCGGGCTGTTTATCGTGCTGGAGCGTGACGGTGAGATCATCGCCATGGGCGCCTATAAGCCCTATGACGCGGTGACCGCCGAGTTTAAGCGCATCTGGACGCGCGGCGATCTGCGCCGTCAGGGACTGGCGCTGCTGATTTTGCAAGAGCTTGAGCGCCGTGCCTTACGCGCGGGTTATCAGCGTGTGTTCCTGACCACCGGATTTCGTCAGCCGGAAGCCGTTCAGCTGTATATCGGCCATGGCTATCAGCCACAGTTTGCGCTGCTGGAAGATATGGAAATCTACAGCCAGCCACCTCATGACGGGCGTTTACGCTTCCTCAAGGTGATTGATGTGCACAGTGTGGCGCAAGCCAGTTAAGGAGTTGAGATGAGTAAGCAACAACACTTAACCGTGGTCCCTGCACGCTATCCGGGGCGGATCATCGGGGCGTTTGTCGCGCTGTTTATACTGGCCAGCGTGGTTGATTCCGTAGCCTTTAATCCCCGCTGGGAATGGAGCGTGTTTGCCCGCTGGTTCTTTGACCCCGTGATCCTCACGGGGCTGGGGCAAACGCTGTTGCTGACCTTGTTCGGTACAGTTCTAAGCCTGATTTTTGGCGGCCTGCTGGCGCTGGCACGACTCTCTTCATCATGGTTATTGAGCACGCTGGCGTTTGGCTACATCTGGCTCTTCCGCTCGCTGCCGCTGATTGTGGTGCTGATCATTCTGTATAACTTCTCCTATCTGTACGACACGCTGTCGCTCGGCGTACCTTTCACGGCGCTGTCATGGGGGCATTTCCAGACCATTAATGTGCTGGGGCAGTTTCCGGCAGCGGTGATTGGTTTGACGCTGGTGCAGAGCGCCTACAGTGCGGAGATTATTCGCGGCGGCTTTTTGGGCGTCGACCACGGCCAGTTTGAAGCGGCGTCGGCACTGGGATTATCTTCAACCCGTCGGACCTTCCGCATCATTCTGCCGCAAGCTTTACGCGCCATTATTCCCACCACCTTTAACGAAATCATCAGCCTCGCCAAAGGTACTTCAATGGTGTACGTGCTGGCGATGCCGGAACTGTTTTACACCATCCAGATGATCTACAACCGCACGCAGCAGGTGATCCCGCTGTTAATGGTGGGTGCGGCCTGGTATCTGATTATCACCACCGTATTGTCCCTGCTGCAGCACAGCGTGGAACGTTGGCTGGCCCGCAGCGTGACGCGTGAACCGCAACCCTCGCGCTGGCGTCAATGGCGCAACCGCTCTGCTACCGCCAATGAGGAGCTTTCCCATGTCCGAAGCCATTGATTATCGCAATCTGCATACCTGCGGCGCCATCAGCATCACCGGCGTCAGTAAGTCGTTTGGTAAACACAAAGCGCTGGATGACGTGTCGCTGGAGCTGGAACCCGGCTCGGTGACGGTGATTCTTGGCCCGTCGGGCTCAGGGAAATCCACGCTGCTGCGCACCATTAATCATCTTGAGCGCGTAGACGAAGGTTTTATTCAAATCGACGGTGATTACATCGGTTATCAACGTCGAGGTGACAAGTTGTATGAGCTGAAAGAGAAGGCGATTTTGCGCCAGCGCATCAACGTTGGTTATGTGTTTCAGAACTTCAATTTGTTCCCGCATCTGACGGTGCTGGACAACCTGATCGAGGCACCGATTGCCCATCGTCAATTGTCTCGACGCGAGGCGATTGAGCGTGCAGGAGAGTTGCTGGATATTGTGGGATTGCGCCATAAAGCGGATGCCTGGCCGCGCCATCTTTCGGGGGGACAGCAGCAGCGCATCGCCATTGCGCGTGCATTGATGCTGAATCCGCGTGTGATGCTGTTCGATGAACCGACATCGGCGCTCGATCCCGAGTTGGTGGGTGAGGTGCTGGACGTGATTAAGAAGCTGGCACGATCTGGCACCACGCTGGTGATCGTGACGCACGAGATTGGTTTTGCGCGCGAAGTGGCGGATCAGGTGGTGTTTATGGTTGATGGCCGCATTGTCGAGCAGGGCAGCACGCACCAGGTGCTGAATCAACCTCGCCACGAACGTACGAAGCGATTTTTGGCGCGAGTGCTGTGATGGAAAGAATCATCTTCAGCGCGCTGGCCGCGTGGTTATTCAGCTCGCCGCTGTTGGCAGCAGAACCACTGGATGCCAAAAACAACGAAACGCCGATCAACATTCCGGCTAACCCGCAGGCGATTGCCAAAATCCCGGCCGGTTTCCATTTTGTCACGCCGGGCTATTTGACGGTGGCGACAACGGCATCGAATTCACCGCCGATTGGTTTGTGGGCATCAGACAATAAAACGCTGATTGGCAGCGATCCTGATTTTGCCCGTCTGTTGGCCGACAGTTTGGGCTTAAAACTCAAACTGGTGCCTGCCGCCTGGGAAGACTGGCCGCTGGGTCTTACCGCCGGACGTTATGATGTGGCGATGTTTAATATCGCCGTGACGGAAGAGCGTAAGAAGAAGTTCGATTTCGCCACTTACCGGGCGGATAACCATGCGTTTGCTGTTAAAGCGGACAGTGCGATCACCGCTATTAAAGGGCGTGAGGATGTGGCGGGTAAACGCATCATTGTCGGTTCTGGCACTAACCAGGAGAAAATTTTGCTGAGTTGGGATGCGAAAAACCGCGCGCAAGGGTTGGCACCGGTTCAGCCGATTTATCTCAACGATGATGCCTCAGCGACGCTGGCGTTGCTCTCCGGGCGCGCGGATGCTTCATTTGGTCCGCAAGCGATGGCAGCCTGGAAAGTGGCGTCACGCGGACAAACCAAAATTGTCGGGCACGGACCTTTTCGCGCCTGGGTTGCAGTGACCACCAAAAAAGGCAACGGTCTGGATGTAGCTCTGCAGCAGGCGATCAATGGGGCGATAACCAGCGGGCAATATCAACAGGTGCTGGCGCGTTGGGGAGAACAGGAAGAGGGCGTAGAGGCGTCACAGGTCAATCCGCCTGGGATTGTTTATCAGTAGGGGATATTTTTATTAATTGAGAGAAAACTCACACCTTGATTGTTGTATGGCTGGAGTCAGGACTGCAATCGTTGAGGTTAAATTAGAAATAGCGGAAGTGCGGTCCGAAGTCCGTGAAGTAAAAGGTTATGTTGAATCGATAAAGGAAAATTATGCGACTAAAGCGCTGAACAAACAAACCAAATGGATGGTTTCAATGCAATTCGTCACGTTAGGACTGGCGTTAACCATCGCTAAAGCGATATTTTAATCCTGTGCACAATGGCGGTTCAGTCGCCGCCATTGCACAAGTATCTTAGGTTGTGGCTTTACGAATCCACAGTGCAGCATCTCCCGCAGGAAGCGGGCGGGCAAAGTGATATCCCTGAAATAGATTACAGCCCTTATCGCGCAGGTAATCGAAGTACTCCTCGCTCTCGATACCTTCAGCCAGCACATTCAACCCCATCTCACGCGACAGTTCGATAGTTTTATGTACCACAATCGCAGCTGACTCGTTTTCAAAAATATGCATAATCAATGATTTATCGATTTTGATATCATCGATGGCGAAATCGCTGATCGATTTAAGCGATGAATAACCCACTCCAAAATCATCGATTGCCCACTTAATGCCCAGTTGACTGAAGTGCGAAATAACATCACCAATTCTTTTTTGATCGTAGATAAAGGTGGTTTCCGTGATTTCAAATTTTAATCTTTCCGGACTGATTCTGTGATGCGAAAGCGTCAGCAGTGTGTCTTGCGTGAAATCCCGATGCATGAGTTGTAATGGGCTGATGTTAATTGAAAACTTCAGATTACTCAGGTTATACATGCGATCCCAATCAGACATCTGCTGTAGCGTGCGTTCCATCACCCACTTACCAATCTCAATAATTAAACCACTCTTTTCAGCAACGGGAATGAACACTTCTGGCGAAATAAAGCCTTTGACCGGATGTTTCCAGCGTAGCAAGGCTTCAAAGCCAATCAGTTTTTTTTCGTTATCGACCTGGGGTTGATAATAGAGATCTAACTCATTTTTTTCGATGGCGTTAGAGAGTTCACGTTTGATTAAGTCGGTTTCAGAATAATCGCCACGCGAAGTGAATACGGTGAGTAATAGCGCAATAATCGGGACGCTGCAATTAACAATATAGAAGCCTGACTCTTCTGGAATATTCATTTGGAAAGCGTTATTCTGCCAGGTCACTCCAGTGACAATAAACAGCAGATAGATCGTCAGGCATATGATGGGAAAGACTTTACTGAGGTAAGCCGACTGTTGGCGTAATACCAGAGCTGAACCTACGGTTAACGCCAGTAAATAGTTGTATTCGGAGTGCTTACCCGCCGCATGATAATTGTCCAATAACAATAATAAGATGATGCTGAGCAACAGTGCGTGCACAATGATGTAGAGATTACGTTTCAACCCACTGCAAAAGGCTGCGAAGCTGATATAGCCACCCAAAGCGGTGCTAACACAGTACAAACAGGCAATGTCGTCATGGCCACTGGCGAAGTTAAACAGCGCCATATAAATCCCGGCAAGAATGCTTGATATCCCGGCAATCAACAAGGTTAAACGAAGCTTTTTCTCCAGGCTGTCACCTTTCAATATAAATGGCAGGTTGCGAATCATTGAATATCTTGAACTGAAATAAGAGATCATTAGCACTTCTCAGTTTTTAGTCATAATTATATAATGTTTTCAGTCAGGTATATTAAGGAAAAGCGTGACGGCTGTCATAACTGTTTTCACGTTATTTACACTCACCCAAGCTGCATTGTGATTTGACCTACGTTAGGGGAAACGGACACTTTCCCGGATTATACTGGCTGATTGAGGTGACTTAAGTCGATTATTCCCATTTGTATGCGGCAGGTTAAAAAATCGCGAAAGCCGCAGCGCATTTTCTGCTTAGCGCGATTGTGCCTACCCTATGGCAAGTCCACACGTTAGAATGAAACCTCAGTGCCTTAAGGTAGTTGCAGTGCCAGAGGCAAAAACAACAAGCGCTGGACACGTATTCAGCCTGGCCTGGCCCGATTGTGAAACCCACTTTAAAACGACTGGTTGCAATGAAAATACGCTTTCTATCTGCCAATGAGCTAAAGCTTGCTGAAGTGCGCACCATCCTGGAGCCGGTTGGCGTTGAAGTCATTCCCATCGCCCGCCGTATCGAAGAGATTCAAACCGAAAACGAAGTGGAATTGGTGCGGGATAAACTGACCAAAGCCTTTTCCATTATCGGTCGTCCACTGTTTGTTGAGCATACTGGCCTGTATCTGGAGGGGCTGAATGGTTTACCTGCCGGGTTAACGCGCATTTTCTGGAGCCGATTGAACGCCGAACGCTTTACCAAACTGGTTAACGGGCTGGATAGCCCCAACGTCACAGCTAAAACCGTACTGGGTTACTGTGATGGCCGTAAAATGTACCAGTTTGAGGGGGAACTGCGCGGCACCATTGCCTCTGCTCCCGCCGGCCCGCGCGAGTTTCAGTGGGACTGCGTATTCATTCCCGAAGGGTATTCGCAGACTTTCGCTGAAATGGGTGAATTCAAAAACGAAATATCCATGCGCAGACTGGCTCTGGATCGTTTCGCCACCTTTCTAAAAACTTCACGGGGACTGGCATGAAACCGGAACTCAAACGCGCCTATGATGCAGGCAAACTGATCCTGTTTGCGGGCGCGGGTATATCACGCAATCTTGGCTTGCCGGAGTGGCATGAACTGATTGCCCATCTGGCAAAAGAACTGGGTTACGATCCGAAGATCTTTAATACTTATGGCACACATCTTTCGCTGGCGGAGTATTACAAGCAACGCAAAGGTTCGCTCGGACCATTACGCAGCTGGATGGATCGTGAGTGGCATCGCCCGGATATTGACGTGCGCAGCTCTGAAATTCACACCATGATCACTCAGGGCAACTTTTCACGCATCTATACCACCAATTACGATCGCTGGCTGGAGATGGCGCATGAAGCGCATAATGTGCCGTACAGCAAAGTGGCCAATGCCGCAGACCTGGTGTCTTTGACTGAAGACAAGCGCCACATCATTAAACTTCATGGCGATTTTGACGATGATACTTCTATCGTGCTGGACGAAAGCAGCTACTTCGAACGACTCTATTTCGATTCGCCGTTGGATATCAAACTGACGCATGACGTGATGGGCAACTCGGTGTTGTTTGTCGGGTACAGCATCAGTGACTTTAACATTCGTCTGTTATTCTACCGCCTGACGAAAATGTGGGGCCGCACCGGCCTTGCCACCGCACGTCCTAAATCTTACCTGTTCACCAACCGTAACAACCCGGTGGCGAAAGAGGTATTGGGGCAGTGGGGCATCGAAATGATCGTGTCCGAAGAGGACGATCCGCGCAAAGCGCTGGCGACGTTCCTGGAAGAATTACTGGCTTGATGAGCAGAAAGTGATTGCTCAAAAGTTTGCTTAGAATTTACTGTATATAAATACAGTAAACCGAGGTGCATCATGGCAGTCGAAACCAAATATGTTGTTGTCAGAAAGGGTGAAGAGAAAATGACGTTTGCCAATAAAAAAGACGCGGATGCCTGGGACAAAATGCTCGATATGGCGGACACCTTTACCGACTGGCTGCAGCAGCTTCAGCCTGAACTGGGTGAGGAGCAGGCTGAAGCGTTGGGCATGTTACTGGCTGAACAAAAAGATGCGGTACAGCATATTCTCCGCACCAGCAAATTACCGGACACGGTAAAGGAAGAAGCGACAGCCGAAGTTGAGGCTGAAGCCTCTGCCGAACCTGAAGCCTCAACCGAAACTGAAACGTCTACCGAATCTGAAGCCTCTGCGGAAGCGGAAACGGTTAAACCAGAAAAGAAAGTGCGCGCGGTTAAAGCTGCCTGAGACTTTGCTGGAGCTAGAGCTGGAGCTGGAGCTGGGAGCGGCCAGAAGGTCGCTCCTGTTACCGTTACTGAAACTCTACAGCTTGATCTGATAACGTGTGCTTCGCCCGCCCCCCGGCAATTTCTCCAGACAACCTTTCTCCAGCAATTCCGTTAAATGACGCGTCGCCGTAGCCTTACTGACCTTCGCCACTTTTTGATATTGGCTAGCGCTGATACCTTCAGCAAACCCGTTTTCACCGCCATCCAGCAAGCGATTCAATACGCGATTTTGATCGGCGTTTAATTGCGCGTTGTGATGAATCAGCCAGAATTTCGCCTTGTTCTGTATTCGTGTCACGGCTGCCAGCGCCTCTTCCAGGCTGTCATTGAGTACGTCGAGGAACCACAGCATCCAGTCTGTGATGTCCATATCGCCGCGCTGTGTCTCTTGTAAAATCCGATAATAATCCGCGCGCCGGGTCAGAATTGATGACGACATGGCATATAACCGAATGCTTTGGCTGTCTGCTTGCGCCAGTGCCAAATCAGTCAGCGCACGCGTAATACGGCCGTTGCCATCATCGAAGGGATGCAGCGTGACAAACCACAGATGGCAAAGGGCGGCCCGCAGCAGTGGGTCGAGCTGAACCTCGCTTTGGCTCTGATTAAACCAGCGAATAAACTGATCGATCTGCCGTTCAAGCCCGTCACGCGGTGGCGCTTCAAAATGCACGGTCGGACGATCGATGCGCCCGGACACCACCTGCATCGGTTCTTCACCCCGTAAAGTGCCCACGTTCAGGCGCTTTATCGTCCATTCACTCGCCGGAAAAAGCCACTGATGCCACAGACATAACCGCTCAAACGTGAGAGGCGCATCGCGCTGGGTGATGGCATCCATCATCATAGTGGCCAGTCCTTCGGAGCGTTCGGAAACGGGATAAGGCTGCTCCAACGAAACACCTAAACGCCGCGCGAGAGAAGACCTTACCGACTCTGCGTTCACGCGCTCATCTTCGATGGCGGAGGAAGACAGGATGTTGGTGAGTAGCGTATTCAGCGTTTGCGTATCGGTGTTATCGGATATGCTTGCCCGACCCAGTAACATACCGCGCTGCTGCTGTAGATAGCGTAATCGCGGCAGAAGCTTATCCTCCTGCCAGCGAAATTTTGGCCACTCAGGTTGTTGCCATATCCACATAATTTGCCTCATCTCGATCGCTACTGAGCCAAACAATCTAACTATATGGCTCATTATCTGAGCCATATATTGAATGTATTCGGCTCACTAAGTGAGTTGAATGATACGGCTAATTCGGCTCAAAGACCAGTTTAACCACGGCGAAAAAGGATTTGAGCATTCTGAGGAGGCAACGTTTATGGCGATTTCAGGCTGAAATTTCGCGGCAGTGGAACAATATTGGCCTGATGGCGGCCATCGCGCCGCCATCAGGGAGGAGTGAAGTCACCTGAGATGCAGGTGGGAGAGAGTCAATCAATGCGTGAAGAGCGAAAATGTTCCGGAGTAATAGCTTACCATCCATACCACATACACCAGCCATACCAATAACAATCCCGTTAAGCCTAATTTACCTGTCATGATGTGTTCCTTTTGTTATATGGCGTCATGCGCCCTGTAACGAATAAGCTGACAGGATGGTGAGATGACGATCTTGCGCCAGATCAAAAACAGCAGGATTTTGTCGTGGAAATGCACAGACTAAAAATGATCGGGAAGGGTAAAAGTGTTAACTCGCGTCCTGATAAACGATTTATCACAGAAGCTATAGGGAATATAAGCGGATAAAAAGTGCCGCTTATTTCGCATCTTTGCCAATTATCCCGGCATAACCTTCGAAATATTCTAAAGTTAATCGCGAAGTTTAAAAAATACACAATCCTGCAATCGTTTATGGCAAAGGACATTATTTTGAACATCGCAAATCAAATACCCAGACTTTCGATCTGGAATAAACTATTTGCTCTTATTCTGCTGTTGCTGGGGATTATTCTGGCCGCAGGCGGGGGCTGGCTCGTGGCTTTGGGCGGAAACTGGTACTACGTGCTGGCGGGTATAGGGCTAATCATCTCCGCTGTACTGATATTAATGAAGCGCACCAGCGGCGCAGGCTGGTTCGCGCTGGTGTTTGTGGGCACGTTGATCTGGACCATTCAGGAATCAGGGCTGGATTACTGGCGCTGGGTACCGCGCTTCGCGTTGATGCTGATTCTCGGCATTTTATTTGCCTTCCAGCTGCCAAATCTGGCGCCGCGCGTCAGTCGGGGTGCTTCACGCGGGCTGGCAGCGGTGCTGATTGTCGCCTTTGTGGTGGCCGCGGCGCTGCCTTTCGCACCCCTCAATGAAACGCCGGCCACTGATGTTCCCGCTGCGGGTTCGGCCAATTACATAGCGGACACAGGGAGCGGGAAAGCCTCCACACCAGACAATGGTGACTGGTATACCTACGGCGGTTCCCTGGCGTCTCAGCGCTTCGCCAATGCCAGCCAGATTACCCCGGATAACGTGAAAGACCTCAAGCTTGCCTGGCAATTCCGTACCGGTGATTTACCGAAAGCGCGTTGGGGTGGTGAAAACACGCCGATCAAAGTGGGCGATACGCTGTACACCTGTACCGCTCGCAACATGGTGTTCGCGCTGGATGCCGCTACTGGCAAAGAGAAGTGGCACTTTGACCCGAAGGTCAGCGACAAATCCATTCCCTATACAGCCGCCTGTCGTGGGTTAACCTGGTATGACAGCCAGACCAACAGCCACGCAACCACTGGACAGGAAGCGGCTGTTGCACCGAACGGTGATAACAGTGACTGCCAGCAGCGCATCATTCTCGGTACGCTGGATGCCCGCATCATTGAGTTGAATGCCAAAACCGGTGAAGTGTGTCGTAGTTTCGGCAATCAGGGCACGGTCAATCTCGCGGAAGATATGGGGGAAACCTATGACGGCTATGTGGCCATCAACTCCGCGCCGGTAGTGATACGCGACACGTTGGTGGTGGGACATCAGACGATCGATGGACAGCGCGCATTCGGCCCGCCGGGCGTGATCAAAGCTTATGATGTGCGCACGGGCGCACTGAAATGGGCCTGGGATGCTGCCGACCCGGATACCGCCACACCGAAGAAAGGGCCTAATGCCTATAAACGCGGTTCACCCGATGTATGGACCTCGTTTACCGGTGACGACAAGTTAGGATTGGTGTATCTGCCGGTCGGGAACTCCTCAGGTGACTATTGGAGCGGTACGCGCTCACCTGCAGAAAACAAGTATTCAGTCTCACTGACGGCATTAAACATCGATACCGGTTTACCGGCCTGGACTTTCCAGACTGCGCATAAAGATGTGTGGGATTACGATCCCGGTTCTCAGCCCACGCTGGTGGATTATCCGGATAAAAACGGCGGTAAAACGCCGGCGATTATCATGCCGACCAAACAGGGTGAGATTTATGTGCTGGATCGCCGTACCGGTAAATCGCTGTTTGGTGTGGAGGAACGTCCGGTCCCCGGTGGCGGCGTAGAACCAGACCAACGCTCGCCAACCCAGCCTTATTCGTTATTCCATCACCTGAGCAAACCAGATCTCACACCGCAGGATATGTGGGGCTTAACGCCAGTGGATCAGCTGGTATGCCGTATTCAGTTCCAACAAGCCAGTTATAAAGGGCAGTACACGCCGCCGGAAGCCGATCGTCATTCGATTGAGTATCCGGGGTATAACGGCGGTTCTGACTGGGGCAGTGTGGCGGTAGATCCGACTCGCGGCATCATCATTGCTAACTACAACGATATGCCGAACTACAACATTCTGGTGCCGCGTGCCAAAGCCGATGCGATGGGCTGGAAGCCCCGCGATGAAATCCCGTATAACCCACACGATACCGGCCATGCGGAAGGGGCAGGCGATCCGCAAATCGGCGTGCCTTACGCGGTGAACGTGAATGCGGGCTGGCGTTTGCCGTACACCGGAATGCTGTGTAAAGAGCCGCCGTATGGTGGTATCCGTGCCATCGATCTGCGTGATGGCCGCACTATCTGGGATCGCCCACTGGGCACCGCACGTCGCAATGGCCCATTTGGTCTGCCAACCGGATTGCCGATTAACATTGGTACGCCGAATAATGGCGGTTCCGTGGTGACATCCAGCGGGCTGATCTTTGTCGCAGCCGCGACCGATGACTTAATTCGCGCCATCGACATGAAAACCGGCAAGGAAGTGTGGAGCACGGAACTGCCCGCTGGGGGCCAGGCTAATCCGATGATCTACACGCAAAATGGACGTGAGTATCTGGTGATTGTCGCAGCAGGGCATCACTTTATGGAGACGCCGGTGGGCGATTATGTGCTGGCGTACGCATTGCCTGAACAGAAATAACCACCGATAAAAACGGGATTAGGCTGCTGCCTAATCCCGTCATAAACACTTTGTCATCATATCCCTTTGGTTATCACGTCCTCAGGGGTTCACCTCTTCTAAACGGCGATTCAGCGTGCGTGGACCAAACACACCAATGGTAAACACCACGATTGCCATCGCGCCGGAAATTACGGCAAACACTGAACTGACTCCCATCTCACTCAGCACCCAGGCAATGGTAAAGCCCGACAGCATGCCGCTGATGCGACTCACCGAATAGACCAATCCAATCGCTTTAGCGCGAAAACGCGTCGGGAACAGTTCTGCCTGATAGGCGCGGTAAGAGAAAGTCATACAAGTACTGGCTAATGACAGCAGCAGTCCTAACGTCACCAGCATCACCGGTTGCGACTGCCAGGAAAATACCGTGCCGACGAGGGCAATGGCCAGTGCAGATCCACTCACCAGCCACTTACGCTCAATGCGATCGGCAAAGGTCATTGCCAGCAGCGGCCCCAACGGGCTGGCAAAGGCAATCAGGAAGGAATAGAGCAAGCTGTGGGTGAAGGTCACACCTTTGGCTGCCAGCAGTGTCGGGATCCAGCTTGCAAATCCGTAATAGCCAATCGACTGAAAGAAGTTGAATACCAGCAGCATAATGGTGCGACGACGATACGGCGGGCGCCACATTTCGTTTTTTACCGCGGGTTTAGATTCAGTGGGTTGCAACAAATGATTCTCAATGGCAGGCAGCGCCGCGCCGGTGGATTTGGCCACACGTGCTTCCAGTCGGCGTACCACGTCTTCCGCTTCTTTGTAACGGCCTTGCTCAACCAGCCAGCGCGGGCTTTCCGGTAAGCCCATCCGTAGGATCCACACAAGCACCGCGCCAATGCAGCCAAACAACACCACCCAACGCCAGCCGCTTAAACCGAGAATTTCCTGCGGGACCAGCTGCCATGAGAGGAAAGCGATGGTCGGAATCGAGGTGTACTGGATCGCCTGCACAAAGGCATAGGATCGTCCGCGCAAACGCGCCGGGATAAATTCAGAAACATAGGCGTCAATAGTCACCAGCTCAGCACCCACGCCAATGCCAGAAACGATGCGCCAGAACACCACGGCAAACGGATGGTGCTGAAACGCCATAATGCCGCTGGCCGCCGCGTACACCAGTAACGCGATAATAAACACCTTTTTGCGCCCGATGCGGTCGGCCAGATTGGCGATCAGCAAGGTGCCGAGGAAAACGCCAAGGAACATGGCTGCGACAAACGCACCGAGGCTTTGGGGATCGAAAAAGTTATGGCTACCGTGAGAAAAAATCCCTTCACGTACCATGCCGGGACCGATATAGGCGGTCAGGAACACATCATAAACTTCAAACCAACCTCCCATCGCCAGCGCAAAAATAATCAGCCACAACGGGCGCGCGGCGGGTAAGCGTTCCAGACGCGCAGAGAGCTGCGCACCAAAAGTTTTACCTTCTTCTGGTGTGAAGTTCTCACGCCAGGTCATCGGCGGGGGGATCGACTCGCTCAGCGAAATTTTTTTCAGCACGGTAGGGTACTCCGTTGTTTTTATAATGGTTTGTTAAGGGCTGGCCGGATGGCCGCGCCCGATAACACAGGTGATTCAGCGTTAACGTTAAACCGGGCAGCCTTTAGCACGCAGAATGGCGTTGAATCGTTCAGGATCGTTGTTGCCTGCCACGTTGCTGGCGCGGATCTTTTCTTCACGCTGTGCATGTTGCTGTACGCGAGGCAGCAGTACGCTCAGCTCATCCTGTGCAATAGCAATCACGCCGTCCGCATCTGCCACGATCAAATCGCCTGGCGACACCACCAGTCCGGCACAGTGCACGGTGGTGTTCACTTCGCCTGGGCCTTCTTTGGAAGGACCTCGTAGGGTGTTGCCGCGTGCCCAGCAGGCAATGCCGCCTTCTGCCCATTCATTCAGATCGCGTACGGCACCATCAATCACGAAACCGGCAATCTTTTTGGTGATCGCAGAGGTGCGCATCAGGCCGCCAATTAACGCCTGGGTCAGATCGCCTGAGCCGTCTACCACGATCACATCGCCGGGCTGTGCCATCTCGATGGCTTTATGGATCATCAGGTTATCGCCAGGTCGCACTTTCACGGTGATCGCCGGGCCGCACAACACCAAATTGGCATCATTGTGATAGGCCTGTAAGCCAAGCGCACCGACACTGCGGCCCATGGAGTCGCCAATGTTCGGCACCGGCAAGGCACGGAAGGCATCAATCACGCCCGCATCAATCTGTGCGCCGCGCTCACCAATGAAATAGCCAATCGGCCAGTCTTTATGGATGGTCATAGGTTAACTCCGGTTTAACACCTGCGGATTGACGCAGGCGGATGGGTTGATCTTTTGGTTATCGAGAAAAGCCAGACACTGACGTGCTGCGCTCTGTGCAACGGCATCCAATGCCTGCGGGGTGGAACCGCCAATATGTGGGGTGACGATCAGGTTGCTGAGCGCACGGAACGGATGATCGGCAGCCAGCGGCTCAATGGCCACGGTGTCCAGCGCTGCGGCACGCAGTTGCCCACTTTGTAACGCGACAGCCAGCGCCTCTTCATCAATCAATTCACCGCGAGCGGTATTGATCAGCGTGGCGTGAGCAGGCAGCTGCGCCAGACGTTGCGCGTTGATCATCAGGCGGGTTTTGGGTGTGACCGGGCAGTGCAGACTCAGCACGTCCGCCAGTGGCAGTAAATCGTCGAGCGAATCACAGCGTTGCGCCCCTTCAAAGTCGCCATCAGCTGGCGCGGCAGGATCGAAAAATGCGACCTGCATCCCAATCACTCGCGCAAAGCGCGCCACGCGGCGGCCGATTTCACCAAAGCCGACCAGGCCCAGGGTTTTGCCCTGTAGCTCTTCACCGTCACCGCTGCGGGTCCAGCGTCCGGCGGCGACTTCCTGCTGAAAATAGGGCAGACGGCGCGCGCAGTTCAGCATCAGCGCCAGCGTCAGTTCCGCAACGGACTGTGCATTGGTGGCTGGCGTGGTCAGCACCGGGATGCCGCGTTCAGTCGCGGCTGCTACATCAATATTGGTGACGCCGACACCATGTTTGCAGATGATTTTCAGCGTCGGACAGGCGTTGATGGCTTTCGCGTTCAATTCGACGGTGCGCGAGATCACCGCGTCATACGCCACGCTGCTCATACGATGTTCGACTTCCGCAACATCATTGGCGTCATCAAGATAATCGACCACACAGCCTGCTTCAGCGAGCAGTTGACGGCCTCCCTGGCCGAGGCTGGTTGTGGTCACGAGAAAGCGATAAGTCATGTCGGTTCTCCGATAGGGTTTACGTCATCCTGGCATCGACAACCGATAAAAAATATTCTGCGAAGGTTATTAATTCATTCCTGTCAGGAATAATGACCTGAGACGGAAGTTGAAATGTCATATGCCATAACGTTGGAATTTTGTTAACAAACAGATCGCACATTGCTGGGATTGTGTTCTGCTTTACGCTTTAGGATTTTTACTTAAAAAATCGTTAAAAACGTAGAGTTAGCGGAGCGCAGCAGCCAGACATCAGCAGGTTAAAGACCACATCAATAGTGTGATCCACTTCAAAAACATCCTTCAGCACCCTGATACTCATCAATTATTTTATCGTCGTTGTTTTGAGCAAAGTGCGCCGCAAAGTTGCACAACTCATGCATCGAACGTTTTTTAGCCGCACGAAATGATAAATGTAACTAAAGTTATAGAGTGTACCGTTTGGTTCATTAACAACTAGATAATAGAACGGTTACATCATGTCTCACTCAAAAGATCTCTTCGCTGTGCTCGGCCGCGTCATGGCGGTGGGCCTGTTCTTCACTTCCGGTCTCGACAAAATCACGCACTACGCAGACAACCTGCAAACCATGGCCGACAACGGTGTTCCCGCCTTTTTCCTGCCGCTGGTGATTCTGCTGGAAGTGGGCGGCGGTCTGGCCATTGCCTTTGGTTTTCTGACGCGATTCACGGCCATTTTCATGGCGGTGTTCTCGGTTCTGGCGGGATTCCTGTTCTATCAGGGATACAGCCACGCACACCTGATGGTGTGGTTAAAAAATATCTCCTGCGCTGCCGGTTTCCTGATGCTGTATCTGAACGGCGGCGGTAAATGGAGCCTCGATCATCTGATTCAGCAACGTCTCGCACGCCACTGATTTTTCTCTCTAAACGATTCATTATTCAGGACAACACCCATGAAAAAACTCCCGACATTGCTGCTGTGCGGCGGACTTTTCTGTGCCGCCGCGCAAGCCGCCGAACCCGTTAACCAGGTCGCTGTATTAACCCATCACCAGGCGCAACAGCTGGTGGAAAAAGCCGAGCAGATTATTGGTAGCCATCACATCGGCGGCGCAATTGCGGTGGTCGATCCTTTTGGTCAGCTGATCGCCTATGAGCGTCTGGATGGAGCAACGCTGGCAAACAGCGAACTCGCGCCGAAGAAAGCACACTCGGCGGCTGCTTTTGGTGTGCCCACTTCCAGCTTCCAGCAGAAAATCGCTGCCGGAAATGTTGGCATGCTGGGTAACCCGGTAGTGGTGCCGCTGCCAGGCGGTGAGCCGGTGAAAGTGAGCGGCGTGGTGGTCGGTGCCATTGGTGTCAGCACGCCAGACGGCAACGTGGATGCTGAAGCGGCGCAGGGCGCGCTGTCGGCGTTGAAAGCAGGTTAGCCATGGAAAGGAGACGTTTTTTACAACTGATGATGGCCACCCCGGTCATCGTTTCTATCCCGTTGCAACCATTGTTGGCCGCACCTGCTGACGCCTCTCAGGCGCTGCTGCTGCGCGCCAGTGAACTGTTAACCGGACGCCGTGGCCTCGATATCGGTATCACCGAACGGTTATGGACGCTGCTGTGTGAACAGGACTCGCAATTCCCGGCACAACTGGCGCGACTGATGACCCGTCTCAACGCGCTGCACAGCGAAGATCGTGAGCAGATCGTCGCGCAGCTGGATAATGCGGATGTGAAGACCGCGCTGACGATTATCTCGCCGTGGTATCTCGGCTATACCGGTCATCCGTCTACGACCAAAGCGGTGGATGACGCGCACTTCGTCACCTTCTTGTCGGCGCTGATGTATGAGCCGACGCGTGATCACACCATTCGCCCGAGCTATGCCCGAGCGGGCGGTGATTACTGGGCCGAAGTGCCACCGGGCGTAACCGCACCACCAATGTCCACCTTGATCCGCGAATGGGGCGATCAATCGCCCGTCGCCGCAAAGCAGATTAAACAGCCTGACGCACCCTGGTTACTGATGGTGCAGGGCAAAGCCAAAACCCTCGTGGAAGCCGAGGCGATGCTGGCGCAGCACAACAACCTATAACAAGAATCGAGCAGGTACATCATGAGTGAATTTGATGCCGACGTAGTGATCGTCGGCTCCGGTGCGCTGGGCGCCAACGCCGCTTATCAGCTGGCGAAAGCGGGCAAATCGGTGATTATGCTGGAAGCAGGGCCTTATATTCCACGCTGGAAAGTGGTGGAAAACTACCGAAACGGTGCCAGTAAACGTAACTGGTGCGCGCCGTATCCGAATCTGCCGTGGGCACCGAACTCTTACACCGAAGGTTATATCGATGCCAAAGGGGATGAAGATTTTGAGTATGTCACCAGTTACTTACGCGTAGCGGGCGGCAGTACGCGTCACTGGGCATCTGCCTGCTGGCGCTTGTTACCCAACGACTTCAAGCTAAAAAGCGTCTACGGCGTTGGCCGTGACTGGCCGATGGAGTACAGCGAGCTGGAGCCGTGGTATGTCAAAGCCGAGCGCGAAGTCGGCGTCGTTGGCACCGCGGATGAAGACCAAAGTGGGCAAGGGCGCGGTCACTATCCACCACGTTCAGCAGAGTATCCGCTGCCGCCGGAAGCCAAACCCTATATGGTGCAGCGCATGCAGTCAAAGCTGGGCCCGATGGGTTATCAGGTGATTCATGAGCCGCACGCCCGTGTGTCACGCCCTTATGATGGCCGCCCGGCTTGCGCAGGTAACAACAACTGCGAACCGATCTGCCCGATTGGCGCAATGTACTCCGGCGATATGCACGTCGATAAAGCCGTTGCGCTGGGCGTGCAGCTGCGGACCGAATGCGTGGCCTGGAAGCTGGAGAAAGGCGCGGGTAACAAGATCGTCGCGCTGCATTATCGTCAGCCCGATGGCAAAGACACGCGCCTCACCGCCAAAACTTTTATCATCGCCGCGCATGGGCTGGAAACGCCAAAGCTGCTGCTGATGAATGATGTGGCCAACAGTTCCGATCAGGTCGGTCGTAACCTGATGGATCACACCGGTTTGAGCCTGACGTTCCTCGCTGATGAACCGCTGTGGACCGGACGTGGATCCGTGCAGCACGGCACTATTGCCAATCGCCGTGATGAAGCCAGCCGCGCACAGCACTCGGCCATTCGTTATTCACTGCGTAACCTGGTGCCCAATGTCGATGTCACCGTGCCGCTGCTGAAACAGGGCATGATGGGGCAAGCGCTGGATGATGCTATTCGCGACCGCGCCTCGCGCATCATGAACATCAGTACCATGAGTGAAACGCTGCCAAGTCCCACTAACCGCGTGACGCCAAATTACGATCGCAAAGATTCGATTGGCCTGCCGATGCTCAACGTCAATTACCATCTTGATGATTACGTGCGTGGTATGCGCCCCCAGGCGTACAAGGACTTCGCTAACTTCCTGCAGGCCTTTAACGGTGAAGTGATTGAAGCTCCGACCGGCTGGCGCAATCAGTATCACATCATGGGCACCACCATCATGGGCGATAACCCGCGTGATTCGGTGGTCGATGCGCACTGCCGCAGCTGGGATCATCCCAATCTGTTCCTCGCCACCACCGGCGTGATGCCCACCTCTGCCACGGTGAACCCTACGTTGACGGGCATCGCTCTGGCGTTGCGCATGGCCGATACCATCGCGAGGGAGATCTGATGATGCGCAAACCAATGTTGCATCTGGCCGCGGCCAGTCTGCTGCTGGCCGGTGCTGTGCAGGCGCAGGATGCCTCGCCGGATCTGGTCAAGCGGGGTGAATATCTGGCCACCGCCGGTGACTGCTCGGCCTGCCATCGCGACCCGCACAGCGGCAAACCTTTCTCGGGCGGTTACGCGATTCAGTCACCGATGGGGATGATTTATGGATCCAACATCACGCCTTCGAAAACCGCCGGGATCGGCAACTATAGCCTGGCGGATTTCACCGATGTGATGCGTAAAGGCAAGGCGCCGGGCAATCATTACCTCTATCCCGCGATGCCTTACACCTCGTTTGCCGGGCTGTCAGACGAAGATATCCACGCGCTTTATTCCTATCTGATGCTCGGCGTGCCAGCCGACGATCACCCGGCGCCTGAAACCGATCTGCCGTTCCCGTTCTCTTTCCGACCGGTGATGGCGATGTGGAATCTGCTGTTCCTCGATAGCAAGGCAGTGCCGGGTAGCGATGCGGCCGCAGGCAGTGCAGAACGCGGCGAGTATCTGGTACGCACGCTGGCGCACTGTTCCACCTGCCATACCCCGCGAAACGGCATGATGGCGGAACAGGGCGATCGCTTCCTGTCGGGCGGCAAGGTTGGTAGCTGGACAGCACCGAATATCACGCCAGATGCACAGGCGGGCATCGGTGACTGGAGTGAAGCGGAGATTGTCACCTATCTGCGCACCGGCGCGCTGCACGGTAAAGCGATTGCCGCGGGTGAGATGGGCACAGCGGTGCAGAACTCGTTCTCGAAAATGCAGCAAAGCGATCTGGAAGCGATGGCGCACTACCTGAAGCAGGTGCCTGCGATTGGCGGCGCGGATCGTAAAGTGCCTTCGGTAGCACCGCAGGCTACACCGCTGTCGGCCATCGAAACCGGCATGAAAAATGAGATCACGGATTATGTCTCTGGCGACGCGATGAGCGGGGCGCAACTTTACAACGGCGCCTGTGCCACCTGCCACGCCAGTGATGGACGCGGAACTCACGATACGCAGCGTTTCTATCCCTCGCTGGTGGGATCTTCTGCGGTGCTGTCGGACGATCCCGCCAACCTGATCATGACGATTGCGGAAGGGGTGGATCGCCAGACCGGCACCGATCACGCCTTTATGCCGGAATTTCGCACGCAGTTTAGTCAGGCCGAACTGGCCAAAGTAGCGGATTACGTCTCCACCAACTTCGGCAACCCGCAGCATGCGATTACGCCAGCTGATGTTGAGCAAACGCTGAAAGGCGAAAGCGGCAGCTGGCTGGTGCGATACGCGCATGCGTTAAGCATCATTGGTGGCGTCGTTGCGCTGCTGGTGATGGTGGTGGCGCTGATCCTTTTCCTGCGCCGCCGGAAATAACTTTTACGGGCGGCGTTGACGTCGCCCGTTTTCATAACGGTATGACCCTTTAAGGAGTGACTTCAATGAAAAAGGCTTTATCCCTTGCGCTGTTGAGCGCCGCGCTGTTTGGTTCTGCTGCCGCGCACGCCACCCTGACGCAAACCATTCTTTCGCAATCTGATGCGCAGAAGCTGATCGCTGCCGCGCAGGAAAAAGCGCACGCGCTGAACGCCAACGTCTGTATTGCGGTATTGGATCAGTCGGGCCAGCTGCTGGCGTTTAACCGTATGGACAATGCGCCCGTCGGCTGTATCGACTCCTCGATTCTGAAAGGTCGTGCGGCCGCGTTGTATCGCACGCCAACAGACAAATATATGGATCGCGCTAACGGTAAAGAACCGGCGATTGCGACCTTGCCGGGCGTCATCCCGCTCGGTGGCGGTTCACCGGTGGTGTGGCAGAACAACACCGTTGGTGCGGTGGGCGTCAGCGGTTCTGCTAACCCGAATGAGATCGCCATCGCAAAAGCAGCAAGCGAGAGTTTTAAATAACGACACTGGTCGTTACCTGGATATTCATGATGTCGAGGTGCACCCTGATGCACCGGCGGGCGGCCTGAGGGGCGCCCGTATAACACTAAACCCAGCTAATCCCGATCTCATCAAGCTCTCCTCCGACCTGCCCGCCCATCAAGTTCCTGCACCGCGCGCCGATAGTCTCTTCAGAAGGGATGTAGTTGCACAGGGAGTGGTTCATTTTTAACCGAAAAAGTGTCAACTCCAGGAGCGCCATAATGGCCAAACACGCATCACCTAAGAAAACAATGAGCACCCGCACGCAGATGCTGCTGACGGGTGCCTTAACCATTACCCTCGGCTTTGCAGTCACCATCGGCGTGTTGAGCTGGCAGTCCAGTAACGAACAAAAATCACTGGCTGAAAACTATCTGCAGCAGATTGCGCAAACTCAGGCGCTGCAAATCCAGCAGGAGCTAAGCTATGCACGAGACGTGGCGCATAACCTCGGCCACAGCCTCATAGCGCTGCCAGCCGCTGGGATCCTGGATCGTAAAGTCGCCGACAAAGTGATGGAGTCAGCACTGCGCGATAATCCCGACTATCTGTCGATTTCAGTCGTCTTTGAAGAAAACGCCTTCGACGGACGGGACGCCGAATTTGCCAGCCAGCCGGGTGCTGCACCGAAGGGCCGTTATGCCTTCTTCGTCGATCGCGATCAGTCAGGCAGTTTCAAAATGCACCCGCTGACCTCGATTTTCACGCCGGGTCAGGGCGATTACTATCTGCTGCCGCAGAAAAGTCAAAAAGACACATTAATTGAACCTTATAGCTATGCCTACAACGGCGTCCCCACGCTGTTAACGTCAGTGGCTGCGCCGATTGTCAGTCAGGGGAAATTGTGGGGCGTTGTGACCTCAGATATTTCTCTGGCATCGCTCCAGGAGAAGGTGAATAAAATCAAACCATGGGACGGCACGGGTTATGCCATGCTGCTGTCCAGCGCGGGCAATGTGGTGTCCTATCCGGACAAAAACCAGACCAGTAAGCCGTGGAAGGGCGACACGCACAATTACAGCACGTCAGTGCTAGAGCAGCATGACGCGATGCTGGGTGAAGATGCGCTGGTCACCTGGCAGCCCATCGTGATCGGCAACAGCGATCAGAAATGGTATCTCGGCGTGGTTGCGCCAGTGAGCAAAGTGATGGCGGCGGCCCATCGTCAACTGGTCAACGCCGTGATCCTGATGATCATCAGCATTCTGGTCGTCTGTACACTGCTGGGCCTGTTATTCAGTCGTAAAGTGCTGAAGCCGATCGGTGGCGAGCCGCTGGAAGCCGCGACCATTGCCCTGGCAGTGGCGGATGGCAAGCTGGATAACGTCATCACACTGAAAGGGCGCGATAACAGCAGCCTGTTCTATGCGCTGCATACCATGCAAAACCAGCTGCGTGAGATTGTCGGGCAAATTCAGGATGCCAGTTCCTCTGTTCGTCAGGGTGCCGGTGAAATTGCCAGCGGCAACCTCAATCTGGCCTCTCGCACCGAACAGCAGGCGGCCGCACTGGAGCAAACCGCCGCCAGCATGGAGCAGATCACCGCCACGGTGAAACACAACGCCACCAATGCCCATCAGGCAACGGAGTTAACGGAGAACGCTACTCAGATCGCCGGTCGGGGTGAAGCGCTGGTGGGTGAGGTGGTGCAGACCATGGCGCAGATCGATGACAGTGCGAAGAAGATTGGTGATATCACTGCCATCATTAATAGCATCGCCTTCCAGACCAACATTCTGGCGCTTAATGCCGCAGTCGAAGCCGCGCGTGCCGGTGAGCAGGGGCGTGGCTTTGCGGTGGTGGCTTCGGAGGTGCGTAATCTGGCGCAGCGCAGTGCTAACGCCGTGAAAGAGATTGCGGCGCTGATTGAGGAGTCGAGCCAGCGTGTCGGCAGTGGTGTTCAGCTGGTGCAGGACGCCGGGAAAACCATGCAGGAGATGACGCAGGCGGTGAACTCTGTGCGCACCATCATCGGTGAAATTGTGGTGGCATCCGATGAGCAGGCACGTGGTATCAGTCAGGTCACCATCGCGGTAAATGAAATGGACGGCACCACGCAGCAGAACGCCGCGCTGGTACAACAGATGTCGGCGGCGGCCAGTTCGCTGGAAGATCAGGCCGCACAACTGGCGCAAACGGTGGGACGTTTTCAGTTGAGTTAATCATCTGAGTTGAAGACCTTGTCACAGCGGGCCGCGCCTTATAACGTAGGGCGCGGCCTTGTGCTATTTGCTCATGGCCGACAATGACTTCCACACATCGGGAACCCTCATGAATCGCCAGCAACTGTTCGACCACATCAGCCAAACTTACCAAATAGAACCTGACTATCCGTGGAAAAAACACAGCGAATACGCGGTGCTACGGCATCCGCGCCACCGTAAATGGTTCGCGTTGGTGTTTCCGCTGGAGAGCCATAAACTCGGATTGGACGCAGGCCCGGTGGTTCAGGTGATGAATATCAAAACCCGTCCCGAACTGACCGGCTCCCTGCGCCAGCAGCACGGCGTTTATCCGGCTTATCACATGAACAAAGAGCACTGGATTAGCCTGACGCTGGAAAACGGCTTGCCGGATAGCGAGATTATTGCCCTGCTGGATGACAGCTTTAGCTTAACGTTTTAGGTTTTCGCGCCAGGATGACATCGAGCGGCGACATGGGGAACGGTTGCATCCGCTGGACGCGCTCAATAGCAAAACCTGCCTGTCGCAATTCATCACACAACACCCCTTCATCCGTGACGTTGTAACCTCGCATCATTAGCGGGGTGAAGAAGGGCAGCACCTGGCGTGCTTCCACCTGGTTCTGAGGAACTTCAGCATGGGCGCTGATCAGCAATCCGCCAGGCTTTAGACGCGTAAACCACTCGCGCAACGTTGCCTGTCTGTCCGCCATAAAGTATAGAAACGATGAACTCCAGATGATGTCCACCTGACGCTCTTCAGGAAATGTCGTCAGTGCGCAACAACGATCGCTCAGGCCCGCTTTTTCGATATTGCGCTGCGCGACGGTGGCGGTTTGAGGCAAATCAAACACGATGGCTGAAAGCTGTGGAAAGCGTTGGGCTAATGCAATGCTAATCAATCCCGGTCCGCCGCCCATATCCAGTAGCAGAGCTGGACGCTGAAAATCAGCCAAAGTATCCGCGATAGCGCAGGCGGTGTCCGCGCTCAACGCACGCTGCTCCTGAGCAATTTGGTGCAGGGCGGCATCCGCCCAGGCAGTATCGATTTGCAAGGGATCCTGCCAGCCGGGTTCGGCCAGCTTAAGCAGTTGTGGCAAACGTTGAGCAAACTGCTGTAACACCTGATGACGATAGCGCCAGGCGTCACCAATATAGCGGCGACTGCCGTGACACAGCCAGGTATGTACATTCGGCGCCAGTACAAAGCAGTCAGCTTCATGCGACAGTAATTCCGTACTCCATAACAGACGTAACAGATGATAAGCCTGCTGTGGTTGCCAGTCGTAGTGTTGGGCGACTTGCGCAGCCGTGGCAGGTAACGCCAGAAAATCAAATAAGCGATGTTCAAATGCCAACGTCACAGCGCCGTTAAGGGCCTGCTGAGCCAGCAGATGATCGAGGGTAGGAAGTGGTGAATGCATGGAAATGTCCTGAGCAGGTAACGTGAACATCAGACTAGCCTTTCGCGCAAATGCAATTTATTCTCATTTGTCTGCGAGACGGTGATTTAACTCTGCGTGAGGAGAAAGGATGCAAAAACCGGGGGAAATGCGTGTGCGCCAGCACCAACTGTCACGAGAGATGCGCATGGTGCAATCCGATTACTGGCCCGTTCAGACGCTTTGTGAATCTTCGCAACCCATTAACGAGCAGCCACAGCTGGTGCTGACCTTTGGTCTGCAGGGCGAATCCCGCTTTCGGGAAAGCAACGGACGTGAGATTGCATTCAACGCCGGGCATCTGACCGTCACCAGTTTTCAGTCCAGCCAGGGTGAGCGCCTGTATCGCGCGGGCGAACGGGTGCAGCAAGTGCGCCTGATACTCAGTGCCGCGTGTGTAATCCACTATTTTGGTGAGCAGGTTGCAGAAGGATTGTTACAGCCTCAGCTTAAGCGCCACCTCTTTAGCCGTTTCGGCCATGCCACTGCTGCGCAACTCAGCCAGTTACACGAGGATCCGTTGCTACTGGAAATTCAGGCGCTCAGCCTGCTCGCTTTGCATCGCCATCAGCTTCAACCCACGGAGACTCAGCACAAGCTGCATCCTCAAATGGTTGAAAGGTTGGAACAGGCACGCGACTGGATGCGCGATCATCTGGCTGATGCTTTCTCGCTGAGTGCGCTGGCGCTGGCGGCAGGATTAAGTGACTACCAGTTGAAAAGAGGGTTCCAGCAGCATTTTCACTGCACGCCGGGTGCGATGCTGTTGCAGATGCGCATGGAGCACGCGCATCGCTTGCTGGATCAGGGATTTCAGGTGGCGCAGGCAGCATGGCAGGTGGGGTATCAACATCCGCGCAATTTCAGCGTGGCGTTTCAACGCTATTTTGGGCGCCCGGCCAGTGCGATTACCGGGCGCAGAAAGCAGGACTAACGCGGACGACGCGATGGCATCATGCGCAGCAATGTGTTGTCTTTAAAGAGGTAATGATGCGCCAGGGCCGCGACGGCATGGATACCAATCAGCCAATAGCCGTAAGGGGCAAGTGTTTCATGCCAGTCCGCAATGCTGTCAGCGAAATCAGGATCAGGATCGCCGCTCACCGGCATCGGAATACCGAAAATCCACCAGGTGCGGCCCATATAGAAGCGCGACAAAATGCCAAGGATCGGCAGCACGATAAAGAATAGATAGATCGCCAGATGCATCAGGTGCGCGAGGCCGGTTTGCCAGTGTGGCGGTTTCGGTACAATCGTCGGGCTTCGATGACGAAAGCGCAGAATGACACGTGAAAGCATCAGCACCAGCACACAACTCCCTGCGCTGAAATGACCAATGATCATGGCAAAGCCCTGCCAGGATCCGCGCGTCGCTAAGCCGCGAAACTCCATGGTGCAATAGGCCGTGACGACCAGCAAAAAAGTCAGCCAGTGGAGAAAAATCTGCGAGGGGGCGTATTTGGTGCTCATCATTCAATCCGTAAAAGGCGTAGCAGAAGCGCTAACATAGCGGAAAATAGGCTGAATTAATTCATAATTTGACACATCCCACAACGAAATTTCTACCGCTGGGCTTCAGTGGTTTGCATTAAAAGACTGAGCAATACCTGTAACTGCTGTTGCTGATCGTCATTCAGCGTTGCCAGCAGATCGCGTTGGGTCTGAGTGTGAACCAGCAGGGCTTGCTCGATCTTTTCGCGTCCGGCTTCGGTTAAAGCCACCAGCATGCTGCGTTTATCGTCAGGATCGGCTACGCGCTGGATTGATCCGACTTCCTCAAGGCGGTTAAGCCGATTTGTCATTGCGCCAGAAGTAATCAGCAGCGATTTGTACAACTGCGTGGGTGACAGGCAATAGGGCGGACCCGCACGGCGCAGCGTAGCGAGGACATCAAATTCCCCATCGCGAAAATGAAACGGGGCCAGTGCATCCGCGCGCGCTTTGGTCAGATGTTTCATGATGCGCAGCATGCGGCCAAATATCGCCATGGATGAGGCGTCTAATTCCGGCATCGCGTTGGCCCACTGCTCGATAACAAAATCAACGTGATCGCTCATTTATCCCCTCGGATTTGTTGCTTTGTGCGCATCCCTCTATCGAAGTATCGCAAAGTATCTTAACGTTAAGATACTTTTGACGCACATGGAGATGCAAAGTGAATCGTACCTTACCTGCTTTAGGCATGTTTGCCTTACTGGTTTTCATCATCGCACTGAATTTACGACCGATCATGGCCGCCATCGGGCCGTTGTTTCCGCTTCTGCAACGCGAATCTCACCTTAACGCCACGCAACTCAGTTTACTCACCACCTTGCCGGTCGTGATGATGGGAATCTCGGCACTGGCGGGGCCCTGGTTACTGCGTTTTATCGGGGAGATTCGCGGCATCGCTGCAGGTCTGATTCTCCTGGCGTTAGCATGCCTGGTGCGAGGCGTCGTCCCATCCGCCGAAGTGCTGATTGCTAGTGCGCTGGTGGCGGGTATCGGCATAGGCTTAATTCAGGCCTTGATGCCTGCACTGATTAAACGCCATTTTGCCGCACAGGCAGGCACGTTAATGGCACTGTTCACCACCGGAATAATGGCCGGTGCGGCTGTTGCCGCCGCGACCGCCGCGCCGTTGGCGGATGCGCAGGGGTTGGGCATGGCACTCGCACTACCTGTTGTTCCCGCGATTGTTGCGGTACTGCTGTGGCTGATCACGTTGCGCGGCAGCGTTCCTGCTGCTCAAGCTCAGCGTACTAAAACTGCTCGAACGGGCCGTACCTGGTTACTCATGGTTTTTTTTGGGATTGGCACGGGTGCATACACGCTGGTGCTGGCCTGGTTGCCGCCGTTTTACATGCAGCATGGCTGGACGCCGCAGCAAAGCGGCTATGTGCTCGGTGCGCTGACGTTAACTGAAGTAGTGGCGGGATTTATCGTGTCCGGGTTGATCCATCGCTTCCGTGACCGCCGTCTTCCGCTGCTGCTGGTGCTGACCTCCCTGCTGCTGGGATTAATCAGCCTGATGTGGCTGAGCGGTACGATGGCCTGGTTATCCACTGTGCTGCTCGGATTGGGAATTGGTGCGCTGTTTCCGCTTTCACTGATCGTAACGCTCGACCATGCGCATTCTCCGGAAGAGGCGGCGGGACTGTTATCTTTTGTGCAAGGCGGCGGTTATTTGCTGGCCGCGCTGATGCCCTTGATGGCCGGCATCGTCCGCGATCGTGCCGACTCGCTGGATACGGCATGGGCCATCATGAGCGTCGGGGTGGTGGTTTTAATGGTGATGGCATTGCGTTTTAAACCTCACCTCACGCAGGGATGATGACGGTATGAAACGGTTGAATCGATATATATCTTGTTTTATAACCCCCACCAGACTCTTCTATGTCCATCAAAAGGAAATGACCACGTGAACCTATTTATCTTTTACGTAGGCGGTAATGCCGGAAAATCCAACATCGAAGTGCATGATATTCAATTCGTTGCTGCAGAAAAGCCCGAAGATGCCTGGCCTGCATTGCGTGAAGCCTGGTTTGGTGATGCGGATAAAATCCATGTCGATGGCTATGCGCGCGTGACCTGGGCTGATGGCTATCGAGTGTCTCTGTCTGATAAGCCTACAACAGGCAGTGAAAAACTATTCTTTGTGAATGCCGGTGCGTACCATCCTTCCACTTTGGCTGAGTTGCATGCTTTTGATCTTTTCGTTGCCAAAGACGTTAAGGAAGCGAAAGCCAAAGGACTTGCTAACCTGTTGCCCGGAACAGATCATCAGCACAAAGATAATCTGAAAGATGTGGATGATTGCCTGCTGCTGGAAAAGGTTGGTGACCTCTATATTCATTTAACACCGGACAGCGATGGCGAGCCCTTCCGTCCAGAATGGCAGGGTTATCAGCCGATTGGTGTCGAGTAAAAGTCTGGGCGCCAGTGTTGGCGCCCGCTAAACACAGGGAGTTTTATGTCACCACAGGTCGGAGTCGGCGTTTTGATTTTCCGAGAAGGAAAACTGCTGCTGGGCCGCCGTAAAGGCAGCCACGGTGCAGGGGATTGGTCAGCACCTGGCGGACATCTGGAATTTGGCGAATCGCCGGATGACTGTGCACGACGTGAAGTGCTCGAAGAAACAGGATTAACTCTGGCCGAATTGCAAAACGGCGCATTCACCAGTGATGTTTTCCCCGAGACCAATAAGCACTACATCACCTTGCTGCTGGTGGCACATCATCCTCAGGGTGAACCGCAGTTGATGGAGCCCAATAAATGCGAAGGCTGGCAGTGGTTTGCACCAGAAGCCTTGCCGCAGCCGCTGTTCGCGCCGCTGCGCACATGGATTGCTCGTGATGGCCTCGCGGCACTGCAACAGCTCGCACAGGTTACAGAAGGACCAATTTCATCACCGTAACCATTTCATTAGCGATATCGCGTTGCTCAACATCCTGCCAGCCAAAGCGGCGATACAAGGCCTGTTGATCAGGTGTATACAGCCAAAGTTCGGGGATCGATTTTGCTCGCGCTTCGGCAATCAGGCGGGTCACTAATGCACTGGCCAACCCTTTACCGCGATGTTCGCTAGCAGTGATCACTTCACCCAGCCAAAATTCACGCTCGGGGATATCACTCAATTCGTAATGAATGATGCTGGCGGTGGCCATCAACCCGCCTTCGCGAGTAGAGGCAAACAGCGTCATTGTTTGGGCATCAGCGGCATTGCGTGATTGCAGCCGCTGGCGGATCACATCGCGGTCATGCCAGTTAGGCAGCTTGGACCATTCGCGATGCAGCATGTCAGTAACTTCATCATAGAAATGTGGCATCTGAGCCAGACAGTGAATCTGCATCCATCATTCTTAAAGGCTAATAGGTGAGTCAAATAACATAACCGCTAACCCAATAATGAACCAGGCTATTCGCCTGGTTTTTATGCTTACGCGGTCTGGTTTGCCAGCGCCACTGCATCTTCCCCGGCAGGAATACGCATCGGTGCGTTGGGATCCGTTGCGGCTTGCCATATTGCGGCGGCGACATCTTCGGCTTTGGTGGTGGGCTGCGGTTGGTGCATGCCCGCCATTATGCCATCCAACATGGGGTGATAGGCTTCGAGGAAGGTTTGTTCCATGCGCGGCATGGCGTTTTTGCCGAAGTCAGTGGTGGGTGCCATTCCTGGCAACACCAGCCGCACGGTGACGTTAAACGGCTGTAGCTCCAGTGCCAGCGACTCAGTGAACGCATTCACTGCGGCTTTGCTGCCGGTATACACCGCCAGCAGAGGCAAGGATTTCATCGTCACGGTGGAGGTCACGTTGATCACCGTGCCGCCGCGTTTGGCGCGGAACTGAGGCAGCACCGCCTGCGTCATGGCGATGGTGCCAAGCGTGTTAGTCTCAAACACCTCACGTACCGTAGACATCGGCATGCCCTCCAGTGACGTCAGTACGCCAATACCGGCGTTATTCACCAGCACGTCGATTTCGCCTGCGTCAGTGATTGCCTGACTGATGCTTTCGGCATTAGAGACGTCGAGCGGCAACAGACGCAAATTGTCCGAAGCCGGGAACAGCTCCGGGCGAGGGTGACGCATGGTAGCAATCACCTTCCAGCCGCGTTCAAGAAAATAGAGCGCGGTGGCGTGACCAAAGCCGGAAGAACAGCCGGTGATAAGGATCGTTTTCATCTTTCACTCCTGCATTGCATTGGGTAGATGCTCACTATAGAGTCAGTGAGATGGACTCACTACAATGCAAAGTCCATATATCATTCGCAGGAGTCCATGATGATCGATCCCCTTGCTGAGATAGTGGCGTTGCTGCAACCTCAGGCGGCCTTTTCCAAACGCGCACGCGCTAATGGCCGCTGGCGCGTCAATCGCAGTGAAACCGGACAGCCGTTTTACTGCCTGGTACTGGCTGGACGCAGTCAGTTGAAGATGAAAGGGCATGAACCCATCCCGCTTGAGCAGGGCGATTTTATCCTGATCCCGGCGGCGTGGGAGTTCTGCATGAGCAGCGCCGAGCCACCAGAAGACGATGCGCCTGAAACATTACCCGAAATGCTTAGCCCCGGTGAATTCTGGATTGGCGATCAGCAGCAGCCTGCCGAAGTGCAAACGCTGATTGGCTATTGCCAGTTTGGTGCGCCCGATGCGGGATTGATCGTCTCGCTGCTACCCCAATTTATTCATATTCGCGGTGAGTCGCGGCTGACCACGCTGGTACAACTGGTGATGGATGAGTGTCGTGCGCAGCGCCCTGCGCGTTATGTGGTATTGGAACGTTTGCTGGAGTTGCTGCTGATTGAAGCACTCCGTTCAATGCCAGTCTGCAATGCCTGTCCTGGCGTGATGCGCGGATTAATCGATGAACGCCTGGCGGCGGCCATGCGTGACATTCACGCCAACCCTGCGCATCCCTGGACCGTGGCGCAGTTAGCCAAAGCTTCCGCTTTATCCCGCTCGGCCTTCTTCGTGCGTTTCCGCGCAGCCGTGGGCGTGGCGCCGATGGAATATCTGCTCACCTGGCGCATGGCGCTGGCCAAAAATTTGCTGCGCGGCAAAAACATGGCGGTGGCGGATGTGGCCGAACGCGTCGGCTATCGTTCCGCCAGTGCGTTTAGCGTGGCCTTCACCCGTTATGTGGGGCAACCACCCGCATGGTTTGCTGCTGGGCAGGAGGGTTAGCGGAACAATTTAAGATTGCCTGTCAGACGAGTAATTTTCTTTTTGGGGCCAATCAGGCCGATGGCGACCAGTTCAATATGGTCACTGCTGGCCGTCGCGATACGCTCTCCGTACTCCTCGTAAGTTTTGCAGGACTGCGCCAGCGCACTGAACGGCATGGCGAAAATTTCAGAGTCCGCGTTGCTGGCCTGTTGCAGTTCACGTAGATAGCCACCTTCCGCCAGCAGCACTGGCAAAGGAGCATAAATCACACCGGGATAGTTGAATCCATCCTCACTCTGCAGATCCGGGCCGACGATATTATCTATCAGCTTGCCAAAGCTGATACCAATAACGCTGGCTGCATTTAGAGCCAGTCCGGTTGGCAACTGGTTGTCGATGATGAGTGTGCAGCGATGTTGGTGAGGATCGAATTGCATCTAAAACTCCGTAAGCGATTGAGAGATGAGGATAGGGTGGCTGAGGTAAAAAATTATGCGGCAGGCAGTAAGAAAAGTGCTTGCGGAGTTCATTGAAAAAAGCATGAATTAAGGATGAATTTTCCTGTTTAACGCTATCAATAGAAAGGATTAACCAGTAATGAGTTTGAGCAAGACAGATATCCAAATACTGGAACATTTGCAGCAGGATGCGCGCGTGACGAATCAGGATCTTGCTGATGCGATTGGGTTGTCGGCATCGCCCACCTGGCGCAAGGTGCGCAAACTGGAAGAGGATGAGGTCATTCAGGGCTATCGCGCCGTGCTCAATCGTAGAAAGATTGGCCTTAATGTGATGGTGTTTGTGCGTGTCACCATCGACAGCCATAGCGAAGCTGAAGCGCGTAAATTTGAAGCTGAAGTCACCGCGCTGGAAAATGTGGTCTCTTGCTACAGCATTGGCGGCGATGCGGACTTCCTACTGCAGGTGGTGTCGGCGGATATGGATGCTTATGCGGAATTTGCCATGTCGGTGATTCGGCGACTGCCGGGTATTAAAGAGATGCAGAGTATGTTTGTGTTGAAGGAAGTGAAAGGGATGACGGGGTTGCCTTTACAATCGCGATGAACAGCTGATAGGCAAATAGGTAATAAAGCAAACGCGAAACCCCCTGTCTTGCGCTTTTCCCGAGGCTGGCGTTATTGATTGTCGCGGTGATGTGCATGGCAGAAAATTAGCGCTGAACGGTTTGCTCGACATCTTTTCTGCCAGATTGACCTGCCCCCGCTAGTTGATTGTCAAAGTGATTGACCAATACGTTAAACGTTTCTTCAGCCTTCATACGATAAAGCTGCCTGGAAGGATGAATGCAATCGGGAGACAGCAATGATTGCCAGTCTTTTATTGCCAGAATTCTTTTGTATTGTCGAACTAATGGCACCGACTGACTGCGTGATAAGGCATCAAGTTGCGCGACATATGGTGCAATACCCCATTTCTCCGCTCGACCACAAATAGGATGAGGCTCCTGTAAAACAACCTCTTTGCCTTCTTCACGCGCGATGTTAATGAGTTGAGTCATTACCTCATTATATCTTTGTGGGCTGACCCGGTAATCTGCAGCGATATCGTTAAAATGAAAATGTCGTGCATCATTAGTCGCGAAGTTTAACAGGATGATTTTTGCCGGGGATGCTTTCATCTCTTCACGCCAGGTTTTATTTTTTTTGTAGAAATATTTCGCATTGAGCAGCTCAATTGCCTGCGATGAAGATACGCCTTTATTAGTGATTTGGATCCCTTCACCATACTTTGCCGTCAGCATATTGTTTAACAAGCCGATCTCGTTATCTTTGATGAAAATCGCATGCACTTTGCCATTTTCACGCACCGCCATTGCACCCTGGGTGCTGGAGCCGCCATAGGCTTCGATAATAAAAGGCGTTCCGCCAGGAAGCGTGTTGGCTATTGCAACATTGTAGAGTGCCAAAGCGTAAAATATGATTGCGCTGACGACCTTATAAGGTTTGAGCATGCGGTTCCATTGCCTGTAAAGGTAAGTGCGTGAGCTTCTTCCCATCGTTACGACCCATGCAGGGCATGAATGAATTCTCGGGAAAACGTGCTTGTTCGCTTTTTTTTCGCACTTTAGCAGGCATGCATGCAAGGTAACAATCTGAAAACAATACTGACGGGATGAAATTAGGCGGATTCTTAATCAATGAATCTCACTTTTTAAGCTAATTGTTATTAATCATAATGTTATGCTTGGTTTGGAGTCATTGGCTTGCACGGTGCCTTATTTTCAAAACTCAGATGCTTACAGTAACTTAACGTTACTTTTATATAATCATGAGGTAACCTTCAGCCATCATAAAGTTTAATTTTCGAGCAGATGGTGGATAACATATTGAAAATGTGAAACTTAAGAGGCTTTAGTGAATCAAAGCCAAGCGAGAAATACATTCAATCTCCATTATTTTTTATTTTATAAATCAGGCACGTCCATTAATGTCGTGATTTTATTGATTTTTGAAATCAATGGCGATAATCCTAATATCTATTGCAAAGCATGTAATCAGAATTAACCGGTGTTAGGATTCAACCGCTATTAAATCTAAGTTAATAACTCATTTCAAAGGTATGAGATGTGAAAACCCATTCATTTTTATCCAGTCGTAATATTGGGCTGGATCTGCTGCGTGCTGGTCTGATTATAGAGGGTGTCTTACTTCATGCTTCACGAAGTTTACCGGGTGAAAATAGCTGGTATTACACCGCGCATCGCGATCCGGCAGAGTTATTTACAGCTTTGCTTGGCCTGTTTCATACTTTCAGAATGGAAGTCTTTTTCTTCCTCTCGGGTATGTTTTCAGCTTTGATCATACTGCGCAAAGGCCAGCGATTTTTCATCACCAATCGCCGTAAGCGTGTGTTGGTTCCACTGATAACCGCCTATATCTTTATTCCCCCCCTTATGTATGCGGTTGGGGGAATGATTGATAATAAAATGTTGACGTGGGAAGGGTGTTTAGAGAGCTACGGTGTAATGCATCATCTGTGGTTTCTTATTTCCCTGTCCATCATGTCATTGCTGATTCCGATTGCATTCTATGACTGGTCAGCCCGACAATTTGGCAGACTTTCACTGCCTGTCTTGATGGCGCTGCTGATTGCATTAGGCAATGTTGGCTTTATGTTGAAGTTTTTGGTGAAAGAGCACGGTGATTTTGCCGAATTGCTGCCCATCACTGCGCGTTTTCTGGTCTATTACGCGGCAGGATATGCACTCTATGTTAATAGAGAACAGATTTCACGGTATGCGAACAGTAAGCTAATGAATGGCTGGGTTATCGGTGCATTAATGGCGCTGGTCTGGTTTGGTTTCTATGTGGTCGCGCATTATCACGTTGATAATGCCCTTAAATATCTGCCCGTATTAGTCGGTAGTGTGCTTTCTGTGATGCTCTCCTACTGGCTGGTGTTTACCTTCGAACGTATCCAGGTTAAAGAGAATCGGCTACTGACCGCCATTGTAGATTCTGCACTGATCATCTACTTGCTTCACTACCCGGTGGTGGTGGTTTCTGCATGGCTAATTGATGATTGGTTGCCAGCGAATCTGTCGGTGAGCTACGTGTTGCTGGATTGCTTAATAGGGATCGTGGTCAGTGCAATGTTCTACTGGTGTATCAAGCGATCCCGACTGGCATCATGGCTTTTCGGTTTGAAACCGAAAGCGAAGAAAATGCCTGTTCCCATTGAGGCGCGTCTGTGACGTTTTATCATTGCCGCTGTAAGCATTAATCTATCTGATCGGGTGGATATATTTCCACTCGACTCAGTCTATGGCCTCTGGATTATTTAGCTCCACTCTAATCGGGTTCTGCTTCAGGGCAATCCATATAGATTATGAATTTGTGAGAGCGGCCATCTGGCCGCTCTGTCATCAGCGATTACGCCTCTAACCCCGCGTTATGCATGCCGCGGCGCAGCGTGAAGTTCACGCCCATGGTCAGGAACGGATCCGGCGGATTCCACTCTGGCTTCGGCAGTGACAGCAGGTAATCAATCGTATCGTTGCGTTTACCGGCCAGCCAGTCGGCCAGCATGGTGCCCATGGCGGTACAGCGTACGGTGCCGAGACCATTACAACCCAGCGCGCCATACACATTCTTGCGCAGTTCCCCAAACAGGCTGGAACCGTTGCGCGTCATACCTAAACCGCCGCCCCAGGTGTGCTCGAAAGGCACATCTTTCAAGGTTGGATAGCGACGTTCGAAGGACTGGCGATGGGTTTGGCGATACTTCTCGGTGTAGCCCGGCTTGTGGCGTCCATCTTCGTTGAAGCTGAAGCTGTTACGAATCAGGATGCGATTGTCATGGGTACGACGCGACGTGGTGCCAAACGGATCCGCTGGAATGATGCCCCAGAAATCCTCACCCCCAATGCTGTCCTGCTCGGACTTGGTCAGCGGACGAGTCAGGCTGCCGTAAGTGAAGATTGGGAAAATAGTGCGTGGACCAAAACCAAAATGGGTACCAAAGGCGTTATTGCCCAGAATCAGCTTATCGGCAGTGATGCGACCGGTGGCGTGATGCAGGACGATCTGCGGTTCATACTCAATCGCGGTGATGGCGGTGTCTTCATACAGCGTGACGTTTTCCGGCAAGCTGTCTGCCAGACCTTTCACCAGGCCTGAAGGCTGAACCAGAATCGTGCCCGGCGTGTAGAGTGCTTTGCGATAGAAGCTGGTGCCGAAAATATCTTTCAGCGCGCTGCCTTCGATGATTTTGCACTTCTCACCCAAAGCCTCAAGTCCTCCACGATAAGCATCCAGCACCGCCATGCCGCTGTCTTCAACCGCCGCCTGATACTTTCCGGAGTGGCGCATATGCGCGTCGGTAATATTATGCTCTTCCACCAGATCCTTCAGGATACGCTGGCCGGTCTGGTTCAGATTGAGAATATTGCGGGCAACAGTTTTATCACCGATATAATCCGGTGCGCTGATGTCGTGCGGCACGTCGATCAGGAAGCCTGCATTACGTCCAGACGTACCAAATCCAACTTGCTGAGCCTCGACCAGAATCACCTGATCGTTAGGGAAGTTCAGCGCTAAACGACGCGCCGCCGCCAGACCGGCAAAACCGCCGCCGATCACCACCCATGGCGCTTTGGCATCACCGACCAGCGCGGGCTTAGGAATACGCTTCTGACTGGTGTGGAACCAACCCGGCGCTGGATCATCGGAAGGCAGCGCATCAATACGCAGTAACGACTCAGGATCGTTCGGCAGATTGTCCGTCAGCAGCGTTGCGCCACCGCCCGCGGCAATGACTCCGGCACCGATTCCTGTGCCCACCAACAATTTCCTTCTGGAAATACCCATGTAAAAAAGACTCCTCGATGCAGATAAGATGTTCTAAAAATTGCCTGCGCTGCCTGAATTCGGGTCAGTTAGCGACGTTACGCATTGCTTAAAAATGTGTGTCTTATGTTTCTAAGTATATTTCATGTATACATCATGTATTCAGATTATTTCGATTTGTAAAATCCATGTCAACCCTGTTTTGTGTAGGTGATAAAAATGTGATTTGGGTGATTGGGCTTTTCTTGTTCAGCTTTAAGGGGCACAGCAGTGAGGGGCGTACGGATCTTCTGTCAGAAGAGAGCATTAAGCAGAGAGCCAACGCCGCTGTGAAGGCGGTAAAGTTGGCTCTACGAAAGATGGAAGTTGAGGGGAGAATGTATCAATAAGAGATTAATTCACTTCGTTATGCGCCTGACTGAACTTAACTGGCATCGAAAATAACGTAAAGCTTACGCATGGTGCTTTCAATCACCCAGGTGCCTTCGGTGTTGGCTTCAAAAAAGAAAGAATCACCCGGCTTGAAATTAAGGGTCGCTTCACCGTCTGGCGTAAACGAGCCGCTGCCGTTAAGGAAGTGCATAATTTCAGCTTGTTTAACCGAGCGGCGATATGAACCGACTGCACACTCGAAAATACCGGTATCGATGTCCTCTTTACCCGGAATCACTTTTTGGATGCCAGACAAGGCAATGCTCTCGCTACCCGGCAAGCCCTCAACATTACCCCAGGGTTCCATCTCTTTAATTGTGGCGGCCTGTTCGATTTTCTGCACTTTCATCAGTGGTTTTCCTGTAATAGGTGACAAACGGCACCCGCCACAACGGCAAGATGCATTGGAGATAAAATTCAATTTAGATTAAGGGATTGCGGTAAAACCTGAGGATGCTTATCGCCGCGCAAATAACACATTTGCATGATTATTTGCGCGGCTTTGGCAGAAACTTTTGTCGTTACTTATCCGGCTGCCTGACAACAGGCACAAGGTTGCGCCACGGTATTCCCTAACACGCGGCGCAGGAAATCTTGCGTGCGCGCTTCTTGCGGTCGCAGTAAGAGGTTATCAGCAGGACCTTGCTCCACAATCTGTCCGCTGTGCAGGAAGCAGACACGATCGGCAACCTCACGGGCGAACTGCATTTCATGCGTTACCACGATCATGGTCATCCCTTCACGGGCGAGATTGCGCATAACCTGCAGCACTTCACCCACTAATTCGGGATCGAGCGCAGAAGTGGGCTCATCAAACAGAATCGCTTTGGGCTGCAGGGCCAGCGTGCGGGCAATCGCCACGCGCTGTTGCTGACCGCCGGATAACTGGGTCGGCCATGCGTTGATTTTCTCGGCCAGACCCACCATCGCCAGTAAATCTTTGGCGCGCTTTTCCGCCACGTTGCGGGGTTCACCGTTGACGTGAATCGGACCTTCCATCACGTTTTCCAGCACGCTGCGATGCGGGAAGAGGTTAAAGCGCTGGAATACCATGCCAATCTGACGGCGCAGATCGTTAATGCTCTTGTGCTCGTTGTTAACGCGCTGGCCCAGTACGGTGATATCGCCACCTTCATAAGTTTCAAGGCCGTTGATGCAGCGCAGTATGGTCGATTTACCTGAACCCGAGGGGCCAATCAGGCAAACCACTTCGCCTTCGCTGACCTTGAAACTCACGCCCTTCAGCACCTCAATAGGGCCGAATTTTTTGTGTACTTCATGAATTTCAATCATCTCAAGCCCCTTTTATCTGACGTTTTTCCAGCTTCTTAGTGAGTGCCATTAGCGGCAGGCAAAGTACCAGATACAGCAGCGCCACCAGCGTGTATACCGTGGTGTTATCAAAGGTTGAGGCGGCAATAAGTTGGCCCTGACGTGTCATTTCAGTGACCGCGATGGTTGAGGCCAGTGCAGAGTCCTTGAGCATCATCACCAACGTATTGCTGAACGGCGGCAAGGCAACATGAAACGCCTGTGGCAGCACCACGCGGCGCATGGCTTTGCCATAACTCATGCCCATCGAGCGCGCGGCTTCAAGTTGCCCGCGATCCACCGATTCGATGCCCGCTCGGAATATTTCAGCGATATAGGTCGAAAAGCAAAAGGCTATACCAATGACACTGGCCTGAAATGAGGTGAGGGTGATGCCAATATCCGGGAAGACAAAGTAGATATAAAACAACACCACAATCATCGGCAGGCCACGCGTAATGTTAATAATGGTGGCGATGGGCCAGGAAATAATTTTCCACGGGCACATCTTCGCTGCGGCTAAGACTAACCCTAATGGCGTGCTGATAATCAGAGACAAAATGGTGATATAGATCGTCATTTCAGCCCCTTTTAATAAAAAGGGCAGATAAACGTGGATGTTGCTCCAGTCCATCGTGTACTCCTGCGTCGTTGTGTCACCTGGAAAAGTGAGGTCACTATTTCATTATAATGAATATCGTTGTTGGCAAATCTCTGTCAATCATTACCCATAATTTAGAGATAGCGTTTACTTATATCGCCCATACGAACAAGCTATAGGTGTGATATTCAGTGAAATCAAAGGCTTTATTGTTTATTTGTGAGTTAGCGCATTTTCATCAAATAAAACATTGACAGCAGGTGGACAATTTTCATTATAGTGAAAAAGAGCGTTATCCTTTTCATTGCATCCAGGAGTGAGTCATGTCTGCCATTCGTTCCCAGTTAATGATCCTAAGCCTGACGGCTGCGATAAGTCTTAATGCCAGCGCCGCAGTGTTGACCGCAGGTTCACCGCCTTCGAGTGCCCCAACCACCTTCTTAAATACGCAGACGGGCAAGATTGAGGGTTTTATGCCGGATGTGGCCGCAGAAGTGGCTAAACGTGAGCATTTGGACATCCAATACAGCGCAATCCCTTTTTCAACGCTGATACAATCAGTTATTGCTGGCAAAATAGACATGATTGTGGCGGGAATGACACCCACTGAAGAGCGCGCTAAACGTATTACTTTCTCTCAGCCCGTGACCGCTTTTGGCGCCGGCTTAATCGTGCGGGATGACAACAAAAAAACCTTCAACTCCTGGCAGGATCTTAAGGGGGAGGTGGTCGGAACCATGGCCGGTACGGATTACACGCAGAGCCTGATGGCCAGCGGTATCGCCAAAGAGGTCAAGGTCTATGACAGTCCGGCAGATATGACGCGAGATTTATCGCTTGGTCGCGTTGCGGCGGGATTAAACGACTATCCGATATTAAAAGCGCAGGAAAAAGCGGGTGGCTTAAAAGGCATGCACGTGGTGGATGGCTATAAACCTGAAACTGTTTCCCCAATGGCGTTTGGCGTGAAGAAAGGCAACGATGCGTTAATGGCGCAGATCAACAGCGCGTTAACCAGTATGAAAGATGACGGCACCTTGCAGACGATTAAAACCAAATGGGGCATGCCCTGATTCATGACACCTTTAAACTCAGCTGACAGGGACGCTAACGGAATTCAGCCGATGAAAAAAGCACCGGGTATCAAAGGGGAATCAGGCGCGCTGGAAGCGGATATCGGATCTCGCGTAAAACGTGTGCGCAAAGCGCGGAATATGACGATTACTGAACTGGCGCTGCTGGCGAATGTCTCCGCGGGCGCGATCAGTCAGATCGAACGTAATCTGACGAATCCCACGGTGCGCGTGCTGGAGCAGCTGCGTCTGGTATTAAAAGTTCCCCTTTCGGCTTTTCTGGAGGAAGCCGAAACTCCCCCTCGTGGTGCTGAGCATTATGTCCGACGCGCAGTCGAACGCCCGCACTTTAACGTCGGTAAGCAGGGCATTTCAAAGCAGATGCTCTCTCCCTCGGGCGACCACGATTTACAGTTTATGTTCATTAATATCCCGGCAGGCGTGCAGTCCGCTGAGATGTTAATGGGTAAGGGGGAAAAAGCAGGTTTAGTCATGGCGGGTGAACTGACGCTGGAGATAGACGGTGACACTGTGTGTTTGTCGCAGGGTGACAGTTTTCAATTCCAGAGCCATCTCCCGCACAACATTTTTAACCCGACGTCCAGTGACGCCACTGTGTTGTGGATCATGCATATTTCCTCTGAGCAACATTTATAAAGGTCAGGATTGAACATCATGCGCATCAACGTGAATACCGTAGCAGACAGTGAAACCTTCCCCAGTGCGGTGGATGTCATCGTCATCGGCGGCGGGATTATCGGCACTTCTGTCAGTTATGAACTGGCAAAGCAGGGCGTTTCCGTGGCGCTGTTTGAAAAAGGCGTGATCGGTGGCGAACAGTCGGGACGCAACTGGGGGTGGGTCCGTCAGCAAAACCGCGATCTGTATGAGCTGCCGATGGCGATGCGCAGTTTGCAGCGCTGGGAAGCGTTGAGCGGGGAAATCGGACTCGATCTTGGCTTCAGCCGCCAGGGAATCACTTACGGCACATTGAGTGAAGCGGATGTGGCGCGCTGGGAAGCCTGGGGCAAGCAGGCGAAACAAATTGGTTTTGTCAGCCATTTATTGACGGGCAAAGAGACGCGCGATCGCATTGGCGAGCAGGCCCAATGGGTTGGCGGCGTCTGGTCACCGACTGATGCCCGTGCTGAACCTTCCATGGCCGCACCGGCGATCGCCACGGGTGCAAAAAATTTGGGTGCTTCGGTACATCAAAACTGCGCGGTGCGTGGATTGGATATCAGTGGCGGGCGTGTGACCGGCGTATGGACCGAGCGTGGCTTAGTGAAAGCGAATCGGGTGATCTGCTGTGGTGGTGCATGGAGTTCCCGCTTCTGCAAACAGTACGGTGTTGAACTGCCGAGCGCCAATATATTGGGTACGGCGTTTAAAACCACAGCGGCACCGGAAGTCATCAAAGGCTGTATTAGCATCGGCGGTTTATGCATTCGCCGTCGTCAGGATGGCAGTTACACCGTGGCGCTTTCCGGACGTGGCCAGATCGATCTGGCTCCGCAAAATATCCGCTATGCCACCAAGTTTTATCCGATGTATCGCAGCAAAATTGCGAAAAAACTCAAGGTGCGTATCAACGGTTCGTTCTTCAATGGCCCGGAAGCCGCGGGTTCCTGGTCGAATCAGGGATTATCACCGTTCGAAAAGATTAGGGTGCTGGATCCCGCCGGCGATCCTTCGATTGTGCAGGAAGCGATGCAGATGCTGATTCAGTTTTACCCCGAACTTCAAGGGATCAAAGTGGATCATGCGTGGGGCGGCTGGATCGATACCACGCCAGATTTGGTGCCTGTTATTGATGAGATGTCAGATGTACCCGGACTATTTATTGCCTCTGGCTTTAGTGGTCATGGGTTCGGTATCGGCCCGGGAGCGGGATTACTCTGCGCGCAGATGGTGAATAACCAGCCGCTGTTCACCGATGCTGAACCTTACAGTCTGGCGCGTTTCGCCAAAGGGAATGCGATTCGCGAACCGCAAATGATGTAAAAGCTTGAAGGATAGTTAGCGATCTTGGCATCGGTGACGCCATGCTCGCTTAAAAAGTGAAAGGCGGCTGCAGGCCGCCTCCTCATCGCTAACGGGTGATCACCTAAACATCCAGTCGATGGATCACGTTCACAAACTCATGCACGCCACTGTTGATCTCACGCAGGCTGCGTGACAACACGCTGATTTTTTCCTGCTCGGTCACCACAAACTGCTTCACTTCACCCAACTGTTGCTCCATCTGATGAATCAAACTGGCGTTGTGCTCCACAACCTGAGTGATCTTTTTGGTTGCGCTGGAGGTGGAAGCCGCCAGGCGGCGCACTTCGTCCGCTACCACACTAAATCCACGCCCAGCTTCACCGGCGCGTGCGGCTTCAATCGCGGCATTTAATGCCAGGATATTGGTTTGCGAAGCTATCAGGTTGATGGTTTCCACCACTTCATTGATGCTTTTCGCCGAGGCATTTAACTGCGTGCCAATATCGGTGGCGGCATTGACCTGCACCGCCACCAGACCGGAGTTGCGGATGGTTTCATCCAGCACTTCGTTAGCGTTATCGGTAATTTGCGAGGTTTGTTCCGAAGTGGTGAGGGCGATATCGGCTACACGTTTTGCTGCTTCGACACGGGCGGTGATATCGGAAGCGATCTTAATCACCTTGTACACTTTGCCATCGGCATCAAACACCGGGTTGTAGCTCGCTTCGAGCCAGATGCTCTCGCCACCAGCGGTCTTACGCTCAAAGCGACCGACGAAATGCTGCCCTTTAGCAATTTTGCGCCAGAACTCCGGGTTTTCACGATAGAAGTTATCGAAGCAAAACAGGCGATGATGCTGACCGACAATGGTTTTCAGCTCGTATCCCATATGAGTCAGGAAGTTGGCATTGGCCGTCAGAATATGACCATCTGGGGTGAATTCAATCACCGCCATAGAGCGGTCGAGCGCAGTGATCACCGCCTCTTTGTGCTCCAGTTCTTCATGGCGGGCGGTGATATCGCTGGCGACCTTAATGACCTTGTAGACTTTGCCTTTATCATCGCTCACCGGGAAGTACGTTGCGCTCAGGTAGAAACGTTGGCGTTGTTTATTAAAGCGCTCAAAGATTCCAGTGACGGATTCGCCGGAAGCCAGCGTCTGCCAAAAAGCAAAGTATTCTGATGACTGGCTGTAAGTCGGGCTGCAGAAAATGCGGTGATGTTGTCCCTGAATCTCATGCAGGCTGTAGCCGGTGACATCGAGAAAGAGTGGGTTGGCACTGAGGATTTCCCCGCTGGGCGTAAACTCAATCCATGCCACATGTTGCTTGATTGCATTGATATCTTTGAGTACATCGCCACTTTTATAAAATGGCAGAGAAAGGCTGAATTTCTTCACCCCAAACATGTGTGACCTCAGGCGATATTATGTCATTGAACATAATGCGTGCAGCTTTTTGCCGCTCCGCTGAATTTCCACAGCCGAACACTTATCTTACGAATGTGTTTCTCTGCGCGTACGCAGGCCGGGGGTATTGAGTTATGGCTGCCTGATGTTGAGATAAACGGACCGGTTGTGGTCCGCTTTGATTAAAGTATCTTAATTATCGGCGCGCTTTCCAGAACATTTAACTAAAATGCATGAAAAAGCGTTTCACTTGCCAGACTGCGGATAAGCAAGGGTTTTCAACCGATCATTTGGCGGTCGCGAGACGATAATACCAATCACACCGCCTGCAATCAGTGCCACCGCGACCACCAGTAAACCTGAATGATAACTATGGGTCATATCCTTGAGTTTTCCCAGTAACGGCGGCAATCCTAAACCGACAAAGTTGGCGACCGTATTGATAAAGGCGATGGAGGCAGCGGCGGCCACGCCTGCCAGTTTCTCCGTGGTCACGGCCCAGAAAATCGGCGTCAGCGCAAAATTGAAACCCACGGTCAGGACCAAAAGTAGATAAGCGACCCAGAGATTGGCGGTGAAGATTGCCGTCGCCAATGCCAGTCCGGAGAGGATTAACGGCAGGCCTAAATGCCAGCTGCGCTCACGTGTACGGTCAGAGTGTCGGCCATTCAGATACATAAACAAGCACGCCATGACGAAAGGCACCGCCGATAGCAGGCTGATTACGAAATTGCTCTGCTCCGCAGCCATGCTTTTGATGATCAGCGGCATAAACAGTGTGATGCCGATGGATCCAAACGCCTGCAGAAACCACACCAGACTCAACAGCAGCACTGTTTTATCTTTTAGGGCACTCAACCAGGAATGGTTTTTACCGATCTCTACGTCAGCGTTGTCTTGCTGCAGACGCTGGTGCAGCCAGGATTTTTGTTGGGGGCTTAACCATGGGGCCTGCTCCGGGGAATCGGGCAGGCGCCATAACACCAGAAAGCCAAGAATCAGCGCGGGAATACCTTCAAGAGCAAACAACCAACGCCACCCAGCAATATCGGCGATGCCATGCATATTCAATATCGCACCAGAGACGGGTAAACCAATGATGGATGCGCTGACCGAACCCATGTAGAAAAAAGACATGGCCCGTGCGCGATTGCTTTTAGGAAACCAGCAGGCAATGTAATAAATAATGCCTGGTGCAAAACCAGCCTCAGCCATCCCTAATAAAAAACGCATCACATAGAGTTGATTGGCGGTGTGAACAAACGCCATACCGGTGCTGACGATGCCCCAGGTAATCATAATCCGGGCTATCCAGCGTCGAGCACCAACCTTGGTCATGATCACATTGCTGGGAATTTCGAACAGAATATATGAGATATAAAACATCCCCACGCCGAGGCCATACATGCTGGTGGTGAGGCCAAGATCAGCATTCATCTGGAGTGCGGCAATCGATATATTGGTCTTATCGAGATTGGCAACGAAATAGCAGATGACAATAAAAGGAATAATTTTGCTATTTAATTGTTTAAGGGTGGAGGCATATAAATCGTTGCTCATGATAGCGACCTCGTGAACGGGTTGGCCTTTTTCAGACAGCAGTAATACTGCCCGCCAGGCATGCAGGTAAATAAGACGTCATTATTATTTTTATTATTGGCAGGACTAAAAACTGGCGCAGGATCAAATAACGACACCAGCATCATTGTAGTACGGTAAAAATGAATTGTACTACAATGCAGATCACAAAATGAGTCGAAAGGTTAATGTTCACTCTTAGCTCGATACTGTGAGCGAGGTTAAATTCCTAAAAATGCCTGCCGTAATCTTCTATGCGCAAACTGGTATTACCTTCCCTGACTGGCTACACCTAAAACGTCCTTGTTACCTCTTTCGCTTCTCTTTGCATCTTTAATGCGACCTTGCTGGCTTGCGTAGCTGCGATGTTATTGCGCAAGACTGAACTTTGAATCGCCAGGCTTGTTCTGTCTGGCTCATCACGGAGTGGATGATGAAAAAACGTAAATCCGCACTCTCCCTTGCCGCGCTGGCAAGCTTCAGTGCCTTGCTGGCAACACCTTATGCTCAGGCGTGGGACAGCTTAACGGTGTTTGGCGATAGCCTGAGCGACGGTGGCAATATCGGGCGATTTACCGCCGACGGCGCGCAGCATCCGCTGTACGATGAAATATTGGCTGCGCATCTGGGCGAAAACCTACAGCCTTCCACTCTGGGTGGCAGCAACTATGCGCAAGGTGGTGCTGTGGCAGTACCTGCACTGGATCCTGATTTGAATACGCAGGATCAGCTGGCGGCATATCTGCAATCTACTGGTGGGCGCGCTGACAGCAACGGCTTATATATTCATTGGATTGGTGCGAACGATATTGCCGCGGCGGTAACCAATCCACTGACTGCACGTGAAACTATCGGCAATAGTGCAGCCTCTGCGGCGTCGCAGGTCAAAACGTTGCTGGATGCAGGCGCAGGGGCGGTAATCGTGCCGAATGTTCCGCAGTTGGGACTGACGCCCTATATGGTGCAGATCGTGTTGAGTACGTTAGGAACCTCCGCCATGGTTGCGGCCTTTCAGTCACTTGATAACGCCGCCACACCGGATGTTGCCGCGCGTCAACAGGCCGTGAAGGATGCCTTCACTGTGGCCGCCGGACAAATATCGGGCATCCCCGCAGTGCGTGATGAGCTGGCTCAACAGCTTTACGACGCCTGGCAAACACTGAGCACTCAGGTCACCGCACTCTCTGATGGCTACAACCAGCAGGAGGAAGCCCAACTGGCGGCGCTTAAGGGCAATATTGTTCGGGTGGATATTGCGGGACTGTTTAGTGAGGTTGTGGCCAATCCAGGGCGTTATGGTTTGACTAACACCATTGGCATTGCCTGTCCGGTAGGCACCTCAGCGGATGAATGTCACTCCTCTGATGCAGGCTTTAGCAGCGCACAAGATTATCTGTTTGCCGATCGCCTGCATCCCAGCCCTGCAGTGCACGCCATGCTGGCAGATTATATTCAGTCAATCCTTGATGCGCCGGCGCAGGTGGCGGCTCTGTCGCAATCCACGCTGCTGATGGCGCGCGACATGCACAATACGCTGGATGGTCATTTGCAACAGCAGCGTCAGCAACCTGCCAGCGTGGGCCAGTTTATGGTGTTTGGCGGTTATGCAGGACAGCACGTCGATTATCAAGGTGATACCTGGAGCAATGGTGATGCAAACACTACCAATCTGACGTTGGGTATTGGCTATCAGCTGACCGATAACTGGCAAACCGGTTTGCTGTTCTCAAACAGCAATCAGCGCATGGATCCCTCATCAAACTATGACTATAAGCTGCGCGGTAATCTGGTGGCGCTTTACAGTCAGCTCACCCTGTTCGATCAAGGCTGGATCAATGCCGATCTCCACTATGCCGATCTCGATTTCGACAGTATCGAACGTAACATAAACATCGGCCCAGCTAGCCGGACTGAACAAGGCAGCAGCAGCGGGAAATTACTGGGCATGCGCGTGCAAACCGGCTGGGATTTACCGTTGGGTTCGCACATCACTACCGGCCCGGTTGCCAGTTATGCACTGGATTATGGTCGTGTTGGCGGCTATCAGGAAAATGGCAATACCAGCACCTCGATGCGCTTCTCAGATCAAACGCTGCACTCGCAGATCGGTTCAATTGGCTGGCGCATCGATAGCCGGCAGTGGGTGGTCAATCCGTGGGCACAGGTCACTTATAACCATCAGTTTGGTGATACCGACTCCACGGTACGCGCGGGTCTTAAATCCACCCAAACCTCGTTTGAGCGGACGGTGGAAGCCGGTGATAAGAACTGGCTCGACGTGGCGGTAGGTGCCAATGTGCCGTTGGGCAATACGGTCAATGCCTTTGCTGGCGTGTCCACCGTTGCCAGTAACAGCGATTACCATCAGGTGACCTGGAACGTCGGGGTGAATGCCACATTTTAAGATTGAGTGCCAGCAAATCCTGGCTTGCTGGCACCGTTTTAACTTCACTTAACCTTCATAAATAAGTGAATGAAACAGTTACTGGCTTAAGTTATTCGTTCGGAATCTTGCGTCAGGCGGTCATTTTTTGCGGCCGCGATAAGCAATAATGTGCCTGCGATTATTCTGTAAAATCCCGTCATACCGCTGCGCTTTCTTTCTGCAATCATTATCTTGGTATATCCCGCTCAGCGGCGGGATAGAAAACACCTCTAATTACACTGGCACGCATCAACACATTAACTATCAGCTACTTATAATGCATGGGGCAGTTATTTTCTCTTAATATTTAAGGGGTACACCATGGTTAATGCGTCCAATAACACCACGCCACTAAATGCCGTAAATGCGACAACGTGTGCCGTTGTTCAGTTGAAAACCATTGATGAATTACGTGCTACCGAACCGACATCCGGAGGTGAAATCGCTTCGGTACTGGAGTACACCAAAGGCAGCAAGATGGGCGGCGGGGTGTTTGTGTATGACGCGACCGATACAACCAGTCCAGACGATGGTGGAATTGTCTTTATCACCGCAGGGAAAAAACGCTGGAAGCGGGTGATTCAGGATTACAGCACCGTCACCGTTTTGGATTTTGGTGCGATAGCTGATGGTAAAACGGATTGTATTGCGGCCGTCAAACGCATGTATGCCTGGTCACAGCGTGTGCTGCCTGCTGCCGGCATCCGTTTTACCGCCGGCGTGTTTAGCATGTCCACCTTCGACATCTCTGATAAAGAGATTAATCGTTTCAAAGTTTCAGGTGCTAATGTCAATTTTGGCTACTTCCCGACAACCACATTAGTATTCAACTGGGTTACGCAGCCCCGAAAGCTCCATTTTTTTAAAGTGAATGCGCGCTATACCGAAATTTCGGGGATTGTGGTTAAGGGGATGAGTTATAAATCCGGCATGGCGGGAAATGGCGACGGTGGCACCGCGCTGAATAACGTTGGATTCTTTGCCAACATCATTACCGGTGGTCAGTTTCTGCGCGTGAGCAGCATGGAGTTTCGTTACCTTGGCGGACGAGCACTGGATTTGATCGATACACTCGATTGCAAGATCGACCAATTCTACGCCTATGGATGCCAGGAAAGTATCGTCTATGCGCGCTGGTCAGATCGAGAGCAGGGTGCCTGGGATCATTCCACTGCCATAGAGTTATCGAACTTCAATCTGCAATATGGTTACACCAAACCGGTGCTGGATTTGCCGCGCTGCACGCAATCCTTTATCCGCAACGGTTGGATCGAGCATTCTGATTACGCGGGTGATTTAACCAATGGACAATGGGTGCTTGAAGGGCTGGCGATTGAGTCGACCAAAAACCCACTGAAACTGGGTTATTGCCGTGCGTTGATCATCCAGAAAAGTATTCATAATGAGAGCGCCGGTTTTGATTACAGTACCGAAGGTTTGACTGCCTGGTCATTAATATCAGAAGGCGATCGTGGGGTGATGGAAATATCAGACTGGGGCGCGGTGATTCAGGGGTCGCTCAACTACGATTATATTACCTCGCAGCATCATATGGATAATCGTAGTGATAAAGAGAAATGGTTCTATATCGGCGAATTTAATTTCTCTGATGAAGGAACGCAAATTCATGTGCGTGTGGTAGGCACATCGCAAATCTTATCTCAGGGTGAAACCCAAACCCAATATTCCGGACGAACCCCTGAAGGCGTGGCAAATATTTATCTCCAGGCGCGCAACAATGCCAATACCATTGGCAGCTGGTATGGTGAAGGTTCCTGCCCGGTGACCAAAGTCCACATTGAGGGCGGCGCAACCCGCACTAAGCTTTACGTCAAATTGGCCAAATTTACGGGATTTGCAACAGCCCAGGTAGAAACTAATGGCAAAGACCGCTACAGGGCAGGGTTATGTTTTATTTTCCGAAAAAGTTATACCGCTTGCTCTGAAGCTGATGCGCAAATGTTCGATGGAGCTCCGGTTGTGGCTTTCGAACAGCACTGGATTGGCAATGAAAGGGTAGGCTTTGGCTATAACAATAACAAAGAGTTGTTATTGAGTGGGCCGGTATTTGAAAAGCCGGTGGAATATGAACCAGGAAAATGGCGTACACGCAGATTCGTGAAGTTGTGGATAAATGGCAAAGAACAGGCCATTGAATATCTCAGCGCAACCGATCCATTCTGAGTGCTTAAGCCAGCAATATTCATTGCTGGCATTGATGCAGAGCGAAGAGGTACTGGCGGGTGTGAAACCCAATATCTAGCGGCGGCCATTAGGCCGCCTGAGGTTAGCCAGAATAAGGACGAGCGATTAACTCCCCCAACGACTGCGTAAATAATTCACTGCCTGCTGCGTTTGCGGTTGGTTGAGATAATTCTCGCGGAACAGAATGGTGCCGTTGATTTGTGGCACAGATTCATTGAGGTCGAGCTGTTTTTTCAGTTCCGGCACGCCGCCATTGATGGTCCAGTCTGGCTCCATTTTGGAGGTTTCACCGACTTTATACAGCGCTACACCGATATAGAGACGGGTATGCGTGGGTTTGACTACATTGGCCCACCAGTTCGCGAGCACATCATAACGTGCAGCCTGGCGTGAAAACGGCCAGTAAATCTGCGGTGCAATGTAATCTAACAAACCCATCTGCACCCATTTGCGTGTATCCGCGTAAGCTTCATCGTAGGCCGCTGCGCCGCGTGTGTCTGAGCCCGCGGGATCGTGTGATATGTTGCGCCATACACCGGCCGGGCTGACACCGAATTCGACATTCGGTTTTAGCTGTTTGATGGTGCGAGACACTTGCTCAATCAGCTGCTGAGTATTGTGGCGACGCCAGTCCGCTTTGGAGGCGTATCCCTGACCATACTGGCGGAAAGTAGCGTTATCATTTAGCGTTGAGCCGGGCGATTCCGCGTAGAAATAGTCATCAAACTGCACGCCATCGATATCGTAATTTGCAACCACCTCCGCCACAATGCTGGTAATCCAGTCACGGGCATCAGGAATGCCGGGGTCCAGCACAAAACGGTCACCTGCGGTGCGGATCCAGTCACGGTGCAGCACGAATACGCTGGCGGGATGCAGGGAAAGTGTGTTGTTGAGTTCCGTTACGGTGGAAGGTTTCACGTTAGTAGAGACGCGATAAGGGTTAAACCACGCATGCACTTTGATGCCGCGCTTATGCGCTTCATCCAGCATAAACTGCAGCGGATCGTAACCGGGATCTTCCCCGATCTTCCCGGTCATCATGTCGGACCATGGCAATATTTTAGATCGCCACAGCGCCGTGCCATCGGGTTTGACCTGGAAGAAGACGGTATTAATGCCGAGACTCTTGAGCTTATCCAGCTTATCGGTCAGCGCCTTTTGCTGTTGGCTGATGCGATTTGCCGGGCTGGCATTGACCGAGGCAATGGGCGGCCAGTCAAGACGCGACACCGTGGTGAGCCAGACCCCGCGCACTGGCTCAGCGTTAACGACCGGCTGAACGGGATGCGGTTTCGGCGTCACAGTCGGAAACGGTGTGACCAGGGATTTAGGTGGTTCAGAACTGCAGCTAGCCAATAGCAGTGCAGCAGCCAATAAGGAGGCCGTTTTTTTCAGGGTGGCAACACGGGGGAAACGCGCGGAACAGGCTATGATAAACTCCATTTCTTTCAATTTACTGTTCGAAGAGCCTCATTCTCTTCTCATCAGCTATAAAGTCAATAAGAGCCCTCGGTAACGTCGTCATGCCATCTATGGCAAACGCTGCGCGCGGGAACTCACTTAAAACAGGAATACACTGCTATGACATATGAAGATCTTTACCGCCGCATCGCGATGATTGTTTTCAGCTGTGGACCGCAAGGTGCACGCGAACTGATCGTAAAAGCTGAACTGTTTGCCGATGACGAGGGCGGCGAATACCAGTTCGATTATCTGGATGAAAAAGGCGAGCCAGATTGGTTTGAACCGGATGCACAGGCGATTGGCGATTTGACTGAAGCGCTGAAAGATTTTCAACACTACTTCGTTGAGCATGATATGACCGAAGGCAAGCCGGTGTGGAATAAGTGCGTGGTGGTGATTAACGTGCCGGAAGAGTCGATCAGCATTGACGTGCAATATGAGTAAGGTTTCCGGGCATCCTTGCCCGAAATCCTTTGGCGTTATGAACGTACAGCCACTAACGCCTCGCGTTCCCGTAAGGCGCGCTTACGATGCACGATGCGGCTGGTGATCAACACCGCCATCGTGAGTAAACCGGTAGCAATGATCTCAGAGCGATGCGCCGGCATAAACAACATCGAGATCAACACGCCCACGATGAACACCATGGTTGCCCAGGTTAAGCCTGGGAACAGCCACATGCGATAGCTTAACGTCTCTCCCCGCGCCTCACGCTTTTTACGTAATACCAGATGCGAAGCCGCAATCACCAGATAAACCAGTAGTGCAATCGCACCTGAACTGGCCAGCAGGAATTCAAATACCGCTGCCGGTGCCAAATAGTTGGCGAATACCGCAAGGAACGCAGCGGCAGTAGAGGCGATCACCGCCACCCAGGGTGTGCCGCTACGGGTGGTTTTTGATGCCGCGGCGGGTGCATCCTGACGACGGGAAAGTGAATACAACATGCGTGAAGCAGTATAGAGCGCAGAGTTAAGACAGCTGCACACCGCGATCAACACCACCACATCGACGATCTGACGTGCGTAAGGAATATTCATCATCTCCATGGCCGTTTGATAGGAACCGGCTTTCATTAGCGATGGGGTATTCCACGGCACCAGCGCGATGACAATGAAAATCGACATCAGATAGAACAGCGCAATACGCCAGATCACGGAGTTGGTCGCTTGAGTAATCTGCTTTTTCGGCTCGCGGGATTCCGCTGCCGCGATAGTGACAATTTCCGTGCCCATAAAGGAGAACATGGTGGTCAGAATGGCGGCCAGTACGGCACTGATACCGTTTGGCATAAAGCCGTGCGTGTCATAGAGATGAGAAATGCCCTGCGTGCTGCTACCCGGCATCAGGCCAAAAATAGCCAGACCGCCGACAATCAGGAAGGCGACAATGGCGACCACTTTTAGCAGAGCAAACCAAAATTCGAACTCACCATAATTTTTGACGCTGAACAGGTTGCTAATCGTCAGGAACAGGGTGATCCCCAGGGTATATTCCCAGACGGCAATCTGCGGGAACCAACTGTGCAATATCGTGCCTGCGGCATTGGCTTCAAGCGGGATCACCAATACCCAGAACCACCAGTAGAGCCAGCCAATGGTAAATCCGGCCCAGCGTCCCAGCGACTTATCTGCGTAGGTGGAGAAGGAGCCGGAGTCCGGTGAGGCAACGGCCATCTCCGCTAACATGCGCATAATCAGTACCACCAGCGCACCTGCTGCGATGTAGGCCAGTAACACGGCGGGGCCAGCTTCGGCGATGGCGTGACCGGAACCGACAAACAGTCCGGCTCCAATCACACCAGCAATGGATAACATTCGGACATGACGCGGCTTTAAGCCTTGCGCAAGCGCATCAGCATTCTGTGAACTCATTGTTTTCTCCAGATTGTCTCTCGGACTGTGACTTGGCACAGCCTGGCTGCAGCAGGTGGATGACCAGCCCGCATACGGGCTGGCTAAACTGAGGGCCTACGAATCCTGGTGCGCGCTCAGCACGTGGCTGAGAATCTCCAGCGCCTGGCTGAATTGCGCATCCGGAATGGTGAGTGGATAGAGGAAGCGAATCACGTTGCCCTGCGGACCACAGGTCAACAACAGTAAACCTTGCGCCATCGCCTGTTGCTGGATGGCCTGAGCGGTTTGCGCTTCGGCAAATTCCACCGCGACCATTGAACCTAATGCGCGAATATCGGTGATCGCGGAGCAGTTGCGACGAGCCTCATTGAGGAATTCGACCAGTTGCGCACCCAGTTTCACTGAGCGGTCACACAGTTGTTCTTCAGCAATGATATCCAGCACCGCATGTGCGGCGGCAATCGCCACTGGGTTTCCGGCGTAAGTGCCACCCAATCCACCTGGACCCGGCGCATCCATGATCTCTGCACGACCACTCACCGCTGACAGCGGCATGCCGCCCGCCAGGCTTTTCGCCATGGTGATCAAGTCTGGTTTGACGGTGTAATGGTCCATGGCAAACAGTTTGCCGGTACGACCAAAGCCAGTTTGCACTTCGTCGGCAATCAGTAAAATGCCGTGTTGATCGGCCAGCTGGCGCAAGCGAACGAGGAATTCTGCAGGGGCGATGTGGAAACCGCCTTCGCCTTGTACTGGCTCCAGCACAATGGCTGCCACGTCTTGCGGTGCGATGTCCTGAGTGAAGATGTCTTGCAGGCTCGCCATAGCATCTTCAACGCTGATGCCGGTCACGCTGTTGGGATAACGAGCGTGCCACACGGAAGCGGGCATTGGGCCGAAGTCACGCTTATACGGGGCCACTTTGCCGGTCATCGCCATCGTCATAAACGTACGGCCATGGAACGCGTTACCGAAAGTGATAATGCCGTGACGGCGTGTGGCGGCTCGTGCAACTTTGACAGCATTCTCTACCGCTTCTGCACCGGTTGAGAAAAAGGCGGTTTTGGCTCTACCGGCGATTGGCACCACGCTGTTGATGCGCTCTGCCAGGCCGACGTAGCTCTCGTAAGGCGTCACCTGGAACGCGGTATGGGTGAATTTTTCTAACTGTTCCGCGATGGCCTTCACAATGCGCGGATGACGGTGGCCGGTGTTGAGCACCGCGATACCCCCGGCGAAATCAATCCAGCTGTTGCCTTCGACATCACGCAACGTGGCATTCTCTGCCTGATCGACATACCACTGGCAGAGATTACCGGTGCCACGTGGGAGTGCGTCATCTTTACGTTGTTGCAGCTGGCTGTTTTTACCTTCCATAACCTTTCCTTAGCGATAAGCGTCTTTACAAATCACGACAAACACGCTTATTTATCCCTGCGCTAAGGTTTGTTGCCAGAGCCACTTTTATAGAAAAGGATGGAGCCAATTGCGGAGTTTGTACGCAGATCATGTATTAGAGCGTTTGCAGTTTATGCCGGAAGGGACGTTGCAGCAGCGTCTGTTGGCGTGTATGCAGGCGGCGATTGCAGAGGGGATCTTTCCACGCGCGACGCGATTACCGGCCACGCGGGATATGGCGCGCGAGCTGTCGGTGTCACGAAATACCGTACTCAACGTCTATGAACATTTGATGTCACAAGGGTATGTCACGGCACGCACCGGCAGCGGAACCTGGATCGCCGAAACGCTGCCCGAAGGGTGTTTGAACAGCCCGCGCAGTGATGAACTGATGCTGCCGCTGAGCGTGAAAACGGCGGCGATTTCAAAACGCGGTGCATCCTTGTTAGGTCATGCCAACGCCTCACCTTATCAGTGGGGCGCGTTTGTACCCGGCGCGCCAGATGTCACGCAGTTCCCGCACAAACTCTTTAGTCAGATCCAGGCGCGATTGAATCGCGAGCCAGATATTGATCGGTTGATTTACAGCAGTAATGGCGGTTGTCCGCATTTGCGTCAGGCGCTGGCGGATTATCTCAGCGTGGCCCGATCGGTGCGGGCAGATGCGGATCAAATCATCATCACGGAAGGCATCCATCAAGCGGTTGATCTGGTGACGCGCGTGCTTTGCGATCCTGGTGATACAGCGTGGATTGAAGAGCCAGGCTACTGGGGAACGCGGAATCTGTTGCGCATTAACGGCCTGAAAATCCAGGCTATGCCGGTCGATGACCAGGGCATTATTCCTGATTTACCTTCGCGAGCGCGGGGACCAAAAGTGATATTTGTGACACCGTCACACCAATATCCGCTTGGCGTTCATCTTAGCCTTGAAAGACGTAAGCAGTTGCTGGATTTGGCCAGCAAACATAAAACCTGGCTGGTGGAGGATGATTACGACAGTGAATTTCGTTTTGCCGGCCAGCCTTTTCCCTCGCTGCAGGGCTTTGAGCCCGATGCGCCGGTGATTTACATGGGCACGTTCAGCAAAACGCTTTATCCCGCGTTGCGACTCGGTTATCTGGTTGTGCCGAAAGCCCTGGCGCAACCTTTGCGCGTGGCGGCGGCGGAACTCTATCGTGGTGGGCATTTACTGGTACAGCGTGCGCTGGCGGAGTTTATCCAGAAAGGGCATTACATGGCGCATATCCGCCGTATGCGCAAACTCTACAGCCAGCGTCGTCGCTTTTTAGCGGGTCTGATTGAGCGTTATCTTGGCGCTGATTTTATGCCGCGCGTCAATCATGAGGCGGGCTTGCATCTGGTGGTTAATTTACCGGCTGGATGTGATGATGTGGCGATTGCCGCACTGGCGCTGCGCCGCGGTGTTAAGGTCAGGCCGCTGTCGCAATATTACATGCACCAGCAGGAGCGACGTGGCTTGCTGCTGGGTTATGCGTGCGTGGATGAACGTCAGTGTCAGGATGCGTTTGGTGTATTGAAGGCATGTCTGGTGGAGAGCGGGATTTTATCGCGTTCGTAGACGTGTACGCCTGCAATCATGGTGATGTGCGGCCCGAGGGCCGCGTCATTCAGGACTAATCGATACTGTTTAAACGCTGCACGACTTCGGCACTCAACACCAGATCGCCACTGGCGAGATTCTGCTGGAGATGTTCTGGTGATGAAGTGCCGGGAATCAACAGAATGTTGGGTGAACGCTGAAGTAACCAGGCTAGCGCGACCTGTAACGTGGTGGCATTCAACTCGTTTGCCACATCCGTAAGCTGTTCGGATTGCAGCGGTGAGAAACCGCCCAACGGGAAGAACGGCACGTATGGAATACCTTGCGCTGCCAGTTGATCGACCAACGCTTCGTCCTGGCGATTCGCCAGATTGTAGAGGTTCTGCACACAGGCTATCGGCGTCATTTTCTGCGCGTCTTCCACTTGTTTGGCCGTCACGTTGCTCAGACCAATATGCTTGACCAGGCCGCGCTCTTTAAGCTTGATCATCGCTTCGACCTGCGGTTCCAGTGAGCCTTCTGCGGGTGCGTGCACGTCGAGCATCGAACGCAGGTTCACGACTTCCATCACCTCCAGACCAAGATGACGCAGATTATCTTCTACCGCCTGCGTCAACTCATCGGGCGAGAAAGCGGGCAACCAGCCTCCTTTCGCATCACGGCGTGCGCCGACTTTAGTGACGATCACCAGGTCGTCGGAGTAGGGATGCAGGGCTTTGTTAATCAGTTGGTTAGTAATGTGCGGGCCATAAAAGTCGCTGGTATCGATATGATTGACGCCAGCAGCCACCGCATCACGTAGCACTTGTAATGCCCGATTTTCATCGGCTGGCGGGCCGAACACGCCTTTGCCGGCGAGCTGCATGGCGCCATAACCGAGGCGTTTAACCTGACGATCACCCAAAGTATAAGTCTTTACGTTGTGGGACATGGAAACCTCCTTCATCGATGTGTGTACAGATTGTAATCGACAGACTGCTGTGCAACTATCCGGTGAAATCGGGACACAGTGTACGGAAGGGCGAACAATGGCATTGGATATTGCACTGCTGCATGCGGTGGTGGCGGTGGCAAAAGCGGGTGGCTTTCGTGAAGCGGCGCGCATGACCGGTAGCAATCCTTCACGCTTAAGCGATGCGGTAAGGCGAGCCGAGGAGCAATTAGGCGTGCGGTTGTTCAATCGCACCACGCGCACCGTTGCGCTCACCGAAGCAGGCAGGGCGTTAATGACGCGTTTAATGCCGGCAATGAATGAAGTGGATGCGGCACTCGATTCGCTCAATCATTTCCGCACTACGCCGGGTGGCACGTTACGAATCAATGTGCCCGTTAGCGCGGCCCGCCTGGTTTTGCCATCTATCGTGCCCGGCTTCCTGGCGCGATATCCTGACATACAGTTGGAAGTGGTGGCGGAAAGCAATGTGCAGGATATCTTCCGCGACGGCTGTGATGCCGGGATTCGTTACGACAATCATCTGGAGCAGGATATGGTGGCTTTACCGATTGGGCCTCGCGTGCAGCGTTTTGCGGCAGCGGCTTCATCCGCCTATCTGGCGAAATTTGGCACGCCACAACATCCACGTGATTTGCTACAGCATCGTTGTTTGTATGGCCGCTATGCCACGGGCGTGATTGCGGATTGGGAGTTCGAGAAGGGCGAAGAGGTGGTGCGTTTACAGCCTAAGGGGCCGCTCATATGCAGTATCGGCGCGGCCATGGATCTGACCGTCGCAGCTGCAGTATCCGGCGCAGGGGTGGTGTACCTGTTTGAAGATTGGATCAAACCCGCGCTGGATAATGGCAGCCTGCAACCGGTACTGAGCGAGTGGTGGCAGAGTTTTTCAGGATTGTGGCTTTACTATAACGATCGCCGTTTGATCCCGGCACCGCTGCAGGTGTTTCTTGATTATGTGCGCGAACTTAATGCGCCGCCGCGGGTGGATTGACCAGAAGACCCGACATCAACACGCGGAAGGCTTCAACTGCCCGTGGGAGTGCGGCTACCGGTTCGCGGGAGGCGGCAATCCACAGAGCGGCATTCAGTGCGGCACCATTGACTAAATGCGCCGCCGCTTCGGTATCCATCGGCTTCACCGTGCCTTCTGCAATCAGATTTTCCAGCATATCGGCGGTGGTGCGCAGACACGCGGTTTGATTAGGCCATTGTGAAGGATCACCGAGAACGGCCGGGCCATCCAACAGCATAATTCGTTGTACTTCAGGTTCCAGCGACATCTCAATATAGGTGATGGCTTCTGCCAAAAATGCATGCCATTTCGACTCAAATTGCTGACCTGCTGCGCGCATTTGTACCAATATTTCAGCGTCGATTTGCTCAATAACAGCCTGCAATAAGCCCTTTTTGTCGCCGAAATTATGATACAGCGCGCCTCGCGTAAGACCTGCCTCAGCGGTCAGATCATCCATTGATGCAGCGCTATAACCTTTCTCCGCAAATGCCCGTCTGGCGGCTTCAATTAATTTGGCGCGGGTTTCTTCTACATGATCTGCTCGTCGTTTGGCCGCCATAAAGACTCCTTAAAATTGCATTGACATACGCTGCGTATGTTATCCATAGTAATACATACGCAGCGTATGTTAAAGCGATTGCTGGCTTAGCTAACCGGCTATCACCCCTTTTTCCATCAGGAGAGTCATTATGAGCAAACGCGACGCGATTTTTCCAGCAGGGCGTCAGGCGCTGTATGAAATCAATCAATATTCCGCGGCCATCCGTTCGGGAGATCTGCTGTTTGTATCGGGGCAGGTTGGTAGCCGGGAAGACGGTTCAGCGGAACCGGATTTTGCACGCCAGGTCAATCTTGCGTTCGAGAATTTGCAGGCAGTCTTAAAAGCGGCAGGATGCACCCTGGATGATGTGGTGGATGTCACCAGTTTTCATACCGATCCTGAAAACCAGTTCGCAATTGTGAACGAAGTGCGTTTGCGTCATTTCGGTGAACCGCCTTATCCAAACTGGACAGCCGTAGGTGTCAATTGGCTGGCGGGGTTTGATTTTGAAATTAAGGTGATTGCGCGTATTCCGCAGTAAGCAGCCTAGCCGCACAGGGAGGTGCACCGGGCATCAGCGGGGGCGTCTTAGGAAGGGCAGAATATCGACTGCAATAAAAAAGCCGATAACCGTTGCCAGTTATCGGCTTTATCGCATCAAGCGAGATTACGCGTTCAGCAACTGGTTCGCAGTCTTCTCAACCAGCGCCAGCAAGACTTTAATGTCTTCCAGCGTCACGGTTGGGTTCAGCAGCGTCAGTTTCAGGCAGGTAACGCCCTGGTTTTCAGTCACGCCAACGTTAGCGCGGCCTGAATCCAGCAGAGCATCGCCGATGCGCTGGTTGAACAGAGCAATCTGCGCGGTATCGGTCAGTTGCTCTGGACGGTAGCGGAACAGTACGCTTGCCAGCTGTGGCTGCATCACCAGCTCAAGGCGTGGTTCTGAAGTCACAAACTTCGCCACTTCCTGTGCCAGCGTCACGCCGTGATCGATGATCGCTGCGTATTGTTTCTGACCCAGCGCTTCAAGACCCATCCACAGTTTCAATGCATCAAAACGACGCGTAGTCTGCAGAGATTTTGATACCAGGTTAGGAACACCGGCTTCTTCATCGAACTCAGAGTTCAGGTAAGCCGCCTGATAACGCATCAGCTCGTAGTGACGCTCGTCTTTCAGCAGGAATGCGCCACAGCTGATGGTCTGGAAATACTGCTTGTGGAAGTCCAGGGTTACGGAATCCACTAATTCCAGGCCGTCCAGGTAGTCACGGTACTTCTCTGACAGCAGCAGTGCGCCGCCCCAGGCTGCGTCAACGTGCACCCAGATATTGCGCTCTGCAGCAATACCCGCGATTTCACGCAGTGGGTCGATAGCACCAGCGTCAGTGGTACCGGCCGTTGCCACGATAGCCAGAATCTGGTCACCGTTCGCATCAGCCTGAGCCAGCTTGGCTTTCAGGTCATTCACGTCCATACGGGCGAATTCATCAGATTTCACCAGTACAACTGACTGATAGCCGTGGCCCAGCAGCGCCATATTCTTCTGCACAGAGAAGTGCGCGTTCTCAGAACACAGCACTTTGATCTTACGCAGATCGCCAGTGATACCATCCTGCTGAACAGAGTGACCCTGACGCGCGAAGAAGGCGTCGCGTGCCAGCATCAGTCCCATCAGGTTACTCTGCGTACCACCACTGGTGAATACGCCAGCATCGCCCGCCGGGTAACCCACTTGCGCACGCAACCATTCGATCAATTTGACCTCAATGATGGTGGCAGAAGGGCTCTGATCCCACGAATCCATACTCTGGTTGGTGGCGTTTATCAGCACTTCAGCGGCCTGGCTTACCACCAGGCTCGGGCAGTGCAGGTGCGCCACACATTGTGGATGGTGCACTGACAGGCTGTCTTTCAGGAAATACTCAATCGCGCGTTCAATCGCGGCCTGGTTACCCAGGCCGTTAGGATTGAAGTCGAGCGTGATACGCTCGCGCAGTTCGGCAACACTTTTGCCTTGATACATCTCAGGCTGTTGCAGCCACTGCACAACCGCGGCGCTGCTTTGGGCAATCGCCTGCTGGTACGCCTCAATGCTCTGTGCAGAGGCGGCCAGAATCGGGTTTACTTCAGACATTTACTCTTCCAATCAAACAGGTTTGACGCCAGCGCCAATCAGCGCCTGCTCAAATTTATCCAGGAAAATCGCCAGCTCTTCGTTGGTGATCAGCAGTGACGGCAACAGACGCAGTACTGCACCGTGACGACCGCCACGCTCCAGAATCAGACCGGCTTCGAAGCACTTCTTCTGCAGCAGCGCAGAAAGCTCGCCATCAGCAGGCAGGCTACCCATATGGTCAGCTGCTTCATTTGGTTTAACGATCTCGATACCGATCATCATACCCATGCCGCGAATGTGACCGATTACCGGGAAGCGTTTCTGCATCTCAGCCAGCTGTGCTTTCAGCCATTCACCTTGTTCAGCCACTTTGCCGGCGATGTTCTGCTCGGTCAGAACTTTCAGAGTGGCGAGACCGGTGGCCATTGCCAGCTGGTTGCCACGGAAGGTACCGGTGTGGTGGCCAGGAGACCAGGCGTCGAACTGTTTTTTAATACCCAGAACAGCAAGTGGCAGACCGCCGCCAACAGCTTTAGACATCACGATGATGTCTGGCTGAATGCCAGCGTGTTCGAAGGCGAAGAATTTGCCGGTACGGGCAAAGCCAGCCTGGACTTCATCAAGGATCAGCAGAATGCCGTGTTCCTGAGTCACTTTACGGATGCGCTGCAACCATTCGACCGGAGCCGGGTTCACACCGCCTTCACCCTGAACCGCTTCCAGGATAACAGCCGCAGGTTTGCGTACGCCGCTTTCCACGTCGTTGATCAGGTTTTCGAAGTAGTAAGTCAGGGCTTTAACACCGGCTTCACCACCGAGACCCAGTGGGCAACGATACAGATGCGGGTAAGGCATGAACTGCACTTCTGGCATCATACCGTTAACGGCTTCTTTCGGTCCGAGGTTGCCGGTAACAGCCAGCGCGCCATGGGTCATACCATGGTAGCCGCCAGAGAAGCTGATCACGCTGGTGCGGCCAGTAACTTTTTTCGCCAGCTTCAGTGCTGCTTCAACCGCATCCGCACCAGAAGGGCCGGTGAATTGCAGGCAATATTCTTTACCCTGACCAGGCAGCAGCGAGAGCAGAGATTCTGAGAATTGATCTTTCAGAGGTGTCGTCAGATCAAGAGTATGTAACGGCAAGCCGCTGGTAATGACATTTTGGATGCTCTGCAGAACATCAGGATGGTTGTGACCAAGTGCCAGCGTCCCTGCGCCAGCCAGACAGTCCAGATATTGTTTATTCTCAACATCTGTAATCCACACGCCGTTAGCTTTAGCTATCGCTAAAGGCAGCTTGCGCGGGTAACTCCTGACGTTTGATTCAAACTCAGCCTGACGGGCTAAGAAGGCGTCGTTGTTTCCATTGAATGCGTTGGCACCAAAATTATCAATACGGACTTTATCCGTCATCATATCTCTCCTTCAACCGGGGCTCGTGATGGCTGGCCGATTGACTAGTTGAACAAAAAAGTATCAGTGGTTTAAAAATCGCGGCCAATATAGAGCCTTTTGACCTACATCACAATGATTAATTTTGTTTAGAATTGTTTATTCTTTTCATATAGTAATCAGGGCGTTGGCCACTAATTGGCCGCCTATTTTAGCGCCAGCAGATGAAGTGGTTATTAAATAATCGTGTTAATAAAAAGACTTATGCCCGCCAGAGCAATCCAGGGACCGAAAGCAAGGGGTTGAGAGAGGTCACGTTGCCAGCAAATTTTGGCAAAAAATAGTGCGCAAATTGCGCCCACACAAGCCAGTATCAGCACATAGGGCAAAAGTGCCCAACCCAGCCATGCACCCAATGCTGCCACTAACTTTGCGTCGCCCATACCCAGTGCCAATTTTCCACTAACACATTGATATAAATGGCTGATTAACCAAAGTGCACTGTAACCTGACACCACGCCAAACACGGCATCATTGAGTGAGCCCGGTAGCCATCCGACGGCCTTTAATAATAGCCCAAACCAAAGCAATGGCAGGGTGATCACATCTGGCAACAAATAATGGTCAATATCGATCAGCGATAGGGTTAGTAGAGCCCAGAACAGCAGGAGTGTGATGGCGAAATGTCCCTCGACAGGAAAGAAGAAGACGAGGATGAGGCTGACCGATGCGCTGAAAAATTCGACCACGAGGTAACGTGCACTGATTGCAGAGTAACATTCTCGACATTTACCTCGTAAAAGCAGCCAGCTGATAACGGGCAGCAAATCTCGCCAGCGCAGCGCCTGTTTGCATTTTGGGCAGTGTGAAGCGGGTCGCCACAAACTTATCCGCGCTTCCGGTTGCTGCCATTGTCTGGGGAGTCGATACACCACGACGTTAATGAAGCTGCCAACGCTTGATCCCAACACCCACATCAGTATCCACAACATCCACTCCATGATTAACCTCGGCGATCCCCTTGCATGAGGCAAGAGAGGCTACGCCCGAATGGAAAAGTGAGCGAGTTTTAAGCGGACATTTCATCGGTTTTCAGTTCGATTTCAGAGCAGTTTCAACGATTCAACTGTACATGTTGAAACGCGTGATGATGTTGATGCGTGAAGAGGGCGCTGGCAGTGCAGTTTCAGGTAAAAAACCGTGGAATTCGAGCAGGGCACGGAAAGCCTGCTGCGCATCCTGCTGTAAGCTATGGTCGATCAACGCATCGATTCGTCCAGCTTGCATCAGCGCGCGATTTTCCCGATCGAGATCGTGACCAATAAAAGCGTCGATTTGAATATTGTGTTCATCAAAGGCGCGCAGGATCCCGGCGTTTCCACCTCCTACGGTATAAACAGCCTGAATATCAGGCTGCTGTGTCAGGAAAGAGTGTACGCATTGGTACATTTTCTGATCGATACCGAATCCTCCGGCAATGAGCTTGACCTGATGCTGAGGCGCTAATTGCGCCATACCCGCAATAAAACCATCAATTCGCTCCTGTTCGCCGACAAAGTCCTGACTGCCGATAACTGCGGTGATGCGTGCTTTATCGCTGCGCAACCATTTTGACATCAGGAACGCCGCCGCTTTTCCTGCGCTGATGTTATCCATACCGATATAACGCAGGCGGGAACTGGCCGGCATATCGGTCACTACGGTGACGATGGGAATACGCTGTTTACTGAGGCTTTCCAGCGTTGGTATCAGGCGGTCGTCATTGATGGCTTTCAAAATAATGCCGTGACTGTTTAATGCGCATTTTTTCAGCAGTGCATCCACCTCTTCAACGGTCATATTTTCATGGCAGTGGAATCGCAGTTGTAGACGAAAAGCCCCGAAACTGGCGATTTGGCTGGTGAATGCCTCACGCACTAACTCACTAAATCGATCCGGCGTATGCATGATGATGTCGAAATACAACGTCCGTCCTTGCGCCAGTCCCGTCTTCCGCAGCAACTCAAGATCGGCAATCGCCTGTTGAATACGATGCTCGGTTTGTGGATGCACTCGGCCGCGATGATGCAATGCGCGGTCAATCGTCGCCAGGCTCAATCCTGACTGCGCCGCAATCTGCTTTAAGGTAAATTTTCCCATGAATTTATGAGGTGTTTATGAGGTGTTTTTGATGTTTTGTTAACGTAATGTAGCTGCTAGTTTGTGGGGTATCAAGTCGAGCAAGGCCATCACTGCCTGTAATACAGCGACAAGAACATCCCCTGTAAACTGACATAACAATGAGGTCATCATGACATCACATTATTTTGTAAATGAAGACCAGGCTGCGCTGGAAGACTTACAAGAATTCTGTGCACAGTCCGTTAATGTTGAGGATTATCCGCTCGCCAGTGAGGTGATCTCTGAAGTGCTGATTTACGATCGTGACGTGCTGGAAGACGCGGCAGTCATGGATAAAAAGGGCGTGCTGAGTGAGTTGCACAAAGCGCTCTCTTACGGCCCCGGCGTTTTTGTGGTTCGTGGGCTGTACACCGATCTGGCATGCGTTGATCGGGCATCACAAGTCTTTGAAGCCATCATGCATGAAGAGGCGAAATCGAAAGTTCAGGCCGATCACTTCTCCAAAGCGGGCAATAACGGACGCATCTGGAATGCGCTGCAAAAACTGGCACAGGCGAATCCTCAGGTCTTTGTTGATTACTATGCGAACCCAACGTTGGGATTAATTTGTCAGGCATGGCTGGGGCCGGCGTGGAGCATGACTTCTCAGGTCAACCAGGTTCGCCCCGGTGGTGAAGCGCAACAGGCGCACCGCGACTATCATCTTGGTTTCCAGCAAAGTGCTTTCGCGGCTGAGTTTCCGATCCCCGTGCACGTCCTGTCGCAATACCTGACGTTGCAAGGTGCGGTAGCGCACAGTGATATGCCATTGGCTTCGGGTCCCACTCGTTTGCTGCCCTGGTCACATCAATATGAGATGGGCTACATTGCTTATCGACGTCCAGAATTTGCCCAGTATTTTGCCGATAACTTCGTACAGTTGCCGCTGAAGAAAGGGGACGGATTGTTCTTTAATCCGGCGTTGTTCCATGCTGCGGGTAATAATACCACCAAGGATCACGTCCGAACGGCGAACTTGCTGCAGATCTCCTCTGCTTTCGGCGTGCCAATGGAAGAGGTTAACCATGAGCAGTTGCTTAAATGGGTTTATCCGGTGTTGCGCGAGGCGCGCCTCAGTGAAGCAGAACTTCATGCTGCCATCGCGGTTGCCGCGCGCGGTTATTCATTCCCAACCAATTTAGACACGGATCCACCGGTTGGCGGGATGGTCCCTAAAACGCAGCAGCAGTTAGTAAGTGAAGCACTTAAGGCGGGCTGGAGTTCAGCGGAATTTGAAGCGGCTTTGGATGCACATACCGAAAAACGTCGAGCGTAGCCTTTAAGAACAGCAGTCAGACTGAGGACTGCTGTTTGAACATTTGAATGGCTTCCTGCACGTTACTGGTGGCCAGTGACATCACGGGTTCATTATTGAGAAACACGTCATAATGGCCTGCGTTGTAGCGAAACACATACAAATCACCACGAAATCGCAAACCCTTGGTTTTCACTCCGATATGGTGGCGGCGCAGCGCTGCCTGAGCGAGTCTGTCGGCTCCAGTATTCATTGCGTATCCTCCTCCATTTATATGCCGTTAGATTTCCCAACATAGAGTAAGGCTGGAATATTAATTTAACCTTAAGAACAGTATAGGTTAATTTTTTATCGTTATGTTTATCATTGATTTAAATAGAAACTCTTTAATCCTCTTTCCTCCGCTCTTGCGTTGATTAATCTATTTTGAATCTTTAATGAAAAATTGATGAATATTGTTCTCAGGAGGACATTACCCGCCAGGTTTCTCTACCGATCATCAACGTTTAAGAAATAACTCATCTTGTCTTACTGCCATTTAATGTTCCGTTAAGTTTTCCTCCGTATTTTGTTCTACGAGGCAATATGACAGGTGTGCTTAAGTTTTTTGCGCCAGATTAAAAAATTAACAGTTCGTGCTACCGAATTGGGACCGCTTAATCTACGTTTAAACAGCAAGTTACTGAATGTTGTTAGGGAACTGAATCACTGCACACTGCAATTGGTCCTGTTTCAGGCAACTTTGAGTGTAAAACGTTAAGGTAAACTTATGACTTTTCTTCCATTCTCGCGCCCGTCGTTGGGCGAGGAAGAGTTAGCGGCGGTAAAAGCAGTATTTGAATCTGGCTGGATCACCACCGGTCCTAAAAATGCGGAACTGGAACAAGCCTTTTGCCAGCTAACCGGTAATCAACATGCGATTGCCGTCAGCTCAGCGACTGCTGGAATGCACGTCACGCTTCTTGCGTTAAATATTCAACCCGGTGATGAGGTTATTACCCCCTCACTGACGTGGGTGTCGACAATTAACATCATTACGTTACTCGGCGCAACGCCGGTAATGATTGATATTGATCGCGATACGCTGATGGTCACCCCTGAGCAAATTGAAGCAGCGATTACCCCTCGCACCCGCGCCATTATTCCGGTGCATTATGCCGGGGCACCTGCGGATATTGATGCGATTCGCGCTATCGGCGAGCGCCACGGCATTGCCGTCATAGAAGATGCTGCACATGCCGCAGGTTGTTACTACAAAGGTCAGCACGTTGGCCAGCAAGGTACGGCCATTTTCTCCTTCCATGCCATTAAGAATATGACCTGTGCAGAGGGCGGTTTGATCGTCACCGACGACGCTGAAGTTGCCGATCGTATGCGCAGCCTGAAATTCCATGGCTTGGGTGTGGATGCTTATGATCGCCATACCCACGGGCGTAAACCGCAGGCTGAAGTGATCATGCCGGGTTTCAAGTACAACTTGCCTGATATCAGCGCAGCGATTGCGCTGGTGCAGCTAAACAAGCTGACTGCCATTAATACGCGTCGTGCGGAGATTGCGCGGCGTTATCTGACCGAGCTGGCGGATACACCTTTCTTACCGCTCGCTCAACCTGAATGGTCGCATCAACATGCCTGGCATCTGTTTATCATCCGCGCTGATGAAGCCACCTGCGGTTTAAGCCGTGACGCGCTGATGGAAACACTGAAAGCGCAGGACATTGGCACTGGATTGCATTTCCGTGCCGCGCACACCCACAAATATTACCGCGAACGTTATCCGCAACTTTCCCTGCCAAACACGGAATGGAATAGCGATCGCATCTGCTCAATACCGCTGTTCCCTGATATGCGCGATGAAGACGTCAGCCGCGTGATCGGCGCATTACGTCATATCGCTGGAGTTTGATTGCCATGCTTGAAGAACAAATCATTCGTAAAGTCTCCGTGGTGATCCCGGTTTATAACGAAGAGGAGAGCTTGCCAGAGTTGGTGCGTCGCACCGATGCGGCTTGTGCTGTGCTGAATCTGGATTACGAAATCTTGCTGGTGGATGACGGCAGTAGCGACCGCTCAGGTGAGATGATTGCCGAAGCCGCTGATATGCCGGGCAGCCACGTGGTTGGCGTATTGCTAAACCGCAACTATGGTCAGCACTCGGCAATCATGGCCGGTTTTAACCATGTGTCAGGTGACCTGATTATCACACTGGATGCCGATTTGCAGAACCCGCCAGAAGAGATCCCCAATCTGGTCAAAGCGGCTCAGCAAGGTTATGACGTGGTCGGCACCGTGCGTCAAAACCGTCAGGACAGTTGGTTCCGTCGCCGCGCTTCACGCACCATCAACCAGCTGATTCAACGCGTCACCGGTAAAGCCATGGGCGACTACGGCTGTATGTTGCGTGCTTATCGCCGTCACATCGTCGATGCCATGCTCAACTGTCACGAGCGCAGCACCTTTATTCCTATCCTTGCGAACACCTTTGCACGCCGCACGATTGAGCTGCCTGTAGCCCATGCTGAGCGCGAGTTTGGTGACTCGAAGTACAGCTTTATGAAGCTGATTAATCTGATGTACGACCTGGTGACTTGCCTGACCACCACGCCACTGCGCCTGCTGAGTATCGTCGGCAGCCTGATTGCGCTGGCCGGTTTTGCCTTCTCACTGGTGCTGATTGTGTTGCGTTTGTTCCTCGGTGCCGACTGGGCCGGGGACGGGGTGTTCATGCTGTTTGCGGTGCTGTTTATTTTTGTCGGCGCGCAGTTTATCGGCATGGGCTTACTCGGCGAATACATCGGCCGAATTTACAACGACGTACGCGCTCGTCCGCGCTACTTCATCCAACGTGTTATTAACTCGCAGAAAGATGTCTCCTCTGTACAGGAAATTGAGCAATGAAAACTATCGTCTTCGCCTATCACGATATGGGCTGTGCAGGTATTACTGCGCTGTTAAATGCGGGTTTTGAAATCAGTGCGATTTTCACCCACGCTGATTCTGCCACTGAGAACCATTTCTTTGGTTCGGTCGCCCGTCTGGCGGCTGAACAAGGCATCCCGGTGTATGCGCCGGAAGATGCCAACCATCCGCTGTGGGTGGATCGTATTAAAACTATGGCGCCGGATTACATTTTCTCCTTCTATTATCGCAATCTGCTCAACGACAGCATCCTGAGCAGCGCCCGTCTGGGTGCTTTCAACCTGCACGGTTCACTGCTGCCTAAATATCGTGGGCGCGCACCGCTGAACTGGGCACTGGTGAATGGTGAGACCGAAACGGGTGTGACTCTGCATCGCATGGTGAAACGCGCGGATGCGGGCGATATCGTGGCACAGCAACGAGTTGCCATTGATGAGCAAGACAACGCCATAACTCTGCATCGCAAACTGACGACCTGTGCTTCACAACTACTGGAGCAGGCATTGCCGGCGATGAAGCGTGGTGAGATTGTGGCGACGCCTCAAGATCATAGCCAGGCGACAGTGGTGGGACGTCGCACGCCAGAAGACGGTCGCATTAAGTGGGAACAGTCTGCACAGTCAATCAATAATCTGGTGCGTGCGGTCACCGATCCTTGGCCGGGTGCATTTGCTTTCGCCGGAACCGTGAAGTTTGTGGTGTGGAAAGGGCGCGTACATGCCGATGCGCCTAAAGCCAAGCCAGGCACGGTGATTTCCGTTGAACCTTTCCTGATTGCCTGCGGTGAAGGCGCCCTGGAAGTGGTGACCGGACAAAGTGAAAACGGCGTCTATATGAACGGCAGCCAGTTGGCACAAAGTCTGGGGATGGTGCCGGGCGCACTGTTGTACTCTCAGCCGGTTGCGGCCGTTAAACGTCGTACGCGCGTGTTGATCCTGGGTGTAAACGGATTTATCGGTAACCACCTGACCGAACGCTTGCTGCAGGATGATAACTTCGAAGTTTACGGTCTGGATATTGGATCGGATGCCATCAGCCGTTTCCTCGATCAGCCGCGCTTCCACTTTGTTGAGGGTGATATCAGCATTCACTCGGAATGGATCGAATATCACATCAAAAAATGTGATGTGGTGTTGCCGCTGGTGGCGATTGCTACGCCAATTGAATACACCCGCAACCCGCTGCGCGTGTTCGAACTCGATTTTGAAGAGAACCTCAAGATTATCCGCGATTGCGTAAAATACAAAAAACGCATCATCTTCCCATCCACATCGGAGGTGTACGGCATGTGCACCGATAAGCACTTCGATGAAGATCACTCCAATCTGGTGGTGGGACCGATCAACAAACAGCGCTGGATCTATTCCGTGTCCAAACAACTGTTGGACCGTGTGATCTGGGCGTACGGCGAAAAAGAAGGGCTGCGTTTCACGCTGTTCCGTCCATTTAACTGGATGGGGCCGCGTCTCGATAACCTGAACGCTGCGCGTATTGGTAGCTCTCGTGCTATCACCCAACTGATCCTCAACCTGGTAGAAGGTTCGCCGATCAAGTTGATCGACGGGGGCGCACAGAAGCGTTGCTTCACTGACATTCGCGATGGTATCGAAGCGCTGTTCCGCATTATCGAGAACAAAAACAACAACTGCGACAGTCAAATCGTCAACATCGGTAACCCGGAAAACGAGGCGAGCATCAAAGAGCTGGCTGAGCGTCTGCTGGCAAGCTTTGAACGTCATCCGCTGCGCGACCAATTCCCGCCGTTTGCAGGTTTCCGTGAAGTAGAAAGCAGCAGCTATTACGGTAAAGGTTATCAGGATGTCGAACATCGTAAACCGTCGATCAAAAATGCACGTCGCCTGATTGACTGGACACCGACCATCGAGATGGATACCACGATCGATAACACGCTGGATTTCTTCCTGCGCACCGTTGAGTTGCAGGATAAGCCATGAAGAAAATTGGTTTGCGCGTAGATGTTGATACCTGGCGTGGAACCAAACTCGGCGTTCCGGCGCTGCTAGAGCAGTTTAGCCTGCACCAGTTGCAGGCCAGTTTCTTCTTTAGCGTAGGGCCGGATAACATGGGGCGCCACTTGTGGCGCCTGATGAAACCGCGCTTCTTATGGAAAATGCTGCGCTCACGCGCAGCTTCTCTCTACGGCTGGGATATTTTATTAGCTGGCACGGCCTGGCCAGGACGCGAGATTGGTCGTGGCCTGGAGGAGATCATCAGTGCTACGGCTGACCATCACGAGGTCGGTCTGCATGCCTGGGATCACTTTGCCTGGCAAACCTGGGCTGGCGTATGGCCAGAACAGAAACTACTGGAACAGATTTCACGCGGTAAAGCCGCGCTGGAATCGATTATAGGTGACAGCGTCACTTGTTCCGCCGTTGCGGGATGGCGTGCGGATGGTCGTGTCGTTGCAGCTAAGCAAACCTTTGGCTTCAGCTACAACAGCGATTGTCGCGGCACCGGACCTTTCTTGCCACGTCTGCGTGATGGCAGCTTAGGCACGGTACAAATCCCCGTGACGTTGCCAACCTGGGATGAAGTAGTGGGACAGTCGGTTAGCGCTGCTGACTACAACGATTTTATCCTTGAACAGATGCTCGCAGCTGAAGGATCGCCGGTGTACACCATTCATGCTGAAGTCGAAGGCATTATTGGTTCTAAGGCATTTGGCGAGCTATTAACCCGCGCTGAGCAACAGGGCATACACTTTTGCCCTCTGAGCGAGTTGTTGCCGGACGATCTCAGCACGCTGCCACAGGGCAATCTGGTGCGTGGGCATATACCCGGACGTGAAGGCTGGCTTGGCTGCCAGAGCTAGACGTTAACAGGAAACTTTATAGGAACCACGGATGCGTACAGGCACCAAAACGGCGCTGCTGCTGGCGCTTTTCGCGCTCTACTATCTTATCCCAATTGAATTCCGCGCCTTATGGCAGCCGGATGAGACACGCTATGCTGAAATCAGCCGTGAAATGCTGGTCAATGGCAATTGGGTGGTACCGCACTTCTTTGATTTGCGCTATTTCGAAAAACCGATAGCGGGTTATTGGGTCAATAATATTGGCCAGCTCTTGTTTGGTCATACCAACTTTGGCGTCCGCGCCGGTTCAATTTTTTGTACCACGCTCAGTGCCGTGTTGATTTACTGGCTCGGTCATCAGATGTTTGCCAGCCGGAAAATCGCCCTGACGGGCAGCGTCATTTTTCTCACCTCGCTGCTGGTGTATGGCATTGGCACTTATGCGGTGCTCGACCCGATCCTGCTGTTATGGATGGTCGCCGCGATGTGCAGTTATTGGCTGGTAGCGCAAGCTTCCACCACGCAACAGCGCCTGTGTGGCTATGTCCTGCTGGGCGCAGCCTGTGCGATGGGCTTTATGACCAAGGGCTTTCTCGCGCTGGCGGTGCCGGTGTTGGCAATAGTGCCCTGGGCGATTTGGCAAAAACGCTTCGGTGAGCTTTTGCGCTGGGGTCCACTGACAATCATCGTCGCTGCACTGCTCAGTGCACCGTGGGCGCTGGCCATTTATCGTCAGGAAGGGGATTTCTGGCATTACTTCTTCTGGGTCGAACATATTCAACGCTTCGCCGAGAAAGATGCGCAGCACAAAGCGCCATTCTGGTATTACCTGCCGGTGTTGCTGGCAGGATGTCTGCCGTGGCTGGCGCTGCTGCCGGGTTCACTGCTGGGTGCGTGGCGCCAGCGTAGTCAACATGCGGGTAGTGTTTACCTGTTAAGTTGGGTGATCTTACCGCTGCTGTTCTTTAGCATCGCCAAAGGGAAGTTGCCGACCTACATAATGCCGTGTTTTGCACCGCTGGCGCTGTTGATGGCGCATTACGCTCACAGTGGTTCTGCACAGTTAGTGAAGGTGTTTAAAGTTAATGGCTGGATCAACCTGCTGTTTGGCGCCATCACAACCGTAGTCCTGTTGGTGGTCATTGCTCCATGGGGATTGGCGCACAAGCCGGTTTATACCCATGATGAAATACTGCCCTTAATCTGTGGCGTACTGGCCTTTGTAGGCTGGGGCATGATGGGATGGTTCAGTCTTAAACCGGGTGCCTGTCGCTGGCAACTGGCGGCGCTTTGCCCGTTAGCCCTGGCGCTGCTGGTGGGCTTTGCCATACCGCAGAAAGTTCGTGATTCCAAACAGCCACAGAGTTTTGTAAGGGCGGTGCATCATCAACTGGCAGACAGCCGCTATCTGCTGGCTGACAATCCGGGCATCGCAGCTGCGGTGGCATGGGAAACAGAGCGCAGTGATATCACATTCTACGATGCCAAGGGCGAACTGCAATACGGCCTCAGCTATCCCGATGCGCAAACGCGCTATGTCGATGGTGCTGCATTTGCTGACTGGCTGCGCGAACATCGTCGCCATGGCAAAGTGTCCGTGGTGATGATGCTCAACTCGGGCGAGAACGGACCTGATCCTGCAATGCCAACGCCGGATGATGTCTATCGTCAAGGCCGGCTGGTCTATTACGGTTATAACGCGACGCCATGAATCTGTTGCTCATTCTTTTGGTTAGTCTATTGAGCTGCGCCGCCCAGCTTTGTCAAAAGCAGGCGGCGTATCTGGGCACGCGCCACGGTAAAAAACGGCTCATTATGTGGATCGCGCTGAGCATCTTTCTGCTCGGCGTGGCGATGTTGCTATGGCTGCTGGTGTTGCGGGTGGTGCCGGTCAGTGTGGCCTATCCGATGCTAAGTCTTAACTTCGTATTAGTCGCCCTCGCGGCGAAGTTGATCTGGCGTGAGACATACACCTTACAACAGTGGTTTGGCACGCTGGCGATTGTTGCCGGGGTAGCGCTAATGGGGAGCCACCTATGAAAGGGGTGATTCTTGCGCTGTGCAGCGTGCTACTGGTGTCACTGGCGCAATTGGTTCTGCGTGCCGCGATGCTGGATTTCCCGCCATTAGCCGCGTTACTCAGCCCGCAATTCTGGCAGCATCTTCAGCCGCTGCTCCTGCTGTGTATTGGGCTGGGAGCTTATGCGTTATCGATGCTGTGCTGGATGCTGGCGCTGCGCCATTTGCCGCTAAACAGGCTCTATCCTTTGTTGAGCCTGAGCTATGTGCTGGTGTGGCTGGCGGCCATTTCTTTGTTTGGTGAAGCTTTCCGCTGGAGCAGTTTTGCTGGCGTTTTACTGATTGTCTTCGGATTGTTGTGCGTTTCGCTGCCGCGTAAGCCATAGCTACGGGTTATTCATTCGCATGTGCAAAAACCGAAGCGCTCGGGACACCCAGCGGCTGCGCAATTTTTTTCTCGGCTAACAAACCGCTGTTGCGTCCCTCAGCCATAGGCTGTTTACGCTCAGCGGTTTTTAACTCACGTATATTGGCGCTAAAGTCGTATTGCACATTAGCTCATCAGCCATAACACATCATCAGTGGGTAAGGCTATGTGACATTGTCACTTTATCCTGCGCAAATGCTTTTCATTAAGGTATGCCAGCGATGGCGTACCCAGCATGCCCATATCGCGGTTCACTTCATTCACGATCAGGTCAATAGCCAGTTCAACACCAGAAGTCCCCCCGACTGCGCAAGCATAGTTAAAAGGCCGGCCGACAAAGCAGGCCTTTGCTCCTAGCGCCATCGCTTTAATCACATCGGTTCCGCGCCGGATACCGCTGTCCATCATCACCGTCATATTCCCCGCTGCGGCGACAATCTCGGGCAAGACATAAATTGGCGGGATCACCGTATCCAACTGACGCCCACCGTGATTTGAAACCACAATGCCGTCGATGCCGATGGATTTACAACGTAATGCATCGTTGCGACTGAGAATGCCTTTTATCACCATGGTGCCCGTCCAGCGCTGACGAATATGTTCGATATGCTGCCATGTCAGATGGCTGCGCCCGCTGAAATCACGCACGGCATTTTTTGAAAACAGCGGTGCGCCGCGCACTGCGTTATTGTTTTCGAAATAGGGCATGCCCGTAGCGAGCAGGGTTTTCAGCAACGTGCCGTAAAGCCAGCGGGGATGTGTGACGCCTTGCCACGCCAATGCCAGACTGGGGCGAAAAGGCGTCGCAAATCCGGCCCGCACATTGTTCTCCCGGTTGGCTTTGACCGGAGTATCCACCGTGACCACCAGTATGGGAATGTGCGCACGCTTGACGCGATCGACTAATGCATCAATCTCTTCCAGTGTTTTAGGCAAATAGGCCTGAAACCACATCGCCGGATTGACCGCGGCCACGTCTTCCAACCGAATCAGAGATGAACCGCTCATGATAAAGGGCACGTTTTTACTGGCTGCCGCTCGCGCTAAGGCGATATCACCCTGAAAACCGGTGATGGCGGAAATACCCATCGGCGCAATACCGACTGGCGCAGCATAGCGATGGCCAAACAGCTCAACGTCTGTATTGCGCTGCGATACATCCACCATGTTTTCCGGTATCAGGCCATAGCTGGCATAGGATTGCTGAGTGTGACGTAGCGCAATGTTGTCCTCAACACCGCCGGAGACATAGGCGAATAGCGGATGGGGCAGACGTTTTTGGGCATATTTCTCGAAGTCATTTAATGAGAGACAACGTTGATGCAATTTGCGCATGAGATAGCGATTCAGCTGAGAGAATAAAAGAGTGAAAAGTCATGCTATTGCAATGATGGGATCTATCAAATGCTTTAAGTGGAATTGTTTATCTGAATAAAGCATATGGGCGCACCTCAGCGCGCCCATCAAAAAATTAGTGTTGCTCCCATGTATGGTATTCGCCATTGCGACGTCCCGGTGCCGTTTCGGGCAAGCGCAACAGGCCAATCACGGAAATGACTCCCAGCACCGCAACATACAGTGCCAGCCCGTACCAGTGCCCTTCGGTCACCTGCAGGATTTTCACCGCCACTAATCCGAGTACGCCACTGCCAATTAACGATCCCACCTGCCAAATCACCGCAATCCCGCTACAGCGAATGTGCGTCGGGAACAGTTCCGGGAACCAGGACGCCTGTGGGGCGTAACACATGCTGTGGCCGAGCGTCAGCGCCACAATCATCGCAATTTGCGTCAGCCAGTAGCTGTTTTGCGATAAGGCATAAAAGAACGGCACGATGGAAATCACAATCAGCAGCGCGCCCATCATGTATACCGGTTTGCGGCCGATCCTATCGGATAAGGCACCCATCAACGGAATAGCAAATATCTCGAGAATCACCGCTACGATCATGCTGTTCATCAGTATGCCAGCGTCGAGGTTATTGGCTTTGCCCCACGCAAGGATGATCACCGTGAAAAGGGCAAAGGCGCAGGCCTCGATTAACTTAGCGGCCACACCATTGACCACCAGACGCGGATTGCCGCGTAACACTTCTTTTAAAGGACGTGATTCGGCCGCTTTGGTTTCACGAATAGCGGCGAACACCGGTGATTCATCGATACGTAAACGAATAAACAGACCCACAATCACCAGCAGTGCGCTTAGTAAGAAGGGCACGCGCCAACCCCAATCCATCATTTGATCCGCGCTCAGAGTGGCATTGAGAATGGCAAACAATGCCAGCGGCAGCAGGAACCCCACCGGCGCACCTATTTGTACCCAACTGGCAAAGAAACCGCGTCGTGATGCCTGAGAATATTCGGCGGTCATCAGCACGGCGCCAGCTTGTTCACCGCCCACGCCAAAACCCTGCAGCAAGCGAATAGCGATCAGCAGCACCGGCGCCCAGATGCCAATCTTTTCATAGGTTGGCAGCAGGCCAATGCAGAAAGTGCCGAGACCGACAATCAGAATTGTGGCGACCAATGCTTTTTTACGCCCAACTTTGTCGCCGATATGGCCGAACACAATGCCGCCGATCGGCCGCGCGAGGAAGCCAACAGCATAAGTGGCAAACGCGGCGAGGGTGCTAATCAAAGGATCGTGGCTGGGGAAAAACAGGTGGCCAAAAAACAGCACTGCAGCCGTGCCATAGGCAAAGAAATCATAATATTCCGCGGCGGTGCCAATCGCTGAAGCACTGGCGACACGGCGGATGAGTGAGGTGTGATTTCCCTGTGCCGTTTGGGTCTGAGTAAGGGTAGAAGATGCCATAGCCAAAATCCTGCAGGTTTATAATGTTAGACTACCATACAAGGATGTTTTCTCGTTTGTTGCGCGAATGATCACAGATTTAGGATGGCGCGATTTTACATCCTCGCGTTAAAACCTCTCATCGAATATCGACACGTCATCAAGTTTGTCTCTATTATTTTCGGCCCGTGATAGCGCTGCGCTTATTAATCTTAATGACGTTAAAGTAAAAAATAGACTGGATCTATTTCACTGGAAAGGATGTTTTTCGTTTTTTGAGATCATTAATAATGAGAATGTATAAATCATAATAATTTCAGTAAAGCCTGGACTTTAAACTGAAGCTAACACATTGATATAAATGAGGAGGTAATTACAAATCAATCCCGCATTACTTTCTGATATTAAAGGGTTAATTCTTAATTTGACTTAAACCCCTCCATTCACCTTAACTCCAGCTAGACGTTTTCTTTACGAAATGGTGAGATAACTCGACATAATACGTTCTCCATTCTTGTTCTCACGTTTATTAAATGAACCGTCATGCACGGCGCTGGCTGCCGCGCGATAAATATTATTTTCTCTCTGGAGGAAAGGATGTTGTTTAAATTAAAACCGCTGGTTATCAGCTTGCTGGCTGCACAAGGCATTATTATTCCTGCGATGCAAATCAATGCCGCCGTTATTCAACCCTTTGACCCTGCGAAAAATGATAACAAAGTAGGGGTGTTTTGCGTGTGTAATGGCAGCACCCAGTCGCTAACGGGTTTGCCGCAATTCGCGCCGGGTAAAAGTGGCGAACTGCAGGTCTCCATTGGCGAGTTGCAGGATCAAGGCAGGCTGGTGACAGATAACAACTTATTAGGCAAAGAGAGGCTGAGTTTAGGTGCGCAGGATTTCACTATCTCCGTGCCTAATGAAGATCAACGCTCTTACAGCAATTTTCAGACTTACAACACTGCCGCGTTGAGCAATCTTGCTCCGGTCGATAGCAGCACCCTGGTCACCGATTTCGAAGAGGTGAACAATCAACAGTACATTGATGCGCGTGTCGCCTCGGTGAGTAATGGCACCATTAACGTACAATTAGGCACTGAGGGAGCCAGCACGGTAGCCAATGGCTGGGAGATGGCGGCAAAACAGAGCCGCTTATTTACCGCCAGTAATAAAGGCAATATGAACTGGGATTCGGATAACCGCATTACTTTCACCGCGACGCAGATTCCTGCCGTGTCGCGCTGGGGCCTGAATGTGGACAATCTGGTGACCTATAACGGCGCATTCAGTGTGACCAGCCTGTATGGCGATACTACCGACTTCAACGTGACGTCGTTGGGTGACCTGCAAAGTTACAACGACTGGCTGATAGATCAACTGCGAAACGGCCAAATCAGTTCCGCTGACTACAACAACGAGTTTAATAAAGCGGTAACGCTCAGCAGCGGACAGGTGGTGTGGGGAGTGAATACTCCGGATGAGGATGAAGCCTTCCTGCCAATTGGGGAACGCGTGGTACTCAGCGCGGATGGTGCCAATGCGCATGCTACCGTTGAGGCGGGGAAAACCCTTGAGGTGGCCAATGCCAACGGTGGAGCAATGCGTGCGGACAATGGTGCCACCGCAACCATTAACGGCAAGCTTGCCAGTACCGGCAGCGGAATCACCGATAATGATGCGCTGGTCTTAACCAATGGCAGCAGCGGCATCAATAACGGTGTGATCAATAGCGGTTTCTTCAATAATGCCGATGGCACTGGAATTGATAACAGCACGCTCGGCATAAACGGATTAGCCGTCAACGCCAGCGACAGTCATTTTATCAACAACGGCATTATCAATAGCACGGGATCAGCCGTCCTGCTGGATAACAGCGCTGGTGTGAACAACGGCACTATCAATCTGGTCGGTGACAACGGCAGCGCTACAGCGGTGACGCTGAGTGGTGCTGCGAGCACCTTCACCAACAATGGCACGATCTATCTTGGCCGTACGCCGCAAAATCATCCGGGTGATGCGACCTCTGACATTCTGCTGAATAGCGCCAACGGTATCCTTCAATTGGATAACTCCAGTGCAATCAATAACGGCCACATCGTTATGGGGTCTGGTGTACAAGGTGGCGCGGCGATGAGCGTCAGCGGCGGCGGGGATGCTGTCACCCGTAACAATGGCGTGATTGATGTCAACGGTCGCGGCACGGGTCTGGCAGTGTTGGATTCCGGCAGCGGCGGCCAGGTGGGCAACGCCGGGGTGATTAACCTTAATGGCGATAACGGCACCGGCCTGTTGGTGACGGCGAATGACGGTGGCCTTGCGCACGCCTGGTCCAGTGGCCCAATCAATATTGCCGGGAATGCAAATGTCACAGCAGGGACACGAAACACCGCAGTATGGGTGAAAGGTATCGATAGCGGCGCCGCTTCGGCGGATATCACCGGACCGATCACCTTAAACGGTGCGGGCGCGATTGGGATACGCGCTGAAGGCAATGCCACGGTCAATGTGGCGCAGGCGGCAGTTCCTACGGGTAACAGCGGTGCTAATCAAATCACCTTTCTCGCTATGGGCCCGAACGCGAAGATCTTGCTGCCCGAGAATGGCCACTACGGCGTAACGGGCGATAACGCATCAATATTTCGTGTGCAGGATGGCGCGAAATTTGATGGCAGTGGCATGACGCTAAACTCAAACGGTAACCTTTCCACCGCCGTTCTTGGCAGTGGCGATAACACCACGGTCAGCACCGGCAATGCGATCTTTAATCTCGGCGAAAATGGCATCGGCCTGCGTATTGAGGGCGCGGCTCAGGGCACAATCGACGCGGCAACGACCATTAATATGAATGGCATACACAGCATCGTGGCTCAGGTACAGGGCAATCGTACCGACCTCAACGGCTTAATTACCAATTCCACCAGGCTTCCTTACACCAACACCTTGCTGACCAACAATGCGGACATCCATGGCTCGCAGGATCGGCAGGTTGGTTTTATTGCCAGTAGCCAGGGACAGTTGATCAATAACGGTGATATCACGCTGCAAGGCAGCAACACCACCGGGATCGCATCGCTTGGCGGTAATGCCACCAATAATGGCTCGGTGTCGATTACCAATGGCAGTAGCGGGCTTTACGTCGAGGGTTACACCTACTCGGTTGGCGCAAGTGCAACCAACAACGGTACGATCAACGTCTCCGCAGGTAATGCCAGCGCGGCACTGCCTTCCGTGGGTGGCGTGGCTTATGGTGACGCAGCTTATTTATACCAAAATGGCACCATTAATTTGTACGGTGAACATGCGGTAGGCGCACAGGCGGCTAATGGCGGTAAGGTGGAGATTGGTGAAGGCAGTCAAATTACCTTCCATGCTGCCAATCAAATCGGTTATCAGGCGCTTGAAGGCTTAAGTAGCATCAGTAACAGCGCCAATCTGACGACGGATGCTGAGAATATCTCGTTATTCAGCGCTGGCAGCTACGGCAATATCAATAACCAGGGCACCATCACCGTCAATGGCAATAATAGCCGCGCGGTTGCACTGACGGACGGCGGCCTGCTGATCAACAGTGGTTCGATCTTCGCGTATAAAGGGGTGGCGCTGGATGCCTCATCAGGCTCCTCGACTTATCGACAAAGCAGCGGACAAATCTATTCCGAAGGAACGGCTGCCATTCGCGTCGGCAATGGCGGTTCGCTCAACATTATTGGTGATGGGCAAGGCGATCAGTACAACAGCTACAGCAGCAATATCTGGTCCAGCGGTGACGCAGACACGGTGTTGATTGATAGCGGTGCCTCCGGATTTAGCGCCGATCATGTGGTATTGAGTGGTGCCCGCAATCTTATTAATAATCGTGCAGAAACCAGCAATATCGCCCTGAATTATGTGCGACTGGACGTCAATGGCGGTAATGGCATTCGCTCGGCAACCTCGTTCGGCTATGACGACCATGTTTATCTCAATGTCAGCAGTAACAGCCAGACCAACGCGCCGGGCATCGGCTATCTGTTTGCCAATGAGGATGGTTCTGTCACCCATAACGATTTAACCCTCGGTCCCAATTATTACATTTTCCTTTCGGGTGCCAACACAACCGGTGTACGCGCCAATACTACCGGCAAAGTGATCAACGAAGGCTTTATCGGCGTGTATGACTTTACTGGTGGATCGGCGATTGTTACTGACACGGCCAGTGAGGTGATTAACCGGGGCAATATCGTCTCAAACAGTAAAGTGTCACCAGTGATTGATCTGCGCGGTGGACAGACATTGTTTATCAACCAGGGGCAAATCAGCGCGACTTTCCCGGATATTGAGGTGGTGGCGGGCGGCGCGACCAACGACCGGATTGCACTGATGTCAGGTAGCGTGGTGGGGGATGTGAATACCGGTGCCGGTAACGACATCGTGCAGGTGTCTGGCGGTACGCTGAATGGCAGCGTGACCATGGGGAACGGCACCAACCAGGCGCTGGTGGAAAAAGTAGATTTGGCTAATACCCGGCACATCACCACGCAGAATGGTGCAGGCAGTACGCTGTATTTTAATGACATCAATGCGCGCGGCGGGTCATTCTCTGCCGATGACTTGAGTAAAGGGACCAACCTTGGCGGCGGCTGGAGCACCATTAACTTCAATAACACCCAGTGGACGTTGACCGATAATCTGAAACTGGCGCACAGCACCATCAATATCGATGAAGGTTCAACGTTGTATGCGGGTGATGGCGTCAATCCACTCCTGAGTGGCGCAACCGACGGTTCGCTGGTGGTGAATAATGCCGGTACGCTGGATTTGACCAATGGCAGTAGGGTGCCGGGCAACACGCTGACCATCGATGGGGATCTCAATTCAGCTGGCGGTCATGTGAAGCTGAACACGCAGATTGACAATGGTGTAAGCGACAGCCTGCGCGTGAATGGCAACACCAGCGGCACCACAATGCTGGATGTTAACCCGGTGGCGAACCGCCTGGCGGTTATTACGCCGGAGCAAGGTATTACACTGGCGCAGGTGACAGGCAACGCTGGTGCTAATAGCTTCGTGCTGGCGAATGGCTATGTCGCATCCGGTCCTTATCAATATGGCCTTTACAACAGTTCAAACGGAACCGGTCAGGATTTTCGTCTTGCGAGCAACTTTGTCAGCGAGGCGGCAGGTAATGCGGTGCGTCCACAACTTACGCCTCAGATGCCATCATATATTTCTGCGCCGGTCGGGCTGGCCTACTACAACATGGCGGTGATGGACGATCTGCATAAGCGATTGGGCGAATTGCGCCAGGATTCAGGCAGCAGCGCGGGTAACGGCGGCGAGATGTTTATTCGTTATCTTGGATCCAACCTCACTTACAAGACGGATCGCAGCCTGAGCCAAAACGGCTACGATTTCGATCTTGATTACAGCGCGGTGCAACTGGGCGGCAATCTGATTCATCTGCAGGGCGCCAGCGACAGTTTGCGAGCCGGCGTGGCCTATACCCGCGGTAATGCCCGTATTCGTCCCGATGCAGCGGACGGTTACAGTTCAACCAGCTTCGATAGCGACACCTTGTCGCTCTATGGCACCTGGCTACGTGAAAGTGGCTTCTATGTTGATGGGGCGCTGTCATTCGACTGGCATCGTGGCGATACCGATATTGCGCGGCAGAAAGAGGTGGGCAAACTGAAAGGCAATGGCTGGGGCGCGTCCCTGGAAACGGGCTATCCATGGCAGCTGGGCAACGGCATTCGCCTTGAACCGCAGGCGCAATTAATGTACCTGCAGCTCAACATGGATGATCTGGTGGATCGAGATAACACCCGCGTCAGTTGGGGCGATTACGATCAAACCATTGGTCGCATTGGTGCGCGTTTGGATCGCAGCTGGCAAGATGCAGCTGGGCAGCAATACACGCCTTACATCCGTACCAATTACACGCGCGGTTGGGGAGGGGCCGCGACCACGCGAGCGGGCATTAACGGCAGCGCGGATAGCGTCAGTTTTGACAGCGGGAAGTTTGGTCAGATGTGGGACGTTGGCATCGGTGGCACGGCTGCGCTGAAAGGGAATCTCTCATTGTACGCCGAGGCGGACTATCGCCAGGAAATTGATGGTAACGGCACCAAAGGTTGGCGCTACAACGGCGGTGTTCGCTGGCAATTCTGATTGTATTCACCCCTTACGCCAATAGGCATTGGCGTAAGGGTTTTCTTATTTCCTCGCTCGAATGTTTAAATACATACACGCCGCCATTAATTAATATCGCCCACCTCAACCCAGGGTTATTCGAATCCTTCTTCGCCTCTCTCTCTTTAAATTAACGCTCCCTTTTGATGTTTAACCATCAAAATAAATCAGCCAGAATGCTTGATGTCACATTTCGAAAAATGAATTTCAAATAAAAATTAACATGAAATAAAAATACCGATAGCGTCATTTTCTGTTTTGTTCTGTTGTATTTCCAAATGCATTTTACCAGGAGAGGTTATGGAAAAAGAACTGTATATCTCGACCAACACCGCGTCAGGTCCAAATAGCGTGACGCGAACTGAGCCCTTTGTGAAGATTATTGCACTGGTGGCAACCTTAGGCGGATTATTATTTGGCTACGATACCGGGGTGGTATCGGGTGCGCTGTTATTTATGCGCAGTGACCTGCAATTAACCCCTTTTACCACCGGGCTGGTCACCAGCTCGTTACTGTTTGGTGCAGCGTTCGGCGCTCTGCTTGCCGGGCACTTTGCTGATGCCATGGGCCGTCGCAAAATCATCATTTCACTGGCATTTATTTTTGCCCTTGGCGCAGTCGGTTCCGCCTTTGCACCGGATGTGGTGTCGATGATTGTGTCACGCCTTTTTCTCGGTATCGCCGTGGGCGGTGCGGCGGCGACCGTGCCGGTCTATATCGCTGAAATCGCGCCCGCCAACAAACGCGGCCAACTGGTGACCCTGCAGGAGTTGATGATTGTATCGGGTCAACTGCTGGCCTATGTCTCGAATGCGACCTTCAATGAAATCTGGGGTGGTGAACATACGTGGCGCTGGATGCTGGCACTCTCTACGGTTCCCGCAGTGATGTTGTGGCTGGGTATGATTTTCATGCCGGAGAGTCCACGCTGGCTTGTGATGCGAGGCAATACCCCTGAAGCCAGGCGAGTACTGGAGAAGACTCGTGCGGCTGAAGATGTTGAGTGGGAGTTGGAAGAAATTGAAGAGACCATTGAGGAAAACCGTCAGAAAGGCAAAGGCCGACTGCGCGATCTGCGCACCCCCTGGCTGCGTAAGGTATTTCTTTTAGGGATTGGTATTGCCGCCATCCAGCAGTTGACGGGCGTTAACACCATTATGTATTACGCGCCAACTATGCTGACTGCGACCGGGCTGAGTAATGATGCCGCACTGTTTGCCACCATAGCGAACGGCGTCATTTCCGTGCTGATGACCCTGGTGGGCATTTGGATGATAGGCAAAATCGGCCGCCGGCCACTGGTGTTGGTAGGGCAAATGGGCTGCACGGCGTGCCTGTTCTTTATTGCCGCCGTGTGCTTCTTCATGCCGGAATATCTGGCGGGTGGAGAGGTTAATCTGCTGCGCGCTTATTTGGTATTGACTGGCATGCTGATGTTCCTGTGCTTCCAGCAAGGTGCACTCTCTCCGGTAACCTGGTTACTGCTGTCGGAGATCTTCCCCGCGCGAATGCGTGGAATTTGCATGGGAGGCGCGGTATTTGCTTTATGGATGGCCAACTTTGCTATCTCAATGGCATTCCCGATATTGCTGGCTGCCTTTGGTCTGGCTGGTGCTTTCCTGACCTTCGCAATCATTGGTATTGGCGGCTCGATGTTTGTACTGCGCACCATCCCGGAAACGCGTGGCCGCAGTCTCGAACAGGTCGAGCATTACTTCTTTGCGTTGTACGACGGTAAGCCTTAACGGTGAGGATTCTGTATCTGCATAACGTTGATGTAAATCACTCAACGTTTAAGCAGTACAGATGAAAAAGATAAATTACTATCAAATCAGTTAAGCGCTGCAGAAAAAAGAATTTAAAAAAACTGATAATTATTTCAGGAAATATCATGACGTATAAAATAAGTAATGACCGATTTTGTGTTAACCGTAAAATTGCACCTAATTTAACTATCAATCAGTTTTTCACCCTGGTGAAAGACCTGGGGTTAAATAAAGTTGAAATCCGTAATGATATGAAGGGTGGGAGTGTGACGGATGGTTTAGGTGGCGAAGAAATTCGCAAGCTTGCCGTTGAACACGCACTCACGATTGAAACGATTAACGCAGTCTATCCATTTAACCAATTATCCGATCAGGTATTAGAAAAAACGCGGAGTTTATTAGAAGACGCGCGTGAAACGGGTGCGAAAGCGCTGGTGTTGTGTCCGTTAAATGACGGCACGGTTATCTCCAGCGAACAAACGGTGGCGGCATTACAAACCCTCGCACCGCTATTTGACGAATATGGCATCGAAGGGCTGGTGGAGCCGTTGGGCTTTCCGCAGAGTTCACTGCGTTCAGCGGCGCTGGCACAAAAACTGATTAAGCAGGTGGGTGTGCCATTCAAAATCGTACTCGATACCTTCCATCATCATTTGTATGAAGGGGCAGAGCAAGACTTCGCCAAAGGCATTGACGTCAACAATATCGGGTTGGTGCACCTGTCGGGCGTGACAGATGCACGTCCAGTCGCAGTATTGACCGATGAAGAACGCATCATGCTCAGTGCTGATGATCGGCTGCAATCGAAGCAGCAAGTCCAGCGCCTGGAGGAGATGGGTTACACCGGAGTTTACGCGTTCGAACCCTTCTCGTCAGCGATGGATGCGTGGAGCGAAGCGGATATCGCGCGTGAAATTCGTACCAGCATTGACTATCTGAACCATTAATTTTACTTGTACAGAAGATCGAAGGAACAAACCATGACGCTCAATATTGGTGTAATCGGCACTGGCGCAATCGGCCGCGAACACATTCGTCGTTGCAGTCAGGTACTGCAAAATGCCCGCGTAGTTGCACTGAATGATATCAACCGTCCGAACTGTGAACAGATCATTAGCGATCTCGGGCTTAAAGCCGAGATCTATGACAATGCACATGACCTGATCAATGCCCCGGACGTGCAGGCTATTCTGGTGACATCATGGGGTCCAACGCACGAAGAATTTGTGCTGGCAGCGATTAAAGCCGGTAAAGCCGTGTTCTGTGAAAAGCCGCTGGCGGTGACAGCGCAGGGTTGTATAAATATTGTGGAAGCGGAAATCGCCGGGGGTAAAAAACGGGTGCAGGTTGGCTTTATGCGTCCATATGATAGTGGTTATCGAGCATTGAAAAACGTGATTGATAGCGGTGAAATTGGCGAACCTTTGATGCTGCACTGCGCGCACCGTAATCCGGAAGTCGGCGATTCATACACCACAGATATGGCGATAACCGATACGCTGATTCATGAGCTGGATGTCCTGCGCTGGTTATTAAAAGACGATTACGTCAGTGCTCAGGTGATTTATCCGCGTAAAACTCGTAAAGCCTCATCCCATCTAAAGGATCCACAGATAGTGCTGCTGGAAACGGCGAAGGGCGTACGCATTGACGTCGAAATTTTCGTCAACTGCGCCTACGGCTATGACATCCAGTGCGAAGTGGTGGGTGAAACCGGAATTGCCAGCTTGCCTGAGCCGATGTCCATCCAGACGCGCAGTGCGGCTAAGCTCTCCACGGGAATTCTGACCGACTGGAAAAAGCGCTTCATCGATGCCTATGATGTGGAATTGCAGGATTTCATTAACAATGTGTTGTCTGACAACATGACTGGCCCATCTGCCTGGGATGGCTATGCTGCTGCTGTTGCCGCTGATGCTTGTGTTGCCGCACAGAATAACGGTGAAATTGTGCCGATTACTATGCCTCCACGCCCCGCGTTTTATCAATGATGGATGCAAGGGCGCACCCCTTGTGCGCCCTTGTCAGTAGCCAGCGTCAGCAAGTGTGCTTGATTTATCGTTGGAGATTCACCGCTCAGTGCTGTATAAATATTCAGTTCATTTAAAGCGAGATGGCTTGTTTTGCCTTCTAAAAGGGGTACTTTTTCAGACTTAGATTGAATGTTGCCCACATTTAAATGTCGAAATTTAAGGAAAGGTTGAGTTTTCACTTTGTGTAGGCATCATGTTGAAACGGTTGATGCCCGTTGACGGTTTAAACTTCGTGAAGTCAGGAGATCATATGCCAAAATTTCTGGAGCGTTTTCTCAGCATGCCGGGGCGATTGATGCAATCAATCAACCAGCAGGATATTGAGCAGTCAAATGACAGCAAAATTATCACTGATGCGAACGGTAATGCCTGGTTAAATATGAGTAATCCGCAGGTCCGCGATTCCATGCAGGCTCGCATGAAGGAATTGGCCGCGAAACGTTAAGGATTAACGATGGGTCCGTTGGTGATTATGGTGGTATTGGTCTGTGGCTTTTGGTTTACAGAAAATCATTATCAATCACGCATACGTCAGGCCAGAACTAATGGCTGGACATCGTACTTTTATGTTGCCATGCATGGCTGCAAGTTTGTCATTCAGGGATTTTGCCTGATTCTGTTCATCTACCTGTTTTTACTCATTGTTAGTCTCATTATTTCAATCCCCCATCTGTTTGTGTCCACCTATGGCATCAAAGACTTCTATTCGTGGTTAACGAACAAAACGGCTCTCTCATATCCACTGTTTTTCATTCTCTCTTTGTGTGCAGGATGTTTTATCGCCTGGAGGGCAGGTGATGCCGCACAAAAATCCTTGCGTGACGAACGCGTCCGTCAGGCCGCCTATCGTGAAATGGCTGCCATGGATGCGATTGAATCCCTGCTGGTTCAGGCTATTGATGAAGACATGTTGATTTTCGTTACGCTTAAATCACGCAAGGTCTACATTGGTTATGTCGCCGCACCCCGTATAGAGCACAGTCTCACCCAGCACCTTTCAATCATCCCTTGCATCAGTGGCTACCGGATAAGGACACGTTGTATTATCACGAACAACATCGTTATTACGAACTCTATCTGAAGAAGGGGATTACGGCGGACTCAAAGGGATTGAACCTGCAACATTTCCGGCATGTGATACCAATGAATGAGGTTGAAGCCATTTCGTTATTTGATACCAGCACTTACCAATGTTTCGATGAATTCATCAACAACAAGTCTGAACACGCCACCAGCGAGTGACGCTGTCACCCTAAGCTGACACTCACCGCACCACGACCTGATGCCGTTGCCTCACCCTAAAGCCTCTTTCCGTGTAATATCGCCGCCTTTGATATCTGCAGGGATTTAAAAAATGACGGAGTTAACCTTTAGCCGTCGCCAGCCATCCGTTTGGTGGGGCGCGATGATTATCTGCGGCACAGTGGTGGGCGCGGGTATGTTCACATTGCCGATTGTGATGGCCGGTGCGTGGTTTGGCTGGGCGCTGCTGCTGTTATTGGTGACGTGGGGCGCGATGTTGCTATCCGGTTTGCTGTTCATGCGCACCAGCCTGCACTATCCACAGGGATCCGGTTACGACACCTTAACTAAAGATTTATTGGGTCACGGTTGGGCAGTGCTTAACGGTCTGAGCATTTTATTTGTATTAGGTATCCTGACTTATGCCTACATCTCCGCCAGCGGTCCGGTTTATCAACACTCGCTGAACCTGGCGGGGCTGCCGCTCTCCACCGCAGGCGCGAAAATTGCGCTTACGCTCTGCGTTGCCGCCGTGGTGTGGCTTGGCACGACCGGCGTGAGCCGCTTAATGACTTTCTGTGTCCTGGCGAAAATCCTGCTGCTGATCCTGCTATTCGGTGGCTTACTCACTCAGGTCAGTCTGCCTTCCTTAATCAGCACTGCACCAACGGGAGAAAGCTATTGGCCTTATGCCCTCGGTGTATTGCCGTTTTGTCTGGCGTCTTTTGGCTATCACGGCAATATCACCGGATTGGTAAGCTACTACGACGGCAACAAACGACATATCACACAAGCGCTAGTGTTAGGTACTCTGATGTCGCTGGCACTCTATTTGTTCTGGATTACCAGCACCATGGGCAATCTACCTCGCGCGGCCTTCCCCGCGATCGTGCAACAAGGTGGCGATATCGCCGCGCTGATGGCGGCCCTGAGCAATCATCTGCATGTCAGCGCCCTGGCATTAATGATGTCCATTTTTTCGCATTTTGCTGTGATTGCGTCCTTTCTTGGCGTCACCGCCGGACTGTTTGACTTCATCACCGATCGTTTAGGCTGGGGCAATTCGCCTGTTGCACGTCTGAAAACTGCCTGTCTGACCTTTCTGCCGCCGTTAATCGCATCATTACTCTGGCCGCATGGCTTTGTCGCCGCGATTGGCTTTGCGGGGCTGTTTGCTACGCTTTGGGCTGTTTTTATCCCGGCGATGCTGGCATGGAAGGCACAACAGCGTTTTGCCGGGATGCCGCGTTCCACGCTCTCAATTGTGCTGGTGATGATTTTCGGTGTGCTGAATATCCTCGCCTGGTCACTGAGCTGGCTGGGTTGGCTGCCCACCTTTGGCAGCGCTTAATTCAGACATCGTGAAATAAACAGAGTGGTGCGCCGCATAATGGATCGGCCACCACGCTGGCCTCGATCTGAAAAACCTCACGTAATACCGGTGGTGTTAATACTTCTGTCGGTGTGCCCTGTGTCACCAATTGCCCCTGTTTCAATAACACCAGGTGATCGCAATAGCGACCGGCCTGGTTGAGGTCATGCAGCACGGTAATCACGGTTTTACCCTGTGCTTTGAGTTCCCCCATTAACTTCATTAATTCAACCTGATGATTGATATCTAACCAGGTGGTGGGTTCATCGAGTAAAACCAGCGGCGTATCCTGCGCCAGTAGCATAGCGAGAAATACCCGCTGGCGCTGTCCACCAGAAAGTGCCGTCACACGCTGATGCTTTAAATCGCAAATGTCCATGCGTGCCATTGCGCGCTGAACCTGTGCTTTATCATTGGCTGACAAGCGGCCCCAAAAGGGCAGCCACGGACTACGGCCATAACCCACTAACTCTTCAACGCTGATGCCTTCGGGCGTCAAATGCTGTTGTGGTAACAACGCCAGACGTCGTGCCAGCTGGCGAGAGGTCAGAGACGGCAACGCTTGCTGTGCAATGCGTATTTCGCCGTGCTGCGGGGTAAGTAATCGGGCGAAACTTTTCAGCAACGTCGATTTGCCACAGCCGTTGGGACCGAGCAACGCACTAATCTTTCCTGCCGGGAGCGTCAGATTAAGATGGTGAAGGATGCGTTTGTTGCCATAACCGACACAGAGATCCTGAGTTGAAAGTTGCATTTAGCGCATCCTAATCAGTAACCAGAAAAAGCAGGGAGCACCCAGAAGTGCCGTAATCACGCCAGCAGGCAGTTCCATCGGGGGTGCAAGGGTGCGTGCGAATAAATCGGCTAAAACCAGCAGTAGTGCACCGCCAACAGCCGCTAGCGGCAGCAAGCGGCGATGACGCCCACCCACCCAATGACGCATCACATGGGGTACCACCAGGCTGATGAAGCCGATGGGCCCGCAGATCGCCACGCTGATTGCCGCCAGCGCCACTGCGACCACAAAAGCCCAGCGCTGAACCGACACCAGGCCAACGCCCAGGGTGGCGGCGCGCTCATCGCCGAGAGCCAGCAGATCAAGATCGCGCGTTAAACGCAGGCTGGCGAGCAGTAACAGCGGTACAGGCAATGCCAGCGTGACCATCGACCAGTCGCGCCCCCACAAGCTGCCGGTCAACCACAGGAGTGCCATGTTGACGTCCTGGGGGCGCGACAACATCAGGTAATCCGTCAGACTCGCCCAGCAAGCAGCTAGCGCGATTCCCACCACCGCCAGCCGTAAAGGCGCCGAGAAATCGACCAGCAGGCGTAATATCAGTAACGCCAGACACCCGCCGCCAAAGGCAAGCAGAGGCAGCCAGAAACCAGGCAACGCAGGGAAGAGCAGCAGCGCTGACAGTGTGGTCAGGCTGGCGGCATGGTTGACGCCCAGAATGTCCGGTGACGCCAGGGGATTGCGAATAATGCCCTGCACAAGGACACCGGAAACAGCCAGCGCGGCTCCCACCAGTATCGCCAGCAACAGACGCGGCAAACGATATTCGAACACGGCATAGTGCGCATCGCCAGCGGAATGCCATGATTGCCAGAATAGTGCCCAGCTCATGTCTTGCACGCCGAGTTTCAAACTGAACAGCGAGGCGATCATCGTGCTCGCCAGCAGTAAACAGAACACCAGGCGCGCACTCATGATGGCCGTCTCCGCGCCAGCCATACGAATCCGGGGGCGCCAACCAATCCCAGCACCACACCCGCCGGTATTTCACCAGGCCATGCCAGCCAGCGAGCGGCAATATCTGCCACTAATAAAATCAGTGCGCCGAGTAGCATTGACATCGGTAGCAGGGTACGTAAATCGTGACCGACCCATGCGCGTGCCAGATGAGGAACCAACAACCCGATAAAGCCTAACGGCCCAGCCACACTCACACACGCGCCCACCAGTAGCAGCAGTGCCACGCTGAGTAATAATCGCAGGCGATACAGATTCACTCCCAGCGCATGAGCGGCCTCATCACCGATGCCCAGCAGATTGAGCGCGCGCGCCTGAAGTAAAATTAGCGGCGTCAGGAAAACGACAAACGGCAGCAGCAGCCAAACTTGTTGCCATCGCGCATGAGAAATACCGCCGGCCAGCCAGTAAAGGATGCCAAAGGCGTGATCTTCCGACAGCAGCAGCGTTACCCGGGTTAACGCCATGCAGAATGCGGAAAGGGCGATGCCAGTAAGGATTAACCGCTGGCGGTCGGCGTGCTGGTTGCTGCCTCGTCCTGCTGCACTGACGCAGAGCCAACTCAACCCACCACCCGCAGCCGCGATGATCGAAAGCGGGTAGCCTTCCAGCGCAATGGGGCTGAAGGCCGACGTCAGCGCAATCGCCAGAGCCGCACCACTGTTAATGCCAAGAATAGCCGGTGAGGCCAGCGGATTGTGGGTCAGCACCTGTAACAGTGCCCCGGCCAACGCCAGACTGGCTCCCAGCAAGATAGCCACCAGTGCTCGCGGCAGGCGCAGATTAAATACCAGCGCCTCCGCTATGCTGTGCGCATCTCCCGGCAGCAGCGCGTGTAAGGCCGCCTGAGCGGATATCGGCAGTGCAGCAAAACTGATTAAGCTGAACCAAAAGGCGGTGCCCAATGCCAGCAGGCTGATGAGCCAGCGGGAAGATGACTTCATGGTTCGGCAAATAACGTGACAGCGTCACTGGCAATTTTTTCTGCAGCAAACAATCCACGTGCGCGCGCCCAACTGTTGCTGTCCACTGCGCGGACATGATGCTGCTGTTCAGCATTAATCAGGCTCCACAACGGATCTTGCTGCCATTTTTTCACGACGCTTTCATCGCGATAGTGCGCTACTAATATCCAGCTGGGATTGATTGCCAGCAATTGTTCCAGGCTGATCACAGTCATCGGCGCATGATTGATGGGCGGTGGCACCTGGAGACCTAACGCCATCAACACGCCGCCGGTATAGCTGGCTGAAGAGTGCAGGGTAAACTGGTTTTCACGTGAAGTACCAAACAGCACCGGGGTATTTGCCGGCAATTTTGCGGCGGCATCATGCATGCGTTGCTGATGCAATGCCAGGCGCTGCTGCATTTCACTATGTTTGCCGACCACATCACCAATGATCGCGGCAGACTGCAGGTTTTCCGCGTAGGTTTCATTACGCGACTGCAGCAATAAGACCGGCGCGATGCGCTGCAGTGCAGCATAAATCGCGGTGTGGCGGCTGCTGTCAGCAATAATCAGGTCGGGATGTAAGGCGCTAATGGCTTCCAGACTTGGCTGTCCCCGCAGGCCGACGGATTGCCAGGGTTGCAGCTGCTGACGGACTTCTGGCAGCAGACGTTGTGGATCATTGTCATCAGCGATCCCCACCGGGCTAACGGCCACCGCCGCGAGCGCATCGGCAAAGGATAGCTCCAGTACCACAATGCGCTGAGGAACCTTATCAATGGTAAAAGTCCCGTGCTGATCCTGCACCGTGACGGCGTGCGCGTTGAAAGCCGATGCGATAAAACATCCGATCATCAGCCAGCGAAGTAATTGTTGCATAGTGAGATCTCCACAAAAGCAAAAAACCGGGCAAGTCTAAGGGCTGCCCGGTTGTAATGGCTTATCAGAACTTCAGTGAACCCTGCAGATAGAAGGTACGCGGTTGCCCGGCGTAGAGGCCTTTGTTGTTATCGTCATAGGACCGGGTGAAATAGTCCTGGTCGAACATATTCTTCACGCCAACGGCCAGATTGAGGTTGGCCATCTGTGGGCCGAAATCATAATTGGCACGTGCGCCCCACAGCATAAAGCCGGGAATGCGGCCGGTGCTGCCATCGGCACTCTCCTGCACGGTATTGGCGTTGTCAGCGAACTGGCTCGACTGGAAATCACTGTTGAGGTTGAACGTCCAGTTGCCTGGTTTGTAATCTACGCCAAGCGTGCCTTTCTGACGCGGTGAGAACGGTACCTGATTGCCGTAGGTGTCGCCTTTTTCACGGATTTCGGCATTAACGTAGGTGTAGCTGGCATAGACCGACACGTTTTCCAGCGTCGGCGTCAGGGAAGAGAGGTCATAACGCACCTGTGATTCCAGGCCGGTATGACGGGTTTTTCCGCGCGCGGTCACCGAATCGTCAGTCTGATTCGAATCGTACTGATTATTAAAGTTGATCAGGAACAGCCCCATTTCGGCCGTCAGTGCGCCGTCATCATAGCGAGTGCCGATTTCCCAGGTGCGTGCTTTCTCGGGTTCGACACTGCCACTCTCTACCGCTTTACCAATCTGGCTGTATTGCACCGTGCCAAAGGAGCCTTCGGTGTTGGCGTAAAGGTTCCAGCTGTCGGTGAGATGATAAAGTACGTTCATCGCAGGCAGTGGCGCGTTGTAACTGACGTCCTGTTGAGTGCCACGAATCGCATTGCGTTGATAGGAGCTGATGTGCTCGAAACGCATCCCTGGCGTGATGGTCCAGTTGCCAATATCAATGCGGTCATCAATATACCAGGCGTGCGCTTCAGTACCGGAACGCGTGTCGCGATCGTAAGGACTGGCAGTAGAGGGCAATTCACCACTCACCGTTGGCGTGTAATATCGCATCTCATGCCCAGATTCGCTGACGTAGCGATAACCGACACCAACTTCATGGGCTGAGGATCCCAGGTTAAAGCTCTGGCTGTAACGTGGCTCAATGCCGCGCACCCAGTATTCACGCGGCGAGAGCGTGACACGCGTGCCTTGTTCCAGATAGCCACTGCGTAAGGTATGGGTGTAAAAACCGAGAATATTGAATTTATGCTGTTGATCGGGCTGGAACTGATAACCCAGGCTGGCCAACTGACGATGCCCCCAGAACCGGTCATAAGGTCGTGTTGATTGCCAGCGATCGGCATCGTAATCGGCACGCGACAGGCCGCCCGGCATATCCGCTTCACCGTCGTAATATTGCAACAGGCTGGTGAAAGTATGGATTTCGTTAGGCGCATAGCGGCTTTTGAGCATCACATCATCAATGCGTGTGGCGCTGTGTTCACGCCAGTCACTGCCACGAGTGCCCGAATAAAGCAGCGCGCTGCCAAAACCATTATCCGCCGTTCCGCCAACCAGAAGATTGTGGGTTTCCTTCGGGTTATTTTGTGAGGAGGTGGGGCTGAGCTGGCCTTCAACGCCGGCTTCAATACCAAAATGCTCAGGGATGGCACGCGTCACAAAGTTGACCACGCCGCCGACACTTTGGGGTCCGTAACGAACGGCACCGCCCCCACGAACCACGTCAATCGCATCCATATTCCCCAGCGAAACTGGCGCCAGAGAGAGTTGCGGCTGTCCGTAAGGTGCGAAGGGCACGGGTATGCCATCCATCAACACGGTTGAGCGGCTGGCGAGACGAGGATTAAGGCCACGGATACCAAAGTTCATTGCCAGATCGTGGCTGCCGGTGCCGTTATTCTCCGGCGCATTGACGCCCGGAATACGGTTAAGTACTTCGCGCATGCTGGCGGCACCGTTTTTGGCGAAATCCTCGCGACGGATCACATCGCGTGCGCCGGCGTGTTCGAATACGTCAGATTCACGCGCATCAGCTAACCAGTCACCTACTACGGTCAGACTGGGTTCTCCCGCGGCGCGACTCAGCGGTTTGACGGTCCATACATTCGCGCCGAGACCGTTAGCCTGTAGATCGCTGCCCTGCAGTAGATGGGTGAAAGCTTCATTAATCGTATAGTCGCCCTGCAAGCCGGGACTCTTTTTTCCGCGTGTCAGCTCGGCATCCAGAGACAGCGTAATACCCGCTGAGGCCGCAAACTGATTCAATGTGGCATCAAGAGGACCCGCAGGAATGGTGTAATGCGCGGTGGTCGCCGCTGCCGCCTGCGCAATACCTGGTGTGAAAAAAGCCAAAGGTAAAAAACTCAGGCGAATGGCCATCACCAGCGGGCTGGCTTTTGACAATGCGCGCAGTGAAGAGGCACGTGAAACCGTCATAACGTCTCCAAAAATTATCATTGTTTTGGTGTATTCAGAGAGAAGTCGTATGAGCGGCAGAAAAGGGACAATCACCGGAGAGATTTTTTTAAAAATTTTTATCGGGCCTTCACTGTGACCCAATAGCGCGTAACGCGTTGTAAAGAAACCGGCAGCGTTTTTTGTAAAGCATCGAGCGCGACGTCACTTTGCAACAGGGGATAGGTACCACTGACGCGCAGCTGAGCGACTCGGGGATCACAGCGCAAAACGCCCTGACGATAACGCGCAAGCTGAGCGATGACTTCGCCAAGCGGGCGATCGCTGACACTGAGCAAACCGCGTGTCCATTCCAGTTTTTCACTAGTTTGTTGCAAGGCATCGAAGGTGTTCGCGGTGAAACTCATCATCTGACCTTGCTGCACGGTCATGAGCTGATGTGGTTGCTGCGCCAATCGCACTGCCACGGCATGCTGGTTCACCCTCAGCAGGGTTCGATGTTCTTGCCGCTCCACGCTAAATTCAGTGCCCAGCGCGGTGAGTTGTCCTTGTGGGGTATAAACACGAAGCGGGCGCTTCTGCACATCCTTGCCACTGGTGAGCGCCAGGGTGCCAAACAGCAAATCAATTCGGCGTTCGTTATCGTCATAACGCACATTGGCAGCGGAGGCGGTATCCAGCGTGAGCAAGTTACCATCATTCAATGGGAACTGGCGAATTTCGCCTTTCGCGGTGTGATAGTCAGCGCGGATGCCAGTGGAAATATCACTTTGCCAAAGTTGCCAGCTCGCGCCAGCCCCTACAGCGAGCAGTAAGCACTTTAAAACGTGGCGTCGAGTCAGTTGAGAATCATGCAGCGCTTTGCTGGCAACACTGCCCGGCATGGTCTGCATTTGTTGGCGCAGATTCTCTACCTGCTGCCATGCCCACTGATTTTCATGATTAGCATCGACCCACTGCTGCCACTTTTCTTCCTGCTGCGGGCTGACACGTTCGCCGCTTAACACGGCATACCAATGTGAGGCATTACGCAGCGCCTGACGTTGTTCAGTAGTGAGCGATGACATGATTCAGAAACCGTGCTCAAGGCGAAACAGCAGGCAGTGCTCGGTGGCTTTTGCCATATACTTTTTCACTGAACTGACAGACACCGAAAGCTGCTGTGCGATTTCGGCGTAGGTGAGGTTATCCAGCTGTGACAGCAGAAATGCCTGACGTGCTTTGCTGCCCAGACCGTTCAGCATTTGATCCACGAGTTGCAGTGTTTCCAGCTGACTTTGCTGTAGCTCGGGTGAGGGCGTTACCGCTTCCGGCAGATGGCTGAGGATCTCCAGATAAGCTTTTTCCAGCGCATGACGTCGAAAGCGATCGACCATCACGCGTTTGGCAATAGTACACAAGAAAGATTTGGCATCGCGCACTTCGGAGAGGCTGTTGCCGCTCATCACGCGCAAGAAGGTATCTTGCGTGACGTCATCCGCATCAAAAGCGGAACGCAGCTTTGCGGTGAGCCATTGCGTCAGCCAGCCGCGGTTATCGGCATAGAATGTCGCAAGCGAAGGCGCAGCAGAGGAAGTGGCAGCGGGCAACATGATGTCAAAGTGTGTCAAAGGTAAAGTTGAGCTGATACTAACTGCGAATAGTTATCATTACAATCGATGAGGTGCTTTTTTTGCTTGCGAAACTACCTCAGTAAGTGGATGAAATTCCGTGCAAGGTATAAAGATCAGGGGTGGCTCATGGAGCTTTCACGCCAACAAACAGGGTGTCATCAGCATCTGTGTAACTGGCGGCCCTGTCGGCCGCCATCATTTCACTTTTGATTCTTGTCAGTGAAGGCCTGATAATTTTCCTTCGTCACGGTCTGATAGGGTATCCAGTTATAGGCTTCGGTTTGCTTGCCGTTTAGCATGTCGCTTGCCACATTGACTGCGCCGATAGCCTGACCTTTCGCATCCTGGAAGATGGTGACAGCCATTTTACCGTTCTTGATGAACTGCAATCCATCCGGTGTGCCATCGATTCCTGCCACTAACACATCGCTCTTCTTCAACTGATCCAGTGCCATAATCGCCCCAATTGCCATCTCATCGTTGTTTGCGACTATTGCATTGATGGTGTTGCCATCTTGCAGCCACGAAAGGGTTTTATCGACAGCTTCATTACGCTGCCAGTTGGCTGTCTGTTTTTGGATAACTTTAAGACCGGGATGGGCGCTGACATAATCTTCGACCGCTTTGGTGCGTTGACGCGCTTCTTCGGTGGAGAGTGACCCCATCAGGATGGCGATGTTACCCTGGTTGTTCATGCGTTTTGCCAGCGCTTCAATCTCCATTTTTCCGCTCAACGCAGAGTCAGAGCCAACGTAAGCCATCTTACCGCTCAACGTCACTTCAGGTTTACGGTTGACGAATATCAGCGGAATATTGGCTTTCTTCGCCGCAGCAATCACAGGCATGACACCTTGCGTGTCTACCGGGTTGACGATAATGGCGTCCGCACCCTGATTGATAAAATCGTCGACCTGTTGGATTTGCAGTGAGACATCACCTTTGGCATCCGCAAACTGGCTGTTCAATCCTTTCTCCTTCAACTGCGTTTCCATTTGGCTGCGCAGGATCGAAACGAAGTTAAGATCCAGATTGGCCAGGGCAACGCCCACCATGTACGTTTTAGCTTGAACAGCAAATACGCTTAGTAAACCACAGGCGATGATTATTACTTTGATTATATTCATTTTTATATCTCTGTAGGGTGGGAGGGGGTTTTATGCACCCGGGTGCAAATCAATGCCTGATAATATTTCATATCCTGCATTTTTTCCGTTGCCCTGAGCACTCCTCTTTACTTTCAGGGGAGGTTGAAAATTAGTCAACGTGGTGAAAATCGATTCCTTCACCCGGATCACAAAAACCAATGGATAAATGGAGAGAAAATCCTAGAAATGCTACCGGGTGCAAAGTTTGTAACATTGTCCTCATGCTCATCAGTTACAACATACAGTGCTGTGAGCTCTTAAATACGCACCTTGAAGCTACTGAGCCGCATTAAGTTAACCAGCAGCAAAAGCGCGCATAGAGAATATTTTTAAGCAGGGCTAAATATCGAAGGGCAGTTAAAGATTACAGAGGTATTGATAGACCTCTGCATCGCGTTTGTCCGGCGTGAATCGAGAGCACTGCCGGCATTGGTGAGCGATCACCCTGTATTGCTTTAGCAACCCAAGCTCATTCAGGATGCGCAGCCAACCCATTGAACCATAACACTTCTGTACGTAAATTTTTTCGCGAATACTTTTCACATCCACACGCAGCAGGGAAGCTTCAAGATTGCTGTAATCCGGATGCAGCTTGCTTTTACCTACCTTCTTGAACAAAAAATTACGCACGTAAAATGAGGCAACATTGGCCTTAACCTGAATGAAAATATCATCCACTTTCTCAACGAAAATGGTGTAGATCATGATCTTAAGGTAAAGCATAAACACCAGATTCTCACTTTCCGATTGGTGTTTAACAGACAGGGTGCCTAACTCAACGACCTTGCGTTGTTCTAGCCGCAGTGCATCGAGTTCTTCACGGAATAATCTGGCGCAGGGGATGTGGTTTTCATGGCGGCCTATCACACTGATGGTGCCCAGGATATCTTGTTCTTTGCGCGCCAGGAATAGGGTGCTATTGGGATTAAGCAGTCCTTCGTTGTAGAGAAAAATAGAACGGCTGTCTTTTACTATTCCAGTTCGGCGGTATTCGCCGTTAGTCATTTCCATTCCCTTAAGAAACTCTATGAAACCAGTGGCAGGCGCAATGCTGATCCTGTCATCAATATCATTAAGTATTTTACATATTCTATGCGTTCTCTTATTGAGTACGCCATCAGATATAGCGCTGCTAATAACTGATTTCCTTGATAAATTCACGGTATACCTCAACCCATCCACGTTAAAGTATCGCTAATATAATAAACAAAAATGAACAATGGAATTACTTTGAGATGAAAAATTAGATCCACTTATGTATCTTGTGGGGTTGGGCCAGTTAAAACCCGGTCTGAAGCTATAAGTGTGATGAAACCCTATATTTTCGCAGGTTTACAGGTGAGTTGTATTTATCAATCTCGATGGCGAGAATCGGAGGGTATGAGCTTGCCCGGCAATAAAATTGCCGGGCCCGGCGGGATTAGTCTTCAATACTGCTTAACAGCGCGTTCTGAATGATTCTCTGCGCTTTGAGCGGGTTTTGTTCACTCTGTGCCGCTTGCAGGGCGGCAATATCAAGTTTATCCAGCGCACGGTAGATATGCTTGAGGAAACGAATTGATAGATTAGCGGCTTCAACATGATCTTCACGGAAGGGGAATTGATCCAGCTGCCACACGCCATCCCAGTTATTGATTTTGAGCACATAGAAGAACTCAAAAATTTCTGTCATGTGTACCGTGCCGACCACGAGATCGTCATCCCAGCCGCGTAAGTTATCATTCACGTCCATGCCGAACAGTCTGCCACGATCGATAATTAGTTGGGCTGAGTCTGCTGGTGATTCCCCGGCAAATAACGCATGGCCAAAGTCCAGTAAAACACCGACGTTATCGAGGCCAATATCTTCAATTCCCAGCAAGGTGCGTGCAGCGGAATCCCAGGTCATTTTAACGCGTGGTTCACGCGGTTTATATTCGATGGCAAATTTGACATCAGGATTGGCACTGGCCAATTCGCGCATGCCATCAACTGCCAGTTTCCAAAGGTTTTTATGGTCAACCTGGAAGGGATAGTCCCAGCCATCTTGCCCCGGCCAGATTTTCACGTAGTTGGCGCCCAATTCACGCACGACCGTTGCCGCTTCATGCATCAAGTCAAAAGCCTGTTGACGTACTGCTGGATCGGGATTCGTAAAGGCACCTCGTGAAAAGCGGCGCAGATAGATTTCAGGTGTCACGCCAATCGCTTTAAGACCCGCCTCGGCTAATGCTTCTTTTACCTGAGCAACGGTGACGCCTTCAGTGAAGGGATAGGGCACATCAACATACGATAAGTCTTCAACACTGCCAGCAAGTTTGATCTGGTCTAACGTGCTGAGCGCCGGACCATATCCATCGACGGCGTAACGATCAATGTAGTTAGCAAAATGCCATAAACCGGCACCAAATTTCGGGTAGGTGTAACCACTCATAAGACATTCTCCTTAGGGATTAGGGTAATCCGAGGCGCTACGATGATGGGTTGAATATATATTCACTAACGGTTATATATTCCATTCTGCGCCTTGAGCTTCTTGCTTAACCAGCATTGATTGAAGAAATTGAGGGTGGCCTCACACAAAATTTGCGAATCTTAAAGTGGGCAACGAACCGCACATGACATTATCCGCGCACAATTAAAATCCGCAGGTGCTAACTTGCTCAAACATCTGGCAACCTGCTGCCAATACAAAGCACGTCAGTGAAGCATTCAATACGTTAACCTGAGGTCATTCATCATGAAGTCTCCGTCAATCCAGCTTGGCCCGACTAAAGCACCGATAAAATTTATCCAGGTTGAACCTGTTTTCCTCACCGACGAAACCATGCTGGAACGGAAAGATAAGGTTTTGCGGGAGATGCACAAGGCCGGTTTTGATGCGCTGGTGATTTATGCAGACAAAGAACATGGCGGGAATTTTGAATATTTAACCGGTTTCATCCCGCGCTTTGAAGAAGGGCTGCTGATTATTGATGCCAGTGGGCATTGCGCCGTCATTCTGGGGAATGAGAATCTCAAATTGGCGCGATTTTCACGCCTGCCTGTCACGTTGTATCATTGCCCGTTGTTTTCACTGCCTAATCAGCCCATGGACCACGAAACACAACTTGAAGACCTTCTGGCATCTGCCGGTCTGAGTGATAAAGGCAAAGTTGGCATGGTGGGATGGAAAATGTTCACCCCAACCGCAGGCAATGGTTCTGCCTATTTCGATGTACCTTATTTTATTGTTGACGCGGTGCAACGCACGCTAAGCAAAGAGGCTGAATTGCTTAATGCGGCGCATTTGTTCATTGGCGGAGATAGCGGTGCAAGAGTAACCAATAACGCCAATGAAATCGCACATTATGAATATGGAGCCAATCTGGCATCCAACTGTATCATTGATGCGCTAGACGCGGTTGAAGTGGGTGTGAGAGAAGTTGATTTAGGCGCGCTTCTGGCTGCAGAAGGTCAATACAACACTGTGGTATCCATCGCTGCCACGGGCGTTCGCTTCGATCATGCGAACCTTTATCCTACATACAAAAAGGTGCAGCAGGGCGATCCTCTGTCGCTGACCACGGGATTCAAAGGCGGCCTGTCCAGCCGATCTGCCTTCGTAATTGCTCATCCTTCCGAACTGCCCGATGCACAGAAGGATTGGCTGGAGAGAATCGCTAAGCCTTACTTTTCCGCGCAGGTAGCCTGGCTTGAAAATATCCGTGTTGGTATGTCCGGCGGTGAGCTTTATGACTTGATCGAAAATGTGCTGCCTAAAGCCCGTTTTGGCTGGCATCTGAATCCGGGCCACCTGGTGGGGGATGAAGAATGGATGTCTTCGCCGATTTACCCAAATTCCGACGAACATTTAAAAAGTGGCATGATGCTGCAGATTGATATCATTCCTTCTGTGCCGGGCTATAACGGTGTCAGCGCAGAAGAGTGCGTGGCGTTGGCCGATTCATCACTTCAGGCCGCGATCGCCGAAACGTATCCGAAGCTCTGGCAGCGAATTACGACCCGACGTGATTACCTGCGCGATGAAATCGGCATTGAACTCAATGCCGATGTCTTGCCGTTATCCAATGCTGTCGGGTATTTAAGGCCGTTTTTGCTGGCTAAAACCCTGTCTCTCAGCGTTAAGAAATAGCGTGCACTGTTCAGCGCGCCTCAGGGCTTAATTTGATTACGTCCGCCGCGCTTTGCCAGATACAACGCTTTATCGGCATCCTGCTTCAGCTGATCAGCTTCGCCGGTTTTACCTGTTGACGTCAGCGTGCTGTAACCGGCGCTGATGGTCACTACGCCAGCGGGGAGATCCGAACTTTCATGCGCAATGCCCGTTTCTGCAACGAATCTCACCGCGCGCTCCGCCACTTTCTTTGCATCATAAGCTGAGGTGTTGGGCAGGATAATCGCAAACTCTTCTCCACCATAGCGAGCCACGATATCGCCCTGATAATGCACGCTATCCTTTAACGCCAAACCCACATCCTGCAGGCACTCGTCGCCGGCAACGTGACCGTAGGTATCGTTATAGCGCTTGAAGTAATCGATATCGATCATCACCAGTGATAGCGGCTCGTCATTCTTTTCTGAACGAAGCAGCGCCTGCTCCAGTAGAGCATCAAACTGACGACGGTTAGCCAGGCCAGTTAAGCCATCTACCAGTGCTAAAGATTGCAGCGTGTGGTTGATGGTGGTCAGTTCATCACGAACATGGGTGAGTTCAACTTGATTGCGCACATTAGTACCCACCTGGCGTAATACAAAGACGCCCATGCCAGTAATGGTTAATAACAGCACAACATTGAGCAAGACATTGGTCAGATTGGCCGCCATCCATTCCATACGAATCCGGTCGCGGTCATATCCTGCCGTCACGATCAGTGGATAGCGCTCCAGTCGTGCATAACCGAACACACGTTCAACACCATCAAGCGTTGAACGCCAGGTCGCACTGCCGCTCGATGCCGATTTCAGTTCGGTTTTAAACAAAGGGCTGGCGGAGAGGGTTCTGCCAATGAAAGTGTCAGGGAAAGGCCGGATATAGAGAGCCGTAGCATCCGACAGAATCAAGCCCAGCGCATCTTTATCCCCGAGCGTGTAGTAGCTGTAGTACTGACGGAAATAATCCACTTTGACCGTAGCCAGAGCAACGCCGGCAAAATTGCCCGCATTATCATTGAGACGAACCGAAACAGGGATCACCAGGTCTCCGGTTGAACGACTACGAATCACATGGCTGATGTGAATATCAAGACTGGGATGCGTCCGATGCCAGACAAAGTAATCGCGATCGGCGTTACTGGCATTGGTCGGCGTGAAGTTGCCAGAGGAAGCGACCCAATGTCCTTCGGTATCGTAAACAAACAACCCATGAAGCTGCGGCAGTTTGCTCTGCTGATCCTTTATTTGATGTAAGAACTGTGGCGTTGCCGCAAAGCTGTTGCCGTTTTGACGCAGCTGCCTCACGGCATCCGCGAGGGTAATATCGACCTGTAAGAAGGCATCCTCGGCTTGTTTCGCTAATGAGAGCGAAAGGTTACGTGCATCTTCCTCTTTCTCTATAAGGTGCTGCTGCCAGGAGTGCCAAAGAGACCAGGCATTAATCGCCACCACCAGTAAACTGATGGATAGCAGAAATACGGCCATACTTCTTCCGAGAGAGGTCTTTAGCAGGCGAGGGGCGCTATCTGAGAGAACACTTTTACGCATTGATACTCTTTGTGAATGCTGAAAAGGTAGGCTGAATGAGATATTACAGGATTCATGCAACTGTAATAAGCCGAGTAAAGAAAAATTTATGCATTCACACGTTCGTCACGCTTTTTTGGCGGCTATGGGTTTATCGAGCCATCGGGATATTGAGTATCAGGCCCAATTAAACCTGCTGTAATCGCTCATCCACGCAGATCTGGTGGTGAAGCCGGAGGAGTGAACCAGGCCTCACGGCTAACGACAACAGGATGTTCTGGCTGGCTTATGAAACAAGTTTAAAGCTGGCTCAGCAAAAAGAAAAAAGGGAAGCGGCGGAGCCGTGTGAACTAAAAGAAAAAAACAAAAAAATCAATGTGTTGCAGAGGCACGACACATTTACACTGGAGCCCATACATGAATATTAAACCGATTAAAACAGAGCAGGATTATAAAGAGGCGCTTCGCATCGTGGAGCCTATGTTTGATAATGAGCCCGTGCTAGGCTCACCTGAAAGTGATCTCTTTGAAGTAATGTGTCTGCTTATTGAAAACTATGAGTCAAAGCATTACCCAATTGCGCCGCCTGACCCGATTGAGGCTATCAAATTCCGTATGGACCAGATGGGACTGACGGTAAAAGATTTAGCTCCGGCAATTGGTCGGCAGAATCGCGTATAACCTCAGAATTCACGTAGCGACGCCATCACCAACGCGGCATAACCGGCAGGGAAGGTGCTTAGCGAAATTTATTTGTAGCTGTTTGTAGTTGAAATCAAAACGGACAGAAGCCAGTCTAACTGGTATCGCACAGGGTAATTGTGCATTACCACGCCTGATCCCCTTCAAACAAATTCGATTAATTTAACATAATCATGATTATGCGCACTTTGATTGTTACTCCAAAACGCTAATGTCGTATGGGGAGATGCGGATGTTTTCCTGGACTGTTATGTTGTGATCCCTAGATGCTGCCGGTAACTTACCGGACTCATTGCACCTAATGATATTTTGATCCGGCTCTCGTTATACCAGCGTATGTACCTGTCCAGGAAGCACATAAAATCTTCCAGCGTTATGCCCGCCCAGCTTCTGCCGTAGTACATTTCATTTTTGACCCGCCCGAAGAAGCCTTCACACGCTGCATTATCCGACGAGCAACCTTTGCGCGACATGGACCTTATAAGACCCGATGTGTTGATACGATCCAGCCATCCCGGCCACCGGTAATGGCTGCCTCTGTCGCTATGTATCACCGGTCTTTCATGTTCTCTGAGCGTATCGATCGCATCATCCAGCATGGCATTCACCAGTTTTGCATCCGGCCGTGTTCCTATGGTCCAGCTCACCACCTTGCCATCAAAACAGTCAATGACTGGCGACAGGTAGACCTTGCCGGCCGGAAGCTGGAACTCAGTAATATCGGTCAGCCACTTCTCATTTGGCCTGCAGGAGCGAAAGTTTCTGGCGAGAAGATTTTCAGGTGCCTGGCCGATTTCTCCGCAGTAAGCGCTGTATCGCCGCCGCCCTGCACGCTTAACTATCAGCTGCTCTTCAGCCATCAGCCTGCGGACAACCTTTTCTGAGATGTGCGTGTTGTTTTGACGGAGCATCGCGTGGAGACGCCGGTAACCATAGCAGCGGTAATTTCCCTCAAAGATCTTAGCTATGGTTATGCGTATTTCCGCGTACTTGTCATGCAGACGAAGGCTCGCTTTGTGATAAAAATAGCAACTTCGTGCAAGCTGCAGAGCACTTAGCAGTTCAGCAACGGGATAACTTTCCTTAAGGGCATCAACGAGTTGGGTTTTCTCCCTGTTCTTCAGGGTCAGGACGCTGATGCCCATGTCTTTTTTTATCAGTTCATTCGCTTTTGTCAGGATGTCACGTTCAAGCTGTAGCTGATGAACCTGCTGTTTAAGCTGCTTTACTTCATCGAGCAGTGCATCCTGCTGCTTATCCGGTGGAGCTGATTTACGTTTACGCATGGATTGATAAGCCTCATCGTCGATCAGGTCTTTCTTCCATTTGTACAGGAGCGGAACGCTGACACCTACCTTTTGTGCAACTTTAAGTGCCGTTCCGCGTCGGGTGCAGAGCTCGCGGACAGCCTGAATTCTTTCTTCCTGACTGAAGCATTTATTGGTGTTTGAGCGAATAATCAGGGGCCGCCGTCCCGGATAAATCTCTTCGATCCAGCTCTTGAGTACTTCGTTGCTGGGAAAGCCAATGGCGCGGCGCGTATAGGCCAGGCAACCGCCGTGCGTGAGGTAATGCTCAACCGCAGCGACTTTCTGCGCGTGTGAATAGCGTTTTCTGGGCTTTAATTCCCTGGGTAAGTCTCCGTATTCCTCAAAAATCCGAACCCACCGGCCAAGCTGTTTAACGGACGGATAGCCCAACTCCCTGACAACAACGGTCAGCCTTTTGCCATACCTGAAGTAAAGCTCGACAGCACGGATACGATCCTCATATGAGTGCATGAATTATCTCCTGAAGATCCAGGAAATCGTCCGCACCCCCTGGAACAATTCACAGATGTCGTCCCTGAACTAACCTTAGATCTCCTCAGGCTTAGCTCAGGATGCAGACTTTATGTTGGTGACCATGACAGATAAAGATCTATATCGGCTCGGCATCATTCAGCGCGTTCACGACCACACTCTGCTGCAGCGTGAAGCTGCGCGCCTTCTCGAACTCACCGTCCGTCAGGTTCAGCGGCTGATGAACCGCTACCGCGAGTCTGGTGCAGCCGGTCTTACCGATGCACGGCGTGGAAAGCCCGGCCGCATCGGTGAGAGTCTGCGCCACCGCATACTGACGCTGCTACGTGAAAATTACGTGGGTTTCGGCCCCACACTTGCCGCAGAAAAACTTCAGGAGCGTCACGGGATTGATAAGCGACTTACTTCACCCAGTCTTCCAGAACCAAACCCGGTACTCGCGCAAACATCAAAATGTGACATTCGCAATCGCGAGTTCCGGGTGATATCAGCATCACAAAAAGACATTTATTGTTTTCGTTTTTACCACTGTGGGTAAAGAAACGTGAAGTGAGCAACGCATGCGCACGGTTCCGCTAACCTTTGTTATACACGTTCTTTAACCTGCCGGGGAAACCATCATGTCGAAGACGAATTTACTGCTAAAAACGCCACTGCTGCTGATAACCATTGCTTTAATGATGAGCATTAACAACGTTCATGCAGCTGAAGATCCTCTGTTCCAGCCTTTATCGCCGAAGGTCTCAGACCTCTCACAATATCGCTGGCACCATCGCCCACTCGTGATCTTTGCTCCGTCCAAAACAGATCCTGCCTATGTCGCTCAAATGGCGATGCTGGAGAAGCAGAAATCTGAACTGGCCGAACGCGATATCATCGTACTCAGTGACACCTCACCGACGGAAAATGGCATTCTGCGTAAGCAACTTAATCCGAAAGGATTTGAAGTGGTGCTGGTCGGAAAAGATGGTGGAATGAAGCTACGTGAACAAACACCTCTGGATACCGAGGTGTTGCTGTCGACCATTGATAAAATGCCTATGCGTCAGGCCAGGCTTGATTAATTCATTAAACGCGGCTTACTCGACATCCAGCAGTGAGCCCGTTTTATAGAAACGTTTCCCAGCGATATAATGCAAACTACGCATTTCCTCTGGTGCGTCCTCAAATAACCAGCGCCCTTCTTTAAATACTTGGCTATCCGCCCATGCACCCTTAATTTCACCGATGAACAGATCGTGGTCGATTTGATTTTGTTCGATAGGAATCAACTCGCAATACAACCATGCTGCGCAGCCTGCCACTAAAGGGAGAGGACTTTCAGGTAACTGGAATAACTCAACGCCAGATGCGGCCAGCTTATCTGACTGATCCGTAAGGGAATGCGTACCGAGATAATGAACCATTTGCGCCTGACTAACAGTTGGGACATGTATAACGAATTTATGGCTTTGTTCAATCAACTTACGCGTGAAAGTGGATTTATCCAGCACCAAAGTGAGCTTTGCCGGTTTGAACTCCAATCCACACACCCAGGATGCGGACATCACATTATCAACCCCTTCATGGCGTGAGGAAACCAGTGTGGTTGGGCCATGGTTGATAAGACGATAGGCTTTTTCCAGCTCAACAGATTCAATATGGGTATTCATAGGTTGATTTCATCGCATGAGTTTTAAAGGCGCTTATTGTCGCCTGGTAAAAACGACTTTGCCAACATCCAGCCATCATATGCGCATACCTTCTGCACCCCACGAGTGCAGCCATTGCCCTATCGTAAGCGTTTTGTACTGGGTAATGGCTCATTTGGCACAGATCGGTGCCTTATCCGCTGTAATTAAGCCTGGCGCGTTTCTTGCGTGTAACAAAAGGTTTCCCACCGCTGACGTTGCTTTCCCATTCATCCAAAGAGGTCCGTGCTATGGAATTGAAATGGTTTGAAGATTTTCTCAGTGTTGCCCGCTGTTACAGTTTCACCCGCGCCGCCGATGAGCGTCATATCACGCAATCGGCGCTGAGTCGGCGCATCCGGCAGCTGGAAGAGTGGCTGGGTGTGCCGTTGTTTGATCGTAAAACTTATCCGGTGACGCTCACCCCAGAAGGACAAACCTTCCTCGCAACTGCCAGCGAAACGGTATTTTCCATGACGCATCTGCGTAATGATCTGCACCAGCGCTATAGCTCGCGCACTGCTGTATTACGTTTTGCGATGCTAAATACCCTTTCGCTGACGTTCTTTCCTGACTGGATCCAGCGATTAAATCTGCAACCTAACCTCAGCTATATTCGCCTGTGCAACCAAAAGCCGACCTTCGCTGAGCACATCTCTACCCTACACAGTGGTGAAACCGATTTTCTGCTGACTTACGCGCATGATGCGGTATCGCTGATACATCAGCTGGCGGCGTATCCCATGGTGCAACTGGGCCGTGAGCGTGCCATTGCCGTGTGTCGCCCGGATAGCAGCGGCAAGCCACTCTATCCGGTGCGCGCGGATGGCGGCCCGATTCCGTGGTTAAGTTATGGGCAACATACCTTTTTTGCTCACGCACTGGCGCAAATGCTCAGCAAACGCCCGCTTCCTCTTGAAGCGGTATATGAAAATGGTATGTCGGTGAATCTCAAAGCCATGGTCCTGGCCGGTGGCGGCGTGGCGTGGTTGCCTTTGAGTCTGGTGCATGAAGAACTGGCCAGCGGCAGTTTAGTGCGCGCCGATGACAGCAGTTGGGATATGTCGCTGGCAATTCGGCTCTACCGCCAACCGGTTCTGCACAATCCTCAGGCTGAACAACTGTGGTTACGAGCCTGCGCTGGCGAGACGGCCAATGCGGCCTGACACGAAACTATGTCGTTTTGGAATGGGGAGTGTGAATTGCTCATTGGCCTTACGTTAATGATTTGCTCCATGCTGGGGTTCAGAGAGACGAAAACCTGACCAACCAAGCTGGGGACTATCATGGAAAACAAAGCGTTAGTCTGGAAGTGGGTAGAAGAATTTCAAGGGGTATTTTGTGACCTGAGCGATCGCGTCTGGGGCATGCCGGAGATTTGCTATACCGAGTATCGTTCAGTGGCTGAGCACACCGCGATGCTTAAACAGCAAGGGTTCCGCGTCACAGAAAACGTGGCCGACATTCCCACTGCGGTAATGGGTGAAGCTGGTGAAGGCGGCCCAATCATTGCTTTCCTCGGCGAATATGATGCCTTGCCTGGATTAAGTCAGGAAGCTGGCGTGGCGCGTTACTCTCCGTTGCCGGGTAATGGCCATGGTCACGGCTGCGGCCACAACTTGCTGGGATCTGCTGCCATGCTGGCAGCTACTGCTTTAAAATCATGGCTTGAGGAGAGCGGCACGCCGGGACGAGTTCGCTATTATGGCTGTCCGGCAGAAGAAGGCGGTGCCGCTAAATCCTTTATCGCGCGTGCCGGTGCATTTGATGGCGTCGATGTCGCCATCACCTGGCATCCAAGCGCGCATCATGAAGTGGCAAAACCGCTCTCCCTGGCCAATACCCGAATGGATTTCGCTTTCCGTGGCCGTTCATCGCATGCTGCCGCTTCTCCCCATCTCGGGCGCAGTGCACTGGATGCCGCTGAATTGATGAACGTTGGCGTACAGTTCCTGCGCGAGCACGTGCCGCAAGATTCCCGCATCCACTACGCATTCCTTGATGCCGGTGGTGTGGCGCCCAACGTGGTACAGGCAAAATCAACAGTGCGTTACGCTATCCGCTCGCGCGATGTCCACGCGATGTTCGAACTCAATGAAAGGGTCAAGCGCGTGGCGCAAGGTGCCGCGATCATGACCGATACCGAAGTGGATATCAGCATCATGAGTGCTGTGTCCAACCTACTTGGCAATCGTCCGTTAGAAGAGGCGATGCAACGTAATCTGGAAGCATTGGGCCCGGTGCCATTCGACCATGCCGACCTCGCCTTTGCAGCCGAAATCCAGGCCACGCTAACACCGGAAGAGATCGATAACTGCTATCGCAAAACCGGTGTGAAACCCACCGACACCAAACCCCTTAGCGACTACATCATCCCGCTTGATACCCACGGTGAAGTGATGATCGGCTCCACCGATGTCGGCGATGTCAGTTGGGTAATCCCGACCGTGCAGGCGCACGTACCTACCATGGCCATCGGAACCCCGGGCCACTCATGGCAACTTACCGCGCAGGGAAAAATGCCAGCAGCACACAAAGCGCTGGGCCATGTCGCTAAGGTTATGGCCGCTACGGCAGTCGATGTGTTAACCGACAAAATACTGATGGCGCAGATGAAGAAAGCCCATTTCGAGCAGGTCAGTGAAAAACCGTATCACTGCCCTATTCCGGCTGAGGTGAAACCGCCGATTCAGCCACGCCCGGATACTCTGTAACGCCTCAGGAGAGATTTATGAAAAACAAGATGTTAACTGCCGCATTGACGTTGGCAGCGACCTGTTGCGCCTCAGTACAGGCCGCAACGCCCCCCGATTCTTTGGTGATGGCGTGGAACATTGATGCCATCAGCACCTGGGATCCGGCACAGATTGGTGAAGTGGTCACCAGTGAAATCTATTCAAACACCTGTGACACCCTGGTTGATTTTCGCGTCAGCGATGAAACGCAGCTCGATCCTGCATTGGCAAAAAGTTGGGATGTCTCTGCCGATCGCAAGACCATCACCTTTCATTTGCAGGACAACCTGAAATTCGCCGATGGCTCAGCCGCAACCGCCGGCGACCTGGCGTGGTCGATGCAACGCGTAGTGAAACTGGGCTACGGCAATGCAGCCGCGATTAAAGAATATGGCTTTGATAAAGATAACGTCGACACGCGCATTAGCGCGCCCGATGACAAAACGCTGGTGATGAGCTTCGATAAAGCTTATCCCACCAATCTGGTGTTACAGGCGATTGCCGCCAATAACGTTTCTTCCCTGCTTAATCGCAAAGAAGTAGAAAAACAGGCTGTTGATGGCGACCTCGGCCACAAATACCTTTCTACTCATACCGCCTGTGTTGGGCCTTATCAGCTGGTGCGCTGGAATGCCGGCGAAGGTGTGGTGCTGCAAGCTACACCGAACTACTGGGGCAAAGCGCCGGTGCTGAAGCGCATTTTGATTCGTCATGTGGCAGAAACCGGCACTCAGCGTCTGCTGGTCACGCAGGGCGATGTGGATATCGCACGCGATCTCTCGGCGGACGATCTGAAAACGCTGGATCAGGGCGGCAAAGTTAAAGTAGATAAAGTCCTGAAGCCACAGCTGTTTTTCTGGACCTTCAATAACGGGGACCCAATCTTCAAAAACGAAAAAGTGCGACTCGCCATGCGCTACCTGATCGATTACGACGGATTAGCGAAGAGCGTGATGCCTTATCTCGGCGTGCCGCGCGCCAGTTTCGTGCAACAAGGCGCGTTTGGAGCTTTGGATGCCAAAGAAGGTCAGCCTTTCCACCTCGATCTGGATAAAGCCAAACAGTTGCTGACGGAAGCTGGTTATCCCAATGGTTTCAGCACGGCGGTGTTGTTTGGCACCCTGCCGCATTCGGCGCCAATCGCGCAAAGCGTACAGCAGAATGCCGCCAAAATCGGCGTGAAACTCAATCTGGAACGCATGGCTAACGCACAGTTATTCAGTCGGGTACGCGGACGAGAATTCCAGAGCGCCATGATGGCCTGGCAAACCTCGGTCCCTGATGCCTACGGCAATGCATCGCGTCTGGTTTATAACCCGGACAATCGTAAAGAAGCGCGCGCTACGCAGTACCCGAGTTGGCGTGCCGCTTACTACGATCCGCAGATGAATCAGAAAGTGGAAACCGCACTGTTAGAGCCGGATGACGCCAAACGCATCACACTGTATGGCGATCTACAGAAAGAGCAGATGCAAAAAGGGCCGATGGCGATCATGTTCCAGATGTACAACACCGCGGGAATAAACCCAACGGTCAAACACTGGACCTGGAACGGTTTTCGCGTTTGGTACGGTGCCGCAAGCAAATAACGGAGGTGGCAGATGTCACAGGTCATGATGCCCGTTGCACATAACACCCCTTCCGCTGGCTGGCGTCTGCTAAGACGCCTTGCTCGTGGGTTCATCTCGATTGCCTGTACGTTACTGGGATTGGCGGCATTGACCTTCTTTATTGGCCGCTTACTGCCTATCGACCCGGTGGTCGCAATCATTGGGGATAACGCCAGTCAGGAAGCCTACGACAAGATGTTCCATCAGTTGGGGCTGGATCAACCGTTGTGGCATCAGTTTGTCGATTACGTATGGCAACTGCTGCACCTCGATTTTGGTATCGCCCTGACCACCAGCCATCCGGTGGCGCTGGATATCGCGCGCGTCTTCCCTGCTACGCTGGAACTGGCCACTGTAGCGGCAATCATCGGCGTCGGTTTTGGGATTCCGGCGGGCGTGCTGGCGGCAATGTACCGCAATACCTGGTTTGATCATCTGATGCGCTTCGTGGGACTACTCAGCTATTCCACGCCGCATTTCTGGCTTGGTTTAATGGGGTTGCTGCTGTTTTACGCCACGCTCGGCTGGATTGGCGGGCCAGGGCGCATCGATTTTATCTACGAGTTCGATTTACATCCGGTGACGGGATTCTGGCTGGTCGACAGCGCGCTGAGCGGAAACTGGGAAATGTTCCGCAACGTTTTTGGTCACATCATTTTACCTGCATCGATTCTTGGCTTGAGCGCACTGGCTTACATCAGCCGTATGACGCGTAGCTTTATGCTCGAACAGTTGTCGCAGGAATACATCATTACCGCTCGCGTGAAGGGGATGTCGTGGGCGCGCTGCGTTTGGGTACATGCATTCCGCAATATTGCTGTGCCCACGTTGACGGTGGTTGCCCTTTCCTGGGCCTGGCTGCTGGAAGGCGCAGTACTCACCGAAACCGTGTTCGCCTGGCCCGGCTTTGGTCGCTACCTGACCAACGCCTTGCTGGCTGGCGATATGAATGCAGTAGTGGGCTGCACGTTACTGATTGGCGCGATTTTTGTTGGCATCAATCTACTGTGCGACTTGCTTTATCGTCTGTTCGATCCGCGTACGCGTCAGGAGGAAGCATGACCGATTCAGTCAATAAATCGATGCGCGTTAACCCTTCGCGTAGCTTACGCGCCTGGCTGCGCGACCCTGCGCCGCAGTCACCTTTTCAGGCGCACATGCAACTTCTATGGATTCAGTGGCGACGCTTCTGCGCTAATCACTCAGCGCTCTTTGGTTTGCTGGTGCTGTTGATTATTGCTGGCGCTGCAGTGTTTGCACCCTGGTTAGCCACTCACGATATCTATGCCCAAAACCTCGCCTTCCGTCTGCAACCGTTTTCTGCTGAACACTGGCTTGGCACCGACGAATTGGGTCGGGATATTTACAGCCGTCTGCTGTATGGCGCGCGAATCACACTGTATATCGCTGGCTTGACCGCGCTGATCATCACACCGATTGGCTTACTGGTCGGCACCAGTGCAGGCTATCTCGGCGGTTGGGTCGATACGGTGTTAATGCGTCTGGTGGATATCTTCCTTGCCTTCCCCAGTTTGATTCTGGCGCTGGCGTTTGTCGCGGCATTAGGGCCGGGTATCGAGAATGCGATTATCGCGATTTCTCTCTCCGCCTGGCCACCGATTGCCCGCCTCGCGCGTGCCGAAACCCTGGCGATCCGAAAGATGGATTACATCGCAGCGGTACGCTTACAAGGGGCCTCCGCCTGGCACATTATTGTGCGACACATCATCCCCATGTGCCTGCCTTCTGTGGTGGTACGCGTCACGCTGAACATGGCGGCGATTATCCTTACCGCTGCCGGACTGGGTTTCCTTGGTCTTGGTGCACAGGCACCCAGCCCGGAATGGGGTGCGATGCTGGCTTCCGGCCGCGAGTTCATGCTGAACAATGGTTGGATCGCGGCCATTCCCGGATTAGCGATTTTGTTCACCAGCCTTGCCTTCAACCTGTTAGGTGATGGCCTGCGCGACGTAATGGATATCCGCCATGAATAATCTGCTTCAGGTGAAAAAACTCAACATCGTGTTTCGCAGCGCGCACGGGGAACACCGCGCGGTACGTGACGTCTCTTTCCATATAGGACGAGAGAAAGTGGCGATTGTTGGTGAGTCCGGTTCGGGAAAATCGCAGACCTGCCGCGCATTGTTGCAACTGACACCCAAAATCGGCCGCGTCACCGCCGATCAGATGCAATTCGATGATATCGATCTGCTCAACAGCAACGAAAAGCAGATGCGGCAGATTCGTGGAAATCGTATTTCGATGATCCTGCAGGATCCCCGCTTTTCTCTCAATCCGTTGATGCGCATTGGCGATCAGGTGGCGGAAGCCTTCAGGCTGCATCGGCGTGTCAGCAAAAGTGAAGCCAGAGCGCGCGCGTTAGCGATGCTTGAATCGGTGCATATTCGCGACGTGGGGAAAGTGGCACGCCTCTATCCCCACGAGATTTCTGGCGGTATGGGCCAGCGCGTAATGATCGCAATGATGCTGATCCCCGAACCGGATTTAATCATCGCCGACGAACCGACCTCCGCACTCGACGTGACGGTACGCCAGCAGGTACTGAGCATCCTGAATGAACAGCTTGAGCGCCGTCAGACTGGCCTGCTGTTTATCAGTCATGATCTCAATCTGGTCTCTCGCTTCTGCGATCGCGTGCTGGTGATGTACGCCGGGCGCATCGTCGAAGAGATCCGTGCAGATCGTCTGGAGCAGGCTCAGCATCCTTACACGCAGGCATTACTTGCCAGTCAGCCACGCCTGCATCATCCGCTTGATACGCTACGCGTGCCAACGCGTGATGCCAGCTGGCTTAATGGTCCCTGTTTTCGTGATGGAGTCGCATTATGAATCCCATTCCAACCTCGCAACGTAGCATTGAAATGGTGGATGTCAGTATTGCATTCGGTCAGGGATCGCATCAGCGCCAGGTGGTCGATAACGTTAGCCTGACGCTGGCACAAGGTGAGTGCTACGGTCTGATTGGTGAATCGGGCTGTGGAAAGTCCACTATTTTGCGCGCGCTGGCTGGCCTTAATCACGATTATCAGGGCCATATTCTGTTCAACAATCGTGAACAGCAGCCGCAGCGAGATAAAGCCTTTTATCGGCAGGTGCAGATGGTTTTTCAGGATCCTTACGCCTCACTCCATCCGCGAAAAATGGTCTGGGCCAGCCTGCGCGAACCGTTGAAGTTACATGCCATGGACCGTCATGAAACGCGCATCAGCGATGTGCTGCACGCGGTCGGACTTTCCGATGCCTTTCGATATCGCTATCCCCATCAGCTTTCCGGTGGTCAACGGCAGCGTGTGGCCATTGCGCGTGCACTGATTCTGGAGCCTTCGGTGCTGTTACTGGATGAGCCAACTTCGGCACTGGACGTCTCAGTCCAGGCGGAAATCCTGAATTTACTTAGCAGCATGCAGCGGCAGCGTAGCCTCACCTATTTGATGGTGACGCATGATTTGGCCGTCGTGACACATCTGTGCCGCCGCATCGGCATTATGCATCACGGCAAGTTGTTGGAAGAACTCAGCGCGGACAGCGTGCGGCAGGGCGCAGCTCGTGAAATCTACACCCGCGAGTTCCTGGCGGCGAGTGAAGCGTGAACGTCTGCTCCAACCTAAAACAATGAGGCTTTGCCATGTTTGAATTGCTTCAGCAACAACTTGAAGATCAGGCCACCGCGGTACTGCTGGTGGTGCGGGGTGAAGAAATCCTCTACAGCTACGGCGATGAAGCACAGCGTTATCCCTGCCACTCGATGCGTAAAAGCTTTCTCAGCGCGCTAATCGGCTGCGCAGTGGAGGAAGGCCGCTTCGATCTCTCTTTAACGTTGCAGGCATTGGGGATAGATGACCGCGATGAGCTGAGCGCCGATGAGAAACAGGCCACGCTTTACGATCTGCTGACCGCTCGTTCTGGCATTTATCATCCTGCAAACTATGAAACGGCCTGGATGCAGCGCATTAAGCCTCCGCGCCATCTGCATGCGCCGGGCGAAAACTGGTGCTACAGCAACTGGGATTTTAATGTGCTGGGCAGTGCCTATCGGCAGCTGACAGGCGAAGCCATTAACCAGGCGTTTGCGCAGCGGATTGCCGACCCGCTGGGGATGCAGGATTATCGCGTTGATCAGGATAGTTGGTTAGAACCCGGAGGCTTTTCTGATTATCCGGCCTATCCCTTTACGCTCTCAAGCCGCGACCTGCTGAGATTCGGCCAGCTCTTTCTGCAACAAGGGCGCTGGGGAGATCGACAAATCATCCCGCAACATTGGGTACGTACCAGCACCTTGCCTGTATCTCATGCGGGCGATCGTGGAGGTTACGGCTATATGTGGTGGGTCACGCGCGATGGCGTGGCCTGGCCAGAGGTGATTCTGTCAACGGGCAGCTACTCAGCGCGCGGCGCAGGAGGTCACTTCTGCCTTGTGATGCCGCAACAAAATATGGTGATCGTGCATCGTGTTGATACCCGCACGCCGGGACAAGAGGTGAACCGCTTCCAGATTGGGTCGCTGTTACGCACGCTATTTACCGCATTGGACAGGGAGGCATAATCATGACGCTGATTGAGTCTCTGGCACAGTGGTGTGCCACTCCACCGACCTTTTCTCCTCGTGCCCGTGAGCTGGCGATTGACGCCATCACCGATACGCTGGGTTGCATGGTGGCAGGTCGTTACGACTTTTCTACGAAGGCGGTGCAGCAGGCATGGCCACAGATACCCCGTAGTCAGGCGCTCGATGCGTTGTTCAACGCCACTGCCGCCCACGCTATCGACTTTGACGACAACTTTGCACCGGGCATGAGTCATGCTTCGGCCGTGCTGGTGCCGGCGCTGCTGGCGGTGGCACACAACAGCGATGGCGCATCGTTGATACGCGCTTATTTAATTGGTCTGCAGGCACAAGCCTTTATTGGCGAAGCCATTGGCTATCAGCACTACACTGCTGGCTGGCATGGTACTTCCACCGTGGGATGCATTGGCAGCGCGGCAGGTGTTGCTGCCCTGCTCGGTCTGGATGCCGCAGGGATTGCCCGGACGTTGAGCATTGCGGTAAGTATGGCCAGTGGCGTAAAAGGCCAGTTTGGCACGCCGTTGAAACCGTTTCATGCCGGAATGGCGGCGCGCAATGCCGTGGAGGCTGCCACGCTGGCGCAAACCGGTATGCAAGGTCGTCTGGATATTATTGAGTGCGCACAAGGTTTTGCTGAACTTTATGCCGGACAGTTAAGCCAACCTTCACTGCCTGGCGCTGAGCCGCACGTGATTGAGCATATTGGGGTGATGCCTAAAAAATACCCGTGCTGTGGGTCTACCCACCGCATTCTTGATGCGATTGCCGATATCCAGCAACAGCAAACGTTGAAGATTGACGACATTGAAAGCGTGCACTGCCAGGTGGGGATCGCGAACTGGCGCAACCTCGCCTATTACCAGCCGCAGGATGAAATGCAAGCCCGCTTCTCAATGCAGTATTGCGTTGCCATGATGCTGAAGAATGGCACGCTGAGCGTGCAGGATTTTACTGCCGCCAGCGTAAAACAACAGGCTGATGCGCAGTTGTTAGCGATGATTACCCTCTCCCCCTGGACCGCAGAACAGGAGTCAGAGGACAGAAACTTACCGCATATCGTCACGTTGCGTTTAAAAGAGGGGCGGGAAATTGTCCAGTCGAGATTACGAGCGAGAGGCGCGCTGGATGAGCCTTTCAGCGCTGAAGATCGGCGGGAAAAATTCTACGATTGCTGTGCGTCACTGCCCAATGCAGATTCACTTTATCAACACCTGAAAGGATTAGCGCAGCAATCTGAGTTAACGTTTATACGTCAGCTGATGGTCTAATTATCAAAAACAGTGAGGGGGTTTGCGCGCAAATATTGTCGAATGCCCCAGTTCCTTAATCAAAGATAATGTAGAGGGTGCACCGATGAATCAGAAGCCCGAAATGGCTCGGAACCACGCCTGGCCCCCCTCAATTCATCGCTTCTGAAAATATTTTCTTTTTTTTAGCAATATTCACATCGCTCATTCGTCTACCTCAGTACGAGCCAATATCGGCTACTGTAATGAGGAATAACAACAATGAGAGATTTCGATATGCGCAGACAACACCGCCGTGACCACCATTTTGGTGGCCATCGCATGATTAAGCCGCTGTTGATCGGCGTGGTGATTATCGCGGCGCTCGGGCTGCTGGTGATGTCGCTGTGGAATGCCGTGCTGCCTGCCATTATCGGCGTGAAGGCGATTGGCTTCTGGCAGGCGCTTGGGCTGCTGGTATTGTGCCGCATCCTGTTTGGTGGTTTAGGTTTCCGCCCCGGCATGTTCGGCATGGCGCGTCGTCGTATGCACGAACGCTGGATGCAGATGACTCCAGAGCAGCGCGAAGAGTTTATGCAACACCGCCGTGAACGTTCGCACCGTGGACGCCGCGATCGCTGTGACTGGCATGGCCGCCGCGATGATGCGCGCTCACCTTCAGGCGAAGCACCCGCTAAATCGCCAGACGCAGAGTAAACGCCATGGCGCAGGATTCACTGCTGATGTCCGCGTTGAGCGCCTGTCGGTCAAAATTAAGCGCATTTATCCGCGGCCGCACGTCGGTACGTGAAGATGCTGACGATATCCTGCAGGAAGTGACCTACAAGCTCATGCAGGTCGAGCAACCGGTAGAAAATGTCGCGGCCTGGTTATTCCGTGCCGCGCGCAATGAAATGACCGATCGGGCACGAAAAAAGCGTGAACTACCGCTAACCGATCTCTTGAACAACGATGAGGAAGCGGATTTTCCAGAAGATGAGCTGGCTGAAACCTTATTTGGCGTGCCGGAAACGCCGGAAGATGAGTATCTCAAAGCGCTGCTATGGGAAGAGCTGGAGGAAGCCTTAGCCGAACTGCCGTCCGCTCAGCGCGAGGTGTTCGAAAAAACCGAATTGCTGGGTTACAGCTACAACGAACTGGCTGAAGAGAGTGGCACCAGTGTCCAGGCTTTGTTATCACGCAAACACAAAGCGGTGCTCTCTCTGCGCACGCGATTACGCAATCTTTATGATGAGCTTACTGCTGAGTAATGCTATTTATTGCGTTTTTCAGTCTAAAAGGTAAACAGGATGGCTGCTACTTCACAGTAAATAGCAGCCTACATTCCCGTTACCACCAGACCGCTTCTTCCCTTGGTTGCAGAATATTTACCCCTTGCCCGATCACTGGCAGGGACAATTTAATTTTCTGCTCATGCGCCAGCGCAGCTATTTGTTTTAGGGGATCATTCCAGTGATGGAAAGCGAGGTCGAAGGCCGCGTTATGAATGGGCATTAACCATTTTCCCTTCAAATCCTGAAACGCCCGGATGGTGTCAGTTGGCAACATATGGATATCCGCCCAGCGGCTGTCATAAGCCCCATTCTCAAGGCAGGCAACATCAAATGGGCCGTACTTATTACCAATTTCTTTGAAACCGGGGAAATAACCGGAGTCCCCGCCAAAGAAGAATCGAAATTCATCTGTGATGATGCTCCATGAACACCACAAACGTTTATTACCATCAAACAGACCGCGGCCTGAAAAGTGCTGCGACGGCGTGGCGACAAAATGAATTTCGCCTACATCCGTGGACTGCCACCAATCAAGTTGGGTGATCTTCTCCTCAGCCACTCCCCACTTTGCCAGTAAATCGCCGACACCCAATGGAGTAAGGAAATAGCGCACGCGATCCTTCAACTCCATGATTGTCTGGTAATCCAGATGGTCGTAATGGTCGTGCGATAAAATAATCCCTTCAATAGGCGGTAAATCGATCAGCTCAATTGGCGCAGGCTGAAAACGTTTAGGCCCCAGCCACTGGAACGGAGAAGCACGTAAGTTAAATACCGGGTCGGTAAGCCAATACTTGCCTTTCAATTTGAGCAGCAGCGATGAATGACCCAGTCGAAACACACTGTTATCGGCTGCCTGGGCAAGTGCCGCGGACGTGATAGGCTCCACGGGTAACGGCTGCTGAGGAACGGTTTCTTTAGGCTTATTAAACGCTAAATCCCAAAACATCTTCAAATATTCGCTGAATTTCAACGACTGCCGGGGAGCAACATTGGCAAAGCGCTTACCATCAAATTGAGCGGATTGCGGATAACCCTTGATGGCACTGCGGGAGACGCTTGAACAATTCAACATTGATCTATTACCTGGACGAATGCGGTGGTTCAGAATAACGGTTTTTGGTGAATCCTATATGGCATAACTGGCGGTTTGGTTATGAAACTCATGCTTAAGATGACATTTCATTTCCTGAGCGCTAAAGTCTCTCTTTTGTTTGATTTTACGAGGGAAAATGAAACCTTTATTTGTATACGGCACCTTACAACCGGGTCACTCGAATGCACATATCCTGGAAAGTATTGGCGGACAGTGGCTGAGTGGGACGGTCAACGGTGTCTTTTATGAACGCGGTTGGGGAGCAGCTGCAGATTTTCCTGGTATTGTACTGGATAACAATGCGGGTGTTGTTACGGGCTCACTCTTCTTCTCAGAGCATCTGAAATCGCATTGGCCAATGCTGGATGAGTTCGAGGAAGGTTATGATCGTGTGGATGTTGAAGTCACTACCCCCGAAGGAGAGAAAATCACAGCGTGGATTTATCAGTTACAGCCGCCACAGGCCTAATCTACCCTGCTCTTTTCCAGCCTAAGCAAGCGCAACGCCCATGATACTTTGTGAGAGGAGAATACATCAGGCTACTGCGGCATAGGTATTCTCTGCGGTATTGGTTGCAACACGCTCGCACTTAATAAGCCAGGCTAAAATGAATGTAAACCGCATCAAGGAGCATTCAAATGAGCAAACTCTGCACCGCCTGCAGTACTTCTTATGAAGATGATCCAGGCATCACACATTGCAAAATTTGCGAAGATGAGCGGCAGTTTGTGCCTGTCAGTGGACAGCGCTGGCTGTCATTCTCGGCTCTGCGGGCCACACACCAGAATAAATGGCAGCAACATCAAAAAGAATTATTCAGCGTACAAACCGTGCCGAATTTTGCCATCAACCAACGTGCTTTTTTACTGCAAACCGCGCATGGGAATATTCTGTGGGACTGCATTGCAAATCTGGATAGCGCCACGGAATCATTAATACGTGCGCTGGGCGGTCTGCATGCCATCGCCATTTCTCATCCTCATTACTACAGCACCATGCAAGACTGGGCTGCGGCATTTGAAGCGCCAATCTATTTGCACGCGGATGACCAGCAGTGGATTATGCGCCAGAGTCCTCACATTCAACTTTGGCAGGGTGACGAATGGGATTTACTGCCCGATGTCACTTTATTACGCTTGGGAGGACATTTTAGCGGAGGCTGTGTGCTGCACTGGGCGCAACATGATGGAATATTATTGAGCGGCGATGTTGTGCAAGTGGCACCCGGTGCAAACACCGTGTCATTTATGTGGAGTTATCCCAACATGTTGCCACTTTCAGCAGCGTCGGTGACTACCCTCATTCATCGACTTGATAAGGTCGCCTTCTCGCAGATTTATGGTGCATTTTCAGGTCGGGAAATCACTCAGAATGCACAATTCATTGTCAGACAGGCAGCAGAACGCTATATCCGCTGCCTGCAATAATTAACCGACCAGCCCGGTATTCACCCGTTTGCCGATTTCTTTCAACTGGGAATACTTTTCCAGTAAGGACGGGCCATCATCGAGGCTCATGGCAAACATCCATAAATAGGTCATGACCGAATAAATATGGCCTGCGCTCATGCCGCCTTTTAACGCCATCACACTGATGGTGACACCAAACAACAGTGCGGAAGCAATACCAATCGACAAATAACCAATCGCTTCGCGGTCAGACAAGCGAATCCGCACCTGCGCCAGAAAGTGATAATGACGATTGAGTTTCTGTTCGCCTGCAGTACTGACAAAACCCACTTCCCGCTCCAGTCGATCGTTCATCCGCCCGATAAGCGATTCATTTTTGCGGGTGTAACCTGGCAAGAATCCCGCAAACAGCAGCAATATGGCAAAACACGCCAATCCTGCCCAGGGTTCAATGGTCAGCAGCATCACCACGGCCCCACACATCGAAGCCGCGGAAGTGATCAACATCGGAAGATGCGTTTCAAAGAAATCCACAAACTGGCGTGAAAGCGTCACCCTTGCCGCAATAGCCGAATGGCTATGCGCCTCTTCACGCTGAGCAAGGATCACCGGCACCGCGAGCCCGGCATAAATGCGTGCAAAAGTACGGGTATCCATGGTGCGACGAGCTGCGCCAATCAACCACATGATCAACACTAACCCGGCATAGAACAGGCCATGTAGTGCGTTGCCATGCATGATAGCGTTGATCGCGAAACCCGCCAGCAACGGATAAAGCAGGTAAACCACGTTTTCAGCGATCACCAGCATCAGTGTTAGCAGTAATTTTTTCTTATTACGTTTCGCCAGCACTTTCAGTGTATTAAGGGCGCTGCGTGAGGCCCCACTTTGTATATTTTCAGGTATGATTTGCATTAGATTACGTTCAAATTGATACTTTTGAGCGGTTGCTCAAAAGTGGCAAAAGTGTATTTGAGCACTTGCTCAAAGTCAACGGTGGTGGTGATGAAAGAGACAACAGCGGAATTGCGCGACAAGATCCTGGATACAGCGGTGGCACTGTTTATTGAAAAAGGTTTGGAGAATGTGAAAACCCGCGAATTGACGACGCAGTTAGGGTTATCACGTAGTCACATCTATCACTATTTTTCAGGCTGGGCGTCATTGAGTCTGGAAGCGTGCTCGCGCTTCGCACAAAAAGATCTTCAGGAATTTACGCAGCAAATTGGCCTGTTGCCCTTTCATGAAAGACTGGAAGCCTTCATTGCCGATTATCTGCCGCTGGAACCGGATGCGGTATGGCAGCTTTATAGCTCACTTTGGCGTAAAGCCACCACGGAAGTCGACTATGCAGAACTCGCCACTCAGGTGACAAAGCAATGGCATGCGCTGATGACCGACATCATACGTGATGGGATAAATGCAGGTGTTTTTCGTCAGGCTGATGCAGAACAGGTTGCGCGGCAGCTCAGTGCTATGCTGAACGGCTATGCTGATTTATTGATAGTGTTACAGGGAGCTGAAGCGCGGGAACAGGCAATTAACGATCTGCATGCCTTTATTAAACTCGCGCTTTGAATTGTGACAATTTTTAGTTTCAGGACGTGGTGACTGAACTGTCCGATTTGGCGACAAAATACTGATCGTGTTTTTCAATCTTGACGCCACGTTCGCGCCAGTATGCCGCCATACTGAAGAACGCATCACTGGTTAAATTGAAGCCAATAATAACTGAAGGATGCTTACCGCTTCTCAAAAACGAGTTTAACTGCTCCATATCTAACGCTTTAACAGACTCCATCATCTTCTCCCGATCTATAACAAGATAATCTGCAGCAACAGATTATCTTGTAAGTCTCTTGATGCACAATGCAGTTATATTAATATTACAATCTGCAAAAAATCCGATGATGAATGGCCGTCAACCTTCGATAAACCCGCAGATTCTCTGATAAATGAGATCGATCTCAGCCCCACAAAGTGCAATACACACCACAGGAAAAACGAAAAACTGTGGAATTTCTAAATGGTTTCATGGTGGATATATCAGCAATGCACAATGTCATTCACCGATATTAATTACTATTTGCTATGCATCGACTGTTTATTGTACTGAACAAATTTACAGCGAACGCACTGCGCATGGATGTACAGACGTCCAGACGTATATTATAGTCCGTCTCCTACGTTAATCAGGGACCCGTGCTATGAACAAATTACTCGTTACCACCCTTCTCGCCGCCGCAGTTTCACTGCTCAGCGCCTGCGACAACAATAAAGACAACGCCATCAAAGTCGCCATTAACACCGGCCCTGACGAAGCGCTGTGGCAGACGGTTAAACAGGTCGCCCATGATAAATATCATCTGGATGTCGATGTGGTAGCCTTTAACGATTATGTTCAGCCGAACGAAGCCCTGTTCAATAAGGATGTTGACGCCAATGCCTTCCAGAGCCTGCCTTATCTGGAAATGCAGTCTAAAGAGCGTGGCTATAAGTTCGCGGTTGTCACCAACACCTTTGTGTTCCCGATTGCCGGCTATTCTCGCAAGATTAAAGCACTGGATGCACTGCCAGATGGCGCGACCATCACCATCTCCAACGAAGCAACCACCCTTGGCCGCAGCCTGCTGCTGTTACAAGCTCAGGGCCTGATCAAGGTGAAACCTGAAGCCGGCCTGCTGCCGACCACGCTGGATATCACTGATAATCCGAAGAAGCTTAAAATCGTTGAAGTGGATACACCGCAACTGGCCCGCACACTCGACGATCCGCAAGTCTATATCTCCATCATCAATAACAACTTTGCCGCGCTGGTTAACCTCTCCGCGTCGAAGGATGGCATGTTTATGGAAGGCAAAGCGTCGCCGTATGTGAATGCCATTGTGGCGCGTGAAGATAACAAAGACAGCGCAAATGTGCAGAAGCTGAAAGAGGCTTTCCAGTCGCAGGAAGTGCTGGATAAAGCGAACGAGATTTACAAAGGTGACATTATCAAAGGTTGGTAATCGCCGTTTGAATAGCCGCGCAACAGGTATGTTGCGCGGCTATTTATTATTTAAAATCTACCGCCATTAATTCAGCGATGGTTGAATCCTGGGTTGAGGCCACGCAACGGTGCAGGTAATCCGTAAATTTCGAGGATGGCGGCATACCCAACTCCAGCAACTTCTCATTGCTGAACACCACGTTAAGTTTGGAGAAATGGCCATAAAGATTCATGGCGCGCAACACAATACGCTCATTACAAGGCCCAAACAGTGACGCGAAGTTTTTCTTACTTTCAGCCAGTTCGCGATAATTCACTTTCTGATAACTTTCGCCCACGGGCACATTGCCTGAGGCTTTGGCTATCGCCTTATCAATCTCTGCAAAAGTGACGCTGCTGTTGAGTCCGGCTGAGATATGAATAATGCTTTTATCGACGTTTTCAGCGGTGAGAAGCAGCTCCAGCGCATCCGCGCAGTAATCAACGGGCACCACATCAATACGGTCGTCCAGCTCACACATAAACTTACCCAATGTCAGTGCCATGCGGAACACCCAGAAAATGCTCGGCGAGGGCGTGCAGCCATGATCGGAATGGCCCACAACAATAGAGGGGCGCGCAATAACCAGCGGCAATTCGGGCAACATCTCACTCATCATCTTCTCCACCGTGGCTTTGCTCCACGTGTACTCAACGATGTGTTGATCGCGCAACGTATTCAGTTTGCTCTCGGTTACCAGCGTGTTAGCTTCCGGCGCACACGACATTGCCGTACCGACATGAATAAAACGCTTAAGGCCTCTGACCTGATTTATACGACTGGCGAAGGAGAATGTCCCTTCAACATTAACTTTCCAGATGTAAGGATTCGCCCCAAACGAAGCCACAGCCGCACAGTTGAGAACATGCGTCACGCTATCCAGACGCGGGTCGGCAGTAAACTGCTCTGGCTCCGCGAGATCGCCGATAAGAATGTTGTCTGTGGTCAGTAATGCCAACAGATCTTGAGCCACGCCAAATTTAGCCAGATTGGATTGCAACCGACTCAGTCCTTCGGCGGGTGAATCACCGCGCACCAGCAGTAACAGTCGATTATTCTCGCTTTTCTTCAATAAGTTAACCGCTACTGCTCCACCTAAAAATCCGGTCGCGCCAGTAATTAAAATCGTATTCATAGTATTTAGCTATCAGTTGGTTTCTGGACGAAAACGGTCCATTGAGCGTGGCTTCGAATGTATGCCAGCGAAGATAAATGGCGGATAAATGCGATCTGCGCGGTGTGAAGCAAAAGCGGTTCAGTTAGCTTTCGTTTATCTCTGATAACCATCCGTCATTTTATTTCTCACCTTTCGACTATTCTGAGATTAAAAAACAGCCGCCATATAAAAATGTCGTAAAAATTTCGCTGCCAGGCGTAAAAATGCAGGTCACAAAACCACCACCCGCTATTAACCGTTCGAGTAAACAGGTATGTTCGCCGTCATAGACACAGCCATCGCCGTTCCACGCTGATAAGAAACAGGAAAAATATGAGTCAGACCGAGAAACAATCTCTGCCTGCTGGCATGTTGGCTGCCGCAGGGATCGTGTTTGGTGATATCGGTACCAGTCCGCTTTACACCCTGAAAGAGTGCCTGTCGATCCTGCCAGATGGCTCGATCTCAACCACCGCTGTGATGGGTTTTCTGTCACTGATTTTCTGGGCGTTAACCCTGATTGTTACCCTGAAATACGTCTGCTTTGTGATGCGCGCCGACCACGATGGTGAAGGCGGTATTTTGACGCTGATGTCGCTGGCTCGCCGTAATGTCGGTCCGAAGATTGGCCACATCATCATCCTGGCTGGTTTGACGGGTGGCGCATTCTTTTACGGTGATGGCATCATCACGCCGGCGATTTCAGTGCTCTCCGCCATTGAAGGTATTGAAGTGGTTTCTCCGCATCTCGACAAATATGTGGTGCCGCTGGCCGTGCTGATCCTTTCCCTGTTGTTCATCATTCAAAAACACGGAACGGAAAAAGTCAGTAAGGTGTTTGGGCCGGTGATGTTTATCTGGTTTGTTTCGATTGGCTTACTGGGCATTCGCGGCATCGCACTCAATCCCACAGTATTGCAGGCGCTTAATCCCAGCTATGCTCTGACCTTTTTACTGACACATGAAGCTCTCGCCTTTGCCGCGATGGGCATGGTGGTGCTGGCCGTCACCGGTGCTGAAGCGCTGTATGCGGATATGGGGCATCTCGGCAAAGCGCCGATTCGCCTGGCGTGGCTGGTGATTGCCATGCCAGCACTGGTACTGAATTACTTCGGCCAGGGGGCGCTGGTGATTGCGGATGCAAAGGCGGTCAACAACCCATTCTTTAATCTCGCACCGGGTTGGGGACAGATTCCACTGATTGTGCTGTCAACGCTCGCCACGGTGATCGCGGCGCAGTCGGTGATCACCGGCGTCTATACGCTGACGCATCAGGCGATACGTCAGGGTTTTCTGCCACCCATGCGCATTGTGTTCACCTCTCATACTGAGTCTGGCCAGATCTACATTCCGGTGGTGAACTGGCTGCTGTTTGTGGCGGTAACGGTGATTGTGCTGGCGTTCCGTCAGTCGTCCGCCCTCTCCTCCGCTTACGGTATTGTGGTGACCGGCACCATGGTGATCACCGCCTGTCTGGCCGGCGTGGTAGCGCTGCGTAACTGGAAATGGCCACTGCCGCTGGCGGTGATATTCCTGCTGTGTATGCTGACCATCGATGTGCCGTTGTTTGCAGCCAACCTGATGAAACTGCTGTCAGGCGGTTGGGTACCGGTACTGATGGCGCTGACCATGATGGGATTGATGCTGATCTGGAGCACCGAGCGTAATCGGTTAATCAAGAAATTGAATAACGATCCGGAAAGTCTGCAGGCGCTGGTTAAATCACTGGAAACCAACCCGCCGAGTCGCGTACCGGGTACCGCCATCTTCCTGGCGCGCAAAGAATTTGAGATCCCGCAGGCGCTGCTACATAACCTCAAGCATAACCGGGTGCTGCATAAACGCGTGGTGTTGCTAAACATCCGCACCACGGATACCCCGCGTGTGCATAATCAGAAGCGCCTCACCATTACCCAACTTTCGCCGTCCTTTTGGCAGGTAACGGCAGCATACGGCTGGCGAGAGGTGCCTTCGATGGCGGAAGTTTTGCACCTGTGCGGGCTTGAAGGTTTTGGCTGTACAGTCAATGAAGCGTCATTCTTTACCTCGCACGACACCCTGGTGATGAAAAAACGCCGCGGACTGGCAAGAATAAAAGGCGGCATCTTTCACTTCTGCCAACGCAATGCGCTGCGTGCGCATGAGCAATTTAATATTCCACCCAATCGGGTTATCGAGTTAGGCGGTCAGCGCGAGTTTTAACAAAATGGGGCGTAAATTACGCTCCATTGCGTTAATTGTGCTGCGACAAATGTAACCAGATGAAAGAATATTCCCGAAAGTTTAACGGAGTTGTGGCTGAACTTTTCTTAACAACTAATTAGCAATTTTAGCTAAAACGCATAACCTCAAAAGGTGTTTATTAAGCCTACCGGCACCGATTACCCGCCGTGCGCAACTGCCGGAATCAATAAACAGACTATCAACAATAAAACGCGTAGCTTTGAAATCGGCTCAGTAGTTTTTTGAGGAGTAAGACCATGAAAGAACTTATTAATGACGTTATCTCAATTTTCACACCGCAAAATGTTCAACCGGTTTTGGTTCGCGCTGATTTAACCCATCGTGAATTATCATCTATTCATCCTGTGGGCTTCACTTCCGTTAGCTGGGCCACCTCAATGGAAGAGCTGACCGATGCGATTGTGAAAAAAACGCTGGCAGCAGGTGCCGTGGGTTATCACATTACCGATGTTGAATCCCATGAGCCGGGCCACGATGGTCAGCATGTGATGGCGGCTACCGCAACCCTGTACCACATCAATAGCAAAGTGGCGTACGGCTAATGTTAACCACCCCTTCGCTGTTGCATTTAAGCCTGCCACTCCCGTGACAGGCTTTTTTCTGCAAAGTACTCAGCGAGAAAATCGATAAACACTTTTATGCGCGGCGATTCAGATGTCCGTTGCGTATACACCGCCCAGATATTCGCCTGCTGGTACCACTGAGGTAAAACATGGACCAACTCGCCGGTTTCAAGATAAGGCGCTACATCCCACGCTGAGCGCAGCGCAATACCGTGTGACTTCAACGCCCAGTTCAAAATGACTTTGCCACTGTTTGACGAATAATGGCTGTTAAGGCGGCACAATACCTGTTGCTCACCGTCAGTCAGCGCCCAATTGCCAAATGAATTGTTCTTTTCATTGATAATAAGGCAGCTGTGATCAATTAAGTCATCCAGTGAATTGACGGCACCTGAACGGGCTAAATATTCAGAGGATGCGCAAAGAACACGTCGATTTGCGGCCAGTTTACGCGCGATATAAGAGTGATTCAGATTATCGCCAACCTGAATATCCACATCGGTACCGGACTGCATCAGATCAATCTCTCGATCGCTCAGAATAAGTTTGATATTTAAAGACGGATGCTGAGAAATAAACGCCGAAATGGCATCAGAAAGGTAGGCCTGACCAAAACCCAGTGAACAGCCGACGGTCAACTCTCCGCTCAATTCACCGCGCCATTGCTGAAAATTGCTCAGAAACGTATCCATCTCCTGCACCACTTGCAACGCGCCTTCCAGCGCTTTCTCACCTTCTGGCGTGAGTCGCATCACGCGGTTGGTGCGAAAAAATAGCCGCGTATCGAGTTGCTTCTCAAGAATGGCAATACGTTTACTGATATACGAGGGAGACTGGCCCAACTCCACGGCAGCACGACCAAAGCCGCCATGGCGCGCCACACTGATAAATACATAGAGATCTTCGACAGAGGGCCAGCCCTGCAGCGGTTTCTGCACGTTTTTTCCGGCAAGCAAAAGCTTCATATCAACACGCGGTTAGCCAACATCGAGCGGTTATAACACAGAATCGAGAAAGCCCTGAAGCTGCGTTAAAAACACCTCCGGGACCTCTTCCTGGGGAGAATGTCCACAAGGCAGCGCATTGCCCTGCACATTGTTGGCTTTGTCCTGCCAGGTGGCAACCACATCGTACAGTTGGCCGACCGTGCCCTTTTCCCCCCACAGCAACTGCAGCGGGCAAACGATGCGTTTGTCGCTATCTTGTGCATCGTGCTCTAAATCCACCGTGGCGGCCGCGCGATAATCTTCACAGACGGCATGGATCATCTCGGGCTGCTGGTAACAACGCAGATAATCATTGAACACTGCTTCTGAAGTTGCACCCGGTGTTTTGAGCTGACCCTCAATATGTTTCCGCAGAAAGAAAGCCGGATCCTGGCCGATCATCGTCTCGGGCAGTGGATAAGGCTGAATCAGGAAGAACCACCAGAAATAGCGCGTGGCAAAGTCTTTGTTGGTCTGTGCATACATGGTGGCAGTCGGGGCAATATCGACGAAAGTGCAGCAGGCCACTTGTTCCGGATGGTCGAGCGCCAGACGATGTCCCACCCGCGCACCGCGATCGTGCCCGACAAACGCGACGCGCGACAATCCCAGCGCATCAATCAACAGGCTAATATCATCGGCCATGGCGCGTTTAGAATAGGCCAAATGTCGTTCATCGCTGGCGGGTTTATCGCTGTCGCCGTAGCCGCGCAGATCGGGCAGGATCACCTGATACTTCTCTGCCAGTTGCGGAGCGATTTTACGCCACGCCAGATGGTTTTGTGGATGACCGTGCAACATCAGCAGTGGCGTACCTTCGCCGCCCATCGCCACGCGCAGCGTAATACCGTTGGCCAGTGTCACTTCTTTTAAGGCAAAACCCTCGATAAACGGCGATGCGCCGCAATCCTTAATCCCAGTCATGCTGTTTGTCCTTTAACCCGCTGCAGCCAGGGGCGCTGCGCAAAGTGCCGATGTTCAAACTGCGCAATGTCAGACTCGTATTGTAGCGTCCAGTCAACCGCACTGCCGCCGCCCATTAACATCTCACGTTTGAGCGCGCTCACCTCAAAATGAAACACCTGCTGGTTGCAGGCGATGGTCTTATCTTCCAGCGAAACCGTAATCGAATTGTGCTCAGCATCAGCGGTGGCCACGCTGAGCTGCTGATAGGCTTCTTCACTCAGCGTCAGCGTCAATACGCCGTTGCGCTGGCAGTTATCGTCGAAGATGCCGGCAAAGCTGGTGCCGATGATGGCGCGGATGCCCAGCTGATTCAGTCCCCACACCGCATGTTCGCGGCTGGAGCCACAGCCAAAGTTGGGTCCCACCAGCAAGAATGCCGCATTTTTTCCCGCAGGCTGATTGAGGATAAACGCGGGGTTCGCGCTACCGTCGGGTAAAAATCGCAGGTCAAAGAACACTCCGCGATCTAATCCCTGGCGATCGATGCCCTTCAGAAACTGTTTTGGCATGATCACATCAGTATCAATGTTGGCGGCCGGCAAATGGGCAATGCGTCCGGTGATGCTGTTAAAGGCGTCCATGTTAAACCTCTGCTGTCTTGAAGTTACGTACATCCACCAGATGACCGGCCACCGCAGCGGCGGCGACCATCGCCGGACTCATTAAATGAGTGCGCGCGCCCGCACCCTGACGGCCGGCGAAATTGCGGTTGGTGCCTGAAGCACAGCGGTCACCGGGTTCAAGCACATCTTCATTCATCGCCAGACACATGGAACACCCCGACTGCCGCCACTCAAATCCTGCATTAATGAAAATACCTGCTAAGCCTTCAGATTCCGCCTGCAGGCGCACCTGCGTAGAACCCGGCACGATAATCCCGCGCACGTGTCGGGCTATTTTACGGTCGCCAATCACCGCGGCGGCGGCGCGCAAATCTTCGATTCTGCCGTTGGTGCAGGAGCCAATAAAGGCATGAGTGATGGCGATGTCAGACAAGCGCATACCAGGTTCCAGCCCCATGTATTTCAGTGCAGCTTGCATGGCCTGCTGTTTGATCAAATCGGGTTCCTGCTGAGGATCGGGTACGCTATCCCCGATAGCACAAGTTTGATCCGGGCTGATGCCCCAGGTCACTTTAGGTTCGAGATCGCTGCAATCCAGCTCAATCGCACGGTCGAATTTAGCCCCGGTATCACTGCGCAAAGTCTTCCATTCGCCCTTTGCCTGTTCCCACACTACGCCTGTTGGCATTTGCGGTTTGCCCTGGATGTAGGCGAATACCTTTTCATCTGGCGCGATAATCGCTCCGCGTGCACCGGCTTCGACAGCCATATTGCACAGCGTCATGCGCCCTTCCATACTCAGCGCGTCAATCGCAGGGCCGTCAAACTCGATGGCATAACCAGTTGCTCCTGATGCGCCGATATCTTCAATCAGCGCCAGAATGATGTCTTTCGCCGAACAGCCGTAAGGCAGTTCTCCCGTCACCGTGACTCGCATTGTTTTTAGCGTGCGATAAATCAGGGTTTGCGTGGCGAGCAGATGTTCAATTTCTGACGTTCCGATGCCGAAACCCAACGCGCCAAATGCGCCATAGGTGGTGGTGTGGCTGTCACCGGCGGCGATCACCATACCGGGCATGACCAGCCCTTGCTCATGCGCGACCACATGTTCGATGCCTTGGCGCGGGTCCATGACATCAAACAGTTCGATACCAAAATGCGCGGAATTTTGACGGAAGTAATCCACCTGCAGCTGCCCGCCTGCATCGGTCATCGCGTCATCACGCTCAGGACGCGTAGGATTAACGTGATCGACATTGAGCAGAATGGTTGCCGGATGACGCACCGGACGTTGATGCTCCCGTAGTCCGCTAAACGCCTGCGGACTGGTGTATTCGTTGAGTATTGACCGATCAATATAGAGCAGCACATGCCCTTCATCGTCTAACTGACGTACCACATGCTGTTCGATCAGTTTTTCATACAGTGTTTTGCTAGCCATGCGATTGCCCACATAAAAGTATTAACAAGTCATTAGAGACTCTAAGGTAATACAGTTGTGGTTCAGACAATGAACACAGTACGTGAAGTGATGGTTTATGAAATGTGTTGTATGGGCGACCTCAATGCCGCCCTTAAGGGTATGACGCTACTGCAAACGCTCGAAGCGATAAGGGGCGGGATCGATAAGCGGCGTATGCCCGGTCATCAAATCTGCGGCTAGCTGTCCGGCCGCGGGTGATGTCCCAAAACCATGACCGGAAAAACCAGTGGCCAGCGTCAGCCCCGGCATCGAGGCGACAGGACCGATCACCGGATTCGAATCCGGTGTAACATCTATCACGCCAGCCCATGACTCTGCCATCTCTGCCTGCTGGAACACCGGCCACGCTGCGCGCAGATTGCGCATCGCTTCCTGGTTCAGTGCTGGATTGGCAAGAGGATCCAGCGTGCGGACCTGCTCAAAGGGTGAACGCCGATCGCTGCGCCAGCGACGGGCCAGCGCAATATCCTTCACAAAGTATTTGCCCAATGAAATACGCAGGTTGTCTCGCGCCTGACGCAGCTGAGGCATATAACGTGTGCCGATCAATAGATGATCAAGCGTTATTGGCGCATCCAGCGCACCGCGTTGAGTGATGATAAAGCCACCGTCCTGGTGTTTTCGGAATGAAAAATCAGGGGCGCCCACGGCGATATTGGCCGGGCCTTCCAGCGGTTTGGTGCGCATCACCGAGCAAATCAGCGGCAGCGTTGGCAGACTAATACTGTGATTACCAAGGAAACGACGCGACCAGGCACCTGCCGCCAGCAACACCTGGTCACAACGTATCTCACCGCGCTCAGTCATTACGCCACTTACCTTACCGCTGCTGGTGACCAGTCCACGCACCGCACAGTGATCCATGATAATCGCCCCCCTGGCGATGGCGGCATTCGCTATCGCGCTGGCGGCTAGCGTCGGTTCTGCCCGCCCGTCAGAAGCGGTGTAAATCCCGCCCGCCCATTTCTCCGCGCCGCCTGGCACCTGCGCTGCAATTTGCGCGTGGCTTAGCAAGCGCGTATCCAGACCAGCGGCGCTGACCCCGCTTAACCATTTTTCATGCAGGGCCATCTGTTGCTCGTTGCGTGCCACAAACATAATGCCAGCCTGACGATAGCCTACATCGCTGCCAACCCGCGCGGCCATCCCCGCCCACAGGCGGTCAGCGGCCTGCGCCAGCGGGATATCCTCCAGCGCACGACTGGTTTTACGGATCCAGCCGAGATTGCGAGAAGACTGTTCGCCCGCAATTCGCCCTTTTTCCAACACCACGACTGGAATATTGCGCTCCGCCAGCGTCAGTGCAGCGGTCAGCCCTACAATCCCGCCGCCAATAATTACCACCGTGGTGGCATCCGGCAACGTTTGCGAAGGCGTAACCGGAGAAATAACAGGTGCCATAGCGCATCTCCCGCCCTTAAAGGGCTACGGTAATTTCCTGAACCTGAGCGTTACCGGCACCGCGATAGGCCGTGACTTCCAGTTCAACTTTATAAACGGTCGATCCCAGCGGCGGGCAAGTGACTGTCGAGGCGGGATTAACTCCGCGGAACTTCTCACCAATGATGGCCATCACCGCAGGTACATCCGCCGGATCCTGAATAAACACGCGCGAGCACACCACATCCTGTAACGAGGCATCAATGGCTGCCAGCGCGGCTTCGATATTGGCAAACACCTGCAAAGTCTGCTCGCGCAGGTCTTCGGGAATTTCTTTGGTCTGTGGGTTGCGACCGGCGGTGTTGGAGACATAAATCCAGTTATCCACGGCCACGATGCGCGAATAACTCGCCTGCTCTTCAAATTTCGAACCGGTTTTTACTTTAATGATGTTGGTCATGATGTTTTCTCAATTAATAAATGAATTAGCTTAAAACCGGTGATTCCCACAGGTTAAGTTTGACGCCGATGCCTTTTTCCAGTGCGTTGCGATACAGCACCGTGCCCCAGGCCACATCTTCCACCGGCATACCACCGACAGACATGATGATGATTTCGCTATCGTTTTGGCGGCCCGGCGCCTCGCCGGCGACGATCTTGCCGATATCCTCCAGCTGCTCCGCCTGCAGCTGCCCTTCAGCGACCATATCCATAAAACGCACACCGATAATCGGCACGCAGTGATGCGCGGGCTTGGGCACCTCATCAAACCAGGCGTGATACAGACCGGTGTTATCCAGCACCTTGCGCACATCGGGTTGTTCCATGCCTTCATCGATATTGCACAGCGCGGGCATGGCGAGGAAGGCGCCCGGCTTCACCCATTCACGTTTCACCAGCGGATAAGTGGTGGGATCACCGACTTCACCCGAGCTGCAATAAGTGACAATGTCACTGTCGCGTACCACCGCTTCCAGCGTATCGACAATCTCCACCTGCTTAATTTGCGGGTAGGTCTCCTGCACCCAGGTGAGGAAGTTATCGAGGCTGCGCTGACCGCGTCCTTTGACTTTGATGGTGTCAATCTGCGGGCACACAGCAATAAATGCCGCCACCGCGGTTTTTCCCATCACGCCCGGTCCAAGCAGACCGATCACCCGGGAATCCTTACGTGCCAGATGACGTGCGCCGACGCCCGGTACCGCACCTGTGCGATAAGCCGACAGCAGATTGGCTGACATATGCGCCAGCGGTGCGCCGGTGTCCGCATCATTGAGGGTGAACATTAGAATCGAGCGTGGCAGCCCTTTCTCGCGGTTGGCGATGTTGGAGCCATACCACTTAACCCCAGCGGTGCCGAAATTGCCGCCAAGGTAGGCAGGCATCGCCATCATGCGGCGATCGGCAGTGGGTTTTGGCATCGTCGGGAACGGCGAATCTTCCGGGAACGTCACCATTGCGCCGTGTGAGTCATTATTGGATCCGGCCATGCGATAGTCGCCGTGATACAACAGGCCAAACATCTCTTCCATGGTATCGACACAGGCGGCCATATCGGTCACGCCCGCACGAATCATGTCTTGCTCCGACAGGTAAATAAAATCAATCCGGGTTGAATCACTCATTAGTCGCCTCTTCAATCAGTCTTTTGGTCTATTTCCCGCTGTAGCGAGCACTGCCATAAATAGCGATTTCACTGGCTAAAACCGTCTTAGGTGTCGATGGTCTTCGCTGCGTGAAATAGAAATAGCCTGTTGATTGTCCTGCTGTATTGAATATTTGCGACATGAGGAATACTCGGCGTGGCACAGCACTTGCATCATTCAAAAGGTAAATAGCCCGCAGCGGAGCCCGCCATGACACAATTACCTTTATATCGCCACAATGGATTTCAGCCCGAGCAGCCGTGGTTTGTGCTAAATGCTGCGCAGCATTACTCTCTGATTGCTTCAGACAATCCGGCTATCTCCCATTTCTACAGTTTTGATGTGGCGCAGAGTGCCAACATGACGCTGGCAATTCCCGACGGCTGCGTGGATATTGTGTTTGATTGTGATGCGCAGCGCCCTGCTGCACGCGTGTGTGGCACCACGCTGGAAGCGCGCGGTGCCGATATGCAGCATAATCATCACTATTTTGGTGTGCGCTTCGCGCCAGGCATCATTCCTGATTTCCTCGATGTGATGGCAGAAGAGATTCCCGATCGCGAGTTCAATTTCCTCGATGTGGTGCCGGATGCGCGACTAGCCTTTGAACAGATCGTGCAGACGCGCGATTTTTCGCAGCAGATTGCCTTGTTCAACGCTTGTTTCACGCCGCGCCTGGTGCGCAAAGCTTCCGCCGTAACCTCATTGATCATCCACACCATGCGCCAGCAGAAAGGCAACATTCGCGTTGATCAACTGGAAGCGCTGACCGGCTACACCTGCCGCACCATTCAACGCCAGTTTCGCCAGGACACGGGGATGTCTCCCAAGGCTTTCAGCCGTATTTTGCGCTGCCAGTCGGCGCTGGGCAGCATTCATCTGCAGCAGGAAATGTCGTTTAGCGACCTTGCTTTTGATCTTGGATTTAGCGATCAGTCGCACTTTCTACGCGAGTTTAAAAAATTTGTTAGCACCACGCCCTGTGATTATCAGCGCCGTATTTCACATGATGCCTATTTCCATCGTTTGCGTTTCCACTGAGCACTAAAAGAGTGCAGCGTTGCACTGTGACGCTGTCCGATTTTTTCTATCCGTCAGATACTCAGCTGAGAAATGATGCCGCTATGTTACCTGCCTCAGGCGGCAAAGATTGCCTGAGAACTTTCTCTTAGCGGTTGAGGGCTTTGGCGATGAATACGGATTCCGGCTTACGCAAAAATACGTTGGGTTTGTTTTCTCTGGTCTTTTTTGTCGTTGCGGCAGCCTCGCCGCTGACAGGCGTGGTGGGCGGCTTGCCGGTGGCGATTATTTCTGGCAACGGCGGTGGCATCCCGGTGTTTTATATTCTCTCGTGCATTATTTTGATGTTATTCGCCGTGGGCTTTATTGCCATGAGCCGCCATGTGAATAATGCGGGAGCCTTTTATACCTATATCTCTAAAGGGATGGGTGAAAACTGGGGCGCCTCCGCGTCAGTTTTAGCGCTGATGGCGTATATCTCCATCCAGATTGCCATCGTGGCGATGCTGGGATTCTTTACGCAGCTGTTTATTGAAGAACACTTTTCTGCCCATATTCCCTGGTGGGCATTGAGCATGCTATTTGTGCTGGTGTGTTGGGTATTGAGCATCAACCGTGTCGAGGTCGGTGGCAAATTACTCGGTATATTAATGCTGGCGGAAGTGGCCATTGTGTTACTCACCGACGTGATGCTATTGATCAAAAAAGTCGGTCCATACAGCTTCCAATCGTTTGAGCCGTCGGTGTTTATGCAGGGCAACCTCGGCATCGCCTTTATTTTCACCATCGCGGCGTTCATCGGTTTTGAATCCACCGCCATATATGCGGAGGAGTGCCGTGACCCACACAAAACTGTGCCGCGTGCCACGGTATGCGCCCTGTTGCTGATCACGGCATTTTTCTGTTTCACCAGTTGGTCACTGGTGCAGGCATACGGTTTTGATCAGATTGTTGCGATTGCCAGCAAAGATCCCGGTAACTTCGTGTTTAACATTACACGGCAATATGTTGGGCAGTGGGCCGTCGAAACCATGTCGGTATTGCTCATCACCAGTTTATTTGCGGCGGCGCTGGCGTTTCATAACAATATTTCACGTTATTTGTTCAGCATTAGCCGCGATGGTTTGATCTGGAAAGAGTTGTGTAAAACCCATCCCACCAACGGCACGCCGCACAACGCCAGTCACGTTCACAGCGTGATCATGCTGATGCTGCTGGCAGGTATGGGCAGCGCGGGTCTTGACCCGATGGTGCACATCTTCGCCATTGGTTCTGCCGTCGCCACACTGTGTATTTTGATTTTACAACTGGGCGTCTCCGCTGCCGTGGTGCTGTTCTTCCGTCGGATGGACAATAACGAAAATCAATTCACCGTATTCTGGGCACCGTTGCTGTCAATGGTGTGCATGAGCGTGACAATTATTTTGGTGGTCAACAATCTGCAATCCTTAAGCGGCAGCGATTCCAGCGTGGTTAAGATGATTCCCTGGTTCATTGCTGGCTGCGCATTGATGGGATACGGCATGTCGCTTAAACGCAATTTTAAGGTGCGCGCTTAGTCATTGCTATGGTGCGCAGAAATGCGCACCTATTGATGATGTGAATAAAACACCCATCGCTAAGGTGTTTTATTTGACCTAAGTCGCGAGGCTCGCTATAAAGAATAACCGCGCAGTACCCACGGATATATCTCCCTACCTTTCGCATTTATTGCTTAAATTCCCACCACATTGGTTTTATGTAAGTTAAGTAATTAACACCAATACTTTATTAACTAAAAACAAGTTAATCTTTTCGTAACAATCTTTTAATTTGCAAACCGAAAATTTAACGTTCACCTGCAAAGTACAAAGATCAGGATCAGAATGACTCACTCTAAAAAAATCGTGTCTGCCCTTTCGCTGGCAGCGCTGCTTGTTTCTTCAGTGGTCCACGCTGAAAACGCACCAGAAAAAACCGATGTGCTGTTGATTGGCGGCGGCGTCATGAGCGCCTCACTGGGAACCTGGCTACAGGAACTGCAACCAGGCTGGAAACAGCTGATGGTTGAGCGTCTGGATGGCGTGGCGCTGGAATCCTCTAACGGCTGGAACAACGCCGGTACCGGTCACTCTGCGAATATGGAACTGAACTACACGCCAGAGCGTGCAGACGGTTCAATCGACGTGAGCAAGGCGCTGGAAATCAACGAGTCCTTCATGATTTCCCGTCAGTTCTGGACCTCACAGGTTCAGCGTGGTGTGATGCATGACCCGCGTTCATTCATCAACTCTACGCCGCACATGAGCTTTGTCTGGGGCGATAAAAACGTTGAGTATCTGACTAAGCGTTACGATGCACTGCAGAAAACCACCCTGTTCCAGGGTATGAAATTCTCAACCGATCACAAGCAGATTGAGCAGTGGGCTCCGCTGGTGATGGAAGGTCGCGATGCCAATCAAAAGGTGGCAGCCACCTGGACGCCAGTAGGTACTGACGTTAACTACGGTGAAATCACCCGTCAGTTGATTGGTAGCCTGAAGAAAGACCAGAACTTCAAATTAGAAACGTCTTCAGAAGTCACTGATTTCAAACGCAACAGCGATAACTCATGGCATGTCACCATCAAAGATGTGAAGAGCGGTGAGAACCGTTCGGTTGACGCGAAATATGTGTTTATCGGTGCAGGCGGCGCGGCAATCAAACTACTGCAGAAAACCGGTATTCCTGAAGCGGATAACTACGGCGGCTTCCCGGTAGGTGGCTCGTTCCTGATGACCGAAAATCCAGAAGTGACCAGCCGTCACCTGGAAAAAGTGTACGGCCAGGCTTCAGTCGGTGCGCCACCGATGTCTGTTCCACACATCGATGCCCGTAATCTGGACGGTAAGCGCGTGGTGCTGTTTGGACCGTTCGCGACCTTCTCTACCAAGTACCTGAAAAACGGCTCACTGTTCGATCTGTTAAGCGCCACCACCACCAGCAACATCATGCCAATGACTCACGTCGGTATTGATAACTTTGACCTGGTGAAATACCTGATTGGTCAGGTGATGCTGAACGACGACGATCGTTTTGCCGCGCTGAAAGAGTACTACCCGAACGCACGTAAAGAAGACTGGAAACTGATCCAGGCGGGTCAACGCGTTCAGATCATCAAGAAAGATGCGGATAAAGGCGGCGTGCTGAAACTCGGTACTGAAATCGTGACCGATCAGCAGAAAACCATTGCTGCTCTGTTGGGTGCATCACCAGGTGCTTCTACTGCTGCACCAATAACCCTCGACGTGATGAAGAAGTTGTTCCCGGAGCAGTTCGCTTCTCCTGAATGGCAAGAGAAGATCCGCGGCATCATCCCAAGCTTCGGTCAGAAACTGAACGGCAACACTGCGCTGACTCAGCAGGTCTGGGACAACACCGCAGCTACGCTGCAGTTGACCAAACCACCGGTGATCAACATGGGTGACCAGTCAGTTGCTCCTACGCAGGCTAAGCCTCGCGCAGAATCCGCTAAGCAGGATATGGCGCTGTAATTTTCCCTCGTGTTATTGAAGAAAGCCGGACAATGTCCGGCTTTTTTTTTGCTTTTAATAAGGCAATGACGCAGGGCAGACAGCAATCTTTAGCGTGCTAAAATTAACTTTCATAAAATGAGGCAAAGACATGGCTAAATCTGCATCATTAAGTGTTGCTAATAAGGTATGCGAACTGGCCGAGGTTCACCGGGTGACTACTCAACAAGATGGTATTAGTCGTATGGCTGTAGCCATCACTTGCGTGACCGAAGACATAGTTGAACTTGATATGATCGAACAACTTCTGGTTAATCTTAAGAAAAAAGGCATTTTGACCAAGGTAGAAGCATTGGAGATACAAGGTTTCTACCTGCGTGAAAGAAGACAATTCAGTAAGGTTAGCGCAGAGCGCTGTGAAGCAAGAATCGAGGACAGACAATGAAGATTTTGATGGTTCTGACATCACATGATGAGTTGGGTAACACCGGCAAAAAAACCGGATTCTGGCTGGAAGAGTTTGCCGCACCCTACTTCGTGTTTAAAGATGCTGGCGCCGAAGTGGTGTTGGCTTCTCCGGCTGGCGGACAACCGCCACTGGATCCAAAGAGTGATTTACCTGAATTCCAGACTGCAATGACCGCACGCTTCAAATCTGATGCGGCGGCACAACAGGCGCTGGCCAATACCGTGAAGCTGGCAGGCATCGATCAGCAAGATTTCGATACCGTCTTTTACCCTGGCGGCCACGGTCCACTGTGGGATCTGGCGGAGTCAGCAGACTCCATCCAGTTGATTGAATCTTTCGATCGTGCCGGTAAACCGATTGGTTTTGTCTGCCATGCACCGGGCGCGTTGCGTCATGTGAAAGCTGCGAGCGGTGCTCCGTTAATTCAGGGTAAGCAGATCACTGGTTTCACCAATAGCGAAGAAGCGGCCGTTGAACTCACCGACGTGGTGCCTTTCCTGATTGAGGATGAGTTCATCAAACTGGGCGCGCATTATCAAAAAGGCACGGACTGGGCGCCGTTTGTCGTAGAAGACGGTAATTTGATCACCGGGCAAAATCCGGCCAGCTCAGAAGATGTTGCCAAAGCACTGCTGCTGCAACTGGCAGCACAACAGCCGTAATCGCGTAATCGCGTTGAAGCGCATCACTGCTCTGGCGGTGATGTGCCTCCTTCTTGTTAACCACCCCATTAATGAAATTTTCTCATAGGTGCTAGTAGACTGGCGCACCTAATCAATCCCTTCCGCCTTTGTTAAGCTACTCCGCAACCCCTTTTCCATCACTGTATTCAAGCCCTGGCACCGCACAGGTCCTTTCCTTTCCTTATAAAAAGACACTATGGATATCAAAACTGCAACGCATCCTCCGGATATGAAAACCGGCATCACCTTTATTATTATTCTTAGCGCGCTGATGGCATTCACCTCGCTCTCAACCGACATTTATCTTCCTGCCATGCCCGCGATGTCAGCCGCGTTACACGGCGATTCGGAACTGACGGTCACCGGATTCCTGATTGGCTTTGCCATCGCACAGTTAATCTGGGGCCCGATTAGCGATCAACTCGGCCGAAAAGCACCGCTGTATATAGGCATGAATATCTTTGCTGTCGGTTCTGCGGGATGCGCACTCTCCAGCGACATGACTCAGATTGTCTTCTGGCGCATCATTCAGGCCGCTGGCGCCTGCACCGGCCCGATGCTGGCGCGTGCGATGATCCGCGACCTTTTCACCCGCACGCGTGCTGCGCAGATGCTGTCGACGCTGATCATTGTCATGGCGATTGCGCCTATCGCGGGGCCATTAATGGGCGGGCAAATCATTCGTTACTCCCAATGGCCGGTGATTTTCTGGTTTCTGGCGGTAGTCGGCGCATTGATGTTCGTTTCACTGCTCTGGCTTCCTGAAACACTGCCGGCAGAAAAAAGGGTAAAGGCGTCACCACTGCAAATAATGCATAATTATCGCGCGTTGCTGCAAAATACAAAATTTATGCGTTTTACCTTATGCGTCACTTTTTACTACGTTGCCGCTTACGCCTTTATTGTTGGATCGCCTGCGGTGTATATCAGCTATTTCGGTATAGATCCGCAATATTATGGTTGGCTGTTCGCCATTAATATCCTTGGACTGGTGACGGTCAGCACCGTCAATAAACGTTTAGTGCAAAAGGTACGGCTTGAGACGCTGCTGAAATCCGCCTCTTTTATCGCCGCGCTGATGACATTAGTGATGTGTTTTGTACTGAAAACGCATCCGGCTGCGTTGGCGGGATTGGTCATCTGTATTTTTATCTTTTTCTCGATGAACGGGATTATTGCGGCTTCTGCCACCGCGGCTGCGCTGGATGCCGTGCCGAATGCCACGGGTTCTGCCTCTGCGCTTATCGGTTCATTGCAATACGGCAGCGGAATTGTTTCCTCACTGCTGCTGGCCGGACTTAACAACGGCACGCCATGGATCATGGTGAGCATTATGACAGTATTCACCCTGCTCAGTTTTCTCAGCACTCTTGGCGGTGGGAAATCTCAGCCCAAAATGGCAGAAATTTAATGCTACGGTGAAACATTAAATATGGCATTAAACATTTGGTGCGGTGAGTTCAGCATGCAATTGCTAAATTTAAAATAGTCGGTAACGTCGTGGCTTCATCTGCTAATAAAAACAAGCGAGCTTAATTAATGAGCAATATCCAGTCTTCATTCCTTTCTTACACCGTGGATAACGATACATTTGAAGGTTATTTAGTTTATCAGGCTGATAATAACCATGCTCAACCGGGGATTCTTATTGCTCCCAACTGGATGGGTGCCACCGCTGATGCAGCTGAACAAGCCAAAGCCATTGCCGCCCACGGCTATGTGGTGCTGGTGGCTGACCTGTACGGTCAGGGTCAACGCCCAACCAACGGCGAAGAAGCAGGCGCGATGATGATGGCAGTGAAAGACACACCAGCCGAAGTGGCGCGCATGCAGGCAGCCCTCAGCGCGTTGCGCACCCAAACCATAGCCCCCGTCAACGCGGATCACGTTGCGGCTATCGGTTTCTGCTTCGGCGGCCATTGCGCGCTAGAACTGGCACGCAGCGGCGCGGATATCAAAGCGGCCGCCTCTTTCCATGGTACGCTGGATACCCAAGGCGCTTATGACAGTCATACGATTCAGGCTTCACTGCTGGTGCTGGACGGCGCGGCCGATCCCCTGGTGCCGCGCGAGCAGTTAGCCGCCTTCGCGAATGAGATGAACAGCAAGGGCGTTGACTGGCAGTTGGTGAGCTTTGCGGGTGCGGTGCACTCATTCACCGATCCTAAAGCCGACAACGCTGGTGTGTCACAGTATCACCCGGAAGTCACTCAGCGTGCTTTCAAACGCCTGTATCAATTGCTGGATGAAGTGTTTTAATGACGCGGCGGGAGGCCAAATGGCCTCCCGATATTTTCCCGCCCTTTAGCGCCCGCGTAAAATCCCGCTATCAACGGCCGCCACACTGGTTTTGCCGCAAAACGCCATCGACAGATCAAACTCATTACGGATAATGTTCAGCGCTGTGGTCACCCCAGCTTCACCCATCGCCCCCAATCCATACAGCATACTGCGTCCGATATAGGTGCCTTTGGCGCCTAACGCTATCGCTTTTAATACATCCTGCCCGGAACGAATGCCGCCATCAAAATGCACTTCAATCCGATCGCCAACCGAAGCCACAATTTCCGGCAGCAACGTAATAGACGAAGACACGCCGTCCAGCTGACGCCCACCATGGTTGGAAACAATCAACGCATCGGCCCCCGCTTCGACCGCCAGTTGCGCGTCGGCGACATCCATTATGCCCTTCACAATCAACTTGCCGCCCCAGTGCCGCTTAATCCATTCGATATCTTGCCAGGAAAGGCGTGGGTCATACTGTTGTGCCGTCCACTCCACCATCGAGTCAATGTTATCCACACCGCTTACATGCCCGATGATATTGCCAAAATTACGATGTTTGGTATTCAACATCTGCCAACACCAGCGCGGTTTACTGGCGATATTGAGCACATTGCGCAGCGTCATTTTTGGCGGCGTAGAAAGGCCATTCTTGATGTCTTTATGGCGCTGACCAAATACCTGTAAGTCCATGGTCACCACCAACGCGCTGCAGTTGGCCGCTTTGGCACGATCGATCAGATTTGCCACGAACGTCCGGTCGCGCAATACATAGAGCTGGAACCAAAAAGGATGTCCCTTTGTGGCCTGCGACACGGTCTCCAGCGAACAGATGCTCATGGAAGAGAGCGTGAAAGGAATGCCGAATTTTTTTGCTGCGCGTGCTGCATGTATTTCGCCATCGGGATGGATCATGCCGGTGAGCCCAGTCGGGGCAATCGCAACCGGCATAGCGACATCGTGCCCAATCATTCGGCTTGCCGTACTGCGCTCAGCAATATCAACCGCGACACGCTGACGAAATTCGATGCGGCGTAAATCAGCTTCGTTGGCGCGATAGCTATATTCCGTCCAGGAACCTGCATCGACATAGTCATAAAACATCTTTGGCACGCGTTTACGCGCCAGTTGCCGTAATTCTTCAATACAGGTAATGGTCACTTTTCCACCTGATAAAAAAGCGGCTAAACAAGATAACATTTAGCCGCCTGCGATCACGCAAATACACACACAGATAACTTACGATTTCTCGTAGTCGGTATAGGCATTTTGCAGCACGATATGATCGGCAATATATTTAGCATCATGCCATACGCCATAAATAAAGGAGGAGGCACGATTTACCAGATTCGGTAAGCCAAGGAAATAAATGCCGCGCTCCGCAGAAATACCACGTTTATGGAAAGGCACACCTTTTTCATCAAACGCATCCGCCTGCAACCAGCTAAAATCAAATTTAAAACCTGTTGCCCAGATAATAGAGGTGATACCGGCCTCGGCCAGGTTTAATAGTGTTAAAGGATTGATCAGGCAGTCTGGGTCGGACAATAACTCCCAGGCCTGTGGCTCCAGCGGCAGATCCAGACCGTTACGCTCGATATAAGCATCGGCATCTCGTAGTACGTCGAAATAAGCTTTATCGCCTTCGGCAATATTCTCAGCCAGCCCATCAGCAAAGCTCAACACGCCGTTATCCCATTGCTGCGTGATCCCGACCAGGGTAATGCCCATATGAGCCAGACGACGAAAATCAACCGTTTTACCGCCTTCATAGCCACTCACGGCAAAGGCAACGTGCTGTTTTTTGGGCTTGATTTTCACTTCATCCCACAAGCCTAAAGCCCCCAGCCACCAGCAGTAGTCACGGTCACGATAAGAGCGTGGTGGGCGATAATGTTCGCCGACCGACAGATAGACTTTGCGGCCCGTTTTACCCAGCTCTTCAGCGATTTGTGAGCCTGACGCGCCCGCGCCCACCACCAGCACGCCGCCTTCTGGCAACTGCTGCGGGTTCTTATAGGAAGAGGAATGAATCTGATGCAGGTTGGCACTGTCCGGCACGATTTGCGGGAATGAAGGCTTCTGGAACGGGCCTGTTGCCGCCACCACATTATCCGCTTCAAATTCTCCAATAGAGGTCAGCACTTTAAAGCCACTACGTCCCGGCAGACGTTCAACCTGATGCACTTCAACACCAGTGCGTACCGGCGCATTGAGCATTTTGGCATAATCTTCGAAATATTGAGCCATGCGCTCTTTAGGAGGGAAAGCTTCCTGAGAAATATTATCGAATTTCATTGAAGGAAAACGATCGTGCCAGGCAGGGCCATTGGCTACCAGTGAATCCCAGCGCTCCGAACGCCAGCGCTCTGCAATACGGTTGCGCTCAAATACAATATGCGGGACACCCATCAATGAAAGATGTTCACTCATTGCAATGCCCGCCTGACCTGCACCGACAATTACGGTATTAATTTTTTCTACTGACATGTGAAACCCCTAAATAGATATGAACACGATGATTTATAAACCATCGTAATCATTGTTCGCGTTAACGCTAAGCAAGCTTTCTTAATTCAGCGCTTAGGTAAAACCTAAGCGCCTTGTTAACAATTAGTGGCGGGATTCAACATTTAATACCTTCCCGAGGCCCAGGAACTTATTCGCAATAATCAGCATGGCAGCCGTTACCGTAATATAAATCACTGATAACGCTGCCAGCGTTGGATCAGCAAATTCACGCACATAGTTGTACATGGCAACCGGCAAGGTCTGTGTTGCCTGGGTGGTAATAAACAGCGACGCTGTAAATTCATTAAAAGAGAGAATCGCAGCAAACATCCAGCCGCCAAACAGGCCCGGTAAAATCAACGGCACCGTAATGGTCCACACGACCCGCAGTGGCGAAGCACCCAGACTGGCTGCCGCCATTTCAATACGCTGTTCGAGGTTCTTGAGCGAAACGTAGACGCTGCGCAATACAAACGGCAGTACCAGCACAATGTGGCAGAAAATCACCAGCGGATAACCGCGCCCGAGGCCCAGCTGTGACACCAGCATCAGCAGGCCTAAACCGATAGTGAAATGCGGGATAAACAGTGGCGACAGTAAAATACCTTCCAGCACGCGCTTACATGGAAAGGAATAGCGCTCAATGGCAATCGCCAGCGTTGCACCGATGATCACCGCCAGCGAGGATGCCCATGCGGTGACGATCAGTCCGGAATAAAAGCCGTGACGAAAATCATCATAATTCACCGCACGCTCGAACCAACGCAGCGACCAGCCTTTTGGCGGGAAGAACAGTACCGCAGTGCTACTGAACGAAGAGATAAACACCACGATGGTGGGCAGCATGACAAAAATAAGGATGGCGGCTACCAGCAAACGTCCGGCCAGCGTCACCAGTTTATCGTTCATCGAACGGGTCATATTAATGTTCTCCCATAACGTGCAGGAAGCGGGTCAGGCGTTTCAATGCCATCAGCAGCAGGATGGTCAGAATCAATCCGGCAATACTCAGCGCGGCGGCAAACGGGAAGTTCATTGACGAGAAACCAAGCTGATAAACCATGGTTGCTACAGTGCTCACACGTCCGCCACCAATCAACTGAGGCGTGGCGAAGGCACTGAAGGTCCAGGCAAATGCCGTGGTCAGACTGGCCACTATTCCTGGGATTGATAATGGGATCGTCACCGTTAATAAGGTACGAACGGGTCCGGCACCGAGACTGGTTGCCGCTTTTTCATAGTCAGGGTTGATATGTGACAGCGCCGTGGCCAGCATCAACACCATGATCGGCATAGTAACGTGCACCAAAGCCACAACCACACCGCTCTGGGTGAACATAAACTGTATCGGTTTTGAGATGACACCGAGCGCCAGCAGCAGGCTATTCAGGAAGCCACTGTTTCCCAGCACGATAATCCACGAGTAAGTACGCACCACTTCACCGAGAAACAGCGGCGTAATCGCGATAATCAGAATCGTCGACTTGATCCAGGTGGTGCGAGTGCGCACCAGCGCATAGGCCAGTGGGTAACTCATCAACAAGCCAAAGATGGCGGTTTTGGCACTCAACATCACCGTGTTAATAAAAGCATCGGCGTAAATGCTTTTCAGCAGTGCGTTAAAGTTTGCCAGGGTAAATCCGCCCACGTCGAGCGAACCGGGAATATAAGCCCGCACGCTAAACTGCATCACCGCGAACATGGCCACAACCAGTCCGAGTGCAGTCAGTGTGGCGGGAATAATGAACCAGGGTAAGAATGTCGGTTTTCTCGTCATAGACGTTGCTGCCTGAATAAAAGTGTTGCTTGTGGGCGGCTGGTGGCCGCCCGTGATGAACGAATCAATGAGACATGATGTTTTCAGAGAACCACTGACGCCATTCGGCCGTTTTCTCGGCACGCAGTTGTGGGTCGGTGTTGATGGTGGCATTCCACTGCGCTGGCGTGGTCAACATGCCCGGCAATTTCGCCAGTTCTGGATCGATATGCGCGTTGGTCACCGTTGGGCTGCCACGATAGATCTTCGCCACCTGCTCCTGAATTTCTGGTTTCAGCGCGATATTCATGAACTTGTAGGCCAGATCGGCATGTTTGGTGCCTTTGTTGATACCCACGGTGTCCACACCCAAAATGGCACCTTCTTTCGGTATCGCCAGTTTGATGTTCACCCCTTCGGCCATCATGCTGTAGGCATTCATCGACAGCATGACCTGCACAGGCGTTTCACCGGTGGAGATCAGCTGCTGGCTATTAGCGTCATCGGTATAGAAGGATTTGATGTTCGGGATCAGAGCTTTCATCTTCGCCTCGCCCTGCTGCCAATGTGCGGCATCAGCCCCTGAGAGTTTGGCGGAAACGGCAATAATATGGCTTGGGTCCCAATCTGGCAGGGCCAGCGTGCCTTTCAGCTCTGGTTTCCACAGGTCATTCCAGCTGGTGAAGGTTTCACCTTTCGGTACCAGATCAGGGCGATAACCAATGGTGTACACATAGCCCCACACGCCGAGGTGATACGGGCTGACCTTCGCCTGCTCAACCAGATTCACCGCGTTAGGAATTTTGCTCATATCGAGCTTTTCAAACAGGCCGCTATTGGCATACAGATAGCCGACGTGCGCGGTGGTAAAGGTCACATCCGTCTCCGGTGTGCCACCTGCCAGCTTGGCTTTGTTCAAACGGTCAATGGTGCCGCCGGTGACAAACTGCACCTCGACGCCGGTTTCTTTGGTGAACTCTTTGGCGATGGTTTCATCAATCAGGTCTTTAAAGCTGCCGCCCCAGGTGCTGACAATCAGCTTGTCGGCGGCCATTGCATTACCTGCAGTTAATACACTCGTCGTCAGCAACGTTAAGGCACAAATCTTACGCAACATATTCTCGTCCCCAATGAATGAAATGGCTGTAACAGCAAGGTGAAACGCGATGCACCAAAACAGTGCTATCGGACTCTTCTGGTGTTGCTGGGATAATGCCGTTGCGAGGTGATTCGGTAAAACAGCCTTTTCCTCGCCCTTGCATCAGAATTTCTGAGGCTAAAAATGACGCTGCTTTACAACGGATTTTCTTAACCAGTGATGAGGCAGAAGCGAATGGGCGTGACGGAGCGGTCAGGCGATTATGCTGTTAACCGGCCTCTGGCATGATTTATGCAGGGTCATCGGGACTATTAGAATGACTGGCGCGACACGATCGCGTCGGCGATCCCAGGAGAATCTGCATGCTCAGTCGCATCACCCAGCGTCAGCTGGAATACTTTGTCGCATCCGGTGAGGCCGGAAGCATTATTGGTGCCTCGGAACGTATCCACGTTTCATCACCGTCGATTTCCGCAGCCATTACACATATCGAATCTGAGCTGGGGGTGCAGCTGTTTGTGCGTCACCATGCGCAGGGCGTCTCCCTGACCGCCATTGGTCATCAGGTATTGAAAGAGGCCAAACTGATTCTCGATCAGATGACCAACCTCTATACCATCGCCTCTGAATCACTGAACAACGTGCGCGGCCCTTTGCGCGTGGGTTGTCTGGACACGCTGGCACCGATGCTGACACCGGAACTGGTGTTTGGCTTTGGTCGCGCGTTCCCTGGCGTACGGATTAGCCTGGTCGAAGGCAACCACGAGCAAATGCTGAAGCAATTACGTTCGGCGGATATCGACATCGCCCTCACCTATGATTTAGTGCCCGCCAATGACGTGGCGTTTAAATCCCTGGCGCAGTTACCACCGTACGTGATGGTGGGCGAGCATCATCCATTGGCGACACAATCGGCAGTGACCATTCAGGACCTGGCGACGATGCCGATGGTGTTGCTGGATATGCCATGGAGCCGCGAATATTTCCTCGGCCTGTTCAGTGAAGCGGGTGTGGCGCCGAATGTGGTGATGCGTTCGAGCAATATGGAAGTGGTGCGCGCCATGGTGGCGAACGGCGTAGGATTTGGCATCGCCAACGTGCGCCCGAAAGCGCACTTGTCACAGGATGGCAAACGTCTGATCCGCGTGCGCCTGGCGGGCGTGAACAAACCGATGCAACTCGGCTATGCCACCATGGCCAACACTCAGCAATCCATGGTGGTAAACGCCTTTGCCGAGCGTTGCCAGATGTTCATCTCCGATCAATACATTCCGGGCATGGCAGCACCGAGCTATTTCGATCCGCAAGTGGTGCGTGTGGCCTGAACCGCTTAATATCCGCGTTCCGGGAACACCTGATTGGATACCGCTTCCCCGCACGCGGCGCGCTGAATATTTTCAGCAACCTGTAACGCTGCGCTGGCGGGAATGGCGACAGAGGCCAGATGGGGGGTAATTAACACATTCTCCATACGCCACAGCGGATCTTCCGGCGGCAACGGTTCGCGGTCAAACACATCCAGTGTGGCTTCGGCGATATCTCCCGATTGCAGCGCGTAGGTCAGCGCAGCCTGATCAACAATGGCGCCGCGTGAGACATTGATAAAGGCCGCCCCCTTTGGCAGTTGCGCCAGCCGTTGTTGGCTGAGCAAACCGGTGGTACTCGGCGTTAATGGCAACATCACGACCAAAATGTCGCTTTGACTGAGGAAATCATCCAGCGATGCCAGCCCGTTGCTGCATTCAATACCAGCAATGGTTTTTTGCGAGCGTGACCAGCCGCGTACAGTAAACCCCTGCCGTGCTAATTCCTGCGCCGCAAAAGCCCCTAACTCTCCCAAACCCATCACGCCAACCCGTACGCTTGATGGCACCCGAGGATGAAGGTAGTGCCAGCGCCCCTCGCGTTGTGCCCGCTCAAATGCCGGAATATCGCGTGCATAGCGCAACACCGCAAACAGCACATAGCCGGCCATCATTCTGGCCATATCAGGATCGGACAGGCGGATAATCGGAATATCCGGCAGATCGTCGCGCCCCACCAGCGAATCGACACCCGCCCCGAGGTTCACCAATAGCTTAAGATTGCGGTACGGGGCAAAAAAACCGTGCGGCGGTTTCCACGCCAGCGCGAAATGCACATCGTTTGCGTCCTGAACCTCCTCTGCTCGGCAAATTGTTACACCGGGAAGATGTGGGGCCAGCAGTGCTGACCACTCGGAGAAACTGTCAAACTCGCTGTAAAACACCAGGGTTGTCATGCCACATCCGCCTTAATTAGCGTGACCACCGCATCAATGGCCAGTTCGTAGCCCAACACGCCGAGTCCAGCTATCACACCAGTTGCCGCTTTGGACACCATGGAGTGATGGCGGAACGGCTCACGCTTCCAGATGTTACTCATGTGCGCTTCGATGATCGGGCCATCAAACATCAGCAATGCATCCAGGATCGGCACTGAGCTGTAGGTCAACCCGGCTGCATTGATAATCAGCCCGGCGCCGTTTTGTCGCGCTTCCTGAATCCAGTCAACCAGCACCCCCTCATGGTTACTTTGACGAAACTGCAATACCACGCCATGTGATTCTGCGCGGCGCTGGCAACGTTCACCGATGCTGACAAAACTTTCGCTTCCGTAGGTGCCGTTTTTATCCAGGCCATACAAATTGGCATTGGGTCCATTCAGAAAATAGATTTGCGGTGACATGAAAACTCCTGGTTAAACGTGCGGACGCGTTGCGGCCATTGCCGGATGGTCATCAAAACGGGCGAACCATGCGGCAGTCAGCGGATAGCTATCACGCCAGTTAAGCGTCGCGAAACGAAAATCGAGATAGCCTAGTGCACAGCCAATCGCAATCAGACCAATATCATCAGGCTGATGGCTGAATTGCGAAACCTGTCGTTCGATTTCTGCCAGAGCGGCTGAGACTTTTTTCAACTGCGCGTCGGCCCAGTTCTGCCACTGTTTCTCTTCCGGACGTGCGCTAAATTCGTAGCGTGCCAATAAAGCGGCATCGATTAAGCCATCACCTAATGCCTGTCGCGTCAGGCTTTGCCAGCGCGCATCCCCTGATGTGGGGAACAGCGTACCTTGTGACAGCGTGTTCAGATATTCACAAATGACGCGGCTGTCATACAGACACAATCCATGATGGGTTCGCAATGCTGGCACTTTCGCCAGAGGATTAAACGCCGTGATCCTTTCATCTCTTTCGATAGGATGTGCCGCCGAATCCAGCCACTCGATGGCGTCGGCTAAACCCAACACCTGTGCACAGACCAACACTTTGCGAACATACGCCGAGGTGCTGGCGTAAAAGAGCTGCATCATGGCGCCACCTTTAATAGCACTTTGCCGATGTTGGCGTTGGCTTCAAGAATGCGATGGGCGTCGGCAGCCTGTGCCAGCGGAAGTGTCTGATGGATGACCGGGGAAATTTTTCCGCTCGCTATCAGTGGCAGCAGATGTTTGCTGATGTTTTGCGCCAGCCGTGCTTTCTCTGCAGCGCTTTTGGGACGCAAAGTGGATGACGTCAGGCTTAACCCTTTGCGCATCACCAGTTGTAAGTCGAGTTCAATTGTCGCCCCCTGCATAAACGACAAACTTACGTGACGTCCGCCTGGTGCCAGAACGCTCAGGTTCCGCGCCACGTAGTCGCCACCCACATTATCCAGCACCACATCCACGCCGCGGCTTTGGGTTTCATCCTCAATGACGGAAACAAAGTCTTCGTGATGTCGGTCAATGGCACGGCAGACACCGAGTTGCTGCAGCGCGGCAATTTTGTCGGCACCACCAGCGGTGGCGAATACCTGCGCACCGCAAGCCTGAGCGCATTGAATCGCAAATGTTCCAACTCCGCTGGCTGCGCCATGGATCAATACGGTTTCACCCGGCTGCAGACGGCCGAGCTCGAACAGGTTGTGCCAGACGGTAAACGCGGCTTCCGGCACGCCAGCTGCCTGATCCAACGGCAAGCTATCCGGAACGCTCAGGCAAAGTTCGGCACGCGCGACACCATAGTCGGCGTATCCGCCACCGTTGAGTAACGACATCACGGCGCTCCCAATCGCCGGGTATTCGACACCCGCGCCGAGTGCGACCACGATGCCTGAGACCTCCAGCCCGAGAATATCGGTGGTGCCTGGCGGTAGCGGCATACCGTTACGCTGCATAATATCCGGGCGATTAACGCCGGCACAGCTGACGCGAATCAACACTTCTCCAGCCGCCGGTTGCGGCACAGGACGGCTAACCGATGCCAACACTTCTGGACCGCCAGGCTGGCGTGCTATCACGGCGTTCATCATTTCAGGTAACATCGATTATCCTTGCTTCGCCGCGCTAAACGCACAAACGCCTTCATCATCAACGCTCACGCCCACCACACTGCCCACTGGCCAGCGCGTCAGGGAATCGAGTCCGGACTGGCGCGCAAATAACGTCGCGCTGCCCAGCGCCGGCGCATCAAGATGCACATCCACATGATCGCCCTGGAAAACATGGGTGATCACCGTGGCACTGAACAGGGAGTGCGGGCTCAGCGGTGCCAGTTGCAGGTTTTCTGGACGCATGTAGACATCAAGGCGCTCGCCCACATGGGCATTTACACGTTCTGCAGGAAGACGCAGTTTATTGCCACCTAGCTCTATAACGGCGGTGCTGTCGCGGCCAGCGTAATGGCCTGGCAAGATATTCACATCGCCGACAAATCCCGCGACAAAAGGATCCTGCGGCCGGCGATAGATGTCATCCGGCGTACCAATCTGGCGCACGTGACCTGCGGACATTACCACCACGCGATCGCTCATGCTCAGTGCTTCGCCCTGATCGTGGGTAACAAACACCGTGGTGACGCCGAGTTTGCGCTGAATCGCTTTCAACTCGACCTGCATGGATAAACGCAGGTTTTTATCGAGTGCGGAGAAGGGTTCATCCAGCAGCAGAACTTTCGGGCGAATCACCAACGCACGCGCGAGGGCAACACGCTGTTGCTGTCCGCCAGAGAGTTCACGCGGCTTGCGCTGACCGTAGCCCGCCAGTTTAACCAGCGCTAATGCTTGTTCCACGCGCTCAGCGATTTCCGCTTTGGGCACACCGCGCATACGCAAACCATAACCGACATTCTTCTCGACGGTCATATGCGGGAACAGCGCGTAATTCTGGAAGACGATACCGATTTCACGCTGATAAGGGGGAATCTCGGTGACCAGATCGCCATCAATAAAGATCTCACCGCCATCTGCTTCGGCGAAGCCTGCCATCAGGTTCAGCAGCGTGGTTTTGCCGCAGCCTGATGGGCCGAGCAGCGTAATAAACTCACCTTCTTCGATGGTTAGTGAAATTTTGTGTAGCGCAATGGCATCGCCAAAGCGTTTAAGTACGCCATCCAGTTGCACGGCAACGTTGGCTTTATTGGCTACAGGATGCAGCACGTCGGGCTGCGGGAACGGGGTGACTTCTGCACTGACCATGGACTCTCCAGAAACGGGCTAATTTTGCTTGCCACCAGCATACGGTGAATGCGCGCATCATGCGGTTAGTGCTTCCTGAAGCTGGTGTTTGGAAAAGTTAAAGCAGGTAAATCGGCTGCGCGCGGCCTGATAACCGCGCCCTTCAGCCAGGAGTAATTGATGAAAACAGGGACGAAATAACTGAAGGGTGCGGCTCAATAAGCAAGCACAATGAGTGACAATGTCACTTTAAAGACACATCCACTCCGCCAACCGCCGCAACATGGCATCGCAGGCGGTCAGTTGTTCCAGGCTGATAAACTCATCGGGCTTGTGCCCTTGCGCCATACTGCCAGGACCGCATATCGCACTTGGGATGCCAGCCTGATGGAATAATCCGCCCTCGGTGCCAAACGCCACCGTGCTAAAGCGGTCTGAACCGGTCAGGTGTGCAATCAAGCGCGCTGCGGGACTCTCCGCGTCAGTATATAAACCGGGATAGCCGCTGATAGGAGTGAAACGAATCGACGTGTCGCGATTTACGGCCTGCATACGGGGCAACAGGTCGCGCTGTGCGTAACGCTGCAGTTCGTCTGCTACCTGTTGCGCATCATCTGTGGGTAAGGTGCGAACTTCAAAATCAAAACTACATTCTGCAGGCACAATATTCAGCGCCCGCCCGCCCTGAATCACGCCGGTTTGCACGGTGGTATAAGGCGGATCAAAACGCGCATCCTGATTTTCCGCAGCAGCCAGTCGATCACCCATCTCGGTTAGTCGATGAATCAATTTCGCCGCGTACTCGATAGCATTCACGCCTTGCGGTGCATAAGCAGAGTGGCACGCCGCGCCCTGCACTTCACATCGCATGCCCAGTTTGCCTTTATGGCCCAATACCGGTTGCAGCTCTGTGGGTTCGCCGATGAGGCAAAAGTCCGGCTTTTCCGGGCGCTGCGCTAAAGCATCCAGCAGGGTTCTGACGCCGAGGCAACCCACTTCTTCGTCATATGAAATCGCCAGATGCAGCGGCTGAGTCAGAGGTTGTGCCAGGAAATGCGGCACGGCAGCCAGCATGCAGGCGATAAAGCCTTTCATATCCGCGGTGCCGCGCCCATAGAGCTTGCCCTCACGCTCGGTCAGCGCAAAAGGCGGAACGCTCCATGCTTGCCCATCCACAGGCACCACATCGCTGTGCCCTGAGAGCATCACGCCGCCCTTGCCAGCGGGACCGAGCCTGGCATACAGATTAGCTTTACTGCGCTCAGCGTTATGAATCAGTTCGCAGTTCACACCAAGATCGGTCAGATAGCGCCAGACAAAGTCGATCAGCGCCAGATTGGATTCGCGGCTGGTGGTATCAAAGGCCACCAATTGCGCGAGTATTGTACGGCTGGTCACCATAGAAGCTCCTTGAATCACTCGTCGCCGGGTACGCCATAGCTGGGGGCTTTAGTGGGATCCAATGCGCGAATCACGTAATCCTGCATCTGAGGCTGATAAGCCTGCCACAACGTGTTTAGTTCATCGATAGGCTCGCCCTCCGTCCAGTCAATGCGCAGATCAACGATAGGCCAGACAGGTTCAGCCACTATTGACAGCGCGGCTGAATGCACCGGTCCGGCCTCTCCTCCCGCCGTCATCCCCGCCTGCATGGCACAGATCAGGCGATCGGCGAGGTGCCCCTCGCTCTGCTCAAAGGCGTCAACCATCGCGACGATCACCTCGGGATTGGCGAGTAAATTTCCTGCCGCCACGCAATCTATGCCACTCAGCGCGTGGTTCACTCCCAAGGTTTTTTCTCCGCTGAAGCAGGCACTTTGCCCATCAGCCGCCAGCACGGTGACCTGACGATAGTGGTGATAGTCGTCAGATGCCAGCCCGGCGGCTAAGGCGGCCTGAGCAGATTGTCCCTGCTGCAGCTGGTCAAGAATGCGCGGGCCCAGCGCCGGTAAGGTGATGTTCTGAGTGGAAACGGCGCCCACCTGGGTGCGTAACCAAGGGCAGCGCGCGCCGACGGCAATACTGGATGAACTAATGGCGATACCCATCTGACCGGTCTCGGCACAGCGTCCTACAATCGATAACGTCATGATCAGGCTCCTGTTTGTGGCTGCCAGTCGTCCGGGATAACCGCGATCACATCAATTTCCATTAGCCACTGCGGCTGACCCAGCCCTGAAATCACCAGCCCGGTAGAGATCGGATACACACCCTTCAGCCATTTGCCCACAACCTGATAAACCGGCTCACGATAGCGCGGGTCAATAATATAGGTGGTGGTTTTGACGATGTGTGACAGGTCGCTGCCCGCCTCTTCCAGCAACTGCTTGACGTTCTTCATCGCCTGATCGGCCTGTGCAGCCGGATCGCCAAGTCCAATCAGATTGCCCTCGAAGTCAGTGCCAATCTGACCGCGTACGTAAACGGTATTGCCGGCACGCACAGCCTGGCAAAGATCGTTGTCGAGGTTTTGATTAGGGTAAGTTTCTTTGGTGTTGAATTTGCGGATGCGTGTATGTGTGCTCATGTCTGCCTGCGGAGATGAATGGATGTCCCGCAAGATATACCTCGCGATGCGTGGCAGAGAAAACAGCATTAACCGAGGTGTTGGTTAAGTAAATCCTAACCCGTCTATTACGTCCTGCAGGCAGGCATCTGCCATCGATAATTTGAGGGGGCCGTACCTTTCGCTACGGCCATAGTGAATAGAGTGAAGGGTGATGCATCATCCTTCACTGACTAACCTGGCTCAGGCATAGAGTTCTGCTTTACCCGCCGAAGAGAATAAACGCATCTTGTGAGCGACAACTTCTCTCGCTGCTGCCATCGGTTTAAGGAACAATTCACTCGGTTCATGACTGCCACGTTTAATCTCATCTTCGAGCGCAACAAAGAACGCTTTCTTCATGTCGCTGGAGATATTGATTTTCCCTACACCGTGCTGAATAGCTTCTGCCACTTCACTGTCTTTATTGCCTGACCCGCCATGTAATACCAGCGGAATATCCACGCGTGCAGCGATCTCTTTGAGTCGTGGGATATCCAGTTTCGGCTGTTTGCCAACAGGATAAAGGCCATGTGAGGTTCCAATCGCCACTGCCAGTGTATCGACGCCGGTTTCTTTAACGAACCGTGCTGCCTGGTCAGGATCGGTATAAAGGATCTCACTGTGCCCTCCTTCCGAACTGCCTTCAGCAACGCCGATGGTGCCCAACTCCGCTTCGACTGAAACCCCTGCTGCATGCGCTATTTCCGTCATTTTTCGCGTCAAGGCGATGTTGTCTTCAAACGCAAGCAAAGAGGCATCAATCATCACCGAGGTATAACCGGTCTGAATGGCTTTGATATTGTGTTCCAGTGACTGACCATGATCCTGATGAATAACCACCGGCACGCTGGCTTTAGCGGCTAGTTCGCGTAAATAAACAATAAAGGCATCACCGCAAAAATCATGCTCAACCGGATGCACTTCAAGAATTACTGGTGAACGTAACTCCTCTGCTACTTCAATCACCAGGCGCGCGAATTCTGCTGAAGCGATATTAAAGGCCCCCACGCCAAACTTATTATTTTTAGCCACGCTCAAAAGATTCTTCATGTTGATTAACATCTTTCACTCCTTCAGTCAGGGTCTGATTAACGTCTTTTTTAATGACACGTAGGATTACTGCAGTGAACAAAGCCCCAGCAGCAATCGCGAAGATATAAGCGAGTACATGTGTAATTACATTAGGAATAAACAGTACGAACACCCCGCCGTGTGGTGCGCGAGAAGCACAGCCAAGCCCCATAGAAAGTGCACCGGCTAAACCAGAACCTGCACAGATGGCGGGAATAACGCGCAGTGGGTCAGAAACTGCGTAGGGAATAGCGCCTTCGGTGATAAATGAGAGCCCTAATACATAGGTGACTTTTCCGGTTTCACGCTCTTGCGCCGTAAATTTACGTTTGAATAACGTGGTCGCCAGTGCAATACCGATCGGAGGTACCATGCCCGCAGCCATACAGGCCGCAATCGGTTCATAGATTCCTGTCGACATTAATCCGATGGCAAACATACAGACGGTTTTATTTAACGGCCCACCCATATCAAATGCCACCATAATGCCAATCATTAAGCCCATTACCGCAGCATTCATATTCCCCATGGTTTGCAAGAAGGTGGTCAATGCCTCTAGCAACAATTTGATAGGCTGACCAATAACCAGAATCATCAATGCTCCGGTCAGTAGCACCGTCAATAATGGAACGATCAGAATGGGTTTGAGCCCGGCTAAGGCTTTAGGCAGTTGAATATATTTTACGACAAAAAGCGTGGTATACCCGGCGAGAAACCCTGCAAACAAGGCACCTAAAAAACCAGCGCCGGTATGCACCGCTAACATGCCGCCTACCGCGCCAGAAACAATACCGAGGTTACCGCTGATGGATTTGCTGATCCCGAGGGACAATATCGGCAGCATTAGCGCGAAAGCCGCGCCGCCTCCGACATCGGATAACATTTTGGCGATGGGGCTGAAATTCGCATCACCCGGCGTAGCGGCCGTGATGCCGAATGAGAAACTGAGTGCAATTAAAATCCCGCCAGCCACCACAAACGGGATCATCAGATTCACGCCAGTGATCAGATGGATATAAAGTTGAGAGGCTAATGACTTTCCACCAGAGAAATTGGGTGCATCATCAATCCTGACTGAGGAGGTCTCACCGGCTAATTCGGGTTTTAGTGCACCGTTCAGAATATTATTCAACAAGCCAGTGGCATCCTTTGCTGCACGTGCCACCGGAACTTTGAATATACGTTTTCCTTTAAACCTTCCGGTATCAATTATTTTATCCGCCGCGATCAGTACTGCGTCGGCATTATTAATATCATCGTCAGTGAAATGGTATTCACTCTCCACTGCCCCATGGGTTTCCACTAAAATATCTATACCCATTTTAGCCGCGCTCTTTTTAAGATTCGCTTCGGCGATATAGGTGTGTGCTACGCCTGTTGGACAGGCGGTAATCGCAATGAGTCTCATGATAAAACTCCCGATAGGAAAGTTTATAATCCGGTATTGTTGACAATTAAGCGGTACAACGCTTCATTACTCTCCGCCTGCATAAGTTGCTCAACAATTTCATCATCACCGAGTGCGACTGACACACTGGCTAATACTTTAATATGCCCGATACCGCTGTCCGCGTTTCTGACGGCAAACAGAATAACCAGGCGGACGGCAACGTCATCTTCTGTTTCCCAATCTACAGGGTGCCGGAGCTGGGCCACCGCCATACGCGTTTCGCGCACGGCTGACGACTTACCGTGGGGGATGGCAACCTGATTATCAAAGCCGGTTGGGCCAAGTTCTTCACGTGCCAATACATCGCGAATAAAGAGGGATTTATCGCTAATAATATTCTCTGCAAGTAGCAATTGTGACAGATACTCGATCACCTCTACCTTATTGCCTGCCACTAAATCGGTAACAACGCAGGAGCGGCTAAGAATATCTGAGACTACCACTTTATCGAGCATCATCATTCTCCTTTATATTTTCTGCGGAAATTATCTTTTCAGAAACTCTTGCAATATCTTTTTTCGAAAACAGCGCTGAGACATAGGCAATCGGCAACTCAACGTCTTCTAATTTGATGGTTGATACAATGAGATCGCAGTTTTTTATGCCTAATGTGGCACTCAACTGGCTTCCAGGCACAATGTCGACGATTTCCCACTCAGGGAATGCACGATTAATACGGCTGGCCAATAGCTGAGATGTGCCAACGCCGCTGGAACAAACAATGATGATATTCTTACAGGCACTGAATTTCTCTAACGCAGTCTGAATATAGAGCGTGAGGTAAGCGACTTCATCGTCAGAAGTGGTCGGATAGTCATACTTAACGCTCAGTTTTTCCGTGGCATATCTGACAGATTCAAACGCGCGGCCAAACTCCGATTTAATGTCCTCTAATAGAGGATTATGAATAGCGATGCCATACTCGAGACGGTTGAGCATCGGCTTAATATGCTGAGCCAAATCACGGCGTAGTTTTGTGTCCAGGCTAAGGTTGAGACCGAGTTCCTGCGAGCAGACGGCGATAAATCTGCAAGCGTATTCATCCGCTTCACCCTGTTGCGGTAAAGCACTTGCTGCATCAGCCCTCAATACATGATGGCCGGATGAAATAATATATTGATAGATATAACTGACTTCGATTTCTGGCAGGCGCAAATTGTACTCTTGTTCCAGCCATGCCACGGCTTTCTCTGCGATCATCCACTCTTTGCAACTGTGTCGATGAAAGCTTGTGATCGTGGGTTGCTCCGCTAAGCCAGAGACGCGCTGAATAGTCACCAACAGATGAGAGAATAAATTAGTGTAGTAAGGTTCACTGATGGCTATTGAGAGTTCACTTTCGATAGAGCCAATTAAAGAGGTACAATTTTCGACATTAACTTTCCCAAATTGATCCACTAATTTTGTGCGAGAAAAACGGTCAATCCGGCTATCTACCATTTGATAGTGGCTGAACACACTATTAGTAATAATCTCTTTTAACGCCATCCGTATATTCAGATCGTCACCGCAGAGATGCGTGCCGGAGTGGTCTTTCACCATTGTCAAAGCAAACCCAGCCACCCAAAGCTCTACTTTCTTCAGGTCTTCGACAATGGAAGAGCGACTCACATAATATTTTTCGGCCAACGCACTGATGGAAATCGGCTGAGGCGACTGCGTTAATAAATCGGTCGCAATGCCGACTAAACGCTTGGTGGAAAAAATCTCACCCTTTACTCCTGTAACACTGACTTGACCACGATTAAAAGGTGAACCGCCATCATAACGCAGCCCCAGGCCTGGCTTGCTTTTAATGTGGCTATTCTGATCACCAAGAGACGTATTGATCACATCAATATCACGGCGTAAAGTGCTCACCGAGATCGCAAAAGATTCCGCAACACGATTTGCGGCTATCCAATCGTTTTCAGCCACGAGATAATCGATAATTCCGCTTTGTCTCTTGTTCAGTGTTGTCATTATTGAAGACCCTGCGCTATTCCATAAATAGCGTTATAAAAGGTTTCAATCGCGGCTTAAATACTAAATGATGGACAGATTGTGGACATATCATTGAACACTTAAATTTCTTTCCGTGGGTGTTCCCCTTAAAAGAGAGATGTCGGCGAGATCAGGCTTTTCTGATGACGTGTTAATAATGACAGGGTTATCAATTTGAGAAAATTGGTGGCTTGAAAGCTTATCTAAGTTTTAAAAATGTGACATTAAAACTGGCAATGCCTCGTTTAAGCGCTACACCTCACAACCCGCTGAACCAGCGTGACATTAAAATCTTTAACGATACAGTTCAGAGGATTTTCGCAAATCTGACCGCCTTTTCGCGGTCAGATAGAGAAACTATAAGCTGGCTATGCACGCATTAATGCCCCGACCAGATCACCCGCAGGCATTTCACGCGCCAATGCTGCACCCTGCCCAGCCCACTGCGCGCCGAAGCCGTGGTGCTGTTTCGCTGTAGCGGCAGCAGCCAGCGCTTTGCCCAGCGAATAGGTCAACGGATAATCCGGCACGTCACTGGCGGCGAAGTCACGGCTAAAATCGCAGAAATCATTGCGTAAACAGCGCGCCTGGCGGCCAGAAATCGCAGCGGTAAGTTCGGTGCCGGTTGCACTGGCCTGCTTCATTGCCTCGCGATAAGCCGCGTTTGCCGCCGATTCGGGGCATAACACAAAGGCAGTGCCCAACTGCACACCGGTTGCGCCCAATTGCAACATAGCTGCGATACCCGCGCCATCCATGATGCCACCCGCCGCAATCACTGGATGCGCAGTTTGCTGACGAATCGCCTGCACCAGCGTGAAGGTCGACATTTGATGGTCGAAACCCTTAGGATCAAAATGTCCTCGATGCCCGCCTGCTTCAATCCCCTGCGCCACGATGAAATCGATGCCGCTGCGCGCGATGGTCATCGCTTCTGCCACACTGGTCGCGGTGGCCAGCAACACGATCCCCCGCGCTTTGAGTCGTTGAATCGCTGCCGAGGAAGGGATACCAAAATGAAAGCTCACCGCTGCTGGCAACGCCTGCTCAATCACGTTGAGCATCGCATCGTTATTCAGGAAGGTTTGATAAATCTCGGTAAGTGCAGCAGGTAACTCGGCTTCATAACGGGCAAACAACGGCGCAAAGCGATTGATCCACGCCTGCTCGCGCTCAACGTGGCGTTCAGCCGGTGCATGGCAGAAGAGATTAACGTTGATGGGGCCACGTGTGAGTGCCTGAGTTTTCGTGATCATCACCGCTGCCTGTTCGGGTGTGGATGCCCCCACACCGATTGAACCGAGCGCACCGGCATTGGTGACGGCGGCGGCCATTTCGGGGGTGGAGACGCCCGCCATCGGGGCCTGAATAAGCGGGTATTGCAGCTGAAGCGCCTGACACAAAGCGTTCGTCATGTTGCTATTCCTTTGATTTTGCAGTTCGGCGAACATAAAGTCCCCTTCTGCGGCACAGAAATCAACTCAAAGTTTGGACCAGGAATCTCAACAGCACAGCATGCAACGTGGAATGGGAAGCCGGACGAGAAAAAGAAGGGAAATTGCAGGGGGTAAAACAGAGAGGGCAAGTTGCGCCCTCTGAAGAGTTAGTAATTGAACTTACGCTTTTCTTCATCTTTTGCATTGGGCGCGGCAATTAAGTTCCACAGTGCCTTGCCGAGACGCAACAGAGTTTTACCCGGTTTGATGTAGGAATTCTCAATTATGCCATTACTCACCGCGCAGAATATCACATCAATTTTCTTCACACTTCCGCGCGCGCGATGCCTTCCATACGCTTTATGTGGGAGTGCCGTGCGTGCTATCAGATTACAGGTTGACCCTTTCATTTCAGCCTCACATTATATCCGTGAATTCGTAATGGAATAATTGCATCAGCACTCGATGTGGGTCAACCTGACGCCAAAGTGGAAATAATATAAAAACTCACTTTAATAGAATATTAATCACGCCACCCTGACAAAAAGCCAATAAAATCATATCCATAATTCATTAACAATTCATTCATATCCTTTTCTTATTTTTGTGAAATGGGACAGAATTGATGCTTTTCCTTATATCCAACCCGGCGTTTTCTAATCAGTGTTATCAGGTTGAGTCATGCAAATAATAAAGCCCACCGCGCTCTATTAGCGAGTGGGCCTTACCTATAAACAGCGCGGTCGTCACTGTATTAATCGTTCGACATCACGCCGTCGTTTACGGTAATCGGCGGGCGTTTCACCATACTGTTTACGGAACCAGGAAATAAGATGGGAAGCATCAGAAAAACCGCATGATTTCGCGACACTATTAATACTCACATTACTGCTGGTCATTAATTTGCGCGCATGCTCCAGCCGCATTTTGCGCCAGTGTACGGCCGCGGTATCACCGGTGCTGTGTAAAAATGCCTGGTTCAGCTGACGAAGGTTGATCTGCATGGCATGCGTCAGGGTTTGCAACGGTTCAGGAGAGGCCAGGTGCTGCTGCATATACACAACGGTGCGCTTTACCAACTCGTCATCATAGTTTTTTAGCTCCCCACCCATGCTGGAACGTGCTGTGGTAACTTGCCGCTTTTTACTCTCCTCCATCAGCAGGTACTTCTGCACTTTCTTCGCCCGCAACTCACCACAGTGCTGCAGGATGATATCCATTGCCAGGTCGCGAGCGGTACCGACCGGGCAGGAAATTACCCCACCGTCACTCAGGTAGGTTTGATCGATTACCGGCGTCACCGAAGGGAAGCGCTGGCGAAATTCATCGCGCGTCGTAAAGTGAATCGCACACTTCTTACCTTCCAGCAAACCTGCCTGAGCGGCCATAAAAGTCGCGCTGCACAAGGTAATGATGGGAATACGTCGCGCCTGTAACGATCGCATCGCCTCCAGCAGCCACGCTGGCGAATCGCGCGTCTCATCAAGCAGGCCACCGGCGAACACCACGTAATCCCACTGATCGTCCAGGTTAAAAGACGCAGTCGGGGTAATCTGCAAGCCGCAGCTGGATGTCACGGGCTGATTGTCGCAGCTCATCCACTCCCACTGACAGAAAATCTGGCGGCTGAGGAAAGACACATCCGCCGCAAAGCGGATGGGTTCGATCAGTTCAGACACACAGTGCAGCGTGAATTTGTTGATCAGCACAAAGCCGATGCGAATGTCAGGCCGCAGCGGCAATGCCTGTTCGTCAGTGGTCGGATTCGGATAATTGTCCATCTCCACCGCACCTTACCGTGAGAACACCACGGTGCGATTTTCATACAGGAACACTCTGCGCTCGGCATAACACGAGACCGCATGAGCCAGCGTTAAGCGCTCGATATCGCGCCCTTTGTCCACCAGATCGTCGGCGTAATCTGCATGACTGACGACCTCGACTTTTTGGCTGATGATCGGCCCTTCATCGAGATCTTCATTGATGAAGTGCGCAGTAGCCCCCACCAGCTTCACGCCCTTGTCATAGGCCTGATGATAAGGTTTGGCCCCTTTGAATCCGGGTAACAAGGAGTGATGGATATTGATTGCACGACCCGACAGCTTCTGACACATCTCCCCCGACATCACCTGCATGTAACGCGCCAGCACCACCAGTTCCGCCCCCGTCTCCTGCACCACCTGCCAGATTTGTTGCTCCTGTTCCGCACGATTCGCCGCCGAGACAGGGAAATAGTGGTAAGGCAAACCATGCCAGGCCACGATGGGCTCCAGCAGCGGATGGTTGGAGATCACCGCTTTGATATCGATGGCCAGCTTACCGGCGCGATGGCGATATAACAGATCGTTGAGACAGTGATCGGTTTTCGACACCATGATCACCACCGGCACTTTATAGCCAGGTTCGGTGAGTTCGAACGACATGTCAAAGTCAGCCGCGCGCGTGCTGAATTCATCACGAAATGCCGCTGTATCAAAGCTTTCTGTCTGCGGTTCGAACACGGTACGAATGAAAAATCGCTGCGCACATTTGTCATCAAAACTGTGCTGCTCATTGATGTAACAACGCTGTTCTTTAAGAAAGCGCGTTACCACGTCCACGCTGCCGAGTTTACTCGGGCATTGCGCGGTCAAAATCCAGTTGGCATTGCTACGACTCATAAAAGACCCTCACATCATTGGCAACTGAGCCGAATGGCGGTGACCCTCAGGCCACCGCGTCAAATTGGCGACGATGTCCTATCAGGACAGCACGGTAATGCCATATTCCGCGCCGGCATCCAGCAGCCAGCGATAGCTGTAATCCGCAAAACTGCGGCGCACCACCAGCTCCCAGCGATCTTCCGTTGGGCGACGCAGGATCACCGTAACAGTGGCAAAACAGGTCATCACACCTTTGCCTGCCGGGAAGTTTTGCGGGTGAACGTCATACACCACCGATTTTTTCAGCAGATTGCCTGCCTGATCACCACGCAGCTCCAGCAAGGTTTGGCCGCCGCCAATGTTCACAATTGCGTAATGTGCATCGCCCAGCGCAGCACGTAACTGCTGCTCAATCGCATACTCTTCACCCTGCGGCACAATCAGCAGCCACTCATCCGGTGACATCCATTGAGCGCTATATTCTCCAGCTTGCGTCAGGGATAAGGGCTGAGCGGGCAAAGAGAGATGCAACACGGCGCGCAGCGCCTTATCCAGCTCGATTGCCGATCCGCGCAGCGTCAGATGACCGAGGTCCGCGCGCTCGCGCAGTGTGATATCAGAGGCGCCCGCTACCGTGGGAACACCCGTTTTGATATAGCTCCACACCAACGGAGATTCGCCCACCAGCGGCGTCGCGGGATGTGTATTAAAGAGGTTGGCAGTGAGGGTCTCAGACATTCTGGCGCTCTCCTTTAGGATCGATAAAGACGGAGCTAACAATTTTGGCTTCTGTGAATTGACCATCTGAACTGGCAAGCCAGACGGTTTCACCCATGCGGTGATGTCCGCGTGTCACCACGGCCATGGCAAAGCCGCTGTCCAGCGTCGGACTGTAGTAACTGGAGGTGACGTGGCCATACATCGGCACGGGGATCGCGTGCTGCGGATCGAACACCACCTGCGCCCCCTCTTCCAGTACCACTTTGGGATCTTTCGGTAACAGCCCCACCAGCTGTTTACGATCCTCGCGCATTACATCGGATCGCGTGTGCGATCGTTTGCCGATCCACGAGAACGGTTTGTCGTTGCCCACACACCACTCCATGCCGAGATCGTGCGGTGTCATCGAACCGTCGGTGTCCTGACCGCCAATGATGAACCCCTTTTCCGCACGCAACACGTGCATGGTTTCCGTCCCATAAGGGGTGAGGTTGTATTTCTTGCCGTGCGCGAACAGTACCTGCCAGACATGCAATGCATAGTTGGCTTGCACGTTGATTTCATACGCCAGTTCGCCGGTGAACGAGATGCGGAACACGCGGGCCGGAACATCCGCCACCTTGCCTTCACGCCAGTCCATAAATTTAAAGCTGTCACGCGCCAAATCGATATTACTGAATTCCGCCAGCAGTTCGCGGGCTTTCGGTCCGGTAACAGTGATGGTGGCCCAGTGATCGGTGACCGAATTGAAGTAAACCTGCAGTTCCGGCCATTCGGTTTGATGCCAGAGTTCCAGCCACTCCAGTACGGTAGCGGCATTGCCGGTGCTGGTGGTCATCAGGAAGTGATTCTGGCCGAGGCAGCTGGTGGTACCGTCATCAAACACCATGCCATCATCGCGGCACATCAGGCCATAGCGCACACGGCCCACCGGCAGTTTGGCCCACTTGTTGGTGTAGACGCGTTCGAGGAATTCACGCGCATCCGGCCCCTGAATGTCGATTTTGCCGAGGGTTGAGGCATCGAGTACGCCGACGCTTTCTCGCACTGCGCGACATTCACGCACTACCGCCTGATGCATTGTTTCCAGTTGGCCATTGACGCGCTGCGGGAAGTACCATGGGCGCTTCCACTGCCCGACATCCTCGAACATCGCGCCATTTTCCACGTGCCATTGATGCAGCGCGGTATAGCGTTCCGGCTGGAACAGCTCGTTGCAGTGGCGTCCGGTGACCGCGCCAAAGGCTACAGGCGTGTAGTTAGGGCGGAACATGGTGGTGCCGACTTCAGGAATGCTGCGATTCAATACGCGCGCCGCAATCGCCAGTCCATTGATATTGCCCAGTTTGCCCTGATCGGTGCCGAACCCCATGACAGTGTAACGTTTGATATGTTCAATCGATTCAAAGCCTTCACGTGTAGCCAGTTCAATTGAGGCGGCCGTTACGTCGTTCTGCAAATCGACAAATTGTTTCGGTGCACGCATGGTGGTTTTGAGGTGTGGCACCTGATACAGCGCCAGCGCCGGACCATCGCGACGCGCCCGTGTTTGCGGTAGCGCCATCGGCTGAGGTGTGCCTCCGGTCTCTTCAGCGGCACGTTTGCCCGCCTCGAAACCGCTGCTGAGCACGTCAGGCAAGCTATAGATGCCCTGCGCGCCTCCCACTACCATCATCCCTTTCACCTGCGGCGCCACAAAACCGAGAATATCGTCGCGCCACTGAGGACGCCCGCCGGTATGGGATGCGAGATGGATGACCGGACTGTAGCCGCCAGAGCTTGCTACGGTGTCGCACACCAGACGCGTGGCGCTACCGACCACCACAAAGCTTTCACTATTGATGCGGGCAATATCGACACTGCGCACGCGCGTTGCGCCCTGCGCCTCAATCACCGCGCTGCCGGTCATGATGGTTATGCCTTTGAGGCGCGCCTGTTTGACTAACTCGCCGTCCGGACTCGGGCGCGCATCGGCAATTGCCACCACTTCACGCCCGCTCTCCAGCCAGTCCAGGGCTGCGCGGTAGCCGTCATCATTGCTGGTGGAGACCACCAGTTTGTTGCCCGGCACGACGCCGTAGCGATGGATATAAGTGGAAACCGCACCCGCCAGATAGTTACCGGGAATATCGTTGCCGCTGTACACCAATGGACGCTCATGCGCGCCGGTGGCCAGTACTACCCGTCCGGCACGCACCCGGTGCATACGTTGACGCGCCTGTTTGTGCCCCTTGATGGCTGGCGCGGTGATCGACAAGTGATCGGTGCGACGCTCAAGTAGCGTGACAAAGTTATGGTCGTGATAGCCGTTGGCGGTGGTTTTTGCCAGCAGCTGCACATTGTCCAGCGCCTGCAAGGTTTGCAGGACATCGCGTGCCCACAGCGCAGCGCCTTTCTCATCAATGATTTCGCGGCTGTCGAGCAGGCTGCCGCCCATCTCTTCCTGCTCATCCACCAAAATCACACGGACGCCACTGCGTCCTGCGGCCAGCGCCGCAGCGAGTCCGGCTGGGCCAGCGCCAATCACCAGCACATCGCAGTGCTGATTGAAGTGATCATAAATATCGGGATCGGCGACGGTTGGGCTACGACCCAGACCGGCACCTTTACGAATGTATTTTTCGTAGGTTTTCCACATTGATGCCGGCTGTTTGAAGGTTTTGTAGTAAAAACCTGGCGGCATAAAGCGCCCACCGATCTTTCCTACCACGCCCATCAAATCGCGGTCGACGTTGGGCCAGCCGTTGGTGCTGGCGGCTTCCAGACCCTGATAGAGTGCTTGCTGAGTGGCACGCACGTTGGGAATCTGTTCCTGCTCTGCGCCACCGAGCTGTACGACGGCGTTCGGCTCTTCCGCACCAGCCGCAACAATGCCGCGTGGTCGGGAGTATTTGAAGCTGCGATTGACCACATCAATGCCATTGGCAATCAGGGCTGATGCCAGGGTGTCGCCGACAAAACCTTCCAGCGTTTTACCATTGAAGGTGAAGTTGATTTTGCGGCTGCGATCGATACGACCGCCCTGTTTGAGGCGATTAACCTGGCTCATGATGCGCCTCCGGCCTGCACTTTCACATTCTCATTGGCCGCTTCTCGTGCTTCCTGGCGCACCGGTAAGGTCACCACTTCCGCCTGCACACTTTTGCCTGGCAGCTCACCAATTTTGTAGGTTTCCAGAATCTCGTAGGTCACCGTATTGCGCGTGATATTGAAGAATTTACGGCAGCCCACCGCGTGCACCCAGAGTTCATGATGCACGCCGCGTGGATTATCACGGAAGAACAAATAATCGCCCCACTCTTCGTCACTGCAGGCTTCCGGATCTTTCGGGCGCGCCAGATGTGCCGGGCCTTTAGCATGAAACTCTTCTTCTTCGCGATGCTCCTGGCACCACGGACAATAAATATGAAACATGTTGTCTTTCTCCCGAACAATAATCAGTGCGCAACGGCCGCAGCGCCGTGCTCATCCACCAGAGCGCCGGTGTGGAAACGGTCAATAGAGAACGGCGCCGCCAGAGGATGCATCTCACGTTTAGCCAGACTGGCGGCAAACACGTGTGCCGATCCCGGTGTCGCTTTGAAGCCGCCGGTGCCCCAGCCGCAGTTGAAATATAGGCCGTTCACCTTGGTTTTCGAGATGATCGGGCTGGCATCTGGCGTGGTATCCACAATGCCGCCCCACTGGCGGTTCATGCGTACGCGCGAGAAGGCCGGGAACATCTCAACAATTGCCTGCAGGGTGTGTTCGATAATCGGATAGCTGCCGCGCTGGCCGTAACCAGTGTAACCATCAATGCCCGCACCAATCACCAGATCGCCTTTATCGGACTGGCTGATGTAGCCGTGTACGTGGTTAGACATCACAACTGTATTCACTACTGGCTTGAGTGGCTCGGAGACCAGCGCCTGCAACGGATGTGACTCCAGCGGCAGTTTGATACCGGCCATATTAGCCAGCACGCCCGAGTTACCCGCCACCACGCAGCCCACCGTCTTCGCTTCGATATCACCGCGATTGGTGTGCACGCCGTAAATCTGGCCATCGCGGATCATCAGGCCGGTCACTTCGGTTTGTTGCAGGATATCCACACCATGCGCGTCTGCGCCGCGAGCAAAGCCCCATGCCACCGCATCATGGCGCGCCACACCGCCGCGCGGTTGCCATGAAGCGCCCATGATTGGAAAACGTGCGCGGGCAGAGCAATCCAGCAGCGGTTCAAGATCCAACACGCCGCGTGCATCCAGCACTTCACCGTCAATGCCATTCAGGCGGTTGGCGTTGACGCGGCGCTGGATATCACGCATGTCCTGCAGGGTGTGCCCCAGATTCAGTACGCCACGCTGCGAAAACATCACGTTGTAGTTCAGCTCCTGCGTCAGCCCTTCCCACAGTTTCACAGAGTGTTCAAACAGTGCGGCGGCTTCATCCCACAAATAGTTTGAGCGCACGATGGTGGTGTTACGCGCGGTGTTACCGCCGCCCAGCCAGCCTTTTTCGATCACAGCGACGTTACGGATACCAAACTCTTTCGCCAGGTAATAAGCCGTACCCAGGCCATGTCCACCCCCGCCGATGATGATGACGTCGTAGGACTTCTTCGGCGTGGGATTGCGCCACATGCGCTGCCAGTTTTCGTGATAACTCAGTCCGTGGCTAATCAGCCCGAAACCAGAAAAACGTTGCATACTCGTCTCCTAAAACTCCCGGCCTGAGCCGGGAAAAATGGTCAGGCAATGGCTTTTTTGGCGATAGCCTGTGGTGAATGCTCGCCATACACCGGATGTCTGGCACACAGCTCTGAAACGTTGAAACGCACCCAGGCTTCGATGTTGTCGCTATTTTGTTTCAGCGCCAGCACATCGAGGATGTCGCAAATCCAGCCCGCCAGGGTTTCGCACTCTTTTTCGCCAAAGCCGCGCGTGGTCACCGCAGGCGTGCCGATGCGTAAACCCGAGGTGACAAACGGGCTTTGCGGATCGTTGGGCACGGAGTTCTTGTTCACGGTGATATGCGCGCGACCCAGCGCGGCATCGGCTTCTTTACCCGTAATTTCCTGACCGATGAGCGAGATCAGGAACAGATGGTTATCGGTGCCGCCAGACACCACGTCGTAACCGCGTTTGATGAACACTTTCGCCATGGTTTTGGCGTTATCGATCACCTTGGCCTGGTAGTGAATGAAGTCCTGCTCCATCGCCTCACGGAAGGCCATCGCTTTGGCGGCAATCACATGCATCAGCGGGCCACCTTGCTGGCCGGGGAACACGGCGGAGTTAAGCTTCTTGTACAGTGCTTCATCACCGTTCGCCGAAAGAATCAGGCCACCGCGCGGGCCGCGCAGGGTCTTGTGGGTGGTGGTGGTCACCACATGTGCATGCGGTAACGGGTTGGGATAACAGCGCGCGGCCACCAGACCCGCCACGTGCGCCATATCCACCATCAGCCAGGCACCGACGCTATCGGCGATTTCGCGGAAGCGTTTCCAGTCGACAATGCGTGAATAGGCGGAGAAACCGGCCACAATCAGTTTCGGCTGATGCTCCTTTGCCAGGCGTTCCACTTCCTGATAATCAATCTCACCGGTTTCGGCATTCAAACCGTATTGCACGGCGTTGTAGTGCTTACCGGAGACATTCGGCGCGGCGCCATGGGTTAAGTGACCGCCGTGCGCCAGGCTCATGCCCAGAATGGTGTCTCCGGGTTTGATCAACGCCATAAACACCGCGGCGTTCGCCTGAGCACCTGAATGAGGCTGCACGTTGGCGTAATCTGCACCAAACAGCAGGCAGGCACGCTCAATGGCTAAACGTTCGATGGTGTCGACATGTTCGCAGCCACCGTAATAGCGTTTTCCCGGATAGCCTTCAGCATATTTGTTAGTCAGCTGGCTGCCCTGCAGGGACATCACCTGGGAGCTGGCATAATTTTCTGAGGCGATTAATTCGATATGTGTTTCCTGTCGGACCAGCTCACCCACTACGGCGGCAAACAGCTGTGGATCGGCACTGTTCAAATCGTTTGCATTCATTGCTACACCCTCATCATCAGGATTGGTGGCCAAATTCAGTACGTTTTCACACTACTGAATATCGCCGGGTGCAAGCTTGAACGTTTGCGACATTTAATATGACAAAATCGCGACAACTCTTATTTATCAATGAGTTAATTTTTGAAGGTGATTTGTATTGTTTGAGGTGCATCACGATTAAATAAGAAAATGTGATGTCTGAGCAGGGATGATTGAGCAGTGCGGGATTAAATATTGTTTAAAATCAATGGGTAATAATTGGATGTTCCAACAAGAATAAAGCGAAGGCGTTAAAATCAACGCCCTTCAATCGCGCTATCAATATGAATAAAGAATGGATCGACATGCTGCTGATCGCGCAATGCCGCCTGCTTGCGTGCCAGGCTGGGAGGATAACCAAAGGCATCGCGGAAATGACGGGAAAAATGCGCGGTATCGGAGAAGCCACAGCGCTCGCCAATTTCTGTCACTGTCTTCGCGCTGTACAGCAGTAGCCATAAACCGTAGCGCAATCGTAAATCCCGCGCGAAACGTTGCGGACTGACACCCAGCTCATCTTTGAATTTACGCTCAATATTGCGTCGTGAGGTATTGAGGCGCTGAGCGAGTTGCTCAACCGAAATCACCTCGCCCATATGTTGGGAGATCACATCAACGGCACTTCGCACCATGCGATCTTTTATTTTTTCGAAGATCACCGGCTGCGGCTGCGGATGATGCGTGGTGCGCGCTTCATCAATCAGCATGATATGCAGACTTTTTATCGCCCATGCGCGGCCCAGATGGCGTTCAATCAGGTGCGCGGCAACATCTGCCGCCGCCACCCCACCCGCACAGGTGATCAGTTTGCCTTCATCGACAAAGATGCGATCCGCAACCGGCGTGATATCGGGAAAACGCCGCTGTAAATCACCATGGTGATACCAGCTCACGCAACACTGTTTTCCCTTCATGACGCCAGCCTGAATCAATGCAAAGACACCGGTGCATAAGCCGACCAATGGCGTGCCAAACTGCGCGGCGAGGCGAATGTAATCCAGCGCGCGATGGTCGGTTTTGTCCTTCTCATCCTGCACCCCGCCAATCACCACGATGTAGTCAAAATGTTCCGGATTCTTCAGGGCTTCACAGGGTGAAATCACTGCACCACAGCTTGAGGTGGCTTCACTGCCTGAGCTGGACATAAATGTCCAGCTACAGCGCAACTGACGGCTGCGATCGCCTTCGTCGGCGGCGAGGCGCAGGCAGTCAACAAATGCGGCGAACGGCAGCAGCGTAAAGCGGTTCAGCAGGACGAAACCGACCGAAAACGGCGTCGCCTGTTCATTGGGTTTGTTACGGGAATTCATGGCAAGATCCTCTTTCCATCACTGCGATGCCGCCGCAAATGCACCCGGCGTAATGCCAAAATGGGCGCGAAATTTCTTGATGAAGTGGCTTTGATCGAAGAAGCCCACTTCACTGGCGGTGTGCGCGGCATCGAAGCCACTCGACAGCAGTCGTTTTGCCCGCATCAGGCGAATTTGCGTGAGGTATTGATGTACCGATAAGCCGGTAAGCTTCTGGAAGGTGCGCATAAAATGGTATTCGCTTAACCCGGCGACGGCGGCGATTTCATTGACCGACAGTGGCTGGTGATAATCGCTATGCAGAAAATCGATCGCTTGCCGAATATCGGCGCGTAAAGCGTGCCGCTCGCCCCCTTTTATCGTGCGTTCGCCGTGTTGACGGATTAGCGTGCTCAGCACCTGAAACAGCGCACACTCTTTTTCCACTGCGTCAGGACTTTGCTGCATCACGGCGGAAGCCTGAAGCATCTGCTGCGCCAGCTGCGGATCATAACGCATCCCTTCCGCACCAAAATTGAGTTCGCCTTTGCCGCCGATCTGTGACTCCGCAATCTCATTGACCAGTGCGGCAGAAGGGTAAAACGCGCAGTAGTCCCAGCCTTCATCACGTTGGACCGCTTCACCGGTGTGCACTTCTCCCGGCAAAATCACCATCACCGTACCTGCGGCGGCAATGCCCTGTTGACGGCAAATGCGGGTACGTTGTGCCCCTCGGGCAAACGCCGCGATCACGAATTCGTCATGGAAGTGTGGCGGATAACTGTGCTCGTAGCAGCGTGCGCGCAGGATTTCCATACCGCCGTGCATAGCGCCGTCACGCCACAATTTGATGTCATCACGTTTTTCCTGCATCACAATTCCTTCGCTGATGTACTCCGGGAGCAGGATTTTACTATAGCCTTGAGCATCGTGGCTTAAAAATGGTGCATCTGTTGAGAAGGTTTTGGAAAATTGTCATGTCGTTGAATAGTCACACCCTGCCGAAACACAGCGATCCACTGAGTTTTCGCGCGGGTTTTATCGCCTGTTTACCTACCGTGCCCGGTTATCTGAGCATCGGTTTTGCTGCCGGAGCCATTGGTACGCTGGCCGGTTTCTCCGTGCTGCAAACGGCGCTGCTGGCGACGTTGCTTTACACCGGTTCAGCGCAGTTCTTATTTTATTCGCTGTGGGCAGCAGGCGCGGAAATGACTTCGGTGGTGCTGAGCGTGATGCTGGTGAACCTGCGCTATTTGCTGATGAGTTCAGCGATTAGCGTGTTCTTCCGCGGCCAAAGCGGCTGGCAGAAAGTCGTCAGCGGCCTGCTGCTCACCGATGAAACCTTCGGCGTCGCGGTCCAGCACGGCAGCCAGCATGGCAAAATTGCTTTCGCCTGGATGTTTGGTCTCAACCTGCCCGCATGGCTGAACTGGATTATTGCCTGTGTGATTGGCGCTTATGCCGCCTCTGCCGTCCCTGAATCGCTAATGGCCGGATTGAGTTTTAGTCTGGTATCGATGTTTATCGGGCTGATTTTAATGACGTGGTTTGCCAGCCGCCGCAAATGGCTGGAGACGCTGGCGATTGTAGTGGCGGTGCTGGTGACCTTTTTCTCTGCGGGACATCTCGATCTCAGCGTGGTGGTGATCATCGCCGCCTCGATGGCCGCAAGTCTGGCCACGCTGCTGTTACGCATGAAATACAAGGAGGGGAAATAACATGGAACGTAATGTCCTGATGACCATTGTGGTTGCCGCACTGATCACAGCGGTGATGCGCGTTGGCCCGATTTTGCTGCTTTCCCGCTTCCGACTCGCCCCGCTGGCGCAACAGTGGCTGAGCTTTATCCCGGCGGGCATTATGGCGGCCATTGTCACAGCCGAGTTGATCGAAAAACCGGCGTTAACCGCTTCAGGCTTGAGTTTATCGTTACTGGCGGCGCTGATTGCGGCGATCACCGGCATCGTCACGCGCGGCCTGTTCGCCACCGTCCTTGCAAGCATGGTGGCGTATACTGCGCTGCGTTACGGGTTTGGTTTGTAGCCATAAGCAATGGGTGCGGGGTTCACACCGCACCCATTTTATTACCCCACCTCTGGTGCCGGTGTCCGCTTGCCCTTCAACATATTTCTCAACGCCGGTTCGAGGTATTTAGTGATGAACCAGGCCAGATAATACAGCCCGGTGGCGACCACTATTGGCATGAGCAACATGGTCATCTCACTTTTGATATGCACGTTAAGTTTAATCAGCATGGCAATCATGAGGTTTTCGTGAATCAGATAAAACGCATAGCTGGCAAAACCTATCGCGGTGAAGAATCGAAGTGATAACAGACGCTCCAGCTGTTTTGAATAAAAACTGGCAATAAAGAACAACATCACTATTAGCAGCGGGATCACCGTCATCACCCCGGCATTCTTGACGTAATAGCTGAAATTAATCAGCATCGCAAAAGCCACAATCGCATAATGTAGTGCTTTATCACGGCCATGCATTCTTTCATACACCAGGCAACCCACCATAAACCAGGCGTAGTGAATAAATCCAAACTTCGAAATAACATCAATAAAAATGGGATGACCTAAAGATTTTAATACTGAGGAGGCGGATAGCAGTAACATGGGCACCAGCAAGCCCGGCAGGCAATACTTCCGTCCCAGGGTAAAATAGATGGCACCAATAATCAGATAGAATACCGCTTCAACGTACAGCGACCAAAAAGAACCCGCCATCGATTTAAATTCAATACCAGTTATTTGCGTCAGCGTTTCAGGGTTGGTGAAGATCAGTCCAGGCAGCAGATTCCTGACATAGGGTGTCATAGCCGACCACTCCGGGAAAAAACCACCCAAAGCAAAGAGTAGTAAGCTGGCAATCAACATCGCCGGAAACAGTCGCAGCCAGCGTTTTTTCAGGAAGCTGATATAGCTCTCTGACTTATCCAGCGTCATAAATATGACAAAGCCGGAGATCATGAAAAATAACTCTACGCCAAGCCAACCGAAAGAAAAAACTGGAATATGTTGTGTGAGGTTTGCATAGGACAAGAGTTCTGGCCAACGTGCATAGGCGTGGTAAGCAATCACCATTAAGATGGCTAAACCGCGCATTCCGTCAAGATGCTTGATGCGTGCGTGCATAATTCCCTCAGGAAAGATGTCCGGATGTGTAAATTCAACTTAGCACTGACAGTTCTTTACTCACAATAAGACTTAGTCTGATTAAAATATTTCTTAATACGCATTTTGTTAATGTATAAATTATCAAGTGTTACTTTTCACTGGACTTACCAATCCAGTATGGAGCACATAAAGCCCCCTATATAAACCAGTGCGCATGACACCTCAATTTTTTTAAAAACTCTTAAATTGGCTAATGAAAAAACCCGCCATAAGTTGAGCGTTAACGGGTTTATTCATGGCATTTCAACAGTGGCGTTAATCAATTGAAAATGACATTATAAAAAAATGCGATTTACTCCGGCGGCAGCGCCTGTAAAATTCGCTGCGCCTCACCCGCCGTCAGTGAATAGTCATAAAACTGTCGGTAAAACGCCTGCGTAGCGCTCACCAAATCAAGCTGAGGGAACAACGCCGGATGCAACTGCTTTGCGGCCCATTGAATCTGTAACGCGACCTCGGTGCCGTAACGATCCCACGGGAACACCCCTGCCGGGTTCTGCCACACACGATGTTGCTGAACGGCTTTTACGCTGCCAAACAACGTCTTAAACTCGGAATCTGCCAGCGATCCGGCGCCCGCACCGATAATAATCACATCAGGATTCCAGCGAATCACTTCTTCAGGCGAGATGGGCTTCATATTGCCGACAATGCCTGCAGCGACATTTCGACCACCGGCAAGATTAATCCAGGTATCAATCAGTGTATCGCGCCCATCGACTTTCAGTGGATGCAGCGACTGGATGTGCAACACCCGTGGTCGCTGTGCCTCACTTAGAGCCGCCGTTTTCCCGCTGATATCAGCAATGTGCTGCTCGAGGTAGCGGTTATAAGCTTCTGCTCGCCTCGCCGCCTCTGGCGTACCCACCACTTGCGCCGTCGTGATCAGTGAACGCTTCATGGAAGCAAAATCATCGAAGTTCATTGCCAGAACCGGGATACCCGCCAGTCGATACGATTCTGCATCAGGATCATTCGCTGGCACGAAGATGGCGTCAACGTTGCGCACTACCAGTGCTTCACTGGCGAAGGTTTTACCCTTCGCCTGCAACGCCTGATTCAGGGATGGCTGAACTTTAAACATCCACGGACGATCGGCAGGATGATTCACCGTCGCCACGATGCGATCCCCCGCGCCCAACGTCATCAACAACGAGTGATGCGCAAACCAGGCGTCAGCAATATGCATCGCCGGTTTGCTGATTTCGACATGATTGCCAGTGTCATCGATCACCGTTTGGGCTGAAGCCAGTGTACTCATCATCAACATCGGTAATAGCCGACGCCACATTTTGCTCATCGTTTGCATCCTTAGAAGTTAAGTTGCATGGAGACCTGCACCATACGCGGCGCACCGAGGGAAGCGCTGGCATAGCCTGCACCGCTGTATCCGTTTAAACCGCCTGGCACGATATTGGTCCAGTAATGGCGGTTGGTCAGGTTCGTGACATCAAGACGGAACGTGGTGGCGGTATCAAACATGCGGGTCTTATAGGCGGCTCCGGCATCCAGCGTGGTATAGCTGCTCACCCAACCGTCATTCTGATTGTCGGTAGTGCGACGACCAACATAGTGGATGCCACCATGAATATCGGTACCGCTAATCATCGGTAAATCGTAAGCGGCAAACAGGCTGGCGGTGTAGCGCGGCAGCCCAACAATCTGCTTGTCATCGGTTTGCGTACTGGCGGTGTCCAGCAGGCGCGGATCTAACCACGTCATGCCGCCAAACAGATGCAGACGATCGGTGAGGTCACCATCCGCCATCAGTTCCAGCCCACGGTTACGCTGTTCGCCATCAATGGCGTAATCACCGCTGGCGTTGGTATACGCAAACGGGCGTTTAATCTGGAACAGCGCGGCGGTCAGCAGCAGTTTATTCACTGCCAGCTTGCTGCCCACTTCCACCTGACGGCTGCGATACGGCGCCAGAATCGCACCGGCATTATTGGCCGTGGCCGGTGCGGTGTCCCCTTGTTGCAGGCTGTCAGCATAGGTGACATACAACGTCAGGGGATCAACCGGCTTATACATCAGGCTGGCGGAACCGCTGAATCCGCGGTTAGCAGAGTTGCTGCTGCGACTGCCTGTTTTGCTGTAGTTGGAGGAGCTGAGCAGGCTCTCACTGCCCGCCAGTAACAGGCTCCATTGCGGGGAAAACTGCAGATTATCGCTGAGCAAGAATGCATGCTGGCTGGCAGTGGCGGAATGGTAGCGATCGGTAAAATCCGGGTAATCCGGCTCGGCGAACGCCTGGGGATCATCCAGCGAAGCGCTGCCCAGGATCGAGGAAGCACCGTTGCGAGGATTGTAATTCTTCCAGACAAAACCGCGCAGCCCGGTTGAGACTTGATGATGAATCCAGCCGGTATCCACTTCTCCATTCAAATTCGCCATGTAGCTATTAATCGTAAAGCGGCTGGCGGTGGCAGAAGAGGTGGTTGTGGTGTAATTGCCGCGGCTGTCGGTAAAGGTGTTGGTCACCGCCGTGGATTCACGGTCGGCAATCTGGCGTAGAACACCGATTTCACCCTGCCAGTTTCCGTCGAAATCATGTTTGAGATGCAGGCCAGCGGTCAGCGTGTGGTTGTCATCACCCGCATAAGATTGCCCCAGATGCGCCGTTTTCGGATCGGGCGCAGAGGGGAATGATAACCCCTTGCCAAGCGCAAATTTCCCCGGCAGCCCTTTGTCGTAGAAATGGTAATAGCTGAAGTTGGTTTCCAGCACCGTTTGGTCGGTCAGATTGGCATCAAGTGCCAGGCTAAACAGCTGGCGGCGAACTTTACTGCCTTTCACATAGCCATCGCCCTCATCATCGAGGAAATTAAGGCGATAACGCAGACGGTCATTGCTATCCAGCGGTCCGCTGAAATCACCGGCAAGCTGATGAGTTAATCCGGTCCCCGCGCCCAGGGTAATAGAATGCTGCGGTGTGTCACTGGCGCGTTTGCTAACGAAATTGAACAGACCTGCCGGATTGGCCGGGCCATATAAGGATCCGGCAAGACCATTCAGCACCTCAATATGATCAAACTGTTCGGCGGCGTAGTCGGTGGTCGACACCACATTCAGCCCATCGATCATGCTGTTCTGCACCACACTCCCTTGCATACCCCGCGTTTGCGGGCGCGCACCATCGCCCTGCACTGATGGCATATAGCGGTACAAATCGCTGACGCTTTTGAACTGCTGGCGCTTCATCAACTCAGGTGACACCGTTTGCACCGACCAGGGCGTGTTGCGCACTTCCTGTTTACCGAGATTACCCAGTGTTGCTTTTTTATCCGTTTCCGCAGGGGTTTGATTCGGCGAGGCAGTCACCGCAATGGTCGGTTGCTCAGATGTGGCATACAGCGGAACGGCGGACAATAACAAGGCGCTGGTGATACCTGTTTTCACCAGGGTAATACGTTTGATAAACATGACAATTCCAGGATGACTAACGAAAGGATGCGCGCGTTAAGCTAGCGCTATATTTTCGATTATATATCGATAAAATTCGTCAACCTATTGTTTATCAGCGTTATATTACTGATCCGTCATCGTTTTTGATCAGGCGAAGGGGCCTGAACCAATCGATTCTCGCATTATCACTTCACCCGAGAAGCGCTGGCGATTGCGCATTTCGCCTCCGTCGAGCATCGAGATCAGCCGCTCTAACGTTTCCTGAATCATCTCGGTCACCGGCATTTTCACGCTGGAGAGCGAGGGAACGGTAAAGGGCGCCAGCGGAATATCATCAAACCCCAGAACGGAGACCTGAGCGGGAACCGCAATGCTGTGTGCTGCCAGCGCTTTTAATGCCCCCACCGCCATATCGTCATTACTGGCCACCAGCGCACTGAAATGACTGCCCTGATTTATCAATGTTTCCACCGCCGCCACGCCGTTTTGCGCCTGCCACTTCCCTTCCATAACTAACGCTTGCTGCAGTGGAATCTGGTGTTTTTCCAGCGCCGATTGATAACCCGCCAGGCGCTCACGGCCGGTGGGTGAATCGAGCGAACCGGTGATAAAGGCAATGTCGCGATGGCCCAGTTTGATTAACGCTTCAACGGCGTCGGCGCTGGTGCGTTGCTGATCGGCGTAAATACAGTAGCTGTCGTGTTGCCGTAAACGACGGTTGATCACCAGAATCGGATGCGAGTGCTGATCAATGATCGCATCCATTTCTTCGATGGTGAGAAAGCGCGGATAGATGATGACGCCGTCACAGCGCAAATCGAGCAGAAATTGGATCGCGGCGCGTTCTTCTTCCGCGCTGTGTTTGCCATCCACCAACAGCAGTTGTCGTCCCTGCTGTTCCATCAGTCGGGCCGAATGCTGCATGAGTTCGGTAAAGTAGCTGCCGGAATAGAGGGTGTTGGTGATCACCAGGCCAATGGTCTGGCTCGACTTGGTTGCCAGATTGCGCGCCAGTAAATTGGGACGAAAGCCGGTTTCCGCGATGGCCTTAAATACCAATTCACGCTTCTCTTCGCTGACATAACCGTTGCCGGACAGCACACGGGAAACCGTGGCTTTAGATACGCCTGCGACCTTCGCCACCTCAACTATGGTTGCCATATTTCACTCTGATTTACGCCTGTATCGCTGAAGTGTACCTAAGTCGCGAATTATGCGGAGATTTTTTTCACGGTGCTGTTTGCCGGCCCTTCACTTCACTATCGATCAACATCACATTTTTAAATATCAAAATTTAAATCTCTTGATTGGCCTTAACTTCATATTCATGATTTTGTGAAACCGGTTTCTCATGACTCGCAATAGATATGCGAGCAAACGTACCCCTACTCAATAAAAATCAGAGACCTACAATCCATGGCTAAAAATTATGCTGACGTTTCACGCGCCATTGTGGCTTCGCTCGGCGGATTAACCAATATCGAAGCCGTTACCCACTGCATGACGCGCCTGCGCTTCGTACTCCGGGACGCTGCCCTGATCGATAACGCCACGCTGAAAGCGATTCCGGGCGTGATGGGCGTGGTGCATACCGATACCCAATGCCAGGTGATCATTGGCAATAACGTCAACCTCGCGTATCAGGAGGTGCTTAAACTCGGTACCCCCAATGGCGACAACAGCGCCCCGGTGAAACGTAAAATCACCCTGCGCAGTATTGGTGCGGGGATTCTTGATGCGCTGGTAGGCACCATGTCGCCCTTGATCCCGGCGATCATCGGTGGATCGATGGTGAAACTACTGGCAATGGTGCTGGAGATGAGCGGCGTGCTGGCGAAAGGTTCGTCTACGCTAGTGATCCTGAATGTGATCGGTGACGGTGCCTTTTTCTTCCTGCCGGTGATGGTGGCTGCCTCGGCGGCACTGAAATTCAAAACCAATATGTCATTGGCGATTGCGATTGCCGGCGTACTGGTGCATCCCAACTTTATTGATTTGATGGCCAAAGCGGCACAAGGCCAGGCTGTGGAGTTTGCCTACATCCCGGTGACGGCGGTGAAATACACTTACACCGTGATCCCGGCACTGGTGATGACGTGGATCCTGTCGCACATCGAATTTTGGGTTGATCGCTTTACGCCTGCGGTCACCAAAAACTTCCTCAAACCGATGCTGATTGTGCTGATTGCCGCACCGATTGCCATTGTGCTGATTGGTCCGCTCGGCATCTGGATTGGTAGCGGCATTTCAGCGCTGGTTTACACCATTCATGGCTATCTGGGTTGGTTATCCGTGGCGATCATGGGCGCGTTGTGGCCACTTCTGGTGATGACCGGCATGCATCGCGTGTTCACCCCGACCATCATTCAGACCATCGCAGAAACCGGCAAAGAAGGCATGGTGATGCCGTCTGAAATCGGCGCCAATCTGTCCCTCGGTGGCTCATCGCTGGCCGTGGCCTTTAAAACCAAAAATCCGGAACTGCGTCAGACCGCGTTTGCCGCAGCCGCCTCAGCGATTGTGGCCGGAATTTCGGAACCCGCTTTGTATGGCGTTGCAGTGCGCCTTAAACGACCGCTGATAGCCAGCCTGATTAGCGGATTTATCTGTGGCGCAGTGGCCGGCATCGGCGGACTCGCCAGCCACTCCATGGCCTCACCCGGCTTGTTCACCAGTGTGCAGTTCTTTGATCCCGCCAATCCGATGAGCATTGTGTGGGTCGGTGGCGTGATGGTGTTGTCGGTGGTGCTTTCATTTGTTCTGACGCTGATTCTTGGCTTTGAAGATATTCCGGTGAGTGAAACAGCACAGCCTAAACCGGTTGTGGATGCCGCTAAAGCCGTCAATGTGAATTGATTAACTGAGGTTTTTTATGTCTGAAGTGACATTTCCAGAGGGATTTTTATGGGGCGGCGCATTAGCCGCCAATCAGTCAGAGGGGAGCTATCTGGCGGGCGGTAAAGGCTTAACCACGGTGGATATGATCCCGCATGGCGAACATCGTATGCCGGTCAAACTCGGGCTGGAACCGCGCTTTGCCCTGCGTGACGATGAGTACTATCCGAGCCACGATGCCATCGATTTTTATCGTCGTTATAAAGATGACATCGCCTTGATGGCGGAAATGGGCTTCACCGTGTTTCGTACATCCATTGCCTGGAGCCGCATTTATCCAAAAGGCGATGAACTCACACCGAACCCTGAAGGTATTGCCTTTTATCGCAGCCTGTTCGAAGAGTGCCAGAAATATGGCATCACGCCACTGGTGACGTTATGCCATTTTGACGTGCCGATGCATTTGGTCACCGAGTACGGCTCCTGGCGCAATCGCAAGATGATTGAACTCTTCGCCCGCTATGCCCGCACCTGCTTTGAAGCTTTCAACGGGCTGGTGAAATATTGGCTGACGTTTAACGAGATCAACATTCTGCTGCACAGCCCGTTCTCAGGTGCCGGTCTGGTCTTCGGACCAGAAGATAATCCAGAGCAGGTTAAATATCAGGCGGCTCATCATGAACTGGTCGCCAGTGCGCTGGTGACGAAAATTGCACACGAGATTGACCCCGAAAACCAGGTCGGCTGCATGCTGGCGGGCGGCAATTTTTATCCGTGGTCATGTAACCCTGAAGATGTCTGGGCCGCGCTGGAGAAAGATCGCGAGAACCTGTTCTTTATTGATGTGCAGGCGCGCGGTGCTTATCCCTCTTACGCTGCTCGCGTGTTCCGCGAGAAAGGCATTGAGATCCAGTGGCAGGACGGTGATGCAGAACTCCTGCGTCACACGGTGGATTTCGTTTCCTTCAGCTATTACGCGTCGCGCTGTGCCTCGGCCGATATGAACGAGAAAAACAGCAGCGCTGCGAACGTGGTGAAATCGCTGACCAACCCGCACATTCCCAGTAGCGCCTGGGGCTGGGGCATCGATCCCTTAGGCCTGCGCATCACCATGAACATGATGTATGACCGCTACCAAAAGCCGCTATTTTTGGTGGAAAACGGCCTGGGCGCGCGTGATGAAATCGATGCCAACGGCGAGATCCAGGACGATTACCGTATTAGCTACCTGAAGCAGCACATTCAGGCGATGGGCGAAGCGATAGCCGATGGCATCCCGGTGATCGGTTACACCACATGGGGATGCATTGATCTGGTCGCCGCTTCAACCGGCGAGATGAGTAAGCGCTACGGCTTTGTTTACGTCGATCGTGATGATCAGGGCAATGGCTCACTGGCGCGTACCCGCAAAAAATCTTTCTGGTGGTATAAAAAAGTGATTGCCAGCAATGGCCGCGATTTAAGTGAATAATCTTTGCGATTCACTGCCGGGCGATGTCAGTTCGCCCGGCATGTTTATTCGAATACCAAGCCGAACACTCTATTAATGATTGGATCTGATTATCCTGCTGGAGTTAAAAGTCAGCCTTTTAGGTTATTGAACATCTGTACTCTTTTATAAATGCCGATGGTACTATTTCCGCGTTGAACCCAGCGGAATGGCGGCATGTTACGTTTTGAACCTCGTCTTCACCCTTGTGAAGTTTTATTTCTGCTTTTGGCTCAGCTTAAAGCAGCACTGACCTGCATCATTGCACTGGCATTATTAATCCTGCCGCTTTCTCTTTCCGCATCGGCGGCGCAAAACCCCGCATCGAAAGATGACAAAGCCAATCGTATTGTTAGCGGCATCATTAGTTTCACCCGCTGGCCGGCGTTGCACGACGCCCCACAGTTGTGTGTATTTAATTCAGCGCGCCACGTCAATTTTCCTGCCAGCACCACCGCTACAGCGCTGCCCTTTAGTGTGGTCTATCTCGAGAGTGAAACTGAGTTAGCCAGCAATCGTTGTGATGCCCTCTATTTTGGTGATCAGTCACCCCAGCAGCAGACCGAACTGCTCAGTCTGGAGAAAGGCCACGCCGTTCTCTCTTTGGCCGAAAATAATACCGATTGCGCCATCGGAGCCGCTTTCTGTCTTATTTTTAATGCCGATCATCCGATGTTTGCCGTAAACCTCGATTCACTGGCTCGCAGTGGCGTTCGCGTGAGCCCGGATGTGTTATTGCTGTCGCGCAAAGGAAGCCAATAAGATGAAATTTGAAAAAATAAAAAATGAAAAATCATCTATCCGCATCAGGTTGCGCAAAATCAGCATCATCAATTCCGCTGTTATTTTGTTGCTGTGCTGGCTGCTGCTGACGTCCACCTCGTTACTTTTCATCAAACGTTATGAGAAGCGCAATCTGGAGCTGATTGCTGCGACGCTGAGCAACAGCCTGACCGCCGCCACCGTATTTGAAGACAGCTATGACGCCCACAAAAAAATTGCCATGTTGGGCAATGAAGGCATGTTTGCCTCGGCGAAACTGGTGACTGACGATCAAACGGTGCTGGTTAACTGGCAAGATCAACAGCAGCAGGATGGCTGGTATGAGAACTTTTTACGCGAATGGATTTACGCGCGCCCGCTGAGTGTGAACATCAATCACGCGGAAAATGTCGTTGGCAGTTTGACGCTGGCGGGTACGGTGAAAGGCGCGACGGATTTTATCCGCTACTCCGTGATGATTTTATCCAGCGGTATGCTGTGCGTGTTAATCGTCGCATTTATGCTGAGCGCATTCTTGCATCGGGGGATTTTGCAGACGCTGCGCAATATCACCAGCTCGATTCATTACGTCATCAGCTCGGGTGATTTTTCGTTACGTATTCCCGAAAGCCCGACCAAAGAGTTTCAGCTGTTTTCGGACGATCTCAACTCGTTGTTAGCCGAGATGCAGTCGCTACAAGCTTCGCTACTGCGCGATAACCGTTCATTAGCGGCGAAGGCTTTAGAAGACCCGCTAACCGGGCTGGCCAACCGCGCCGCCTTTGTTACGCAGTTAACCCGATTGCTTGATGGCCAATTCGCTCAGGAACGCTTTGTGTTGCTGTTCCTGGATGGCGATCGGTTCAAGAGCATCAATGATAACTGGGGCCATGCGGCGGGAGATGAAGTGCTGAAAGCCATCGGTTCCCGCCTTGTTGCGCTGGCCTACAAACAGGATATGGTCGCGCGCCTCGGCGGTGATGAGTTTGCGATGTTGATTACCAGCCGCGCCAGTGAAAAACAGTTGCTGCAACTCACTGAAGAAATCAGAGAAGCGATTGCGCAGAAGATCATGATTGCCGAAGGCACACCGATTACCACTTCCGTCACCATTGGTTACGCCTGGTCACAGCATGGCGATACGGTGCAATCGATTCTGGAACGTGCGGATATGCATATGTACAAAAACAAAGGGATAAGTAAGGTACGAGTATGAAAATTAAACTCTTTCTACTGCTGTGTATTCTGGTTTGCGCGGGATGTCAGTCAAAAGGTCGTTTCACCGCCGCACAGATTGCGGCGATGCAAAGCGCGGGCTTTACCGAAAACATGGAAGGATGGGGATTGGGTTTATCCGACAAAATCCTGTTTGGGGTGAATGAGTCCGAACTCACCGCGGCCAGTAAATCCAACATCGCTAATATGGCGAAAAACCTCTCAGCCACTGGTATTCAGCATGTCCGCGTTGACGGTCATACAGATAATTACGGCAAGGCAGATTATAACCAGCAGCTGTCACTGAAACGTGCTGATGCCGTGGCAACACAATGGGCGTCAGGCGCGGGTGTTCCACGCGCCAACATTATCACCCGCGGTATGGGCATGACCGCCCCTATCGCCAGTAATAACAGTGCACAGGGCCGCGCCCAGAATCGCCGCGTCGCAATTGTGATTACCTCGCCTTAATCGCACCCTGGTCGAGCGCATAACGGTATAAGCGCTCGACCGCCAGATTCTTCATTTTCACTTCGCACATAATATCGAAGTCTTTGAATGACAGCGCCCAGTCATTTAAATCCTGATTAAAGTAGTAGTCAGAATGTGCACGCAGTTTGGTTTTCGGTACCGTTAAATCGTGCTGATCCGGGAAGCCGTGTTCTGGGATTAAACCTTCCTGAGCAATCGAATAATGTAATACCGGTCGCACACCGCGCCATGATTCGATAATTAACGCAATACGCGTATCATCCGCTTGGATAAATTGATTCTCTTTCACCCAGTGATGGTGAATATCCAATACCACCGGACAGAGATCGCGCGCCTGCAGTACGTCATCCAGCGAACAAGAGATTTCATCATTTTCAACCGTCAGCATATTTCGCGCCTCAGGAGAGAGACGCTGAAACGCCGCGCGGAAGCCATCAATGCCCTTCTTGCCATTCATATGGATGTTGATTTTGAAATCCTGAAACTGGCGACCATAGCCCATTAATACCGCGCACAGCGTATGGTACTCCACGTCCTCAATTGCCCTATCCACCACGCCTTCATTATCCGAAGCGAGTACCGAGTATTGTCCGGGATGGAATGAGAGGCGGATGTTGTTTGCGCGCGCGATTTCGCCACACCTGGCAAGCAGCGGTTGTAAGTCGGGCATTAATTCGGTGTAGATGGCGGTGGCATCAGGCACGGTATACAGCGGCAACAGATCGCTGCCAATACGCATCATGCGCATCTCATCCGGCAGTTTCGCCAGTTGTTGCAGCGTGAGGATTTGGTTTTCGAGGTTGTTGGTTGCCAGTTGCGCCAGCAAACGCGTTTGTTCCTCGCGTTCAAGACTCAGAAAACGCGTACGCGTGGTGATTTTAAACGGAAACGGCTGCTTAGCCTGTGCATCGAAGTACTTACACGCAAAACCCAATTTCATTTCAGTCTCCCTTAGAGCAGGCTGAAAGTGTAGCTTGCTCCAGGGAAAGTGCACGGACAGCGGCAGGGGGTGCCGCTGTCCGTAGGCTTACACGCTTGGGAAGGTCATATTGCTGCCTGGCGCTTCACGATGCAGATGGATAAAGTTCAGGTGACGTTCGTACTGATCGAGAATATCGATGATCACCTGCTCCTTGTTGTAATCCATCAAATCGTTGCCCTGGCTGCCTTCCAGCAGGAATGTCTCCAGACGATAATAAGTCGATTTACCGCTGCGCGCACGATAGGTAAAGCCCGGCACCGAGTACTGCTGCGGCCAAATCTGGTAAACGAAGTCCTGCTCTTCACCCAGCAGCACACGCAAATCCAGATAGCCTAACGGATGCCCTTCTTCCGGCTCGACGCTTTCCAGCGACACACGTCCGCCTCTCAGTTCCAGCTCTTTAGCCACATCCTGCATCGCCGGGTACAGCACGTTCTCCATCATCTGCTGAGTGTAACGCGTGCCTGGATAATTCATCAGACGTGACAGGCGCTTCTTCCAGCTCAGGCGATCGTTGCTGGCCGGAATGTACGGCGCAGTATCGCGATTGGCGCTGGCACGACGGTGGTCTTCCACCTTCAGTGATTTATACAATCCCGCCATCACAAAGAAGATCACAAAGCTGAATGGCAGACCCATAATCACTGTGGCGTTCTGTAGCGCAGAGATGCCGTTGGTCATCAGCATTCCCATGGTTAAGACACCAATCGCGATCGACCAGAAGATACGCAGCCAGTTTGGCGCATCGCTGTTAATGTCTTTCAGCTTCGAAGTGAAGTTACCCAATACCAGTGACCCGGAATCCGCTGAGGTGACGTAGAACAACATACCGGTAATGGTCGCGACCGAGGCGCTGAACTTGAACGCAGGATACTGCGCCAGCAGGCTGTAGAAGCCACGTTCCGCATGCGCCATCACTTCCTGAGCAAAGCCAGCATCACCGTGAATGATTTCATACAGCGCCGCGTTACCAAATACCGACAGCCATAACAGAGTAAAGGTGAACGGAATAATCAGCGTACCGAGGACAAACTCACGGATAGTACGACCACGTGAAATACGCGCCAGGAACAAGCCGACAAACGGCGACCAGGCGACCCACCATGCCCAGAAGAAGAGCGTCCAGCTGTTCATCCACTCTCTAGGCTGGTCAAATGCAAAGGTGTTCAGCGTCATGCCCATAAAGCGGTTGATGTAATCACCAACGTTGAGCACCAACGCGTTCAGCAGGAAGTCGGTTTTGCCCATAAACAGCACAAACAGAATCAATCCCAGCGCCAGCGCCACATTCAGCTCTGACAGAATACGGATGCCTTTATCCACGCCGGAGGTCACGGAGATGGTGGCGATAATCACCGACAGCACAATTAACGCCGCCTGTGCGGTGAAGCCTTCCGGGACATCAAACAACACATTCAGGCCGTAGTTGAGCTGCACCACACCAATCCCCAGCGTAGTGGCGATACCAAAGATGGTGCCAATCACCGCGGCGATATCCACGGTATGACCAATCGGGCCATTAATGCGTTTGCCGAAAATCGGGTACAGCGCGGAGCGAATGGTGAGCGGCAGATTGTAGCGGTAGCTGAAGTAGCCGAGCGCAATGCCCATCAGCGCATACATCGACCAACCGGTGACGCCGTAGTGGAACAGCGTCCAGACCATCGCCTGACGCGCGGCTTCCATGGTTTGTCCGGCACCTTCCGGCGGTTGCATGTATTGCGTTACGGGTTCGGCCACAGAGAAGAACATCAGGTCGATACCGATACCGGCGGCAAACAGCATCGCTGACCAGCTTAATAAGCTGAACTCCGGTTTGGATTGTTCAGGCCCGAGCTTGATGGCGCCGTAGCGCGAGCAGGCCATGTAGATAACGAACACGATATACAGCGTCGCGGCCAGCATGTAGTACCAGCCAAACGTAGCGGTAACCCAGTTAACCGCAGTCTGAATCAAGCTCGCAGCCAGCTCGCTGTAAAAAATAGTGACAAGTGAAAATGTCAGAATCAGTCCGGCTGAGGTGAAGAACACCACAGGATTGATTCTGTCTTTTTCACTGGCAGGTGGATTAATCATCGATGACCTCTGGTTAATTTCCTGTAATGACTCAATGGATTAGCGTGACCCGTTAATCAGGCCTTGTCGTTGTTGGTTCTCCCTGCACTCCCCTCCAATTAGTGTTTTTCACTAGCGATGCGCCGCATAGCCCGGTTCACCGCTGCTGTTTTGTAACAATCGAAGCACAGCATCCTAACAAATTTCTTTTTTATATTGAACGTGCAATCAAAAAAAGTTTTAATGGTGCCCTGACATTGTGGTGGAGCTGGAGTCATGCCAAAGGTGGGAATGCAGCCGATTCGTCGTCGGCAGCTGATTGATGCAACCCTCGATACCATCAACGAAGTGGGTATCAACGACGCTACCATTGCGCAGATTGCGCGCCGGGCTGGCGTCTCAACCGGCATCATCAGCCACTACTTCAAAGACAAAAACGGTTTGCTGGAAGCAACGATGCGCGACATCACGCGCCAATTGCGGGATGCAGTGTCATCAAGATTAAAACCGTTAGCGGGTGCCGCGACCGAAGCGCGCTTGCTGGCGATTGTGGAAGGCAACTTTGATGATACCCAGGTGCACAGCGCGGCAATGAAAGCCTGGCTGGATTTTTGGGCCAGCAGCATGCATCAGCCGCAGCTCGGTCGTTTAGAGCGCGTCAGCAGCCGTCGTTTGTTTTCGACACTGGCTGCCGAGTTTCGTCGCGAGCTACCGCGTGAACAAGCACGCTTAGCGGCGCACGGTTTGGCATCACTGATTGATGGACTTTGGCTTCGCGCCGCCTTAAGCGGCAAACCCTTCAATCTGGATGTGGCCAAAACGCTCACCACCCAATTTATTCGTCAGCAACTCGCTGGCGCACTGAATCACTGAGGAAGGAGGAATCATGTCCCGATTCACAGAACAGCAGCTTTATATCGATGGTCAGTTTGTTGCAGCAAGCGCAGGCAATACTTTCCAGACCATCAATCCGGCCAATGGCGAAGTGCTGGCCGACGTGCATGAAGCAGAACAGGCCGATGTTGATCGTGCGGTCGCTGCCGCGCAAAAAGGCCAGAAAGTCTGGGCCGCGATGACCGCCATGGAGCGTTCACGCATCTTGCGTCGTGCCGTGGATATCCTGCGCGAGCGTAATGATGAATTAGCCGCCCTGGAAACCCTCGACACCGGTAAACCGCTGAGTGAAACCCAGTACGTGGACATCGTGACCGGTGCTGACGTACTGGAGTACTACGCAGGCTTGATTCCTACCCTGGAAGGTCAGCAGATCCCGCTGCGCGACACCGCGTTTGTTTATACCCGTCGTGAACCGCTCGGCGTAGTCGCCGGTATCGGCGCATGGAACTACCCGATTCAGATCGCGCTGTGGAAATCCGCACCTGCCCTTGCGGCGGGGAATGCGATGATCTTCAAACCCAGCGAAGTCACCCCTTTGACTGCACTAAAACTGGCCGAGATCTACACCGAAGCGGGTGTGCCTGCCGGCGTGTTCAATGTGCTGAATGGGCGCGGCGCTGTTACCGGCCAACTGCTAACCGATCACCCAGGCATCGATAAAGTCTCCTTCACCGGTGGCGTGGCCAGCGGCAAAAAAGTGATGGCGAATGCCGCAGGATCCACCCTGAAAGAAGTCACCATGGAACTGGGCGGCAAATCACCGCTGATCATCTTTGATGACGCTGACCTCGATCTGGCGGCAGATATCGCCATGATGGCCAACTTCTACAGCTCAGGCCAGGTGTGCACCAACGGCACGCGCGTGTTTATCCCTGCCAAATTCCAGGCGACCTTTGAAGCGAAAATCGCTGAGCGTGTTGCACGCATCAAAGCGGGTGATCTCAACGATCCCGACACCAATTTCGGTCCGCTGGTGAGCTTCCCGCATCGTGATAACGTGATGCGCTATATCGAATCCGGTATCAGCGAAGGTGCACGCCTGCTTTGTGGCGGCAAACGCCTGAGCGGTGCCGATTTCGATAACGGTGCCTGGGTTGAACCGACCGTGTTCACCGACTGTCGCGATGAGATGACCATCGTGCGTGAAGAGATCTTCGGGCCGGTGATGTCGATTCTGACTTACGAGAGCGAAGAAGAAGTGGTGCGTCGCGCCAATGCCACCGATTTCGGTCTGGCTGCGGGCGTGGTGACGCAGGATCTGAACCGCGCGCACCGCGTGATTCACCAGATTGAAGCGGGTATCTGCTGGATCAACACCTGGGGCGAATCTGCCGCCGAAATGCCGGTGGGCGGCTACAAGCACTCTGGTATTGGCCGAGAGAATGGCCTGATGACCTTACAAAACTACACCCAGGTGAAGTCGGTGCAGGTCGAGTTATCCCGTTTCCAGTCCGTATTTTAATTCAGCTTTAACCTGAGGAGCGACTAATGGAATTTGATTACATCATTATCGGAGCCGGATCCGCAGGGAACGTTTTGGCAACAAGACTGACCGAAGATAGCAGCGTGAATGTGCTGCTTTTAGAAGCGGGTGGCCCTGACTACCGCTTCGATTTCCGTACACAGATGCCAGCCGCGCTGGCTTATCCGTTGCAGGGCAAACGCTATAACTGGGCGTATGAAACCGAGCCGGAACCACATATGAATAACCGCCGCATGGAGTGCGGACGCGGTAAAGGTCTGGGTGGTTCATCGCTGATCAACGGTATGTGTTATATCCGCGGTAACGCCATGGATCTCGATAACTGGGCGCAGCAGCCAGGTCTGGAAAGCTGGAGCTATCTGAACTGCCTGCCCTACTATCGTAAATCTGAAACGCGTGATATCGGTGCCAATGATTACCACGGCGGCGAAGGCCCGGTAAGCATCACTACCTGTAAGCCGGATAACAATCCGCTGTTTGCCGCGATGATTGAAGCCGGTGTTGAGGCTGGTTATCCGCGCACGGAAGATCTGAACGGCTATCAGCAGGAAGGCTTTGGACCGATGGACCGTTTCGTTACGCCGAAAGGTCGCCGTTCCAGTACGGCGCGTGGCTATCTCGATACCGCCAAGGTACGTCCGAACCTCAAAATTGTGACGCACGCGACCACCGATCGGATTCTGTTCGAAGGCAAGCGCGCGGTGGGCGTGCAATATCTGCAAGGCTCGAGCAATACCTCGCATCAGGTGCATGCGCGCCGAGAAGTATTGCTGTGCGCTGGAGCCATCGCTTCGCCACAAATTCTGCAGCGTTCGGGCGTGGGCTCTGCGGCGCTATTGAACAAGTTTGATATTCCGGTGGTGCATGATTTGCCTGGCGTGGGCGAAAACCTGCAGGATCACCTCGAAATGTACCTGCAGTACGAGTGCAAAGAGCCGGTTTCACTCTATCCGTCATTGAAATGGTGGAACCAGCCGAAGATCGGCGCGGAGTGGCTGTTCAACGGCACCGGCGTCGGTGCCAGCAACCATTTTGAAGGCGGTGGCTTTATCCGCAGCCGCGAAGAGTTTACCTGGCCGAACATTCAGTACCACTTCCTGCCAGTAGCGATTAACTACAACGGTTCCAATGCGGTTGAAGCGCACGGTTTCCAGTGTCACGTGGGTTCAATGCGTTCACCGAGCCGTGGGCACGTGCAGATTAAGTCACGCGATCCGCGTCGTGATCCGGCCATTTTGTTCAACTACATGGCGCATGAACAGGACTGGCATGAGTTCCGCGACGCGATTCGTATCACGCGTCAAATCATCAATCAGCCTGCGCTGGATAAGTATCGCGGCAAAGAAATCAGTCCGGGCCTCGAATGCCAGACCGATGAGCAGCTGGATGAATTTGTGCGCAACCATGCGGAAACCGCCTATCACCCGTGTGGTACGTGCAAAATGGGCAGTGATGACATGGCCGTGGTCGATGGCGAAGGCCGTGTGCATGGATTGCAGGCGTTACGCGTGGTAGATGCATCAATTATGCCGCTGATCATCACCGGCAATCTTAATGCCACCACTATCATGATCGGTGAAAAGATCGCGGATAACATTCGTGGTCGTCAACCGTTGCCGCGCAGCGAAGCAGATTACTTCGTCGCTGGCGATCTGCCGGTTCGTGGCGAGCCGAAGCGCGCTTAACCGTTTGATATCAGGGTGGCATCTCGTCACCCTGCTCTTATTTGGCTAACTTTGCAGATAAGCCATAATCAGCCTCTTTAACTCAAGTTTAATGTCATCTGATCCCAACTGGTCACGTCTTGCGGCATCATGCACCACCCCCTCAACGGCTGAAGCGAGCACCACAGCGACTACCGTGACGCGTGCTGAATCCCTGCTCAACGTTGTAACGACAAACTGTCGGTAAAAATCCGCGTACTGCTGCTCAAACTCTTCATGAGCGCTGCGCTCAGAAAGCGGCACTTCATCCAGCAACACACGATGTAAGCTGGGGTTAATCAAATGCGCCGCAATGATGCCCTCAATCAAGCGTTCAATTCGCAGCGCGAGTGAATCCTCTTCGATGACTGCGCCAGCAAGGACCTGCAAAATTGCTGCCAGATGCTGCTGGCGAATCGCCTCAGCCAACGCCAGTTTGTTGGGAAAATATTGGTACAACGAACCAATACTGACGCCCGCAATTCGCGCGACCTCATTGGTGTTGAATTTTGCCCAACCGCTCTTTGCCAGGACGCGAGCCGCCGCCTGCAATATCACATCCACCATCACCTGCGAACGCCGCTGGCGTGGCGCTTTGCGCATCGATCTCGATGCGTCAGTAACACGAGTATTCATTGAGGACCCTCCGCCCGATAATACGAGTATTCACTCACATATGGAGGAAAACCGTGATGTTACCTGAAAATATTCGCAGCAGGGAGATTCGTCTTGCACAGCGCAGCCATGGTATGCCCACTCGAGATAATTTTAATGTGGTAGAGACCACTCTGATCCAGCCACCAGGCAATCAAGTGCTGGTCAAAAATCACTGGTTTCGCGTTTCTATCTCCACCCGATTGATGATGAGCGTGGAAGCCGAAGTGGTTAAAGGCATTCCATTTCCCCCATTGCAGATAGGTGACACGCTGGCCGATGCGGCAATCGGCGAAGTCATGAGTGCGCCAGCAGGCAGCGATCTGAGCGTCGGTGATTTGGTTATGCACCCTTACGGCTGGCGAGAGTTCACGTGGGTTGAACAGCAACAGTGCGTACTTTTGGGCAAAACTTTACTGAACCCTGCCGCCTGGCTCGGTCACGGCTGGACAGCCTATGCGGCACTCACGCGTGGAATTTCCGTGCACGATGGCGATACGGTATTTGTTTCCAGCGGCGCAGGTGCAATCGGTTCGATGGCCGGGCAAATTGCACGTAGATTAGGCGCAACGCACATTATCGGCAGCACCGGCTCTGCCGAAAAAGCCGCATGGATGCGCCAGCAGCTTGGTTATGACGCCACTATCGAACGCGGCAAGGGTTCTATCGCTGAGCAGTTGCGTCACGCTGCACCTGATGGAATCGACGTGTTGGTCGATATTGTGGGCGGTGAACAATTAGCCGCAGCCGTTTCACAGGCTCGCGAGCACGCACGCTATGTGCTGCTGGGTGCCCTTTCCGCTGAATTGGCAACCAGCCATTCCAGCAAAATCGCGCCGGTTGAGATTGATGGTTTTGATCTGATTGTCAAAGGCGTCACGCTTAAGGGCTATAGCGCTGATGAACATCCTGAGGCGTTTGGCGAGTGGCTGCAGCAACTGACAAATCCCGGCTGGCAGGATCTGCATTTTGCTAGCAGCACCTATCAGGGATTAGATTCTGCACCACAGGCGTTGGCTGATGCCTGTTCCGGCAAAGCGCGTGGCGTGGTGATAGTGGCGCTGTAAAAGAAGGGTAAAACAAGTTAAAGGGACGTCAATCCAATTATGTCGGTTTAAAGTCCAGCATTTTGGGTTAAGCACATCCAGACGATCCCTTATTCTTCCCTGTTTAACCAATGAGGCACGATAGCCGGCGTTAGTGCATTAGTATAAATCAAAGGTATGTTGTAACTAGTAACGCATTAACTTAACGCATTGCGGTAAAAATCATTCCCACTCAATCGCCTGCAGGAAGCGTTCAAGTATCGCATTCTGGCTGCGCCCTTTGCGCGTGACAACAGCGATTTTACTGGTGAAGTGAAAGCGTTCCGGTGCGATGGCGCGCATTGCCTTTTTCTCCACCCACTGAGCGGCATAGTGGTCAGGCAAAAAACCAATAAAGCGTCCGGTCAGGATCAAAAAGGCAATGCCTTCGCGGTCGGTTGCTGTGGCGCTGCAGTTGAGTTTCTGATGCATGGCAATGGCCTCTGCCGTCATGCGAAAAGCGGGCGCGATGGCATCGCACCCTCTCAGTTGCTCATCGTCAGGCTTGAGGGAAAACAGCGCGTGGGTGTCGCTGCAGTAAAGCTGCGACCGCTCGTCATACAATGGCCTGTAATCCAGACCAGAAATCGGCGCGGTGACTGGCAGCGCACCAACGTGCAATCGACCATCCATCAGCCCTCTTTCAATCTCTGCGGCCGTCATCATGCTGATATTCAGCCTGATGTCGGGACCTATCCCATGCAGTTTCTCCAGCGCATGGGTGATTTTCATGCGCGGCTGGGTCACCAGATTATTGATGATGCCGATGTTCAGATCACCGCGCAGCTGCTTGTGCATCTGGTTGACCTGCAGGCGAAATTGCTCGATTGCCGCCATCATACTGTCGCTATGACGCAGGATCTCCCGCCCTTCATCGGTCAAGGCAAAACCCGCGCGCCCGCGTTGACACAATCGCATGCCTAGCCGCTTCTCCAGATCGCCCATGTGCAGGCTAATGGCCGAGCGCGTCATCCCTAACAAACTTTCTGCCGCAGAGAAGCTGCCGCTCTCATTAACGGTTTTGAACAGGCGCAATAATTTGAGATCAAAGTCAGTGACCTGCGCGAGCGATTTGCTTTTCATATAGGTGAGTAAATCAATAACTGAAGATGAATTAATAGGGATTTAACTTAACTAACCATTAAATGCAAACTCTTCATACACCCGTCTGGAGAAACATCATGTCTGATGCTGTTAACACTACCGATCTCAATCTGCACGCGCACTGGATGCCGTTTACTGCTAACCGCAACTTCCAGCGCGATCCACGTCTTATTGTTGGCGCCCAGGGCCGCTGGCTGACCGATGATAAAGGACGACAGATTTTTGATAGCCTTTCCGGGCTGTGGACCTGTGGTGCTGGTCACTGCCGCAGTGAAATCCAGCAGGCGGTGGCGAAACAGCTGGGCACACTCGATTATTCACCCGGCTTCCAGTACGGGCATCCGCTGTCATTTCAGCTGGCAGATAAGATTGCTCAGCATATGCCGGGTGATCTGAACCATGTGTTCTTTACCGGTTCTGGATCGGAATCAGCTGACACGGCGGTAAAAATGGCACGCGCTTACTGGCGCATCAAAGGCCAGCCAGCGAAAACCAAATTTATCGGGCGCGCGCGTGGTTACCACGGCGTGAATATCGCCGGAACCAGCCTTGGTGGCATTGGCGGTAACCGCAAAATGTTCGGTCAGTTTATGGACGTTGACCATATTCCGCATACGCTGCAATCCGATCTGCCCTTCACTTCTGGACAGGCCGAAACCGGCGGTGTGGCATTAGCCAATGAGATGCTGAAACTGATTGAGCTGCATGATGCTTCCAACATCGCCGCCTTGATTGTCGAGCCTCTTTCTGGTTCGGCGGGCGCCATCATCCCGCCGGTAGGCTATCTGCAACGCCTGCGCGAAATCTGCACACAACACGATATCTTGCTGATTTTTGATGAGGTGATCACCGGATTTGGCCGCATGGGCCGCTGGAGCGGCGCTGAGTACTTTGGCGTCACACCCGATATCCTGAATTTCGCCAAGCAGATCACCAATGGCGCGGTGCCACTCGGTGGCGTGGTCGCCAGCAGTGAAATCTATAGCACCTTTATGGCGCAAAAACTGCCAGAACATGCGGTGGAATTTGCTCACGGCTACACCTACTCTGCCCATCCGGTGGCGTGCGCAGCGGGACTGGCCACGCTGGAGTTACTGGAGAATGACGCGCTGATTGCGCAATCCGCCGAGCTGGCACCGCATTTTGCCCATGCATTGCATGCGCTGCGTGATTGCCCGAACGTCATTGATATCCGCAACTGCGGCCTGGTGGGTGCCATCCAACTAGCGCAACGTGACGGCGATGCCACTCTTCGTCCATTTGAAGCGGGTATGGCACTGTGGAAAGACGGTTTTTATGTGCGATTCGGCGCCGATACATTGCAGTTTGGCCCGATGTTCAATACACAGCCTGCCGAGTTGGATCGCTTGTTTGACGCTGTAGGTGAGACGTTACATCACATAGCGTGAGGAAAATGAGGTGATTGGTCATACTTAACAACATCTTCTTCATACTCTCTGCCGATTCTTCTGATTCAATACCCTTTTTGGATTCAGTCTGGATCGGCCATGCTCCGTCGCCACTTTCTTACCGGTTTACTTCTCTCACCCTTAGTCGCACGCAGCGGCATTAGTTTGGCCGCTGCCGCGCCAAATCCCGCGCAAGTGTTGCCCTTGTGGCCGAAACAACCGCCTGGCGGCGGCGGGCCTTTAGGGGCGATGGCGTTCAGCGCCAAGGGGGCACAGCGCAATATTGCCATGCCAACCCTTACTGTATTCAAACCGCTTCAACCGAAGGGACGCGCCGTGCTCATTGCCGCTGGCGGCGGCTATACGCGCATTGAAATGGGCAAAGAAGCCTGGCCCGCTGCCGCGTGGCTGTCGGCGCAAGGCTATACCGCTTATGTGCTGAGTTATCGCCTGCCACAGGAAGGCTGGAAAGATGGCGCGTTGGTTTCACTTCAGGATGCACAGCGTGCATTACGTATCGTGCGCCACCGTGGGAACAATGTCAGCGTATTAGGCTTTTCGGCAGGCGGGCACCTGCTGGGAATGGCGGCGAACCGCGCAGATTTTCATGCCTATCAGGCCAGCGATGCGTTGGATAACCTCCCCGCGACAGCCGATCGTGCCGCGCTGATCTATCCGATTATCACGTTAGAGCCGCCTTACACGCACACCTCCACGCATAAAGTGTTGGTGGGGAAAGACGCATCGATCAGCGCGGATACCGCCTGGTCGGTTCAATCGTACGTTAACCCGCAATCACCGCCGTTTTTCCTGGTTCAGGCCGAGGATGATCCTGTTTCCGATCCGCACAACACCTTGATCATGGCTGCTGCCTGTAAGCAACAGCATGTGCCGGTAGAAATGCATCGTTATCCCAGCGGCGGTCACGGCTTTGGATTGGGTAAGCCCGGCACACAAACCACGGAGTGGCCGGGACATTACCTGCAATGGTTAAATGCTTAACGCTGCGGAAGGTTGAGCCAGGCCCGCCAGCAACGTCTCCGAACTGGCCACCGCACCAAAAATACCGCCCTGCATATGAATCATGCTTAGTGCCGCTTCGTGGTGTTTTAGCTCAGTCGCGGCGCAGCAGTCGGACAGCACCAGACACTCAAATCCGCGATCGTTGGCTTCACGCAGCGTGGTATGAACACAAACATCGGTGGTGATACCCGAGATGATCAGATTACGGATCCCCCGACTGCGCAGGATCAGTTCAAGATCGGTTGCATAAAAAGAGCCTTTTCCGGGCTTATCGATAATGGTTTCACCCGCCAGTGGTGCCAGTTCCGGGATAATTTCCCAGCCCGGCTCACCGCGCACCAGAATGCGACCACAGGGACCGGGCGCACCGATTTCCGCCTGCATCCGTTTGGAGCGCCAGCGTTTGTTGGCGGGTAGATCACTCAGGTCAGGACGATGACCTTCGCGCGTATGGATGATCGGGAAACCCAATTCCCGCATGCGTGCCAGCACGCGCTGCAGAGGCGCAATTGGGGCGCGAGTCAGTGCAATATCATAACCCATGCTATCGACGTAGCCGCCCTTGCCACAAAAATCGGTCTGCATATCGATGATGACCAGCGCAGTATCGGCAGGCGAGCAATGTCCATCAAAAGGCCAGGGATAAGGCGTTGAATCAAAAGTAAACTCAGGCATTTTTCTGCTCCATCAGGCTCGCTGCGTTTTCACGTTTAAGTTTGACAATCAAAGTGTAACTGGCAGCAGCCGTTACCAGGCCAATCACCGCTTCACCAAACTGCGGGAATTCAATGTGGGCAACCACCGCACACAAGCTGCCAATCGCCCAGGCGGCAAAAGCGCTACCGCGCAGGCGACGGGTTTTGCGTTGCTCGCTGATTTTAGCCATGAAGATCAAATCAACGATCATGACCGCACCAAACGGCGGTACCACAATGCCGAGCAAACTTAACCATTCGAGGAAGTAGGACCAGACGCCCGCCAGTGCCAGCGCTCCGCCGATCGCCCCGAGAATCAATGTCCAGACACGCATCTTGCTGCTGAACAGATGGCTAAAGCCAACGGCACCGTTGTACAAACAATGGGTGCATACAGAGCCGAGATTAATGAAAACAAACAAGAAAGCGATGATGGAGAGTAATGCGCCGTGGTTCATCAGCATTGGCAGGAAATTGCCGCCATTGTTGACCGGATCAACCGCCGCGCCCACCGCCACAATCACTACACCAAACAGATAAGAGATCACATTTGCCATTGGAAAGGCGGAAAACGCGGCGATCACCGCTGATTTACCGTCCTTAGACCAGCGGGTGAAATCCGCTGTCATGGTGCCCGAATCAGCGAATCCCGCCACCACCATGGTCACTGCCGTTCCCATGCTCATAGCGCCGACTGCACTGGCACTGCCCTTGAACTGGGTGATGGTGCTGAAATCATGGTCCTGTCCAATCAGCCACAACGCGACCAAACCGAGCACCACAAACAGCGGTGCGGCAATCATGCCCAGAATCGACAACGCACGAACGCCGAGGAAGGTAACGCCGGTGTAAAGCACCATGGCAATGGCGGTCACCACAAGTGCGTTCCAGCCAAAGGTTTGGTTAATCACCGTACCGGTTAATCCCGTTTGAAACGCATACCAGCCAATCACCACCGTCGAGAGGAAACCGGAAACCAGGATATAGCCTTTCGTACCAAAGGTGCGCTTAGCCTGCAGTGCGAAATTCATTCCGGTATTACCCGCCAACCAGCTAAGTGCGCCTACGTAAGCGAACAGCACCAGATTGCCCAACAGGATGGCAATCAGCGCAGGCCAGAAACCCAAATGCCAGGTAATAATGCCGCCAAACAGCGCGTTGGTGAGGATCATCGGGAAGCCGAACCAGACTGCTGATACCGAGCGCGTAGAGTGACGGTGACTCAGAGGAACCGGCTCGTGTTCAAATTCCTGCTCCAGCGCAGGGGATGATTTTTTACTCATGGGCTACTCCGATTGAGGCGGGATAAAGGTGATTCCACGGTTGGATGCGCTCAAAAGCGGCACTTGCCGCCAGCACCAGGCCATCGTCCAGGTGACGACCCACGATTTGCAGACCAATCGGCAAGCCACTAGCGGTGAAACCCGCAGGGATTGAGGCCGCAGGTTGGCCAGTGAAATTGAATGGATAACAGAATGACAACCAGTGATCGCTGCGTACCATGCGCCCATCAATGATTTCCGGCCCCTGCATGTTGAGCGGGAACGGTGGCACCGCTAGCGTTGGCGTCAGTAGCAAGTCGTAGTGCTGCATAAAGCGCCATAGCTGATTGCAGATCTTCTTGCGTGCGGTATTGGCATCGGTAAAGTTTTCAGCGCGCCACTCGCGTTGCAGCATGGCGCTAAGATGTGGCGACATGCGTGAACCCAGGTCGCTCTGCATCTGACGCATGCCTGTGAGGTCGCTTTCAAAGGCCACCAGCGCGGCAAAGGTAGCGCCTTCATCGGCAATTCCTGGATCAACTTCTTCCAGTTCCGCCCCCAATTCACGGGCGAAATGTCGTGCGGCCTTAGTGACAACGTCACGCACCTCTTCATCGACGGCGATATAGCCAAAATCGGCACTAAACGCAATGCGTAGCCCGTTTAAGGGTTTTTCCAGAGAGGAAATCCAGTCAACGTCGCTGCAGGGAATGGAGTGCCGATCGCGCATATCTGGCCCCGCCATCACTGACATCATGAGTGCACTGTCTCGCACCGTGCGTGTCATGGGACCAATGTGCTCAAGCGATTCCCAGCTGGATACACCGGGATAACGTTCGTCGCGGCAGCCGGGCCATAACGGCACCCGCCCCATTGACGCTTTGAATCCATAAACGCCACAGTGCGCCGCTGGAATACGCACCGATCCGCCGCCGTCACTGCCCAGGGCAATCGGGCAGAGGCGAGCGGCGAGTGCTGCGCCCGATCCAGCACTGGAGCCGCCGGGCGTTTTGCTCAAATCCCAGGGATTACGTGGTGAAGGAAACAGAGGATTGTGTCCCACGCCGCTGTAACCAAACTCAGGCGCGGTGGTTTTGCCCAGCAGTACCGCATCGGCAGCCAGCAGCCGCTCGACGGTAATGTCGTCATCTTCGGGAATGAAGTCAGCGTAGGCAGCGGAACCCGAGGTGGTTTTCACCCCCGAGGTGCAGATGAGATCCTTAACGGCCAGTGGTACACCCGCGAAAGCACCCAGCGCTTCACCGCGTGCACGTTTCGCATCCACCGCGGCTGCCTGCTGTAACGCCAACTCGGGCGTGGCAGTGCAGAATGCCTGAATCAGCGGCTCGCGTTTTTCCATGCGATCCAGCGCGGCCTGCGTCAATTCACGTGCAGACACCTCGCCATTGCGCACCAGCTCAGCCAATGCCGTCGCATCGCCATCCAGTAAAGCTTCAAACATGGTTACTCTCCCGATTTGGTCACTGAACGGGATTAATGCAGTTTGCGTGCCACAAGGCGTTATAAAATGGCTGCCTGGCGATAATTCCTGAAGGGATACGGGCTTGGATACAAGATCGAATACTTATGTTTCTTTCTAATGCATTCTTTTCCGCATCAAGCACAAAAATAGCGCAGCGTTGCGCCATTTTGGTCATCTCTGACATGGCCGTTTATCAACATCATTCAAAGCCTCGGCGTAAGGCAAAGTAGCGTCGAAAAATTTAGCGCCGCGTCATGAAGTTGTAACCTGCCTATTATTCGCATTTTAGTTCGGTAAACATTTCATAAACGACATTACGAATAGGATAATACTTATCACGGATAAAATGAGAAATGTGTCAGGGTGAGCGAGGTTAAACAAAGTTTCATTTTCCATTCTTTTATCTGAGGGCGAACGGGTGAATTATTTCGACGTATCCATTCTGGCCGTAATTCAGGGGCTGGCGGAATTGCTGCCGGTTTCCAGCTCTGCACACGTTATTATGACCGAAAAGTTATTGGGCCTTGACCCGGCAGCCCCTGACATGACGCTGTTGTTGGTGATGCTGCACACTGGCACAATGTTCGCGGTGATTGTTTACTTCTGGAATAACTGGCGGGAGACCTATTTCAGTTCAGGCCGTGCATTTAAGAAAAATGTATTTTTAATTATTCTCGCTACAGCTGTTACCGGCGTGGTGGGTTTGGCGTTAATGAAACTGATTAAATATTTCTTCGCTGCTAACGCCGATACTTTCGAAATAGAATCCTTATTCAGTAATAGTAAAATAATCGCCAGTGGCCTTGCCGCCGCAGGATTATTAATTATCTTCTCATCACGCCTGAAAGAAAAAGATCGCGGCGAACTTTCACCCTTGAGCGCCGCTGGCATTGGATTCGTTCAGGGTTTGTGCCTGCCGTTTCGCGGTTTTTCTCGTTCAGGCGCCACGATTTCTACCGGCCTTTCATTGGGCGTAGCTCGCCAGCGTGCGGAAGAATTTAGCTTCGCTTTAGCCGTGGTGTTGACACCAGCGGTGATCGTCAAAGAAGGGTTGCGCGCTTTCAGTTCAGGCTCTGCTGGCACGGTCGCGGTGAGCAGCGGCGTGTTGCTGCCCAGTCTGGTGGGCATGCTACTGAGTTTTGTCGCCGGTCTTCTGGCTCTTCGCTGGCTCTCCCGCTGGCTGGAGCATGACCGCTGGCATCTGTTTGGCGGCTATTGCCTATGCGCTGCGGCGCTGATTGGTTGGTTGGGTTAAGACATCATGGCTGTCTAAATGCTACCCGAAAACGGAAACAGCAGGTTTTCCTGCTGTTTCCTGGATATTAGCGCAGAGAGTAAATTAACTTTGTGCACTCATTAAGCGCACAGCAAAACCAAAGAACAACATGCCCGTGAGCATATTCCCGATTTTTACCAGTCGAGTGCGGTTTTTCAGGAAGCGAACCATCACGCTACCAGCCACCAGCAAAATCAGATAATAGCTCAGGCTGATCAGTTGGATCATCGAGCCCAGTACCGCGAAGGCAGGCGCAGTATGAGTGACCGCCGGATCAATAAACTGAATGAAAAAGGAGACGTAGAACAGTATGGCTTTAGGATTGGTCACGCCCAGCAGCAGTGCGCGCAGGAAATAGTTTTCTATTTTAACGGCTTCAGCGGGCTGGTTACCTTCACGTTTGCGCAATGCACCCAGAATGATCTTTACGCCTAAATAGAGCAGGAACATCGCGCCAAGATACTTCACCACCATAAAAATATGCGGACTGGTGCGAATCAGCGTCGCGACGCCGGCCCAGGCAAGGAAGATGAGAATCAGGTCGCCCATCATCACCCCTGCTATCGCTTTAGAAGCCGCTTTTACGCCACGGCCCATCCCGGTGCGCAATACGTACAAACTGTTTGGACCAGGCAGCAGAATAATTACCAGCGCACCCGCCAGAAACGTCCAGACATTAATAATTCCTACATCGTGCAACATAACAACCATTACTCCAGCGCCATGCAGGTTGATTCGCCCGATGACGTTTGTTTTTAAAATTGACAGGTGAATATGTGCAGCGGATCGCGCTGCAATTGGGCCGATATAGTAGCAGATGACGCTGTGCCATGTCCTCCGGCGACTGCGCATCACTGAAACAGTCATAGGCGCTTGCTCGTTAGCGCTATATAATCCGTTGCGTTACGCTGCAGGGATAACTCATGAACACAACGATTAACCGCCTGATTCTGGCGGGCTTACTCACCTTTACCTCTTTAAACACCTTCGCCAGCCGTGTGGTGACCGACCAGATAGGCCGCCAGGTGACGATTCCCGATCAGGTCGATCGTGTGGTGGTGCTTCAGCACCAAACACTGAACCTGCTGGTGCAACTCAATGCGACCGATAAGATCGTCGGCATCCTCGCGAACTGGAAGCAACAGTTGGGTGATGGCTACGCGCAGCTGGTGCCTGAACTGACACAGAAAGCCATGCTGGGCGATCTTACCCATGTAGATTTAGAAAAATTGGTGGCGCTGCATCCGCAGGTAGTTTTTGTCACCAACTACGCGCCAAAAGAGATGATTGACCAGATTTCAGCGCTGGGCATTCCGGTATTGGCTATTTCCTTACGCCATGACGATCCAGGGGAACAAGGCAAGATTAACCCCAGCATGCAGAATGAGAATCAAGCTTACGATCTCGGCATCAAAGAAAGTATTACCTTGATTGGTGAGGTGGTGAATAAGCAGCAACAGGCCAAAGAGCTGATTGCCGCGGCCTTTGCCGGGCGTAAACTGGTGAGCGATCGTCTGCAGGGGTTAACTGAGCAACAGCGTGTTCGCGCTTACATGGCCAATCCGGATCTCACCACTTATGGTTCTGGCAAATACACCGGATTGATGATGTCGCACGCGGGCGCCTACAACGTCGCGGCATCGACCGTTCAGGGTTTCAAGCAGGTCAGCATGGAGCAAGTTGTGGCGTGGAACCCTCAGGTGATTTTTGTCCAGGATCGCTATCCACAGGTGGTAGATGAGATCCAACAAGATCCACGCTGGCGCACGATTGACGCGGTGAAGCATCATCGGGTCTGGCTGATGCCGGAATATGCCAAAGCCTGGGGTTATCCGATGCCTGAAGCTATCGGCTTAGGCGAGCTCTGGATGGCGAAGAAACTATATCCGGAAAAATTCCGCGATATTGATATGCAGCAACAGGCTGATCGCTGGTATCAGCATTTTTATCGGACCGCCTATCATGACAACGCTCCACATTCTGGCAGCCGGTAGTCTGCGCGGTGTCTGGCCGGATCTGATGACAGCCTTTCATCACCAGTCTGGCCTGACGACCGACACCCACTTTGGCCCTGCTGGCTTGCTGCGGCAGAAGATTGAACAAGGTGAACGCTGCGATCTATTTGCATCCGCCAATCTTCTGCACCCGGCCGCACTGTTACAGCGCGGTCTGGCACTGCACACAGGCAAATTTACCGCTAACAGTTTATGTTTGACTGCCAGGCGTGACGTTGTCACAAAAATCGATACCTGGCTTTCACTTTTACAACGTGACGATCTGCTGCTGGCAACATCAACGCCGTTAAGTGACCCTTCCGGCGATTACACCTGGCAGCTTTTTGATAACATCGAACAGGTTTACCCGGGCCGGGGTGAACGACTGAAACAGAAAGCGCGTCAGCTGGTGGGCGGCATTAATAGCCTGGCGGTTCCCTCGGGCCAACTGGCAGCACAATGGTTAATCGACCACCAGCACGCAGATCTCTTCATTGGATATGCCAGCTATGCTCCACGTCTAATACATCATCCGCATTTGCAGGTAGTTAGCATCCCGCAACCGTTCAACATTCAGGCGGAATATGGATGGGCGACTTTCACCCACTCTGCTAATCCCCTTGCCGCCTTTCTCAGTACAACGGAAGCCAGGGCCATTCTGCAACAGCATGGTTTTGCCTGAACGCTGTTCAAAAGCGCTCAACGTAACAAACCGCGCACGGCCAATCGTGCGCCCACTAATTCAACTCTGAGACGGTTGATGATTTTACGATAGCGGCTGGTTCGCTGTTGAGTCTCCAGCACCCGGCGCAACAATATGCAGTAATCCATCACTAGTCCTGGCGTCCACGTCATACCTTCTGCCCGGCTGCGTACCAGACTCAATAACCAAAAATCGGGGTTAAGGATGACCCAAAGGCCTTTTAAGCCGTGTTCACCCAACAAGCCCTCAGTGGCAACGTCCAGCGCCTGCATCACGCTGGTCGAACAGTTGCGTGACGTGAGGTTATAGCGGGTATCGGTTGCATTCGCGCGCCAGTAATTGCGCAATGCGGCCTGGTTGTAATGCGTGAGAACCAAACGTTTGTCAGGTCGACACCATCTTTTGATTTCATTTTCCAGCGATGGCAGTAAACAACCCTCAACGTCAAACTCCTCTTTCGCGCGCAGCGTTTGCAGGAAACCGCGCAAGCTGCGTGAAACATCATCAACCGGGTAGAGGCTGATATAGAGTTCATCACCCATCTCTAACGATGTATGGCCGGTTGATACTTCACCGCGATGGTCAATCGCTGCCACCCAACGGTCAAACCATGGACGTCGTCCAGCGACATCACCGGATCCCAGAGGGGTCCAGATGTAAACATTCAGCGGCACGTTAGCATGCCCGGCTTGTAGCGGCGGATGTTCATAATTCAGCCCATGCGGCGCTCGTAAACCTTTGCGGGTGAAGAGAGGGAGTGCGGTCACACTGGTGTTCTCTGGCAACGCATGAATTTGCGCTCCCATAAACAAAAGATTGATGCCCCATCCCGCCAGCAAAAGAGCAAAACACAGCGGCACGATCACATGCGGAGCCAGCGGCCAATGGGTGGCAATCAGAATGCTGAACAGGATTTCCGCGCATCCGAGGCTAAATTTTCGCGTCCATCTCCGACAGCGCATCAAGCTGCATGAAATAACACGGAAACCGCCATCCAGTAGAAAAATCAAGGCAAAACCTAGTGAGAAGCTGATGCTGCTGTCATGCGGTGCAATGAACACCAACACGCCGAACAGCATCAGTCCAGCTGATTTCATTAAAGGTGGCCAGGCAATGCCGGCAGGTGAGTAGATTGCACTCATCACTTCTGCCAACCCTTCGACGACCAGGAATACTCCCAACACATGCAAGGGAAACGATAGACTTCCATGTTGCAACAGATCCATCAGGATCCCGGCACTCGCGCCAGCACATAGCAGGCCTAGCCCGGTCAGGTAAGGCCAACCCGCTCTTAATGCCGGTCCACCCATCAACAGAAATAATAGTCGCAGCAAAGGTACTCTCCAGCGGATAACACACAGCTCAGCACGGTCTATAGACGCGGGCAAATAACAGGAGTTCTGTCAGGCCTCAGCAATTCTGACTTCGTTTACTGATGGTTGTGACTGTGAGGGCACTCTACGTGGCGAAGATTAAAATTGGCTTAATGATAAAGTAAATATTGGCTCATTTTTTGAACAGCCCAATAGTGTATTTGTGGCGATTTCAGGCTGAAACTGCTACTGTCTCGCGGGATCGTGCAACGTTAACTAATTGATTTAAATATAGGTAGTTATTACGCCGCAGAAGATTATGCGGCTGGCGTAGGTTTCACACTGGTGCATGTCGCTGAATTAGTAGTTCTATAAAACTGTTAAGGCAGGGATTGCGGTTGTCGCTGCTCCAGGCAACGGCAAGATTGACCTGCGGCGCATCCGCCAGCGGTTTGAAGACAATGCCATCCATTTTCAGTTGTTGAACCGACGAAGGCACCAGCGCCACATAGCTGGCATCATTCACCAGGCTGAGCATGGTGTGTTGCAGACGAACCTGCAGACTGACCATGGGTTCAAACCCATGCGCACGACAGTAATCCATAATTACCGCGGTTAACCGGCTCCCGGCGCTGGCGGAGGTCATCACAAAAGGATCGTCACGCAGATCTTCGATCAGCAATTTTCGACTTTTCGCTTTGGGATGCGTGCGCGACATCGCCACACATAAAGGCTCGGTTAACACGGTTAAGGTTTGCATGCCCACGCGCGCACTCCCCTCCACCAGCACCGCTAAATCGACTTCACCGGCCAGCACTTTATCCGGCAAATCTTCAGTCACCGCCTCTTCCAACTCCAGAGCAATATTAGGGAAATGATGGCGTATCAGCCGTACATACTCAGGGATCACGCTGTGTGCAGAATACATGGTGAAGCCCACGCGCAATGAGCCCGATTTACCCGCGGCGGTGTCACGTGCCAGCTGCTGCGCTTGCTGTAGCGTTTCGAGTATCTTGCGCGCATCCCGGTAAAAGCTCTCACCGGCGGGCGTTAACATTAACTGGCGCGTATTGCGCTCCACCAACTGTGTTCCCACCGCTTTTTCCAATGCCGCAATATGACGACTCAGGGAAGGCTGTGACAAATGCAAGCGCTCAGCGGCGCGGTGGAAATTTTTAACTTCTGCCAGCGCGATAAAATAACGCAGGGGTTTAACATCGAGCATGATTCATTTTCCGTATCAATCCCGGTCAAATTTGCTATTGGATCTGCATCAATAAAGTCAATAGAGTCCTCCAGCTTACTGGGAGGACACTATGATAGCGACGTTTCTGATTCTTTTGCCGGTTTTCGGCTTAATTGTGGCGGGATACGCTTGCCGCATGCTGGGTGTATTAGGACCGACTTCGGCGACGGAACTGAATAAATTTGTGGTTTGGCTGGCGCTGCCCGCGCTGCTGTTTGACATCATGGCACACACGCCGTGGCACACCATTTATCAACCGGGATTCTTCTGGGCATTTGCCCTCTCCTGCGCCGCCTCTTTCGTTATCGTGTTTGCCTGTCAAAAAATCAAAGGAAAATCGACTGCCGATGCCAGCGTCGATGGCGTTGCCGCCGCCTATCCCAACACCGGTTATCTGGGTTTCCCGTTGTTGTTACTGATTTTTGGTAAAAGCAGCCTGATCCCCACCACCACTGCGACCATTGTGGTGGCTTGTATCCTGTTTGCAATTGCCATCGCGATGATCGAGATAGGTTTGCAAAGCGAGCGCGAGTTTCATCGACTGGCGATTAAGGTACTGCGCGCCATTCTGAAGAACCCACTGATTATCTCGCCGCTGTTGGGCGCGGCGTGCTCCAGCGCAGGTTTGACGATGCCAGGCAGCGTTGAAACCTTCCTGAAACTGCTAGGCGGAGCGGCCAGCCCATGCGCGCTGGTGTGTTTGGGGGTGTTTCTTGCCAGTCGGCAAAAAGCCAAAGCCAGCGAATTGCCCACCGCAGCGAAAATGAGTTTCACCACGGTGGGCCTGGTGGTGGTGGCCAAGCTGGTGATGCAGCCGCTGCTGACCTGGATCTTAGCCGTCTGGCTGTTCCATCTGCCGCAGGATCTCACCAACATGGCGATTCTGCTGGCGGCACTGCCCACCGGCACCGGTCCCTTTATGCTGGCAGAGTATTATCGGCGCGATGCGCAAATCACTTCTGGCGCAATCCTCATCTCCACGGTGCTGTCGATCGTCACACTGGTGGCGATCATGCACTTTATGCAGGTCACGCCCGTCGCTTAGCGCGTTAGTTCGTCGTTGGGCGTTGATCTCCAGCGGCGTAAACTGTGCACGCCGCCTCACCCTTCTCTCGATACTGCTCGCAGTACGCCAGCGCTTCCTGGTTCGCATCCTGCTGGGTGCGAGCCCAGCGCGCGCTGCCCCACACACCTTCGCCGTTGGTGGCGAACGCTTTCTCATAGCCGAGATCTGACCGGTAGTGTTTGAAAGCCTGTTGACCTGAGGACGTTAATCCTCCCGGTGCAGCAAGCTCGGCTTCAGGAAGAGGCACCACTTCATGGCTCGGCAAATGTTGCTGGCTAAGAAACGACGAGACGCTGCGCCACCAGGATTCCTCTGGTGCAGAAATCAGTAAATCGTGTCCATCGTTACCGAAGGCCGGCAGAGTGACCAGCTTCCCCTTAACGTCTGCGTGACGGTAAGCCTTGAACATCTCCTCGCCAAGCTGGGGTGAAAACGACTGATCATTAGCGGAGTACAGCCAGAGTGTTGTGATGCGTGCAGTTTGACCATAGGATTTTAGCGCCGCCAGCAGTGAGGTTTTATCACAAACCTGGCCTTCACCCATGGCGCCTCGTCCACCTGAAAAAGCGATAATAGCCTGTACGCCGGGCGGATTCAGGGCACTGGCGGCGAGCACGCTGAATCCGCCAGATGATTGGCCTACCAGCACCGCTTGATGTTTTGCTGCCCAGGTCTGTTCCCGAATCGCCGTCAGTGCTGCAAGGATATCGTTTCGTGCCATCTCACCTGCCAGTGCATGTTGCGGCTGAGCACAGCTGTTCCCTTGATAATCGTTACGGCCAGTCGAAAGGCCATAGCCCTGACGCATCACCACCACGGCGGCATAACCGTGTCGGGCAAAGGTGATGGCGGCGGCTGAGAAACGGTTCGGCGTGAGATGCTGACGATCGCTTTGCTCGGTGCCATCGGTGCCGTGGGTGATCAGCGCGATGGGAAATACACCGGGTATGTCGGGTCGTGTAACATACGCATCCAACACCGCGTGTTGCCCGTTCGGCAAGGTTACGGTTAATGCGAGCGGCTCACGTATCAATCCCGCGAGTTGCGTAGCGCCGGCTGTCTGTGCTGCCACGCCAAAGTGACTGCCTCCCATCAAACCAAAGGTGAGAACAAAGTAAGTAGCCCAGTGGCGCATCAGTTAATACTCCATTATTAACGTTAGATGATGTTTACCGGGAGATACTATCACCTAATCTGGAGTTAAAAACTATACAACGGCCTGCTTGAGATCCAACCCCATATCTTATGAAGCCAGCTGTTGCTGCACCGCATCAAGAAACAGTCGCAGCGCGGCGGGTTGGCGTTCGCGCGACATATACAAACCATAAATACTGAGAGTTTTCGGCGTAAAGTCTGGCAGTACACATTGCAACTGACCGTTTGCTATCCCGGCCCGCGCCTCCATCTCTGGCACCATGGCAAGGCCACATCCGGCGATGGCGGCATCGCACAACACTGATGAGATGCCAGCGCTGAAATTGCCGCTTACGGCTGTAGTCAGCGCATCGCCGTTGGCATCGTTAAATTGCCAACTCTGCCCGGCAAAGCGGCTGTAGTGCAGGCAATTATGCTGGCTCAGATCCTGCGGCGTTTCAGGGATACCATGTTTACGCAAATAATCGGGTGCTGCGCATACCACTGAAACACATTCGCCAAGACGACGGGCAATCGCGCCCGGTTCAGGATTGTCAGTGATTCTTACCGCTACATCGATGCGCTCGCCTACCAGGCTGACCGGCTGATTGTTGATTTCTAACTCAATGCGCAGCAGTGGATAGCGCGCCAGAAATGCCGTGATCATCGGCCCCAGAATATGGGTCGCGGTGGAGTGGGCGCAGGCGACGCGCAATGTGCCCTGCGGTTCTCCAGGTTCACCCTGCCCGGTGATCTCATCGGCCAGACGTGCCAGCATGCGGGTTTTTCCAGCACTTTTTCCCCGGCCGGGGTGATGGTCAGACGACGGGATGAACGGTGCAGCAAACGTGCACCTGCCCATTTCTCCATTTCATCCAGAAAACGGCTCACCATCGGCCGGGAGATATCCAGCGCCCGCGCTGCGGCACTCAGGCTGCCAAGTTCACAGATGCGATTAAATACCGATGCCGCTGTCACTCTGTCCATCCACTCTCCATCTGATCGTTTTATGAAACTGACCATCTCTATTTGCGGGAATTCTAGCAGACGACAAAATCCTTACAATGGTGCGCTTACCGGCCATGTTGGCACTGAAAGGAAAATGAGATGAAGATGAAGTCACTGACGTTGGTGCTCGCACTGGCAGGCAGCCCGGCGTTTGCTGCCCCATTGCAATTGGCAGTTTACAATCCACAAGAGCAAGGGGTGTTTCCGGTATCGTCAACGCTGATTACCGGGCCACACGAAGCGCTGCTGGTCGATGCACAGTTCAGCCCGAAAGACGGCGAGAAACTGGTGAAGATGATTAAAGCCAGCGGTAAAAAACTCACGCAGATCGTGATTACCTCGGGCGATCCTGATTTCTACTTTGGCCTGGAGCCCATCGTCAAAGCCTTCCCTCAGGTGAAAATTGTCGCAGCACCGACGGTGGTTGAACATATCGAAGCCACCAAAGCCGCCAAGTTAGCGTATTGGGGCCCGAAAATGCCGGGCGGCGCGCCTACCCAACTTTATGTACCGCAGATCACCCATCAGACTTCGTTTAGCGTGGATGGCGAACGTATTGAACTGCGCCATGCGGATGATAAATCCGCCTATCTGTGGATCCCAGCCAACAAAGCCGTGCTGGGCGGAACCGCCATCGCTGCTGGCATCCACGTCTGGACTGCAGATACCCAAACGCCAGCCAGCCGTGAGCAGTGGCGCAGCGTACTAAGGGAAGTTCAGCAGCTTAAACCGAAAGTAGTGATTCCTGGACACTATATTGGCACCCGCCCGGCAGGCGATAGCGCGGTGACCTTTACCCTTAATTATCTGCAGACCTTTGAAAAGGCACTCCAGCAACATAAGGGTTCAGCGGAGGTGATTGAGTCGATGAAAAAAGCCTATCCGAATCTGCCGGATGAAAGTTCACTGGAACTGAGTGCGAAAGTGAATACTGGCGAGATGAAGTGGTAAGCGATTAAGGGAAAAAGCCGCCATTATTACTGGCGGCTTTTTCCTTCTTATACTTCCATCCCTGCTCGATATTGGCCCCACTTCAGCACCGAGTTAACACCAATCGACAGGAAAGGCTCGGATGGCGTGAGATTCGGGCCAGGTGATTGGGTGAGGAAATCGATCAGTTCGTTTTTCTCACCTGCGATCATATCCGCAATCAATTTGCCGGTGGCTGTCCCGCGCGTAATGCCCAATCCGTTGCAGCACAACGCACCATAAACATTCGGTGCCAGCTTGCCAAAAAAGCCTTCATGGTTTTCCGACAGGCAAATCGCCCCGCTCCATGTGTATTCAAAATCCACCTGCGGCAGCATCGGGAAACGACGTTCAAATGATTTGCGATGGTTTTCCAGATACTGCTTAAGGTATTTCTCGCGTGGTCGTCCATCCGGATGGAAACTGAAACTGTTGCGCACCAGAATACGATTATCCACCGTACGACGAATAGTGCTGCCAAACGGATGCGCCGGAATCACCCCCCACACCGCTTTGCCACCTAAACGCGCTTGTTCATCTTCAGTCAACGGACGTGAGAGGCTGCCGTAAAGGAAAGTCGGCAACAAGCGGCGCTGCAGGAAACCAAAGTGCGATGCAAATCCGTTATTAGCCAGGATCAACGTATCAGCGGTGATGCTGCCTTTGTCATGCACCAACGTCACTTTGTCACCATAATCAATCGACGTAATCGGCGTGTATTCGTAAAGCGTGACATTCGCGGGCAGATTATCCGCCAGACCTTTAACCAATGCAGAAGGTTGCAACAAGATGGTGCCGGGAATAAACAGCGCCTGCTTGTAATAAGAAGTGCCAATGTGATCCGGCAGATCTTTACCCGAGATCATTTCGGATTCGCGCCCGATCTTTGCCAATCCGCTACGGTAGGCTTCAAGAATCGCCGTGCCCTGCTCACCTACCGATGCCTGATATTTACCGGATTCGGTCATCTGACATTCAATGCCGTGTTCCTGCACAATCTGACGCAGATAGTTTTGCCCTAATGTATTCAGCTTCAGGACTTTATTCGCAATGGTGACGTCACCAATGTAATCCTTCGCGCCGATATCATGGGGTACATCGATGGCAAAACCAGCGTTACGCCCTGCCGAACCATATCCCACCTCCTGCGCCTCAATCAGCACCACTTCATCGTTGGGAAAATTCAGCGCCAGTTGTCGTGCTGCTGCCAGGCCTGTTAAGCCAGCACCCACAATCGCGAAGCGTACTTTTTTCTGGCCAATATGCGCCGGACGCGGGGTACGTGCTGCACTGGTATGAAACCAACCCGGCATCGAATCATCAGCAGGCAGTGAGGTGATCTTTTGCAATTCCGTTACTCCAATACACGTTTTTCATTTTTTGTACTGGCGGATTGCCCGTACAACGTAGGGTTTTTTAGCGGTGTAAAGCGTAAGTATTTAGTGCATTTCACAAGTATTTATCATGTATACCTGATGTATAAAGTTTTACTGAATCTCATGAAATGTTGTCAATATGATCACGATACGATTGTGTTATGGATCGCAAAAATGGGAGGAAATCTGGTGCAGAAAATCGCAGATTTTATCGACTGCGAATTTTCAGAATGGAAGTGGTATGAAGAGGCACTGATAACACAACGCTGGCTACCAAAAGTCACTGTCGAATAATTGGCAAACAGCCTTTAGGGCCCAGCTCCAGAATGGTCATAATGTAGAAAGTAAAGCCACTAATCTGCGGATAAGCCCATGACTGCTCCTTTAATGAACCACCCGGTTTTGTTAATATTCATTGCCAACTGAGGAGAGAGTGATGCGCACGCTAACCGAACAAAAAAGAACTGACATTATTAACGCCGCTTCAGCCGTGTTCCTGAAACAAGGATATGAGCGAGCTTCAATGGATAGCGTTGCAAAGCAGGCCGGTTGCTCGAAAGCGACACTTTATAACTATTTCACGTCTAAAGAGAGCCTGTTCGAAGCGGTTGTAAGATGTTTTAGTACTAATTTTCTGATGCGTGCAGCTGATGAACTTCATAGTCAGGAAACTCAATCCTTGCGGTTAACTGAGAAGTTACAGCGTTTTGGTGAAGGTATGCTGGGAGCGCTTACCTCAGATTGGAAGGCTCTGCAGTTGTACAGAATGGTGGTCGGTGAAGCGGGCCATTCCGATATCGGCGCGCTTTTTCATGAATCCGGTGTGCGTGAGAGTATGAACGCCCTGACGGCGGTAATGGAGCGTCACATCGCCAGCGGGGAATTGATCGGCGGCAGCCCATCCTTACGCGCTAAACAATTTTCAGCATTGGTAAAAGCCGAAGTCGATGAATTATTCCTTCAGCGAACGTTGCCGAATTATACCAAAAGTGAGGTGACGAGCATGGTGCAAAACGCCGTTTCGTTGTTCCTCAGAGGTGCTGGTCACAACATCTGAATTCTGGCTGACAGAATGAAAATAAGCGCCACTACCACAATGGTGTCGATCACCAGCAGCATCAATAAGGGTTTGCGGCGCGCTCCCCAAACCCTGACGGCATAAAACCCGCCTCGTTTTATACCTAATTGCCAGAGATGAAGTATCTCGCCTAAATTGCGGATGGCGCGGATGAGTAAAAATACTATTGCCGCTAATCCGGCCATCATTCCACCAGGTCTCCGGTAAACCTTTCACTCGACACTAACGAACGTCTTGCACTCACCTCTCAGCCCCCGAATCACGATGTCACACCCTGAAACCTCTTCTTGACAGATTTATGCTAACTGATATTAACTAAACCGTACAGTTCATTTATAACTTCTATCGGAGAGCTTCAACATGAATCGTTTGTTCAGCCCGTTGTGTCGTAGCCTTGTATTAGCGGCCGCTTTTACCGCTGTCAGTTGTTCATCTACCAGCCCGGTGAAATATGCTGGTATCGCGTCAGCATCACGCATGTCGCCTAATACCTCTGACGACAGCGATCGCATTCCCTTCCGTTATGCCGCTCCCGTGGACTGGAGTAAATATCGCAGCATCAGCATTGAACCGGTCGACATTTACTGCGGCAATGATGCGCAATTCAATGACTTGTCTGTGGATGAACGTCGTCAACTGGCTGAATATATGCGTAAGAAATTTGAGGACGTGCTAGCGGAGAAATTCATCACCGATCCCCCTGCCGGGGCGGCTCCTGCGCTCAAATTGAAACTGACGCTGACCGGCGCCGATACCACGCCGCAAGTGATTGGCACATTCACAAAGTTTGATTTAGCCGGCGGCCCTTACAATATCGTTCAGTCGGTACGTGGAGGACGTGGCTTGATGAGTGGATACGTTAATTTCGCCGTGGAGGTGAAAGATGCGGGATCAAATGAACTCTTACTGGCGTACGTTGCGGAACAATATCCCAACGCTATGAATGTGGGTGCGACTTTTGGTTCACTTAGTGCTGCAGAGACAGGAATTGATAAAGGGGCTGAGCAACTTTTAGAGAAGTTACGCCAGTAAATCAAACGGTAAAGGCTGCCAGCCTCTGTTCGGCATGCTGGCAGCATCAATGATCAGTGCCGATTATTTCTTCTTATTTAACATCGATTTTAAATCCGCAAAGGGATTATAGGTTGCTGCTTCTACATCGTTCTGTGCATCTTCCCCGGCCACCACTCGGGTGCCGTACATGTCAGCTTCGGTGTACTTAGAGTGCTCATGGTCGTGACAAAAGAGACACAATAACTCCCAGTTACTGCCATCTTCCGGGTTGTTAGTATGATCGTGATCGATATGATGCACGGTGAGTTCACGCAGGTTGGAGTAAACAAATTCACGTGAGCAGCGTCCACAAACCCATGGATAAATTTTTAATGCTTTCTCACGGTAGCCGCTTTCCAGCCGTGCATAGTTTTTCGGGATTAGTGCCATTGCCAATGTTACCTGTTTCGCAGAGATATTCGGGTATTAGTGCTGCCAATATAGCGCAAAACCTTCGCCAGGCGTGTGCTGATTTCGCCGTGCTATTTCAGGGCTGCTGCAGTGAATGCTGATTAACCTCGAACAGTGCGATTAGATGATCAGCGACTGCTCTGACACGTCTGGAACCCGCTAAATCGGTATGCATCACTAGCCATAAACCTTGATCGACGTCGATGTCCAAATCGATACATTTAAGCCCCTTCTGGCGCGCCATAAAATGCGGTAAAACGCCTAAACCCAGGCCAGCGGAAACCGAAGCAACCTGCGCAACCAGCGTATTGGCTTCAATTTTACAAGGCCTTCCTCGAAGTGTTCGGCTGATCCACTTTGCCGCAGGTAGCTGCTGATGAGATTCAGACCAACCTACATACTGCGCATCACTAAGCGAAAAGCCAACGCCCTTAACGCTTATTGCATCGAGATAAGGCTGAGAACCGTACACGCCAAATCCTACTGTACCGATACGCTTTAAAGTTAAATTTCCTGCATCAGGTTTAACCATTCTGATGGCCAAATCGGCATCACGGCGATGCAGATTGAGAGATTGAATGCCGCTTAGCACCTCTATCCGAAGATCCGCATGAGTTTTTAGCAATACAGGTAGCGAAGGCAGGATAAAATGTGTGGCCAGATTATCTGATGTCGCCAACCTGACGAGCCCCGAAACGCTCCCCTGAAGTTTAGCCGTTTCGCCAAATGCAATGACGGCATGTTCCAAAGCCTCTGCTCTTTCCAACATGGCTTCACCATCATCGGTAAGTCGATACCCATTCTGATGTCGGCTGAACAGCGGCATAGCCAAAGTCTGTTCGAGTCTATCCAGTCTTCTCGACACCGTTGCTATGCCCATGTTCATTGCATTAGCCGCACCGCTTAACGTACCCGCACGTGCTATAGCCAGAAAAATTCTTGCGTCATCCCAGTTGAACTCAGTTTTCATGATTTTCCATTTATGGAAAACGGCTCTCCGCTTTCGTGTCTTTTTTATCGATTTAGAGAAGATGATACTGCAGCTCAACACAGGAGATAAATATGCAATCACGAAAATTCAGTTCCACGACCAACACTGCACTGACTCAAAATTCAACGTCAACGCGCACATGGTTTGCCGTTATAGCATTAGGCGTAAGCGCATTTTCCATCGTCACCAGTGAGCTTGCGCCGGTTGGCATGCTGAGTTCACTGGCAGCCGATCTTCATCAGACCGAAGCAGGTACTGGCCGGGTGGTAATGGCTTATGGCTGGGTTGCTGCTGTGGCAGCCCTGTTATCCGGGGCAATACCCACGACAATTTCCCGGAAAGGCCTGCTGGTGGGGCTGATGCTCATTCTGGCGATTTCCTGCATGGCGGCGACTCATGCTACTTCGATGAACACCTTTATGAGTGCTCGCATGGTCGGTGCACTGGCACATGGGGCGTTCTGGGCGTTAATCGGAACAGTAGCCGCTCAACTCGTCCCTGTTGAAAAGCTGGGGCTAGCAACGTCTGTGGTTTTTGGCGGTGTTTCTGCAGCCAGCGTACTGGGGGTGCCATTATCGAGTTTGATTGCCGACATATTTGGTTGGAGAACAGCATTTATGGCCATTTCAATGCTTTCTCTCGCGACAGCTTGCGCCCTGTTATGGACGCTTCCTGGCTTGAAAGCACCTGGCACCCTATCCGTCAGTATTTATTACCGTATTGTCAAAAATCCAATTTTACTATCACTCTATGCTGCTACAGCTTGCATCATCACAGCCCACTTCGCCGCTTTTACTTATCTTGAGCCTTTACTAACAAAAGAGCTGAGCGTGCCGTCAACCTCTGTTTCCCTGCTGCTACTGGTTTCAGGCCTGTCGGGATTGGGCGGCAATATCGTCGCGGGTAAACTAATTGACCTACATCTTAAAAAACTCATCATCGGCTCACTGATATTATCTTCGCTCTCAATGTCCGTGCTGGGCATGCCTTTTATCGCATCACTACCCGTCACAATGACTGGCGCTTTACTCGCCATTTGGGGTGCAGGTATCGCCATTGTTTTCGTAGGACTACAAACCTGGCTACTACGCAGTGCCGCTGATGCTACGCAACCTGCGTCAGCAATCTATGTTGCGATTTTCAATGCAGCTATTGGAACGGGTGCGCTGGTCGGTGGCATGTTGTTATCCGCTGTGGGCTTGAAAGAGATGGTTCTGGTTGCATCGGGTATCATCCTGGCAAGCGTTGTTCTGGTCATAAGGTTAAAAGAGTCGGTAAGATAACTGAACTGGGAATCTTTGCTTCTGGAAGAAAACTTTACCGCAAGGACCTGACCGTTTCTTTTTTCTTGTTCGGTCCAGACCATCAAATTAAAAGGCATTTAGACTGACTTATCAGGTGATATATGGAAAATTTATCAGTTGAAGTATCCGCCGTTATCGAGCCAGAACATTTACAACCCATTGATGCTGGGCTGACGGCATTTAATACGGATATGACAGGTTACAATGACCATTTGCCGCTATCAGTGGTAATACGTTGCAATGAAACGCAAGAGGTCTTGGGAGGAATGCTCGGTCGTACCTATCTTTGGGATACTGTTTATCGACCTTGTTTATTTACCCTCAGAACTGAGGTCGAAAGGTTTAGGAGAAAAACTTCTTACACATGCTGAAGAAGAAGGCAGAAATCGAGGCTGCATTTCAGCTTTTCTCTATACCATCAGTTTTCAGGCTCCTGAGTTTTATAAAAAACACGGCTGGGAGGAGTTTGGCCGCATTGCCTGCCTACCGGAAGGCGCAAGTCGCATTTTCATGAAAAAAACGCTTTAGAAGCTTGGTACACATTCGCGACTGCTGATAAGTTGCTGTTACCTCTTTTGATAAGGAATATCGAATGCCTGAATATTGTTTTTATAAAAAAGGAAATCAGATCGTGGCGCTGCGAAAGTCAGACATTAAAGGAGCTACTCTGTTAACCCGTCAGGGATTCGAAAAACAGTTTGAAGAAGTCAGCGCGGCCGATGAAAAGGCAGCACTTTCACGTTTTAATGACATCCTTAAAGAAAAACGCATAGACCAACACAACTTTCGGGCAGGGGCAATAACGATGCCGCTCATTGGGATTTTAACCGCTATCGCTAGTCTTTTTTTCCGGAAAAAATAACCAGCGTTAATCAGGCTTAACTCTCCAAACCTTTAGAAAACGCTTAACTAAGGAATCCCGTGTTAGCCAATATCCTTGTTGCTCTCGTCGCCGTGATTCATATCTACATTCTGGTGCTGGAGATGTTTCTGTGGGAGACGAATACAGGTCGTAAAGCCTTTAAGCTCAGTGAAAACTTTGCGCGCGAAACCCGTGTACTCGCCGCCAATCAAGGCCTTTATAACGGTTTTCTGGCTGCGGGTTTACTCTGGGGGTTATGGCTGGGCGAAAACGGCGTACCTGTCACTCTGTTCTTCCTCACCTGCGTGTTGATTGCCGGAATCTTCGGAGCGATGACCGCCAGCCGGAAAATTCTCTACGTGCAAGCCCTTCCGGCACTGATTGCGTTGCTGGCATTACTCCTGCGGTGATACCCCAATTCATCCGAATCTCAAACCTCGCCGTGATCAGCCTACGCATTACAGGTATAATCCGGCCAGGTTTTAACGGATTTTAGAGACGAAGATGACAAAACTCACCTTACAAGAGCAGATGCTCAAAGCTGGATTAGTTTCCACCAAGAAAATGGCCAAAGTGCAGCGCACTGCCAAGAAGTCTCGCGTACAGGCACGTGAGGCCCGCGAAGCCGTTGAAGAGAATAAAAAAGCGCAAATTGAGCGTGATAAACAATTAAGCGAGCAGCAGAAGCAAGCCACTTTGTCCAAAGAGTACAAAGCACAGGTTAAGCAACTGATCGAAATGAATGCTATCACCGATGCTAAAGGGACGATTGATTTCAACTTCACCGATAACAATTTAATTAAAAAAATTGCCGTGGATAAAGCCACACAAACACAGTTGATCAATGGCCGTCTGGCGATTGCACGCCTGGCTGTGGATAGCAATGGCGAAAGCAAATACGCGATTATTCCCGCCAGCGTGGCTGATAAAATTGCCCAGCGTGATGCAGATAGCATTGTATTGAACAGTGCATTAAGTCAGGAAGAGCAGGATGAAGACGATCCATACGCGGACTTCAAAGTACCTGATGACTTAATGTGGTAATCAATACCGCCCGTGTCAAAACGGGCTGGTATGTCGCGCAGTGATGCTCTCCCCGCTGATGGGATGAACAAAATGCAATTCACTGGCGTGCAGCATCAGCCGGGGAGTCTTTTCCGTGCCCGGCTGCAATAACCCGCCATAGAGATCACATCCGAGAATCGGGTGGCCCAATTGCTGGCAGTGAATACGCAATTGATGCGTGCGACCCGTTTCTGGCATGAGCTGCACACGTGTGACCGGCAACAACGCACCATCATCCCCTTCACGAGTTAAGCGCTCTAATACCTGATAGCGCGAACGCGCAGGCTTCCCCGTCTCGGCACAAATCGACATCAACGGAAACAATGCCGGGTCTTTTGCTATCGCCGCGTCGATCATCCCTTCGTCGTCGTGCAGATGTCCGCACAGCAATGCAGTGTAAATTTTAGTCACGGTGCGTTGGCTGAACTGCTGGCACAGCATGGCGTTGATCGCTTTATTGCGCGCCACCACCATCAATCCAGACGTACCGAAATCAAGGCGATGCACCAGCGTGCAGCCGGGGAACAACTTCACCAACCGGTGATGCACGGAATCAAGATTTTGTGGGTTCTTTCCTGAGAGGCTGAGCAGACCGCTGGGTTTATCGATTAACACCAGATGCTCATCCTGATAGAGGATTGAGATCTCTTCGGAACAAGGTGGAGCAACAAAGTTATCGATAATCGTGGTCATCAGACTGCCGGGCTGGAAAGTGGATGCGGATGATACCCAATTTTTATCAGGCTGACGAATTTTGCACTCTTCTCCCGGCCTCTCGCTCGCACAGCAGAAATTTATCGTCCAGACTTACAGCAAAGGCGTAGTCTGCGCAGGCAATGTGCTTTACACTGCGCGCTGCAAAAAACTGATTAGATTAACGATTAAGTAGGCGGTAATGGCGATGAACGGAACGATCACAACCTGGTTTGAAGACAAAGGTTTTGGATTTATTAAAGATGAAAACGGAGACAACCGTTATTTCCATGTGATTAAGGTCGCCAACCCTGATCTGATTAAAAAAGATGCGGCAGTGACGTTCGAACCGACCACCAATAACAAAGGTTTATCGGCCTTTTCAGTGAAAGTGATACCGGACAGCAAATACATCTTTATCGCCGGTGAGCGTCTGAAGCTCACGTCGATTAAATCCTTCGTGGTTTACAGTGAAGAAGAGCCGGTTGATACCCGCATTGATAAAGAAAACACCGTTCTGTCGGTGGGCATTCTGATGAACAACATTAAACCCAAGACTGACGTGATGCCGGATGAAATGCGTTCCGTGAAAAAACTGGCGGTGACCACCTTCCAGGGTACGACGCTGATCTTTACCGAAGATGAAATCGACATTGATGCCGCAGTGAAAATGCTCAAAGTTTAAATTGGGAGCCAATAATGAATAACGAAATTCCACTGAAATATTATGACATCGCCGAAGAGTACGTGTCTGAATCGGAACATGATGTCAACGAAGCAGAACTCGATGCGCTGGCACACTACTTCCAGTTGTTGTTGACTCGTCTGACTAATAATGAAGAGATCAGCGAAGAGTCGCAGCAAGAGATGGCCCGTGAAGCGGGTATTCAAGCACTGCGTATCGATGAGATTGCTAACTTCTTGAATGAGTGGGGCAACGAGTAAGCCCTATTATTTATTGATACTCTACGCATTTCAAGGCGGCCATCAGGCCGCCTTATCGTGTAAAATCCACAACCCTGGAATTACAGCTTATCCCCTTCCGGTGACTGCACTAAATCGTCCGCTTTTAACCCCTGCGGCGCGATAAAGATTTCCATATTTTCGCGCGACAGCTCCCAGTGCTCGAACACCAAATCCACTACCTTCTGCTCATCTCGCGCTTCAATCCCGCTGATAAAGGCATCGTGGTGTTCGGCGGCTAACTGAAGGCGACGTTCCATATCTTCATTTTGCGGACGGAAGAAGGTGTGGCCAATGCGGCAGTGGTCGATCAGTAAGCGCCCCAGGCTAGGTTGCAGATAAGGATTACCCGCCATCTCGCCCATGATTTCGTGGAAACGATTGTTCTCCAGTGCCAGCGCTTCGGCATCTCGCGTTTGCACCGCTTTACGGAAGCGCTTTTGCGTCTCTTTCAGCGATTTCAGTTGAGAAGGTTTAAAATTTTGTACCGCCAGTCGACCGGTAGCGGCGTAGATCATCGGCGCAACAAGGAAGAAATTGCGCAGTGTGGAATGGCTCATCGGGATGACGCGCACGCCGCGTTTTTCGACGATTTCCAGGTAGCCTTCTCCAGCCAGACGCTGGAACACTTCACGCACAGGGGTGCGGGATAAACCGTATTGTCCCGTCAGGCTGGCTTCATCCAGCAGTTCGTCTGGGTCCAGTTCCATGGTCAAAATTAGGCGCTTTAAATCTTCGTATAACGCTGCTTTTCCCGATCTCAATGTGACCTCCTGTGATGACATTCCGCACGTGATTCCTGCTTAACCTACAGAAAAAGTGTGTATACAGCAAAAATAATTATGGGATATTTCGTGCATTCTGCGGTGGATCACAAAATAGGGAATGATTGGATTACAAGGAGTTACAGAAGAAAAAACCGAGACATCAATTGCAGGAAATTATCCTATTTTCAGGATATACCCGCCATCCATGGCGGGTATTAAGCTTACTCAGCAGGCACATCAATCCAGATGGTTTTCAGTTCGGTGTACTGATCGAGCGCGTACACCGATTTATCGCGGCCACCAAAACCAGACTGTTTATAGCCACCAAATGGCGTGGTCGCATCACCTTCACCAAAGCAGTTCACCGTCACGGTTCCCGCGCGTACTGCACGTGAAACACGAATTGCGCGGCTCAGCTTACCGGTGTAAACCGAGGCTGCCAGGCCGTAATCGGTGTCGTTCGCCAGCGCGATGGCTTCAGCTTCGGTTTTGAAGGTGGTGACACACAGCACCGGCCCGAAGATCTCCTCGCGGAACAGTGCGCTTTTCGGCGTCACGCCATCCACAATGGTCGGCTGCACGTAAATACCGCGATCGGTGAATCCGCCCTGAATGATACGTAATCCTTCTTTGCGCGCGGTCTTCAAATAATCACTGACCTTGCAGAAATGCTCAGTGGTGATCATGGTGCCAAGGCGATTCTCTGGATCCAGCGGGTTGCCCATGCGCCATTCACCGATCTGCTCAGCGATCTGCGCCAGCAATTTATCCTTCACCCCTTCCTGCACCAGCAGTCGCGAGGTTGCCGAGCAGTTTTCGCCCATATTCCAGAATGCGCCATTCAACACATTGGCGGCAACGCTGGCCAGATCCTCGGCATCATCGAACACCAGCGCCGGGTTTTTCCCGCCGCATTCCAGCACGATCTTCTTCAGATTCGATTCGGCTGAATAGTGCAGGAAGCGACGTCCCGTTGCGGTTGAACCGGTGAAGCTTACCATATCGATGTCTGGGTGCAGGCCAATAGGCTCGCCCACTTCTTTGCCGGTACCGGTGACAATGTTGAGCACGCCAGCCGGAATACCCGCTTCATGCGCGAGCTCCGCCACGCGCAATGCCGTCAGGGAGGTTTGCTCAGCGGGTTTTACAATCACCGAGCAACCCGCAGCCAGTGCAGGACCGATTTTCCACGCCAGCATAAGCAGTGGGAAATTCCATGGCAGCACACAGCCCACCACACCAATCGGCTCGCGAACGATCATCGCCATCGCACCGTTGCCGGTTGGCGCGGTCTGATCGTAGAGCTTATCAATGGCTTCCGCATGCCAGCGAATCACGTGAATCGTCTCTGGCACGTCGACTGCCAGGCATTCGCTAACCGGTTTGCCGCTGTCGAGGCTTTCCATAACAGCAAGTTGCGTGACTTCGTTTTCCAGCAAATCAGCCAGCTTGAGTAGTACGGCTTTGCGCTCGCCGGGATGAAGCTGGCTCCAGCTGCCGGCTTCAAAGGCGCTGCGTGCGCCCTGCACTGCCAGGTTCACATCAGCGCTATCGCATGCTGCGATATGCGTCAAAATCTCGCCCGTCGCAGGATTGGTGGTTTCCAGTGTTTTGCCGGAAACCGCCGCAGTAAAACGTCCGCTAATGAACGCCTGATCCGGGAACCGCAGTTCCCGCGCCACGTTCACCACATCACTCAGCGTTTGTACCTGTTTCATGCGCACTCCTTAAAGCACTGCAACAGCAGCCACATTGCGTTTTACACCGTCGATCACAGCCTGCAACTGCGCTTTCTCATCTTCTTCAAGTCCCTGCAGTGGTGCACGCACCGGGCCTGCTTTCAATCCTGCAAGTTCTGAACCGTACTTAATGGACTGGACAAATTTTCCGCCATCCAGGAAGTTCATCAGCGGCATCATCGCGGCCATGATCTTACGTCCTTTATCGAAATCTTTTTCCACTACGCACGCGTTGTACAGCGCGACGTGCTCGCGTGGAATGAAGTTAGAACCGGCACATACCCAGCTACGCGCGCCCCAGGCGAAGAACTCCAGCGCCTGATCGTCCCAACCACAAGACAGTGCAATATTCGGGAATTGACACGCCAGCAGGTGCAGATTGTTGAAATCACCTGAACTCTCTTTGATCGCCACGACGTTTTTCGAACGGCTCACTTCGCGGAAGTAAGTCTCGCCCATAGAAATGCCCATACGTCCCGGATAGTTGTACAGCATGATCGGCAACTGAGCGGCTTTGTCGACGGTCAGCGCATGATGGGCGTTTTCCAGCTCGGTCGGCAGCGCATACGGCGGTGAGGTTACCAGAATGGCATCGGCTTTATGGTTACGAGCATGGGTAGCGAAAGCCACCGCGTCTTCTGTGCGTATAGCGCCGGTACCAACAATCAGTGGCAGACGATTGCCAATCACTTTACGTGCATGTTCAACCAGAGACAGACGCTCTTCTGCGCTTTGTGCATAATACTCACCGGTTGAACCACCGATAATGATGCCGTGCACGCGCGCTTCAATCAGCGATTCGAGGACGTTAGCGAACGCTGCGAAATCGATGCTGCCGTCTGCTGCGTAAGGGGTAATTGCCGGGGTATAGATACCTTCAAATGTCATCACGAAATCTCCAGGTGAATTCAGGACCAAATGCAACGCCGTGTGGTTGCGTTTGTTAACAATTTGCATATCGCATGGAGAGAGGTCAATCGGGATAAGTTTTTTGTATACGTGAAAAATACAAAGGAAATACTATCAGATGGAACATTCCTACCAACAATTAACTTATGTTCATTATTTATCAATGAGTTAAATTATTTTTAGTGACGTAATAATTTTCTAAATGAATTCAGATAACGATCACATTCCATGACTATCGTCTCCCCTGACGTATTTACACTGTGCGTCAAGCGGCATAGTTTTAAGCTGGTTTTAACCTGAATTTAACAGGTAAGCTTGCACCGGCATTTCAGGTGAACATTGTGCAGAAGAGGTAGCGGGTGATGCCCCAGAAGAAAGCGACGCTCATAGGTTTAATTGCCATCCTGTTATGGAGCGCGATTGTTGGATTAATCAAAAGTGTCAGCGAAGGCTTTGGCCCGATCGCTGGAGCGGCGTTGATCTACAGCTGCAGTGCGATACTGCTGCTGTTCAGCGTGGGATTTCCCAACCTGAAAAAATTCCCCCGCCGCTACGTGATTATCGGTAGCGTGCTGTTTGTCTGCTATGAACTCTGCCTGTCGCTTTCGCTCGGGTTTACCCATAGCGGACGGCAGGCGATTGAAGTGGGGATGGTGAATTATCTGTGGCCAAGTATGACTATTGTACTGGCGGTGATTGTTAACAGACAGAAAGTTAGCCCACTGATTATTCCGGGCGTGATTTTAGCCGTGGCAGGAATTTGTCGCGTGTTGGGTGGCGATCAAGGGTTTTCGGTCAGTGAGATGACGAACAATATAATGGAAAACCCGTTAAGCTATGGTCTGGCTTTCACCGGCGCCATCATTTGGGCCATTTATTGTGTGGTCACAAAAAGAATTGCCAACGGTAATAACGGCATTACGCTGTTCTTTATTTTAACGGCATTAACGTTATGGTTTAAATACCTTATTTCGCCCCAAGCCGAATTTGCCCCCTCTTTCAATACGTGGATCTCACTGGCGCTGGCGGCGATGGCGATGGGATTCGGTTACGCGGCGTGGAACGTCGGCATTCTGCATGGTAATGTGACGGTGTTAGCCGCCGCTTCTTACTTTATCCCGATCATTTCGTCAATTTTAGCGGCCTTTATTCTCAACTCGCACCTTACCCTCGCGTTTTGGCAAGGCACGGCGATGGTAAGCCTGGGGTCATTAGTCTGCTGGTGGTCAACACGCACCGTCGTCACCAAAAGTGTTAGCAGTAAGATTTCTGAATAATGCTTCGGGAGGCGTTATCGCCTCCCGCAAAAAAGCCACATTAAAATTATAAGGCCATCAATTGTATTTATCCGACTATCCTGCACCGGAGGAAATGATATATGAAACAATTCCATTAGCGCCATTCAATCACCTCGTTGTTAATTTCTGTTCTGAATAACACTTTTATCACCGCTACAGGTTTATATTTATCTGGCGTCCTGATGATGTTAAGCACCCATCGCAGATTGTGCTTAATTCAGTCGCATTGGCGTAGTTAAGCTCAATCACGCCGAAAAGAAACAGGAGTAAAACATGTCAAATAACATGTCTGTTGAAGATGTCCCTATCAGCCGCTTCCACCGCTTATTGACGGTGCGCTCAGGCGGCGGCTCTTTCGTCGATGGCTATGTGCTGAGTATTATTGGTATAGCCATGACGAAAGTGTCGCCGGCCTTGGGTCTCAGCCCATTATGGGAAGGTCTCATTGCGGCTTCCGCCCTCATCGGGATTTTCTTTGGCGGCTTTATGGGCGGCGTTTTGACCGATCGCCTTGGCCGCCGCATGATCTACTTCGTTGGTCCCACCCTCTTTATTCTCTGTTCACTGGCGCAGTTTTGGGTACAAAGCGGAGAAACGCTATTTGCCCTGCGCTTTCTCACGGGCATCGCTGTAGGTATTGAATATCCTGTTGCCACGGCCTTTTTAGTCGAGTTTATGCCGAAGAAGTCGCGCGGCCCTTGCCTCGCCACGTTAACTATTCTGTGGTTTGCTGGAGCAGCCACGGCGTATCTGGTGGGTGAAGCCCTGTTGAATTTCGGGGGTGCGGAGGCCTGGCGCTATACGCTGGCGAGTACGGCTGTCATCGGTGCCCTGCTGATGCTGGTGCGCATGGGCACGCCTGAATCACCGCGATGGCTGATCAGCAAAGGGCGGCATCAGGAAGCCGAAGCAATTATTCGTCGCGTTTATGGTGCCAGCTTCAGTTTAAAGAACCTGCCCGCACAGCCTGAAAACAATCATCTGTCATTTGGTAGCCTGCTGCATTCTGGCTATGGCAAACGCATGGCTTTCGTGACCATTTTCTGGACCTGCTCGGTCATCCCTGTGTTCGCCGTCTACGCCTTTGCACCTAAAGTTTTGCAGGCGCTGCATCTGAGTGGTGACTGGGCATCCTATGGTTCTATCGCCATTACCCTGTTGTTCGTGGTGGGATGCATTATCGGCACGCGTTTGGTGAACTCACTGGGACGCCGCAAACTGCTGCTGCACAGTTTCTTGTGGTCTGGTCTGGCACTGTTGTTGCTGGGTGCCTTGCGTGATGGCCCTTCGATGATCATCCTGCTGATGTTTGGTGCTTACGCCCTGTTTATCGGCGGCGCTCAGGTGCTGCAACTGGTCTATCCTAATGAAATATTCCCAACTGAAATTCGCGCCGGAGCCGTCGGTATCGGCACATCGATGTCACGTATCGGCGCGGCGGTCGGGACTTATCTGGTGCCAATTTCACTGCAAACTATCGGCATTGGCTCCACCATGTATATTGCTGCGGGCATTACGTTTATCGGCCTGATCGTGTCGTGGTTCCTGGCACCGGAAACCGCTTCGCGCAATCTGGATGATGCGGCATCGCTGGATGAAGAAAGCCCAGCGCCATCCGTTTCTGGCAAGCTTTCTAAGCATTCACACTAACGAAAAAGGGGCCATTTCGGCCCCTACTCTTTAACCAATCTCTCCACTACGCGCCGCCGTTTACGAAACGAGCTGGGCGTTTCGCCGTACTGCTTGCGGAACCAGGCAATCAAATGTGAAGCATCGGCAAACCCCGTTGCGGTAGCGATGGCATTAATGCTGTTGCTGGAATCCGCCATCAGCTTGCGCGCCTGCTCCAGCCGCATACGTCGCCAGTAAACCGCCGCCGAGTAACCGGTGCATTTAGTGAAAATCAAATTGAGCTGACGGAAAGTCACCCCGGCAAAATCAGCCACATCGGCCAGCGGAACCGGCGAATCGAGGTGATGTTTCATAAACTCAATCACCTTATTCACCAGTTCATTTTCGTACACATCCGGCTCGTTGAGCGTGTTCTTTTGCAGTGTCTTTTTAACTGGCGCAGCAGGCTCCTCCACCAGCAGATATTTCAATACTTTCTGTGAGCGCACCAGCCCACAATGCTGGCGGATCAGATCGGCAGCGAGATCGATCGCCGTGCCGCCGGGGCAGGAAATGATGCCGCCATCTTTGATATAGGTTTTATCGATGACCGGAATCGCTTTCGGGAATCGCAGACGGAATTCATCACGCGTGGTGAAGTGGATCGCGCAATGGCGTCCATCCAGCAGGCCCGCGTTGCCAGCAACAAAGGCACCGCTGCACAGCGTAATGATCGGAATGTTACGTGCATGCAAGTCGCGTAGCGCCTGTAACAGCCACGGCGGCGACTGGCGGGTTTCTTCCAGCAATCCTCCCGCCACAACAAAATAATCCCAGCGTTTAGTAAAATCGAGCTCGGCTGTCGGCGAAACCGGCAATCCGCAACTGGCCGTAACTGGCTGATTATCACAGGTCATCCACTCCCAGCGGCAAAAAATCTGGCGACTGGTAAACGATTCGTCTGCCGCAAAACGCAGTGACTCCACCAGCCCCGCAACGGAGGCCAAGGTAAAACTTTTCATCAGCAAAAAGCCGATGGTGAGATCCGGTTTCGGTTCGCCAGGTTGCTCGGCGAAAGCTGTTTGCGGCATGTTATTCAGGTTCCTGCAATCCACCCAGTTTACTTAATAAGCGCTTCAGATCGGCGATATCCTGGCTGTCGAGGCCTGCGGTGATCATCTTCTCTGCGCTTTTTGCCTGCTCAATCATACGATTCAGCATCACTTCCCCTTCTGCGGTCATTGATACCAATTTTCGACGGCGATTGTTCACGTCTGTCACCACATTCAGTAAACCGCTTTTACTCATGCGGTCAATCACATAGGTTCCAGTGGCTTTATCAAATCCGGCACGCTGACCCAGCGTTTGCTGATCACAGGATGACTCCTCGGCCAGTACCACCAGAATCGCGTATTGCACGGCTGAAAGGCCAGTCTCCACACACTGCGACCAGCAAAAAGTCGAGTGCTGTCCAGCACGACGTACAAGGTGCATTAACGAACAATCGCCGTGCGGCCACAAGGGGGCGGCAAGGATTAAGTCAGGATTTTGTGACATCGGTGCACTTGACTCCTCAAATCGTCAAACATATAGTTCGAACACAAACAGTTTGAACTTAAACTATACGATAAATCAGGATACATATGAAGCTTGTTATCGGGATGACTGGCGCAACAGGCGCGGCAATCGGCGTGCGCGTGCTGTCTGCGTTGCGTGAACTTGAAGTCGAAACCCATTTAGTCATCTCCAAATGGGCGCGCGCCACCATCCAAATGGAAACACCTTACAGTGTACAGGAGGTCGCTGCCCTCGCGACCAGGACTTACAGCGAACACGATCAGGCTGCTGCCATCTCAAGCGGATCTTTTCGCGTGGATGGCATGATCGTGGTGCCGTGCAGCATGAAAACCCTGGCCGGGATTCGCAGTGGTTACGGCGACGGCCTCATCACACGCGCTGCTGACGTGACGCTCAAGGAGCAACGCAAGCTGGTGCTGGTGCCTCGTGAAGCGCCGCTCAACGCCATTCATCTGGAAAACATGCTGGCGCTGACGCGCGCTGGCGCATTGATGCTGCCGCCAATGCCTGCCTTCTACAACAACCCGCAATCCGTTGACGACATCATTAACCACACCGTTTCTCGCATTCTTGATCAGTTCGGCCTGGATAACGACATTACCCATCGCTGGACCGGTCCACGTTCTACCCTGGCTTAAGGAGAGCCTGATGAAATATTACGGCGATTTACGCAGCTTTATCACTGCCCTCGATGAAATGGGCGACATCATGCACGTACACCGCGAAGTGGATGGCGATTTTGAGCCGAGCGCTATCACGCGCCGCAGCTATGAAATCCAGTCTCCTGCACCGCTGTTTCACAATGTCGCGGGTGTCGCACCGGGCTTTCGTCTGTTTGGTGCGCCAGCAGCCTTGTCCTCACGCAGTGACATGCCCTACGCACGTGTAGCCATGTCTCTGGGACTGGTGCCGGAATCCAGCGGTCCGGAGATTATCGAAGCCTTATCCGCAGCACGCTTTAAGCCTGGCATTCCACCCGTCCGCGTTGAGTCGGCTCAGGCAGAGTGCCAGCAGAATATTTTACGTGGCGATGCGGCGAATCTTGACCATTTCCCTATCCCCTTCGCTCACGACAAGGACGGCGGTCGGTACGCCAACACCTGGGGCACGCTGATTGTGAAAACCCCGGATGGAAAATGGGTCAACTGGTCGATTGCCCGCGTGATGAAGGTGGATGGCAAGCGCATGGTTGGCCTGATTGTGCCAAGCCAGCACATTGGTCAGATCTGGACGCAGTGGGTAGCACGCGGTGAACCGATGCCCTATGCCCTGGTGCAGGGTCCTGCTCCGGCTATCTCTTGTGTCTCAGGTATTCCCATCCCAGCCAACGCGGATGAAGCGGATTACATTGGCACATTAGCGGGTGAAGCGGTACCGGTAGTGAAAGCCATCAGTCTTGATCTTGATGTGCCGGCTACGGCTGAAATAGTGATTGAGGGGCATGTCTCGATTGAACGCGATTGTCAGGAAGGCCCATACGGCGAGTACGGCGGCTATCTCGGCGAAGGTTCATCGGCTCAGCCCACGTTCCACGTTGAAACCATCACTCATCGCGACGACCCGATCTGGCCGATGTCGATCACCGGTCGCCCCACCGATGAATCGCACACGCTATGGGCGATGGGCTTAGCGGCAGATGCACTGACTTATCTGCGAGAAGCGGAGCTGCCGATCAAAACAACCTGGATTCCGGAAGACTCCACCGTGCATTGGTTGCTGGTGGTGATGCCAGAAAACTGGCGCGAGCTGCTGCCGGGTGTTAGCAGTGAGGAGTTAACTCAACGTATTGGTGAAGTGCTGTTTAAAACTGATGCGATGGTGTTTATCCCGAAAGTCTACGTCGTAGATGACGACTTCGATCCGACCAACCTGCGGGAAGTCGTTTGGGCACTGTCTACGCGCGTGCATCCGGTCGGACGTCGTGCCGTTTTTGATGACCAGCGAGTGATCCGCTTGCCGCAGTGCTATGACGAGGCCGAGTACGTTGCCGGTAAAGGGGCGAAAGTGGTGTTTGATACCTTACAGACCAAACGCCATCTGCATGCGTCATTCGCGCAGGGTTATCCGGAGGAAGTACGTCAGCGCATTCTGGATAACTGGCCAGAATAAGCGAACCCATCTGCGGCGCGCACATCGCGCCGCTAATGCGTGAACATTTTGCGATAGGTTGAAGGCGTCATCCCGGTGATTTTTGCAAAAGCACGTCGCAGCACATCGGCACTTTGATAACCACAGGCTGCAGGTATCGCCTTCAGAGGCATTACACCCGCCTCCAGCAAACTGCGTGCCTGTTCGATACGGGCATTCTCCAGCCAACTGCCAGCCTGGATATCCATTTCCTGACGAAACAAGCGTGCCAGATGACGTGTGCTGATTTGCATATGCGCGGCGAGATCGTCCAGCGAATTAACCTGCGCCAGATTCGCCAGTGCCCAGCGCTGCATCTCCTGAAACGCACTGCGTCCGGCCAGCGCCACCTGTCGTTTGCGCGCAAAATGCCCCTGTGTGACTGGCCGCTGGAAGAACATCACCAGATTGGCGGCAATATCCTGAGCCAGTTCACGTCCCAGATCCTCCTCGACCAGACGCAGCGCCATATCCAGCCCGGCAGTGACGCCTGCTGCAGTGCGCAATTTTCCATCGGCGACGTAAAGTGCATCGGCTTCGACTTGTGCATCTGGAATCAGAGCGGCCAGTGTCGCCGCACACGCCCAGTGCGTGGTGACCTTCTTCCCCTGCAATAATCCGGTTTGTGCCAGAAGCAGCGAACCCGTGCACACCGAACCGTAACGGTGGCTGCCCAGACAGCGTTGCCTGATGTGATCGATTTGACTCGTCGACAATTGCAACGCCATCGCATCTGGCGCCCCGGCTATCAGGAAAGTGTTGGGCTGATGGGGATCTGAGAGCATGACATCCGCCATTAATCGCACACCCGAAGAGCACTGAACGGTCGCGGAATCCAGCGACATGACGCGCAATTGATACACCGCGCGATCCAGTATCCGATTCGCTTCGGCGAACACGTCTAAAGGCCCTGAGACATCTAACAGTTGGGTGCCCGGTACAGCCAGAATAGTGATGAGGTGATTCATGTTGATTTGACCGTCTGCATTAATCGCAATGTCTTCTTTCATCGCAAAACATCAATTCAAGACATTGTGCGCTCGCGTTAAGCTGATTTCAACTTAACTGTACCTGGAGAACACCCATGAAATTTGAAATTAATGGCATCAAAATTCCTGACAGCCAAATGGCGCGCGACGCGACTCAATTTGTACGTGATACCGAATCCGACCTGCTGTTTCATCATTCCAGTCGTGTCTTTTACTGGGGCGCGCTGGCGGGCCAACGACTCAATCTCAAAGTAGATACGGAACTGCTTTATGTAGGCTGCATGTTTCATGATGTCGGCCTGACACATGAACACTGCAGTAGCGACAAGCGTTTTGAGGTCGATGGCGCGAATGCCGCACGCGATTTCTTACAACATTATGGAGTGGAACAGGCTGATATCGATAAAGTCTGGACGGCGATTGCCCTGCACACCACGCCGGGTATCCCACAGTTTATGGCACCCGAAATCGCGTTAGTCACGGCCGGCGTAGAAATGGACGTATTGGGAATCAATTACGATCAGTTCCCTGACGCCGAGCGTGAGGCGGTGGTGCAACAGCATCCCCGTCCGGCGCAGTTCAAAGAAGAGATTATTCAGGCCTTCTATGACGGTATAAAACACAAACCGGATACCACCTTCGGCAATGTGAAAGCCGATGTGATTGCGGATAAACAAGCGGACTTCACGCCACTCAATTTTTGCAGCGTGATCCGTCAATCACGTTGGATTGGGTAATGTAAATGGTGCATCGCGGGTAGGATGCGCCATATTTCGTTGGGTGCCGAAGTATCATTATTCGGGCCCGATACACTGCTGCCATCTTTCACTGATGGAGCAGTACTATGATTGCCGTCTTATTTGAAGCGCGTACCCAACCCGAGCATCAAGCTCGCTACCTCGAACTCGCTCTACAGCTGAAATCTCAGCTTTCTGAGCTGCCTGGTTTCATTTCGGTTGAGCGTTTTTCCAGCTTGAGTGAGGCGGGGAAAATCCTTTCACTCTCCTACTGGGAACACGAGGAGGCGGTGCTGACATGGAAAAAAAATTTGCAGCACCAGCAAGCCCAGAATGAGGGCCGCGCTGGGTTGTTCTCTTATTATCAAATCCGTATCGCCACTGTGACACGCGAATACGCACATGAGGCAAGACAGCATGTTTGATGTTCATGTGATACTCGATAATGTTCCCGGTGCTCTGGCAGCTTTAGGCTCAACGTTGGGCAATAATGGCGTGGGCCTTGAAGGAGGCGGAGTATTTAGTATGGGTGAGCAGAGTCATGCCCATTTTTTGGTCGAGCAAGGTGAACAAGCCAGACAGGTTCTACAGGCTGCAGGATTCCATGTGGTTGCCGTTGAACCGACATTAATCCGTAAATTAAAACAGGACCGTCCTGGTCAACTTGGCGAAATTGCTGACACTCTTGCGCGCAATGGCGTTAACATTCTGCTGCAGTACAGTGACCACAACAACCAGCTCATCCTGATCACCGATAACAATGATCGGGCGGCAGAGGTAACCATCGCATGGCAGCCCGGAACAGCCCGTTAATTGCTGATGAAGCGTCAGAACATGAATTACAAAAGGCAATGTCTGCCGTCGCCAGCGCACTCGCTGACCCTTCTCGGGTCAGCATTTTGTGTGCGCTGATGGATGGTCGCGCGTGGACAGCCACAGAATTGAGTGGCGTTGCGGATATCGCCGCTTCGACAACCAGTGGGCATTTAAGCAAACTGTTGGATGCACGCCTTGTGACCTGCTTGTCACAAGGGCGTCATCGCTATTTTCGCCTGGCCAATAGCGAAATCGCACATCTGCTGGAAACCTTAATGGGGGTGTCGATGCGGCCCCTGTCTACTCCCGTTTCCACCACGCCAAGCCATTTGCGATATGCCCGAACCTGTTACGATCACCTGGCAGGTGATCTCGCTGTGCAGATTTACCAGTTTATGATGACGGAAAAGTGGATTGAGGCCAATGGAAGTGCCCTGACTCACAACGGTCAGCTGCAATTGGAGAAAATGGGTATGCAACTAAACCTAAGCAGCAAACGTAAACCTTGCTGTGCGTGCCTCGATTGGAGTGAACGTCGCATGCATCTTGGCGGCGCAGTAGGAGCCGCTTTGCTTAGCCTGCTAATTGATAAGCAATGGTTGAAACGCGTTGAGGGCTATCGGGAGATAAATATCACGCCAGCCGGGAAACTGGCCCTTCTACGCTGCTTTGGTGTGCAGTTGTAAACATCAAAATAACACTCCCGTCACAAATATAACCTTTATCAAATCAGCAAAATTAAATCATCGAACATTTTCTGTACTGAATGCGCATCGTTGCTAATATAGTGACGCAACACCGCAATGCGTTGCCTACGAGAATTTTTTCCTTGGTTGAATGAACCGGCCCGCTTAGCGGGCATTTTTTTGTCCACGTTAACGCATCCGGAAGGCAGAGCCTCTCCTCAGTCAATAAAAAGCATGTTGCTGCTTATTCAGAAACGCCTGTTCTTCCGGGCTTGAAGGACGATTAAGTCTTTGGTTACGATGAGGATAGCGACCGAATAGTTCAATGATTTGGCGATGTTCCTGTTCACTCTGGTAGTAAGACGTTCCCTTCAATTCAGCGAATAGTTCTGTGGCCTGCTGATGGACAACTCGTGATTCGGCATGCATCCACGGCATCAGCATAAAGCCTTTTTCATCCAGACTGAGCGTCGTGTATTCCGGTGTTTTCACCGCTTCCTGCGCTAACAGTAGCGCCATGCCATCCTGCCGCCAGGCAAGATCACTTTCCCGATGCAAATTGCGGGAAAACTGATCAAGTACGATGATTTCTGCCAATCTCCCCCGAATACCTTCACGCCACATCGATAATTCACCACGCGTTGCAGCCTCCCAGCAGGTATAAAAGCGACGATGTATTTCATCATCAAACCCCCGATTCTTTTTGAACCAGGAGTCTTCATGCTTAGCGTCGAACCAGAACCTCAATACATTTTCGTACTCCATCTTTTTCCCCGTAATAAATCCCCTGATAACTATCAAGGTTAGGCTAAAATCGTGAGAGTTATCTGATAGACTCGCGCGAACAATACGGACACAGAAACCCTTAAGGTGAGAGCATGAGTAATCAACTGGATGATCGACTGCAAACTGAACTGGACAGAATCAATGTAGAGGAAAAGCGCAACGACCGTCCCTACTTTGATATCTCGTTTATCAAAAATTACCCTGGTTTGTTTGGCCTGATGTGGATCCTGTTTGCTCTTACCATGGCGCTGCTGATGTACTCCGACTCTTTCGGCACCATCGAGTATGTGGTCTGTATCCTGATTTTTGCTGTGTGTAATTTCTTTTTCTTCTTCCACGTCAATCCCTCGTACAAAGCGAAGGATATCGATAAAGGTGCATGGAAGAATTGCTATACCGGCGACTGGTATATGGAAGTACATGTACGCGATGCGTTTGTCGATGAGTTGCTGTCAGGCACGGTACTGACGGAAAGTGAGAAAACTCGACTGGTCGATATGCGAGCCAAGAAAGGATATTTGTATTTTGCGGATATTTATCGCTTAAGACATTAAGCCTTGCTTTGTACATCCACTCAGTAAGAGTGAAGAGGCTTCTTGCGGAGATTAACTTTAATTACGTCCGCCAGTGCTTGAGGCCAAAATCGATAATGGCCTTTAATTTCGCGCTGGCAAATCGATCCTGACGATAGACCATATTAATTGGCCGATTTGGGATGGTGAAATCTGTCAGCAGTTGTATTAGAGTTCCTTGAGCAAACTCCTGCTGCAATAACACTTCTGGCTGCATTATGACGCCCGCTCCCGCCAATGCCGCCTGCCTTAATGCTTCGCCGTTGTTGATACTAATGCAGTCATCAACGCGTACGCTTACCTTTTCCTCACCACGCTGGAAGTGCCAATGCCGTTGCGACTGTTTTAGCCTGAAGCCCAGACATTGATGGTTAACCAACTCTTCCGGATGCAGCGGTATACCCTGCGCATTCAAATAATCCGGTGAAGCAGCAATCACCATGCGATAACGTCCTAGTGGACGAGCCACCAGCGACAAATCCTGCAGACGACCGATCCGAATCGCCACTTCCACTTCATCAGCCTGCAAATCCATCACCGAATCGGTGAGAAATAGGTCGACCTCAACACCAGGATGCAGCTGACGAAAAACACCCAGCGATGGCGCAATGATCCGCGAACCGAAAGTGGCAGGTGCAGAGAGGCGCAACAACCCTTTGACCTCAACGTGCAACTGATTAATCACCTGTCGTGTTTCACCGATTAAGCCCAACACTTGCTGGCAGTGTTGATAAAACAATTTACCCGCCTCGGTCAGCACCAGTTGGCGCGTGGTTCGGTGAAGAAATTTGGTGCCGAATTGTTGTTCAAGGCCTTTGATATGCATCCCCATCATTTGTGGTGTCAGTTCAAACCTGACTGCCGCGGCAGTCATACTGCCCTGATCCACCACTTCAATGAAAACCGCCATGCTCTTAAGTAGATCCATCTGCTACGTCCTCTCCCTTAATTCCAGTCAATGATCCTTCGATCATTGATTGGTTAAGTCAATGTGCTTCACTCGAGTTTTTTGCTACCACACCAGCACGAGTGAACAAGGCAATAAGGAGTCCCACTGTCGTTACAGCGGCTGCAATTAATGGAAGTTGTGCCACCCTGGCACCCTGATCCAACGCAAAACTGCCAAGCCATGCGCCACCTGCATTGCCAAGATTAAATGCCGCGATATTAAAAGAAGAACCTAGAACCGACGCATCCTGAGTGGCATGCATCGCCTGGACTTGTAAGGGAGTGATCGCAGAAAACATTGCCGCACCAAACAGAAAAACCAATAGCGCAGTCACTGCTTTGAAATCGGCTAACATGCCCAGCGCAATCAATACCGCCAGAAGAATGAGTAATGTCACCAGAATACCCAGGCGCAAACTAAAATCTGTCAGACGCCCTCCTAATGGATTTCCCAGCACCATTCCCACACCAAAGAGCAGTAGAAGCCATGAAACTGCACTTTCAGGGAATCCCGTCACCTGAGTCAGCAGCGGTCCGATATAGGTTAACGCCGTGAAAATACCACCAAACCCAATAACCGTGATCAGCATGGCTTTCAACGCCTGGGGTTGGAGCAGCATGCGGAATTCATTAGCCAGATGTTTAGGCTGCTCACTTTTGATATCGGGCACCAGAAGAGCGATAGCCAGGGCACCGAATAAACCCAGGGCAGAACAGGCGACAAAAGTAATGCGCCAACCAAAGTGATCACCAATTAGAGTGCCGAGAGGCGTGCCGAAAACGTTGGCTAACGTTGCCCCAAGAAACATTGCAGCGATAGCGCTGGCCTGCTTCTCTTTGGGTACCAGTTGCGTGGCAACGACCGCACCCAAACCAAAAAATGACGCATGTGCTAACGCAGCAATCACGCGAGCGAACAGCAAATATTGATAACTGGTTGCGATGGCGCAGGCAAAATTCCCCGCCACATATAGCAACATCAATATGACCAACGCATTTTTACGTTTAAATCGGACCATCAAGGGTGTCAGCAACGGCGCGCCAATTACTACGCCCAAGGCGTAAGCTGTGACCAACATCCCTGCTGAAGCGACACTGATAGACAAGTCATGGCTGATGTTGAGCAGCATGCCAACAATAACAAATTCTGAAGTGCATATGGCAAAAGCGCCAACCGTCAGTGCAAAGAGAGCAACTGGCATATTCACATCCTATTAAAAGGGTTAGCAGACAACCCACTGCTGTCTGCGGCTGTGAATCTATTGTTGGCGTTGGATACGCTGGGATAAATGGAAGCAGGCTTTCTCAATTTGAAAGCCACATTTTCTAATTGAGAAATCTTGGGCGTTCAGTTCGAAAACCCAATCCAATCAAGCGACCAAACAGGTGCCGCAGAAAAGGAAAACGGCTGATCATCTGCGGCACTTTACTCGGCGTGGTGCGCTTACGCTTATTACTGCTCATTTTGATTTGCAGGAATTGTGTGGCGACGGTGGGAAACTGTCTGCGCTGCTGAACTTTCTGCAGGTCGCGCAACGTAACTTGTCCTTTTTTTAACGGCTGCGTGAGGAAATTCGCTGCGGCTACCGCATCCTGAATTGCCAGATTAACGCCAACCCCGCCTATAGGTGACATCGCATGGGCAGCATCACCGATGCACAATACGCCGGGTTTCATCCACTGATCCAAGCGGTCGATGCGGATGGATAGCAGCTTGAGTTTGTCCCAACTGTCGAGTTCATCCATACGCTCAGCGCTAAATGGTGCGACTTCTGCCATTGCACGTTTTAGGGTATCCAGACCCGCCAGCTTCATCGCCTCGAACTGCCCCTTGTGAATGGTGTACCCACACTGCCAATAGTCACCACGGTCAATCACAATAAAATTCTGCTTCGGCCCCTTATGGCCCATGCCCCATTCGGGATCGATTGGCTGTTTGTCGAGACGGAACCACAGCACATCACGTGAAGAGCCAAAGCTTTTGCTTTGCAGTCCGGCTTTGGCACGCACCTGTGAGTTTCGGCCATCCGCGCCAATCACCAGTGAAGTGTTAATGGTTAAAGATTCGTTACCCTGTAACGTTTTTACCCCCGCGATGGTATCGTCTATATAGATCAAATCTTCAAAGGCTGTGGATTGCAGCAGCGTAAATCCAGGGAAGGCGGCGGCTTTTCTGGCGAGGAAATTAAGAAAATCCCATTGCGGCATAAAGGCGATAAAGCGGCACTGTACCGGCAAGCGTGAGAAGTCCGCCATTGTGATTTCCTGCCCGGCCACTTCTGCCTGTAATTTTTCTGCGCGTTGATGCGGTAGGGTCAGCAACTCATCCAGCAAGCCGAGCTGACGCATGATCTCCAGCGTAGAGGGATGAATGGTATCGCCACGAAAATCACGCAGGAAGTCGGGATGTTTTTCAATCACGACGACGCGTAACCCTGCTCGCGTCAGTAAGTAACCCAGCATTAATCCTGCGGGTCCGCCGCCAACGATACAGCAGTCGGCGGTGAGTTCTGTTGGTTGCATTCTGCCCTCAGTACAAAACAATCAATGATAATAGTTATCATTTATATAGCATCGTATTGAAGCTGTAGTGGGAATAAATGCCGCAGAAACTGCCAGTGCATTTATTCCAGATAAGCCACACTTTTCAAACTAAGTTTATTAGAGGCGCTATGTTAAGGCTGAGGCCTAACATCCAGTTGGAGCTGCAAAAAAGTCAGATCGAGCCATCTGCCAAATTTGCAGCCTACCTGACTTAATCTGCCGCCATCACTGAATCCCAGCTTCTTGTGCAGTGCGATTGAAGCGCTATTCTCCGACTCAATTCCGGCAATCATCATATGTTTACCATGCACGCGCGCCCGCTCGATCAAGGCGGCCATGAGCATGCCGCCAACCCCTTTTCCGCGCCCGTTTTTGTGCACATACACCGAATGTTCAACGGTATGCCGATATCCGTCCCAGGGACGCCAATCGCCGTATGAGGCATAACCGATCACGATTTGGTTCTCGACTGCAACCAGCACCGGAAATCCTGCAGCCTGACGGGAAGCTATCCACTGAATGCGATTGGCTGTGTCCACAGTGTTTTCATTCCAGATGGCGGTCGTATTGATTACCGCATCGTTATAAATCTCTGCGATCGCTGATGCGTCTCTCTCTTGTGCCTCACGAATTTGCATGATGTCCTCTCCGTCACTATAGTGGATGATTCGTTTATTATTGTAGTTATCTATTATGTTAGATGAATTGTCCAGTAAAGAAGATGACATCAATGCACGCATTGGTCAGAACATTAAGATCGAACGGGAGAAGCGAGGCTGGTCGTTAACCGACCTGGCAGAACAGTCTGGTGTTTCACGGGCGATGATCCATAAAATAGAACGGGGTGAGAGCAGCCCGACTGCGACGTCACTGGCTCGCCTCGCCGGCTCGTTTTCAATGAGCATGTCGCAGCTCATCGCCCTCACGGAAGTGCAACCCGGGACGTTGCTGCGCCATTCACACCAACCAGTGTGGCAGGATCCGGAAACGGGCTACATTCGCCGCCATGTTTCGCCTGGCGATATCCCGTTAGATGTCGTGAGTGTAGAACTCCCTCCACACACTGACGTGCCAATGCCAGCGATTTCCTACCTTTCACGTCGTCAGTTGATCTGGGTGCTGGAAGGCACTTTGCGCTTTCAGGAGGGCGACAATCTATTTGAAATGAACGTCGGTGATTGCCTGGAATTGGGCGACCCAACGGATTGCGTGTTTACCAATGCGACTGATGACATTTGTTGTTATGCGGTAATGGTGCTTAAAACCACTGTGTGAGCCCTAATGCGAAGAGACGAACGCAGAAGCCTGTTGTGCAGGTGGCACCGCGAAATTGCGCTGCATGCGTTTGATCTCCTCCGCAGGCGGCAGCCCGAAAAGACGTTTAAATTCCCGGTTAAACTGCGATGCGCTTTCATAACCCACCGCAAGGCTCGCCGAGGCCGCAGTCATCTCCTGACGCACCATTAGCATTCGCGCCTGATACAAGCGTACCGATTTCACGTATTGCATCGGTGACTGCTGCGTGATGGTTTTGAAATGCGCACTGAAGGTCGGCACGCTCATGCCTGCTTCACCCGCCAACTGCGCAAGATTGAGCGACTGGGCATAGCAGGCATGAATATGCCGCAACGCTTTCCCCACTTTGCCGAATTGCCCCTGTAATGTCAGCGCCGCACGCAATGCCTGACCTTGTGCACCCGTCAACACACGGTAATAGAGTTCACGTACCAGTGCTGGACCAAGGATCTGTGCATCGAGTGGATGGCTGAGAGCGGTCAGGAAGCGCAAGACTGAATCACGCAGCGGCTGATCCATAGGACTCGACATCATGCTCTGCGCCGCTTTGGCCGAGAAAGGAATCTGTTGCTGCTCTAATTCCAATAACAATGCTGTCGCCAGACTGAAATCAAGGTGCATGTAGATTGCCAGCAACGGGTGTTCTGCGCTGGCAGCGGTTTCCATGGTGAAAGGGACCGGCACAGAAACCGCCAGATAATGCTGCTCATCGTACAAGTAGACTTGATCGCCGAAGAAACCGCGCTTAGTGCCCTGACAGACAATCACAATGCCGGGATCGTAAAGCACCGGCGTGCGCGCTAATGGTCGATCAGAACGCAAAATGCGCACTTCTGAGAGTTCGTTCAGATTGTAACCCTCATGTGGCGCGAGCTTTTTGAGCAATTCTACCGTGCGTCGTTGCACCTCTGAATCAACCACTACTTCCTCTCACTCATAAGATTAGGCAATAAAAGCAGAAGATACGGCCTTATAGCGCGAACCTCCAGAGAATATTATGCATGCATCATTCACGTAGGGAGAAAAACGATGCTCACCTCTAAAACGCTTTTGATTACCGGTGTTAGCAGTGGTTTCGGTCGCGCGCTGGCGCTGGAAGCCCTGGAAAAAGGCTATCGCGTGATCGGGACGGTGCGAAATGTTGAAGCCAAATTGGCATTTGAACAACTCCATCCGCAAAATGCACTGGCGTTTGAACTCGATGTCACTCATTTCGCTGCTATTGATGATCTTATTGTCGACATTGAAGCTAAGCAGGGCCCGATCGATGTTTTGGTCAATAACGCGGGTTACGGACACGAAGGGATTATGGAGGAGTCCTCGCTGGAGGAGATGCGCCGACAGTTTGACGTCAACGTATTTGGCGCTGTGGCGATGACCAAAGCCGTAGTGCCCTTCATGCGCCAACGCCGTCGTGGGCATATTATCAATATCACCTCGATGGGCGGGTATATCACCATGCCAGGCATAAGCTACTACTGCGGCAGTAAGTTTGCACTGGAAGGGATTTCTGAAACTCTTAGCAAAGAGCTAACGGGATTTAATATTCATGTGACGGCTGTTGCCCCAGGTTCATTCCGCACTGACTGGGCAGGCCGTTCCATGGTGCGCAGTTCACGCAGCATCAGTGATTATGACGCACTCTTCGACCCCATTCGTCAGGCGCGTGAAGAAAAAAGTGGCAAGCAGTTAGGCGATCCACAGAAAGCGGCGCGCGCGATGCTGAGGGTCATTGAGAGTGATAACCCTCCTGCGCATTTGCTGCTGGGTAGCGATGCATTGAAGTTGGTGCAGGATAAACTTGCTGCGATGAGTGCAGAGATCGACGCGTGGGAAACGCTGACACGTTCAACAGATGGTGATTAGTGACCTTTTCAGGAATGTAATAATAATTAGAACATTGGCGGGCTCTAACAATAAATAATGAATTTAAAGCCCCAATTTAGGGGCTTTGGTATCACTGAAGAACACTTAAACCTTTACGATCAATAATATTGAGCAAACGCAGCGCCGCGCCGTTCGGCTTTTTTTCTTCTCGTTCCCATTTGATAATCGTGGCGACTGACATTCCAACGCAAGCCGCCAGCATTGCTTGACTCAAGTCCAAGCGCTCACGCAATTCTTTAATAGCTTGGCCCGACATCATAGGCAGAACAGGAAGTGCCGCTCGCAACTCGCGCAATCTTACCCTTGAGTCGATTTTTTCTTTAAGATCATCAGAGATAACGCCAATTTCATTGAAATCACGCGCGATTTCCTGAAGATCTTTAAGGTGATTAACCATCACACTGCACCTCTCGCATTTTCCCCGCCCTTATAGCTCGTCTTGCTTGTTCAGTGGTGAGGTTGAATAACTCTTTGGCAACTTGCTTATAAAGTAGCAGTTCGGTTTCTGTCATTTCTCGTATTGTACTTTTGACTGCTGACTTAGCATACCCATTTACAAAGAAGAGGTGCTTATCAATTTTGAAAGCAATGACAGCTCTGGCACCACTACTTTTACCTTTGGCTAAGGGGATGCGTTTCTTATATACCCCACCGCCTAAATTTGCTTCATATCGGCCCGCGATAACTTCTAGCGCTGCAATGCATAGCTTTGCATCGTCAATCCCATCAGCTTTGGTATTTCTGTCGAATGGTTTTAAAACATAAATTGCCATGGCGTCTCCTGACTGTGATTCGAATAGGACGATCCTTGTCCACACATGCAATCTCTATGATACCAAGTATCATAGGTTAACTCAATCTCTATCTTATTGGCCCAGACATCAACTTTGAGTGCTCCTAGAAAAGGGCTTTACATAAGCATATGTAATTAATGCACTAGCACTTTTTGCACAAAACCCATCCTGATGTTTCGCCATATTCCTGTACAACCTGCTCAACTTTGTATAACTTTACTGGGCTTTGTGCTCATTAGTTAACCTGGAGGATGGAACCATGCGTCAGGACAGAAACCCTTCATCAGCGTCGTCTGCAATTACTCGTTATTTCAATGAAGCCTCCCTGCCTTCTCAGCAGGAAACCTTAGGGCTGATCGTCGGCGAAATACTGCGTTCCGGGCGTTCGCTGAGTCGTAAAACGATCTGTACTAAACTAATTTGCCGATTGGAACAGGCCAATAGTTCAGAAGAAGAACTGCACTACCAGCAATTAATTGGCCTGATGTTTACCACCGAACGGTAATCCTGAGAACTTGCGCACTGACCTGGCATCGGACAAAGTGGCTTCCGCCTCATAGTTGTTCCACGTTAGACTGAATCCACTTTGTTACCTGTCGCAGGTTTGTTGCGGTAACCAGAGAACGTGTATGAACAGAAGTGAAGATGAAAGATTGGCGGACATTGTCATGGGCGATGCCGTGTTACAACTTTTGCAAAATAAGGGGCCTGTTTCCAATAGCTCCTTGCTCGATAAGTTACGTCTAATGGCATCGATAGAACCTGATGCTAGCCGCCAAAAAGCTTTAAGACGCGCCATGGCAGAAGTAATGAACAACATGCAATCTTCCCGTCAGGAAAGCGTGGCGCTCAAAGACACCAATAACGTCACGCACATTTTTCGTCATCGTGACAATACGGGCAAAGACACACAGCATTAAAACCGGCTACATCTGCCGCATTCCACTTGTTAAACGTACTTCATTGATGGCTGCGATGATAATTAATCGCAGCCATTTTTTTGCTGCAAAATGTACTCTTGAGATTGTAAAACGCGATGCTGTAGCCGTTTTACATCCGAAAGATAAATAAGCAAGGATTCTGTGTGATGTTGTGATAACTTCAGTCTTCTTACTTATTCTGTCGCGAACCTATCATGCCCCGGATCATTACGTTGACTACAGGCACAACCATCACCGCATTCGGCGGCGGCTTGGGTACATCTGTAGCGAAAACGTAAGCGTACAGAATCCTCGCCCCGTCAACCAATGGACGGGGATAGTCTCCGTTCATCACTCAGTGAAAGGAGACACAGCATGCCATCCCCAGGTAAAAAAGCATTATTGATTGTCGATATGCAGCACGGTCTGTTTTATGCGCCCCAACAACCGTTTGGCGCTGAGAAATTGCTCGCCAATATCAATATCTTGATTAGCCGAGCGCGCGACAAGAAAGCCCCCATTTTCGCCGCACGTCATACCGGGCCAGAAGGTTCACCCCTTGCTGAGAGCAGTCCACTCACAGAGCTTATTCCACAGCTGGCGATAGATGCCGAGTCGGATGATGTGTTTGTGAAGCGCTACCCAAACTGCCTCCGAGACACCACGCTACTGACGTCGCTACAACAAGCCGGTATTGAAGAACTGGTGATTTGTGGCATGAAAACAGAATATTGCGTGGATACCACCTGTCGCGCGGCAGCGGATTTAGGCTTTCAGGTCACGTTAATAAGCGATGCACACAGCACGACAGATAATGGGCTGATTAGCGCTTCCCAGATCATTGCGCATCACAACCACACATTATCCGGGCCGTTTGTTCAACTGGCGACGACGGCTGACGCTGAGTTTTGAATACCGGGCGCGGTGAGTAACGCGCCCTATACGCAATAACGTGCGTCCGCAGAGAAAAAGCGGGCGCAGTATGAGAAGAACCGCCCTACTAACGCCTTGAAATTGTGCAAGCATGCCATCCTCGTCTTGATCGCGACCCTGAGCATCGCTGGCTCAGTGAAAGCATCAAAGCGCATTTTCGCCTGCGGGATGAAGTTTGAAGCTACATCAGTTCGATGCCAAATCGCTTCAGCAGCGTTGCCCAAAGAAAAAACAGCAATATGGTTAATACACAACTCGCCACCAACGTAGGCCAAAACCCCCAGCGCTGATAAAGAAATGGGAAAGCGACAAACATTGGCAAGGTTGGCACCACGTACCAAAAGGTATACCAGGCATGGCTGGCGATCTTGGCCTGACTTTGGCCTTCCAGTTTCATCCAGATCAGTACTAATACGGTGACCAGCGGTAGCGCCGCAATCAGTCCTCCCAGACGATCGCTGCGTTTCGCCACCTCAGAGATCAACACCACCATGCCCGCCGTGATGGCATATTTCACGATTAACCACAGCATGGTGAGCTCCTACTTCAAATACGAACGGATTACGTTAACGATCTCTTCCAAATCCTGACTGCGTTCTGCTTCGGTAGCAGCGTCATTCATCAGGTGCTCTTTGATATGTCCTTCCAGCAGCTCAGCCATCAGGCCGTTCACTGCGCCGCGTACCGCCGCCACCTGCTGTAACACCTTGAGGCACTCTTCGCCTGATTCCAGGGCTTTCTCTAATGAAGCGGCCTGTCCTTTTATGCGCCTGACGCGCGTAAGCAGACTCTTCTGATGCTTGAGTGTATGGCCCATTCTCGGCTCCTGTTGATCTTAATATATACTGGGGTATAGTATATTTTCTTTGAATTTTTAGATTTTACGGCACTGCAATGCCGCTTTCAACTTATCACGACACGGGATGCCTTCCATGAATGATTTCGCTGCCCTGCTGAGCCAGGGCACGTCTAACGCGTTGCTGTTTATCCCCAGCGCCATCTTGCTTGGCGCTTTGCATGGCCTGGAGCCGGGTCACTCTAAGACGATGATGGCGGCATTTATCGTCGCCATTCGAGGTAGTGTTCGCCAGGCGGTGATATTGGGTCTCGCTGCTACCTTGTCACATACGGCGGTCGTATGGTTGATTGCGATGGGTGGGATGTATATCAGTCGGCAGTTTACCGCCGAAGCTGCCGAGCCCTGGCTGCAGCTGGTTTCTGGCGTCATTATCATTGCAACAGCCGTCTGGATGTTCTGGCGTACCTGGTCTGAGGCGCAAGCGTGGCACCAGCACCACGATCACCAGCACGGATCTCAGCATCATCATGAGCACGGGCATCATGAACATCACCATGAGCAAGGGCATCATGAGCATGAACATCACTATGAGCAAGAACATCACCATGAACAAAACCATCATCATGAGCACGGGCGTCATGAGCATCACCATGTACACAGCCATCATCATGAGCACGGGCATCACCATGAACACAGTCATCAGCATGAGCATCATCCCGAATTAGCCGGGTTTGCTGAAGGTTCTCAAGAATACCAGGATGCACACGAGCGCGCGCACGCAGAGGATATCCGCCTACGCTTTGACGGCCGTGAAGTTAGCAACCTGCAGATTCTTCTCTTCGGCCTGACAGGAGGGCTGATTCCCTGCCCCGCAGCGATCACGGTTCTCCTTCTTTGCCTGCAGGTGAAACAGTTCAGCCTGGGTGCGGTACTGGTGGTGTGTTTCAGCATCGGCCTGGCGCTTACGCTGGTTACCGTTGGCGTTGGCGCTGCACTAAGCGTTCGCCATGTCACCCGACGCTGGAAAGGTTTCGCCGATATCGCGCGCCGAGCGCCCTACTTCTCTAGTGCCCTCATTGCCATCGTGGGTGTCTATATGATGTTCCACGGCTATAGCGGCCTTTCCCAGTAAGGAATATTTTCTATGTCAGTGAAATCGCCTTGTATCGATGTATGTATTTTTGAAGGGAAAAACGGCTGGTGTCGTGCCTGTGGACGCACACGTAAAGAGGCGCAGGAGTGGCGTAAAATGTCACCTTATCACCGCAAGGCGATTGAGCGTGCATTGAAAGATCGCGTTGCGACGTTACAAATAAAATAGTCAGGCGTGTCGTTCAATCATGCGCACCAGCTTATTCACTGCGGGTGTACGTTCACGTTTGCGATATAAGAACCAGATCGATGAAGGAATAACGGCACCGGGTATTTCGCGATAAGTGATACCCGGCAATTTTAGTTGAGTCACCAGGATAGCCGGTATAACCGCAACACCGTTACCTAATGCAACATTCGCCAGCACTTCATTTAAACTGCCCGCCGACCAACTGCGGCTCAGAATAAAACCACCGCGCTGGGCAAAGGTCACGGTGCCAGAAGCCTGTTCGGGCAAAATAAAAGTCTCTCCTTTAAGTTGCGCGGGTTCGATGGGTTGGTCTTGCGCAACCAGCGGGTGATTATCTGGCAACGCCAACGCGAAATGATCCTGTTCGACTTCTATATATCCAACATCGGCAGGCAACGGCACAGGACCGCGCACGAAGGCAACATCGATGGTGCGTTCACTGACCTGAGTGGCCAGTGTATCCATCACTGATTCACGTGCATTGATTGAAATATCCGGCGCGCTGGCGCTAAAGCGCGTTAATAATCGCGTTAAAATGCCCGACAACAGCGCTGATGCAACATAGCCCACGCGGATATAGCCGCGTTCACCGCGCGCGGCACTTCGCACGCGGGCTTTGGCCTGTTCCGCATGTTGTAAAGTTTCGCGTGCTTCCTGCTGGAAAATTTCTCCAATCTGCGTCAGTTCTACCTTGCGTTGAGTTCGATAAAATAACGGCGCCCCTAATTCTTCCTCTAATTGATTAATCTGCACTGATAGCGTCGGTGTAGAAATATTCAGATTCTCTGCCGCTACGCCATAATGCAACGTTTTTGCCAGTTCCAGAAAATAACGCAGGTGCCGCAATTCCACGTTTCATCTCCTTGTTACTTTGCCTAATGAACATACCGATCATTACCTGAAGCGGTAATTTCAGCAATAAAAATGTTGTTAGGTTTAACCTAACAATAACTCTAATACCATTTATTGATTGGTCACCGTGATGGATTCAAGCTGTTGTGCTTTTACCACGTTGCACGCACAACCCACCCCTGATGAGGAGCAACAATGAAGAAGTTAATCACCGTACTCTGTTTAAGCAGCCTGCCGCTGTTAGCCCATGCGGCGGAGTTCTCGCTGAAATCGGCTGACTTTGCCGATAACGGCGTGATGAAGAAAGCATTGGGTGGCAACGATAAGCACAACCTGTCTTGTAGCGGCGAAAACATCTCGCCCGCTCTCAACTGGTCCAATCCGCCCGCAGGCACTCAAAGTTATGTGCTTCTGCTTACCGATCCGGCTGGCGCCAAAGGCTTAGGGGTGACACATATGCTGGCATACAACATTGATGCCACCCGCAAAGCATTCCTGCAGGGTGAATTAAGTAAAGGCGGAGATTTCAGTTATGGCACCAACACGCCTGGCACCCAAAGCTATTATGGTCCTTGCCCACCCGCTGGCGCGGGTTATCACCACTATAACTTTGTGCTGGTGGCAACCGATCTTGCAAAAGGCAGCTTGCCTGCAGGATTGAGCCACACTGAGTTAGTCGCAAAAATGAGAGGCCACGCACTGGGTTCCGCAAGCCTGGTGGGACGCTTAGGCAATTGATTGAAGCGGGTCGCCGGCCTGGCGACCCCGCTGAATCAGTGACGAATCGCACAACCACACTGCGACATTTCACCCGGCACATATTTACCGTGATGGGAGTGGCGCACCTGCAACTCACCCTGCTGCCAGTCGTTGCCAGTATCCACAAGTTTTTCAAGTAAGCGATTCAGTGCTTCGTTGACCAGCAAATCACGACGCTGAGCCCAAGTGGTGAGATGCCAGGTGGAGGCGCGCGCTTCATCTACATCGTCAAAGCCGACGACTGCCACGTGTGCACCCTGCCCAAAATCGCGCACGGCCTGCAATGCGCCAAACGCGAGCACATCACTCTCACAGAACAAGGCGTTAATCCGTTCCGCAGCACGTGTCTTCTTCAGATAGGTCATCATTGCCTGATAGGCCAATTCGCGATCGTTAGCCCCTGCCGCCAGCTGAATGTTCAGCGCTTTGTGTTCCGCCTCAAGGCTGGAAACCAGTCCTGCCATTTGACGCGCGGGTTCGGCCTGCTCCTGGGTGTGCATAAAGCCAAAGCGCTGATGCCCTTGAGATAACAACAGCAAGCCCATCTCGGCGCCCGCATCGAATCCGTCTGCTAACACTACATTGGCGCGGCCTTCACGACTTTGGCTCAAATGCACCGTCGCCACATGGGGCAATATTTCTGCTGCGGTCTTTAACTCATCGTCAAAAAGGGAGGTCAGAAACACCAGCCCCGCCAGCGGGAAAGATGCGGCATTATGCAACGTCCGTTGATAGCTTTCTGGTGAATCAACATTCAATAACAGCGTCACTAAACCACGCGCATTTAACTGGCGCGTCATTTCATTCAGCACCGTGACGGTATTAGGGTTGGTGAATTCATCGCTGACGATACCGATGATATTGGGATTTACTGCCATGAACGGGCTCTCCTGCAACTTAGCGTGCGGTCATTATTTTGTAGGTAACGTAAGACATCTCACGTTACCCGAATAACCCGCTATCGCCAATCATCAGACTTGCTGCCCATTCTGATTTTTAACGTCGGGTCATGGCGAGGCGAATCCCCAGGCCAATGAAGGTCACACCGACGATACGATCTAACAGCTTTTGCAGCGTGACATTGCGAGATACCGCACTCGCAGCACCGCCCGCCAGCAGGGCAAACATCACATCAGTGATCAGTCCAATCACTGCATAGGTCAGTCCCAATACCAGGAATGAACTCGCATGATAATCACCATCGACCACCACGAATTGCGGGAAGAAAGAAATGAAAAACAGCAGTACCTTTGGATTAGTGATGGACGTAATAAAACCTCGTAATAATAGATTACATGTATTAGTACGCGGAACCTGAACCTGAGAGCTGCTTTCCTGCGATTTGGTGATGAAAGTTTCCCACACCATCTTGCTGCCTAAATAAATAAGATAAGCAGCCCCGATATATTTAATCACTGTAAATAACATCGGCGAGGCGGTGATTAACGCCGTTAAGCCTATTGCACTGGCCAATGCATGAGTACAGCTTCCTAGCGCCACACCACTCGCCGATATCACGCCGCTTCGGCGTCCGTTGGCCATGCTTTGCCCGACAACATACGCGAGGTCCGGACCCGGCGTGATACACAGCAGGAATACCGAAATGAGGAACAGGGGAAAATGGATGATATCCAGCATATTAACTCCTTGTCGATGTGGGATTTGATTGTATCGTGATGACGTCAGATATCCATTTCTAATATTGAGCACGTATTGCGCCAAACGTAATTTTGACCCGCTACAGTTTATCACAGGCATTACATTTAACTTCGAGGATAAACGGTGACATCAATAACACTTCGTGTGGCGCGCCCGGTTTCAAATTTGGCGTTGAGCCGGGATATGTATAGTCAGGGTTTGCGTCTGAATATTCTTGGTTCGTTTGAAGGCCACCAGGGATTCAATGGCGTCATGTTAGGCGGTGTGGGGCTGGCCTGGCATCTTGAATTTACTGAATGCATAGAACATCCGATCATCCCACGGCCCACGCCAGAAGACTTATTAGTTATGTATCAACCGGTTCAGGAAAAATGGCTGCAGATTTGCCAACAGATGGCCGCAAGCGGATTCAAACAGGTGACTTCTTTTAATCCTTATTGGGAACAACAAGGACATACTTACGAGGATCATGATGGCTATCGCACCGTTATTCAGTGTCAGCAATGGCCCTAAATTAACGGTTTAAGCGTGATCAGGGCGCCTAAGCGCCCTTTGGCTTTTACTCTTCCAGTAATACAGAGAAGCCGCCGTAAATCATCCTTTTACCATCAAAAGGCATGTTTTCGCCCATCTCTTTCATTCGCGGATCGGACATCATTTTCTGATTGGCCGCATCACGCACTTCGCGTGAGGGATATTCAATCCAGCTGAATACCACCGTTTCACCCTCTTCCGCTTTTACCGACATATAAAAATCCGTGAGCTTGCCTTCGGGCACGTCATCTGCCCAGCACTCCACAATGCGTGTTGCCCCAAACTCTTTAAACAGCGGCGCCGCTTTGGCCGCCATAGCACGGTAATCCTCTTTATTGACTTCCGGAACCGCAACGACAAAACCATCTACGTACGACATAGGCTATTCCTCCGTCGTGCTGTACACGGCCGACACTGACCGCAGAGTAAAGTGTACAAATGATGTGCAAATTGTGAGCAACTGCAGTGCTCAAACTGCGTGTTGTCTCGCAGATTCCTGCCTGAGGCTGAAATTGCGTTACACTGTGCACCTCGATAGTTACGCCATCAGGATAGTTATGCGCATTACCATTGAATCGGCCGATCAGCCATTCATTCACCGTTTGCTCGGTGAAGAGATAGAGCAGGTGGATACCCAATCCAGCGACACGCGTTTGCAACAAGCCCTCGACATCGCTCGCCAACAGAAAAATCACGAAGCGGAACTCGACTGGAAACGCAATGCGGTATTTTTAGCGCTGTTTATTTTCCTCTATGCCGTTTTGGGCGCGTCGCTGACGCTGGATCTCACCGCACAAGCACCCAGCCACAAAAGTTTGGTGTATGCGTTGGAAGCTGTTCCCGTGCTGATCGCGTTTTCCGGTTTGTTTGTTTCATTGTTATTTCTGTTCTTCACCCGCAGTAGCGCACGTCGCCTGCGCAGTTGGGATCAGGGCATATTTGTGCTGGAAAAATATGCTGGCACCAATCTCTACAAGCAAATCAATGAGATGGGGGCTCGCACCACCAACTATTCACAGTCGTCCATTAACGTTGCGCTTGCCCTGTTCATTTGTGTGACCTGGGTGGTGATGTACAACTACTTTACCTTCACCACCAGTGGCGTGATAGGTAGCGTAATTTCCTTGTTCATCACCACCATGACCTACGTGATTCTCGATATTCAGTTGCTGAAATCAGGCACATCTATCGCCATTGATGAGCCGCTGCTCCCCGCTGATGAAGAGAAAGAGAAGAAATAACGCCATGCATCAGGTGGCCTGAGGGCCGCCTTGTTTTTTATTGCCTATAATCATGCTGACATATCCTTTGATACGGATCAGGATCGATTAAGGAGCAGTAATGAAATTATGGCCAATCGCCGCACTCGCCGCGTTATCGTTAACGCTCGTTGCCTGTAAATCCCCGACGCCACCGAAAGGTGTCACGCCCATCAGCCCTTTTGATGCCAACCGCTATTTGGGCAAATGGTACGAAATTGCCCGTCTGGATCATCGCTTTGAGCGCGGCAAAGATCATGTCACCGCCACTTACACTCCTCGCAACGATGGCGGCATAACCGTGCTGAATCGTGGATATGATCCGGTTGAAAAGGAGTGGAGTGAGAGCGAGGGCAAAGCTTATTTTACCGGTAAATCAAATACCGCAGCGCTCAAAGTCTCCTTCTTTGGCCCGTTCTATGGCGGCTATAACGTGATTGCATTGGATGATGATTACCAATATGCGTTGGTGAGTGGTCCAAATCGCGGTTATTTATGGATTTTGTCGCGAGAGCCTAAAATTCCGGAACAGGTGAAAAAGCAGTATCTGGCAATCGCTCAAAGACTTGGGTTTAATGTTGATAAGCTCATCTGGGTGGATCAGGGTTAAAAGTGCACTCAGGGACAACGTAAATTTAATCTCCCATCACTGCTTTGTTCAGCATAACCAGGCTTAGATACTGGTTATGCTGCAGTGTTGGTGTGTACAACAGTGAATTAGCGCACTCCTAAGCACTTACTGTCTTACAAAGCCTCACTGCTTAATCCTTATTCGACAAACGAGACAAACCTCGTAATTTCAGCAACTGAATGATTGAATTAAGTCCTTATATATTAAGCATATGACCTTCTATGCATTAATTGCATTTACCCCTGCAGTCTTGCCCTCTCAAAAAACCTGCTAAAATACCTCATCGTCTGAATTTTTATGCGCATCAAGCACCATTTAATTAAATAGCAAAATCGCCAGCCTTTCTTATTTATCTATCAATACGTTGAGTCAACGCATCAGGCCGCTGTTAACTTTTTTTTCATTATCTCATTGCAAGTAGTGAGGGAAAAATGAATGAAATAACAGGAGGATACCCTGGAATAAGCTTAAAATTATTATGGGGTTTTCTGGTTCTATCCGCGCTACTTTCGCTCTGCTGTTCCGCGAGCGAGGTTAACCTTTATTCAATTAATACAGGATCCTTTGTTTATCACCTGACGGATAATCATGGACAATATACTGAAAACTTTGAAAATAACTTCTTCTCTGTTGAAAGAAAGTTGTCCGAAGACTCTACTTATAGCGTGCTGATAGGCACCATGAAAAATAGCTTTGACGATCGCTGCCTTGCTTTAGGCGTCAGAAAAGACTGGAAAACCTGGGATAATGGCTGGACTTTTAAGGGTATTTACGGCTACACCGGTGAGTTTTTTTTCGATGCATTTAAGGATTGTGGCGATCACGGTTCCTACCATGACTTCAAAAAAGCCACCGGAATAGGGTTCTCACCCTATATTTATCATGGCTTTCAATATAATTTCACACCCTACTTCGGCATTGAATCGGGGATTATTATCCCTTCAGTATTTGTCATCACCATTCAATGGAGCTTCAGATAAACACTGAACTCTTTAATTTAAAGTGCTGACTTTTCAAGCCAGTCAACATTTTCAGTAACAATCCAGAAAGGTTGCTTAAGGGTCTACAACTGGGGCCGTAGCGTTCCCCGCATCATATCGTTGTGATCGAGCATTGCCTGTGGCTTCACAACATCTCGAATATTCTGTGGATAATGCCAGTCCAGGTGACTATCATCAACCCACCCTACTCACTACTGATAAATAAGGAGGATTACTATGCCATCGTGTGAATTGTTTATTTACTCACACTTTTATAGTAATTGGCCGCGCTCAGCTATCTCTGCATTCGTGCTGCGATAATCCGCCTGAGCGAAGTTAACTACATTTCATCCCTTCCTCCGGCTTACCGGGTTGTCGTCAGCAGTTTTTGACGTCGGGCGTTCGCACGCCTGCAACTTATGAGTAAGCACATGAGCACATTACTTTCCGCACACGCTGTCGGCTTTGATAACGCCTTCGGTACACTATTTCACGACATCCATTTCAGCCTGAAAAAAGGCGATCGCATTGGCCTGTTGGGTGACAACGGGACGGGGAAAAGCACCCTGCTGAAAATCCTGAGCGGAGAACTTGAAAGCAGCCAGGGCAGCGTTACCTTAGCCAATCACTGTCTTCTGGCGCGAATTGAGCAGCATCTTCCCTCTCAACTCCAGCAAGACACGCTGCTTTCCGGTGTTATTGCACGTCTGCCAGAGCAGCAACAGATCAGTGATGCCTGGCGCGCAGAAGCATTGCTTTCTTCGTTGGGGTTCGATGCTGAACAGCAGACCCAAACGGCAGCCACGTTGAGTGGCGGTCAACACATGCGGCTATTGCTGGCGCGTGCGCTGATCCTTCAGCCCGATCTGCTGTTACTGGATGAACCCAGTAACCATCTGGATCTTCCAACGTTGCTCTGGCTCGAGCAGTTCCTGATAGGTTGGAAAGGCAGCTTTGTGCTGGTGTCACATGACAGTACCTTGCTGGACCAGGTCACCAACTGTAGCTGGATACTGCGCGATCAAACCCTGCAATTCTTCCGTCTGCCCTGCTCTGCAGCACGGCAAGCGCTGGCACAGCAGGATGAAACCGATGCACAACGTTTCCAGGCAGAGCAGAATGAGATTGATCGCGTTGAAAAGAGCGCCAAACGACTGGCGATTTGGGGACGCACCTACGACAACGAAGGGTTGTCACGTAAAGCGCAACAGATGGAAAAGCGCGCCAATTGGTTGAAGGAGGCGCAAACCACCTTGACCGACGGTAGCCTGTGGCGACTCAAACTGCAGGGGGAAGCGTTGGATGCCGATCGCGTTCTGGCCCTGCCTGAGCTGAGCATCCGACCTGCTGACAACGCCCCTGCGTTATTTACATTACCCAACCTTCAGGTCAAAAGCGGCGACCGCATCGCGATCGTTGGTCGCAACGGCAGTGGAAAATCATCACTGCTGCGTCAACTCTGGCTGGAATACCAACGTGAAGCCACCACACTGTTTCACCCGCGCGCAAGGCTTGGTTACTACGATCAAAGCCTCTCGCAGTTGCAGGACAACGAGACTTTAAACGAGGCACTGGCGCATTTCGCACCACTGAGTGACGACCAGCGAAAGATGGCTCTGATAGGCGCTGGATTCCCCTATCTGCGCCATCAGCAATTGGTTGGCTCGTTGAGTGGCGGTGAACGCTCACGTCTGCTGTTTGTTGGGCTGACATTGGCGCGCTACTCGATCTTGCTACTGGATGAGCCCACTAACCATCTCGATATGGTCGGCAAAGAGGAGTTGGCGGAAGCACTCAATCAGTTTGAGGGCGCGGTGCTATTGGTATCGCACGATCGCAATTTGATTGCCAGCAGTTGCAATCGCTTTTGGCTGATACAGGATCAGCAACTGAGCGAATGGCATGAGTTTGCACAAGTCATTGAACTAATGGGGGCCGAACAACCGTCAGAAAAGCCTGTCGCCAGCGTGAAGCCCGTGGCGGCCGAATCGCATATCGACGAGGAGGCACTACTGTTGGCCTTGTGCGATTTAGAAAGCAAGCTGGATGAAGATATGATGCGAAAGCCTAAGCATCAAAAACCGACGCTGCAGACACAATGGCGCGACGAGATTGCGCAGTTGAAACAACTGCTGGGGATCTCGTAAGCGTTCTGCCGATGAAAAGACCCCTACGATGTTTTGATGCAGTGTCGTAGGGGCATAATCGGTGGCGGCTGAAATGTCGCCTTGCACATCTACACCAGAGCGGCGTTCAACACCTGCGCCGCTCTCTTTAACTGATTTGCCGGATTGCGTCCAATCAATACATACTGGTATCCACCGCGATGCCACCACACCAGGTTCATTCCGTGGCGCTTCTCCTGCGCTAATTCACTTTGCTGAGCATGATCTTCCCGCGAAATACACAGCGCCATCGGACCGTAACTGCTGTGATTCCAGGCGATTTGAGTGATTAGCGAATCGTCATAGCGCAGCATACGCACGCTTTTCAAACTTGCTTCAGGTAGCGTCAATTGCTCTGCCGTCAGGCGCAGATCGAGGTCGCGCGCCGTGCGTTGTAATGAACGCGCTAACACCTGTGGGGAGCTGTCGACATCCGCCAGGGTCTCAGGACTGTAGAGCGACATGTATTGTGCTTCCAGCTCCCGAATACGCTCACTTTCGCCCTGTTCGGCTTTCGCTACGGGCCTGGCCCAAAACCCAATCCCGCTGCCCACCAGCAGAAAACTCACTGAGGCAGCGATCAATGCACGACGGCTAACCTGTGCAGCAGCTTTTATCGGCGCGGGCGGCGTGTTTTCGAGCAGATACGACAGCCGTGACTCCATACGTTCCAGCGGTGCGTCATCCAACATTGGCGCGAACGCATCCGCAAAGGGTTGGTTACTTTTCATCAGCTCAGCTGTCCGTGCTGACAGGGTTTCACTGCGCTTTAATTCGGTTTCAAACGCCTGCGCATCCTCCACGCGCATTTCGCCATCCAGCCAGGCAACGATAGCTTCATCGGCATAGGGCGAGGTAAATCGTGGTGCATTCACAAGCGTTTCTCCTTTACCGCAGGCCGCGCTGTCACTGCGCTGGCTAAAGTGGTGCGTGCCGCAGCGAGGCGGCTCATGATGGTTCCAATCGGTACGGCCAGCGTGTCGGCGGCTTCCTGATAGGTGAAGCCCTCGACATAAACTAAAAATACCGCGTTGCGCTGCGCCTCTGGCAACTGCCCGACACGCTGCATCACTTTGGCGTACTGCATGCGCTGTTCATTGTGTTGCTGATGATCGGGAGCGAGCAATTCATCACTCTCCACGAATCCCTGCCCCATGCGGACTCGCTGGGCGCGCAGTTCGTTAATCCACACTGAGCGCAGCGCGGTAAACAGCCAGCGATCGATGCGTGTGCCAGGCGTGTATTGGGCGCTGCGTTCCAGCGCCCGCACACAGGTGGATTGCACCAGTTCTTCGGCCACATCTTTGTTGCGCGATAACACCATCGCATAACGCCACATACGCGTCAGATGTGCCGCCAGATGTTGACGGACTTCAGTGCTGGTAATGTTTACGTCCTCCGTCAACCGGGCTCATCAGGACTCCGGATGACCATTAATGGCCGCATGTAAATCCTGATACTCTTCACAATTCACACCGCATAGCGATTTGATAATAGTGAGCTGCTCTTTAGCCAGATCGGGACGGCCTTTGATCATCCAGGCTTCACCTAAATATTCACGCACTTTGGCATATTTGGGATCCAGCGCGATCGATTTCTGATAGTAACTCATCCCTTCGTCGGTGCGGCCCAGTTTACGCGTGGCGTAACCGCGATAGTTCCATGCCTCTTTGGTGTTCTGATTGTGCAGCGTGTCCAGTAACGTCAGCGCAGCCTGGTACTCGCCCTTTTTAGCCAGGTGGTAGGCGTAATTGGTCTTGTCCTCATCGCTCAGCATGCTGGTTTTTTCCGACATGCAGGATTTAGTCTTGCTGTCATAAACCTGCCCTTTCGGACAGTCCGGGGTTTTCTTGTCGCTGTCGTCATCGCCCATGGCGAATGCTACCGGTGCATGTAACGCCATCAGCAATACCAGCACGGCAAACCAGCGAACCTGAGTCATCATCTTCATCATTCATTTATCCTCGCGGAGTGGCATCGAATCGCGCAACGGCAGCATACGGCGCAGCACGTTGTCACGCAGAACGTAGTGATGGATTAACGCCGCCAGCGCATGCGCGCCTGCCAGGCTAATCAGCGCCCAGGCAACGTTATTGTGTAATCCCGCCAGCGTGTGACGCAGTGCGGTATCGACATGAATAAAGGTGGGAATATCGAACAGGCCAAAAAAGTTAAACGGCTCCTGCTGCGACCAGCGAAACAGAAAACCCAGTGCAACCTGAGTCAACAACAGCAGGTACAACAACCCATGCACCGCATGAGCAATGATTCGCATCAGCGTACTGCTCTCAGCGGGCGCCACGGCCAGGTGTGACTGACGTTGGCTATAAACACGCCACAACGGTCGCACAATCATGACTAATGCCAGCAAAATGCCAAAAGAGATATGCCACGCCTGTAATCCCTTGCGCAGCGGTGTGCCTTTTTCCAGTTGTTCCCAAATATGCGCAGAGGCAAACAAAAAAATGACGCTAAACGCGGTGATCCAGTGCAGCGTCATGCTGAATGCGTCATAGCGTTGACGTGAATTTTGGCGGGTCGGAGCGGACATAGCATTTCCCAAAGCGTGAGTGGTTTAGGGGTAAACAACTCAACGACGATTTCTATTCGGAAAATTTTCATTTTTTTCTCAACGCGCCCGATTTAATGCAAGAATCCTGACGAATTTTCTCCTGTTTGTTGCATTTAGTGATTACTATTCTCGCTTCATTAAAGGGATGCTTATGTTGAATACCTCTAAAAAGCGGCTTTTCGTCGCGATCGTTATTTTGGCGATCATTATTCTGGTCTGGGCCTACAGCAGCACACGACCAAAACCGAATCCACTGGTCACTGCCGTTGTGCGTCAAGGCAACATTGAAAACGTCATCGCTGCAACCGGCAAGATGGACGCTATCGAGCGCGTCAACGTCGGTGCGCAGGTGTCAGGTCAGGTAAAAAAGCTCTATATCAAAGCCGGTGATAACGTCAGTAAGGGCGAGCTGATCGCTGAAATTGACGATCAGCCACAGCGCAGTGATTTACGTAATGCGCAGGCCGCGTTGAGCGTCGCGCAAGCCGATCTGGAGACACGCGAAGCGACGTTGGTCCGGCAGGATGCGCAGTTCAAACGTCTGCAGCAAATGATTAAAGCCAATTTGGTCTCGCGTCAGGATTTTGATGAAGCGGCTGAGGCGTGGAGCACCGCGCGGGCAGAGTTAACGGCACAAAAAGCGCGCGTGATTCAGGCGCAGATTGAGGTGGACAAGAAACAGCTCGATCTCAGCTATACCCGCATCATGGCGCCGATGGATGGCACGGTGATCGCTATCGTCACCAAACAGGGCCAGACGGTTAATGCCGCGCAAAGTGCGCCGACCATCGCTAAGCTGGCTCAGCTCGGCACTATGACCATTAAGGTGCAGATTTCCGAAGCGGATATCACCAATATTCAACCCGGTCAGCAGGCGTGGTTCACCACCTTTGCCAATCCCGATAAACGCTACAACGCCACGTTGCGCAGCATTGAACTGGCACCGGAATCGGTGATGAAAGATGATGCCCTAATGGGCAACAGCGAGAGCACGCCTTCCAGCAGCACCAACGCCGCGATTTATTATAATGCCCTGCTGGATGTCCCCAACCCGGATAATGTCCTGCGCATCTCCATGACCGCGCAGGTGAACTTACTGCGCGACACGGCAAAAGATGCCCTGCTGATTCCGGTACAAGCAACGAAAAAAGATTCCGAAGGTAAAACCTATGTGGAAGTGGCTGATAAGCAGAATCAGCCTGAGAAACGCATTATCACCACTGGGATCTCAGACAGCGTCGATATTCAGGTACTCAGCGGTTTACAAGCCGGTGAGAAAGTGATTCTCGCGACCCAGGCTGTTGGCGCGGACAAGGTGGTGATGTGAGCCTGATCGAACTGAAAAACATTCAGCGCAGCTATGTTAACGGTTCAGAATCTCTGCATGTGCTGAAAGACATCAACTTGCAGATTGCCAGTGGCGAAATGGTGGCGATCATTGGCCCTTCCGGATCGGGCAAATCCACACTGCTGAATATTCTCGGTTGTTTGGATGCCGCCGACAGTGGTCACTATTTTATTGCCGGGCAGAATACCGCTTCACTTTCACCGGATGCGCTGGCGAAAGTCCGTCGCGAACATATTGGCTTTATTTTTCAACGCTACCACTTGATGCCGGACCTCACCGCACTAAGCAACGTCGAGATTCCGGCAATTTATGCCAATTTCCAGGGACAGTCGCGCCGGGAACGGGCCGCTCAATTGCTGGAGCGATTGGGACTGAAAGGCCGTGAACACCATAAACCGGGCGAACTTTCCGGTGGTCAGCAGCAGCGTGTGAGTATTGCGCGTGCATTGATCAATGGCGCTGAAATTATTCTTGCCGATGAACCCACGGGCGCGCTGGATTCCCATTCGGGCGAAGAAGTGTTACGCATCCTTCATGATTTAAATCGGGAAGGCCACACGGTGATTATCGTGACGCACGATATGAAAGTGGCGCAGCACGCTGACCGTATTATCGAAATCCAGGACGGAGAAATTTTTGCCGACAGTGGGCCAAAAACGAATGAAACGCGAGCGCGCTATCAGCCGATGGCGCGCAAAAGCCAGAGCAAGCTGCGGGGATTAGTTGATCGCCTGCGCGAATCGATGCGCATGGCGCTGAATGCCATGAACACCCACCGCTTGCGTACCGCACTGACCATGACCGGCATCATTTTTGGTATCGCCGCCGTAGTGACCGTGGTGGCACTCGGGCAAGGCGCACGAGAAAAAACGTTGGAGAGCATCTCCGGGCTGGGTACCAATGTCGTCTCGATTTACGCTGGCAGTGATTTTGCCGAGGATGACGCGCACCCGATTCTGACACTGGTGATGGCCGATGCTGATGTGATTGCTCGTCAACAGTTTGTCGACAAAGTCAGCCCTGAATTGCTATCGACCCAGCCGATACGCTATCTCTCCAACTCATCGAAAGCCTCTGTCTCCGGTGTGGGTAAAGATTACTTCGAGATCCAGGGTATCAAACTCACCGAAGGCAGTAACTTCAGTGATGAACGCCATGCCCGGCAAGAGATCATCATCGATACCAACACGCGTAATAAGTTGTTCGCCGCGCATGAAAATCCCATCGGCAAAATGATCGTTTTAGGTTCTGTGCCGGTGCGCGTGATTGGAGTGGCGCATGAAGATAACGGTATTTCGCCCAATCGCCTGAGCGTATGGCTGCCGTGGAGCACCATGATGTACCGCATCAGTGGGCAAACGGCCCTGACCAGTATCAGCGTCAAGCTTAAAGATGATGTGGTTAGCGGTCCGGCGGTGGAATCGCTGACGCAGTTACTGACTGCGCGTCACGGCACCAAAGACTTCCTGATGTTTAACCGCGATAAATATCGCAAGGCGATTGAGGGAGCTGCCGCCACCTTGACCCTGTTGATTTTGATGGTGGCGTCGATTGCCTTGATGATTGGCAGTATCGGCGTGATGAATATCATGCTGGTGTCGGTGACTGAACGAACGCATGAGATTGGCGTGCGCATGGCCGTGGGGGCGCGACGAGGCGATATCATGCAGCAGTTTATGATCGAAGCCGTGCTGGTTTGTCTGGTGGGCGGCTCGCTTGGCGTGGCGCTTTCATTGGTGATCGGTCCGCTGATTAGCCTGATGGCGGGCGGTGTATTAACCGCCATCTACTCGTGGGAGTCGGCGGGTGCTGCCTTTGCCTGCTCCACCATCATCGGCATGATTTTTGGCTATCTGCCCGCGCGCAAAGCTGCACGTATGGATCCGGTCGCCGCGCTGGCGAGTGAGTAAATTTGTTTTCTCGGGTGCGCGTAGCGGCGCACCGATTTTCACGTCATGTTGGAATTGAGAGCGACTTACAGAACGGTTAGATCAGCATCGGCAATGTCGCACTGGCCGTTTGCTGACTGGCTGTGGCGTAATGCGCATCATGCGTCATCAGTTCCCCCATTAATGCCTCCACCAGCAACATCGCCCCAACTTTACCACTGAGCGTTCCGGCATTAAGCGGACCTTCCGGTCGCGCCGCCACCAGCAGCATATCCGCCAGATTGCCCATCGGACTGCGCAGCGTGTTACTTAACATCAGCAGCTGCGCTTTGCGCTTCTTCGCTACGTTGACCACATGCATCAAATCTTTGGTCGAACCGGAAGCAGAGATAGCAATAACCAAATCGCCCTCTCCTAATGTCGAAGCATTCATGGCCGCGCGATGCATATCGCCAAACAGTTGCGCGGATTTACCCAGCCGCAGCAGGCGATAATGCAAATATTCACCGGTTATCGCGCTGGCAGCCACGCCATAGATTTGGATGAATCGTGCCTGATGCAGCGCCGCGCCCGCCTGCTGTAAAACATCCCGATCAATAAATTTTCCGGTGTCACGCAGCGCCTGCACCGACTCTTCCACCAGCGCATCAACCGGATCGCCACTCGCCGCCTGTGCTGGCTGACTCTTCTGCACATCCATCGCCAGCGCCATCTTAAATTCGGTATAGCCTTTGCAGCTCAGGTTACGGCATAAGCGCGTCACACTGGCTTCGCTGGTGTCCGTTTCTTTCGCCAACTCGGTAATGGTGAGATACAGCACTCGCTGCGGTTCAGTCAGGATGAAGTCGCCCAACTTTTGCAGCGCGGGACTGTAGCCCGGCAAGCCCTGCTTCAGATGCAGCAAAATATTTCCATTGTCCGTCATGACACCTCTCCATTAGCCAAAATTGATGGCGCTTAGTGTGCGTAAAGGCCTGGGTTTGTGCCAGCAGAATTGATTATAAGTGAAAGCTATCACACTAATGGTAGTAATTTTCATTCGATGAGGTAGATTGTGGTAATAATTTTTACCACAACAACACTTCGGGGATAAAAATTTATGTCAATGTTCAGTGGGGCCTCTTCAGGAGGCTGGTTTGAAAGAGCGCAGCGTTTCGGAAAATCCTTTATGTTGCCGATCGCGGTATTGCCTGCCGCCGGTTTGCTACTGGGCATTGGCGGCGCGTTATCCAATCCCAACACCGTTAAGGCCTATCCGTTTCTGGATATCGCCTGGCTACAAGGTGTGTTCACCATCATGGCCAGCGCAGGTTCGGTGGTCTTCGCCAACCTTGCGGTGCTGTTTGCGGTGGGCGTGGCGGTAGGACTGGCTAAAAGCGACAAGGGCACGGCTGGCCTGGCATCTCTGCTCGCCTATCTGGTGATGAATGCCACCATCAATGCACTCTTGACGCTGACCGGCGTGCTGGCCAGTAGCAATCTGAGCGCCGTGGGTCAAGGAATGGCGCTAGGCATTCAAACGCTGGAAACCGGCGTGTTCGGTGGTGTGGTGATTGGGCTGGTCACCGCGTTGCTGCACAATCGCTATAACAAAATTGCCCTACCACAATTTCTTGGCTTCTTCGGTGGCTCGCGTTTCGTCCCGATTATTAGCTCGTTCGTGGCGATTATCGTTGGCGCGGCAATGACCATCGTCTGGCCGCACTTCCAGAAACTGATTTTTGGCATGGGCGGGTTAGTCGACGCCACAGGCTACTTTGGCACCTTCATTTACGGCTTCGTATTGCGCATGCTTGGCCCCTTCGGTCTGCATCACATCTTCTACCTGCCGTTCTGGACCACCGCATTAGGCGGCAGTGAGATGGTGAATGGGCATCTGGTTGAAGGCACTCAGCGCATCTTCTTTGCTCAGTTGGCCGATCCCAACACCCAGCAGTTTTACCTCGGTACCGCGCGTTTTATGTCGGGCCGTTTCATCACCATGATGTTCGGACTGCTCGGTGCCTGCCTTGCGATGTATCACACCACCAAACCCGAGAACCGCAAACGTGTGGCGGGTTTGTTGTTATCCGCTGCTCTCACCTCATTCCTGACCGGGATCACCGAACCGATTGAGTTCTCGTTCCTGTTTGTGGCACCGGTGTTGTATGTGATCCACGCGCTGTTCGATGGCCTGGCCTTTATGATCGCCCACATTTTACACATCACTATTGGGCAAACCTTCTCCGGCGGCTTGATCGATTTCATTCTGTTTGGTGTTTTGCAGGGCGAAGCGAAAACGCATTGGATGTATGTGCCGTTGGTCGGTATGCCATGGTTCCTGCTCTATTACTTCACCTTCCGCTTGCTGATTACTCGTTTCAATTTTAAAACGCCGGGCCGTGAAGATATCAGCATCGATACACTGCCGATTGCCGCAGGCGAACGCCCTTTGCAGGTGATTGAAGCGCTGGGTGGCAAAGACAATATTGCCGAACTTGACTGCTGCGCCACGCGTTTACGTATCACGTTGAACGACAGTTCTAAACTTAATGAAGCTGCATTGAAGGCCACGGGCGCCCGCGCGGTGATCCAACGCGGTAAAGGCGTGCAGGTGATCTACGGCCCGCACGTCACCATTATCAAAAATGAAGTTGAGGAGTTACTCGCGCTATGAAAGCAAACATGCTGGATCAGATTCAGGGAAAACTGGTGGTGTCCTGTCAGGCACTGGAAGATGAACCCCTGCACAGCCCTTACATTATGTCGCGCATGGCACTCGCCGCGATGCAAGGAGGCGCGGCGGCGATCCGCGCCAACAGTCTGGTCGATGTACAGCAGATTATGCAAACCGTGGATTTACCGATCATCGCTATCATCAAACGCGATTATCCAGGCAGTGATGTATATATCACCGCCACGCTAAAAGAGGTGGATGAATTGATGGAGGCGAATCCGGCAATGATCGCGCTGGATGCCACTCAGCATCAACGGCCTGGCGATCTGCAGTTACCTCAACTTGTGAAGGCAATACGTCAACGCTATCCGCAATTATTACTTATGGCAGATATCGCGACTGTCGATGAAGCGTTGCAGGCTGATGAACTGGGCTTCGACTGCGTGGGCACTACGCTGCATGGCTATACATCGGAAACGCGCGGAGCGTACCTGGCGGCAAATGATTTTCACTTCCTGCGTACAGTTTTAGCTTCAGTGAAGGCGCCGGTGATTGCAGAAGGTAATGTGGAAACACCTGAGATGGCAGCGCAATGTTTAAAACTGGGTGCGCATGCGGTAGTCGTCGGTGGCGCGATTACCCGGCCTCAGCAAATAACGCAGCGTTTCGTCAGCGCAATTAGCTAAGACGTTTTGCTTGGGTAATAAAAACAGCAAAGCCGCCCGGAGGCGGCCTTAACGCTGAAGCTGATTTCGAACTTATTTGTACAGTTCTGCAGTCATGTGCACACGGTTATTGGTGTTTGCTTCAGTGATTTTGTACTGTGCGCCCTGCTGCTGAGCAACAGCGGCAACTTTCGCTTCTGCACCGTCCAGAGTTGAAGACTCGACAGAAATGCTCTGTGCAAAGCTTGCTGCAGACATCAGTGAAAGAGCGGCAGCAGCGGCGATGGTCAGTGTTTTAATGGTTTTCATGGTCATATTCCTTTGGGTTGTTTAAGAAGGCTGTGTGCCTTCGATGGAAACAATAATACCCTAAGTTACCATTACCATATTAACTATTAGTGCGATCATGATGATCCAGCTAATCATGACCCGAGTTACTGTTACACTAACCGCTATAATGATCATGATGTTATCCACATTTCAGGTGAAAAGACGACGCGTTAACCTGTGGATAAATCTCTGCACTCCGCCCACCATGCTATCTGACTCGAGGTGGCTATTTTTCGTACGGTGTAAGCATATCGTCATAAACTTGGAGGCTTTGGCTTTTGGCTGCTGGATTGTTTTGGATTGCAGAGGACGAGATGTCACACCGAATCGTCTTTTTCTATCACCAGCACCCGCGCCGCTCCCTGCGGATGGGCAACATGCTCTGTCCCCACGCTGGCAAAGAAAATATCCCCCACATTTAACATCACTTTTTTAATTTCACCTTGCTCGCGGTAATGCATTTCGACTGTACCGTCCAATACCACGAACACCTCTTCGCCGTCGTTGATATGCCAGCGATAGGATTTATCGGTCCAGTGGAGTCTGACGCTGGTGCCGTCGAAGTTGGCAATATCGACAGCGTCCCATGCTTTGGCAGGAGTAAAGTTTTTGCTGATGATGGTTTTCATACGCGACCTAAACGAGTGAGATTGCGCTCTATTTTAACGGGAAGCGCCAGGCATATGAGGACATGCATCGACCCTTTTCGGCCAGGTTACCCCCTCACCACAGCAAACTTACGCAACGCAATAATATTCATCACGGCCAGAATGGCCGCGGCTATAAAGGTCATCGCCACCTGGCCGGGAATATAAGCCATAAAGGCCGCGAGGAATTGCCCGGCAAAGATTGCCATCGATAAGCGCGCCAGTTGTCGTCCGCGCTCATGTGGTTGGCTGGTTTCAACCGTCATATGATTGACCAGTGGCACCGACAGACCAAAACCCATGCCTAACAGGATGCCGCCCGGCAGGCACAGCAGCATGTCCGGTGCAGCAGCAAACTCCAGGTGCGCCAACATATAACAAACGAAAGCCATGATCAGCGTTGGATAAGGACCAAACTGCAGTGCCACATGCGGCATCAACGCTGCAGCCAACACGGCCACCAGCGAAACGAATGACAGAAAATACCCGATATGAGCGGCATCCACGCCCAACGCGGCAAAGCGCTGAGGCAGCATGATGATGGCGGTAAAGAAACACATCATGGAGCAAATAGCTGCCAGCAGCACTGGCCTCAATGCCTGATTACTGTTGGTTGCGCCTTCATCAATGACGCCAGTGGCGATTTGTAGTTGCGGTCGCGGAATAAAAATGACCACCAGCGCGATCAGCAACCAGGAGAACAGATAGAGAGCATAGGGATAGCGCCAACTTAAAGAAGCGAGAATCCCGCCAATAAACAAAAACACCACGCCACCGAGTTCGATAGCCATACCCTGGCGCGCCATCATTTTTAGTCGTGCTTCAGCCTGATAAAAAGTGGCAATTAAACTGGTCCCTGCCGACATCACCACGGCGGTAAAACAGCCTAATAGGACACGATCAAAGATTTGCAGGGGTGCACCGGGCAGCCAGGCACCCGCCACGCCCAAACCGCCATAAAAGAAAAGGCCCACAAGGAGCATGGGGTACGCGCCGTAACGATCTATCGCTCGGCCGGCAAAGGGCCCTGCCACCACCACGCCGAATGCTGGCAGCGTTACCAGCCAATTAGCCAGATGTGAAACGCCTAATTGCGCAGCAATCTCACTCAATCCCGGCACGATAACGCAGCCCACCATGATGGTCAGGCAACTCACCGCCAATAATGTCATTGCCGCTGCAGGCTTTAATACAGTCATGAATACACCTATCCGAATAATGGGTTTATTATCCACATATCGGACATTAGTGTTTAGGTAATCGCGCGTGATGTCAATTACTAGCGGGTAACGTGATAGAGTGGCGCGCGGGAAATTGATGAAACGGATGAATAATGGTCGCAGATACTGAAGCTAACGGTTCACAGGTGATTGCACGTGCCGCCACCCTTTTGCGCGCACTGGAAAATCGCCCCGCTGGATTATCAATGTCCGAACTGGCGAAATCGACTGCGTTACCGCGAACGACGGTTCATCGATTGGTGACCTCTCTCATTGCGCAGCAGTTGCTGATCCAGGACAGCGAGGGCATTAAACTGGGGCCCGCACTCGCCAGGCTCGCCGCCTCGGCGCACACCGATATTATTGCGCTGGCGCAACCAGCGATGGAGACGCTGGGCCGCCGCACCCGCGAAACGGTAGATTTATGTGTCTGGCGTGGTAGCCACACGGTACTGGTTAGCCAATATGCTTCGGATCAGGAGCTGCGTGTGGTATCGCCCATCAGCACCGCCTTTCCTTCCCACTGCGCCGCACATGGTAAAGCCCTATTGGCTGAGCAGCCTGAAGAGCTTTTGAGAACGTTGCTGCCACAGCTGAACGAAGTGCGCACCTTGCAGACATTGAAGGATCGTCAGCCTTTATTAAAAGCGATTGCGTCAATTCGCCAGCAAGGTTATGCGATTGATCGGGAAGAGCATGCGCGCGGCGTTTGTGGTGTGAGTGTTGCACTCCACACCGGGCCGGGTGAGCGTTATGCACTGGCCTTAGCGGTGCCAGCAATGCGTTTTGATGAGCAATTTCCCCAACTGCTGGCCGCGCTGATGCAGGCGAAAGCAGAAATTGAAACGCTGGTGGCGCGCTGAGTGATATAAACAGCAAAGCCGCCCGAAGGCGGCCTTAACGCTGAAGCGGAAACTGAACTTATTTGTACAGTTCTGCAGTCATGTGCACACGGTTGTTGGTGTTTGCTTCAGTGATTTTGTACTGTGCGCCCTGCTCCTGTGCCACTGCGGCTACTTTTGCTTCTGCACCGTCAAGAGTTGAAGACTCTACAGAAATGCTCTGTGCAAAGCTGGCAGCAGACATCAGTGAAAGAGCGGCAGCAGCGGCGATGGTCAGTGTTTTAATGGTTTTCATGGTCATATTCCTTTGGGTTGTTTAAGAAGGCTGTGTGCCTTCGATGAAACAATGATAACTCTAGTTATCATTTCTATATTAACTATTAGTGCGGTAATGATGATCGAGCTAATTATTGTTCGCGAGCAAAGTGCGCACGGTTGAGATAAATTGCGGCCACTGATGGAAACGCATCACTGGCATATGCGCATGACGCTGCGAGCGCAGCGCTTCAACAAACGCACTGGCTTGCTGGTCAATCTGGTCATGATTCTGTTTCATGATGCTGTCTCCACTGCACTTCGCTTTTCAACGAAAAAGGCCGCCCCGTAAGGCGGCCTGCTCCGGCACTTCCATGTGCAACCATCCGTTAATTATTTGTACAGCTCAGCGGTCATGTGCACGACATTACCGTCGCTGGCTTCAATGATTTTATATTGTGCGTTCTGCTGATGTGCCTGAGCAGCGATTTTCGCTTCCGCACCGTCCAGAGTCAGTGAAGTGGCTGATACTGTTTGAGCAAAGCTTGCAGCAGACATCAGTGAAAGAGCGGCAACAGCGGCGATTGACATTGCTTTGATAGTTTTCATGGTCATATTCCTTGGTTTATCTGATGAGAAGGCTGTGTGCCTTCGATGGAAGTGATAATAACCAAGTAAACTATATCCATCTTAACTATTAGTGCGATCATTATGATCGCACTAATAGTTAACTTTATTAAGACAGATCCAATGATTCAATCACTTGTCGCACTTCACGCTGCTCTTCACGGGATAATGCACGCAGCGGGCGTGGCAAATTATTCTCGTCCGCCAGGCCGAGGAGTGCCGCCGCCGCCGCCATCACTCGGATGCTGCCGCCATGCTGGTGGAACAGCGCCCAAAGCGGTGCTAACCGTAGAGACTGCTCAGCTACTGCATTGAAATCCCCTGCCTGAGCGTCTTGGGTGAGCGCTAATGCCGTGTTGGGAAACAATCCGCCGCACACGGAATACCAGACGTCACATCCGGCCACCAGACCGTTACCCGCAGATGCATCGCCGCTGACGCCGATACTAATGTGTTTAGGCAACTGCGCTCGCAGTGCGCTCACCCGCTGCGTAGCCGCCGATATTTGGTCAGGAACACCCGGGATTTTGATCGAAGCTATGTTGGAAAGCGCGGCGATCCGTGCGTAGAGGGCATCGGAAAATGATGTGTGCGTGGTGCCGGGGTTGTCATAGACGCAGATGGGCACCGAGACGTGCTGAGCCACCTCGGCATAAAAATTATACACCTCTTCTTCGGTGAGCTTTTGGTAAGAGACAGCTGGCAATAATAGCGCGCTGACGCCCGCCTGCTGCGCATCATCGGCCAGCCGCAATACTTCATCAGTGCTGATTGCGCCAATGCTGACCATGACTGGAATGCCGTCTGCATGCTGGACGGCCAGTGTCGCCACGCGCTTGCGTTGCTCTCGAGTGAAGTAAGCGTAGCTGCCGGTTGAACCCAGCACGCCCAGCGAATCGACCTTAGCAGTGATCAATCGCGCGAGGATCTTTAGAAAGGATTGTTCGTCGATGCCTGTCGCATTAACGGGGGTCAGTGGGAACGCACTAAGACCTGAAAACATAGCCAGCTCCTGTTAGATAACGTAAAACGCATCTTAACAACAGCTGACTATTTGTCATAGGACAAAGCGGTTAGCGTTTGGCCTTTCTTCTACATCTCAACCAAATCAGGCCGAGTACGACAATGATACCTGCCGCTGCCATACCAATCCGCGACACCAGCATCAAGGGTGACGCGTCACCGCCTGCGCGCAACGATTTCACGCGCTCCTCAGTGATTTGCACCTTGCTGTGACCGATATCCTGCATCACATAGTTTGTGACAGCAGCTACCTGATGATCATTCAGCTCACCGGCAAAGCCAATCATTCCCTGGTCGTGCTCTGGCCACACCCCATCCAATACCGCCATCGCCACGTTATCGGCGTTGGGCTTATTCAGCACCGGATGATGCTGCAATGCTGGCAAACCGTTCAGCCCTTCACCTGTCAGGTTATGGCAGGAGGCGCAGTTGTTGCGATAGATCTGCTCGCCCTCGCTGACCGCAGCCTGTGGCGTGTCGTCGCCCCGGACTCGCGTCCAGTGATTCGTCGGCGTTGGTTCGGCTGCAATACTGTCCTGAGGCAGCAGATACGTCGCGATAGCCTGACGATCTTCTGGCGTCATGCGTGAGAAGCTTTTATCGATAGCTTCCAGCATCGGACCGCCCGCTGTGGCGCCATTGCTGGCATGACCTGTCGCCAGATACTGCGCCAGCATGTCACGCGTCCAATGCGGTTTACCCTGCAGCGTTGCCGCCGTGATATCAGGCGCAAACCAGGTGCCGAGTGATGCGCCCTGCAGGCTCTTATCCTGCTGCTCTGCCATCAGGAAATTACGCGGCGTGTGGCAAGTGCTGCAGTGGGTTAACCCCTGCACCAGATAGGCGCCGCGATTCCACTCGTCCGACTGTTGGGCATCAGGCTGGAACGGCTTGCTGTCGAGGAACAACAGGTTCCACGCCGCCATACTGAAACGCAGACTGAACGGGAATGGCAGCGCAGTCTTCTCTGGCTGCACATCCACCGGTTGCACGCCCTGCATAAAGTAAGCATACAAAGCAGCGACATCTTCATCGGTTAACTTCGCATAAGCGGTGTAAGGCATCGCCGGGTAGAGTTGGCTACCATCACCACGCACGCCCTTACGCAATGCATCCGCAAACTGCTGCTCAGTGTAATGACCGATGCCCGCTGCTTTGGATGGCGTGATATTAGTACTGAAGATGGTCCCTAGCGGGCTGGCAATCGCATGACCACCGCTGAACGGCGCTTTGCCCGCTTCGGTATGGCACGCGCCGCAGTCGCCGGCAATGGCCAGATACTCGCCACGTTTGATCAGCTGCTGATCCTCGGCCTGCGCCTGTGAAACCGCTAACGCCAAAGTGCCTGCGGCAAGCAGGGCTTTCCAGTGCTTAGCCATGTTGCGTCTCCTGCAGGATTTTGTCCGCGGTGCGTAATGCCAGCGCCATGGCGGTCAGCGTCACGTTACAGGTACCGACGGTGGGCATCACGCCGGTGCCGACCATAAACAGGTTTTGATGATCATGCGCGCGTCCCCAGGCATCGGTGACGCTGGTCGCCGGATCAAGTCCCATTGAGAGCGTGCCGGTGATGTGCTGGCGGTTGGAAAACTTACCGCTCTTGCTGTGCTTGATGTTGGTTGCGCCGAGTTTGGTCGCAATCGCGTCATAGCATTCACGGGTTTTCGCGGTGCCTTTAACGACGTAATCGTTCACATCCCAATACAGCGATGGCGTCGGTAAACCCAGCTCATCTTTGTTGCTGCTCAAGGTCACGCGGTTGTTAGGATCGGGTAACTGCTCCAGCGCATTTTTGATGCTGAGGCGGCGCGCGGCACGGAAGCGAATCGCATCCTGCAACTTCTTGCCAAACAGCCCTTCCGCTAAAGCTTCTTTGGTCACTGAGGCAACCTGTGAGGCGTTAGAGATATCAATACGGAACGGTGAATGTTCGCTGCGGAAATCACCGTCACGGAATTGACCAATCGAGCAAGGACTCACCGGCCCACGTCCTGGCCAAATCTCTTCATCGACATCAAACGTCACGCCAATCGCCGGGTGATCGCACAGATTACGACCGACATGATTGTGCGCGTTGGCGATACCGTTCGGGAATTTATCGCTGACAGACATCAGCAACAGTTTCGGGGTTTCAATCGCGTTGGCGGCCAGCACAAAGGTTTCAGCCGTGACACGATGGCTGACTTTGTTCCAGTCATAGTAATTTGCTGCCACAATATTGCCTTTGGCATCATGCTCCAGCTGATACACCACCGCTTCGGTGATCACTTTAACACCGCTGTTTTCAGCCTGCTGTGCAGCAATCCCGCCGTGATACTGGGCGTCGATTGGGCAGAGCGGCATGCAGTTGTTGTTACCGCAGCAGGCAGGGCGACCATCGTAACTGTGGCTGTTGCGGCCGGTACTGTCATCCAGCACGGTGAAGTCAGGCGCAAGGCGAGCTGTCACGCGCTGCTGAAGCCAGGAGGCGGGGACGCGTTCCATCGGGTAAGGTTTGCTGCGCGGCGAGCCATTGTCCGGCGATCCGCCCACGCCCGCGATCACTTCTGCCTGATAGTAATACTCTTCCAAGTCGTCATAACCGATTGGCCAATCTTTGCCGATGCCATACTGGCTGTGCTGACGGAAGTCGTTGGGAACAAAGCGCCATAACTGCGCCGCCCAGTGCCAGCTGGTACCACCAAACATACGGATGTACTGCGCAGCAAACGGATGCGGCCCGGCCTGATGCAGGTAATCATTCGGCTCTGGCGTATAGCGCGGATGCGGCGCCTTGGGCGAGAACGGATACGGCGACATAAAGTCAGATTTGAATGCAGACGCACGGAAACGCTCAACCAGTTGATCGCGTCCAACTTTCGGGCCGGACTCCAGTAACAGTACTGATTTACCTGCTTTTGCCAGACGGGTTGCCAGCAGCGAGCCATTAACGCCCGCGCCAATCACCACTACGTCGGCGGAATTATTGTTTTTCATAACGACATTACTCTTCTGAATCAGGGCTGTTGCGCCCAGCTACCACATTTGCCGTAGGAGAAGCTCGGCGGCACTAATTTGTCATCCACCAGCAGATTGGCGAGGGTATTCACGTAGGTGACATACAGCGCGTGATTGCCCTTGCCGACCACGCCGTTGTACCAACCGCCAAGCATCGCTTTGGCCAGCTTTTCGCTGTCCGCATCCGTGGCAAACGTCAGGTGATCCTGCTGCAGCAGTTCCGGCTGGTTTTGCAGTAGCGTTTTCAACTGTGCCAGTGCAGGAAGAAAATCTTTCTGCGTCTGGCTCAAAGCCAATAGCAATGCACGCCCAACGGTGGCGTTCAGGGATTCCTGTTGCGTCAACAGCTGGGAAACCTGCATAAAATCGTCAAGACCCGCCGTGGGGGCGGTTGATTGTGCAGCGTTGAGGCGCGGCAATGAGTAAAGCTGGCCTGCGGCGGTGGCAATCGTGACCAGCCCGACCATCTTCAACACGCGGCGGCGTGAGTAGTGCTTCATAGTGTCTTCCAGTAAAAACGTCGCCTGCCATCACAGGCGACAGAATAAAATCGAATCTATTTTTTATGTCTGCGGCGCATCAGCCACCACACCAGCAGTGCAATCACTACCAACGCACCGACGCCCACACCGACCTGCGCCAGCATTACCAGCGGAGATGAAGGACCGCCACGACGGATCTCCGCCACTTGCTCCGGTGAGACGGTCGCTTCAACATTGCCGTAGTGATGCAAGATCCAGTTCGACAGTGTGGCGACTTGCTGATCATCGAGCTGATTCAGTGCGTTCGGCTGCGAACCAAACGGCGGCATAAACACGTCACCCTCGGCGGTATGACGCTGCACACCGTAAAGAATGGTGGCAATCAGGTTCGACGGATTGCGTTCCGCAGTAGCACTGTTGTGGAACAGGCTGGGATAAAACGCGTCTTTGGTTCCCTGACCGCTGCTGCCGTGACACGACGCGCAGTTGCCGGAGAACAGGCGAGCACCTTCATCGCTGGTGGGCGCGCTGAACGCATCACCACGAAACGCCACCAGATTTTCAGCCGCTTTACCCTGTTCGAAGCGCGATGCACCGCTCGCAGGCGCATCTTTATCCGTCACGCTGCCCATGTATTCGGCAATCGCTGACAGATCGGCATCGGATAAGTGCTGGAAGCTGTGGGTAATCGCCTCTGCCATGCTGCCAGCGGCCTGCGCTTTCCCCGCCAGACGGCCGGTTTTCAGGTAGGTGATCAGATCCTGCTGCGACCACTGGCCAATACCACTCACCGCGTTGGCGGTGATATTCGGCGCGAACCACGGGCCGACCTGCGCACCGGTGAAGGCATCACCCTCTTTCTCCTGCATCAGGAATCCGCGTGGCGTATGGCAAGTGCTACAGTGCGCTGCGCCATCCACCAGATAACGACCGCGATTCCAGCTGTCAGATTTTGTCGTGTCCGCTGTGTATCCCGGCGCTTTCAGGAACAGCGCGTTCCAGAACATCATCGAAAATCGCAGATTCAGTGGGAATGGCAGATGCGTCTCTTCAGTGGTTCGATCCATTGGCTGCACGCCCGACATGAAGTAGGCGTAAAGCGCGTGCACATCTTCATCGGTTAATGTGGCATAAGCGGTGTAGGGCATCGCCGGATAAATATTGGCGCCATCGGCACGCACACCTTTGCGAAGTGCATCAGCAAACTGCTGCTCACTGTAGTTGCCAATGCCTGCGACTTTCGACGGTGTGATGTTGGTGGCGATGATTTCACCCACCGGAGACTCAATCGCCTTGCCGCCGGCAAAAGGTTTACCGTGCTCAGCGGTGTGACAGGCAGTGCAGTCCGAGGCTACTGCCAGATATTCGCCCTTCTTTACTAACGCATCGTCCGCCGCATGTGCCGCTCCGCTCGCCAGTGCCAGAACCAGCGCGATCTGTTTTAGCTTCAACATGATTACGCCTCCTGAGCCTGTTTAACGATGGCATCCGCCGCTTTGAATGCCAGCGCCACCATGGTTAAGGTGCTGTTGCCACACGCGGTACTCGCCATGGCTCCCCCGCCCGGCAGGAACAGGTTGCGATGATCGTGGGTACGGCACTCGTTATCCACCACCGAGTTGGCCGGATCGTTACCCATAATGGTGCCGCCCATGATGTGCTTGCTCTGGTTATATTGTTTCGAGAACTTCTTATCGATGGCGCCCATTGCTTCTGCAATCTTATCCGCAATCGGTTTGGAGTAATTCTGGTACGAGCGACGCACGTAGTCGCCGACATTGTAGTGAATGGCAGGTTTTGGCAGACCCAGCCAATCCTTCTTGTCACTCAGCGTCAGACGGTTATTAGCATCGGGCAGAATCTCATGCGCCAGGACGATATCGGCAGTGCAGGCGGTCATACGGCGGATCTCTTCATCCAGCGCTTTGCCCACCAGCCCTTTTTCCAGTGCACCAAAGGTGACGAAGCGGTTACGCGCAAAGTTGTTGAAGCGGAAGTACGCGCCAGCGTGTTCAGAACGGAAATCACCCTGCGAAGTTTCCATAATGCCGCTGTTCACCACCGGCCCGACACCCGCCCAATAGGGTTCATCCAGCGTGACGGTCATGGTGATTTGTGGATGGTCCATCATGTTGCGGCCGACCTGATCGGAGCTGTTAGCAATCCCGTTAGGGTTGCGCGAGTCAGCTGACATCAGCAGCAGTTTCGGCGTCTCTAGCCCGTTACAGGCAATGATGAACAACTTGCCGCTGACGCGATGCGTTTGCTTGTGCTGGTCGTAGTAATGCACCGCTTCGATCTGGTTGCTGGCGTTGGTTTCGATACGCCACACCACCGCGTTATCGAGGATGGTGGCGCCTTTGGCTTCAAGGCGAGAAAGCGCGGTTGCACCATCATATTTCGCGCCCACCGGACACACTGGTACGCAGTTGTTATTGGCGCAGCAGGCTGGACGATCGTCGTAGGACATGCCGCTGTTGCGCGCCTGTGCAGTCGGGATGTTGTGCAGCCCCAGTTTTTCGCGTACCACTTCGGTAAAGCGGGCTTCACCTGGACCAAACGGCAGCGCAGGCATCGGATAAGGCTTTGAACGCAGCGGCGGCCATTGCAGAGCCGGATCGTCTGGTCCGCAAATGCCCAGTTTGTATTCTGCGCGCGCGTAGTAAGGTTCCAGCGTCGCGTAATCAAACGCCCAGTCACGCCCCACGCCATAACGCGAATGCAGCTGCATATCCGCTGGGGTTAAACGCCAGCAGGTACCGGCCCAGTGCCAGGTTGAACCGCCGGCATAGCGCACGTAGCTTTGCGCATAAGAGTCTTCGCCGCTCAATTGCAAATAGCCTTTGCCGGGACCCGCCGGTTCCGGGTGCGGCGCCCACTCGCGTGACGGATAGCACTCGATCGGGTTGCCTTTAGCTGCCAGCGGCAGGTTGCGATAATTTTCTACGATTTCGGCACGCGATACGCGCGGTCCGGCTTCCAGCATCAACACCGGAATACCGGCATCAAGCAGTTGCTCAGCGATCACCACACCGACCACGCCGGTGCCAACGATCACCACAGGTGACTGAGAAGGAGCTGCCATGTTTTGTCTTCTTTTAGTGGTCAGAATTGCGGTACGGGAAGAACCGGTGTGTTAGCGCGCTGCCAGTTATTTGGCCCACTGATGCCGTAAGACGGGATCGTGATGGTATCCATCGTGGTGTGCCAGGTCAGCGCTTGTTCAAAAGCAAAAGCTTTTGCCGAGCGTTTCGGTTCGAGACAGCCGGTGTACCAACCAAAAATGATTTTGTGCGCCAACGCCTGCAAGTCGCCTTGCGGAATCGCTGGGAAGAAATCTTCCACAATCTGCGCCTTATTGGCTTTGGCAATCGCCAGCAGATGATTGAGATTTGCCATCAAGTCGGGTTGTTCAAGTTCTAACAGCGCCAGCATGCGCTGCCCGACCGCATCATCCAGTTTATGGTTGACCAGAAGACGTGATATCTGCATGAAAGGAATGAAATTTTTCGACGAGTCTGCAAACGCCAATCGCGGAAGCGCTGAGGTGATCAGGCCGCCTGCCACGATCACTGCGCCGGAAAGTAACACTCTCCGACGTGACAACTGGACCTCGCCGAGTGGCAGGTCTTGCGAAGTACTCATGGTGTATCCCTGGTTAGTGACACGCTCAAAATCCCCCGTCACACGGAGGAAAAAAATCTAATTGTTTGATATATCTTAAAACACCCGAAGATTAACAATCACGCAACGCAACGTTAATCAGATACCTTAGAAACACACGGGTTTTTAATATAATAAATAGATCCTAAACAAAATCCATACGTAATGATGTTTTCGAATCAAAAATGAGTGGGATTGGGCAGGGGAAACGATGATGTAATCATTTTGAGTGATGTAAGTCGCAGTAAATCTTTAACAAAATGCGATTGAGACAGGGTTGGGCTGAAAGAGCGAGCTTAAAAAAGCCGCCCTCTTTATGAGATAGCGGCCTTAATTTGATAAAATCTACTGACTCAGCGTTGCGTTCAGCGCATCGATCGAAGTCTGCAAACCGGCTTCCACACTCATGGTGAGGTCCTCCATCTCCAGCGACACATCACCGTTGTAGCCCGTCATACGCAGTACAGAGAAGAACTCTTTCCACCACTTCAGGTCTTGTCCGCATCCCACCGCGACATAGTTCCAGGTCCGCGTTTTGGTGTTGGTCACCGGCTGGTACTCCATCAACCCATCGATATCTGCCAGCCCGCGCTCGATACGGGCGTCTTTACCGTGTACGTGGAACACCGCCCCTTCCAGCTTACGTGCCGCAGCAATTGGATCGGCGCCCATGGCAATCAGGTGTGAGGGATCGAGGTTCATGCCAATCATCTCATCCACTTCGTGACGCAAGCGCAACAGCGTGGACGGGTTGTACACCAACTGGCACGGGAACTCTTCGATGGCGATTTGCTCAACACCATGCTGTTTAGCGTGCTGGACGAACTTTTTCCACCATGGAATTGCTACGTCGTTCCACTGATAGTCGATCACCCCCGGCATATAATCTGGCCACGAGATGGTGGAAGTGATCCAGTTCGGCACGCGATCTTCTGGGCCTCCACCCGGCAGGCCACTCATCATCACAATCTTCTTCACACCCAGCTTGCCCGCCAGTTCTACCGCACGATAACTGCTTTTAGTGTGCGTCTCACCCAGTTCGCCCGGCGCCAGCGGGTTGCCCGAGCAGTTAAGCGCGACGATGCGCATCTCACGTTCCGCCAACTCCTGCTTGAACTTCTCCAGTTTTTCCGGTGATGACAACAACGCCTCTGTATCGACGTGCGGGCACGGAGACCATCCGCCCGCCGTCATTTCAACGCCATCAATACCGTAACCTTTGACTTTATCCAGCATCGCCGCGAAGGGTAAATCCGCCAGAACGTCAGTGCATAATGCGAGTTTCATTATTTAATCCTTTTATCTGGAGCGTTAATTACGCTTTCTCGAAGTGTTCAATAAATTCTTGTTTGGTTTTTGCGCTGGCTAATAAGGTGGTTTTCACTTCATCACCTAATAGATCGGCAATATTCGCCAGCACCGAGATATGTTCATTTTCAGTTGCGGCCACCGCCACCACGATAAATACCACCTTCCCCGCTCCCCAACTCACACCATGGGGAAACTGGAAAACCTGAACACCGGTTTTAATCACCAGGTCGAGGTTCTCTTTTGCGCAATGTGGAAAAGCAATGCCCGCGCCAATATAGGTGGAGACGCTTTTTTCACGCGCTAACATACCGTGTAAAAAACCGGGTTTGACATAACCCGCCTGTTCTAATGCAGTCGCGGCAATCTCAATTGCTTCATTTTTATTGGCTGCCCGACATTGCAAATGCAGCGCATCATCCGTCAGTTTCAACATATTTAACTCCTCACGTATCGCGAGACGTCCGGCTATTAACGATAAAGCGTCGGTTGTTCTGGGATCACCACCTGATGTTTTTCGCCATCTTGCAGTGAAGCCAGACCCGCATCACAGACCAGCGCCACCACGTAACCATCCCAGGAGGAAGGACCGCTCATTTCGCGCCCGTCACGCACGCTATCAACGAAGTGCTGCACTTCACGGTCGTAAGCGGTCGCGAAACGTTCCATACAGGATTGCGCGATGTGATGGGCATTGCCGTTGAGCGAACGCGTGCTGATAAACTGCTGTTCTGTCAGGGCAGCAATGGCATTCTCACCAATCACTTCACAGCGAATGTCATAGCCGTAATGACAGTTAACGAACAGCTCATCATCAATCCGCACGCCAGATTCGGTTTCGAAGATCACGATTAAGGGATCCTGCAAGTGAGGCAGTGCGCGGCTGGTTTTCTTACGCGGTTTGTCCACGCGTACCGAGGTAATGTTCTCATTCAGCAAGTAGCGAATGATGTCGATTTCGTGAGTGGCAGAATCATTGACGGCCATCTCCAACGTATAGCTCTCAGGCACGGAAGGGTTACGGTGCGCGCAGTGAATCAGCATAATATCGCCGAGTTCGCCGCCATCAATTGACTGCTTCAGCGCCTGATAACCGGGATCGAACCGGCGCATAAAGCCCAATTGCAATAGACGCTTGCCGGCCTTCACTTCTGCATCGATAATTTCTTTTGATTCATCGGCTGTTGGCGTGAGCGGTTTTTCGCAAAACACCGGTTTACCCGCGTTAAATGCCGCCAGAATTTGTGCTTTATGTACCGGGCCGATTGAGCAGATAAATACCGCGTCGACTAATTCAGAATGAATCATCTCTTCCGCATCATAAAAAGCGGTAGCACCAAACTCACTGGCAACCGCATCCGCTGCGGCGTGGTTAATATCGCAAACTGCAGTGACCTGCGCGCCGGAAATAACATTGTTGAAGCGTTTCAGATGGTCTCGGCCAATCATGCCCAGACCAATCAAACCGATTTTGACAGTCATTAATATATCCTCAGGTTAAAAGCGGAATTTCTTTTCAATCTGTTCTAAGGTCAGGCCACGTGTTTCCGGCAGATATTTCACCAGCAGGATAAGCATGACAACGTTGGTGGCACCGAAGAAACCGAAGGTCATGCCGCCACCGTAATGGCTCAGCAAATAGGGGAAGATAGATTGGATAATAAAGTCGAATATCCACAGACCAAATACCGCGAAGCCCATGCCCACGCCGCGCATTCTCAACGGATAAATCTCTGCTAACATCAGCCAGAATACCGGGGCAATCCAGCCCTGCATAAACACCAGAAATACCAGCATTAAGCCGAGAATAACGTAGGGTGCATTAGCAAAGTTGGCATGCAGCGTATCGATGCCGTTGACGGTTTCAGTGTGGAAGAAGAATTTGAACGCCAGGCCAATCAACACCAGACTGACGGTCACGCCCGCCTGGCCCGTGAAGAACATTCTACGACGTGAATGTTTACCAATCAGCGCCATCCCCAGCAGCGTAGCTAGTACGGATATAATCCCATTGGCCACCGCGCCGGTTACCGCTGCTGCGTCACCCAGTCCGGTGGCTTTCAACACCGTTGGCGCGTAATACATGATGGTATTGACCCCGGTCACACGCGTTGCCAGCACGATCATTAAACCAATCAGCACCAGTTGAATGACCCACCGGTTTTGCAGTTCTGCGAACAGGTTAAATTTCACCTGATCCGCCTTAACGATCTGCTGAATCTCCTTCACTTCGCGGTCCACCTCTTCTGGCAGACGCAACGTTTTAAGCACCTTCACGGCTTTATCCGTTTCCCCCCGACGAATAAAGAAACGCGGGGATTCGGGCATCATCAGCATACCCATCCACAGAATTGCGCCTGGCAATGCGGGAATCGCCAGCATAATGCGCCAGTTATGCTGCATCTCCGGATACAAGTTCACAATCGCGGCATTGACGGAGTACGCCAGGAATTGCCCGGTCACGATCATTAATTCGTTTACCGTGACCAATCTTTCACGTTGATCGGCGCGGGCTAGCTCGGAAATATAAATGGGAACCGTAACCGAGGCGCAACCCACTGCTAATCCCAAAATAAAACGGGCCACAATCATGGATGGCACATCCCAGGCAAAAGCGGTGCCCAGTGCGCCTAACATAAAGATCGCCGCGACCCATAAAAGATTTTTACGCCTTCCCTGTTTATCCGATAAATAACCACCAAAGAGCGACCCCAGTGCCGCACCAAATAACAGGAATGAGGTGATAAAGCCTTCCTGTGTTGGCGTCAGATTCAAATCATACTTCATGAAGATCAGCGCACCGGAAATAACACCGGTATCGTAACCGAAGCACAAACCACCTATCGTTGAAACGATAGTGATTAACCGCATGCGCTGAGGGTTTTGCAGGTTAGTTTTATTATACATAGCTGTTCCATCTGGTTGTAAGGTAACACCGTTGCAAGCCGTATTATGGGTCAGTGATAGCTAATGCGTTTTACGCAGCCTGAATCAAAACATTTATTTAATGCAAAAATGAGATTTATTATTTTCTGACAACGCTGAACACGCTGTAAGTCCCCTTATCGTTGCAACAACGTTATAACAAGGTGAATTCCAAAAACTAGCGGTGCTCTGTTGCATGATTTCACAGCGTGCGCAGGATCAAATATTTAAAGCAAGAATCATAAAAACCAGTGACAACACTCACAACACTACCATTACGCATTGACATAGCAAGAATGGAGATAGCTTAAAACATGTGATTCAGACAGGTATTTACGGGTTATCTTGATGACATCAAAATTCCCGTCATACGGGCATTTAAGGTGAGCGCTTCAATTAATCAGAGATTAAACTCATTATTTATTGCCAGGCGGCAAAAGCAATTTTGATGACATTTATGAAAAGCTCAACAAATTAACCCTAATAACCATAAGCACATCGTTTTTTCTCTTCATAAAAATGCTGTATTTTTTCCGTCGTAACAAACCGCCACCCACTTCAAAAGTGTGATGGAGATCTAATTTAGTTTTACTGGTAAGCCTTCAATAACAAAAATCGAGACTTTAACTTTCCCAAAAATAGTTAATCATATAATTATCAATACATTACACATTCTTAAAAAGCAAAATTGATGATTACGAGATCCTGAACTCATGTAAGAATAGCGGCATACCAATAGGAGCAATCATGATTACCTTCTGCCTGAACGAACACCCTTCCGCCCGTGGATTCGATACCAGTTTACGTCCTCGTCTGGCGTTTATGTGCAGAGCAGAAGGTCAGGAAGAAGCCATTCCACGCGTCATGCATAAACATGATGACCGCTTCGAAGTGATGTTTATTCGCTCGGGCAGTGGCATTTATAACATTGATGGGCGTGGTTATAGCGTTAAGAAAGGCGACATCCTCCTTTTCAACGCCAATGTGTTACACGATGAAAGCCCGGATGCGACAGAAGATTTATTGATATTCAGCTGCGGCGTCGAACAATTAAAGGTTGATGGCTTGCCTGTTAACGTTCTCACCACCCGTGCACAGCCCGCCGTAATGCCTGCTGGTGAGTTTTATAATGAGGTTTGCCAGTTGTTCGATCAGATGTGGGCGCACGTTAACAGCAAACGTGTTTATAGTGCAGAAATTGGCGATCATTTGCTCAGTGTTTTACTGCTACTGTGCCGAAATATTTGGATCGAGAACAAACAAGAGCAAGAGAGCAATAGCATGCTCTTAGGTCAGCGCATCAAAGATTATATTGATAATCACTATAAAGAAGATATTGCGTTGAGTTCGATTACTGCAGCCTTGAATATGAATCAGTTTTATCTCGCACACGTTTTTAAAGACTATTCTGGTTATTCACCCAAACAGTATCAAACTCGCCGTCGGATTGGTGAAGCGCAGAATTTATTATTGAGTACCAGTCTGGGTGTCACCGAAGTGGCAAACGCAGTGGGTTATGATAACGTCAACAACTTCCATCGCATCTTTCATAATCTTGTCGGCATTCCGCCAGCTCGTTATAAAAAATTCTGGCTGACCGGACAAATCAATCGTTAAGTTTTCGTCCTTCTGAACGCAAAATGCCCTCTTGCGAGGGCATTCATTAACGCTGCACTCTTACTTCAGTGTAATACGGGCAATACCATCGGTGCCTTTGGTAGACGAGTCTTTATTGAACTCCGCCTTCAGGGTCACGTACAGGGTGTTGTTATCCGGTCCGATCAGCAGGCTATTTGGATTCTGCTCAAACGACCAGCTGTTTTTCACTGCATAAGTGGTGGCATCCAACTGCAGCACTTTCTTCGATTCGCGCTGGCTAATGAAGAGTTCATTACGCTTGGCGTCGAATTTAATGCCCAGAGAGTCGCCTTCGATGCGCTTGATCACTTTACCGGTGCGCTCATCAAAGACCAGGGTGGCTTTGCCTTTAGAATCGTCAGTGACAAACAGACGGCCGGTAGCTGGATCTTCTGCCATATTCAGGAACAGATACTCTTTACCGTCACCTGCAGTCCAGCGCTTCTCGATTTTGTGGGTGCGTGGATTGATCACCAGGATCTCGCCAGATCCGTTGGCCGCATAAATGCGCTCAGTCACCGGAGAATAAATAATACCCGTCACCCATTTGCCAGCGTTCTTAATCTCAGTCTTCAGCTTGAAGGTCTTGGTATCCACCACGGAGATGTAACCTGGATCGGCCACACGACCGACATACAGTTCATTGCCGTGCCACAACACTTCACGTGCACCAGCCGGGTAACCTTCTTTGCTGATTTTGCCCGGGAACACCAAACGCTGCAGCACTTTGCCACTCTGCGCGTCAACTTTAGAGATGGCACCATCCAGGGAGTTGGTGGTGTAGAACACACTGCCCTGCTCATCGATAGCGGTACCGAAGTTTTTCAGATCGGTGTGGGTCTCACCTTTGGTCGCTAAGGTTGCTGGATCGAGGCGATAGATCACGCCGCCGTTCACATCTTTGAATGCCTGCGCACTGGCAACAAACAGCGCTTTCGACGCTGGAGAGTAGGCCATTTCATACAGACCATCGCCCAGGTCGCGTTTCAACACTGCGGTATCAACCGGTTTCACGGTTTCAGCGGCTGGCGCTTCGGCTTTTTTGGCAGGTGCCTGGCAAGCAGTCAGGCTAAAGGCTGCGGCGATCGCCATGGCAACAGTGGCTTTACGCGGGCTAAACAACGATTTCATGCTGAACTCCATCAATGGATCAACGGCTCCGACCACATTGAGGTGGGCGGAAAATATAAGAAGAATGAGAATCATACGCATTAACTTAGCGTAAGCAAATATTCACGTAGATTTATGTGCTAATTCCACACTGTTAACTCAATTCGCCGCCTGATTTGACACTTCAGGATATTAAAAACGTGCCAAATCTTGCCGAATAAAAGTGAAAACACCAGCAACTATCAGGTTATAAATCCCTCCAGGTGACTGAATTAAATCATGTTTACACATTATTACACTTCAAATTGAATCCTTGCGAGATTCTATAAAGCAAATGATTATCATTGGCGTTCGTAATTATATCGAATCTTCGTTTGCTCTGCCCTTTTGGGTGGGGGTAGATGAGCGCCAGCATAACAACCGAAGCGTAATGGCTTCATATAACAATCATTTATCACGGAAACTATTATGTCTTCGAACGGCAGGGAATCAGGCATCCGCAAAACGTTTAGCGTTTCATTGTTGGCGATGGCAGTACACGCCCTTCTCAACCCCACTTTGGCGCAGGCTGCCGATACGACTCCGCAGGATCTGGTGGTCAATGCCACCAGCAGCGACAGCAGCGATGAGACTGAAAAGCAGGACTATGCGGTCAAAACCACCCGAGCGGGTACAAAACTGCTGCTGACGCCACGTGATGTGCCGCAATCAGTGAGCGTGGTGACGCAGCAGCGTATGCAGGATCAGCAGCTACAAACCGTCACCGACGTATTGAATAACACCACTGGTATCACCAGCAATTTGGTGGATTCTGAACGTTCTGAATACTATTCACGCGGCTTTAAAATCACTAACTTCACCTTTGATGGTATCCCTACTTCTACGGGTGATAACTGGAACTACGGTGACGCGGCATCTGATACCGCCATTTACGATCGTATTGAGGTGGTACGTGGCGCGACGGGCCTGATGACTGGGGCTGGCAGCCCTTCCGCTTCGGTCAATATGGTGCGTAAACACGCCGACAGTAAAGATTTTACTGGCTCGGTCAGCGCCAGCTATGGCAGTTGGAACAAACAACGTTATGTCGCTGATATCGCCGGGCCGTTGAACAGTGAAGGTTCGCTACGCGGACGCGTGGTGACGGGGTATCAGGACCAGGACAGTTGGCTCGATCGCTATCATAAAAACAAGAAGTTCCTTTATGGCGTGGTCGATGCGGATATCACCGATAACACCACCCTTTCGTTAGGTTATGACTACGAGAAGGCCGATACGCGCGATCCTACCTGGGGTGGCTTACCGGATTTCTACAGCAACGGTTCTCTTACGCACTACAACCGCAGCCTGAACTCCGCCGCCGATTGGACTTACTATCACACCGAAATACAGAAGGTTTACGCCGATCTGGTGCATAACTTCGATAACGGCTGGAGCTTCCATGTGAATGGTACCCATGCCAAAAATACCTTTAGCGATAAGTTGCTTAACCTGTACAGCGCATTCCCTGACGAGAGTACCGGCGAAGGCGTAACCGGCTACGGCAGCCTGGACCGCGGTAAACGTGAGCTAACCTCCGTTGATGGTTACGCCAGCGGCCCGTTTGAGTTATTAGGCCGCCAGCACCAGTTGATGGCAGGCCTGAGTTACAGCCGTCAGCATAACCAAACCTACAGTCAGGATGGCGTCACTGACCTTGATGAGTATGATATTACTGCCGCTGATATGGGGCCATTTAATAACAACTGGAATGGCAATCTTGCTGAGCCGCAGTGGCAAGGTTGGTATCTTAACGCGAATGACGTCATTCGCCAGAAGTCTGCTTACACTGCAGCGCGTATTTCATTAGCCGATCCGCTATCACTGATTATTGGTGCTCGCTACACCGAATGGAGCACCAACGGTAGCAGTGGTGATATGACCCAACACAACACCACGCCGTACGCCGGTCTGGTGTATGACATCAATGATACCTGGTCTGCGTATGCCAGCTATACGTCGATTTTCCAGCCTCAAACCTATCGCGATAGCTCAGGCCACTACCTTTCTCCAGTTACCGGAAAAAGCTACGAAACGGGGTTAAAATCGGCATGGTATGACGGTCGTCTGACCGCGACCTTTGCGGTATTCCGTATTCAACAGGAAAACGTCGGGACAGCACAAGATGGCGTCTACGTTAATAACAGCAGCGAGCAGGCCTACACCGCCACTAAAGGCGCACGGAGTAAAGGGGCCGAGTTCGAACTGAATGGTGCGCTCACCGATAACCTGCAACTAACCTTTGGTGCGACGCGCTACGTCGCTCGTGATTCGGATGGCCGTTACAACTCTGACCAACCGCAAACCCAGTTCAAGCTGTTTACCCGTTACAACGTCCCCATGCTGCCTGACCTGACGATTGGCGGCGGCATTAACTGGCAGAACCGCGTGTTTGAGGATGTCAGCTCCCCAGATGGCGGTACGCAACGCGTCTATCAGGGCAGCTACCCACTGGCTAACCTGTTTGCCCGTTATCAGGTCACCAAACAAGTTGCCGTGCAGGCTAACGTCGATAACTTATTCGACCGCGAATACTACACCTATATGAACAACTATGTTTACGGTGAGCCGCGCAACTTCTCGGTTAGCGTGTCATATCAGTTCTGATATAAAAATCCCCGGCTTCAGGCCGGGGATTCTTTCTGCATCAGGCTTTATTTTTATAGTTAAAACTAATCTGCGAATTTTGTTCACGCGGTAACCGCCGCGCTTCCAAATATACTGATTTCCAGTATGGATTATTCAGCGATGAACGCATCACACCCTGACTAACCGATGCGTGGAGAAATTGATGATCGGTGTCATAAAAGCCAACGTGTAACTCGCGTTTGATGCGAAAGAACACTAAATCACCGGGTTGCAAATGCGCCTTATCGACTGGCTGCCCCATGGCAATTAACTCACGCGTCGTGACACGATCCATCGGAATATTGAAACGATCTTTTAAGGTGCGCCAGACGAAGCCGGAGCAATCCACCCCGTTTAATTGCGTGCCACCCCACTGGTATTTGGTCCCTTCCCATGAGTGCATCTGATCGTGTAATGCCGCGATCACCGGAATCAAATCGGGTTGCTTACCACCATCGGTTGAAGCATCGACGCTCTCTTCCGTAGGGGCATGAGAAGTTTTGGAAGAGCAACCTGCCAGGGTAATAAAAAACAGGCAGGCGAAGATTTTGCTGGCCGCAGAGTTGATCATGAGATGACGTTTTCGCTGAGGGAGACAGTGGTTAGAGATTTATACCGTAGAAAAGTTGCAAAAATAAATAGCTGGCCGCTGAATTCTTTTAATCCTCTTCTTTTTTACCTAAGTTTACGGAAAGGTAACATCATGTATTTGAGATAAAAATTAACTATTCTTTCGCCAATTTACGTGATGAAGGTTATTTCTTCGCCCGACTCTGCTGCTATTTCATCCTACCATCGGCATCAATCAGACGATGGTGGGATGCGGGTTAATGTTTATTGTTTGGCTTTACTGCGTAATGGCGACTCCGGCAGGAACAACGACAGAATAAATGCCACTGCCATGACCACCGCAGCCATCTGAAATGCCGCATGCACCGCTTCGCTAAATACCTGCAAATAAGCGTGCTGCACATCATAAGGCAAATGGTGTACGGCGTTAGGATCCAGCGTGGCGGGTAATTTATCGCCCTTGTCGACCAGCTCAGTCAAACCCGACTTCAATACATGGCTAAACATCGCACCGAATAATGCCACTCCTATTGAACCGCCAACCGAACGGAACAACGTGACGGAAGAGGTCGCGACGCCAATACGGTCCGGTGTCACACTGTTCTGCACCGCCAGCACTAACACCTGCATTACCATACCCATGCCCATACCGAGCACGCAGGCGTAGAGATAAATCTGCCACAGCGGAGAGTTAAGCGTCAGCGTGGTCATTAAAGCCATTCCGATCGTCGCCAACAAGGTTCCGCCAATCGGGAACAGACGATAGCGACCGGTGCGGCTAATAATGCGTCCGCTAACAATCGAGGTCACCAGCAATCCGCCCATCAGTGGTAGCAACTGCAACCCGGCTTCGGTCGGGGTTGAGCCTTTCACCACCTGCAAATAGAGCGGCAGGAAAGTCACGCTGCCAAACAGCGACATCCCGACAATAAAGGCCATCAAACTGGAGAGCGAAAAGCTGCGATTGCGGAACAGATCCAACGGAATAATCGGTTCCCACGCGCGCCGCTCTTCATAAATAAAGCCAATCACACCTACCAAACCAAAAGCCAGAATGCACCACAGCACGGGATCGCTCCACGCGCGCAGCGTGCCGCCTTCGCTGGTAAACAGGGTAATTCCCACCAGCGCCAGGCACAGGCAAACAGCACCAGGATAATCAATCTCATGCGGTTTACGTTTGTTGTCCGCCTTAAACACGGCGTTGATAATCACCAGTGCAAACAAGCCCAACGGTAGATTGATATAAAAAATCCAGCGCCAGGAGGCGTGCTGCACGATAAAGCCGCCGAGTAACGGGCCAACCACCGTCGCCAATCCAAATACCCCACCAAACAGCCCCTGGTATTTGCCACGATCGGCAGGCGGGATGATATCCGCCACCGCTGCCATGCTGACCACCATCAGCCCCCCGCCGCCCAGACCTTGCAGGGCGCGGGTGAATATCAGTTGCTCCATATTTTGCGCCAGCCCACACAGTGCGGAGCCAATCAGGAACAGAACAACGGAGATTTGCAGCACCGTTTTACGGCCAAACAGGTCACCAAATTTACCGTACAGCGGCACCACGATGGTGGACGCGAGCATATAGGCCGTCACGATCCACGACAGGCGATCAAGGCCGCCCAGCTCACCCACAATGGTGGGCAACGCGGTAGAGACGATGGTCTGGTCGAGTGCAGAGAGCAGCATCACCAGCATCAGTGCGCCCATCAGCAAACGGACGGAAGGTGGACTCTCTTCCCCGCTGCCTGATTGCGGCGCGTATGTTTCAGGTTTCATATCAGACACCAATTGAAATTAATTAAATACACAATTAATATTGTCCACAGTCTGACACGAAACAAGCGAACGCGTAAAGATGACCGCACAAAAAGTCCCTGCTGCTGATAAGACAACTCACACCCAACCTCGCCGTCCGGGTCGACCGCGTGGCGGGGCCATTAACGCGCAACAGCGTGAGCACCTGCTGGATATCACCTTAGCGCTGTATGCTAAAAACGGTATTGCAGAAACCTCACTCAATGCCATAGCACGCCAGGCGGGCGTCAGTCCGGCGATGCTGAATTACTATTTTCAGTCACGTGAGTCGCTGCTGGATGTGGTAGTTGAGGAGCGATTTCTACCGATGCGTCAGCGTCTGGAAGCGCATTTCGATGAAGATATAGGTGACCCTGTCACTACATTCAGTGGGTTCATTCGTGAAATCGCGGATATCGTTCTGACCAACGACTGGTTCGCCCCCTTATGGATGCAAGAAGTGACCAGCGGTTCACACGGCTTAGGTCAGCACATCAAAGAACGTTATGGTCATGCGGGGCGTGACAAAGTCAGGGCGTTGATTGTGCGCTGGCAACAACAGGGTTTATTGAATGCGGCGTTGAATCCCGATTTGCTGATGACATCCATCCTGAGCATGATTCTGATGCCCTTCACACGCTTTGCCAATGAGCCGGAGTTTGATACGGAGATTATCGTACAGCACACGCTTAGCTTGTTCTGTCAGGGTATCCGCCCGGTCAGTTAACCCGTTTTCTGCCTCGCAACTACACTGTTGAAACTGACATTTATCGAGCAGGAAAAGATGATGATTCTGGATGCCGAGACCGATTTACAGCTTGAGCGCACCTTGCAAGTGCCCGCCGATGTCATTTGGCGCTGCTGGACCACACCTGAACATCTCAAGCATTTTTTTGTGCCTAAGCCGCACAAGTTACTCAGTTGCGATATCGATCTGCATCCTGGTGGTCGGTTCAATACGGTTTTTGAGGTGGAGGGGAATGAAGTGCGCAACGAAGGGGTATTTCTGGAGCTGATACCGGGTCGGAAGCTGGTGTTTACCGACACCTATACTGAGGGATGGAAACCCGCTGAACATCCTTTTATGACCGCAATATTGCTGCTTGAACCGCTCAATCCACATGCGACTCGGTACGTTGCGATTGCCAGGCATCGCAACGCTGATGCGCGCGCAGAACATGAAAAAATGGGCTTTCACAATGGCTGGGGAATGGTTGCCGACCAACTAGAAGCCTATGCCAAGATGCTTTAATGGGCACCTGCGGTTTCCTTGATGATGACAACAGACTGGGTCTGCCGAATGATGACCAGGTGGAATTAGGCCTTTTCTATCAGTTCAAATACCATTATCGATAAAAAATGGCGGCTTTGAAGCCGCCATTTCGTATTTAAAGCCATCCAGGATTTCTCATTACGGATACAACCCGCGATCCTTCCTGGCCAGCAGAATTCGCTCGCAGGCAACAGCATAAGCTGCCGTACGCAGCGTCACGCTGAGCGCATCGGCTTTCTGCCACACGGCTTCAATTGCGTGCTTCATAATGCTTTCCAGCCGTTGATTGATCTCCTCCTCGCTCCAGAAGAAGCTGGAGAAGTCCTGCACCCATTCGAAATAGCTCACCGTAACACCGCCCGCATTCGCAATCACATCTGGCACCACAGCAATGCCGCGTTGCTGCAAGATATCATCGGCTTCCGGCAGCGTAGGACCGTTTGCGCCCTCAATAATCAGGCGACATTGAAGCTGGTTGGCGCGTTCAGCCGTGATCTGTCCCTCCAGCGCGGCAGGCACCAGAATGTCGTAAGGCTGTGTCCAGAAATGTTCATCCGCAATGTGGTCAGCGCCGGGGAAGCCAGCGATGGTGCCGTGAGCTTGTTGCCACACCTGTAACGCTGGAATATCCAGTCCGCTGGACAGATAGAGTGTGCCTTTGTGATCCTGAACCGCCACCACTTTCGCCCCCAGCGCATGGAACAGCTCGGCGCTGACGCTGCCAACATTGCCAAAGCCCTGTACCGCCACGCGACTGCTCGCGACTTCAATCCCCAGTTTCTCTGCCGCACGGCAGCCAGTAACAAACACGCCGCGCCCCGTAGCCTTAACGCGTCCCAGCGAGCCGCCCAAATGCACCGGTTTGCCGGTGACGACGCCTGTCGTCGTGGCGCCGACGTTCATCGACCAGGTATCCATCATCCACGCCATCACCTGCGCGTTAGTGCCGACGTCAGGCGCAGGAATATCCTGCTGTGGGCCAATCATATTGCCGATTTCGCTGGTATAGCGCCGCGTTAAACGCTCCAGCTCCTTATGGGACAAGGTAGTGGGATCGACACGCACGCCGCCTTTCGCTCCGCCAAACGGCAGGTTCAGCGCAGCGCACTTCACCGTCATCCACGCGGAGAGCGCCATCACTTCCTGCAATGTCACATCAGGATGAAAACGCACCCCGCCCTTACCCGGCCCGCGCGATAAGTTGTGCTGCACGCGATAGCCCTCAAAATGACGCACCGTGCCATCATCCATTTCCAGCGGAATATCAACGATTAATGCCCGTTTTGGATGCGTTAAGGTATCGGCCCAGCGACTCAAATCGCCCAGCAGAGGCAACACGCGTTCGACCTGCGTCAGATAAGTTGACCAGGCTGAGTGACGGTCACCCGTCACATAGGAAAGTTCAGACAAACTGACCTCCAGATTTTACTGTCAGGATAGGAAAACGCCGCCCACGGCAAAATGGCGGCGAGAGGATTGATTCAGTCGTGCAGGCCGAGTTTTTTCTCCAGATAGTGGATGTTGGTGCCACCCTGCTGGAAGTTTTCGTCGGACATGATTTTCATCTGCAGCTCGACGTTGGTCTTGATGCCGTCGATGATCAGTTCCGCCAGCGCATTTTTCATGCGCGCGATAGCCACTTCACGAGTGTCACCGTAGGTGATCAGCTTGCCGATCATCGAGTCGTAGTACGGTGGCACGGTGTAGCCGGCATAGATGTGCGATTCCCAGCGCACGCCAAAACCGCCTGGCGCGTGGAAACGGGTGATCTTGCCCGGGCTCGGCAGGAAGGTGTTCGGATCTTCGGCGTTGATACGACACTCTACCGCATGACCGCGTACCATCACGTCTTCCTGTTTGATCGACAGCGGCTGACCGGCAGCAATGCGCAGCTGCTCTTTGATCAGATCCACGCCGGTGATCATCTCGGTCACCGGATGCTCCACCTGAATACGGGTGTTCATCTCGATGAAGTAGAACTCACCGTTTTCGTACAGGAACTCGAACGTACCCGCACCGCGGTAGCCGATATCGATACAGGCTTTCGCGCAGCGTTCGCCGATAAAGCGACGCAGTTCCGGCGTGATGCCTGGCGCGGGTGCTTCTTCAACGACTTTCTGGTGGCGACGCTGCATTGAGCAGTCACGTTCCGCCAGATAGATCGCGTTGCCCTGGCCGTCGGCCATCACCTGAATCTCGATGTGACGCGGGTTCTCGAGGAATTTCTCCATGTAGACCATGTCGTTGTTGAAAGCCGCTTTGGCTTCCGCTTTCGTCATGCCGATGGACTGCTCAAGATCCTTTTCATTGCGCACCACACGCATACCACGACCGCCGCCGCCGCCGGAGGCTTTGATGATCACCGGATAACCGATGCGCTTGGCGATGGCACGGTTTTTATCCATGTCTTCAGTCAGCGAGCCATCAGAACCTGGCACGGTCGGTACGCCGGTTTTCTTCATGGCGGTGATCGCCGACACTTTGTCGCCCATCAGGCGGATGGTGTCAGCTTTCGGGCCGATGAAGATAAAACCAGAGCGCTCAACCTGCTCGGCAAAATCGGCGTTCTCGGAGAGGAAGCCGTAGCCCGGGTGGATCGCCACGGCGCCGGTGATTTCGGCGGCGGAGATCAGGGCCGGGATGTTCAGGTAGCTTTTGACCGACTGCGCCGGGCCGATACAGACGGTTTCGTCCGCCAGCAGCACGTGCTTCAGGTCGCGGTCCGCGGTGGAGTGAACGGCGACAGTCTTGATGCCCAGCTCTTTACAGGCACGCAGAATGCGCAGCGCGATCTCACCACGGTTAGCAATAACAATTTTATCCAGCATGCTTCGCCTCGTTATTCGATGACGACGAGCGGCTCGTCAAATTCAACCGGTTGGCCGCTTTCCACCAGGATCGCCTTCACAACGCCGGATTTGTCGGCTTCGATCTGGTTCATCATTTTCATCGCTTCAACGATGCACAGGGTGTCGCCGGCGTTCACTTTCTGGCCGACTTCGATAAAGGCTTTCGCGTCCGGGCTCGGGGTGCGATAGAAAGTTCCGACCATCGGAGAACGCACGATGTGGCCAGTGATTTCTGGCTTAGCCGCTTCAACCGGCGCCGCAGCAACAGGTGCGACCGCAGTCGCCAGGCCTGGCTGCTGCATCATTGGTGCAGCGTAAGCCTGCTGCATCATCGGGTAGCCGGCGTTTGCAGGTGAACGGCTGATACGAACTGACTCTTCGCCTTCAGAGATTTCCAGCTCGGAGATGCCGGACTCTTCAACCAGTTCGATCAGTTTCTTAATTTTACGAATATCCATGACAAACTTTTCCTGCGCGTTATCAACTCGCAGCAGTTATAGCAGAGGGGATTCTCCAGCAGGACATAGGGAGTTCAGTTGGTGTTATAAGGAAAAAGTGGCGGAAGGGATCGTTGGCCATCTGAATTTTATCCCCACCTGGGGATAGTGGGTGCTTTATCCCCAGGTGGGGATATCGTGGATAATATTGCAGTCTGTAAGGTGAACGACAGAAGAAGGAGGCGTAATCTTAATACGCCCCGCCTTATAAATAACCACTACTTATTCAGACTAATTTTCTGCAGGGCTTCCCACAGCCGCGTTTTATCACCCTGTTCCAGATTCGCTTGATCAAGCGTGTGCAGAAAGGCGGCTTTATCGGTGAAGGGTTTGCCCTGCGCTAACTGCGCACGGATACCGCTCAGTATGCTGGCGCTCAGCACATTAATTTTGGTTCTGACCTGATCCAGCGGCAAAGGCTGCCATCCCTGCTCGGGCGTGGAGAGCCAATCTGCGCGATAGCGATATTGAATCGCTTTGGCTGCATCCATCTGAGCCTGCACAAAGGGTTTCACAGACTCGCCCGCTAAGCCCAGTTTTTCGGCTTGCTGCACAGCGCTGGCCAAAACCTTGTCTTCTTGCGGCAGATCTTCAATCGCAAGATGATTGGCGGCTTTATACCCCGCCACATCCTTCATATAAGACAGACGCTGGTTGATCAGTGAAGCGACATCACTGTTTATCGCCGGGGCCGCCAGCGCGGTAGCCGAGCAAGATAACCCCATTAACAAAATGATTTTACTGAAATAATTCCGATTCATTTCTCTTAGCCTCTTTTTCCATGAGTCACATTGCGCCGCTAATTTAACTTTTTTTTCCTGGCACCGAAACCTTTCTGCCCCCTCCAGCGAACTGATGTATTGAGTCACTAAAACCGGACCTCCCTTACATCGCAGGAGCAGATAATGAAATCGTTCAAAACCCTCGTTTGTACTCTGAGCATCACCGCCGCATTGGGCCTCTCTGCCACCGCTTTTAACGCCAGCGCCGCGCTGCCGGTTGGCGCAAAAGCACCGAATTTCGAACTGCAAGGTGCATTAGCCGGTAAACCATTGACCTTCTCGCTGCAAAAAGCGCTGCAAAAAGGGCCAGTGGTGCTTTACTTCTTCCCGGCAGCGTTTAGCGCAGGCTGTACGATTGAAGCGCATGACTTCGCCGAAGCCACCGACAACTTCACCAAAATGCACGCCACAGTTATTGGTGTGACTGCAGGCAATACCGATCAGGTGAGCGATTTCTCTAAACTGGAATGCCGTGACAAATTCGCCGTCGCCGCTGACCCAGGTGCAAAAATTGCCGCGCAGTATCAGACCACCATGCAGATGAAAGGCAAAACCCTTTCCGATCGCACCTCTTATGTGATTGCGCCTAATGGCGACATCCTGCTGAGTTACACTGATAGAAACCCGGATACGCACATCGAGAAAGCCCTCGCCGCCGTGAAGCAGTACGACGCCGCACATCCGCAAACTAACTAAGCAAAGAGGCCAGCGATGTTAACCGCCATGCTGGCCGCCTTTATTGGCGGCATCATTCTTAACTTAATGCCCTGCGTCTTTCCGGTCATCTCCCTGAAAGCGCTCGGCCTGTTGCGCCACACTGACAATGCCGCCAACGCGCGTCGTGAAGGTTTAGGCTTCTTACTGGGCGTGATCGTTACCATGATGGCGCTCGCAGGTATTCTGCTGGCCGCGCGTGCAGGCGGTGCCGCCGTGGGCTGGGGATTCCAGTTACAGTCCCCTTTGGTGATTGCGCTGCTGTCACTGGTGATCCTTGCCGCTGCGCTCAATCTGCTCGGCGTGTTTGAAGTGGGCTTGTCTGTTCAGCGCGTCGGAGCGGTGGAAATCAATCGCGGCGCATTCTTACGTTCTGCGCTGACCGGTGTATTGGCGATCCTTGTCGCAACGCCTTGCGCAGCACCCTTTATGGCAAGCGCGATTGGATATGCGTTGGTGCAACCGCCTGCTGTGGCACTGGTGATCTTCTTTGCCCTGGCGATCGGCTTTGCGGCACCCTTCACGCTGGTTTCCCTGTTCCCTCAGCTGGCGAGATTCCTGCCTCGTCCAGGCGCATGGATGGATGTACTGAAGCGCGGTTTAGCCTTCCCGATGTTTGGCGCTTACGCCTGGCTGGTATGGGTGCTCGCACAACAGGCAGGCAGCGCGGCATTGGCTACACTATTAGCAGCTTCTGTGGTGGTGGCATTCGCGGGCTGGCTATATGGGATGGCGCAACATCGCCGCTTTGCCGGTAAAGGCCATAAAGTTCTGTTCGCCGTGACCGCCGTATTGGTTATCGCCGTGCTGGCCCCCCTGCCGCAGTTAATTCAACCGGGCGCAGCGCTGGCAGGCGACCAGGTGGCAAGTCAGCTCACCAAAGAGAAGTGGACACCGCAAGCCGTTGCCTCTCAGCGCGGACATGGTAAAGCCATCTTTGTCGATTTCACCGCCTCATGGTGTATTACCTGTCAGGTGAATGAAAAAACCTCACTGTCGACGCAGGCCGTTAAAGATGCGCTGACAAAAACCGGTACGTTGTATATGGTGGCGGACTCCACCAAGTTTAATCCCGACGTCGATGACGCCATGAGCGAGTTTGGTCAGGGCGGACTGCCGATGTATCTGGTTTACCCCGCCGATGGCGGACCGCCAAAAGTGCTACCGCAAGTGCTGACACCGAGCATTGTGGTGAATGCGCTGCAAGCGGCCAGCACCAAGGCGTAATAGTTTCAAGGCGGATTATGCAAGCAAGTGATAGCGCGCGCGAAAGTTGGCCCGCGCTAATGGAACAGGCGCAGGCGGGCGATCAGCTCGCCTACACCCGACTGCTCAAAGCGCTAGTGCCGGTGATACGCGGGCAAATACGCAAACAACTCACCGACCAGGCATTAGTGGAAGATGTGATTCAGGATGTGCTGTTAACCGTGCATCGGGTGCGTCACACCTATGATCCTGCCTACCCGTTCTTACCCTGGCTGATGGCCATCATCTCCGCTCGCGCCGTAGATGCCCTGCGACGACGCGGACGCCATCAGCAATGGGAAGTCCATGAAGAAACGCTAACTGAAGCTGCTATTGCGCCAGAGGCCCCACCGCTGGATACACAAGAGGAACTGGCTGGCTATCTGCGCCAGCTTCCCTCGCGCCAGCGCGAGATTGTCGAACATGTTCATCTGCGCGAAATGAGCCTGACGGAAGCGGCAGAACATAACAATTTAAGTGTGGCAGCGGTGAAATCCCTGCTGCATCGCGCGCTGAGCAATTTGCGTCGCTTTGGAGCACACCATGAATAATCATGACCTGTTAATTGAAAAACTCGGCCGCGATATGCAGCCCGTTCAACCAACGCGGCCGACTTATTGGCGTGTATTAATGTGGCTGCTACTGGCGCTGCCCTGCGGCATCGCCGCCAGTTTTCTGGTGCAGCGTACACTAACCGATTGGTCGCAACCCGGTGCGATGCGCGCGCTCATTCAGCTGGCGCTGGCGTTTATCCTCGGGCTGCTGGCCATCCGTAGCGCATTCAATATGAGTATTGCCGGGCGCCGGAGCATCAGCTGGAAAGCCCTTCTACCGATTGGTTTACTGTGGCTGGGATTGAGCCTGAGCAGCATTCCTCACGCGATCGCAGAAGCACACGATAACGACAGCACCCGTTGCTTTACCTTCCTGCTAGTGGTCAGCACACCGATGATGGCCCTGATGATTGCCAGTTTACGGAAGACACGCGCACTTCATCCGGTTCGCAGCCTGGCGATGGCCGGACTAGGCATCTCCTGCATGGCAGTCACCCTGCTGGCGTTTTGCCATCCGGTACATCTGCATCCTATGGATTTCGTGATGCATCTCGCCGCCATTGCGGTGATTGTGGTGATGACTGTGCTATTAGGTCGCCGCTGGGTGAAGTTGGGTTAAGGCAATAAAGGGATACTCTCTAATAAGCGTTAATACAGAATTAAACGGCAGCGCATCGTAAATAAACTAATGCGCTGCCAATCTCTCCAATTTCCTAAAATAAAAAGCCAATCCTTAAACCTCTTCCACTAACTTGTTCGCTTCAAGTTTTGTGAGGTCGTAAGCGGCTTGAGCCTGTTCCATCTCAGAACCGTACTCCATCGCCCAACTCGCCAACGCCATAAAAGGCTGCTGCAGTGTCTGCGCTAAAGGTGTGATGCTGTATTCCACGCTCACCGGCGCAGTCGGGAGCACTTTACGGTTCACCAGACCATTGCGCTCCAGACGTTTGAGCGCATCCGCCAGTGCTTTATGCGTAATCCCATCCAGTCTGCGGCGAATCTCATTGAACCTTGAGGGCTGTGTACAGAGTACGGTGAGAATTAATATTGACCACTTATTGGTAATATTTTCCAAAACAGGTCGAGTTTTACCGATGTCAATCAATGGCTTGTCAGTATTCTCATTCATGGCGATATACCCGTATATATCTGATATAAACTAAGTGCGTAATTGATATCAAGTATAGTTTTTATATCATCTGGGTTCCACTCTTAAAGGAGCATTGCAGATGAGCAGATTAGAAAACAAAGTTGCCGTGGTACTGGGCGGCGCAAAAGGTATCGGTTTGGCGATCAGCCAGCGTTTCGCCAGCGAAGGAGCAACCACCTGGTTCACCTCTCGTCGTGAGGAAGAATTAGCCATTGCCAGCCGCAAGATATCCGGCATCGCGAAGCCGTTACGCGCCGATGTCAGTCAGAACGAAGAGCTGGTCGGTATTATGGACAGCATCAAAAACACCTCAGGCCATTTGGATGTGTTGGTGATCAATGCGGGCATGTCGGAATACGCCCGGTTAGACGAGATCAGTGAGTCTCACTACGAGCAGATTTTCGGACTTAACGTGCGCTCGCCGCTCTTTGCCTTACAAGCTGCGCTGCCCCTGCTCAAACCGGGCGCGAGCGTGGTGTTGATTGGCTCGATTGCGGATGTGATTGGCACGGAAGGTTATGGTGTTTACTCTGCCAGCAAAGCCGCTCTGCGTTCATTTGCCCGCACGTGGACCCGTGAACTCGCCCCTCGCGGTATTCGCGTCAATGTGGTCGCACCCGGCCCTGTGGATACCGAAATGATGGGGGCGGCTTCAGAACAGGTACGAAAAGGGCTCACCAGCGCCATACCCCTCGGCAGAATGGCAAAACCGGAAGAGGTGGCCAATGCCGCGTTGTTCCTCGCCAGTGATGAGAGCAGTTATATCGCGGGCGCTGAGATCTGCGTTGATGGTGGGTTGACGCAGGTTTAGAAACGACATTTAAACAGCCATCGCAAGATGGCTGTCACTAAATTCAGAGATAGTCAGTGTTCGAAAAGAATGCTTTGCTCACCACACCTTAAGCACTCTGAATTATTGCGAAGACCGCTTAGCCCATCACAACATCGAATCACTTATATTGGGCGGAGGACTCACGCGCATCACCACATTCATTGGAATATTTTTAGCGGGATGGCCTTTTTCAAATCGCCACTTGTTGACAGCTCTTATAACCGCGTCATCAAACAGATGGTCAGGTGTGGATTGAACAATGCGCATTTCACTGACCTTACCTTGCGCATCGACATCATAAAAAAATTGCACCTTTCCTTCGATATGATTCTTTGCAGCATAAAAAGGGTAATCAGGCTTATCCATTCGCAGGGCTTTGGGATGTGCTTTATTGGCGGATGGAGTGGTGCAACCTGCTAATGCCAGAGTGAGAATGATGGGCAGTACCTTGAACATAACAACCTCCTGTTGTTGATAATCATTCTCATGTTATCATCCCTTCATATCAACAAGATAGCGCCAGTTTTGCGTAAAGAAACCTTCATTAGGCTTCTGCTACCATGTTCACCCATCAAGATTAAGGATTAATCGTCGATGAAAAACATCGTATTTATCTACATGCCCAGTCCAACATTGTTCAGAACACCGGGATTCGGAATAGGTGGTGGATTGTTTGCCTATTTTCGCGAAGATAAATATATCGCCGCAGTGCAGAAGGCGATCGATAAACGCCAATTGAACTGGCGCTTCACCCGCGACACCACAGAGTCGAATATTGAAACGCTTATGAACGAAGGTGTTGAATTACTGGTCTGTGCTCCCGGTCTGCGCTTTATGTTTTATCGAAAAAATTTTGATAAGCAACGCATGGTGTTTCTCACTACGATGGAATTTATGAGTAACGACGTCCGACCCGTTATGCGTAAAATACGGGAGCTTGAAGATAATCAAGAATCATTACGTTGAAGGTCCCAAATACCTCAGGTTGGATATCTGAGCCCGAACATTTTAGAGTTAGTTTTAGGACGAAGGTGCGCTATGACGCGCACCCCGAAGCAGATGTCGATAACAAAAGTTATTGCGGAATCACCTTCTCCGCCTTCAGCCGATCAAACAGCCCAGTAAACGAATCCAGCGTTGAACGATATCCGGTGAAACCCGCTTTGCGGCTTTTGCTCATGTCGGTGAACGCTTCCATTGGACGCCCCAGATCCGCATCGGTGTGCCACCACGAAGCCAGCTTATTGATATCCGCCTCACGCAGCTGTTCGCGCGCGGCAATTTCACGCCATGCGTCTGCGGCTTCCTGCATGCGCCCTTCTAATGGCATCATCTGCGCAGGAAACGCGGCGGCCTCAACGCCAAAGTACGCGGCCAGACGTGGCCACAACCAGTTCCAGCGGAACACATCGCCGTTGACCGCGTTAAAGTCCTGATTGGCTGCTTCGTCCGCCGTCGCTGCCCACAATAACTGCTCCGCCAGCAAACCGGCGTCCGTCACATCAGCGATACCGTTCCACTGCTCCGGCGAGCCGGGGAAGATAAACGGCCAGCCCTGCTCACGACACAGCGTGGCATACACCGCCAGCGTCTGACCCATGTTCATGGCATTGCCCAGCGCATAACCGATGATGGTGTGCGGGCGATGCACGCTCCAGCGATAACCATATTTCCCGGCACCGGCAAAGATTTCATCTTCCTGCGCATAGTAGAAGTTATCGACCGGCTGGCGTCCCTGCTCTTCGCGGAATGGCGTCACCGGTACCGCGCCTTTGCCATATGCCTCAAACGGGCCCAGATAGTGCTTCAGACCCGTGACCAGCGCCACATGCGAACCCTTGAGGCGCTCGCCGAGCGCCTCAATCACGTTGCGTACCATGCCGCCGTTAACGCGAATATTCTCTTTTTCGTTCTCCTGACGAGACCAGACGCTAAAGAACACCGCATCAGGCTTCTCTTGTGACAGTGCGACGCTGACCGCATTAGCATCGGTAAGATCTGCGGTCAAACTACGGCAACCTTCAGGGATCGCGCCGCGTCCACGGGATAATCCAGTCACCTGCCATCCTTCACTTTGCAGTTTTTCCGCCAGCGCACGTCCAATGACGCCGCTGATGCCGACAATTAACGCCTGCTTTTGCATTTCAATTCTCCTCGGTTTCAGTAATCATTAGCCTAATAGAGAATTGAATTCCTATCTCTGGCTTTAATTCACATCATTCACAACCTGGGTTCATGAATAGATGCACGATCAGCGCCTGAAAGACATTGTTCCCTTTGTAGCCAGCGTCGAGAGTGGCAGTTTTGCAGCCGCGGCGGAACGTTTGCACCTGACCGGTTCAGCCGTAAGTAAAAGCGTGACGCGATTAGAAACCCGTCTCGGTTCACGTTTGCTGGAACGCACCACACGCAGCCTGAAGCTCACCGATGCCGGTAACGCCTACTATCAAACCTGTCTGCGCATCATGGAGGAGCTAGCCGAAGCTGAAGCGGTGCTGGCGGCACAGCGCAGCATTCCTTCGGGCAGATTGCGTGTTGCGGTGCCAAATACTTATGGCCGCCTCGAAGTGATGCCGCTGCTGATTCCGTTTTGTCAGCAACATCCCGAGTTGGAACTCAACCTCACCTTCTCGGATCGTTTTATCGATTTGTTTGATGAGGGGATCGATGTCGCGGTGCGCATTGGCGGTTCGCCGGATGTACCCGCATCGCTAGGCTGCCGACAGATGGGCCGCGAGCGCATGGTGTTTTGCGCTGCGCCAGAATATTTAGCCCGCGCAGGTCGTCCTCGCAACGAAAGCGAGCTGTTGCAGCATCAGGCAATTATGTACGAACGTGTGGATGGCAGCAGTAAGCCCTGGTTGTTTACTACTGCCGATGGGCATCCGCACTGGCGCAATGTGCCACACCGGATGGCATTGGGCGACGTGGATGCGCAAGTTCAGGCGCTGTGTGGCGGATTGGGCGTGGCGCAGATGCCCTCGTGGTTGGTGCGCGAGCCGCTGGCGCGCGGTGAACTGGAGATCATCTTGCCGGAGCAACAACCCGATGGATTGGCGCTGACGCTGATCTGGCCGCGCCGTAAGCAGTTGTTACCTAAAGTCGATGCGCTATTAACGGCGCTGGCAGAATTACAGATTCGCTGAGGTGGGCGGCCTGAAGGCCGCCCACACCACGAAGGTCTACAAATCATAACCACCTGCATGTTTGCAGGACGGCCATCGCTAAGTGCACGTTTCGCATCCGCGCGAGAATGATGGGCAAATTTTGCGGCGGCGCTGATGATGGCGTGTATGATTCGTAGCGTCGCAACCGTTATGGAAACATTTAGCGCGACGCAATGTACTGTCCCTCGTTCATAGATGAGCTGAGATTCAACGGCTCAGCGGTGATTCAACCGCCGCGACAGCCGGTCACCAAAAAATTGCAGCACCGTCACCAATGCCACCAGCACCACAATCACCGTCAGCATCACCTGCATATCAAAGCGCTGATAGCCGTAGCGATAGGCGAGATCACCCAATCCGCCCGCGCCAATGGCACCGGCCATGGCGGAAGCATTGATCATCGTCACCAGCGTGATGGTAAAGCCACTCACAGTGCCGGGGCGCGCTTCTGGCAACAGCACATGCCAGACAATATGCCAGCGATGAAAACCCATCGCCTGCGCCGCTTCGGTCAGTCCTTTGTCCACCTCACGCAGACTCACTTCGGCGATGCGCGCAAAAAAGGGCGTCGCTGCTAAGGTCAAGGGAACCACTGCCGCCCATACGCCATAGGTGGTGCCCACAATCCAGTGGGTAAATGGGATTAATGCCACCATCAGGATCAAAAAGGGGATCGATCGGAACAGATTTACTACCCATCCCAATACACGATTCAACAGCGGGCTGGGAAACAGATCGCCGCGACCCGTTACCACTAAAATCACCGCCATCGGCAAGCCAATCGCCAGTGCTAAGAGTGATGACACGCCGACCATCAGCAGCGTATCCAGCAGCCCGATCCATAAACGATCAAGACTCAGTGACATAACCTGTTACCTCCAGTTGATCCGCTGAGTCTGTCAGCAAGTCATACACCTGCGCCGCATCATGGTGGGCATCCAGCAGCAACAGCAATTGCCCGGTGGGCTTACGCTCAACCCACTCGACCGCGCTATAAATCAGCGTTAACGTACCCGGCACGCGTGCGCTGATCGCCGCCAGATCGGGCTGCGCGCCCTGACCGCTGTAGCGTAATCGCACCAGTAAACGTGAATCAGGCTGCTGGCGCGTCGGCGTCAGTAGCGGTTGCAGTGCTTCGGGCAACGCCGCAAACTGCGGGTTGAGTAACTGCCGCGTGGTCTCCTGTAGCGGATCGCTGTAGACCTGCCACACCGGACCGCGCTCAATGATTTCACCCTGCTCGATCACTGCCACCTGGTGACAGAGATCGTGCACCACATCCATTTCATGGGTGATCAGCACAATGGTGATGTGCCGCTGTTGATTGATTTTTTTCAACAGCGCCAGAATCGAACGCGTGGTTTCAGGATCGAGTGCCGAGGTCGCTTCGTCACACAGTAACAACTCAGGGTCGTGCACCAACGCGCGCGCAATGCCGACACGCTGTTTCTGTCCGCCAGAAAGTTGTGCAGGCCATGCGTTTTGGCGCGTCTCCAGCCCCACCAGCGCCAGCAGTTCATCCACCTTCTGCCGCCGTTGTTGCGCGGGCACGCCCGCCACTTTCAACGGCAACTCAATGTTTTCCCGAACGGTTTTCGCCGACAACAGATTAAAGTGCTGGAAGATCATCCCGGTGCGACGACGCCACGCCACCAGGTCACGGTCGGTTAAACTGCTGAGGTCGATACCATCAATCACCACCGTTCCCTGAGTGGGCTTCTCAAGACGGTTGAGGCAGCGGATCAGTGTGGATTTCCCCGCGCCGCTGCGGCCGATAATGCCAAAGATCTCACCGCGCTTAACCTGCAAATCGATCTCCTTCAGCGCCTCCTGCGTCTGTCCGGCATAACGTTTGCTCAGCGCACGGATCTGCACGTGCACCTTGCCGGGCGCATCCACGGTGGGCGTCAGCAGCGCATCACGTTCGCCGGGAATCGTCAGGCTCACCATCCTTACTGGCTCCAGCCCGGCTGATACAGCTTGCCGTAAAAATCATCCAGTTTGGCGCGAACCACCGGAGAGTGCTGGTAGATATCGACAAACTTTTTCAGGCGCGGATCGTCCTGATGGCCTTCGCGCACCACGAACTGAATCACATACTCTGGATGTTCGAGGCCATCAAACAGCAGCGCATTGTTGGGATCGATGGTTTTCGATAAACGCAGATAGTGCGGATAGCCCTGCGCCAGATCGACTTCATCCAGAGCGCGCGACAGCTGTACCGCTTCGACTTCGATGATCTTCAGATGTTTCGGATTGCTGGCAATATCATCCACGGTGGATTTCAGGCCGGCACCCGGCTTGAGAGTGATCAGCTGCGCTTTCTGCAGCAGCAGCAGCCCGCGTGCGCCATTGATGGGATCGTTGGCAATCGCTACCGTACCGCCGTCAGGGATCTGATCAATGCCCGTGTGTTTTTTCGAATAAAGACCAATGTTATTGATGATGGCCGGTGCATAGGGCACCAGGTGGAAACCACCCTGCTGATTCGCGTTTTCAAGGAAAGGTTTGTGCTGGAACAGGTTCACATCAATGTCGCCGTTCTCCACGCTGACATTGGGTGCGGTCCAGTCTGTGAACTCCACCAGCTGCACCTCAAGCCCCTGTTTTTTGGCTTCGGCCACGGCGGTTTCAAGCGGTGGCGCGAAGGCTGCTGTGGTACCCACTTTCAGCGGGCCGCTGTAATCATTGGCGGCAAATGCACCGAAGGTCAAAATCGAGGCGCTGAGCGCCAGTACCTGTGAAATCTTCATATCAAATCCCTGAGGTTAAATTAACGAATGTTATTGGCATGCCGCCAGCGCGCCGCCGGGTGGCGATCAGGCAAACGGTCCTGCTGCTGGAATATTTTTTGCCGTAAGCTGCCAGGCTGATAGGCGGTTTTATAGCGGCCGCGCTGTTGCAACTCCGGCACCACCAGATCGATAAAATCGCGGTAGCTTTGCGGATTAAGGATGCGCGTCAGGTTAAAGCCATCGATGTCGCCTTCGTCGATCCACTGAATCAACGCATCCGCCACCTGTGAAGGGTTGCCGACAATCAGCGGATAACGGCTGCCCATGGCGTGCTGCTCCAGCAATCGACGGCGCGTCCAGCCGCTGAACGCCTTACTCACCGATTCAATGGCGCGCGTGTCGCCGCTTTGGATAGGTTCATCCAGACCAAACGCCGCCAGATCCAAGCCAATCGAACTTGAGAAGTGTGCAATACCCGCTTCAGGGCTGGCATATTCGAGGTAGCTGCGATGCTTTTCCTGCGCTTCGCGTTCAGTGGGCGCGACAATCACGCTGACACCCATAAAAATGCGCAGATCGTCAGCATGTCGTCCTGCCGCCACCGCCGCCTGACGTAAACGTGTGGATTGCTCGCGCATCGCCGCCGGTGAGGCCGCATTCACAAATGAGCACTCAGCATGGCGTGCGGCAAACGCCACCCCGCGCGTCGATGAACCCGCCTGAAACAGCAGCGGTGTGCGTTGCGGTGAGGGGCTGCTCAGGTGATAACCCTGCACCTGATAGAACTCGCCTTGATGGTTGATTGCATGGATCTTGCTGGCATCGGCGTACAGCCGTTTGGCTTTGTTCGCTTGCAATGCATCATCCTGCCAGCTGCCTTCCCACAATTGATAAGCCACATCGAGAAACTCATCGGCCTGATCATAGCGACGGTCATGATCCTGAAGTTGCTTCTGGCCCATGGCGCGTGCGGCGCTGTCGAGATAGCCGGTGACAATATTCCAGCCAATGCGTCCCTGGGTGAGATGGTCGAGCGTCGAGAAACGGCGAGCAAACGGATACGGCGCTTCATAGCTAAGGTTAGCGGTGACGCCAAAGCCGAGATGTTGCGTCACGCTCGCCATGCCGGAAATCAGCATCAAGGGATCGTTGACTGGCAACTGGATCGACTCGCTGGCGGTCAAGCCAATGCCATCTTGATAAACATCGTAGACACCGAGAATGTCAGCGATAAACAGGCTGTCAAACAGGCCGCGTTCCAGCAGACGTGCCAGATCCAGCCAATACGCCAGCGAATTAAAATCCACCGAACGATCGTCTGGATGCGTCCACATCCCGTGATGGATATGCCCCACGCAGTTCATATTGAATGCGTTGAGCAGAATCTGTTGCTGACTCATATTGTCCCCCGGCGCGGCGGCAGCACATCGTTGAGCAGATAGTTGCCAATTGCCGGATATTTCCAGCGCACAGGATCATGTAGCGTGTGGGTCCGCGCATTGCGCCAGTGACGATCGAAATGATGCTCTCGCAAACTGGCGCGCGATCCTCCTAACTCAAACAGCAGATTGCCGGCTTCCAGCGACACTTCGGTGGTCCAGGCGCGCGCTTTCGCCACTTCTATTGAGGCACGCGCAACGTTTTGCGCCGTTGCTTCACGCTGCGCAGCGTCTACCGCCTCTCCAGCGACAGCCAGCAATGCATCACCGGCACTCAGTCGTGCCGCCAGTCGGCCAATGCGATCCAGCGTGAGCGGATCCTCGCTGGCCTTTGTCACGCCGCTGTCCGGCCACGGCCGCGCACGTTCACGCACAAAGCTCAGCAGGTCGTTAAACGCCTCACGCGCGATACCCTGATCCACTGCGGCATGCATAATCTGCGCGAACGGGCCAACAGTGGTCGGTCTTTCAAACGCGGTCTGGAACGGCACCACATCTTCTGCGGCAATCGCCACCTCGCGGAACTGCACGCTGCCGCTGCCGGTGGTGCGCTGACCAAAGCCGCTCCAGTCATCAATCACCGTCACACCAGGCTGCTGGCGCGGGACAAACACCAACTGCTCTTTACCGTCATCGGCCAGCGCTAAAGTGGGAATACGATCGGCGAACAGCGCCCCCGTGGCATAAAACTTATCGCCGTTGAGGCGTAAACCTTCGGCATGCTGCGTGATAGCGGTGGATCGTTGATGGGCGGCGGGCGAACTGAACTCGGCTAAGGCATTACCCAGATGCACCCCGGCTGATACTTCGGCGTAAAGCCGCTGCTGCTGCGCTTCACTGCCGTTAACACGCAACACTTCCAGCGCATAAAAGTGATTTTGCGGCACCTGGCCGATTGAGCCATCTACTGCACTGAGAATCACGAAGATCTCAGCCAGTTCGGCGGTAGATATGGCGATGCCGCCATGTTCGCGCGGCACGGTGATGGCACCGAGACCCGACTGAAAATAGCGCTGCAGTTCTGCATGCGGTAACTCGCGCTGGTGATCGCGCTGAGCCGCACCGTTGCGGAAGCGCTCAGCGAGGGTGTACGCAATATCCAGCGCTTGTGCTGCACTGCTGATGCGCTGCGCGCGCTGTTTGGCGGAAACCTGCGTCATGATGACTCCTTAAATCCAGGCATGACGCGCAGGCAGCACGTCGTTGAGGTAATAGTTTCCGATGGCGTGATGCTTCCAGCGAACAGGATCGTGCAGCGTATGGGTGCGCGCATTACGCCAGTGGCGATCGAGGCCATGACGCAGCAGCGTGGCGCGGCTGCCGCCCCATTCCAGCAGTTTCTCGCTGGCGCGCAGCGCAATCTCGGTGGTAAGCACTTTGGCTTCTGCCACCGCAATCGAGGCGCGTGCGCAGTTTTCAGGGGTGAGTGATTGCTGATCAATGCTATCAATCACGCGGGCGGCGCGGGCCAACAGGGCATTGGCTGCACTCAGCTCGGTGCTGATGCGCCCGACGTCGGCGAGAATATAGGGGTCGTCGGCATTACGACTGACTCCCGCATCGATCCACGGACGGGAACTGCTGCGCACAAACGCCAGCGCCTCATCCAGCGCACCCTGCGCGATCCCGGCATCGATGGCTGCCTGAATCAGCTGAGATACCGCACCGCGCAGCGTGGGTTTTTCGGCTGCAGGCAGCGGCATGGTCAGCGCTGCCTCCACCGTGACCTGCTGCAGTTTCACCGTACCGCTGGCGGTGGTGCGCTGTCCGATACCTGACCAGTCATCAATAATTTCCACCCCCTCAGCGGGCAGCGGAATAAACGCCATCACTGGCTGCTCACCATGAATGGCGGTAGTGGCAAGGACGTCCGCAAACAGTGCGCCAGTCGAATAGAACTTTTCGCCCGTCAGCTGCAAACCTTGTGACGTTGTCACGAGTCTTGCCTGCACATCCCGCGTATGTTGGGTGTTTTTCTCCGGCCCACCATTACCCAGACGTTTACCCTGCACCACTTCGCTCAGTAAAAACTGCTGCTGTGCAGTGCTGCCTTCGCCAAGAATGAATTGAATTAGGCCAAAGTGATTTTGCGGAATCTGTCCCAGCGAAGGATCGCTGGCCGAGATCACTCGAAAGACTTCCGCCAAGGTTTGAAACGACAATCCGCCACCGCCGAACTCGCGCGGCACGCTAATACTGCCGAGCCCCAGTTGGGTGAACTGATCAAGCAGCTCCCGCGGATAAATACGCTGCTGGTCGCGTTCTACCGCGCCGCTCAACGCCTGCTCTGCCAGATGTTGTGCTGCAGCGATGGCCTCTGCATCTGTGGTTATCACCGCAGCGCGTGGCGTTAAGGAATCACTGTTTTGCGTCATGTTTTATTTCACTTTTTACCGCGCAGTGAACAACAAACCCGCTCTTTAGTGAGCAGCAAGTCATGAATGAATAAAGAATTGAACGGGATATTAATCAGGGGAGATAAAACAAGTAAATAGCGTGAGTTATGCTATATCTGGCAATCCGTTGCCACTAATCAGATATACCATCATCAAGCCTTGAGATAATAAGCAATACGCGGGGAGCGACATGCCTGTCGAAATTAAAAGCCGGGGAAAGTCTTAATAGCAATTAACACTAATGATGGTTAAAAAACGCATTAACAAAAATAAAATGCCCGGTACCGAAATGACGGCACTGGGCATCGTAATTAATTTTCGGGCTCAAACAGTGCGCGGGCGTAATTCTGTGAAGAGACTTTTTTCTCGCTGTGTGGGATCTCCACGCTATCGATAAGCTTGGCTTGTTGATAGCTTTTCACCGTCTCATGCTGAGTGAGCTGCTGCGTGGTCTGCGCTGCCAGCTCACCCTTTTTGTTCTGCGAAACCAGGGTCTGACTGCGCTCTTCATCGTCAATCAGATGGAAACGGTAATTCTGTGATGACTTAAGTGCGGTCAGTTTCGCTGCCCCGTCAGAATCGAGTGCGGTGTGGAAACTGGCCTTGAGTTTAAACAGCGTATCCTGTGTCAAATCCTGAGTATCAGTATGCTGCTGCGAGCGGGTTTGCTGCGCAACGTCTAATGAGAAAGTATCCTGCTCCTCGGGCTTATAAGGATTATCAGAACGTGGCGTCTGCTGATAGCTGGCGGAGAAATCAGCCAATCCGCTAATGGCACCGTTCTTCGCGGCATTAGCATCAATGGAGATCACTCGCTGGGTATTCACGCTATGGCTTGCCTGTCCTTCTGTAGTATTTAGCGCCCGGAAGCTGGATTTGAACAACGACAGCATGTCACGATCGCCGTGCCCACGCGCAGCCGCCTGATCAAATTTGGCAGACCACTGATCGAGTGCGGCGGCCTGCTGTTCGGCGCTGCCTGCCTGAGTCAGCCTGGATACATCCGTATCGAGCTTGATACTGACATCACCGTTGTGAAAACCGAGCCAGCGCTCGTTATCATCCGCGTGAAGGTTGAGGGACTGCGTCACGTTGTCGCCATTGCGCAGATCGGTCTTCAAATCGACGCTTTTCAGCTGCGAGGTATCAAACTTCATCAGGTCGCTGATATCTAATTGCGTCGTCCCTGCGTCAAAACCGTCCAATGCTTTTTGCAAGCCGTCGGAGAGTTGGCTGATGGCAGCGGCTTCATCACTGTTGAGTTTACCGCCACTGGTATTCAGCTCCACCACCAATCCGCCCTGCTGGCGCGTCATTTGCAGACTCACCTCAATACCCGATTGTGTGGTCAGGGTGAGTGCCACCGCACTCTGGCTACTACTGGTGACATTGGCTGCGGAGGTTGCGGGTACGCTTAACGTGACATTGTCACCATTTTGCATCAGACCCTTGAGTAAACTGCTGCCGATACCGCTCATGCCAACGCCACCCGATTGGGCCGCCGCATTGAGTTGCGCCTGCAAATTGCTGCTGATCGTGCCACTGCTCTGCACTTGTGCTGGCACAATTTTATAGATAGCCGCTATTTCTTTACTTGCCTCACTGAAGGTCACTTTGGTAGACGCTTCTGCCTGCAAGTGACTTTGTGCTGCCCTGCTGTTTGCTGTGATATTTACGCTTGAACCCGCAGAAATCAGGTTGCGTAACACGCTGTTGCCAATCCCGTTTAGCATCAAAATAATCCTTCTTGTGAACTATTCCTGAAGGTTATCGGCAAGCATGAAGATTTCTTTACCGATTTGGATCTGCCGACAAGGATAGTCAGCATCGCAATTGATAAGAACTTTGCATTATTAAGAGCATTCAACTTTGAAAATTATTCCGGGATTTACAGCGATTGCGCTAGATCGTATCGAAAACCCACGCCACCATTGAAATTAAGAATCATTCTCAATAAGGTGTTTTCTCTTTTTTACTCTTACAAGGAAGTGGTTGAATATCATGGAGAAGCATATTTATGCTCGCTCGCTGCTCAGTATCGTTATTGCAGCAGCATTACAGATTCCAGCTGTTCAGGCCGATGACAACACGATAAAAGACAGCCAAACCGCAGAAAACCCACAGCAGAAACCACTGGCAATTTCCGATAAGAAAAGCAGTACGGAAAATACCCTGGTGGTGACAGCCAGAGAACAGACTCTTCAGGCGCCAGGCGTCTCCACCATCGACAGCGAAGCCATCAAAAAGCACCCTATCCAGCGCGATGTGGCCGAAATCATCCGTACTCAGCCCGGCGTCAATCTCACCGGCAATTCCAATAGCGGCCAGCGCGGCAATAACCGTCAAATCGACATTCGTGGTATGGGCCCGGAAAACACCCTGATTCTGATCGATGGCATGCCGGTCAGCAGTCGCAACTCGGTGCGCTACGGCTGGAGCGATGAGCGTGATACGCGCGGTGATACCAACTGGGTGCCACCCGAAATGATCGACCGCATTGAAGTGATTCGCGGTCCGGCGGCGGCACTCTACGGTAATGGTGCGATGGGGGGTGTAGTGAATATCATCACCAAGCCCACCACTGACGAATGGCATGGCAATTTCAATACCTACTTCAATGCGCCGGAACACAAAGATGAAGGCGCCACTAAGCGCTACAATGCCAGCCTGAGCGGCGCACTGGCCGATAATCTCACCCTGCGCCTGTACGGTAACTGGAGCAAAACCCAGGCTGACGCGCAGGACATTAACGAGAGCCATACCACACCGCGTATTGGTTCTTATGCAGGCAGTTATCCTTCGGGCCGTGAAGGTTCGATAAACAAAGATATCCACTCTGCCCTGCGCTGGGAATTTATGCCGCGCCAGGCTTTGGAACTGGATGCCGGCTTTAGCCGTCAGGGCAATTTGTACGCCGGAGACACGCAAAACACCAATACTAATGCGCTGGTGCAGAAGTATTACGGCAAAGAGACCAATGTGCTCTATCGCCAGACATTGAGTTTGAAATACACCGGCGCGTGGGATAACGGTGTCACTACCAATAACTACGTGCAGTTTGAGAAAACGCGCAATACCCGCCTCAATGAAGGCCTGTCGGGAGGTATCGCCGGGATTTTCAGCTCATCGAATGAAGGTTTTTCCACCATCTCACTGTATGACACTAATCTGCATTCTGAGATGAATATTCCGCTGGAAGCATGGGTGAATCAGACACTGACGCTCGGTGCAGAATTCAATCATCAGGCGATGAAAGATCCCGCGTCAAATATCGAAACCACCACGGCTGGTGGCACGGTCAACGGCATCACCAGCGATGGACGCAGCCTGTATAGCTCGGCGGATATTTATGGTGTGTATGCCGAAGATAACATTGAACTCACCGACTCAACCCGCCTGACGCCCGGCATCCGCTTCAATCATCAAAGCATCAGCGGCAGCAACTGGAGCCCCGCGCTCAATCTCTCGCAGGATCTGGGTGACGACTTCACGCTGAAGTTAGGCATCGCACGCGCCTGGAAAGCCCCGAATCTTTATCAAACCAACCCCAACTATCTGCTGTTCAGTAAAGGCCAGGGGTGCTATGCCAGTTCCAGTTACTGCTATTTGCAGGGTAATAGTGACTTAAAAGCTGAAACCAGCGTCAACAAAGAGATTGGTATTGAATATCATCATGATGATATTCAGGCCGGACTGACCTGGTATCGCAATGACTATCACGACAAAATCGAAGGTGGCTACAGTCCGGTTTATAACAACGGCACGTCGGATGTGTACAAGTGGGAGAACGTGCCGAAAGCCGTGGTTCAGGGGCTGGAGGGCACGCTGAACTTCCCGATCACTGACTCGGTGAAGATGAACAATAATTTCACCTACATCATTGATAACGAGAATAAAACCACCGGCGATTATCTGTCGATCATTCCGAAGTACACCATTAACTCAACGCTGGACTGGCAGGCCACCAACGATCTCTCGGTGCAGGGCACGCTAACCTGGTATGGTCGTCAGAAACCGAAGAAGCTGAACTATAAAGGGGAAGCGACATCGGGCAGCGAAACGCGGCAGGTTGCTCCGTACGCACTGGTTGGCATGAGTGCGACTTATAACGTGACGAAGTATCTGGATGTCACCGCCGGTATCGATAATCTGTTTGATAAACGCCACTTCCGCGAAGGTAATGCGCAGAGCACGGGCAATGCCACCACCGGCGCCTATCTTTGGGGCGCGGGCGCAAACACTTACAACGAATCAGGACGCACCTACTATATGGAACTGGGGATGCATTTCTGATGTGAATCAGCGGCTATCGGATCCGATGGCCGCTCTATTTTAGGGTGCATCATGATGCGCCCCCATCAACCAGAGTATCGGAATTTCAATGCTTTATAGATTTTCAGCGATAAACCGTCCCCTTAGCCTTCTGCTATTGTTGCTTGGCAGCGTGACCACCAGCGTTGTTGCGCGCCCCAATATGACGCCACTCGGCCCGAATATCGCCGACAAAGGCTCCGCTTATTACCACTTCTCCATCAGCGAATATGACTCGGCAGATGGCCAGCGGCATTACAAAGTTTGGACTGTTGTGCCAGATAAAGCGCCTCCGCCATCTGGCTACCCGATGATCACGATGCTGGATGGAAACGCGGTGATGGACAAACTGACCGATCCTCTGCTGCAAAAAATGTCAGCGGGGAACCCTCCGGTCTTAGTGGTGGTCGGGTATCAAACCACCCTGCCGTTTGAGGTGAACGCACGCACCTTCGATTACACCCCGCCTGACAAAGAGCATGGCGAGGCAGGATACACCTTTAGCCGCGGTCGCAAGGGCGGCGGTAGCATCGCATTCCGCACTTTGCTTGAGCAGCGTATCGTCCCCGCAGCGTGGAAAGGTTTGCATATTAATCAACAACAACGCGCGCTGTGGGGGCACTCCTACGGCGGATTGTTTGTGCTCGACAGCTATCTCTCCTCTCAGCTGTTTACGCGCTATTTCGCTGCCAGTCCATCGGTCGGCCAGGGATTCAACTCTCTGTTGAGTGAGATGCAGAACCGTAAACCCAGTGATAAGCAGATCACCCTGATGGAAGGCAATGGCGACCGCCGCAGCGACAGCAACACGGCGGAACCTGAAGTATTGCGCGCAGTGCGCACCACGCTCAAAGTTATGGCGGAGAACGGCGCGGCTGCGCGCTATCAACTTTATCCGGGACTTTCCCACGGACAAATGTTTGGTGCATCAATGGAAGAGGCGCTGCTGGAAATGTCGCAGGTAAAATAGCGTTGTGAAGTGGGCGCATCTGGGTGCGCCCACTGAATGGCTTAATTAAAGAACTTTATATCCGTGGGCGTGGATACTTTTGCTGCATCGCCCGCCGCTTTCAGCTCACCGCTGTTCTCATCGAAATGGAAAAGGGAAATATTGTTGGTGAACACGTTAGTCACATAGAGATATTTCCCGCTGGCATCAAATGAGAATGCTCGCGGTTCAATGCCGTTGGCTTTATAGCTTACCGGCTTGCCTAATTGACCATCCGCCTCAATTTTAAACACCAGCAGCTTATTATCCGAACCGCGATTCGCTGCAATCACATATTTACCGTTTGGACTGAGAATAATTCCGCCGCCGCTACGGTATTCCGCGCTGTTGTTTTCACTGTTCAGTTTCACGGTGGCACTGCGATCGAGACGATCGTCTTTCACCGCAAATACCGCGATCTCACCGGCCATTTCTGTCGTGACATACGCATGTTTTCCATCCGGTGAAAACACCATATGACGCGGGCCAGAACCCGCGGTAAAGGTCACGTCGCGCGCGCTATCCGCTTCCAGTGGCTGTGCTTTGCTGGCGTGATAACGATAGGCATGCAGCTTGTCACCGCCCAGATCGGCCGCGTACAGATACTTGCCGTCGTGGGTAAAGGTGGTCGAGTGTGCATGACCGCCATCCTGACGCCCTTTCACCGCGCCCGTACCATGGTCAAAAGCAAAGTGCTGCACCTGCTCACCCAGTTTACCGTCGTGATGAATCGGTAACACCGACACGCCCGCGCCGCCTTTCGCCACCGAGTAGTTAGCCACAAACAGGAATTTTCCGTCCGGGCTGATGGTGGCGTGCGTCGGCTGCTCCCCGTGGCTATCCACCACATTCAGTACCTTCACCTGTCCGTTTTTATCAACGGACAGTGCGGTGACAGACCCGGCATTTTCTTCATTGGTGGTGTACGCAAAACGGCCATCGTGGGATTTTACAATCCATGACGGGCTTTTCATTTTGATCACATCAAGTGGCGTTAAGGTACCGTCAGCATTCACCTTAAGACGATATAAACCTTCGCTTGGATGGTCAGGTTTTTGCTCTAAGGGTGCATCGGGAATCGATGTCCAGGTGCCCACTAGTGCTGTTTGATGATGTTCCGCGGCATTTGCCATAGCGCTCCCCGCCAGTGTAAAAACAGCTACGGATAATGCCATGGTTATGTTTGCTGCTAAACCGCTGATCACGGCTTTTTTATTTCTATTCATTTTAGTACCCCACCATAATCGGAATGTTTAACGACTATAGTGGGATTAAATTGAATAGCGCCCGGCCAGGGTGACCGGGTTCACAATATAGCAGATTAGTTTTTAGGAAATCGTGCCTTTAAATTCTGGATCTTCTCGGTTCAAAGTAAATATTTGCCAGTCAACCTGTTTGGCATGCAGCGTAAATACCGCCGTTGCCAGGGTATTCTCTTCATCCGGATCGTTCGGCGAGAGGCGATAAATGGGCAGCACGGCATCATGCTGGTCAGAGAGAATCGCTTTTGCAGTATCGCCATCCAGTTGCGTTTGCATCTCCAGCCATTCAATTAAACGCTGCTGGCGTGAGCCGGAGCTGGCGGTAACGACCTGTTCAACGTCATCAAGCTGCGGGTGAATCAGGTGATTGGCATGAGCGAACACTTCGGTCAGTTGCGTTACGGAGCAACCCGAACCCGTTGCTTCCACGCTAAACAAACGGCTATCGCCCATCTGTCCCAGCGTGTGGTGGAACGATCCGGCGCGCGGTGATGCAGTCAGAATCGCGATGGCCTCGTCCAGCGTGGCCGCATTTAGCGCGGCGCGGGCCAGAATCTGGCGTGGCATGCCTTCAGGGCGATACAGCGCACGAATATTATTCACCGTATTCACCACGCCCTTCTCATTGACGGCAATCGTATGACCGCAAATCGAACCCGGATAAGCAAAGCTGGTAAAGGCCAGGCCATGTTCTGGGCTGATGCTAACGATGGCACAGTCATTGCGTAATTGAGGAAAACCATCTTCGTTGTGCGCAATCGTTAACACGCCATCAGCACTTTGACCCGCGACGGTGGTACATCCATCCGAGGTTGAACGCACCAGATCGCCACGGCAGTTCCAGGCAAACACCTCATCAATCGGTGCCTGCAAACCCTCAGCCAGCCCTTCCAGCTCTTGCCAGATCAGCGGATAGTGTGCCTGGACCAACGCGCGCATGGTCAACGTTTGTTCGGCGTCTTTCATGGCTGTCACCGTCTGCCAGAGTGCGGTGAGCGTCAGCTTTTGATGCCATGCTTCACGGCCAAATTCACCCAGTTGCTGGCCGATTTCAAAAGCAGAACCACTGATTGCGAGTTTTTTCATATTGTTATCGTTCACTTCTATTCAGGATACGTGTTGCAAGAATTCTTTCAGACGCGGATTGTCGCTGGCCGTCAGCAGCATATCAGGTGAACCGTCTTCGGCAATGGTGCCGCCATCAATAAAGATCAGACGTGAGGCCACATCACGAGCAAAGCCGATTTCATGTGTCACGATCACCATCGTCATGCCCTCTTCAGCCAGTGATTGCATCACTTTCAAAACTTCGTGGCGCAATTCTGGGTCGAGAGCTGAGGTTGGCTCATCAAACAGCATCATTTTTGGTTTAACAGCCAGTGCACGTGCAATCGCCACTCGCTGCTGTTGGCCGCCAGAGAGTTCAGAAGGATAGTGATTGGCGCGCTCCCGCAAACCCACACGATCAAGCAGTGCCATGGCTTGTTCACGTGCCGCGGCTTTGCTCTGCTTACGCACGCGAATCGGACCAAACATCACGTTTTCCAGTGCGGTGAGATGCGGGAACAAGTGAAATTGCTGAAACACCATCCCCGCCTCGCGGCGAATATCGCACTCATTGGCGTGCGGATCGGTGATATGCATGCCTGCCACCAGCAGTGTACCGGAGGAGATCTCTTCGAGTTTATTGATGCAGCGTAGCAGCGTCGATTTGCCCGATCCCGATGGCCCAATAATCACCACCACTTCACCGCTTTCAATCTTTAAATTGATGTCGTGCAGTACCTGAGTGGTGCCGAAACTCTTCGACACCGCGCTAAATTCAACCATGCTCATAAAATATGAATCCTTTTCTCCAGTTGCTTCAGCAGGAAACTCAGGCATAACGTCACCAGCAGATAAATCATCGCCACCGCCGTCCAGACTTCCAATGCGCGGAAGTTACCGGCAATAATCTCTTGGCCCTGGCGAGTTAATTCCGCTACGCCAATCACAATAAACAGCGATGTGTCTTTGATACTGATAATCCACTGATTGCCTAACGCGGGGATCATACGACGTAGCGCCAGCGGCATAATAACGTGTAATACGGTACTGCGCTGTGATAACCCCATTGCCAGACTGGCTTCTTTGAAACCTTTATTAATGGAAAGAATCGCACCGCGCGTAATCTCCGCAATATAGGCGCCAGAGTTAATCACAATAGTTACGATTGCAGCGGTCACCGGGTCGATACGAATCGGTAACACCATCGGCAGCGCAAAATAGATAAACATCACCTGCACCATAATTGGCGTACCACGGATTAATTCAACAAACACCAGTGAAAGTGTTTTTGATATTTTACCGCCTAATGCACGACAGGTGCCCGCCAGCAAACCAATAATAAAACCACCCACTAAGCCTGATAGCGAAATAATCAGCGTTAACTGTAATCCCTGTAACAGCAGCGGGAGGGACTCCCAAATATATTTACTTTCGAAATTCATCTTTCAACCCGTAAAAGCGAAACGAGGCCGGTGTGCACCGGCCTGGCGGGATTATTTAGGCTGTTTGGCAAACCACTTCACGTAGATCTTGCTGTAAGTACCATCGGCGCGCAGTGCTTCTAGCGCGGCGTTAATTTTAGGCGTTAGGCTGCTGTTCTTCTGCATAGCGAAGCCATACTGCTGTGGCAAAATGCTGTCAGTTTCACCCGTGGATTTCACTTTGCCGTCGCCCGCCGTTTTCACGTAATAGAGTACGTTAGGTGAGTCATGCACCACGGCATCCAGATTACCGGCTTGCAGGTCGAGATACGCGTTATCGATATTGGGAAATTCAACATAGTCCGCTTTATATTTGCTTTTCATAAAGCTGGCCGCTGCTGTACCTTGCTTCAGGCCCACTTTCTTGCCAGACAAATCGCTGAATTTAGTGATGGAATTATCTGAGCTTTTTACCGCCATCAATAAATCGGCGTCATAATACCCTTCACTGAAATCGACAACTTGTTTACGCGCATCAGTAATAGTAATGCCCGCCATCGCAACATCCAGATTACGGGATTGCAGACCCGGAATTAAGCCGCCAAAATCCATTGGACGTAATTCATAGCTGACATGCATTTTCTTAGCAATGGCATCCCATAAATCGATATCAAAGCCGACGTATTTATCACCTTGTTTAAATTCAAACGGAACAAATGCGGTATCCACACCGACGGTTAATTTATCTTGCGCTGCTGCAACAAAACTGGCTGAACAAGCAACCAATGCTAACGTAACTTTTAATTTCGAGAATAATGCAGACATAATAACCCTCAGCGTCAGTGAAATAGTATGCGATGAATGTCACCCAGCGAAATATTTCGGCGGGAGTAAGAAGATAAATCCATTTGATATTCAGGGCGCATCCGATCACGCCCTGATAAAACGACGGCTTATGCCGGGATAATATAATCCCGTGTTTCGGGCACCGGCGTCTGTGCGCCGTTCATGATCATCGAGAGGAAGCTGTAATAACCATTAATACCAATCAAATCCACTACACCTTTTTCGCCCCATAAATCGATGGCTTGTTGCCAGGTGGCGTCAGAGACTTTTTGCTGTTGATGCAGTTGCTGGCAAAAGTGGTAAATCACCCACTCATCTGCCAGCAAATCATCAGGCAGACGATTTTCATTAATGGCCTGTACGGCAGCAGCGGATATGCCCTTGTCTCGCGCGATGGGCGCATGAATCGCCCACTCCACCGGCTGCGACCAGTGACGAGCCGTCATGAGAATCGCCAGTTCCGATAAACGCTGACCGAGCGCGCTGCGATAACGCAGATACTCTCCCATGCGCTGTGCATGTGCCATCAACTCCGGGCTGCGCAGCAGTGGTTCAAAGGGTGGAAGCAGCGCACCACGTGGCCCGTTTATGATCTCTTCTGCCAGTGGACGCTGCTGCTCGTCCCACTCGTGCTCCGCCAGCGGCGGCAAACGATTGATCATAATTTACCGGTCTCTTCGCGAATAACAGTGGCCAGCGTATCCACCACAAAGTCCAGTTGGCTCGGGGTGATGATAAACGGCGGCGCAATCAGGATGTGATCGCCATACTGCCCGTCAATGGTGCCACCCATCGGATAGACCATTAAGCCGCGTGACATACAGTTGGCTTTGATCGCCGCATGCAGTTTCAGCGCAGGATCAAACGGGGTTTTGCTCTCTATATCGCGCACCAGCTCCACACCCGCGAATAGGCCGCGTCCACGTGTGTCACCCACATGGGGTAATACGCCCAGCACTTCACGCAACGCATTTTGCAGGTAAGCGCCCTGCTGCTTCACCGCATCGAGAAGGTTATCGCGTTCAATTACCTGCTGCACCGCCAGTGCGGCAGAAGCTGCCGTAGCGTGGCAAATGTAAGTATGCCCGTGCTGGAACAGACCACTGCCCGATTGCAGTGCTGCAACGATCTTTTCACTGGCCAGTACCGCGCCGATAGGCTGATAACCGCCGCCCAACCCTTTGGCGATGGTGACCAGATCCGGCACCACGTCATCTTGTTCAAACGCGTGTAGCGTCCCGGTGCGGCCCATACCGCACATCACCTCATCGGCGATATACAGGATGCCGTATTTATCGCACAGCGCACGCACGCCTTTTAAGTAGCCCGGCGTTGGCGGGGTAGCGCCAGTCGTAGCCCCCACAACCGTTTCAGCGCAGAAGCCAATAATGGTTTCCGGGCCAGCATCAATGATTGCCTGTTCCAGTTCGTTGAGCAGACGCGTGGTGTATTGCTGCTGCGTCTCATCAGCACGACGATCGCGATATTCGTTACAGGCAGAGACGCGAATCACGTCAATCAGTAATGGCGCAAACTGGCGACGACGCCACTCATTGCCGCCAACGGCCAGCGCCCCCAGCGTGTTGCCGTGATAGCTCTGCTTACGCGCTATAAATTTGGTACGTGACGGCTGGCCGATTTCAACGAAATACTGACGCGCTAATTTCAGCGCGGTTTCCACGGCTTCAGAACCGCCGGAAACGAAATAGGCGTAGTTGAGATCGCCAGGCGCAGTGCGCGTCAGGTGCTCGGCAAGTTGTTCAACGGTGTCACTGGTGAAGAAGCTAGTATGAGCGTAAGCCAGTTGGTCGATTTGACGATGCATCGCGGCCAACACATCGGGATGCGCATGCCCTAAGCAGGAAACGGCGGCGCCACCGCAGGCGTCAAGATACTGCTTTCCTTGTTTATCGAAGATGTACGCCCCTTCGGCGCGAGCGGCCACGGCGGGCGTGCTGCGCAAACTGCGGTGAATAATGTGGCTCATACTGGGTCCTGCTCCTGAATACGCTGCGGTGATTAAGCGCATCTTGCAGGATTCATTTGGATCACGTCAATGCAATAATGATTCACATGCATTCTATTTTCTTATGACGGATGCAAATGAATCATTACTCAGGATTTGCCGGGCACCACATACGCCCCTGATTCAATCAGATAGCGTTCAGCATTTTCGATTTTACTCACGGCATCCCGCCCATGGCGCGCCACCAGCATCGCCAGCAAACACTCGGCCAGCCCCATGCCAGAGACCACTGAAGGGAAGAATGACGGGCTGTCGATGGAGAACAACAAAGTGCAATCGGCGGCTTGCGCCAGCGGAGAAACCGGTGAATCGGTAATCGCGATGATCTTCGCGCCTGCCTGTTGTGCGGCGTGCTGCACATCCAGTGACTCGCGGGAATAAGGCGCAAAGCTGGTCAGCAGTACACAGTCCTGCGCGGTGAGTTCGCGGGTAAATACTTCGATATTGCTGGCCAGGCCATCAATCAACGAGACCTGACGATTGAAGAGTCGGTAAACATAAAACAGTGACCAGGCGATGGGAAAACTGGCGCGAAAGCCGCAGATATACACGTTATCAGCCGCATCGAGCAGGGTCACAGCCTGCTCCATTTCCAGCTGATTTTCGTTTTGCGTAAAGGCCAGATTGGCCTGATGCGCGCTAAACACCTCATCATACAGTTGTGGCTGAGTCCCTTTGGCGATCAGTTTCTCGGCTTTGGATACGTATGTATCATTGCGCAGGCCAATATCATCAATGAAGGCATCTTTCAGTTCGCCCCAGCCGTTGTAGCCCAAACGTTGCGCCAGACGCAGCAGGGTGGCGGGTTTGACACCGGCTTCAACGGCAAACGCGCGCATCGATTGCACCACCAGCTGATTGGCATTTTGCAGAGAGAACTCAGCCGCGCGCTGCAGTTCCGGCGACAGCTCACTGAACTGGCCGACAATTTTTTCCCGAAGATTCATGGCGTTTGGTCGTTGATGGCAGATGGATGCATATAAACATAATTGCGACGGCGAGAAAACCAGACGGAGAGACGATTCATCCTGGAGCCATTGCCGTGGTGCATTGGGCGCTGAGGCGCAATTCTTTCCAATACAGTTTGATCCGTGCCGTGGTTTAATCCCGCCCACGGAAAATAATAAGGACAGGCTCGTTGCTATGCTGCAGTTTTCAAATGGTTTTCTGCTGAGTTTATCGCTGTGCCTTGATATTGGGCTGGCCAATATCGCCATGATTACCCTCGCGATGCAGCGCGGCTATTTTCATGGCTTTTGGTTAGGGATTGGCACCTGCATTGGCGACCTGATTTATGCGCTGCTGGCGCTGGCAGGCATGGCGGTGGTTTTGCAGTTTACGGCAGTTCGCTGGGTGTTGTGGATCGGCGGTGGATTATTACTGCTGTGGTTCGCGGGGAAAATGTTGATCGCTGCACTGCGCAAAGACGCGGCATTACCCTCAGCGGAGCAACAGCCTTATCGTTCGTTACTGCGCGAATTCAGCCGTGGCGTGGTGCTGGCGATGTCATCTCCCACGGCGATTTTGTGGTTTGCCAGCGTGGGCGGTGCACTGATTGCTCGCATGGGGCATGGCAGCGTGAATGCCACCTCCTCTTTCCTTGGCGGGTTCTTTATCGCGGGAGTGGTCTGGACCTGCGTGTTGTGCCTGGTGGGTAGCATGGGCGGTAAGCTGTTAGGGCAGCGCCTGCTGAAATATTCGTATCTCGCCTCAGCACTGATCTTCTGCTATTTCGCCGCTTATGTGATGGTGTCAGGCTATCGGGAGTTTGTGCTGGGCTGAGGCAATTTGCTGGGCGTAATGGTGTGGCGTGGTACCCATCACTTTGCGAAAGGCGTTAATGAAGTGGCTCTGATCGTAAAAACCCAGTTGCAGTGCAGCTTCCTGCGGATGTACCCGACGGCGCAACAGTTCCCGCGCCTGTTGCAGCCGCAGTTGCATGTGATATTGCAGCGGCGGCAGCCCGGTGAGCTGGGTAAAACGACGCACCAGATGATATTTACTTAGCCCGGCGCGTTGCGCCAGCGCATCCAGTTGCGGTTTCTCGTGCAAGTGTTCACCCAGAAACTGCTTCACCTGCTCGATAATCTGCACTTCCCCCTGATGCGCGCTCTCCTGGTCGTCGAGGAGTTCACCACACAGCCACAGCAACTGTTGTTCCAGCAGTAACTCATCTCCTGCGCGCGCGGCCTGGTCGAATTCAGTGATCGCTTTAAACAACCGCGCGTCATGGAACACCCCTTCGCGCAAAGCTGGCGCAGCGGTGCTGCCAAACATTTCGGTTAGGATCGCCTGCGGCAGATGGATGCTAATAAAACTCACTGGATCATTGCTGAACAAGGAGGACTGAATCGCGCCAGGGTTATAAATCGTCACCTGCCCGGCAAAAACGTCAGACACCTTACCATCGAGCCAAATCTCTTCCCGCCCGCTGAGATTGGCACAAATCACATATTCATCATGCAGATGACGCGGAAAGCGGCTGCCGCTCGCGTTAACGCGCGAACATTCAATCCCGTTACGGTTGAACCAATCAGATGAGGAGAGTGACACGCGATAACCCGGTAAATATGGCGATGGGTTATAACAGCATCGACAGGTTTGAATTGCAATGCTGTTCGGGTGTGAGGGCTTATTGCTTCAGTGCAGTTTTAAAGCGTTTGCCGAGAGTGCCGCAGCGGCAACAGCTCTCAGCAAATATGACAGAGTTTAAATTCCCGCAACCCTTTTCAAATCAGCCTCAGCCCCAGGCGCCACCGCCAGCACCTGAGCGCCTTTAAGTAAACGTTCACCTTCAGTATTGAACGGGTGATACCAACCGCCCGCCTCTTTCACCAGGCAATAACCGGCCAGGCAATCCCATGCGTGCATATAGGGTTCGTAGTAGCCCACCACCCGACCAGCGGCTACCCATGCCAGCATCAATGCGCCAGAGCCGATGCGGATGAAGTTGCCGCCGGCTTCCAGCAGGGAGGCCAGAATCTTGCCCACCTCAGCAGGGCTGACATGGCTGTTAGCACCGAAGCCAGTGACATGGTTTTGTAGCGTGCGGCTCGGATCGACCTGCAAGCGGCGACCATTTAAGGTCGCGCCTTGTCCCAGCGCCGCCACGTAGCACTCCTGATAAGTGGGGGCAAAAATCACGCCAATCACCGGCACGCCGTCATGCAGCACCGCAACCGAAACGCACCAGTTAGGCATGCCATTGAGGAACGGGCTGGTGCCATCAATAGGATCCACTACCCAGGTGTACCCTGATGTGCCTTCCTGCAATCCGTACTCTTCACCCAGAAAACCGTCATCGGCAAACTGAGCGCGAATCTGCTGATCGATCATCTGCTCGACTTCGCGGTCAGCGCGCGACACCACATCCTGCAGATCATATTTGGTCTCCACCACCAGCGTGTCGCGATGATGGAAATACTCCAGCGCCTTCTCGCCCCCTGCGCGTGCCACTTTTTCTGCCAGAATTAAACGTGATAGCAGTGCTTCATTTACGGTGTCACTCATTATCTGTCCTTAAATTATCCGGCAATCAGGGCTAATCCCTGAGGTTTGAAATCAATCGTCACGGCAGAAGCCAGCGGCAAGTGCTGTTCCATCTGCGCATCAACAATAAACAGAGAACCCAGCGCCGTGGCCACTTCATATTCGATGTGATCCCCCAGCCAGGTGCTGTGGGTCACTTCACCTTGTAATGCGCCAACGCCATCGCTACGCAGGGTAATAAACTGCGGTCGCACCGACAGTTGCGCTGAGCCGGTCGGCAGGCCGTTGCCGCGCACGCGATAGCGCTGATTTCCCAGCCGCACCAGCGCATCGTTGCCTTCTACCTGTTCGACTTCGCACGGCAGAATGTTGGCTTCCCCCATAAAATCAGCGATGAACACCGAATTCGGGGAGTGGTACAGGCTTTCAGGTGCGCCCTGCTGGGCAATATCACCCTCTTTCATGACAATAATTTTATCAGACACCGCAAGGGCTTCTTCCTGATCGTGCGTGACATACACTGCCGTAAAGCCAAGTCGTTGTTGTAGCTCACGAATATCTGTACGCACGCGGCGACGAAGACGTTCATCGAGATTGGATAAAGGTTCGTCCAGCAGCAGCACTTGCGGTTCCAGCACCAGCGCACGCGCCACGGCGATACGCTGTTGCTGGCCGCCCGACAGCTCTGACGGCAATCGCTGCCCCTGATTTTCCAGGCCCACCAGTTTCAATCCTTCACGCGCCCGGTCTTGCGCTTCCCGCTTATTCATTCCCGATGACTGAAGACCATACATGATGTTGTCGATCGCGCTCATATGAGGAAACAGCGCGTAAGATTGGAACACCATTGCCACATCGCGCTCGTTGGCAGGCAAATGCGTCACATCTTTGCCACCAATCAGAATACGTCCGGAGATAGGATGCTCCAGCCCCGCCAGTAAGCGCAGCGTGGTGGTCTTGCCGCAACCGGAAGGGCCCAGCAGCGTGACCAGCGTGCCGGGTTCAACCGTCAGCGACAGATCCGGTAAGGCGTTGAAGCCCGCAAAACGTTTAGTGACATGCTCAAATACCACGGAACCCGCATTAATATTGGTCATACGGTTCTCTCCTGGGTTAACGAAGTTGAAGTCGACGGCACGGCGATATCCACGGGGCGGGCAACGCGACGCAGTTTTCGCTCACCCACCAGCCACTGAAACACGCCAATGATCAGCAACATCACCACAATCAGTATGGTGGAGTAAGCAATCGCCACGCCGTACTCACCGTTTTCGACCAGCCCGACAATGTAGGAGGTCGCCATGTTGTATTGCGCACTGACGAGGAAGATGACGGCGCTAATCGAGGTGATGGCGCGGACGAAGGCGTACACCAATGCGGCGCTGATCGCCGGTTTGAGTAACGGCAGCACCACTTTTCGTAGCGTGCGGAAACTGTTGGCACCCAGCGTCAGTGAGGCTTCATCGAGACTTTTATCCAGCTGACTCATAGCCGCAATACCCCCGCGCACCCCCACCGGCATATTACGAAACACAAAGCAGGCAACCAGAATCAAAGCCGTGCCGGTAATCTCCAGTGGCGGCAGGTTGTAGGCCATCACATAACTCACGCCGATCACCGTGCCAGGAATAGCGAAACTCAGCATCAGCAGGAATTCAAAGGTCTGACGGCCGGCAAACTTCTGCCGCACAATCAGCCAGGCGGTAAGTAAACCGACAATCGCGGTGAGCGGCGCGGCAATCAGCGCAATCTCAAGCGTGGTCCAGAACGAGTTCCATGCCACGCCCGTCCACAGCAGATGCCCGTCACTGACGCTGACACGGAAAGCCCGCACGTAATGCTCGACGGTAAGTGTGTCATTCAGCCCCCATGACTGCACAAACCCACCAACGACAATCATCCCGTAGATCACCAGCGTGAACAGCCCCCACGGAATCACCATCCCGTATACACCGAAGCGCAATGCCCGTGGTAATTGACCATGTTTGCCGCCGTCGCCCTTACCGGTGACGGTGGCGAAGTTTTTGCCGCCCAGCCACCAGCGCTGCAGCACAAATGCCGCCAGGGTGAAGCTGAGTAAAATCATCGCCAGCACCGCTGCCCGACTGGAATCATTCTGCGCCCCCACCACCGAGAAGAAGATTTCGGTGGAGAGCACGCCATGACTGCCGCCCAGCACCATTGGGTTACCAAAATCAGCCATGCTTTCGATGAAACTGATCAGGAAAGCATTGGCCAGGCCGGGCGCCATTAATGGCAAAGAAATACGGCTGAAGGTGCGCCAGCGGTTGGCGCGCAGGGTTTGCGAGGCCTCTTCCAGTGAAGGGCTCACCCCCTCGACCACGCCAATTAACACCAGAAATGCGATAGGCGTGAAAGACAGCACCTGCGCGATCCAGATGCCGGTTAAACCATACAGCCAGCGGCCAGGTTCGATGCCAAACAGCGCCGCCAGATATTCCGTGACCACGCCTGAGCGGCCAAACAGCAGAATCAGCGCCAGGCCAATCACAAACGGCGGCGTGATAATCGGTAAGATGGTCAGCATGCGCAGCGCTTTTTTGCAGGGCAGCGGCGTGCGCGTGGCGGCCAGCGCAAAGGCCAGCCCCAGCAACGTAGAACCGGAGGCGGTCATCAGCGCCAGCCACAGCGTGCGCCAGGCTGTACCGCAACTCCCTCCTTTTAAACAGGCCAGACTCCAGATTGAAGGATCCTGAATATTGCTGATCAGTCCGTCGGGTTTAAAACTGCCATCAACGTCCTGCACCGAGACCACAAACATGCTCATCACCGGATAAAGCACAAAAATGCTGACCAGCGCGGTCAGTAACACCAACGACGCCACCACAAAGGCATCGCCTTTCAGCACGCCCCGCTCGGCCAGCGCAAAGGAAAACAGCAGCAGAAAGGTGGTCAGTAACAGCAGTGCACCCGCGCCCATCGCCGGTTGGCCCTGCTCCAGTGCCCCGAAGCGATTTTCCAGCCACAGCCAACTCCAGCCGCTGTAGCCGATGGCATGGCCCTCAATCACCAGAAAAACCACACCCAGCACGCTAAATAACAGCATCAGGCGGCTGCGCGCGCCAGGTGGAAGCAATCCGCACGCGGCACACAGCGCGAACAAGGTCAGCGCAATCGCCAGCCATGGATGCGTGCTGACCTGCCACAAGGCGGGTGCATTAGCAGGATCGCCCCACAGATTAAGCAGCCAACCGCCATCGAAAAAGCCGGCTTCCAGGCTGTACCACGGCAGTACGAGTAGAGCCGCCAGGCCTATCAACAGTGCGCCGGTAAGCCGACGATTATTTGCATTCATGAAACACCTCAAGAGGGAGAGACGCACTCTCCGGCTCGCAGTGGAATGATGTGTTGAAAGACGCCACGGGGAGGATAGGCCCTCACGGAATGTGGCGCGCTTTTACGCTGTCAGAGCATCACTGTGCGCTGGCACCAATCTCTTTATCCCAGCGGCTGAGCAACGCTTTGCGCTTGGCGGAGTCGCCATAGGTTTTGAAGTCGTAATCGATCAGTTTGATGTTCTCGAAGCGCGGGGCGTATTCCGAGATTTCTGCGTTGCGATTTGACGGCAGCTGGAAGGATTTCGCTTCCTTCATGTGCGACTGCGCTTCTTCACTGAGCGCCCAGTCGTACCAGACTTTGGCATTGGCCAGGTTGCGCGCCCCTTTCACAATCGACATTGAGCCAATCTCATAGCCCGTGCCTTCACACGGCGCGACGGTTTTGATCGGGAAGCCATCCACCTGCATCGCAACAGCATCATGCATAAACACGATACCGACGGTGGTTTCGCCTCGCGCGGCAGCTTTCACTGGCGCGGAGCCGGACTTGGTGTATTGCGAGACGTTGGCATTAAGTTTTTTCAGGTAATCGAAGGCCTGCTCCTCTCCCATGATTTGCACCAGCGTGGCCAGCGTGTTGTAGGCGGTACCGGATGAGTTCGGGTTGGCGATTTGGATTTCCCCCTTAAAACCGGGATCCAGCAAATCCTTCCAGCAGAGGGGTTCTTTCAGCTTTTTATCGGCCAACAGTTTGGTGTTATAGCCCCAGCCCAGTGCGCCCGCGTAAATTCCCACCGTGCGATAGCCCGAGTTCTCGGCTTGTTTTTGCGCCCAATCCTGCTGCTGGTCGAGCAGTGGCGATTTATACACCTGAGTCAACCCTTCGTCAGCCGCCTGCATATGCGGATCGCCGGTTCCGGCCCACCAGATGTCGGTACGTGGATTACGCGCTTCACTGCGCAAACGCGCATAAGCTTCCCCCGCTGACAAGCGCACCATACTGACTTTGATATCCGGATGGCTCTGGCTGAAGATGCGCGTCATATGCTCGCACACCACCACATCAGCGGAGCAAACCATGTTGAGATTGCCCGCCGCAGAGGCAGCAAAAGGCAGTGCAGTACAAGAGAGTGAAAGTGCGACGGCGATTGAGGTGGCTCGCATGGTGTTCTCCTTGGATTGTAGGGTGGTGCTTCACTGGCACCTTTTTGCACATCTGTGCAAAGTAGTAATGAACAAAAAAACAGCTGTCAATTAGCTTGCTGCGCAATTGATAGGCCATGTCACAAAAATGCAACAAATCAGCTCCCCAACAGTTTGCACAGCTTTGCAAATTGAGGCAGACTCTTTTTCAACCGATATCTGAACAGGAGTTGAGCATGCTGAGTGATAAAACCGTGGTGAGTGCCCAGGATGTGGCTGAGCGCGCTGGCGTATCGCGTTCCGCGGTATCACGCGTATTTACACCGGGTGCCAGCGTGTCCTCTGCCATGCGAGCCCGGGTGATGAAAGCCGCACAGGAATTGGGCTATCACGTCAATCATCTGGCGCGTGGCCTGGTGCGAAATCGCAGTGGGATTGTGTGCTTGGTTGTTTCGGAAATCGCCACGCCCTATCGTGCCAGCCTGGTGCGCTGGCTGACGCAGTGTCTGCAGGAAGCGGGAAAAATTGCCATGCTGATCAATACTGATCGTTCCGACAACAGCGTGTCAGCCGCCTTACAGCAGGCGATCAACTTCCGCGCGGATGCCTCGATCATCCTTTCCGGCATGCCGGATCGCACCATCACTCGCCAGTGTTATCAGCATGGTCAGCGCATCATTTTGATTAACCGCGATGAAGCGCTGCCCGGTTCCCTCAGCATCAATCTGGATGCACAGCGTGCCGCTGCCACGGCGGTCATGGCCTTTCAGCGTGCTGGCTGTCAACACCTCGCCTTTGCCAATTCCCTGGCAGGCACACCCAGCCTGATGAAGCGCGAAGCGGCATTTATCGCCGAAGCGCAGCGCGTAGGGATGAGCGTAACAGTGGAGCGATTTGGCACCACCTCGTATGAAAGTGGGCAAATTCTGGCACATCGACTGCTCACTCAGCATCAACGCCCAGACGCCGTCTTCTGCGTGACCGATCTGGTTGCCTGTGGATTTATGGACGAAGCGCGCCACCGCTTTGCCCTGCGCGTGCCGGAAGATCTGTGCCTGATTGGCTATGACAATATCGCGCAGGCAGGCTGGTCTTCTTATAACCTCACCACCTTTACCCAACCGGTTGAGCAGTTTGCGCGTGATGCCGTGAACTGGCTGATCCAGACTGAGTCCGATGAAACCTACCTGCCCCCGCAAACCGAGCAACAGCATGACAGCTTGATGTACCAGGCCAATGTGGTGTGGCGTGGATCCGTGCGTGGCGCATGAGCCCAGCATGCTATCTGACCTTGTTCAGCATGAGCGCAATATTTTTGTATAAGGATCACGATGAACCTTCCCAGAAATCAGATTTCCGCAGGCTTGTTGATTGCCTGTTCGATGTGGTTAAGCGCCTCACCGGCACACGCAGAAGCGCAGTATCAGCTGGAAAAGGTCGTGGAATTAAGCCGACATGGTATTCGCCCTCCCACGCCCGGCAACCGTAAAGAGATTGAAGCGGCGACCCAGCGATCCTGGACAACCTGGACCACGCACGATGGTGAGTTGACCGGGCACGGCTACGCTGCCGTAGTAAACAAGGGCCGCTGGGAAGGCGATCATTATCGCCAGCTCGGATTGCTGACCTCAGGCTGTCCACAGATGCAGGAGGTGTATGTTCGCGCCAGCCCATTGCAACGCACCCGCGCCACCGCACAGGCGCTGGTGGACGGCGCATTTCCAGGCTGTGGCGTCACGGTTCATCGCGTGGCGGGTGAGGATGACCCCCTGTTCCAGACCGAAGCGTTCCCAGCCACCAACACGGATCCCGCACAACAATTTGCCGCCGTGACTGCCGTAACTGGCGATCTGCCCGCACGTCAGCAGGCGTTGCAACCGGCGGTTCAGGCTTTGAAAAATGCGGTGTGTCAGCCTGGCACCGATTGCACGTTCTTCGAAAAGCCGTGGCAGATAAAACAGAGCAAAGGCGGTCAAACATATGTTCAGGGACTGAGCGTTCTGGCCAGCATGGTGGAGACGTTGCGCCTGGGCTGGAATGAAAACCTGCCGGCGGATCAACTGGCGTGGGGCAACATCACCCACTCCGCGCAAATCACCGCCGTTCTGCCGCTGTTAACCGCCAATTACGATCTCAGCAACGATGTGCTTTACACCGCGAAAAAGCGGGGTTCCATTCTGCTGAATGAGATGATTCAGGGTGTTAAACAGGGTGTCAGCCCTGTTTCGGATGCCGTACCGGATGCCCGCTGGCTGCTGTTTGTTGCGCATGACACCAATATCGCGATGGTGAGGACTCTGATGGGCTTCACCTGGACTTTACCGGGCTACACGCGCGGGAACATTCCGCCCGGCAGCAGCCTGGTGTTTGAACGCTGGCGCGATAAGCAGAGTGGCGAGCGATGGCTGCACGTTTACTTCCAGGCACAAAGCCTCGACGACCTGCGTCAGCTGCAGTCCGTCGATCAAGTGCATCCGCTGCTGCGTGAAGAGTGGCGAGCGCCTGACTGTCGGGTCACCGAGGTGGGCACACTGTGTCCGATGGCATCCACGTTAGCGGAATTCGGTCAGCAACTTGACCCTACCGCCATTACGCCGGTGAGTTACGCTCAATAGCGCACACCTGTTTCACCACGCCGCGCAGCCAACGATGCGCGGCATCATTCTCCAGTCGAGGATGCCACATTTGTGACACGGTCATTTCTGGCGTCGCAAAGGGCAACTTGACCATCGCCAACGCCTGGCTGTGAGCAATCAATGGGTGATGTGCAACCAGCGAACGGGGCACCAGCGCCACCCAATCCGAATCGACCACCAACGCCACGGCAACGGAGAAAGCGGGCACCACGGCCACCACCTTGCGCTGCAATCCGGCTTGCTCAATGGCGTCATGGATCGGTCCACCCCGCTCTGCGCGACGGGACGCGACAATGTGGCCAAATCGGGCCAGTTGGGTGATATCCATCTGCTGTGTTAAAGGATGTCCCGCGCGCACCACGCCGACAAAACGGTCACGAAACAACGCCTGCAAGCGGATTTCTGGCCCCATATTGCCGAGCACGCCAATCTCTAAATCAATACTGCCTTCACGTAACTCGCGGTCACTTTTTTCCGGTTTCGCCACGAAGACCAGCTCGACATTGGGCGCCTGTGCGCTCATCGCAGCAATCAGCGCGCTTCCGAACGCTTCGACAAAGCCTTCATTGGTGCGCAATGTAAAACAGCGATCCAGCTGAGCCAAATCGAGGATTTCCGCATCAGGGCTGAGCACGGCGTGCGCTTCTCGCAGCGTGCGGTGCGTCCGTTCACGCATCGCTTCCGCATAAGGGGTCAGCACCATTTGCCGTCCGGCTCGCACTAACAACGCATCGCCCGTCACATTGCGTAGTCGGCCCAGCGTGCGACTCATCGCTGATTCGCTCAGGTTGAGCTGGCGTGCCGCGCCCACCACGCTGCCGGTAGTGAGCAGCGCGTCGAGTGCGGTGAGTAAATTCAGATCGGTTGTGTTCATGATCAGTATCCTGCTGGATGTCACGCAGCATAACAAGGCGTTTGATGCAGGTTATCACTGCATAGGCTGCGTGTTCCGCCTCCCCTCACTCCGCGCTAGACTTTTCCCATCCACTCAACTGAGGAACACATGATGAAAACATTATTGATTGGCGCATCACGCGGGTTGGGATTCGCACTGGCAGAGAACATGCTGCAACGAGGCTATCAGGTTGTGGCGACTGGACGGGCGCAATCCATCGATAAACTCACGCAACTGGCTGCGCGCTATCCGCAACAGCTGACGGTGGAAACGGTGGATATTACTGAAACCGAGCAGGTTCGCGCCCTGCATCAACGCCTGGCAGACACGGAGTTTGACATGCTGTTCGTCAATGCGGGGGTGAAAAATGACGATCGGGAAACCATTGCCGACGTTTCAACCGAGGAGTTCACCCGTGTGATGGTGACCAATGCGCTCAGCCCGTTGCGCGTGATCGAGGCCTTTAAAGATCGGGTCAGCGCCAGCGGCACGATTGCAGTGATGTCATCCGGCCAGGGCAGTATCACCAACAACACTAACGGCAACTACGAGGTGTATCGTGGCAGCAAAGCAGCGCTGAATATGTTTATGCGCAGCTTTGCCGCACGCCATCAGGATGCGCGTACCTTGCTGTTAATGGCGCCGGGCTGGGTGCAGACCGATATGGGCGGGCCGGAAGCTCGCCTGACCATCGACGAAAGTATTCCTAATCTGCTCAACACCATGGAGACCTACGCAGGTCGAACCGGGCTGCATTACCTCGATTACCTGGGCCGCGTCGTGCCGTGGTGAAGTCAAAGGGATGCGCCGAACGCTGAAGTCTGAAGTTTGAAGTCTGAAGTCTGAAGTCTGAAGTCTGAAGTCTGAAGCTTGAAGCTTGAAGCCTGAAGCCTGAAGCCTGAATTCTGAACGCCAGACTATATCTTCCGCTGCAGCAGACTGCGCAAAATTTCCCGCAGCCAGCGATTTGCCGGGTCGTCTTGCTGCGCGTTATGCCACAGCAAGCTCAGCTCATAATCCGGCATCTCAACCGGCACCGGTGCAGCATTTAAGCCATAGCGTTGGCACCACGCAGGCGCCAGCCCTTGAGGTACTGTGGCGAACAGCGGCATCTGCTGTAGCAGCAAAGGTAAGCTGGAAAAATGCGGCGTGACATAGCGAACACGTCTGGATTGGCCCAGGCGCTGCAAAGCATGGTCAAGGGCACTTTCACTGGCGGCGCGATAGGACACCAGCGCATGCTGATGACGCACAAACTGCGCCAGCGTCAGCCGTTTCAGCGCGATTTGTTTGTCGCTCCATAAGGTGCGGAAACCCGCCGGACCGATTTTCTCGCGGGTTAAGTCACGGCTAATTTCATTCCCGACGGTGATCACCACATCCGCCTGCTGCTGCTCCATCAACGGAATCGCCTGCCAGGGATCGGCGGCCACGACATGAATATCCACGCCGGGCGCGTCATTGGCCAGTTCTGATAACAAATCAGCCATCAGCCACTGCTCCAGCCAATCACTCATGCCGATGCGAAAACTGCGGTTATCACGCTGGGGATCAAATGCAGCGGGCGTGAAGATCACCCGGTGCAGATCCTGTATTAGCGGTGCGAACTGCTGCACTAATTTCTCAGCACGCGGGGTCGGCGTCATGCCCTGTGACGTGCGGACAAACAGCACATCATCGAACATCTCACGCAGCCTTTTCAGGGCGGCACTCACCGCTGGCTGGCCGAGGTAAAGGCGATTGGCGGCCTGCGTAACGCTGCGCACCTCGTACATCACCATCAACACAACCAGCAGATTGAGATCGATACGTGAGAAATCATTTTCATTGATGCTGTTCATGATTTTAATCGATTTAAATAATGTTAAGCGCCTCAGTATAGTGACTTTCAACTTACTGTCACGGACGCTATTGAACGCGTCCTCTATCAAGTGGAGCACAGCATGAACATTCAGGTAGGCGAGTGCCAGGTTAAAAAAATCACTGAACAGCGCGCAACCTTTCCTTTCGGTGCATTGTTTAAAGCACATCGCACCGAAATGAGTAACGCCTTTGCCGAACAACCTGCAGAGGTCTCGATTCACAGTTGGCTGGTGCGCACCGCCGAGCACACCATCCTGATTGATACCGCAACCGGCAATGGTCGTCATCGCGATAACAAACCTTTATTTCATCAGCTGAATACGCCTTACGCCGACAATCTGGCACAGTCGGGCGTTAACCCGGCGGAAGTGACGCTGATATTAATGACGCACATCCATACCGATCACGTTGGCTGGAACACCCACTGGGTTGACGGCCAGTGGCAGCCGATGTTCCCCAATGCGCGTTATATCTGCTCAGCGATTGAATTGCAGCACTGTCAGGACGATCCCGCCAGCCAGGAACTTTATCGCGACAGTATTCTGCCACTGATCGAGCGCGGCCAGTTGCAGACCATCGAAGTGCAGGATTCCCCGCTGTTTGCCGGCGTGCTGCGCTATATTTCCACGCCGGGTCACAGCATCGATCATGCGTCGATTGTGCTGGAAAGCCAGGGTGAATATGCGATTTTCCCGGGCGATGTGATGCACCATCCAGTGCAATTTCAGCACCCGCACTGGAACTCGCTGTTCTGTGAAGATCTCCCGCTCGCCACGGCATCACGTCAACGCGTTATAGACTGGTGCCAGCAACATCAGGCAATCTGGTTCAGTTCCCATTTTCATAGCAGCTCTTTGGGCCGTGTTGCGCCTGATGGGCAATGGAGTCCACTTGAGGATTGACCGGATGCAATACGCTAACTATCTCACCGCGTCGCTGAGCGACTTACGGCAGGCACTCCAACACGGTGACGTCACTGCACGCCAGCTGACCGACTATGCACTGCAACGCATAAGCGAGGCAGACCAGCCGCGCTACAACGCCATCACCTGGCTGTTTGCGGATGAAGCGCGTGCGGCAGCAGAACTGAGTGATACACGCCGTCAACGTGGTGAGGCGTTGGGTCAGTTGGACGGCATCCCGGTGCTGATTAAAGACAATATTGAAGTACGAGGCTGGCCCACCAGCGCGGGTTCGGTGATGTTGCGTGACGTCATCGCCCAAACCGATGCCCCGCTGGTCACCATACTGCGCCACCAGGGCGCGGTTCTTATCGGTAAAACCGCGATGCATGAACTGGCGGCGGGCATTACCGGCGCCTCCTCGCTAACGGGCTTCACCCACAATGCCTGGCGGGAAGGACGTTCTCCGGGCGGATCGAGCAGCGGCTCCGCAGTTGCCGTTGCCGCCGGTTATGTGCCACTGGCTATCGGCAGTGACACCGCCGGTTCGGTGCGTATTCCCGCCGCGTTTAATGGCCTGTTTGGCTTACGCATGACGCGCGGTGCGCTTAGCACAGCCGGTATTGTGCCGCTATCACCAACGCAGGATATTCCCGGCCCGCTGGTGCGCAGCGCGGCCGACCTGCGCATTGCCAGCGAAGTGCTCAGCGGCAAGAAATTTACTACTGAGGGAGAAGCGTTGCGGGTTGGCATCTGGCAGGAAGGATTCGCCGCCGATGAAGATGAGATTAACCAGTCGGTACAGGCCGCCGTCGCCGGATTCACGCCAGAAACGCTGAGCTGGCCTGAGTTAGAGGCGTTAGCCGCGGATGCCAATATCATCGGCTATGAATTTGCTGAAGCGCTGGCGAAGTACTTAGCCGATAAACCTCAGGCACAGTTCCATACCCTGCCGGATATTGCTGCGTCCGGGCTTTATCATCCTCAGCTCGAAACCGTATTTAAAACGCGTGCGGTGCATCCGGGCACTGATAGCGAGGGTTATGCACAGGTGCAGCAGCGCCAACATGACCTTTACCAGCAGTTGGTGGCGATGTTCGACCAGCACAACATAAACCTGCTGGCTTACCCGGTGGTGCGCCGCGCGCCAGTCAAACACGGCGAGATGCAGGAAGGCAGCAATGCGCTGGTTTCAGCGGTGACTGGCGCGCCAGCGATTTCGATTCCCGCTGGCTTGAGCGATGAGGGATTACCGATTGGTGTCGAATTGCTGGCGCTGCGTGGTCGGGAAGATTTGCTGTTGCGCGCGGCTGAAGTCATCGAGCTGCGCAGTCGCTAAAGTAATAAAAGCGTCGCCACAGTTGGCGACCGCGTTTATCCGTGCAGAGACAGCCCTTTAATCGCCTTATCCACCGCTTTCTTTGGCCCACGAATCGCGATGCCGACCAGGTTCAGGTTGTCGGCATCTTCGGCCATAAACACCTCGCGGTTGGCGGCATCATGTCCGGTGGAGAACATTGCCTCCACATACGGGATCACCGTCAATTCCCGCTCCACACCCTGGCGATGTGCCCGCTGTAATCCCGCCACATCGCCGGCAAACACCAGCATCGGCTGGCCCGCCATATTGCCGTATTGCCGCCCTTTCGCATCCACGTAGGGTTCGCCCATCATGTCAGGTGCGGCAGAGGCAATGCCGGTGGCGAGAAAGGCCACTACATTCAGGCGCTGCCAGGTGGCTAAGTCATCACGAACAATCAGGGCGATTTTGGTATCAAACATCTGCAACTACTCTCCGATGAGGTCTAAAACACCATCATCTTAGAGTTGCGGGGGTGGCATATAGAACGTTTGTGCACTGCCTTTGATAAGAGGCGGGAGTCATGCGATAGGCCCGCTGGAACCAGCGCCCGAGGTGACTTTGATCGGCAAATCCGACTTGCGCGGCAACCTGCACCGGCTCAATGCCCTGCGCCAGCAGCACACGTGCGCTGCGCAATCTCAGGCGCACCAGATACGCATGCGGTGACTGGCCAAACGCCTGTTTAAACTGGCGCGTCAGCTTAAAACGATCGATGCCCGCCAGACGTGACAGTTCATCCAGCCCGACATCCTGCGCCATAAAATCGTGCAGGTAGTCGCGTAATAGCTGCATGTGTTGCATCGCTGCGCCTGTTTGCGCATTGGGTTTGGTTTCAAGATGGCGGGAAAGCATCGTCATCAGATGATCAAGGCTCTGATCGCGTGCCAGCCGCCCTTCACTGTGATGCACTGAAAACCACGCCTGCTGGATGGCACTGGCCAACAGCGCATCATCATTTAGCGTGTGGCGAAACGCCCCTTCAATGTTGGAGACATCGCCCAGACCGCGTCGCTGCATCATCTCTGCCACCCAACGCTGCGGCAGATAGAGCATGGTATAGGTGAAACCCTCTTCGTTGGGCGCGTGGCCGTCATGCACCGCGCCCGGCTCAATCAAAATGGCGCGGCCCGGCGTGCTGGTGTGCAATGCACGATGACAATTAAAACGCTGTAAGCCCTGCTGCGTCACGCCCACCAGTAATTCATCGTGATCGTGCGGATCGTAGGCGTGTCCGCGAAAATGCGCGTTGACGCTTTCGATACCGGTTTCGTCATCGCGACGAAAATCGACCCAATCATTATTGGCTGACATAACGGCGATCTCAGTGCAGGGGTTGTAAGGGAAAGTCAGGCATAGCCTAGCAGCCTGAACCAGAGATAATCCAGTGGTAACAGCAGCAGTACGCTGAAGATAAATACCAGCACACACAGCTGCAGTCCTGCTTTGGCAGGCACGTTGCCCAGTCCCATCGCTACTACCACTGGCGAGGCCTGATAAGGCAGTAACGGCGTCGCATAGGCAAATACCTGCATCATCACCACGCTCATCAATGAAAAGCCGGATGCATTGGCTAGCTCTTGCGCGATCGGCGTCACCATCGCCGGCACGCCGTTGGCGGTCAGCACAAAGTTAAGCAGTGAGGCCAGCGCGTTAAGCACCGCGAAATTGCCGAACGAAGCATGATCCTGCAGTGGCAGAACGCTCAGAAGTAGATTAGCGATCAGACGACCCAGCCCAGAATCCACCACCACCGTGGCCACGCCAAGAATGCCCGCGATATAAATACAGGTGCGGAAATTAACCCCGCTGGCGAAATCATCCCCCGAGAGAAAGCCAATGCGCGGCAGCAGACAAATACACGCCGCCGCCAGCCCGACCCATGCGGCAGGTAAGCCGTGCAGGCTGTCGGTCATCCACAGCAACAGGGTAATGGCTAACAGCCCCATCAACCGCCATTCGCTGCGACTGAGTGGCTCAAGTTGATCGCGATGGCGCACGGGCTGAGGTTGCGCGCGGAACAGGTACAGAATAGCGGCAGCGAGTATCATTCCCTTGCCGATCCCCACCACCGGCATATGCAGCAGCCACCAGGGCAGCCACTGAAGATGGATTTGATAGGCGTTTTCGGCTGCGCCGCTGAGCACCAAGTTGGGCACATTAGCCGGTAAGATACTGGCGGAGAGCTGGAAAGTGCCAAACCCCACCGCCAGCGCCAGACCAATACTGCCGCGACTCCCGGCCTTGATACCGGCCCGTTCCCCCATAGCCAGTACTACAGGCATCAGTAAAGCGATGCGCCCCATATTGGAAGGCATCACCAATGCCAGCAGATAGGTCAGCACCAGGGTGCCAACGACCATGCGCGGCCAGCTCTGACTGAGAGGCACCACCAGATAGTTAGCCCAGCGTTGTGCAAGCCCGACTTTGCGGATCGCCGCGCCGAGCACAAAACCGCTCAATACCAGCCAGAAGGCTGAAGAGGCAAATCCGCTGAAGATGGTGCTGGTGGGGGCGATGTTCAGCAGCGTGGCGGCGGCAAAAAACAGCAGCGCGGTAAGGTATTCCGGCAATCGCGCGCTTGCCCATAGCAAAATGGTGATGGCTATCACCAACGTGGTAAGCCAGAAATGCATATCTGAAGTCACTGACCGAACTCCCTGTCTACTAACCGTCGCACAAAGCGGATAAGCATAGTGCAATCCACGATGCGCAATGCTGAGTCAGTTAACAGTTTGTTAAATTGCCAGCTGTCCGAGCCAGCTAATTAACGCTTCGCTGCCCGGCTGGCTGCGCGAACGCTGCGGCCAGGCAAGAAAATAGGGTTTACTTAACGGCAAGCTTAACACATCAACCATAACCAAATCCCCTCGCGCCAGCTCAGCAGCAATCAGTCTTTTCTGCCCCAACAACAAACCCGCTCCTGCCACAGCAGCATCTATCGCCAAAGAGGTCAGATTGAAGCTTAACGCGGGTTGTGGCGCAGGTTCCGCCATCCCTTTCGCCTGATACCAGCTGCGCCAGTCGGGCAAAAAACGCCCTTCGTTACCCCAGTCGAGATGAATCAACGGAGCCTGCTGCAACACGCTTTCCAGCGGAAATTGCTTGAGCAGCGCGGGACTCGCCACCGGCACCACTTCGTCCAAAAACAGCCGCTGCTTATCAAGCTGAGGATAGCGATCCTCACCAAAGCAAATGACAAAGTCCGCTGGGGTAGCATTGAAATCCACCTGTGCATGCGTGCCGTGCAGCGATAAATCAATATCAGGACAGTGAACGCGCCACTGCGCAATGTGGGGCAGCAGCCACTTCGAGGCCAGCGCGGGCAGTGAATAAAGCGTTAGCTTGGGCATCGTCGCCACATGACGCAGGTTTTGCTGCCCGAGATGCAGAATATCAAAGGCTTCCGTCACATAGCGCAGATACTCTTTGCCGGTTTCAGTCAGCATTACGCCACTTTGCGTACGCACAAACAGCGCGCTGCCCAACTGTTCCTCTAGCTGGCGAATTTGTTGGCTCACCGCAGCAGGCGTCAGCGCCAGTTGCGCGGCGGCCTTTGCCAGACTGCCCAACTCCGCCGCCACCTTAAATGACTGGATAACGCTGATTTTCGGTAAACGCGGTGACTGTGCGGGCATTAAGGTTTCCTTAGCAGGGCATTAAATTTATATCGTTACGCACTAACATATCAGTGAGTTACAGTCATTACACACCTGTCACAATGAGAACTGCTGCTATGACTGCACTGATTCGTTTCGATTTGCATCCACTGGCCGACGCCGACTGGCGACGTGAATGCCGTGAACAGCTCAACCAGCATGGCGCGCTGGTCCTGCGTCAGTTTTTACAACCCGACGCGTTGCAAAACATCATTGCCGAAGGAAATGCTCAGCGCCATCTGGCCTATCACACCCTCAGCAAACATAACGTCTATCTGATGAAAAAAGACGAGGCGTTCGACGCTGATCATCCGCGCAATCGCGATGTGATCAGTACCAAAGGCTGTATTACCGACGACGTGATTGCCGCCGAATCGCCGCTGCGCCAACTGTATAACGACGAACTGTTTAAAAGTTTTCTGTGCGACGTGCTGGGCGAAACCGCGCTCTATCCCTACGCCGACCCGCTTTCATCCATCAACCTGCATTACGCGCCCGATGGACAGGAACTCGGCTGGCACTTCGATAACTCCTCCTTTGCCATCACCCTACTGGTGCAGAAACCCCGCGCGGGCGGCGTATTCCAGTATGTGAAGGATTTGCGCGATGCCGATGCGGGAGAGATGAATTTTGACGGCGTGGCGGCGGTATTGGATCAACGCCAACCGGTCGATGCATTGGCGATTGAAGCGGGTGACTTAGTGCTGTTCCGTGGTCGCAACTCAATGCACCGTGTGACGCCAACTGAAGGTGACGTCACGCGTATGCTGGCGGTGCTGGCGTACAACACGCAGCCCGGCATCGCCCTGTCGGAAACGGCGCGCATGACCTTTTATGGTCGGTTATGATTGACGTTTAACAAACCCTGCCAGCCACGCACAAAAATCTGCTGGGTACGAAAAGCCACCAGATCGCGCCAGTCGCGGTCTGCTGGCCAAAAACCTTCCACCAGCTCATGCTTTAAGGCGCGCCCTGATTCACTGGCCGGTTCACCCTGCAGATGCAGCCAATGATCTTCACGCACGCGACGATGCATCTCTTCGCCGGGATACGTTCCGCACTCCACCACCAGCGGCAAGATCTGCGTCTGCGGCAGTGATTCCAGCAGGAACTGCGACAGATAGCCGGTTGCGGTCGCGGTCACTCCGGTGACACTGTCACGGCCTGCACCGGTAAACAGTAACGTTAACCACTCGCCATACAGAGATTTTCCCCACTGATGCGCAGCGAATTGTTGTTCAGCAATCGAGAGCAACATCGGATGGCCCCAGGCACCGGCTCCCGTATGCAGATCGAAGCTCAGGATGGTTTTTGCCTGCGACAAATGGTCAGCGATGATGGTTTGCATGGTGCGATAAGACCAGCTCGGCTGCTGTCCACCGTAGAAGAAGCCGTCCGCGAATTGGTATTGCCCGGCTTCCACCACCCGTTTCACCGCCAGCCAACCTGCGCCGTTAAGGGTTTCAGCTAATAGCTCATCAGCTTGTGTCCGCTCGCCATGGTAGATGCCGTGCCATGACGGGTAATCAGGGTTGGCGGGGGCTGGCTGCGTAAAGTCGATGAAGTTGCGGTTAAGATCGATGTTGTCTTCGTTGACGCGTCGTAAATGTGCCGCGCCCCAGGGATTCAACAGGTGCAGCAACACAATCGCGGTGTCATCGGGCAAGGCAGTGAGACTAAAGCGATTAAGCCACTCAATCTGACTGTCCGAACCATAATAGCCTTCCACTCCGTGCGTGCCAGAGATGATCATCATCAGTTTGCTGGCGGCGGGATCGCCAATTACGGCGACATCGGTGTAAAGCGTTTCACCTTGTGGGCCCGACAGCGGATGCGGATAAGAAGTCAGAGCGCCGTGTTGGCGCTCGACTGCCGCGAGGAAACGGGCACGTTGGGACGGGTAATGCGGCAATTCAGACATGCTGTTTCCTGTAAATAATGGCGCTTACGGATAGACCTTAAACTTGAAATATTTCTTCGCTAACTGATCGTAAGTGCCGTTGTTGTGCAGTTCGGCCAGCGCATCATTAATCAGCTTCAGATGCACGATATCCCCTTTGCGCAGACCGATTCCCACGCCATTGCCCAGCAGCTCTTTATCCACCAGCGTTGCTTTGATGACGTAATCTTTGCCTTCCGGGGTGTTCAGGAAACCCTGATCCGCTGACACCGCATTTGCCAGTGTGCCATCGAGACGTCCTGCGACCAGGTCAGGATAGATCTCCATCTGATTCGGGTAAGACACAATATTCACGCCCTGCGTCGCCCATTTTGCTTTGGCGTAGGTTTCCTGAATGGTGCCCTGCGCCACGCCGATGTTCTTACCACGCAGCGTGCTGATATCTTCGGTCAGGGTGCTGCTCTTCGGCGTCAATAGCGCACTTGGGGTGATATACAGCATGTTGCTGAAATCCACCTGCTCACGGCGTTTTTCTGTCATCGACATCGCCGACAGAATCGCATCAAACTTCTTCGCCTGCAGTGCCGGAATGCTGCCATCAAAGCCGATCTGCACCCACTGGCATTTTACTTTTGCCTGGGCACAAATGGCGTTGCCCAAATCGATATCAAATCCTTTGAGCGAGCCATCGCTGGCTTTAGATTCAAACGGGGGGAAGGTCGGATCGACACCAAAGCGCAACGTCTGCTCAGCAAACGACAGGGTGCTGAAGGCGCCAAGTGACAGCAGTAACGCGAAGGACAAACTCTTTTTCATTGTTAGCTCCAGCAGGCAGGTAAATTCACGACGGCATGGAGAGTTAATAACATGGCGGAAACATTACCACCACTAAAAAAATGGATTTGACGCAGAGGGAATTCTTATTAAACAGAAGGAGTTAAGCGATTTTATCTCCGGCAGTAAGAGAATCTTAATGCCGGAAATGTGAGGTGGGTTGTTACGCGATGGCAGGACGAGAAACATGCTCTGCGGCAGCCTGATTCGCTTTGTCCGCCGCCTCAGGCAGCAAGCAACCGGACACCAGCGCCTGACTCAGTACACCGACAAAACAGTCGCCTGCGCCGTGAGTGCTGATCAGCTTCACCGGAATCGCGGGCAAACTCTGCACCGGTTCACCCGACTGACACACCGCCAGACCGTGCTCACCCGCTGTCACAATCACCTGCGCGAAATCTTCCGCCAGCTTTTGTGCCGCTCGCTCTGCAGAGGCCAAATCCGTCACTTCGATTTGGCACATATCGCGCGCTTCAACTGCATTCACGATCAGCAGATCTATGCAGGTGGCGAGCGCGGATTCAATCTCGCGCGCCGGTGCGGCATTGATACAGACCGCAATCCCCTTCTGCCGGGCCTGCTGCGCCAGTTGCAAGTTCACGCTGGCGGGCACTTCGTTTTGCAACACCAGCAAGCCAGCATCCTGCCACAGCGAGTCAGGCAGCGTAGCCACATCGATATGGAGATTCGCGTTGGACACCACCACGGCACCGTAATCGCCTTCGGCATCACTGATCGCCACGCTCATTCCCGACGGCATATCCGGCAGAACTGCCACCGCATCAGTATTAACGCCGGCATTACGCAGCGCTGTGAGCAGGAATTCACCCTGCGCATCAGCCCCTACCGCGCCTATAAAACGCACCGCAGCACCTGCGCGGGCAGCGGCCACCGCCTGGTTGCCGCCTTTACCACCAAATTTATAGCTACAGCCGCTGCCCATCACGGTTTCGCCCTTTTCCGGACGATGGTGGGCCGCCAGCATAATGTCGTAATGCAGGCTACCGGCGACAATAATTTTGTTCATGACTAAAAGTCCCGCAGATCCTGAACCGCACGCTGGGTTTTCATCAGATTCTTTTCCGCCAGCTTTAAATCTTTTTTGGCGATTGCCACAAACAGCGCATCGAGAATATTTAATTGCGCGATACGTGCCGCCGCATTTTCCCCAAGCAGATGCGATCCCTGAGAGGTTGATGTCAATACCACATGCGCATTGCGCGCAATAGGCGACTCGGCATAATTAGTAATAGCAATAATCTTTGCACCATTTCGTGCTGCCAGTTTAATGGGATCGTTTACTGCCCGCGTTGCACCCGAATGACTGATAGCAATCACCACATCATCATCGGATAACACTGCCGCTGACATCAGCATAATATGTGCATCATCATAAGGCGTGGACTTAATCCCGATCTTCAGCAGCTTGTGCGATAAATCCCGCGCCACGGTGGCTGAACCGCCCACCGCATAAAGATCGATATGGCGCGCTTTAAATAAAATATCGGCAGCACGATTAAACTCAGAAATATCCAGAATCGATAGTGACTCTTCAATTGCCTGAATCGAGGTTCTGAATACTTTGGCCAGTAATTGTTCCGACGAGTCGTCCGGCTCAATTTCCGCGTGCAAGCCTGCCACTTCAGATTGATTATAATAAATCAGTCCGGTGCGAAAATTACGAAAGCCTGTGAAGTTGAGCTTTTTAGTAATTTTCACAATCATCGCCTGGGAAACATTATTCTCTTCGGCAATTTCTTGCAGCGAAGTTTGTTCACTAATGTCCGTTCTGGCGATGATGGCTTCGGCAACACGCCGCTCCAGCGGCGTCAGCTGTGGTAATCGCATACGAATTTGAGCGCCAATGGCTCGCGGATCTTGCTTCATTACCTGCCTCTTGTCGCCCGGTCAATCAACATCGCTATGATAATGATTAGGCCTGTGGCAAGCAATTGATAAAAGGCCTGAATATTCAGCAGAGTCAAGCCATTACGTAGTGCACCGAGAATGATGGCGCCAATAATAGTGCCGACGATACTGCCTTTGCCGCCCATCAGTGAAGCACCGCCAATCGCCGCGGCCGCAATCGCATCTAACTCCCACAAATTACCGATAGTCGGTTCTGCTGCGCCTAAGCGCCCAATCAGAATCAGCGATGCCAGTGACGCTAAGGTGCCAGAGATAATGAACACCGTCACTTTGGTGCGCTTTACCGGTACACCCGCGACGCGCGCCGCTTCCTCATTGCCGCCCACCGCCAGAATATATTCGCCCAGCGGGGTTTTATTCATCACCAGCCACAGCACCAGCGCAATCACTGCAACAATGATGATCGGGGTTGGAATACCGAACACATCGCTGTTAATTATGCTGCGAAACTCCATCGGGATGCCAAACACCGGATTACCGCCGGTATAGATCAGCGCAATGGCGCGGAACAGCGAAAGGCCACCCAACGTGACGATAAACGGTTGCAGTCCTGCATAGGCCACCAGCATCCCGCTGAATACGCCGCATAACGCACCGATACCCAGCGTGGCCAGAATCGCCACCGGAACCGGCACACCTGACACCATCAGAGTGGCGCCCAATACCGCAGAGAGTGCAGCGGTCGGCCCAACTGATAAATCAATACCGCCGGAAATAATCACCAGCGTCATCCCCAGTGCGATCAGCGCATTGATGGAAGATTGCTGTAAAATATTCAGCAGGTTTGGCACGGTAAAAAATACCGGCGACAGGAATGAAAATGTCACCACGATAATTAACAGCCCGATTAAGGTACCGGCATCGCGCAGATTGAGTTTAAATTTCGCCGACGGCTCAGCCGCTGGCTGTGTGTTTGTTTGCGTCATCATAATTGTGCCTATATAGAGTGCAGATTGAGTGTTCAACCCTAAATAATTCAAGATGCAGCCAACGCACCTGCAACTTGAAGTATGACGGGTTTAGACAGCTTCTTTAATGTCGTTAATAGCAAAGCGTGCGATGTTCTCTTCGGTAATATCTTCACCGGTTAATTCACGCGTAATTTTGCCTTCCCGCATCACTAAGACGCGGTCGGATACACGTAATATCTCGGTCATTTCTGACGACACCACGACAATCGCTTTACCTTGCTGGGCCAGTTTTTCAATCAGGTTATATATTTCAGCTTTGGCCCCGATATCAATTCCCCGGGTTGGCTCATCAAATAAAAACACTTCAGCATCCGCAGCTACCCAGCGGCCAATAATCACTTTCTGCTGATTACCGCCACTCAAGGTGCCAATCGGTTTTTCGATATTCAGCGGACGCAGTTTTAAGTCGGACATCACCTGTTGCGCCACCGCGTCCAGTTTCACTTTACGAATAACGCCCGCAAGCGTGAAGTTGCGCATCGACGGCAGCGCCATGTTCACTTTCACCGCACGCGCTTTGATGATGCCCTCTTTCTTACGATCTTCCGGCACCAGACCAATACCTGCACGAATCGCCGCGCTGACGTTGTGATTGCGTACTGACTGACCATTCACGCGCACTTCACCCGCGCTACGTTTATCGATACCGGCAATCAGTTTGAGCAATTCGGTGCGGCCTGCGCCGACCAGACCCGCCACGCCCAGCACCTCCCCGGCGCAGACGCTGAAACTGGCCGGTTTTATCTCCGTACCGCGCGTCACATTCTCAACCTTTAGCACTTCGCGATCGGTGGCCCAGGATTGATGTGCCTGTTTATCGATTTTGCGCCCCACCATTTTCGCGACGATGCTCTCTTCAGTCTCATCGCAGATATTCACTACCCCGACCTGACGACCATCGCGCATGATGGTGGCGCGATCGCAGACCTGGAAGATTTCATTCATCTTGTGCGACACATAAATCAATGAAACACCTGTGGATTTCAAATCTGCGATCAGCTCCGCCAGACGCTCAAACTCACGCGGCGTCAGGCTGGATGTCGGTTCATCCATGGCGATGATTTTCGCCTCATCCAGCAGTGCACGCGCAATTTCCACAATCTGCTGTTGCGATACCTTGAGGTTCTTGATCGGTTCAGCGGGATTAATGCTGGGATCAAGCTGCTTCAGGATATGCGTGGCGCGTGCCAGCTGAGCGCGTTTATCAACAATCAAACCGTTGAGGGTGGTCATTGGGCGACCCAGAAACATATTCTGGGCGACGGAGAGCTCAGGAACATGCTGCAACTCCTGATGAATCATCGCGATGCCCGCATGGCGCGCACTGAGCGGATTTTTCATCTGCACTGACTCGCCGTTAACGTGGATGTCACCGCTATCCGCCGGGCGCACGCCAGAGAGAATGTTCAGCAGCGTGGATTTGCCAGCCCCATTCTCACCGATCAGCGCGTGCACTTCGCCCGGCCGCACCATAAAGTCCACATCCTGCAGCGCGATGGCGCTACCGTAGGTTTTATTGATGCCGCGCATCATTAAGCGATACTGTTCCATACGCTCTCCGCCTGTATTACTGCTGTGCCAGCAACTGGCGCAATTTGTCGTTGTCTTTGGTGGAGAAGGCATCCGCATTCTCTTTGGTGATCAGCGCCTGTGGCGTGGCAATCACGCGCGACAGTTTCTGACCGTTCACCAGACGCAGCATCACTTCCATCGCCACTTCTCCGGTCAGAATCGGGAAGCTATCGACTGTGCCGGTCAGTTCACCACGCTTAATCGAAGCATAGGCGTCAGAAATACCATCGGTACCAAATACTGCGGTTTGTTTGGCTTTATTCAGCGAACGCACCGCTTCCACCACGCCAAGCGCCATGGTGTCGTTGTTGGCGTAGAAACCAATCAGATCCGGATGTTGCTGCAGAATGGTCGATGCGGCGTTAAAGGCCTGCTCGCGGCTCCAGTTAGCCGGCACGCTGGCGACAATGTTGAATTTGCCATTCGCCTGCAGCGTCTCTTTAAAACCGGCAGTGCGCTGACCCGCAGCGTACACGCCCGGCTGGCCTTCAATCACCGCCACTTTGCCGCCCTGCGGATAGTGCTGAATAAACCATTTGGCGACGCGCACGCCGTTGTCTTTCTGCACGTTACCGACGTAGTACTGGGCACTTGGCACCACCGCATCGTTGACGTTCACCACGGGAATGCCTTTGCTGCTGGCGCTTTCCAATGCTGGCTCAAGGTTGATATCGGTCTGAGGTGACACCAGTAAACCATTAAAGCCCTGCGCAATCAGGGTTTCCGCGATGGACAACTGGCCCATTTGATCATCTTCATTGGCGGCGGCCTGGTAAGCGACGGTGAAACCATACTTCTTCGCCACGTTCTGATAACCCTCGCCGAGTGAACGCCAGTACTCATTGGTCAGCGTTTTCGACACGCCGCCAATTTTCAGCTTGCTGTCGACTTTGGGCATCGGGCCGTATTTGCTTTCCAGCTGCGTCCAGTCCGTGCGGTCAGGCTCGGAGTCAGATTTCAGCGGCGCTAAAGTAGCAGCGTGCACGCTGGAACACAGCAGTGCGGAGGTCAGTACAGAGAGTAAGAGCTTTTTCATGGTGGTAGCCTTTTTATCGTTTTATTTGAGGTGCAGGGTTATGCGCTTGCTTATTGTGCAAGCATGATGTCATTCACAATCTGCTGTGAGGCCACCGCATCCTGACGGCTAATCGCTTCTTCCAGTGCTGGGTTATTATTGAGTTTTTCGCTCAACTTCAGCAGACGCTTCACAGTCACAATATTGATTTCCGCTTCACGGATCGGGTCGAGGCCGCTGGCATCCGGGAAGGTGTCGAAGTAATAAGCGCCCTGATAGCCATCGCGCTGCATCTGCCACAGGAACTCCAGCGTGGCGCGCGGATTCACTGAGCCCGCCATCAAGCCATCATCGCGTTTGCCCCAGCCATCATTCAGGTCCAGTCCCAACAAGCGTGAACGACGGGCCACCATGGCTGCGGCAAACGCAGGCACTTCATTGGCAAACAGCACGTGGGCGAAATCCAGCGTGATGCCGAGGTTGGCGCATCCGGCTTCTTCCACGGCCAGCAAGCAGGTGGTGGCATTTGGGAAGATGCTGTAAGCGCGCGGTTCATTCGGTTTGTATTCAATGCTGACGTCAATTTCCGGCGCATATTCAGCCACTTCACGCACCGCGCTGACGGCGTCTTCCCACATCTTTTTATAGTCGGCCTGGAAGCAATAATCGAAACCGTCCTGGCCCATCCACAAGGTCATCAGGCGTGAACCAAACTCGCGGCCCGCATCAATTCCGCGCTTGGTCAGTTCGATAGCTTCACGACGAATTTTGGCGTCAGGGTTAGTAAAGGCGCCAATTTTGAATTGGGGAGCATCCCAGCGCATCTGCATGCCGTTGACCGCCAGGCCTGCATCGGCAATTGCCTGACGCATGGTGGGAATGTCACTGGTCATGTGCTGCGGATAGTTTAGATCGAGATGCGTCAGGCCATTTACCTTACCGGCGCGCGCAATCATCTGTAATACAGAAGGTTTTCCCTGGAGATCTGGCCAGTATAAGTGCGCCCCGGAGGCGAAAGAGTTCAAACGTGTGGCAAACTTTAATTCTGACATGAGGAAGGATCCTTCAGTGCGAGTTGTAATGTACTTTCCTTCTTCACGATTATTTGTGAAGTTATGGCATAAATTACACAAGCCAATTTGTTTAGCAAGACGGCATCGCTTCAATTTGCGAGGCTGTTCACGAAATCCTGCGATCGATCAGCGCGCGGCCCCCTGTCATTCTTTTGTCATAACTCGCTCACCCTGCTGTCAGCGCCGTTTCCATATCCTGTGCCCGAACCTTCCTTATCTGGAGCACGATCATGAAAATGAAAAAACTGACTTTTGCAGCAGGCATTTTATTGGCGATGGCTGGCGGCGCGGCACACGCCCAAGCGCAGCCGGTGAAGAATATTGTGTTAGTCCACGGAGCTTTTGTGGGTGGTGCAGGCTGGCGTCCGGTGTATGACCGCCTGACGCACGATGGCTATAAAGTGACGCTGGTGCAGGAACCGCTGACTGGTTTCCCGGAAGATGTTACGGCGACACGCCGCATCATCGATCAGCAGAACGGACCGGTGATTCTGGTCGGTCACAGCTATGGCGGCGCCATCATCACCGAAGCGGGAAATGACAACAAAGTGGTGGGACTGGTGTATATCGCGGCGCACGCGCTGGATAACGGCGAAACCGAAGCGATTAATGGCAAGAAATTCCCGAACAGCGCGCATCCGTTTGCCAAATCGACTGATGGCTATCTGACCATTGCGCCAGAAAATTACCACAGCGATTTCGCCGCCGATTTACCGGCTGGGCAGGCGGATTTCGAAGCCCACGCGCAGATGCCAACCAATGCCGCCGTGTTCACCGCCAACATTCCAGACCCGGCGTGGAAGACCAAGCCTAGCTGGTACATGGTGGCGAAAGCTGACAAAATCATTAACCCTGATCTGGAGCGGATGTACGCCAAACGCGCGCACAGCCATACGGTTGAAGTCGCCGGCGCCAGCCACTCGGTGTATGAATCTCATCCTGATGATGTGGCGAAACTGATTGAACAGGCCGCTCAGCAGGCGCAGCCCTAATCCACTTGTCCCGCCCGGAGATGCGCATGAAAATTTTGGTGATTGAAGATGAAGCCAAAGCGCGCGATTACATGCGCAAAGGATTAACCGAAGCGGGATTTATCGTGGATGTGGCCGGGAACGGGCAAGACGGTTTGTTCTATGCGCAGGAGCATCATTACGATCTGATCTTACTCGACGTAATGATGCCCGGCATGAGCGGCTGGGAGGTGATGGCCGCGTTGGATAAACAGATCCAGACACCGGTAATTTTCCTCACGGCTAAGGGCACGTTGGAAGATCGCATCAAAGGGCTGGAACTGGGCGCGGATGATTATCTGGTGAAGCCCTTCTCGTTCGCAGAACTGCTGGCGCGCGTTCGTACGCAGTTGCGGCGTGGCGGCCAGCAAAAACTTCCCGATGTGCTGACCCTCGCCGACCTGCAACTCGATATCCTTAAACGTCGGGTGGAGCGCGCGGGGCAACGCATCGATCTCACCAATAAAGAGTTCAACCTGCTGCATCTGTTTATGCTGCATCCCGGCGAGGTGCTGACGCGCACGGTGATCGCCTCACGCGTGTGGGACATGAATTTTGATAGCGATACCAACGTGGTCGACGTGGCAGTAAAACGCCTGCGCCAGAAGATAGATGGCCCCTTTGCCCAGCCGCTGATTCATACCGTGCACGGCGTCGGATATCGCTGCGAAGCTGAAACATGAAAAAACTCTCGCTTGCCACTCGCTTATCACTACTGCTCAGCACCGCGGTGATTGTGATCTTTGCCCTGAGCGGCTTTGCCTTGTATCAGTCTCTGGCGAAACAGATTGGTGTGCGTGATGACGCGGCTTTACTGACGCGCATCGATCAGATTCGTACGCTGCTGCGCGATGAAGACGCCATCACGCTGATCCAGCAGAAACCACGTCTGTTCGCCAATATGCTGGGCAACACGGAGTCTTTGCTGGTGCTGCGATTTCCCGGCCAGCCGCCGCTGATTGTCGTCAATCCCGGCGCACGACCGATGCCCGACATCACGCCGGTGGCAGCAGATCAGCCACTGAGTCTGGCCTCTGTGCATCATCAGCAGGCGCAGGATGGGACGCCCTTTATCTCCGCTGCCGCCTTAGCGCCGACGCGTGATGGTAATGGGCAAATTGAGATCATCACCGGCCGCCTGATGAGCGATCGTACCCAAACGCTGAACAGCTATCGCGATGAGATTATTGTATCGACTGCACTGGCAGCGCTGCTGGTGGCGGCACTCAGCATCTGGCTGATTCGTCGCGCCTTATCGCCATTGCGCCGGCTGGCAGCGGAAACTGATGCCATAGACGTGCGGCGTTTATCGCATCGTATCCAGTTCAGCGATGCCCCGACAGAACTGCAACCGCTGGTCGCTGCCTTTAATCAGATGCTCAGTCGCCTGGAAATGGGCTATCAACAACTCAGCCAGGTTTCTGCCGATATGGCGCACGACCTGCGCACGCCGATTGGCACCTTAATCGGTCAGACCGAAGTGGCGTTGAGCCAGCCGCGCAGCGTGGGCGATTATCAGGGGTTGCTGGGCTCGAACTACGAGGAGCTGGAGCGTCTGGCGAAGATGATCGATAACATGCTGTTCCTCGCCAAAGCAGAAGACGCCAGCCAGGCGATGGATTGGCAAACCATCGATTTGGCCCAACTGGGCGAGAAATTGCAGGACTATTTTGATGGCATGGCCGATGAGCACGCCATGCAGTTGGAGATGCGCATGCAGGGAGAATTACGCGCCGATCCGCTGCTGCTGCAACGTGCACTGGCGAATCTGATGGCGAATGCGTTGCGCTATGGCGAGCGTGAATCGACCATTCGAGTGTTAAGTGCGGTGCACGATCAGGGAATTGAGTTGGTGGTGGAGAATCAAGGCGCGGCGTTGAGTGCTGAACAGCAGTCACGCATGTTTGATCGCTTCTGGCGCGCCGATGCATCGCGACATCAAAGCAGTAGCGGACTGGGATTATCGATTGTGCGCAGCATCATGCGTTTGCATCACGGCAGCTGTGCGGTAAGCAGTGAGAACGGAGTGAACCGCTTTAGTTTGCTGTTTCCGCGTTAAAACGTGTCGCGGCGCGACTCATCGCGCGGGGTAAAACCACGCAAAAAATTGCGCCGCAACCGCTTATATAAAGGTGAAAATCTCTTCACGCGGCAAACGTGATTTTGGTAACGCCGCGTTGAAATCTTCGTCACTGCGATAGCCCAGCGACACCAGTACCACGCTGGTAAAGCCTTTCTCACGCAGGCCCAACGCCTGATCCAGCGCACGCTGATCAAAACCTTCCATCGGCGTCGCATCAATCCCTAACATCGCGGCACCTAACAACAGACCACCGAGCGCTAGGTAAACCTGTTTTTCCATCCACTGCGGGATATCACGCTGCTCATAACGGTGCATATCAACATAGCCACGGCGACTCTTATCCTGACCGGCTTTGCCTTCTGGTTTGGCAAAACGACCATCCTGCTCTTCCCGCGCCAGTACATTTTGCAGATGCGCGTCATCCAGATCGGTGCGCATGCACAATGCGATCACATGGGAAGCATTCAGCACTTTCGGGCCGTTATAAACAAACGCGCCAGTAGTGGATTGCGCGATCTGCTCACGACCCTCTGGCGTGGAAGCCACCACAAAATGCCACGGCTGAGAGTTGACGGATGACGGGCTGTTACGCAGCACGTTCAGCAGTGTTTCGATCTCTTCCTGCGGCAAGCTTTTACCACTGGCGAAGGCTTTAACGGTGTGGCGACGAGCCACTGCGTCATTAAGTGTCATGGCAATCTCCTGAATCGATTATTTTAAAAGTGCCGTTACCTTAACCGCCGCGCTTACATGGCGGTTAACGAATTGTGTTTCAAAGGGTTAAAAGCCACTGAGCACGATTTTGCCGCGGGCGCGAACGCTTTCGATCAGCGCATGGGCTTTGCGCAGATTGGCCGCATTGATAGTGCCGTGATGTTCGCCCGCCGTGGTTTGCAGCGTCTGGTCATCAATCAGCTGACTCACGCGTTCTAATATGTCGTGCTGACGCTGCATATCGCGGGTCTGGAACAGTGAACGGGTAAACATCAGCTCCCAGTGCAGCGAGATAGCCTTACGTTTCAGCGGCACCACATCCAGCGTTTCAGGATCGTCGATCAGTGCCAGCTTGCCCTGTGGAGCAAGCACATCGATAAGCTGGGTGTAATAGCTGTCGGTGTGAGTCAATGAAGCCACATAGCGCACCTGCGGATGGCCTATGGCCGCCAGCTGTTCGCCTAACGGCTGCTGGTGATTAACCACATGATGTGCACCCAGTGAACGCACCCAATCCGCGGTTTCAGGGCGCGATGCGGTACCAATCACCGTGAGGTTGGTCAACTTACGCGCCAGCTGCGTCAGGATCGAACCCACACCGCCCCCTGCACCAATAATCAATAACGCCGCATTGTCTTCTGCCTGCACCTCAAGACGGTCAAACAGCAGTTCCCAGGCGGTGAGTGATGTTAGCGGCAACGCAGCAGCATCGGCATCATTCAGGGTGCGGGGTTTATGTCCGGCAATGCGTTCATCCACCAGCCCATATTCGGCATAACTGCCAGCGCGAGTGATATCGCCGGCGTAAAACACTTCATCGCCCGGCTGGAACAGCGTGACGTCTTCGCCCACCGCTTCTACCACGCCGACCGCATCCCAACCCAGAATGCGCGGTTTATCGGTTGGCGCACCGTTACGCACTTTGGTATCCACCGGGTTCACGGCAATCGCGTGAATCTTCACCAGCAGATCGCGTGCGCCCGGCTGCGGTTTGGCGACATCCAGTTCGTACAACGCATTTTCATCGGAAATCGGTAAACCGTTTTGGCTATAAACGATGGCTTTCATCAGGCAGTTCCTCAATTCATCAGGGTGTTAGGTCAGCTGGATTCAGCATAGCGGCCTGCACGCTGAGGAAAAATGCCGATTGCACAACAACACTTTCACTCTTAGAGTGAAAATCCCTGCGCGTTTTGACGATGAGTATGAAAATGATCCGACTGGAAGATGTCACGCTATTCGTGCGATCGGCAGCACTGGGCAGCTTTTCCCGCGCGGCCCGTGAAGTAAATTTGCTGCCGGGCCAAGTGAGCGCCGCCATTCAGCGACTGGAGCGAGAACTGGATCGTCGCCTGTTTGCGCGATCCACACGTAGCCTGCGCTTGACCGCCGAAGGGGAAAAGTATCTGCCGTACGCGCAGGAGATGCTGGCTCTGATGCACGCCGGTGCCGATAGCCTGCAAAGTCACGAAGACGCACTGAGCGGTGAGCTTAAAATCGCGATGCCTTCCGATATTGGTCGCAATATCCTCTTGCCACTGATCACCGACTTCTGCTGTGAACACCCTGCCTTATCGGTTCGTTTATCGTTATCCGATCAAATCAGTGATGTGTTTCGCGATCCGGTAGATATCGCCATTCGTTACGGCAAACTTGAAGACAGCAGTTACGTGGCATTGCCGCTCGCCGAGGACAATCGCCGCATCATGGTGGCGTCGCCAGCTTATCTCGATCAACACGGTCGCCCGCAACAACTGGAAGATTTAGCGCAACATCACTGCCTGCCGTTTGTGATGGGCGGCCACGTCTATGACAAGTGGACGTTCCCGCAGGAAGGTATGCGCCGACAAATCACGGTGAAAAGTCGCCTGCTGTGTGATGACGCCGAAGTGGCGCGCCGTTGGGCTATTGATGGCATGGGCATCGCGTATAAATCGTGGATTGATGTCTGTGAGGATATTCAGCAGCGCCGCCTGGAACGGGTGCTGCCTGAGATTCCCGGCGAAAGCACGCCCCTGCATTTAATCTGCCCACATCGCAAGCAGTTCTCTCCCGCGATCCGGGCGCTGCATAGTGTGTTACGGGAGCATCTGCGGGCAATTACCGCGCAACTGTGATAGCTGTAAATGTGCAGAGCTTATGCGAACTTGCGGTTTTGATTGCCTCGTGAGCGGCTTTATCATTTTGAAAATTGATAACACCTTCAGGGACTCACATGCGCAACATCACAAAGACAATACTCGCTTCACTGCTTTTCTCCTCACTGCTTGCCAGCGCCAACGCCGAAGAGACACTTCGCATTGGCTATCAGAAATCCTCCACCTTGCTGACGCTGATAAAGCAGCGCGGCGATTTGGATAAGGCGCTCGCCGACCGTGGCATTAAAGTGACATGGCACGAGTTCACCAGCGGTTTGCCACTGCTGGAAGCGCTGAATCTGAACAACGTTGACCTTTCTGCTGACGTGGCCGATACCGTTCCGGTGTTCGCGCAAGCGGCTGGCGCCGACCTCACGTATTACGCGCGCGAAACGCCCTCTCCAGAAGCTCAGGCCATTCTGGTGCCCGCCAACTCTAGCATCAAATCTCTGCAGGATTTAAAGGGAAAAAAGATTGCCGTTACCAAAGCGGCAGGCAGCCATTATCTGCTGATCGCCGCGTTACAGAAGGCGGGACTGAAATTCAGCGATGTCACGCCCGCGTGGCTGACACCTGCCGATGGGCGTGCCGCGCTGGAACACGGCAGCGTTGATGCATGGGTAACATGGGAACCCTTTGTCACCAGTTCGAAAGTGGAGCAGCACACGCGCGTGCTGGTGAGCGGCAAAGGTCTCGCCAGTTATCAGCGCTACTATCTGGTATCGACGCCTTATGCGCAGAAGCATCCTGAGGTGTTGGGGATTGTGTATAAGACACTGGATCAGGAAGCACAATGGTTGAAAGCACATCCAACGGATGCAGCAAAGATTCTCTCTCCGCTGTGGGGTAATTTGCCATTGGCCACGGTGGAACAAGCGAACCAGCAACGCAGCTATCAGATCGAGCCAGTGAACAAGAGCGATCTGGCTGAGCAGCAGAAGATTGCAGATGCGTTTTATCAGGCGAAGCTGCTGCCGAAAGCGATTGATGCGCAGGATGTGGGCACCTGGCAGCCGCAGGCGAAATAATCGCCCTGCCAGAGAATGAGCTGATTAAGCAGGTTAACATCGGGCATGTCCGCTGATCGCATTGAAGCTTTGCCTGCAAATGCCGATAGACGTATCAGGCTTTCTCAAAGCCGTTTCCGCCCCCCATTAGTCGTTTTAAAGGAGAGCAAGATGGATGTATCACAGATTACTTCACTGGCTATCGGTCTGGATAATATGGACCTCAGCAGTAAAGTGAGCACCCTGGTACTGAAAAAGACCCTCGATAATCAGCAGTCAATGGCAGCAGGAATTCTTGATTCCATTCCGCAACTGCCAGCGAATCCCGCTGTTGGCCGCAACATCAATACCACCGCATAAGCTCACGTTGCATCGTTGCACTTACTGAACGACCTCTGTTAGCGTGTATTTTTAACCACTCCCTACTTCAGGGAGTGGTCGACGCGCTAATCAGGGACGTTTCGTGACGATTTTCTTTCCGCTTATCTATCTGTTTGCCGGATGGTTGCTGGGTAAAACCGACTGGGATTGCAAAACGGCTGCGTCATGGATATTGACGCGCATCGCTATTCCCATCGTGATCATCTTTAATATATCAACCCGCTTTCACAGCATGAGCACCATTATTATCGCCACCGCGATATGCATGATGTTGCTATTGCTGGCAGGCCGCTATGTTTTTGCTGACCCAATAAAAAACCTCTGTTTCAGCTATCTCAATATCGGCTGGCTGGGTCTCCCCGTGGCCAGCGTGTTATTCGGCAATGATGCTGCGACCATTATTATTGCCGCCTATGTCGGCAGCTCAATTGTCGGAAACTCGCTGGGCGCAGGCATGCTCTCCGGCAAGAAATTTAATCCAATCACGTTGATGCGCACCCCGCCCGTCATCGCACTGATGATCGGCGCGGCATTGATTCCACTGAGTGATCAGGTGGCTCAATACTTCGATAGCCTGTATCAAATTGCTAAATTCATGATGAGTTTTCTTGGCATGGCCGTATTGGGCATCTGGCTTTCAAAGACAACAATATTGATGCGTGATTTTCGACTGGAATTGCGCCCGTTTTTCACGCGCTCAGTGGTTTTCGCTGTGCTGGTTTCTTTGCTGTTGATGATAGCCAATCAGTTCAACGCGCCACTTATTACGCACAATCCGGCAACGCTATATCTCCTCTGTCTGCTTCCCCCCGCAGCCAATATTATCGTGCTGGAGACGCATTATCAGGGCACAGGAAATTCAGCGCGGGCGATTTCATGTGGGACTTGTATCAGTATCGTGGCGATAGCGATCTATTCAGCTGCTATTTTGGGTGGCAGAGCGTTAGGGATATGGGGTTGAAGAGATATTTGAGCGAGTTAGCGCTACGCTCATCGTCACTCGCACATCATCTATTGCGATATTAGCGAGCCGGTTAAGCACCATCAGATTTGGGTGGTGCTATTTAAAAGGACATAAGCAATGACCGTTAAGCATGAACCCTACTGGAACCGAATGGTGCCCGAACTGACCGTAACGGACTTCACTGCCTCACTGCATTTTTATACTGAAGTATTGGGGTTTCAGGTTATGGTCAGACGAAGCGATCCCGAATTTGCTTACATCAACCTCGGCGAAGCACAGTTGATGCTTGAGCAGTATCACGCCGAAGGCTGGAATACCTCAGAACTTGTCAAACCACTCGGGCGCGGCGTGAATTTCCAGATTGAGGTGGATGATATTGCGTGTGTGCTGGCGCGGGTGAGGAAACATGGCGTGCCGCTGTATCGGGATTTGCGTGAAAACACTTATCAGATTGGAGAAACCACAGCTTGCCAGAGAGAGTTCCTCGTGCAGGATCCGGATGGCTATCTTTTGCGTTTTAGCCAGTTTATTGAGTGAGGGTGATTGTTGATGTTGGGGGCGGGATTTTTGAGTGATGGATACCGATGGCTGGGGGGCCGCTTTGAGCGCAGGCTGTGTGAAAACTTATAGCTTTAAGTAGCCTAACAATATTTCTCATCTGTGTTTTGAGAAAGCTGTTTAAGTTGACGAGGTAATCTGTGATTTTATTCGGGTGTGTCAGAAGTATTTATTGCGGGAAAGAGCCTGATATTTGTTACTGGAGGATAAAACGGACGGAACCGTTAGCCGTATTGTTCCTTAAGATGAAATATCAATCCTGTAGTACCCCATATCGATATCATCCTTTTCAGGTTATAAGCCAATATATGTAGACTCATTTCCGTACTGACATTTTTAAAATTCCGCATCAGAAAGTGCGTTGCACCCATCCACATTTTAATTGTCCCAAACGGATGTTCTACCGTTTGCTTTCGCATGACTACCGCCTGAGGAAATGACTCAAGCCTCGCATGCATTTCTTCCATTTCAGCTTCATGAACCCAACGCCGTATACGCCTTGGTTCGCGTTTCGATGTAGTGCACCTGGAGCGCTGACTGCAATCGCGACAGGCAATATTGTTAAAGTACAACTGTTGCTCCAGTCCGTCCTCTATTGAGGTAAATCGATTCTGAAGCTCATTGCCCATTGGGCATACATAAACATCTTTTTCCCTGCAATATCTGAACATTGAGCGATTATAGAGCCCCTTACGTTCAGCGCCAGAGGTATCTCCTTTTGGCACTAACGCCACGGCTCCGCTATCCAGAACCGTTTTAATATCGCTGCGACTGTAATACCCTTTGTCGGCAAGTGCTGTTATGTCCTTCCGGCCAACAGCTTTCTGAGCCAGTGTTGCTACTAAACCAAGTTGCCCGTTATCTGTTGTGTTGGTGACTTCATGCGCAACAATCAAATGGTTCTTCGTATCCACAGCTGTCTGAACGTTGTAGCAAACTTGCCGATTCATATTATTTGTTTTCATCAACCGGGAGTCAGGGTCGGTTAAAGAGAGTTGTTTATCTGGCTGTTGTGCGACGGCTTGTTGGATCTCCTGAAGCTCACGTAAACGCTTTTTTAGCCAGGCCAGTTTAGTGGCTGTTAACTTTGCGTTTGCATCGGGCTCAGCATTCTTGTCGGCTTCATCCAGCTTATTTAAATAATAAGTAATACTTTGCTCAACGCGCTCAATATGGTCTTTGGCTTTCTGGGATGTGAAGTTATTGGGTTTGCTGTTAACTGCTTTAAATTTGCTACCGTCGATGGCTACAACGACATCAGTGAACATTTGCATTTGCCGACACAGGCCAATAAAGGCCCGACAGGCATTCCTGATACCTTCACCGTTATCTTTTCTGAAGTCTGCAATGGTTTTGAAATCAGGCGTTAATCGTTCAAGTAACCACATCAGTTCAACGTTCCGATGGGCCTCTTTTTCCAGTCTACGGGAGGACTGAATTCGGTTGAGATATCCGTAAATGTACAACTTCAGTAGGGTGGCAGGGTGATATCCGGGCCGTCCGGTTCGCTTTGCATCAACTCTTCTGAAACCAAGAGAATCGAGCTTTAGTCCATCAACAAAGATATCAACCACTCTGACGGGGTTATCTTCAGTAACAAAATCATCCAGTGCATCAGGGAGCAATGTCACCTGAAGCCTGCCTTGTCCTTGAATGTGATTGGCCATGTAGGTATCCGGATTATTCATATGTATGTTTTTAATTTTAATGAAAAAGTCAGTCCATCGCATGGGTTTATCAAGAATGGTTAATCATATGAAACCGTCGCTTAGACCAAAAGGTGATCAGGAGTTTTCACACAGCCTGAGCGAACAGCAGACATTCGCACTTGTTCCGATTGATGCTAAGCAATGTCTCACCGGCAAACTCAATTCTGGCAATCAGGCCGACACCTTGCCTCGCGGGTCATCAATATGCTGTTTCGCCACGTCGTAACGAATACCCTCACGATTAAGGATGCGGACATGTTTCACCACGGTCGCCAGCGCTTTCAGGAATGTCTCTGAATGTTCGTGTCGCTCATAGGCTTCAATGTCCGCCCAGCCCTCTGACAGATGAAAAGCATCTGGATTCATGAGGTCTTGAGAAAATGCATAAAACACACAGCCGGGCAGCTGTTGCGCAGCCTGCATTTCCGGTCTGACAACATCAATGAAGGTTTGGCGGTCATCTGGATGTACGCGATAGTAAGCGCTGACAATGATTTCGGTTGGTTGGGTTTTGTCATGATCGCCCGCAGAAGAAATGCGTGTGTCAGCTGTATTGATACTCATTTTTTATCTCCAGTTATTTTATCGAATGTAAAAACCGCTTCAGGCGGACTGCTCGCCACTGAATGCACGCCATGCGGCGAGGGTATCCAGCGACTCCCGCAGCAGTTTGATTTTTCCCTCTTCAGCCACCAATCTTCCGGCATAAGTCTGCTTATATACGCGATCGGTGCCCGCCAGTTCGGCTTCCACGCTGTATTCGCCAAAGGCCTGTGTTGGGGTATCGATAAAGAACTGGATATTGCGGAAGCGGAAATCCGGGATTTTCACCAGCAATCCGGCGATGAAGCGTTCGATTTCAGCCGGCCCCTGCACTCTGTGCGGCAGGTCAAGCGTTTGCAGATAGGGCAGTTCCAGCACGCCATCTGCGGCAAAAAGCGCCGCGGCGGCTTTAGGATCCTGGATACTGTCCAGGTAGTTCTGGAGTAATTGAACGGCAGTTTTCATGATAAGAGTGCTCCTGTTTTCAGTGCCGGACGACTGCCGGCGGTGTGGAGCAACAATAATAAAACTCAGGAGCAATCAAAACAGCAAAGAATGAAAGCCATCATTTCATAAATGAAAAGATGAAGAGGGTTATTTAGGCCAGCGCCATTCAGGTTCACTGAGATGTCTGGCAAAGAAGTCTGACAGCACCTTAACCTTCAACGGCCGACTGCGCGAAGTGGGGGTAACAAAATAGAGCCCGCCTTGTGTCATTGACCACTCATCCAGCAGATGTATCAGACGGCCATCTTTCAGATACTCCGCGGCCATAAATTCTGGCAGTTCCGCAATCCCGAGGCCCGCCAGCAGAGGTGGCAGCAGTGCATCAGAGTTGGTCACACGCAGCGGTCCGCTCGGAACAATATCTTCCTGCGCGCCGGATTCATGCGTGAAGCGCCATACCTGGCTTTTGGCACGATAGGCATAACTGAAGCACTGCCGGGAAGAGAGTTCACGTGGATGCTGCGGCACACCCTGCTCAGCGAGATACGCCGGTGAGGCCACCAGAAATTGCGTCACGGCACAGAGCCTGCGCGCTACGAGCGAAGAGTCCGGCAATGCGGCAATACGTAACGCGGCATCAAAGCCTTCGGCGATCAGATCGACCGATGCATCGGACAGATGCAGATCGACACTCAGCTCCGGGAACTGGCGGATAAGTTCTGGCATCAAAGGGGCTACCCAGCGTAAGCCAAACGACATGGGCACCGCTAAGCGCACCTGTCCTCGCGGCTGAACCGACAGTTCATGGGCTTCGCTTTCCACTTCTTCTGCCTGGCGATACATCTCTGACGCCTTCGCCGCCATGCTTTGACCAAACTCCGTTAACGCCAGTTGGCGAGACGTCCGGTTAAACAGCCGGCCGCCCAGCCGCTCTTCCAGACGAGCAACTGCACGCGACACGGTGGGCACGGAAACGCCCATCACTCTGGCTGCTGCCGCAAAAGAACCTTCCTCTGCCACTTTCGCAAACATCGCGAGTCCTTCGAAATCGGGGAATCTGTTCATTTCAAATCTGCAATGATGAGTTTCAAATCATTCTATTTTGAAAGTCGTCGCACGTCGATATGCTTATTCCATCGCGACAACAACCGCTGTCGTCAATGAGCTGATTCACTTATCACAGGAATATAAGACATGAAAACTCAACGTATCGCTTCAACGCTGTTTGCTTCTTCTCTGCTGCTAGGCGCTGCCAGCCTCTCTGCTCCGGCTTTCAGCGCTGACGCTGCACCGCTGGTCACCATCTCAGGCGTTGACCACGCCGGTATCAACATCCCTGACCTGGCTAAGGCCATCGCGTTTTTCCAGACCACTTTTGGCGCCAAGATTGAATCAGACATTACCCCCGGCGCTATCCCGGATGCGTGGAAAGCCGCGTTTAACTGGCATCAGTCCAGTGACCTCAAGCGTTTTGTCATGATGCGTCTGCCTGATGGCACCGGGGTCGAACTGTTCCAGTACAGCGGTGCGCAAATCGGCCATTCACGTCCTCACCAAGATGATGACGCGGCAACGCATATCGCACTGAGAACGCATGATGTGCCCGCCAGTTTTAAGGCGATTCAAAAAGCCGGACTGAAAACCCTGAATGAGCCGGTAACCAACGCCGACGGCACTCAGTGGTTTTATTTCCTGACGCCATGGGGCTCGCAGATTGAGCTGGTAGGCAAAGCGAAAGCAGCAAACTGACAGAGGACACAAACATGAAAAAGGTATTCACCCAATCCCTGCTGCTGGCGGCATTGCTGGCCGGGTCACATAACGTATTAGCGGAGAACACAACCATGAACATCACGACGGCTCAGATAGCACCCGCAGGCTTGCAGCAGCTCATCGATCGCCACTTTGCTATCTGGAATAACACCGATGCTGTTGAACGAGAGAAAGCGTTTGCGGCTGTTTACTCATCAGATTTTTTCGTTGCCGATTATGACGGACTGAACGCAGGGGCGGACCGCGTGAATGCCGCCATCAGCAGAGTTCAGTCACAGCATCCGGGCTTTATCTTTACCCCGGCAGCTGTCGAGTGGAATCACGGCATTGCCCGTGTGACCTGGGGTTATGGTCCAAAAGACAATCCGTATCTGGTGCGGGGAGAAGATGTCTTTACGGTCAGTGAGGGCAAGTTGTCGAGCGCTCGGGTATTTCTCAATAAGTAACGCAGCTCTTTAACGATTTTTTGATTATCCACCCACGTGGAAAGTGTTTTCTGGATTCGTGCATTTTTTCGCACTTATCAATGACGTTACAGTGCTAACCGAACTCAGCAGTCTGACCTTCACTGTAACCCGATGACTTCAAAAGCTAATTCATAACTTGATTAAGGAGTTTCACCATGAGTAAAAAACTTTCAGGCAAAATCGCGTTAGTCACGGGCGGCAGCTCAGGTATTGGTCTGGCCTCAGCGCAGGAGCTGGCGGAGCAGGGGGCGAAAGTCTACATCACCGGCCGCCGTCAGGAAGAACTTGATGCGGCAGTAGCCCTCATCGGGCCGTCAGCGACAGGTATCCGCGCAGATGCCTCTGTTCTGGCCGATCTCGATACGGTGTTTTCCACCATTGCGGGTGAATCAGGGAAGCTTGATGTGCTGTTCGCGAATGCCGGTGGCGGTGACATGATGCCGCTCGGCGCCATCACTGAAGAGCATTTTGACCGTATTTTCGGCACCAACGTACGTGGCGTGCTGTTCACCGTACAGAAGGCGCTTCCGCTGTTGACCAACGGTGCCTCCGTCATTCTTACCGGTTCGACTGCTGCGGCGAAAGGTACCGCCAGCTTCAGCGTCTACAGCGCCAGCAAAGCCGCCGTGCGTAATCTGGCACGCTCCTGGGCGCTTGACCTGAAGGAACGTGGCATCCGCGTCAATGTGGTTAGCCCGGGTCCTATCCGTACCCCAGGTCTGGGAGGTCTTGTGCCGGAAGAGCACCGCCAGGGTTTGTTTGATGCACTCGCCGCCGGCGTACCTCTAGGTCGTTTGGGAGAACCGGAAGAGATCGGTAAAACCGTGGCATTCCTGGCGTCTGATGATGCGAGCTTTATTAACGCTGCGGAAATATATGTAGACGGTGGCTTAGCGCAGATTTAATTCATTACCAGACAGACCCTCTTAATTATTTATAAAAACGGCGACATGATTATTTATTTTGTCGGTGGATAGCCTTGCGCCATGCATATCAGAACGATGAATAAATGTCGTTGTAGAAGACGATATTTATTCATTCGGTTATGACGTCAGGCCAGGAATAACCTGCACATCATCAACGGAGAAACAAAAAATGAGCTTTATTACCACACCTGATACCACTCGTCTTTTTTATAAAGACTGGGGTGACAAAAATGCACAACCGGTTATTTTCTCTCACGGCTGGCCATTGAGTTCAGATGCCTGGGATGGGCAGATGCTTTTCCTGTTGCAGCAAGGGTATCGTGTGATAGCGCTTGACCGTCGCGGTCATGGTCGCTCCGACCAGCCATCTTACGGCAATGAAATGGACACCTACGCCGACGACCTCGCCGTGCTGCTGAATGAGCTGGATGTAAAAAATGCGGTGCTGGTTGGGCACTCGACCGGTGGCGGTGAAGTGGCGCATTACATCGGGCGCCATGGCGAAGCTCGCGTAGCAAAAGTGGTGCTGGTTGGCGCGGTTCCGCCCATCATGATTTCATCGGCTGAGTGGCCTGAAGGCACCGATATGGCGGTGTTCGATGGCATCCGCAAAGGTGTCTTTGATAACCGTTCGGACTTTTATCTCAACCTCGCTATCCCTTTCTACGGGATGAATCGCGAAGGGGTAGAGATCAACGAAGGCCTGCGCCTGAGCTTCTGGAATCAGGGCATGGCCGGTTCAATTGTCGGTCAGTACGCCTGTATCAGAGAGTTCTCGGAAGTGGATTACACCGAAGACCTGAGAAAAATCGCCGTGCCAGCATTGGTCATTCATGGCGATGATGATCAGATTGTCCCGATCGGTCACTCTGGGCTGTTATCTGCTGAGATTATCCCGCATGCCGAGCTGAAAATTTATCCCGGTGCGTCTCACGGTCTGGCGGCAACCCATCAGGATCAGCTTAATCAGGATCTGCTGGAATTTATTCAGTCTTAGGTCATCCGAGCCAGCCACCTCATTTAATTATGAGGTGGTCGCGCTATTTAATTTGTTTTTACCCTCACGCCGCATTTTCCTTTTCATTTTTTGGAATAAAGGCACGCATGCGTATGAAGTTTTATCAGTTAATTCCTTCCCTGTTGGGGCTGTTATTTATGGCGGATGTTGAAGCACAGGATCACGCACATCAGTCTGGCACTGCTGAATCCGCATTCATCCAGGACAATCAAACAGCGATGGACAGGATGATGGCAGCCATGGAGGTCAAGCCATCTGGCAACATTGATGATGATTTCGTGGCGATGATGGCCCCGCACCATCAGGGCGCGATAGACATGGCCATCGCCGAACTTCGCTACGGCTCCAATCCGCAGCTTCGCCGTATCGCGCAGGAAATTATTGTTACTCAGCAGCAGGAGATCACTGCCATGTATCAGGCACTGAATAAACCGCTGCCTCCCGCGCAGGCGGCTCCCGACCAGATTGCGCCAGTAAAGGGTATGACGCCCTGATAAATCACACCGATTTTCCTTTTGACAGACCCCACTGAACAGGATGATGCAATGAAAACGTTATTAAGGACCGGACTTGCTGTCGCTGTCGCGCTCTCTGCTTTGCCCGCGATGGCAGGCCAGACTCCCTTTGGTGCTGCAGCCGCCGAGATTCCCCTCAGCCACCATGACCGTGTGTATGCCGCGGAACAGTTCTCGAATACCGTCTCCGTCACCGATCCAGCCAGTAATAAGCTGCTCGGCGTTATCCGATTGGGCGATCCCCAGCCAGCAAACCTCAGCCCTTTGTACAGAGGCCAGGTGTTGGTACACGGCATGGGATTTTCACCGGATCGTAAAACGCTGGTTGTAGTCTCAATTGGCTCAAACTCAGTGAGCTTTATCGATACTGCGACGAACACCGTCAGGCATATCACCTACGTGGGACGTTCTCCGCACGAGGCGTTCTTTACGCCAGATGGAAAAGAAGTGTGGGTGACGGTCCGTGGCGAGGACTACGTTTCGGTACTTGATGCCAGTAGCGGTGAAGAGAAGACGCGTATTAAAGTGCCTGGCGGTCCAGGCATGCAGATCTTTTCCCCTGACGGACAGTACGGTTACGTCTGCTCTTCGTTTAACCCGGAGACCGTGGTGGTTGACGTCAGGACGCACAAAATTGTTGGATCGGTGAAACAGGCCAGCCCGTTCTGCCCGAACATTGCGGCAACGCCCGATGGCAAACAGGTGTGGTTTACCCTTAAGGACACGGGGAAAGTCCAGGTCTTTAACGCAAGACCGCCTTTCAACATTATTGAAACGTTGGATACCGGCCCCATCACCAATCACGTCAACATCGTCGAAAACGCGAAAGGCAGTTTTGCATGGGTCACGGTCGGTGGTCTGAACCGAGTCAACGTCTACCGCACTGATGACTTCTCACTGGTGGCCTCTATCCCGGTCGGAAATCTCCCGCACGGGCTGTGGCCATCTGGTGACGGGAAACGTATTTACGTTGGTCTGGAGAATGCCGATGCGCTCGCAGCGATTGATACGGCGACTTATAAGGTGGTAGCTACCATCCCTATTGGGCAGGCACCGCAAGCGGTTGCTTATGTGCCAGGTGCTGTGCCGCAAGGTGATGGCATGCAGGGCTTGCAGCCTCTGGGGATCGCCGGCCAGGCAGTGCATCTCCAGTTGAAAAGCGTGGGTGCTGCCGAAAATGCGCAGGCGATGACAACGGTTTCACTGTTTGAACAAGGGATAACCCAGGTTCTGCAGGCGTCGGCGACGGGTTTAGAACCCAAACAACCTTACCTGCTGGCATTGTCATCGCGAGCCGACGGCAGCGGCGAACTGGAACCCTTGACGCGCTTTATGACTAACCCTGCTGGTGCGGCCATTGTTAACGCGGTTGGCCCGATACGGCAGATCGTAGATGCCCGACACGCGGATGAACGTCGCTACCTTGTGATTGCCAAAAGCGATGGCAGTCACCAGGGGAGCGTCGTCCAGGTTCAGACGCGCTAATACCTAACGGGTGTGGTCAATCCCGTCACTACGCGTCTGCATGACTAAAATTGTGGTTCACTCTCACCCGCCTTAATGGTGGGTTTTTTTATGGATTAATACGGCAAAAACGCCTCTAAATTTCATTCATATTTTTTGAATGTTTTCGATGAATCTCTTTGCTATTAAACCCGGCTTCGTGAGCGCATGATAAATCCATCGAGGAAGATAGCCTTAAAACTAAATAAATCATTGAGGAACAGACCATGAAAAACATCAAAACTTTCGTTGCAGTTATCGCACTTTCAGTTGTTTCATTCGGTAGCTTTGCTCAGAACGTAACCGCTTCAGCCTCAACTCTGGACGCTGCAGAAGCGCAGATTGCTGCTCAGGCACATCAGGCGGGTGCTTCATACAAAATCACAAGTGCACGCCTCAATAATGGTGCGTATATCTCTGCTGAGTTGACCAAATAAGTCAGCGTTTAATGGGTGATTAAGGGCCGCGAAAGCGGCCTTTGGTTTTTGGGCGGAAGGCAATAATAGCCGGATGAAGGGCGCTGCCGTTCAAATTTGTCTGACTGGTTTATTGCTGCAGGCAATACAGAAACGGTAATGGCTAAGAAATTTAACTGATCTAAGGTTTATTCGCTTAATCAAAAACGTGGTACTAGAGTGACCCTAAGCGCAGGGCTTAGAGGGCTGCTATGAGCGAAAAGCAGATCTTTTATAAAGACTTTTTCATAAAAATACGGCTTGTTCCTTCGGGTTTGCAGTCTATACGTCCAAATTCTTCCCAACCGTGCTTTTTGTAGAACTCAGGGGCCTGAAAGTTAATTGTGTATAAGAATGCTGCAGTACAGCCCCTTCTTCTTCCTTCATCCTCGAAGTGTGAGAGGATTTCTGTACCAATCCCCTTACTCCGAAACTCCGGTGGTAGATAGAAGAGATCTATAAAAAGTAGACCCAACGAAGAACGCCCCTGCATTCCCCCTAGAACTTCACCGTTAGTCTTTGATTTTAATAATACAGATAATGGCAGGCGATCACTCATTCCCGTCATTAAATCATTGAAATTGTTGAGACCTTCTTCAATCGGGATCAATTGCTCAGCGTTAGGATTTGCGCAGATCTCTAAATTTATCCCTTCAAAAATGCCATTCATTTAAAATGTCCTTATAGATTAAAGTGCTGTTTAAATATACAGCCATTAGGTGCAATCACAAGAGGTTTGTCGTTTATGGTTTGCGTTTAAGCCGCATGATCAACTTCCGCTCTTGGCACAGAGCAGACATCCATAACAGCCCTAGCTATGCGGACATTGCTAACAGCATTTAGTGTGAATACGTGGGGAGCAGGTCAGCACTGTTATCATTTTACCCTCTGTTATCAATCAATATTTAGTCAGCCCGAGGTGGTCCCGCAGATGGGTTCCTTCATATTCGGTACGAAAGATGCCTCGTCGTTGCAGTTCCGGCACTAGAAGTCCAGTTAATGCCTCTACTCCGGTTGGGAAATGAGTGGGCACGGCAAGGAATCCATCACAGGCATCGGCATCAAGCCAGGCTTGCATCTGATCGGCAACCGTGGCCGGGGAACCGATGGCTTTAAGATAACTGCCTTCCGCGAAGTAGCGGGCAGTTTCAAGGACAGAGAGATTTTTATCACGGGAAATAGCCATAATCGCGTCCCGGTGCGATTTTCCCGCGTTTGATTCAGGCAGCTCTGGTACAAGTTCATTAAGGTCAAACTGGCGAAAATCGACCCCACCCGCCAGTGGTTTCAGATTGCTTAGGGCAATGTCATCTGGAATTAGGGCTAACATTTGGTCGGCCAGTTCTCTGGCCTTCTGGTCTGTTTCGGCAATGATGGGAGTAAGCCCCACCAGGATTTTGATTGAATCGGGTGAGCGTCCGAATTCCTGAGCGCGCCGACGAATGTCATCACGAAATGCGCGCCCGCCTTCGATGGTGGATTGCAGTGTAAATACCACATCAGCCGTCCGTGCCGCCAGCGCCCGGCCGGGCTCTGATGCACCGGCCTGAAAAATAACAGGTCGCCCTTGTGGGCTGCGCCCCATCGGAAGTGGACCACGAACCTTAAAATGCGTGCCCTGGTGCTGTAGAAAATGCATTTTATCAACATCGAAGTAAACACCGCTCTGCTTATCCCGCGTGATAGCATCCTCATCCCATGACTCCCAGAGGCCGTTAACAACGTCGACGAACTCTTCCGCCCTTCCATAGCGGTCTGCGTGACCCACATGGGCATCCAGGCCATAGTTTTGCGCTTCATCTTCGTTAAACGAAGTGACTAAATTCCATCCCGCGCGCCCCTTGCTAATAAAATCGAGAGTTGAGAACCGACGCGCAATGTTGAACGGTTCGTTAAATGTCGTCGTGGCTGTGGCAGCCAGACCCAATCGTGAGGTATGGGCTGCGAGAAGCGGTAGCACCATCGTAGGGTCAAAGTGGATTGAACGGGGGTTAGCCGCACCGTATTTGTCACCCGCCAGGATGTCATTACTACGACGCACGGCGGCCTGGTCTTCGAAAAAGATGGCATCCAGTTTTGCAGCTTCTGCAAGTTGTGCAGCGTGCACCAGATGGTCGATGTCCAGATCTATTTCAGGAATGGCGTCCGGCAATCTCCAGGCTCCGAGGTGATATCCCGGGAATAGGAACAAGGCTAAATGAAGCTTCTTCTGTGTCATAAATTCACCTCTTATTAATACTGTGCGAAAGCGCGATCTCATCGCCTGGATGATTAGCCTGTGCATTGCCATGACAGTATGGGTAATTTAAGGTGTACTAATCCATCAGCATAAATGCACGTACCTGTCGCATAAAACTATACAGGGTCGCCATGAGTCCGTTTTCCCGCTTTGCAGCCTACTTTATGGAGGTTGCGCGCCATGGAAGTCTTCGAAAAGCAGCGGAAAGGCTGCACGTTTCCGCGTCAGCCATTAATCGACAGATCCTCCAGGCGGAAGAAGATCTGGGTATACCTTTGTTTGAGCGACTGCCGGGTGGCATGCGTATGACAACGGCAGGTGAACTTCTCTACACCGACCTACTCCGCTGGCAACGTGACTTTAACGTGACAAAACAACGATTTGATGAGATTAAGGGGCTCAAGCGCGGCAAGGTCAGTATTGGGCTGGTTCAGGCTTTGACGGAGGGGCAACTCTGTGAAGAGATTTCTGCAATTGCTCAAGAGCATAGCTGGCTGGATCTCCAGCTAAATGTTGAAAGCAGTGCGGTAGTCACACAGCAGGTGCGGGATTCCGAAATTGATTTTGGACTGATACTCGACCCGGAAAGCGTTGTCGGACTTGAAGTGTTCGCCTTTGCAGAGATCGAGATGGGTATTGTTCTGCCGCCTCAGCACAGGTTTAAGGATAATGTGGCGCTTTCCCTGTCTGACCTGAATGAAGAAAAGCATATTCTTCCAGGCAAATCACTGGTCGTTCACGAACGTGTTCGATCAATTTACGCCCATGCGCGTCAACTGCCCGAGTCAGCAATCTCCTGCAATGATATTCGCCTGATTAAAGCGCTCATTGCGGGAGGAGCCGGCGTGAGTGTGCTGTGCTGGCTCGACGTAATGGAAGATGTCAGAGCGGGACGTCTACATTTTATTCCTCTAAAGAACAGGCCGCTGCGTCCTCTGATTCTGGGTTTATGCATTAACTCTACAAGGCAGCTATCCCGGGCAGCTCATCACGTGATGAAGCGCCTGTCTGTAGTTATTGAGGCCTTATGACCTGCTCCCCGTGGATTCCGCCTCTTCCGGCGGTGCGTACATCGCGATTTTTAGCCTTTGATGGCAATCATTTAGCTAACTTGATAACAAACGAACCATCCTCTTTTTTGATTTTGGCTCCTCGTTCTGCCCAGCGATCCGCAAGTTCAAAAAACTCATCGGCACTGATATTGAAATCCAGCACAACTTCCCTGAATTCACCACTTTTCAACATCTCGTTCGCTTTTTTATAGGACTTTGCAGTTGTGCTTTTCATGGATTTTCTTCTCCGAAAGTTCAGTGGGTAATTTTTGTTCAGTGCAGGATATCTCTGGTTGGTTCTTTAGTCGCAAAAAAATGCGCCACCGGACGCATTTTCATCCATAGGATGACCCGCTATACAGCCCCCTTCCCCTTCGAGTGAGCATTCCATCCTTTAATTTCGCAGACAACCTGATTATGTTAATAAACATATGCCGCATGCAACGGGCTCTGCATTAACACCCCAAAACGAGGTTAAGGATGATTTCACTGGGTTTTGTGTCAAAGAAAATGCTGTCTAATTGGAGTGACGTTCCGCCCTACCTGCCTGATTTCCAGTTCCACGAAAAACACAGCGCTGTAATCCAAACCACCAGCCCTGAAAAGATCATGCCGCTTATCAAGGCATTTGATATTGAACAGGATTCGGTGATCCGGGCATTAATGTCGATACGACAGTTGCCGCAGAAACTGCAAAGAAAGGCCCCTGAAACCCAGGATGATCAATTCGGTCTGCAAACTTTCACGCTTCTTCACGCCTCTGCTTTAGAACTTTGCTATGGGTTAAGAGGCGAGTTTTGGCGCGCCGACTTTGGTTTAGAAAAGATATCTGACGCAGAAGAGTATCAGCAATCCGCGCGGCCGGGTGCTGCAAAGCTATTGCTGCGCTATCAAGTTAATCTACTCAACCACAGCCAATCCGAGCTCATTACCGAAACGTTCATCCACTGTCCGGATAAAGCCACTCATTTGAAGATGGCGGCTTACTGGCTGGCGATCAGAGCAGGAAGTGGTTTGATTCGGCGCAGAATGTTGAACTCCGTTAAGCATGAGTTGGAAAATAAACCATAAAAAGGAAGCAGGATGATTTCTAAAGAAAATGCTGAACATTATGTCTGGGGTGATAACTGCGACGGTTGGTATTTGGTCAATCGTCAGGACATGCTGATTATTCATGAGAAAATGCCTCCCGGCACACGTGAAACCCGTCACTTTCACTCCATCTCCCGACAATTCTTTTTCGTTCTGCAGGGCGTCCTGACGATGGAACTGGAAGGTGAAAAACACGACATCGAGGCTCAGCAGGGACTGGAAATCGCCCCAGGTGCAAAGCATCAGGCCAGAAACGACAGTGCAACTTCCGTTGAATTTCTTGTTATCTCCCATCCAACGCCACGAGGTGATCGTACCGATCTTTCAGCATGATGAATTTCAACTATGATTCCCCTTGCACCTCACATGAAGCCAAATCATGAATCACGAGAAAGAAGCTGAACATATCATTGACCTGTATCGGGAAGGTGCAGAAGTCTGGGATAACCATCGGACTAAGCATTTTATCGAGCAGCATTGGTTGGCGCGTTTTCTGGATCTGATTCCTGCTGGCGGTGAGATCCTGGATGTAGGCTGCGGCGCAGGTATTCCAATTGCTGAGTACTTTTTGCAGAAGCAATTTAAGGTCACGGGTGTGGATGCTTCCGAGCCGATGATCGCCCGCTGTCGGGAAAGGTTCCCACAGGCGCAATGGCAAATTGCCGATATGCGCACGCTGGCACTTGAGAAGACTTTTAACGGCATCATCGCATGGGACAGCTTCTTCCACCTGACGCGCGACCACCAACGCGCGATGTTTCCGCGCTTTGCTCGACATGCCAAGGTCGGCGCTGGCTTAATGTTCACCAGCGGCCCCGATGATGGTGAGGCGATGGGCACTTTTCTTGACCGTCCGCTCTATCATGCCAGTCTGGCTCAAGAGGAGTTCCGCCAACTGCTGTCGGATAACGGTTTCAACGTGGTTAATCAGATCACCGAAGATGCCACTTGCGGTGGCAGAACGGTGTGGTTGGCTCAGAAAAACAAAACTGCTTAAAGCGCGAAATCCACGTGCTGGCCGCCAGGCATATTCACGCCAATCGTTAATTGCCCGCCCAGCGCCTCAACATAACGCTTTAAGGTGGCAATTTTAGGTCTTCACCACGCGCTTCAATTGCTGCAACTGACGGTTGGGCGATACCCATCACCGCCCCTCAATCATCCCCCACATCCCTGCAAACACTCCGCTAAGACTTTTGTTTCCCACTTCCGAAAGGTGGTTGTCGTCTCGATACAGCGGCACATTTTCTCTCGCGCCATAGCAGAAACGGCTATCACACAATCCCTGTGCGGCATCCAGCAAGGTGACGTTAGGTGAAAGCGCCGCGATCTTGTTGAGCATCGCCAATGCATCCTGATGACGTGATTGATACTCGGCACGAGATTGCTGAATGGTCAGCACTTTGCCGCGCATCGCATCGCGTGACATGCGATAAATCACGTCATAACCGAATTCCGGCACCGGCGTCATGATGAATACACGATGATGGCTGGCGAGCTGTTTCACCGCCGCGCCAAAATGCTGCTGATAGGCGGCGAGGGAACTGCCATCCTGCCTGAAGGTATAAGATGGCGTGCCGCTGCCGCTTCCATACTCACCGTGCAGATAAAACGACATGCGATTGATGATCAATACCGATGCGTTGGGGTATTTGCGTTCGATGTCGGCCATCGCCGCCTTCACAAAGCCACCGCAATCAGGGCTGGCGCTGCGTTGAATATCCGGCACTGAGGGGCAGCCTGATTGCGCTATAAATACCAAACCATCATTTGGCCGGGCGCTTGCCACAATCGAAGACAACATGGCGGCGGCGTGGCTATCACCCAACACCACCAGGTTTACCTTGCTGGCACTGCCAAAAACGCACTGTGGTGAGGTCATGCCGCTGAGCACAAAGCAATTTTTGGCCATTGCAAAGCGTTGCTGAGAATAGTGTTCAATCGAGGCCACCACAGCGGGCGCGCGTGAAGGGATTCCCGCCTTTGCCACAATCGTCACCCCGAACAACATCACCACCGAGGACTGCCCAAGCGCGATATAGGTTTTTCGGCTAAACCAACCTTGCGAATTCTCGACCCAGACGTAAGAAATCCAACCTGCGGCCAGAGACAGCAGAATTAACAACATCTGGCTGACGATCGTGATGGGCCAGTCCGCCAGATGCCAGAACACCCACAAAGGCCAATGCCATAAATAGATCGAGTAAGACGTTTTGCCGATGTGCTGCACGACGCGATGATTTAACCACCGACTGTTCTGCACTGCCGCGTGAAGAATCAGCGCGGTGAATAAGACGGGTATCAGCGTCATAATACCGGGCCAGGCGATGTTCTCATCAAATATTAACGCGCATAATATCAGTGACAAAATACTAACTGGCGGAACCCAACCCTGCCCGCTCAGTCGGGTTTTAGGTGCCAGATACACTAATCCGCCAACCAGCATTTCCCATGCGCGGGTGGGCAACAAATAATAAGTCGCGGTGAGATGATAATCAGTGGCGACCATCACCAGTACTAATCCAAACGACAGCAGCGCGGCAACTCCCATCGTCCAGGCAAACTGTTTGCGCAGGAAACGCGCGGTGAACATTAACGCCAGAGGCAATAATAAATAAAACTGCCACTCAACGCTTAATGACCAGGTGTGCAGCAGCCATTTATATACCGATCCGGTATCAAAATAACCGCCCTGTTTGAAATAGACCACATTGGATATAAAGCTGAGGCTGGAGACCGCATGCTCAGCCATGCGTTGATACTCGTCTGGCGGCATCAGGAAATAACCCATCAACATTAATATTGCGCACAACACCATTAATGGCGGGATAGTTCGCCTGCAGCGCGCGGCATAGAAAGCCATCAGTGAAAATTTCTGATAATTAAGTCGCGACAGAATAATTCCCGTCATTAAATAACCAGAAATAACAAAGAACACATCAACACCGAGGAACCCTCCACTCACTTGGTTAAAACCAAAGTGATAGAGGAGGACTAACATAACCGCATAGGCACGCAGCCCGTTAATGTCAGAGCGGAAAGTCATGGGGATAATCCCTGAAAGAGGTTTTCAGGATAATGTAAAGATTGTGATAAGACGCAGCAATCGATGAAATCTCTGTAATTTCATCTCCATGACAAAAGAAATGGAACTGTACACCCGATGATTTATCTTAAGGCCATTTAATTCCCCCTCGAATAATCATCATGTTGTCAGACGCCTAAACACGAACAGCTTTACGAAATCATTATTAACTTAAATGAAATGAGATCAGGATATTCAGAATAGTGTCACACTCTCATCAGCCGATATTAACGTTCAGAAATAGTGAGCCATTAAGGTTTACCTGGTGCTAATACCGCAATTGCACCTTCGATTAAACGATAATGTGCAGGCGTGCGGCCAATAATTTCCCCATCCGCATTAATGTCATGCGGACGCCGGGTGTGCAGGCTAAATTGGGTGCCGCTCAGCGTACGCACGTTGCCCCAGCGACCATGCGTACCACGACGCAGCGAGGGAAACAGCACCAGAATTTGCCACCAGTGACGCACTTCCAGGCTATACGCATCCAGACGACCATCATCGGGTGCTGCGTCCTTCTCTATCGTCATCCCACCGCCGTAAAAGCGGCCGTTGCCCACCGAAAATTGCACCGTTTTAATTGCTTCCTGCTGGCCATCATAATGCAGCATGGCGCTGAACGGACGGCTTTGCCGCAGCAGGCGTAAAGCAGCAAGCGCATAACCCGCTGTGCCCCAATTTTTCTTGGCTGCTGCGGTGAGATTGCATGCCAGGCTGGCAGAAAACCCAACGCTGGACACGTTCAGAAACAGATGGCCGTTGACTTCACCCAGATCGATACGCCGCGTGTGTCCTGCGACGATGATGTTGATCGCTGCCTCCAGATTAAAAGGAATGCCTAACGTACGGGCAAAGTCATTGGCCGTGCCGAGCGGTAAAATGCCCAGCGGCAAGCGGGATTGCATCAGCCCCGGTGCCGCCGCATTCAGCGTGCCATCGCCGCCGCCGACAATCACCACATCCACTTGATGCTGATGCGCCAGAATCAATTCACTGTAACTGCGTTCATCATCTTCGTGCGGGGTAATCAGGAAATAGCCTGCTGCCGATAATTGCTGATGAGCCAGATCCGCCCACTGCGCACCACGGCGTGCCCGACGATTGACCAGCAGGAGCGCGCGCCGCTGCTCAGGTTGAGCACCAGGATTGGTCATCTCGATATTTCCCTGAAATTAAATGCATCAGGCGAAAGTAACCAGAGATAACGCAACTGGCAATCTTCCTTAGATATCTTTACACCCATAATAGGATTTATCTATATCTGAAAGTTATTAAGATCCCCTTAAGATTTTTGTGCTTCACTTATTCACTGGCGAACACCAGATTTGACGCATTGCGTTATCACAATACTCTCCATGAGCAAGGGTGAATTATGCTGATAAAACTGAAGCGAACCAGAACACACGTTGAAGATCGTAATCTCGCCCTGTGCCTTGCCACATCAGCAGGATTATTGAATGCCATGGCGTTAGCTGCTTTTGGCTTTTTCCCCTCACATATGTCCGGCAATATCGCGCAAATATCCAGCGATTTGAATGAGCTGGATATCCGTAACCTCAAGGTATTTATCGCCATGATTGGTGCCTTTGTCACCGGCGCGGTGGTGGCAAGGATTTCAGTGGTGCTTGGGGTGATTAATGGGCTGCGCACCATATTTAGCTGCATTTTACTGGTGGAAGGCGTGCTGTTAATTATGACCTCGTTGTTCGAAATCTATTATTTCTCATCGAATAATAACGGGGAAATATTGCTGCTATTGGCCTTCTTAATGGGTGTACATAACTCCACCTCGACGCAACTTTCCAACGGTCGCGTTCGTTCTACCCATATTACCGGCACGCTGACGGATGCAGGCATTTCAATCGGTTCGGTATTTGTTGCGTTATTGCGTCGCGATCCTTCCAAAAACATTCGTGCTTTTAAGCAGCAACTGAACACCCATCTGGTGACCATTTTCTCCTTCCTTACCGGTGGCATTGTCGGCCTGCTGATCTTCAATGCGTTAGGCTTCGGATCGCTGATTGGCCCAGGATTAATTCTGGTAGTGATTGCCTCGCTTTCGATTGTTTTCACGCTTTATAAAGTGAAAAGTCGCAGCTACGCCAAAGCGATCCCTTCTTAATACAGAATCAGCAGTAGTCATTCTGCGATGCAGGCGATATAACAAAAGCAGGACAATCTCATCGCAGAGGACGACATGGCGCTTTCACACGAATTGATTCTGATCTACACCACCTATTTTGTTGCCACCGCCAGCCCTGGCCCGAGCAATATGGCGATTATGGGCACGGCAATGAAGAAAGGGCGCGGTGCCGCACTGGCGCTGGCAAGTGGTGTGATCAGCGGTTCGATGATGTGGGCGCTGCTGGCGGCCTGTGGCGTGTTAACCGTGCTGGCAACCTTTGCTCAGCTGTTGATCGTGCTGAAGATAGGCGGTGGTTTATATCTGTTGTGGTTGGCCTTTAAGGCAGGCAAATCCGCCTTACGCCGTCCCGATGCGAATGAATTCAGCGCCAGCGGCGATAAAGTCGCCTTTGCCAGGCTGTTTCGTCAGGGTATTTTGATGCACGTCGGTAATCCCAAGGCGATTCTGACCTGGGTGGCGATTATGTCGGTGGCTTTGAAACCGGATGCTGCAGCCTCAACCTTGCCGATGATCATCGCGGGTTGTGCCACGATATGCGTGCTGGTGTTTTGCGGCTATGCGCTGCTGTTCTCCACGGCGGTGATGGCAGCATTTTATCGCCGTATCCGCCGTGGGCTGGATGCGCTACTGGCCTGCTGCTTCGCCGTTGCGGGATTAAAACTGGTGTTCAGCCGCAGTTAACCGTGAGCGGTGCTGACGACCCAGCAGCACCGCTTAACTCATCAGGAGTTGTTTGGCGCGGCGGCCTGAGTTTCGCTAAAGGTCGGCTTCTGACGCGTCACCGAATAGACCACGTTTTTCGGGCCTTTGGTGTCGGTAGTCACATCTACCGATGAGATGGTCACCTTGCCAAAACCAAACAGCGTCTGCACGTAACCACCGATTTGGTGTTTACCTTCAGCAACGCGAATCTCTTTATTCTCACCTTTCTGCAGCAGACCGGCATCCTGACCATCTACCGTAAGGTATACGGAAGAACCGTCATCGGTGCGCGTGATCTGGTGAGATACGTTGATCACGGTCGGACCGCTATCGAACTGGGAAGGAATGTTGTCATTCTCGATGGGGGCAGCGGCAGGCGCTTCAGCTTGCGCGGTAGCGTTGCTGTCAGCGGCATGGCGTGCGCAGCCGGTTAGCATTAATGCGGCCGTCAAAGCGGCTAGAGTGAAACGCGAAAACATCGTGACGAAAGACCTTTTTCTGAATGAGAAGTGTTTATTTTAGCGTGCCTCGCGGAGTGATGACAGTCACAGAATTCCAGTATTTTCCGAAAACCTGTCTCCAGGTGTTTCATCTGGGGGAAAGCAGCACGGAATGCAAATGGCTAAAATCAGGGCGCCCGTAAGGGACGCCCTACCTTCTCGCGATTACCAGCTGTAGCTGACAGAGGCCACAATCGAACGACCGCTGCCGTAGAAGCACGCGCTGGTGTTGCTGCATGAGGCAACATAGTGCTTGTCGGCCACGTTGTTCACGTTCAACTGCAGCGTGGTGCCACGCAGTGAGTTAGCCGCTTCGCCCAGCTCATATTTCGCCATCACGTCATAAAGCGTGTAGTGCGGAACCTTGTCCTGACCAATGGAATCCGCCCAGGCTGTGCCGGTGTAACGTACACCGCTGCCGAGCGTCAGACCGTTTAGCGCACCATCGAGGAAGCTGTAGCTACCCCAGGCAGATGCGGCATGACGCGGAATGCTGGAAGGCGTTTTACCGACCTGCGCCGCGGTGTTGCTCTCTTTGGTTTCCGCATCGGTAAAGGTATAAGCCGCCATCACCTTAATTTCAGGGGTGATTTGCGCGTGCGCTTCCGTCTCAATACCTTTGGACTTCACCTTACCGATCTGCTCGTTGTAACCCAGTTCGCTGTTGTAAGAGGTGATGTTTTTCTGCGTGATATCAAACGCGGAAACGGTGAACACCGCATCCCAACCCACTGGCTGATATTTGATACCGATTTCCGTCTGCTCGCCGGTGGTTGGTGCGAATGGATCGCTGCCTGGCGCACCGGTGCTCAGGTTCGGTTCGAACGAGGTACTGTAGCTGACATACGGCGATAGGCCGTTATCAAAGGCATACAACAGACCGGCACGGCCGGTGAACTTGCTGTCATTTTGCTGGGTGGTGGTGTTCTCAATGCGGTCCTGCGTGCGCACTTCTGACCAGTCCTGGCGACCCGACAGCAGCAGATTCCATTGATTCCATTCCAGCTGATCCTGCAAATACACGCCAACCTGATCGAGCTTTTTGCGCGTACTGGTGTTCAACGCCAGATCGCTCTCATTGATCGTCACGCTGGTCGGATTCGCCCAATCGAGGATGTATTGGTCACCGCTGTCGCGCCACAGTTTGTTATCGACATCGCTCCATTTGTAATCCAGCCCACCCAATACGGTATGCGCAACGTTACCCGTATCGAATGTCGCTTTCACCTGGTTATCAATGCCCAGTTCTTTGGACTTGATTTTGTCATGCTGCGGACGACGGTTGATAGAGTGATCGTTATCGGCATCAAAGGTATAGACCAGATATTTGTACGACTCATCCATGTTGCTGTAACGCATATTCTGCGTGAAGCTGATGTTGTCGTTGAAGTTGTGCTCAAAGATGTAGCCAACCGAGGTCTGCTCGCGTTTCGCTTCGTTAAAGCTCGGGTCGCTGACGTTGAAATCGTAAGGAATGTAGCCCGCGCTGGTGTTAAACAGCGTGCCGTTAGCTGGCAGGAAGTTACGATATCCAGCCTTTGGCTCGTTCTGATACATGGTCAGCAGGGTGAAACTGGTGTCCGCGTTTGGCAGCCAGGTTAGCGCTGGAGCAATCGCCATGCGCTGCTGCTTGTTATCTTTCACGAACTCATGTCTGGTGCTGGCGATGCCGTTGAGACGATAAAACAGCGTGTTGTCGTCATTCAGTTTGCCGCCGAAATCAAACGCCGCTTCGCCCAGATGCTGATTACCGGTGCTGAGCTGAACTTTATGAATGCTCTGCGCGGTTGGGCGCTTGCTGGTCATCGCGATGATGCCGCCGGGGTTCACCTGGCCATACAACACCGATGCAGGGCCATGAATCATCTCCACACGCTCCAGCAACCACGGATCGATCTGCCCCGCCGCGCCAGCCTGGCCGGATAAGCCATAGCTCAATCCATCGAGGAATTTCGGTGCATAGCGGAAACCACGCGCGATGATCTCATCGTTACGGTTTGAGTTACCACGATAGTTGGTCAGCACGCCGCTGGTGTAGCTCAGAGCATCTGCTACCGACGGTGCAGCCTGATCGTCCATCTGCTGACGCGTAATCACCGAAATCGATTGCGGAGTTTTACGCAGTGGCGTTGAGGTTTTGGTCCCCGCAGCACTCTCTTTCGCCACATAGCCTTGCAGCGGAGACGTCACGCTTTCACGCGTATCCGCATTCACGGTGATGGTCTCTTCTGCCGCCACGCTGAAGGTAGCAGGTGCCACCAGCAGAATTGAGGCCAGTGAAAGGTGAAGACGGGAGAATCTGAACGGAAGTGCCACAGCAGGTATTGCTAAATTTTTTGCTTTAACGGACATAGTTGCCATCTCTATTTCAAACTGCCTTGTCGATGAAATAATCCGTCCACTCCCCTCCACCCAACGGCGAAAGCTGTAACGGATTGAAATATAACTTCCTCTTGCAAAACGCGGCCCTGAATCCCCGTTAAACATCCATCTCAGAATAATCATCTGAAAAATAGGGGATTAATTCGGCGCAAAAATAGTATTGCAAATGTAAATCGTTATCAATAGCATTTGCATTACGTTTATTAATGTAAAGTCTTTGAAGAAAATGTGGAGAGAGGTTGCAGAATGTTTCTCAGCGACGCAGAACAAATGACGCCAATCTGGTTGCCCGCTGGAACAGTTACCCAGTGGTTGCATCAGCACGATTTCGGCAGCCATCGCTGGTGGGAACAGCTGCAAACGGCGGGTACACCAGTGATTGAACATCAGCCGGGTGGAGAAACCCGTATGCATTTCTTCTGGCGAGATCCCGAAGGCCGTTCCGAGCTATCTGCTACTAAAAAAGTTTATGTCGATATAAACGGCGTTACTGACCATCACAGCCAGGCTCCCGAATCCCTTGTTCGCGTGGGCAATAGCGATGTCTGGCATTGGTCGACGCAGATCGAGTCTGACTGGCGCGGCAGCTACAGCCTGATTCCGGTGACGGATGAGCACCTGCCCCCGCTGTTCTGCGGCAGTGACGAAACCTGCCGGGTGCTGCAACGAAAGTGGTGGATATCGCTGATGCCGCTGGCGATCCCCGACATGCTGAATCCTTCACCCCCGTTTCTGAGCAGCCGCCGCTTTGCGCTGAGTAATGCGCATATGCCAGACGCGCCCGATCAATCCGCCTGGCAACAGCTGGATGCCGGTTTAGCGGAAACCTGGCCGGATGGACTGCAAACCTTGCAGTGGCACAGCGATCTGCTCAACGTCACGCGTAACGTCTGGCTTTACACCACTGGAAATACCGCGCAACCGGATCAGCGCCCGCTGGCGATTCTCCTGGATGGGCAAAACTGGGTGTACGGACAACCGATTTTCAGCGCCCTCGATCAGGTCACCGATGCAGGTGAACTGCCGCCTGCCTGCTGGTTGTTTATCGACGTGATCGATAGCCAGCATCGCGAGGTCGAACTGCCCTGCAACGAAACCTTCTGGCAGGCGGTACAACAGGAACTGTTGCCGCTGGCTCGCCAGCATGCTGCGTTCAGCAACGATGCCAGCCGCACGCTAGTGGCAGGCCAAAGCTACGGAGGCCTCGCCGCGCTCTATGCCGGACTGCACTGGCCACAGCGTTTTGGCCGCATCCTCACACAATCCGGCTCGTTCTGGTGGCCGCACCTGCAATACATCCGCGATTACGCCAACCGTGAACAGCACGCTCCGGGTCTGTTGTTGCAGCGTCTGCAGGACAACGCCCTGCCCGTCGGCAAGCTGAAGATTTTTCAGGAAGTCGGCGATCGCGAGCAGGACATGCTTTTCGTGAATCAACAAATACGTCCCGCGCTGGAAGCCGCCGGACACGAACTGTATTTCCGCTGCTACGCCGGAGGGCACGACGCGCTGTGCTGGCGCGGCGGCTTGATCGACGGCTGCCGCTGGCTGCTGGCCGATCTTCTCTCTGACCCAACCTCAAAAGGTAACCACCATGTCTGAACAACAAAATCCGTTTGATAACGACGCGCTCGATTTTCTGGTGCTGATCAATGCGCGTCAGCAGTACAGCCTGTGGCCGGCATTTGCTCAGGTGCCGGCGGGCTGGCAAAACGTGGCGGGACCGCTGCCCCGTGCCGCAGCGATTGAGTACATCGAAACACACTGGCAGGACATGCGACCAGCGACGCAACAGACGTCGTCCAGCGCACATTAAATTTTCAGTTTTTAACTTTTTCTTTTTTCGATTTTTTTAGACGGGAACATTCCTTTGGCATCGTTAATCACGCATTCACCTGCGTATCCTTTGGTGGCGGCTCAGCCCGGCATCTGGATCGCTGACGCTATTGCGCAGCAGCGCAATCAATTTACCGTGGCGCACTACAGCGTGCTGCACGGCGACATTAACCGCGCTGCGTTGGACAGCGCCATCCGCCAGACCATGGCAGAAGCCGACACCGTGCAGGCACGCTTTGGCCTTGATGAAAACGGTCATCCCGCGCAGTGGTTTGATGCGCAGGCACTGGTGCTGCCGGAGTGGCATGACTTCAGCCAGCGCGCGGACGCCACCGGTCAGGCGCATAAACTCATGCAGGCCGATCTGCGCGCCGAACTGGCCGCTGACGGTGATAAGCCGCTGTATCGACATGTATTAATGTGCGTGGGTGATGGCAGCTGGTGGTGGTATCAGCGTTATCACCATCTGCTGGTTGATGGCTTTAGTTTCGAAGCGCTGACGCAACGGGTGGCAGCTATCTATGCCGAACTGTGCCGTGGTGAGGAACCCTCACCTTCACCCTTCACGTCGTTTAGCGAGGTGATCGATGAGTATCAGCAATGGCAGGATTCCCCGGCGTTTTCCCGTTCCGCCAGCCATTGGCAAACCTATGCGGCTGAACTGCCCGAAACCTTAACGCTCTCCAGTGAAAGCGTACCGGGTGCCGACGAACGCCCAATCAGCTGCTACGTAGCGCTACCCGAGTTGGCAACATTGTGCCAGCACGCTGCGTTCCAGGATTGCAGCGAAGGCGATATCGTCAGTGCTCTGCTGGTGGCCTATCTGGCACGCATTAGCGACACTTCGCGCTTATCGATTGGCTTTCCGTTTATGCGCCGCATGGGCTCGGCGGCACTGACGGCGTTAGGGCCGGTGGTTAATGTGCTGCCGCTGATCTTCAATATCCCTCATCACACCGATTTAACCGCGCTGGTGCAGCAGGTGCAGGCGGAAATCCGCAAAGCACGCCGTCACCAGCGCTATGAAGCCGAGCAACTCCGTCGCGATTTGGGTTTGGTCGGCAGCAATCAACAACTTTACGGGCCGGTGATTAACGTCAAGGTCTACCATGATGATCTGCAATTCGATGGCATTCCGGCGGCGACCCACACCTTAGCCATGGGCCCGGTCGACGATATCGAGTTTGAAGTGGGCTTCCGTGATGGCACATTGCAGTTAACGCTGGTGGCTAACCCTGCGCGCTACGATACGCAAATGTTACAGCGTCACGCCGACCGTATTCGTCATCTGCTCGCGCAGTTCGCTGCACAACCCGAAGCCACTCTGGATACGCTGGCGATCATTGCTCCTGACGAACAGGCTGATTTACAGCGCTGGTCTACTGGCCCGGAATTTACCCCGCCAGCGGGCGCGGCCACTATCGTGGATATGCTGCTGCAACGCACGGCACAAAGCCCAGACCTGACGGCGGTGGTCTGCGGCACACAGTCACTGACCTATCGCCAACTGACCGTTCGCGCCATGCAACTGGCGCACGTGCTGATTGCGCGTGGCTTGAGAGCGGACGACGTGGTGGCGATTGGTATTCCGCGCTCGGTGGATTCGCTGGTCGCCATCTTTGGCGTGCTGGCGAGCGGCGCGGCCTACATGCCGCTGGATCTCGACTATCCGCGCGAACGTCTGGCACTGATGTGCGACGATGCGCAACCCGCGCTATTGCTGACTCATTCAACGACACTGGCGCAGATGCCGACACTTCCCGCACTGTGCATCGATCAGCTGGAGAGCGAACTGGCGGCACAGCCGACCAGCGTACCGAGCACCCTGCTGTGCGGTGAGGATCTGGCTTATATGATCTACACCTCCGGTTCAACCGGCCGACCAAAGGGGGTGATGAGCACGCACCAGGGACTGTTGAATCTTTTCCTGTCACATCGCGAGCATCTATTTGGACCGGCGATTGACCGTTTCCACGCCAGCAGTCCACGCCGCATGCGCGCCGGTCACACTGCATCATTCTCGTTCGACTCTTCATGGGAACCGCTGTTTTGCATGCTGATGGGCTGCGAGCTGAATATCTTCGATGAAGAACTGCGCCGCGATGCCTGGGGTTTGATTCAGCAGATGAACGCAGTGCCGGTCGATCTGCTGGACATCACGCCGTCATTTTTCTCCCAGATGATCGACAGCGGATTGCTGGAGGCGGAAAACCACCGCCCTGCGTTTGTCATGATTGGCGGTGAAGCCGCCACGCCAACGCTGTGGAAACTGATGCAGCAACAGCAGCAGATGGAAATTCACAACTATTACGGCCCGTCTGAGTACACCATCGATACCCTTGGCGCCAGCGTGCTGGCTTCACCGCAGCCGGTGATTGGCCGTCCGGTGGGCAACAGCCAGGTTTATCTGCTCGACAGCCAGCTGCGTCCGGTGCCGATTGGCTGCACCGGAGAACTCTACATCTCAGGAACCGGCATCGCGCGCGGCTATCTGCGCCGCCCGGATCTGACGGCCGCCCGCTTTGTGGCTAACCCCTTCCGCGAAGGCGAGGTGATGTATCGCAGCGGCGATGTGATGCGCTGGCGTCATGATGGTCAACTGGCATTTATCGGACGCGTGGATCACCAGATCAAAGTGCGCGGTTTCCGCGTCGAACTCGGTGAAATTGAAAACGCGCTGGTGGCGCTGCCCGAGGTGAGTACCGCAGTGGTGATTGCCGAAGTGATGGGTGCCACTCACCGTTTGATTGGTTACTGTTCGGTACAGGATGACGCCCTGCGCAACGATCCCTTGATCAGCGCCCGCTTACTGGCACAGCTCGGCACCCAGTTGCCGGACTACATGTTGCCGGCCGTGCTGATGGTGCTGGATGATCTGCCACTGAATGTGAATGGCAAAATCGATCGCCAGGCGCTGCCGAAACCTCAGCAGGCACAGCAACCGCAAAGCCGCGCGGCGCGCACACCGCAGGAAACGTTGATTTGCCAGGCAATGGCCAGCTTACTCGGGCTGGAGAGCGTCGGCGCAGAAGATGACTTCTTCTCACTCGGCGGTGACAGCATCTCGGCAATGGGGCTGAGCACTGCCGCCCGTCGTGCGGGCTATCTGCTGCGCCCGCGTGATATTTTTGCCGAACGCACCGCCGCGCGCATGGCGCAAGATCTCGCCCCGCTGGCACAGCACACTCAACATGCTCGCGTGTCGCAACAGGGCGCGATTGGCGGTCTGCCGATTCTGCACTGGTTCCATGCGCAGGCGGGTATCAACGCACGCTTCGCCCACGGCGTGCTGCTATCGGTGCCGCCTGAGCTGCAACTTTCGCAGTTGGAACAGCTGATTGAGCAACTCGTCAGCGCGCATCCAGCCCTTAACGCCTTCACGCGTAATGCGCAGTTGGTGGTGGGTGAAGCGCTGCCTGCACGCCCTGCGCGTTGTCGTGTTGTCGAAGTGCAAGCGCGTGACCTCGACGCAGATCAGGCTTTCCGTGATGATGCAGCACGTCTCGATCCGGCAGCAGGATTGTTGCTAAAGGCAAGCCTGCTTCAAACTCAGGGTGCAAGCTGCGGTCTGGTGTTAACGCTGCACCATCTGGTGGTGGATGGCGTGTCATGGCGCGTGTTGCTGGATGAACTGCAACAGGCCGGTGATGCACTGCTAAGCGGTGCGCCGATCACCTTGCCCGCCGAAGAGACTTCGCTGCATGACTGGTCCGCTACGCTGCTGGCCAACCTGGCGTCACGTGCCAGCGAAATGCCATTCTGGCAACGCATGCTAGAACAGCCGCTGCCTGCGCTGGGTGAGCGTGCCTTAACCGGTAACGAACGTGCCTTACATCAGCGCACCCTGCTGGATGCGGCCACCAGCTCAGCCTTGCTGAATACCCTGCCACAGCAGTTCCGCGCCACCAGCGAAGAGTTACTGCTCACCCTGCTATCGCTGGCGCTGCGCAGTATGAACGGCAGCGTATTACAACGCGTGACGCTGGAATCCCATGGCCGTGCCGAGTTGCACGATCATCAGGATCTGGCGCGGACTGTCGGCTGGTTGACAGCGGAGTTCCCTCTGCTGGTCGCCCTGCCCGATGCGGCTACCCTGAATGACAGCGTGCGCGCGGTGAAGTCCGCGCTGCGTGCCGTGCCGGATCGCGGTATCGGTTACGGCCAACTGCGCTGGCTGGATGCCCACCGCGGCATTACGCTGGCAAAACTGGCCGCCGACCATGCGCCACAAGTGCTGTTCAACTATCTTGGCCGCTTTACCCAATCCGCTGGTCACTGGCAGCCTCAGCGCACGGCGCAGCAGTTCCGCGACACTTTTGCGGTGATTCAGGACGATGCGATGCCGATCCAGCACACATTGGAACTCAACGTGTTTGTTGATGACCAGCAGCTGGCGCTGAACTGGAGCTGGGCGGAGGGCGTTTTACACGCCGATCAGATTCAGCAACTGCATCAGGCAATCGCTCTGGGTGCACAGCAGCTTTGTCAGTTCGCGGAGCAGCAGCCACAACACGCCGCCAACACGCTGGTGGCAGCGGAGATCAATCTTGAAGGTGTCGATGATGCGGTGCTGCAACAGCTGCGCGCGCGCCACGGTGCCTTTAGCCATGTGCTGCCACTGCTGCCGTTGCAGAAAGGATTGCTGTTCCACGCGCAGACCACTGGTGCGCAAGGCAGCTATAACTCACTGACACGTTTAACCCTGAGCGGCGATGTGTCGGTGGCCTCGGTGCAGCAGGCGCTGAATCAGGTATTGCAACGTCATCCGCAGTTAGCCGCGAAATTTGATACCGAACTCAGCCTGCAGCCGTTGCAGTTACTACCGGAAGGCGAGCTGCATTGGCCGCTGCAGGTGCGGGAAGTCGAGGATATTGAAGCCGCTGAATATCAGGCGCTGGCACAGGATCTGTTCCAGCAGCCTGTGATGTTGCAGGCCACGCTGATCCCGCATCGCCATGAAGCACGCTGGACGCTGCTGCTCAATGCACATCATCTGGTGGTGGATGGTTGGTCAACGCCGGTCATTCTGAACGATTTGCTGAAGGCGTTACGTCAGCAGCCTCTGACCGCCCAACGCACCCACTATGCCGACATCGTGCGCCAGCTCAGCCTGCGAGATGCGCATCAGGCACGCCAGCAATGGCAAGAATGCCTGCGCGACGTGCGACCCACGCTGCTGTATCCCAATGCCGTCGACAGTGGCGTTCAGGAGAAACGCATCACGCTGGATGCCACGCTGGAGCGCGAACTCTATGCGCTGTGCCGCGCACGCGGGTTGACCCTCAACACCGTGATGCAGGGCCTGTGGGGCATGATGCTGTCGATTGCCAGCGGTCAGCAGGACGTGGTGTTTGGCGCACCGGTTTCCGGCCGTTTCGGACAGATTGAAGGGATTGACCAACATGTCGGTCTGTTCAGTAATACGCTGCCGGTGCGCGTGCGGTTTGATACTCAGCGCCCGTTGCTGGAACAGTTAACCACACATCAAAATCAGCAGATCCAGCTGATTGAACAGGATTGCCTCGGGCTGGCAGAAATCCAACAGCTGGCCGGTGCGGGTACGCTATTTGATACCCTGCTGGTGGTGGAGAACTACCCTGATAATCAGACATTACTCGACACCAACGCACAGGTGCACTGCGACGCGATTCACAACCGTGGTTATACCCATTATCCGTTGACGCTGTTAGTGCTGCCGGGTGAACAGCTGACGCTGTTAATGGAATATCGCGCCTGCGTCACCGATGCGGATCGGCTGGCTGAACGCCTGTTGCTGCTGTTACAGCAGATGGTGACCACACCGGATCTGCCGTTAACGCAGTGGCGTTTACAAACCCTCGCCGAGCAATCGTTGCTGGAGTGGGTGAATAACACTGGCGTGCAGCTGGAGAATGAAACCCTGCAACAGGCCATCGCCCAGCAGGCAGCACGCAAGCCGGATGCGCTGGCGCTGTGTGATGTTGAGCATCAGCTTAGCTACCGCGAAATGCAGCGTCAGGCCACATTGCTGGCCGATCGCCTGATTGAAGCCGGTGTGATGCCAGGCGATATCGTTGCCGTTGCCTTGCCACGTTCGGTTCGTCTGAGTATCGCGCTTACCGCTATCTTGCAGGCGGGTGCAGCCTGGTTGCCGTTGGATATTGGCTATCCCGATGAGCGTCTGGCTTACATGGTGGACGATGCACGGCCGTGGGTGGTGATCACCGAGTCGGCGCTGGAAAATCGTTTTGCTGGCTTTGGCACCTTGATGATGTTCGATCACCTTGCCAGTACGCAGAGTGAGGCGCGTCATACATTGCCCAAACCCGACGCGCAGCGCCCGGCTTATGTGCTTTACACTTCAGGTTCCACGGGCAAGCCGAAAGGCGTGGTGGTCAATCAACGCGCCATCGTTAACCGCTTGCGCTGGATGCAGGCCAGCTATCCATTGCGTAGTGACGACGTGGTATTACAGAAAACCCCGTGCAGCTTTGATGTTTCGGTGTGGGAGTTCTTCTGGCCGTTGATGACCGGCGCGCAGCTGATGATGGCACCGCCGGATGCCCATCGCGATCCACAGACGCTGTGGCAGTTGATCGATGAGTATCAGGTCACGACCCTGCACTTCGTTCCGTCGATGCTGGCCGCCTTTGTCGGGCATATCAATGCACCAACCGATCGCGCCTGCCCCTCACTGCGCCGCGTATTTTGCAGCGGAGAAGCGCTGGCCTGCGATCTGACTCGCAGCTATCAACAGGTGATCGCGGCTCCGCTGCATAATCTGTACGGCCCCACCGAGGCCGCCGTGGATGTCACCTGGCAACCGGCCAGCGGTAACGCGCTCGAAGGCCTGAATGGCCCCGGCGTGCCGATTGGCCGCCCGGTATGGAACACCCAACTGCATATCCTCGATAACCTGCTGCGCCCGGTGCCGGTTGGCGTGCCAGGCGATCTCTATCTCAGCGGCATCCAGCTGGCGGATGGCTATCTGCATCGCGCCGATCTTACCGCGCAACGCTTTATTGCCGCCCCGTTTGCCGATGGTGAACGCATGTATCGCACCGGTGACATTGCCTGCTGGCGCGAGGATGGCGCCGTGGAGTATTTAGGCCGCAGCGACGATCAGCTGAAGATGCGCGGGCAGCGCATTGAACCAGGTGAAATTGAGCAGGCGCTGGTGGCTTTGCCGGGCGTGGCACAGGCGGTCGTGGCCGCTCGCAACCTGACACAACAGGCTGCGGCGGGCGTCGATAACCGCCAGCTGCTGGGCTGGCTGGTGGCACAGCCTGGCGTGGCACTGGATATCGAGCAGATAAAACAGCAGTTGAGCACTCGCCTGCCCGCACATATGCAACCGGTGAGCTATCTGCTGCTCGACGATTTGCCCCTCAGCGCCAATGGCAAACTGGATCGCAAAGCGCTGCCGATGCCGCAACGCAGCGCGCAGCCTGGTCGCCTGCCGGAAAGACCTCATGAACGGGTGCTGGCAGATCTGTTCCAGCAGTTACTCGGTTGTGAGCAGGTGTATGCCGACGATGATTTCTTTGCACTGGGCGGTCATTCACTGCTGGCGATGCGACTGGCGGCAGAAATGCGCCGTCGTGTGCCAAAGCCGGTAAGTGTCGGACAGATCATCGCCGCTCGCAGCGTGGAGAAACTGGCGGCGCTGCTGGCGGGTAATGTCAGTGATAGCAGCGGCAACGGGGAGCTGCTGCCACTGCGTGCCGGTCAGGGCCCGACACTGTTCTGCATCCATCCGGCATCGGGTTTCGCCTGGCAGTACAGCGCCCTGCTGCACTATATCGACGGTGATTTCCCGATTGTGGGGCTGCAATCGCCGCGCCCGGCGGGTGTTATCGCGGACTGTGCCAGCGTCGAAGCCATGTGCGATCGACATCTGGCCGTGATTCGTGAACAACAGCCGCACGGACCTTACTTCCTGTTGGGCTACTCGTTGGGCGGCACGCTGGCACAAGGCATTGCGGCGCGTCTGCAGGCCAGTGGCGAAACCGTGGCCTTCCTCGGTCTGCTGGATACCTACCCAGCCGAAGGTCAGGACTGGCGCACACCAGATGCTGAGGAGGCTGAACAGGAAGTGGCACGCGAGCAGGCCGAGTTTATGGCTGCTACTGAAGATGAGCGCGATCCGCTATTGCGAGCAGAGAAAGCCGCGATGTTTAGCACCATCGTCGCCAACTACAAGGACGCGGTTGCCCGGCTGGCGGAAGCGCGCACGCCGCGTTACGCCGGCAAAGCCACGCTGTTTATGGCAGAGAAAACCCTGCCTGCCGGCATGGATGTGCCTGCGACCTGGAAACCGTTTGTCTCAGATCTGGAAATCTGGCCGCTGGAGTGCGAGCACGCTGACATTTTGTCTGCCACCTCGCTGAAAGCGCTGGGTCCGCTGATCAATCGTTTGTTATCTGAGACTCGCTCATAACACCCGGCCTTTGGCCACTTAATGTGGGCGCACTGATGTGCGCCCCTGCTCGTTTTAACAATGGATATTTATGGCTAAGCCTTCAATTTTTCTTGATTTCAGCCTGCTGAAAAACAACGCTGCGTTTCGCGCCATCTTCTGCGCGCGCATGCTATCCGTATTTGCGCTTGGCATGCTGGCAGTCGGCGTACCGATCCAGATTCAGGCCATGACCGGCTCGACCTTACAGGTCGGCGTCGCCGTGATGCTGGATGGTGTCGGTATGTTTATTGGCCTGCTGCTCGGCGGAGTGCTGGCGGACCGATACGATCGCCGCAAACTGATCCTGTTTGCACGCGGCACCTGCGGCATCGGTTTTGTGCTGCTGAGCCTGAACGCATTTAGCCCTGTCCCCTCACTGTGGGCACTCTATTTCCTCGCGTTCTGGGATGGATTTTTTGGTGCGTTGGGCATGACAGCGCTGATGGCGGTGATTCCGTTAATTGTGGGACGCGAGCATCTGGCGGAAGCTGGTGCGCTAAGCATGTTAACCGTGCGGCTGGGGGCGATTTTGTCTCCGGCGCTGGGCGGCATGATCATCGTGGCGGCGGGTGTCGGCTGGGCGTTTGCCGTGGCGGCCATCGGCACGTTAGCGACGCTGATCCCGCTGGTGCGGCTGCCCGCGATGAAACCGGAACAGCAGGAACCTGAACACCCTTTGCGCGCGCTCGCCAGCGGCATTCAATTTGTCTGCCGACATAATGTGGTAGGTGCCGCCGTACTGGTCGGTTTGCTGCTGAGTATGGTGGGTGCGGTGCGCATCCTGTTTCCGGCGCTGGCGCAAGCGTGGCAGGTTGATGCCTCTGCGCTCGGGTTAATGTACTCCGCCGTGCCGCTGGGTGCGATGATCGGGGCGTTCACCAGCGGATGGGTGCGTCAGCTGTCACGGCCTGGTCTGGTGTTGTTGATTAGCGCGCTGGCCGCCTTTGGCTGTATCGCTTCTTTGGGGCTGTATAGCCAACTGATCCCGGCGTTGCTGGCATTGGTGGCTTATGGCTACAGCAATGCCATCGCTTCTCTGCTGCAGTTCATTCTGATTCAGCACCACACGCCGGATGCCCTGCTGGGCCGGGTCAACAGCCTGGGCGCCGCGCAGGACGTGAGCGGCGATTCGCTGGGTGCGCTGGGGTTGGGCGCATTAGCACGCGTGCTGACCGCGCTCAACAGTGTGCTGTGGTTCGGCGGCGTAGCGGCGGGTTTACTGCTGCTGGTCGCGCTGGCCGCACGCGGTTTGCGCTCGGCTCAGATGAATCATGAACCACCAGCCGCTGAGCAAGCTGCCGCCTAGTGTGCGAACTGCCGTTCGATACTGCTGAGCATGTTGCTGCCGATTAGGGTGCGAACTGCCGTTCGATACTGCTGAGCATATTGCTGGCACTGTAGTAATCGAGGCGGAAGGTGTCGTTACCCATGGCAAAAATGTCGTGATGTTGCACGGCGGGTAGATGTGCGAGGAAAGGATTCTTCGCCACCTGCGGTACCGTTTTTTCATCGGCGGCAAACAGCAACAGCGTATTTCCGGTGACGCCATCCACCATCGTTTCGCCGTTAAGTTGAATGATGTCGTTGCGTTTGCCCATGCTGGTACTGCCCTGCAGGCTGGCAGGCGGCATCGCCAGCGTAAAGCCCAACGCTTTCAGTAACTCTCCCTGCGCCGAAGCCGGCGTCCACACATTCATGCCGCGCCCATCTTCGTAATAAACAATCGCAGAGGTCGGCTGCGGCGGCAGGGTAATTCTGCTGCGCAGTGTCTCGACGCGTTGGTCAAACTGCGCGATTGCCTGTTTCGCCTCCGCTTCGTGACCGGTGATGTGACCCAACTGCAACGCCAGCGCCTGCCAGCTCTTATCACCGTAATCAACCACCAGCACGGGCGCGATGGTTTTCAGCTGATCGTAGAGTTTCAGCGCGGAATCGCCGCCGGTCGCCGCGATAACGATCAGATCGGGTGCTTCGGCGGCAATCGCTTCCGCGTTCGGCTGGCTGACATACAGCGGCTTGACGTGACGGGCTTTGGCGACATCCCCCCACTGGGTAAAGAAGCCCTGGGCATCGGACACGCTGCTGTTACGACTGGTGGCGCCAGAACCAATCAGCGGCGCGTTAATCGCCAGTAAGGTGCCGCTCAACGTCACGCTGGTAGAGACAATGCGCTGCGGTGGCTGCTGTAAGGTGAACGGGCCTTGCGGTGTGGGTATGGTGCGAGGCCAGCTGACTGAATCTTCAGCAGAGGCGGCCGCATCGTTGAACAGGGAGCAGAGGCAAAGCAGTAACGCCAGAACGGGCAAACGCATCAGGTTATCCATCACTTGATAATTGAGAATGGATATCATTATCAAAATGAAGATTTGATGCAAGGGGATTTGGTGGCGAGGAGTTGATGACGAGTGGCGAGAAGTGATTGGTGATTGGTGAAAATTGATGCTGGAGTGAGGATGAAGATTGAGTGCTCATGCCGAATGGGCTAGTTGTTGCGTTCTGCAGGTTGAAGCATGCAACATGAGAGATCAGAGATGAGTAATGCACAGAGTGTTGCGGGCCAGCTAATTAACCAGCCCGCAAACGATTATTGCTCCAGCGAGTAGCGCGTCATCGGCGCCACATCCTTGATCAGCCCGTTGGCTTTCATATATTCACCAAACGCCTGATACCGTGCTTTATCAAAGGTCGCGCTGTGCCCATCAAACAGCGGTAATGTCGCTTCCCATGCCTGATGATTGAGTTTGGTGTTCAGCTCAGGATACTGCTTAATAAACGCCTTCCAGGCTTCTTCCGGATGCGCACGCAGCCACACTACACCCGCGTCCAGGCCGCGTAAGAATGCCGGTATACGCTTGTCCTGGGCGGCGGACTTATTGTTCGCCAGAAGGATCAGCTCATCATAAGCGGGCACCCCATAATCTTCGGGTTTGAACACCACCGGTTTCGCGCCCTTATCCTGCAGATCGATTAGCTCGTAGTTGCGGAAAATGGTCATCGCGCCATCGATTTTGTGCGTCAGCAGCGCTGAAGTCGAATCCATGTTCAGGCTGATTAATTTCACCGAATTGATATCCACACCCTGCGATTTCAGCATATTGCGGATTGCCACATCTTCCGATCCTGGCACCGCATAGCCCAGCGTTTTTCCCGCTAAATCTTTGAGTGAATGGATATCGCTGGACACGGTAGTCAACGTATTCAGCGGCTGACCAATCAGCGTGCCGACGCGGATCACCGGAATGTCTTTTTCCACCAGCGTGTAAAGCTGTGGCTGATAACTGATCGCCAGATCGGCCTTACCCGCCGCCAGCAGCAGCGGCACCGACGCCGAATCGGCGGGGGCTATCATCTCGACATCCAGCCCTTCTTTCTTGAAAGCGCCGCTGTACTGCGCGGCAAAAATAGCTGCATGGTTGGGGTTCACAAACCAGTCGAGCAGCAGGCGAACCTTCTGTTCGGCGTGCGCGCTGGTGGTCGCCAGCAGCAGCAATGCGGTAATCGCGGTACGTAGGGTGTTCAAGGGACGTCCTTATGTTGAGTGCCAGAGGAATTTTTTACGCAGCAATGTGACGCCGCCGGACAGCAGCAGAGCCAGCATCAATAACAGCAATAAAGCAGCAAAGCTGGTGGCGGTTTCCAGCCGGGCGTTGGATTGCATCATCAGATAGCCCAGCCCTTCGCTGGCACCCACCCATTCGCCAATCACCACCCCAATCGGAGCCAGCACCACCGCCATCTGCAAGCCGGAAAAGAATTGCGGTAGCGCAGCCGGCCAGCGCACGTGCCAGAAAACCCGCGCACGTGAAGGATTAAGTGTACCCGCCAGCTCCAGCCAGCCGGAGGGCGTGCGGCATAGGCCATCGAACAACGACAGGCACAGCGGGAAGAAGACAATTAACGCTGCGACCACCACTTTGGAGGCGATGCCAAAACCCAGCCACAGCACCAGCAGCGGTGCCAGCGCAAACACAGGGATCGCCTGACTGGCGGTCACCAGCGGAAACAGCACGCGGCGCAAAGTCTGGCTGCCTGCCATCAGCACCGCCAGAATGACGCCCGTCCCGACGCCCAGCAGCAGCGCCAGTACAATCTCTGCCAGTGTATACAGCGCGTGATGCGCTAATAGCTGGCGATGCAGCCATAGTGCTTCCATCACCGCCAGCGGCGAAGGTAATAAAAAGTCAGGCACGCCGTGGTGCCGCGCCAGCAGCCAGCCGCCCAGCAGCACTGCGATCAGATAGATCGCGCTAAACAGTTTTTTCATCTTGATTCAGTCGTGAGAAGAGTTCGCCCTGAGCCTGTAACAGGCCGGGATCGTCAAGGGATCGAGGGGCGTCACCAACAGGGACTGGCCAGGCTTCAACCGTCAACGGCTGGTCGTGTAACAGCACGATGTCGTCGGCCATACGACAGGCTTCCAGCGGATCGTGCGTAACCAGCAGCACCGTTTTGCCCTTAAGAAGCGTGGCGGTCAGGGTTTGCAGGCTGAGTTTAGTCATCACATCCAGCGTGGCGAAAGGCTCATCCATCAGCACGACTTCGCGTTGGGCATACAGCGTACGTGCCAGTGCCACACGCTGACGCATCCCGCCGGAAAGTTTATCCGGTGAGGCTTGCGCCACCTCACCTAGCTTCACCTGCTCCAGTAGCGACATTGCGCGCGAGCGATCGGGTTTTTCACCGTTGAGACGCGCCGCAAGCATCACGTTTTCCAACACCGTCAGCCAGGGATACAACAGATCCTGTTGCCCCATCCACGCCACTTTGCCCGGTAAGCCGCTAATTTCGCCCTGTTGCGGCTGCAACAACCCCGCCACCAGCAGCAATAAGGTGCTTTTCCCAATGCCGCTGCGGCCTAGCAGCACAGTGGTTTTACCGCCGCGCAGTTGCAGATTGAATTGCTGGCACAGCGCCTGTTCGCCCCAGCTAAAGGTGATGTCCTTAAAACAGATCGGAGTCATGGTCGTCGTGCCGCCAGCATCGCCAGTCGGGTAAATCCTCGTTCTGTTAGCACCGAGGCTGCCTGCGCCGCGCGAATTCCACTGGCACACACCAGCACGATGCGCCGATCTTGCGGCGGCTGCCAATCGGCTATCGCCTGCGGCAGAATACGTTCGACGTTGTTCGCTACGCTGACGGGCGCTTCTTCCTCACCGCGTAATTCGACAATGCAATCGTCGGCTGTCAGTAGTGGCTCATCGATAAAGGGCACGATGTTCTCAGGTTCTTCTGCGCCGTCGAAACGGAACGCGCGAATATGCCAGTTAATGAAGTCACAGTTGATGACGCTGCCCAGTGGCGAAGGCTGCAGGCTCAGCAGCACGCTTAACGCCATCTGTGCCTGCATTGCGCCCAGCGTGGCCACCGCCGGCCCCATTACGCCCGCGGTGTTGCAGTTGGCTGCTGAGGTGGGTAAGCGCGGAAACAGCGCCCGATAGCTGGGCGCGATGCCGCAGAAGCCACCGACGTAGCCCTGGCGACCCAACACCGAGGCACTGATCAAGGGAATCTGCGCTGCCAGACAGGCGTCGGAAAGTTGATAGGTCACCGCGAAGTTATCAGCGGCATCGACCACCAGATCGATATCCGTGAGAAGGTGCGGCAGATCGCTGGCGCCAATAGCCCGTGGCACCACCTCTATCTGCACCTCGGGATTACGATGCAACAGCGCCTGTTGCGCCCGTGCTGCCTTGCTGTGACCGATGTCCTGCATCGTAAATAGCGTCTGGCGATGAAGGTTGTGCAGGGCCACTTCATCGTCGTCACACAGGCGGATAAAACCGACGCCTGCGCCAACCAATTGCGGCAACAACGTGGCACCCAATCCGCCCGCCCCCACCACTAATACGCGCGCATCCGTTAGTTTTTGCTGACCTGCTGTGCCGATTTCCGGCAGCATCATCTGCCGTTGATAGCGATCCATGGTGGCTCCTTAACTCAGACTCGCCAGACCAAAGATCGGTGTAGAAGCCGCCGCCATATCGCGCTTCTCCATCAATCCGGCACTGCGTGCGGCCTGTCCCGCTTCTATCGCCAGACGGAAACCGTTCGCCATGCCAACCGGATCGCCGGCTTTCGCCACGGCAGTATTGAGCAGGATGCCATCGAAGCCCATTTCCATCGCCTGCGCGGCCTGCGATGGCGCACCGATACCGGCATCAATAATCAGCGGGATATCGCTGAACCACGCCCGCATCGCGCGCAATCCTTCGATATTGCGCAGACCCTGCCCGGAACCGATGGGTGCGCCCCACGGCATCAGCAGTTCGCAACCGGCTTCCAGCAGCTTCTCACCGACGATCAAATCTTCGGTGGTGTACGGGAAGACCTGAAAACCGTCCGCACACAGGATGCGTGCCGCTTCAACCAGCGCAAAAGGATCCGGCTGGAGCGTGTCGGCATGACCGATTACTTCTAGTTTGATCCACGAGGTATTGAACAGCTCACGTGCCATCTGCGCGGTGGTCACCGCTTCTTTCACCGTGTGACAACCCGCGGTATTCGGCAGCACGCGAATGTCCAGACCGGTCAGCAGTTCGCGAAAAGCCGCACCCGCCGCGCCTTCACGACGCAAACTGACGGTGATGATGTCCGTGCCGGAGGCGGCAATCGCCTGTTGCAGAATCGCCGGTGACGGATAGCCCGCGGTGCCGAGTAGAAAACGTGACTGGGGAGCGAAATCGTAAAACATGGTTCAACCTCCCTGCATCGGGGACAAGACTTCCAGCTGGCAGCCCTCTTCGAGTCGCTGGCTGCTGTACTGACTTTTGGGCACAAAGTTGCCGTTGAAAGCGCTGGCGACGCAGGCGGCATCAATTTGCTGTTCGATCAGCAATTCGCTGAGCGTGCTGGCCTCGGTGCGGATCGCTCGGCCGTTAAGCTGAATGTTCATAGGATTGTTCCCCGAAAAGGCGCTGCATCAACTGTTCTGCCATCATTGGCGCCAGCAGAAAACCGTGGCGATACATGCCATTAAGATAGAAGGTGTCGTTTTGATAGTGGATTTCCGGCAGGTTGGCCGGATAGGCAGGACGTAAACCGCTGCCGCTTTCCACCACGCGGGCTTCGGCAAGGGCAGGATGGATGGCGTAAGCCGCGCTGAGCAGTTCCATCATGGCGCGCGCGCTAATCGGGCTGGCATCGTCACTTTCCACCATGGTGGCACCGAGCATGAAATGGCCGTTACGGCGCGGCACCAGATAGCACGGAAAGCGCGGATGCAGCAGGCGAATTGGACGCGAGAACTGCACCTCATCGCTGTGCAGAATCACCATTTCACCACGCACCGCCCGCAGACGCGGAAGATCGGTTTTGGCATGCATGCCACGGCAATCAATCACCCGCCCCGAAGGTTGTTTTGCATCAAAACGCACGCCGCGCTGTAACAGCTTTTCGCGCATTTCGGTGAGCGCCAGGCGCGGGTCAAGATGTGCTTCCCCGGCAAAAAACAGGCCGCGCGCAAAACGCCCGGCCAGCAACGGTTCAATGTCACCGGGATCGACCCATTGGTGCTGTTCGGTCATGCGTGCGAAGCGAGTCAGTTCCTGGCTGTCGCGCGGTGGCGCCACCACCAGCGTTCCCTGATGCGCCACGCTGCTGACGCGCTGTTGCCACCAACCAGCGGCGTGTTGCCCGAGAGAGATCACTTCCTGGGGTGCACTTTCAGATTCGCACCAGGGTGCGAGCATGCCGCCAGCAAACCAGGAGGCGGGCTGGCGGGAATCGTCGCCAATGACGTCGACGTCTTCGCCGCGTTCAGCCAGCAGCGTTGCCACGCAGAGGCCTGCCACGCCGCAGCCTAATACTGTCCAGCGACTCACAGCAGGTTATCCAGGATATAAAGGGAATTCACATCGGCCTCTCAGTGTTGACTGAGACCCGCAGATACAGGAGGAGGGAAAGGGCGCGAGCGATCCTCTGCGCCAGACAACACCGGAGCGGTGCTGTCAGTCTTCCTACGCCAGTATCAACTGGGTCAGGTTCAAAGGGTCGCTAAGCCGCGCATTGCGCTTTTAGCCTCTCAGTCTCTTTGGCGAGACTCCCCCGACGCGTCTATTTGTATTGCAGGTGCAGGTCGCCGTCAAGCACGGATTGCCGAAGACAGCCGTCACGTCATCGCATAGCATTTATCGCTACGTGCACGTTCTGGATCGAAAACGTAACATATGGTATACAAAGGCATTATTGCTACTTTTCAAGCGCAAAGAAATTACAGGTGATGTTGGACTCATTATGAAAAATATTAGAATTGCCTTTATTAAAGCCGGTTGGCACAAAGAGATCGTGCACAATGCTTTGGTGGGTTTTGAGCAAGAATTAAAAGCACAGAATGTTGAAGCGGAATTAAAAGTGCTGGAAGTGCCGGGCGCATTTGAAATGCCGCTGCTGGCAAAACGCCTAGCGGAAACCGGCAAATACGACGCGATCGTTGCGGCTGCGCTGGTGGTGGATGGCGGTATCTATCGCCACGATTTCGTTGCTGCAGCAGTCGTTGATGGCCTGATGAACGTTCAGCTGACCACCAATGTTCCGGTGTTCTCCGTTTCGCTGACGCCACACAATTTCCAGCCGGTCGATGTGCTGGAAAACTTCTATACCGAACACTTTATTAAGAAAGGCAAAGAAGCCGCGCGTGCTGCGCTGGCCATTCATAATTTGTCGATCGATTAATTCTCTCTCAGGAACACTTCATTATTCGCAGTGAAGTGTTCTTGCTCTCAATAATACCTCCCTGCCCTTAAGAACAATATGTTCTACGCTATTTCGAAAATCGCATAAGCCACTTTCACTGCTCTCCTCTGCAACTTCAACTTACGTAAATTTTTGTCGTAAACAGCAAAAGGTGTACAAAAACACTTCACATTCATAGCATTCACTATAATGTATAGCACAGGCTATACTTCTCAGGGGATGACTATGTTGACCAGGCACGTTGTATCGGTTGTGATGCTTACGCTCGCGATGAGCACTTCGGCATTTGCTGCCGACAAACTCAAAGTGGTCACCACTTTCACGGTGATCGCAGACATGGCAAAAAACGTCGCGGGTGATGCCGCCGAAGTGACGTCTATTACCAAGCCCGGCGCAGAGATCCACGAATACCAACCTACCCCAGGCGATATCCGTCGCGCACAGGGCGCCGATCTGATCCTGGTAAACGGTTTTAATCTGGAGCAGTGGTTTAGCCGCTTTTACCAGCGCTTGAAAGGCGTGCCTGAAGTCACGGTGACCGAAGGCATTGAACCCTTAGGCATCACCGAAGGCCCTTACAACGGTAAACCCAACCCGCATGCCTGGATGTCACCAGACAATGCGCTGATTTACGTCGATAACATCCGCAAAGCACTGCAAAAATACGATCCCGCCAATGCCGCCGTTTACCAGGCCAATGCCGATCGCTATAAAGCGCAAATCCAGCAGACTCTGGCACCGATGCGCGCCGGGATCGAAAAATTGCCTGAAAACCAGCGCTGGCTGGTGACCAGTGAGGGCGCGTTTTCCTATCTGGCGCGTGATTTAGGTCTGAAAGAACTTTATCTGTGGCCGATCAATGCCGATCAGCAGGGCACGCCGCAACAGGTGCGCAAAGTGATCGATGCGGTCAGAACTCAAAACATTCCGACCATCTTTAGCGAAAGCACCATCTCCGCCAAACCGGCCCAACAGGTCGCGCGTGAAGCGGGTATTCACTACGGCGGCGTGCTGTATGTTGACTCTCTCAGCAATAGCGATGGGCCAGTTCCGACCTACCTTGACCTCCTTCGAGTGACCACAGACACCGTGGTAAAAGGCATCACCGCCGGGAGCCAAAAATGACCCTAAACGTGCAGGATGTTAGCGTCACCTACCGCAACGGTCACACTGCGCTGCGTCAGGCATCTTTCTCCGTGCCAGCGGGCAGCATCGCCGCGCTGGTGGGCGTCAACGGCTCGGGAAAATCGACGCTGTTTAAGGCCATTATGGGTTTTGTGCCACTCTCAACCGGTCTGGTCACGCTGGCGGAGATGCCCGCTAAGCGCGCGCTAAAACACAATATCGTCTCCTATGTGCCGCAGTCGGAAGAAGTGGACTGGAGCTTCCCGGTGCTGGTGGAAGATGTCGTGATGATGGGCCGCTACGGCTACATGAATATGCTGCGTATCCCGCGAGCCGAAGATAAACGCAGCGTGGATGAGGCGCTGGCACGCGTCGGGATGAGTGATTACCGCCATCGTCAGATTGGCGAACTCTCCGGCGGGCAGAAAAAACGTGTCTTCCTCGCACGGGCGCTGGCGCAGAGTGGGCAAATCATCCTGCTGGATGAGCCCTTTACCGGCGTCGATGTCAAAACTGAAGCGGCGATCATCACCCTGTTGCAGGAGTTGCGTGATGAGGGCCGTACCATGCTGGTCTCCACGCACGATCTCAACACCATCCCTGATTTTTGCGACCGCTGCGTGCTGGTCAAAAACACCGTGCTGGCGAGCGGCTTACTGCGCGACACCTTCACCGCCGCCAATCTGGCACGCACCTTTGACGGTGAGGTACAGCAGCGCAATGCCGCGTTGCTGCAAAAGATTGCCGCACGGCCGGGGGCGGATCATGTCGTGGATTATTGAGCCATTTGGCTATCAATACATGCTGAATGCGATGTGGATCGCCGCGCTGGTCGGGGCGATTTGCGCGTTTCTTTCCTGCTTTCTGATGCTGAAAGGCTGGTCGCTGATTGGTGATGCTCTGTCACATTCGATAGTGCCGGGTGTGGCTGGCGCGTACATGCTGGGGTTGCCCTTCTCACTTGGTGCCTTTCTCTCCGGCGGACTGGCGGCGGGCAGCATGCTGTTTCTCAACCAGCGCACACGCCTGAAAGAGGACGCGATCATCGGACTGATCTTCTCCTCCTTCTTCGGCATTGGGCTCTTTCTGGTGTCGCTCAATCCGACGTCGGTCAATATTCAAACCATCGTGCTCGGCAACATCCTCGCGGTGGCGCCCGCCGATATCTGGCAGCTCGGCACCATCGGCGTGGTGACACTGACGTTGTTGCTGCTGAAGTGGAAAGATTTGATGGTGACGTTCTTCGACGAAAGCCACGCGCGCGCGCTAGGACTGAATACCACCGGCTTGAAGATCCTGTTCTTTACCCTACTCGCCGCCTCCACCGTCGCCGCGTTGCAAACCGTCGGTGCCTTTATGGTGATTTGTCTGGTGGTGACGCCGGGTGCCACAGCTTATCTGCTCACCGACCGCTTCCCGCGTTTGTTGATGATTGCCGTGGCTATCGGCAGCATCACCAGTTTCCTCGGCGCGTGGAGCAGCTATTTCCTTGATGGTGCGACCGGCGGCGTGATTGTAGTGGCGCAAACTCTGGTGTTCCTGTTGGCGTTTGTGTTTGCGCCTAAACATGGCGTGCTGGCCGCGCGGCGACGCGCTCGTCTGGCACAGGAGATCAACGTCAATGAGTGAAATATTGCTGAGCCCTTTCGATTTCGAATTTATGAATATGGCGCTGATTATAACGCTGATTTTGTCACTGCCGTGCGCGATGCTGTCCGCATTTTTAGTGTTAAAAGGCTGGTCACTGCTCGGCGATGCCATGAGTCACGCGGTGTTTCCCGGCGTGGTGCTGGCGTGGTGGATCGGTTTTCCCTTTGCGATCGGCGCTTTTATCGCGGGCATGCTGTGCGCACTCGCCACCGGTTTTATCAGCCAGAACAGCCGCATCAAACCTGATACGGTGATGGGCATTGTGTTTTCGGGGATGTTCGGTGCCGGGCTGGTGCTCTATCTCAAGCTAAAACCGGAAGTCCATCTCGATCATATTTTGTTCGGCGATATGCTCGGTATTGGCTGGGCGGATATCGCGCAAACCGCCGCCATTGCGCTGCTGGTAGTTCTGGTGTTGAGTGTGAAATGGCGCGATCTGTTGCTGCATGCCTTTGACCCCCAACAGGCGCGCGCCTGCGGTATCAATGCAAATCTGATGCATTACGGGCTGCTGTGTTTGATTGCGCTAACCATCGTTGCCGCACTGAAATCGGTGGGAGTGATTTTGTCGATCGCCATGCTGATCGCCCCGGGAGCAATTGCGCTGTTGCTGGCGCGGCGGTTTTTAACGGTGATGCTGCTGGCGGTGCTGATTGCCACATTGACCGGATTGTGCGGCGTGTATGCCTCGTTCTTCCTTGATAGCGCGCCGGGACCGACCATTGTGGTGCTGTATAGCCTGCTGTTTGTGGTGACGTTTGTGGGTGTGAGCTGGCGCGATAGAGCGAATCGTCACGGCTTTGCGGATATCAAATAAAGTGATTCCGGGCCGCAAATCTTAAGGTTGGGCCATAAATTTAATCAATTGGGCCGATAATGAGTGAAATGGGCTGAAAACTATTTATAATGGGCCGTAAATGTTTAGGGTGGGCCATAAATATCGATATCTTGGGCCATTAACGTTCAATATGGGCCACAAATTTATCTGGTCTTAAGCCTTCAACGAGTGCAAAGCACGGGCCAGATAGGTTTCTGATTTATGGATTTTAAGCTAATCCCAGAGGCATACGATTTTGATCCAGCCAACCTCCCCAGATGATCTTTCAGACCTACAACACCGAATTCTCTCAACTATCGCAAGTGCCGAATCTTCGCTCAGTTCCGGTGATCTCGCAGGTCGGCTTGGTGTGGGCCGTTCAACGATCAAACGTCATATCGAAATTTTGCTTGGGCAAAGCAAAATTATCAGGCATGGCGTAGGACGAGGGACTCGGTATACCGCGCTGGCACCCTTGAACAAACTGCCCCAATCCGGTTCATCGGTGACGGATAAGACCCCTGAATATCATTCCTCTTCCCTTACTTCAGCTCAGTCATTGCTTCAACATTTAAACTTACCTCTGTCAGTAAGAGATATTTCCGGGTATGACCGTAGCTTCGTGGACAATTATATTCCGAACGAAACATTCCTCCTGCCCCAAACGCTAGCCTTGGCCTTGATGAATGAAGGAAAAATGGCAGGGCAACAGCCCGCTGGGACATACGCGCGAAAAGTTCTGGAGCAATTGCTCATTGATTTGTCCTGGTCATCTTCTCAACTTGAGGGAAACAGATATTCATTGCTGGCCACCGAAGAACTGTTCAAAAGTGGCGAGGCATTAAATGATTTAGATGCCGTCATGCTGCTTAACCATAAACAGGCAATAGAGTTTTTGGTCGATGCAGTCCCGGAATCAGGATTAACGGGGCCGGTAATCAGTAACCTGCATGCTTTGTTGATGCACGATTTACTGTCAAATCCTGACGAGTTGGGAGCGATCAGACGCAAAATAGTGAATATTTCGGGAACAACCTACACTCCACTACAGGCACCGTTCCTGTTACAAGAAATGTTCGACATTATTATCAAAAAAGGACGGCTGATTAATAATCCTGTGGAGTCAGCCTTTTTCCTGTGGGTCAATATCGCTTATTTGCAACCCTTTGAAGACGGAAATAAAAGAACCAGCAGGCTGGCCGCAAATATTCCGCTTATGATCTACAACAGCGCTCCACTCTCCTTTCTTGATGCTGATGTAACAAGCTATGCATACGCGATGATGGGAATCTATGAAAAACGTGACGTGACTTTAGCCGTTGAGTTGTTCGAACATTTATATCGTCGATCAATCAAACGCTATGCCGTCACACTGGAAGCCATGTGCGTTCCAGATCCATTTAGACTTCGTCACCGGGAAGATTTAAACACGACTATTCGCTTAATCGTTGCAGAGGGTAAGAATATTGAGTCTGCGATACAGATGATTGATCTTGTTCCTGAAGACAGAGAGCGATTCATGCAGCTTTTGCAGAATGAACTGCGCATATTGAGTACGTTAAATTGTGCCAGGTATCGTCTATCAATATCGCTAACGGAGCAGTGGATCCGTCAGGTGCGGCCAAGCTAGCAATTATTTTAAGTGAAACCGACAGACTGCGTTCACGCCCGTTATTGGCTAACCCGCTCCACGACGTTTGCACCGTGGCGCTGAACAACGCGGCGGGCAGTGAAAAATCCATCACAAAATATTGAGTAAAGAGACATTCTTGTTATCAACCATTTTGGCTTTGCCGGCCCAGAATCCGAGCAACATGATAATGAAGCTCGGAGCCAGAGCATGCAGAATCACGTAAGTCTTGACTGCTCCCCGCTCTAAAGGGCGAGGATTCCCACTTCAACGCAACCTACCTAAACCACATTAAGCGGCTTTAGGCTTTACAGTCGCTCCGTGGGCTAACGCGGTCAGCCCGACCGCTTTTATATTCTTCGCCGCGTTTACGTCACGGTCATGGTTAGCCTCACATTCAGGGCAAATCCATGACCTAACGTTAAGCGCCATTTTTGTCAGGGTATAGCCGCAACTGCTACAGCGTTTTGAGGACGGGAAAAACGGGTCAATTGCGACCACGGATCGCCCCGACCATTGGCCCTTATATTCAAGCTGGCGAACAAATTCGCCCCAGCTTGCATCTGCTATCGCTTTGGATAGTTTGGGATTGCGGATCATATTTTTCACTTTCAGGGATTCGACGCAAACAACTTGGTTATCGTTTATGAGTTTGCGGGATAGCTTGTGCAGGTTATCCATACGGCAATCAGCAATTTTCGCGTGGATGCGGGAGACTTTTGCACGTGCTTTGGCGCGATTCTTTGAGCCTTTTTTCTTCCTGCTCAATCGACGCTGTAGCAGCGCGAGGCGCTTCGCATATTTAGCGGTGTGGCGGGGATTGCCTGTTTTGAATCCGGTATCGGTGACGAACAAATCTGTTAAACCAACATCAATGCCGACCGTTTTAGCGGTGATCGGCAGTGATACAGGTTCAAACTCGCAGAGGCACGATACAAAATAGCGCCCAGCTGAATCTTTGGACACGGTGACGGTAGACGGCACGGACGGCAAAGGGCGACTCCAGCGCACGTCTAAAGGCGCTTTGCTCTTTGCCATAAACAACTTGCCATCACGATATTTAAACGCTGCATCGGTCAGCGTAGCCGCCTGTTTATGACGCTTGCTTCTGAAGGTGGGATATTTCGCCCGACCTGCAAAGAAGTTAGAAAAGGCGGCTTGTTGGTGGCGTAGCGCTTGCTGCAATGGAACGCTGGAAACGTCATTGAGCCATGCAAAATCTGGCTCTTTTTTGAGAGCGGTTAGTCGTGCGCTGGCTTGCGTGTAGCCGATCTTTTCCTGGCGGTCATAGTATGCGTCAGTGCGCCAGCGCAAGATGCTGTTATAGACAAAACGCACACACCCAAACGTTTGAGACAAAAGCTCAATCTGATCGGGTGTAGGGTAGAATCTGTATTTATATGCGCGTTTCATTCCTTACATATTACGGCGAATTATGTAAGAGGATCAAGAAATGTTACTCAGTTACCGCGCTTATATCCCCGCCCGATTGGGTGAGGTCTTACGCGCAAATTAATAAATCACCTGTTTCACGGCGTACAGCCCTTTACTGAAGGTTTTCGGGGCATGGTGGTCCGGCAAGCGGGCCAGTTCCGCAGCACGAGTGCAAAGTTGATCGCTGCTTGCTTCACCGCCCTGCATCGCCGCCGCGCTGACCAGTAAACCCAATGCCCTGATCGCGCCACGATGGGTATTCACCCCGTCGGTGGTAGCCATCATTTGACGCTCACCTTCGCGACCAAGGCGGCCCACGGTTTCGCGCAGTGCGATATCCACTGGACGCTGCCAGCACTGTTGCGCCAGCGCATAAAAGGTCGGCATCAGGTTCACTTCTTTGATCAGGCAATCGGTGGCGTGCTGAGAGAGATAGGCAATACTCTCTTCAGTCAGCACATGCGTCACGTCATCACCATATATCATCACCGGCGCCAGCGGCATTCCGGAATTTTTTGCCACTTCAATGGCATCGAGTTTCTCTACGAAGGTCGGTTTCACGCCTGCCTGGAAGGTTTCCACCATCCACTAATGCTGGCGTGTCTTCGGTACTCGCCCCGGTATAGAGATTGCCCTTGCGGTCGGCTTTGAAACCGGCGATCAGCGCAACATTGGGCGCGAGATCGACGAACAGACGGGAATAGAGCTCAATGTAAGTGTGAATCGCACCGATTTCCAGCTGATCGTCTTCCAGCAGCTGCGAAATGCGCAGACTTTGCGTGCCGGAGAAGGAGAAGTCGAGCTTACGAGCGATGCCCTTTTCGAAAATGTCGAGGTGTTCACTGCGGCCCACGCTCGGCATGATCATATGAAGATGGTGCACTTTTTGCGGATTGACCTCGGCCAGCATGCGCGAAAGGAAATCTGCCTGTTTTTGGTTGTTCCCTTCCAGCACGACCCGGTCGCCCGGCGAGATTAATTTTTCCAGCATCTCGACCATTTGATCGGTGGGTAATACTTTGCCCTGCACCGGCAACGACGCCTGCCGCCGTTGTTTCTCGGTACGGCGCTTATTCCACACCCGCGCCGTTTGTTGTCCTGATGACATGACTAACCTCCTGAATGAGCGAATCGCTTGATTACGTCAACGCAGGAAAGTGTGGTCTTAAGCGGTGATGGCATCAATCAACCTGAGGGTGGGATCGTTAGCCTGAGAGTAATGATTAGGCTGCTAGAAATTTGCGGTTGGTCAACGTTTCAAGGGGTAAATTGTGGGCAAAAAAATGGGCACCTATAAAAGATGCCCAGCGCATATCGAGACTAAACCTAAATTAAGTCTGATTATAGCGGCTTATGCGCCGTCTCTTTTGCCTTCCACAAGGCAAACAGCGTGAACAGCAGCGCCAGCGTGACATAAAGCGAAACCCACAAAGTGCTTCCCGTCTCTTTAAACAGCGTAGTGATGATCAACGGCGCGAAACCGCCCCCGACAATACCTGCAAGCGTGTAAGCCAGTGACGACCCGGCATAACGAACGTGGCTGGGGAACTGCTCAGTAACGAATGCGGCCTGTGGCCCATACATGATTGCGTGAATCAGCAGACCCCCTATCACCGCCAGCACAATCAGCACCGGCTGCGTGCTGTCTAATAACACGAAGAACGCGAACGACCAGATGATCGCTAACACTGCGCCAGTGATGTAAACCGGACGTCGTCCCCACTTATCCGACAGCGCACCAAACATTGGGACGGTGATCGCGTTCCCTATTGCGCCTAACATCGTAGCCATTAAAGCCAGCGGACGTGGCAGCTGTAATACGGTGGTGACGTAAGTCAGGGTAAACACCACCACCAGCGCGTACAGCACATCGGAACCGATACGCGAACCACCCGCAATCAGCAGCTGCTTAGGATATTTGACGAACACTTCTTTCAGTGGCGTATGCGTAGTTTTTTCCGCAGCCTGCATCGCGACAAAGGTGGGTGTTTCTTCCACGCCACGGCGTAACCACAACCCAAATATGACCAGCAGCAGACTCAGCAGGAACGGAATGCGCCAGCCCCATGCCTGGAACTGATCGGCGCTCATCATCACCGTCACCATCGTGATAAAACCGGTGCCAATCAATGTGCCGCAGGAAGGCCCAACCTGCGCAAAGGAGGCATTACGGCCTCGCTTGTCGGCATCGCCGTGCTCCATCGACAGTAAAACGGCACCCGCCCATTCACCGCCCAGCGCAATTCCCTGCACAAAACGCAGCGCGACCAACAACACCGGACTCCAGATGCCCCACACCGCATAGCCGGGCAGCAAACCCATCAAGGCAGTGGTGACGCCCATGATCACCAGCGTGATGATCAACACAGCTTTGCGCCCTGCGACATCCCCCAAATGTCCAAATACAAAACCACCCAGCGGTCGTGAAATGTAGCCCACTGCATAGGTTGAAAATGCCAGAATAGTGCCGACCAGCGGATCGAAGCTGGGGAAGAACACATGGTTAAATACCAGGGCCGCCATGATGTTGTAGACCGTGAAGTCATACCACTCTAGCGCGGTGCCGATAGAGCTGGCGGCAGCCAGACGCCCGGTTTTTGACGAAGTGCGCTTGTCACGCACCGTCTGCTGCAAAGAAGAGTCTGTGTTAGCCATGTGCCAACTCCTGTTTAGTTAACTGCCAGCTAAAGGCATAGCGTTGAACATCGCCGGTCATACATTCCGCCGCGTGTGAAGCCAGTTGGTCACAGCTTGATGCGTCACTACAGTGAATCAGTAGCATGGGTAGCATCTGACGCTGTTCTTTACTCTCCATCGGCAACGGAGAACTGAGTGCGACATCCGGAGTCAGCAGACTAGAAGCGATATAACCCGGTGTGAGGCCGATCTGCTGCTGCCAGGCGGTTAACACCTCAGCATCCAGCGCTTTCAACGTCACCACCGCCAGATGGTTGCCCGTTCCTTTGCCATGTTGATGGGTGACCGCGTTGACCCGACGCATTGGGTTCACCATCTTTTGCAGATTTTTCACTGACCATTCGGTCTGGCGCGTAAAGGCCGCGTGATAATCCGCGCTGGTGAAAGCCTCCAGCTCCTCGGTTTCGTATAAGCCAAGATATTTGCGCTCGGCATTGATTGCCTGATAGCGCGTTCCGCTCAGGAAGCCAGCGATCGCGACGCGCTCCTCTACATGTTCATGGTCATACCATTGGTTGAAGTCTGCTTCGTCTTCAGCGCCAATGTTGGTAGCAACAAACAGCATGCCGTGGGGTTGAGTCATCATCAGGATCTCCAGTTAAGGGCAGTTTCCACGGCGAGCGACCAGCTGATTAAGCGGGCGTCATCACCATGAACAGAAGCAAGGCTTAGGCCAACCGGTGCACAACCGGTTTGATGGCAGGGTAAAGAGAGCGCACAGCCGTCCAGCATGTTGATTACGCTGGTGTTACGCAGCATCAGCGCGTTGACTTCCATGTACTGCTGCGCATCTTCCAGTGAAGCGATGGTCGGCGCGATACGTGGAACGGTAGGCATCAGTAAGGCGTCAAAGTCGGCCAGTATGCTATTGACTCGCAGCTGCCACGCCTTGAGCTGTTGATGAAGTTCATTGGCATCTTGTTCCGTCAGCAAACTGCCGCGTTGCACACGCACCAACACTTGAGGATCGTAAGCTTCGGGTTGCGCCAGTGCGGTTTGTTGATGCCATTGCCATGCCTCGTATGCGGTAATACCGCCACGCGCATTCATGCTGTTCAACTCATCCAACTCTTCAAGCGGTAGTGCAACCAGGGTGGCACCGGCCTGTTCCAGTGCTTCGATGGCATTTTTCCAGGCCTGCGCAACGTCTTCGTCGAGTCCATCCAGCACGCGGGTCTGCGGAATGGCGAAACGAGCATTGCGCAACTCCACCTGCTGGAGTTCAAGCGGCTGTTCAGCGATGACGCTATCCAGCAGCCAGCAGCTGCGCACGTCATGGGCAATCACACCGATACTGTCGAGTGAGGCAGAGAGCGGTAACGTACCCACCTGATTGATGCGATTCGCGGTGGGTTTAAAGCCAGTCAAGCCGCACAGCGCAGCAGGAATACGCACCGAACCACCCGTGTCAGTGCCAATGGCGCCAAGACACATGCCGTCTACTACGGCAACGGCTGCACCTGAGGAAGAACCGCCTGGAATGCGTTTTTCTGCGCGCTGCCATGGATTGGCTGGGGTGCCGTAATGCGGATTGATGCCCAACCCAGAGAAGGCGAACTCCGTCATATTGGTTTTACCCACAATCGCGGCGCCTGCTTGATGTAAGCGATCGACCACGCTGGCATTCGCTGTCGCCGGTTTTGCATTTAGCAGCAAATGTGAGCCCGCCGTGGTGGGCTCGCCTTGCACATCAAACAGGTCTTTGATACTGACGGGTAGCCCATCAATGACACTTAGAGGCTGTTGGGTTCTCCAGCGCTCGCCTGCCGCGATGGCTTGCTGCGTAGCCTGTGCGGCATAGCGTGTGGTGAAAACCAGTTCCCCTTCCTTTGCCGGATCCTGCGCCGCGTGCAATGCCGATTCAGTGAAAACTTCAGGAGACGCATTTCCTGCCTGAAGCTGCTGACTAACTTCCCAGAGTGTGGTCATGAGCATGCTCCTTAAGCGACCACTGGCAACGCGCCAGTGCAGTAAGCGTGTTCAAGCGTGCGATTCAGGCGCGGGTCGTGCAGCGCCATGCGAAATTCGCTGGAAGGTCGAATACCGCCAATCGCACCCAGCGTGCCGCAGGACATCGCCAATCCTTCTTGTGCGGTGTTGCCGTTCAGATAGCGCGCCAGCAGATCTTGCGGCGTGAGTAACGAGGCCAGTGCGCCCTGCTGATAAACCACCCATTCGCCCTGCTCTTTAATCCACGAGGTGAGTTCCAGCACATCCCAATGTTCAACCACTTCACTCATGCGCCAGGCTTTGCTGGCAACCGGTTTGATACAGGCCTGTTTGGAGAGGGCGACGCTGAAGGTTTCCAGATAACGGTCGGTGTGATCAGAAGTCAGCGACACCCACCACTCGCCGCGATGAAAGAACACGAAGGGTTCTGCTTCACCTGAGGTTTCATTGCCGACCACCTCAAGCAGTGGCTGCTGGCTCAGTTGATTGGTCGCGACGCGATAAAACAGCGGCACTGCACCGGGAGCGGGCACGCCTAGCGCCTCCAGCTCCCTGATATGGTGCAACACCGCATCCGCATCACGTCCGGCCCAACCCGCGATAATAAAATGGGAAACTTCGACATCGAGCGTGGTAGCGGCTTCATCGCCTGTTGTGAACTGAAGGTGCATGTGATGATCTCCATTTGAAAAATCACTGTGAAATTTCACTGTGATTTCAAACTAGCGATTTTCATGCCAGATTTTTGTGTAATATGTCTCATAGGCAAAAAAAGGAACGTCGTGATGAGTGAGTCAGTTACTGAAAATGTGAACCCAGCCAGCAGGGAAAAAAGTCTTTCTTTGAATGAACAGGCTTATCTGGCGTTCAGGCACAAGCTCATCACCCTGCGCTACAAGCCGGGGGAATATTTAAATACCGCGCAGGTGATGGATGATTTGGCCATGGGCCGAACGCCGATCAATCAAGCGATTCATCGGCTGGCCACTGAAGGGTTGTTGCAGATTATCCCGCGTAAAGGCGTGATGGTGGCCCCCCTGTCGATTGATGATGCGCTTGAATTAATTGAGGTGCGACTGGTCAACGAAACCCTGTGCGTCGAGTTGGCCAGCCAGAAAGTGATCGATTCACACCTTCAACAGCTACGCGAACTGAACCAGCAAATCGCTCAGGCGAGCAAGTCACGCAGTCGTGAACAGATGATGCTGCTGGATCGTGAGTTTCACCAGGCGTTGGCCGATATCGCCGGAAACAGTCGGCTTTCAGATATTCTTAGCGTGATCCATGCGCAGGCACAGCGCTTCTGGGCGACAACGCTGTCTAACGTTGTCCATATGGATGAAGTGATTGCGGAACATGATGAGATTATTGAGGCGCTGGAGTCTGGGGATAAGCAACGCGCGGCCGATGCGGCCCGTGCTCATATTTTCTCGTTTAAACGCGCCCTACTTTCGACCTGATGTCTCCCGCAGTTTTCCACCCTGCCGCTTATATTTTGCGAGTAACCCAGCAACCGGATTGCGGCGACTGGGCGATGAAATGTTTACTGATGATCCTAACGGCGACTTGAAATTTTTCTGCTGTAAAAGCGCTTTTTCTTTTTACCACGAACTATGGCGTAAATCGAAAATGCCAACACGATGCATAATATAAAAACCAAAACCAGTTGTGACATGACCAGCCTTATTATTGCTTACAGACAATCCCTTTAGCGATATAGATCAGCGCACGCTCAGAGAATGAACTCCGAATATGCAGGCGCCTTTTGCAATAGGAAAAGTTGTTCTTTATTGTTGAGTAACTTCTGTTCATTAGCGTCGCAATGTCGGCGATATCCACGCCTAACGATTTCATATAGATGATTTGCAAGCTCTGCAACGATAATCTGACGGGCCGATTTTCATGCAAAATTACCGCGCTCATGACGTAGCACAAGAGTGCATCAGCCGCTGACCTTAATGAAACGAAATGAATTCGTGAATACACCTCATAGTTGTCTCTGTCCTGAGTAAGGACGAAAATATAGGCGTTTTCACCGTGTCTTTTTCGCAACGCAAACACATCACTTATTCTTGCTTCTAAGGACATGGAACAGGCATTGACGATAATAATGGTACTGTCGGTGGGTTGCTGTGGAAATCTCTCACGCATCAGGGCTGAAATACCGGCTACGGTAAATTGGCAATCTGAATACAGCACGAGCGACGTCGTTCCCAGATTAAGTACCCTGGCGTTAGTAAGTGGCATGCGAATACCCACGCAATGTTGCAATTAATTAGGTTTTTTCTGATTTACATTGGACTTAAGTCTCAAAAAAATCATACACCTTTCATATCATGCCGCGCAGGGTTATTTCATTTTGCTTGCGAGTTCTTTGCGAAATACTTACTCACCACCAATGATACAAGTCATTTAGCGTTTCAATATTCAAATAATTGGGGTTTTAAGGGGGCGAAACTTCGATAAATTTGAATGCAGTGAGTTTGGTACGCCAGTGTGAATGAACTTTATGTGCCACTCTATAATGTTGTTTACGGGAGCCAGAGTTGCGCTGCCCGTGGCAGCGCACCCTTTCACTTCACACTCATCAACCGGTCATCCGTCCCTGATTCACGCGGGGCTGACGGATTAATATCGCAGTTGCGCGGCAGCAGTGCCGTAATAATCCCCGCCACCACCAGCGAACCTGCCAGCCAACACACCGCCACATTCTGCCCGTATAACATCGTCATAATACCGACCAGATACGGCCCACAGAATCCGCCCAGATTGCCGAGTCCGTTAATCACGCCACGCGCACTGCCCGCCACTTCAGGTGCAGCAATGCGGCCGGGAATCGACCAGAACGGGCTGGTCGCCGCCTTCAGGAAGAATCCGCACACCACCAGAGCGATATAGGATGCGACGATATTGCTGTGAAGCACCACTGAAGCCAGCAAGGCGGCGGCGAAGCAAAACAGCGAGACCATCACCCACAGACGACGCTTGCCGGTGCGATCGCTAAGCCAGGAGATGGCATAGATACCAAAAATAGTGGCAACAAACGGCAGTGCCGCTAATAAGCCGACCCCTGCCATATTCGTGCCGGTGAGATTTTTCAGGATGCTCGGCAGCCACAGCGTGTAGCCGTAATCGCCCGTCTGATAGAAGAAGTTCAGTGCCACTAGCTTCATCAACCCCGAATTGCGGAATACCGCTTTCAGTGGCGCTTTGCTGACCGGTGCCGCGCGATGTTGTACCGCACGATCGCGCGCCAGTTCGCGCAACAAATACTCTTTTTCACGCGCGGGTAGCCAGCGCGCCTCTTCCGGACGATCGGCAATCACCAGCCACCATACCAGCAGCACCGCCGCAGAAAGCAAACCTTCGATAATGAACAGCCAGCGCCAGTCGAGCACGTTGATAATGTAGCCAGAGATCGGTGCGGTAAACATGCCGCCCAGCGGCGCAAACATCATCACGAAGGCGTTGGCACGTCCAAGTTCTTTTTCCGGGAACCAGTTGCTGACCATGGTAAGTACCACTGGCAGCATGCCGCCTTCGGAGATACCCAGCACAAAGCGCAGTGCCAGCAGTTGGTAGTGATTAGTGACGAAGCCAGTGGCAATTGACACCACCATCCAGGCGATCAGCGACCAGGCGATAAAACGTTTACCGCTGCCATTCACCGCGATGCGCCCGCCCGGCACCTGTAAGAACAGATAACCAATGAAGAAGATGCCACTGACCATACCGGCCATCTGACTGGTGATCGCCAGGTCCTGATCCATGCCGCCCGGCAGCGCGAAACTGATGTTTACGCGATCCATAAACGAGATGATGCAGGTAATTAAAATCGGGGCAATAACGCGATACCAACGTGTTCCGGGGATTTTCTCGTGCATAACGCCCTCTCTCTTTGCGCAACCATGCGTAAGCTCTATGGCTTCTTATTAAAGAGAGTTTGGTAATAATTATTGCGATCCTAATCACTGGGATGAATGTTAAGAAACTGTGTTACTTACGGCGTGATCGGAGAGGCACATTTTACGGGTTATGGAGCCATTAAGCGGGGCCATAGGGATTTTAACCGGGATGATTCATTAGGACTGGTGACTAAAATAGCGGGTGTAACCTGATGCCGTAACATGCCATGCAACAAGGTCGCCATATGAGGCGACCTTGCGGAGGTGGGTGCAGTTTGTAGTGTGCGCATCCATGCGCACCTGAAATCAGTCTGCGCGCTTACGGCGCATGATGCGCCACACGGCAATCCCCGCCAGTAGCACAATGATCGCGCCAATGATGCCCGGCAGCATCATGGGTTGCAGACGCGCCAACAGCGGTGGATGACCGCCCTTTCTCACCCACGCCACATCACCCGCAGTCACGGTGACCGCGGCATTACCGTAATGCGCTAACACGAAGTTGCTGATATCCGCGACCTGCTGGTCATTCAGCTTGTCGACATACGACGGCGAACTGAAGCCCGGCATCAACACCTGATGGTCAGCCGTGTCGCGCTGCACACCAAACAAAATGGCGGAGATCAGGTTGTTCGGATTATGCAGTCCTGTTGCCGTGTTGTGGAACAGCGATGGATAAGCCTGATTGGCACTGCCTGCGCCATCCGGCTGGTGACAGCTGGCGCAGTTGCCGCTGAATAACACGGCACCGTTATCCAGTGAGTGGTTGGCGTTATTAGGATTGCGCCCACGTATGCTGTTTTCCACATCATAAGGCGCGCCGTAACTGAATGCGGGTACGGTGTCACCTTCATCGCGAATCGGCGCGGTGCCTTTCAGATAGGTGGCGATAGCGTGCAGATCGCTGTCCGGCAGATACTGCAGGCTGTGCTCAACCGCTTCCGCCATACCGCCTGCCGCCTGATTCTTGCCGGGCGCGCGGCCGGTTTTCAGGTATTGCACCAACTCGTCATCGCTCCAGCCACCAATACCACTCACCTCATCCGAGGTGATGTTTGGCGCATACCAACTGCCCAGCGGTCCGCCCGCCAGTGGACGACCCTGCTGCTCCTGCATCATAAATCCGCGCGGCGTATGGCAGGTATTACAGTGTGCCAGTCCGTTCACCAGATAGTTACCGCGATTCCACTCCGCGCTTTTGCTGCCATCGTTCTGCCACATCTTGTCGTTGGCGAACATCATGTTCCAGAACCGCATGCTGAAACGCATGTTGAACGGGAACGGTAAATCGGTCTGCGGATTGTGCTGCGCTTGCGCTTTCACGCCATGCATCATGTAGTAATAAAGCGCGTGCAGATCGGCATCGGTCATCATGCTGTAGGAGGTATAAGGCATCGCCGGATAAAGCTGCGCGCCGTCCGCACGTACGCCGTGACGCACTGCCTCTGAGAACTGCGCTTCGCTATAGTTGCCGATGCCGCTGCTGTCGGGCGTGATGTTAGTGGCGTAAATAGTGCCCATCGGTGAGGCGATACCGTAGCCGCCGCTGTAGGCGGTTTTGCTGCCTGGCGCAGTGTGGCACGCCTGGCAGTCAGACGCCGTGGCAACCTGTTCACCTTGTCGCAGCAAATTCACATCCAACGTTTCCGCCTGCGCGCCAAAAGCCATCAGCGCGAATAGGCTACCTGCAAGCAGCGTTTTCATGCGAACTCCTTCATGCGCAGGCTGATGTCATGTGCCGCTTTCAGACCGAGCGCCGCCATGGTCAGCGTACTGTTGACCACGCTGGCGGAAGGGATCGCGCCACCGCCCGGCAACCACAGGTTTTCATGATCAAAGGCACGGCAGTTGCCATCCACTACCGCATCTTTGCCGCTTTTGCCCATGATCACGCCACCCATAATGTGATTATTGGCGTTCAGGCCTTTGCTGATAGCGAACTCTTTGCCGTTGAACAGCTTACCGATTTTCTCCAACTGCTCATGCGACACTTCCGCGCCCTTACGCACGTAATCGCCCACGTCGTAATAGATATCCGGGCATGCCAGTCCGTGTGGATCTTTGCGGGTTTTGCTCAGGGTGAGACGGTTTTCCGGATCCGGTAACGGTTCGAGGCTGATGGAGATATCGACGCTGTGCACTGAGCGATAACGAATCTCCTCATCCAGCGCTTTGCCGACCAGCCCCTTTTTCAGCGCCTGTTGTGTGGCTGCCACTACGCGCGAGATATTGTTTAAAATCATTTTGTTGGCCGAATAATCACGACGGAACTCGCCATCACGATAGCCCACCATACAGCTGCTCTGCGCCGGTCCGCGTCCCAGCCACACCGGTTCTTCGGTAAGGAACGAGCAGTGGAAACCGGAGTGATCCATCATGTTACGGCCGACCATATCGGAACCGTTAGCGATGCCGTTCGGATTGCCCCCATTAGCCGCCAGCAGCAGCAAGCGCGGGGTTTCAATGCCGTTACAGGCCAGTGCGAAGGCTTTACCGCTGGCTTTGTGCGAGGCGCCAGAGGCATCTTTCCAGTGCACGGCGGTGATGCGGTTATTGCCGTCGGTATCGATTTTGTAAACCACCGCTTCGGCCAGCACCACTGCGCCATTACGCTCGGCGCGTTCGATGTGGTGGATACCGTTATACATCGCGCCAATTGGGCAGATCGGTTGGCAGTTGTTGTTGCCACAACAGGTAGGACGCCCCTCCCACGGACGCGTGCTGCGCCCCTGGGGGATCGGCACCAGGTTGTAACCGTGCGGATTCACCACGCTGGCGAAGTAATTATCCCCGTGAGCAAACGGCACCATATCCATCGGATACGGTTGGCTGCGTTCGACCGGCGACTGCATATGCGGATCGTTCGGCCCCGCCACGCCAATCTCGTTTTCGGCACGGCAATACCACGGCTCCAGCTCGTCATAGCTGATTGGCCAGTCACGTCCCACACCGTATTTTGATTCCATTACAAAATCGCTCGGGTGATGACGCCAGCACGATGCCGCCCAGTGCCAGGTGGTGCCGCCGACCGTGCGCAGATAACCCTGTTGGAAGCTGGATGCGTTAGGACCCGTGACATTGACATAGTTGTTCGGCGGGAAGTAGAGCGGCGCGGGCGCAAATTTGGACTGCGGATACAGCCCCTGAAAATCTGAACCTGCGCGATTGGCAAACGGCATATTGCGCCAGTTTTCCACCGCCTGTGCGCGATCAATACGTAAACCTGCTTCCAGTACCAGCACCGAGTAGCCCTGACTGACGAGTTCGTTCGCCATCAATCCACCGACCACACCTGAGCCCACAATCACAATGTCTGCGGAGGCATCACCCTGCGCAGTAAAAGTTGGTTTTTTCATGATTTTTTCATCGTTTTAGTTATCGGAAATTACAGCTGTTCGAGATGACCGTCGTGCTCATCCGGCACCGGAGCCGTCCACCAAATTGGGCCGTTGCCGCAGTACGTCGGCACCACCAAACCATCGCTAACCGTCTGGTACATCAGCGCCTGTTTGTAAGCCACCAGCGTGCCGTGGTAGTCATCCCCGACCGTGCCGGTGTACCAGGCTGTGACGATTTGATAGAGGAAATCATGCAGCCCGGCGCTGCTGGCTTTAGCCAGGAAATCCTGGGCGGTGATTTGTGGCGTTATCAGCGCATCGAGTTGCGCAACACGTGCCACAAATTGCGCGTCACGCTGCGACAGAACCTCGTAAAAGCGGGCGGCAAGTGCTACATCCAGATGCTTATGCTCGGTGATTGCCTGCGAGATGCGAACAAACTGTTTCACTGCGTCGCTGGCGTGAATCACGCTGGCCGCAAACGCCCGCCCAGGCAGGGCTGCGACCGCGCCAGTAACGGTTAATCCGAGTGTGGCAAGCAGGAACTCCCTGCGAGTGGAACCGGTTCCATTTTTGATTACAGAAACGGTTTCGGGTGCAAAATGTCGTTTCATGGGGTTACCTGATGCTGAGACAAAAGAGGAGAAAGCCAAACGGCGCTATCCTAACGATTTCGTTGCAAAACTGTTATCAGGATTTGAACGAAATCCCATTAAAGGGTGTGGATTTAGCTCTAAATGATAATTTAGGTCAAAAATTGTTGGGTTTAGGATAGTTGCGAGGGTGGATAGAAAATGGGTAAATTTTATTCAATCACTGAGGATCAAAGTCAATTTCAGCAACACTGGGCATAGCAAGTGCATCCTGAATATTGCGTCGCTTACCGATTAAATTTTTTTTTAACCTGGATTGTCATTGGAACCTGTGTTGCTTCTGTACCCTCAATGATATGCACAAGGCGTTCTTCAGCCTGTTTCTTAGCAGCAGATTTTTTTTGATTGGGTAAACAACCTGTAATAGTCAATATTCCCATCCCCCCTCCTGTTTTAGTGAAGACTTGAATGTTTGAGATGTCAGTGATTCATCTTATCAGCACTTCATTTTCTCAAAAGACAGATGTGGCTGGTAATCATCATTATTGCCTTATCACTATGAGAAATAGGAGTATCGGTGAAAAATCAGCAATGGCGTTTTCACATCCTCCGGCGAGCGCTCACTCAGCGGCTGTTCAAATATCGTCAGACATTGCTCGATCTCGCGCCGCATATCATGTCCCAGCACCATATCCATCGTGCCTTTTTCCAGTAGCAGGCGACTCGATTCACTCAACTCATGTCCGGTGAAGATCACTTTATCCTGCACACCAAATGCCTCCAGCGCTTTTGCCACGCCTTCGTTGCCGCCCGCCGTGTTGTAAATTCCGGCCAGCGGTTTGCCCTCTTCCAGCCACTTTTTCACGCTGTGCCAGGCGGTTTCTGCTTCGTCGTTGATATTGACGCGGTCACGGATCGTCAGCCACGGGAAAGATTCGCGCAGCACGCGACGAAAGCCGATTTCGCGCTCCTCTTGCGTGCGATAGGTCGAACTGCAAATCAGCAGGATGTTGCCCGGCTGTTGCGGTGGCAGCATTCGCCCCATAAACCAGCCCGCCGTCGCGCCGGAGGCGGTTTGATCGATACCGACATATGCGGTACGCCGTGAATTGGGCAGGTCGCTGGTGAGGCAAATCACCTGCACGCCATCATCAATGGCGGTTTTCACCACACGATTGATCTTCACATCATCACGACACACCAAAATAATGCCGCTGGCTTCACTGGCGCGGCGTTCAATCAGCTTGCTAAAGCGATCCGCGTTGAATTGCGCACTCGGCAAAGTATCCAGTGTGATGTGTAGCTGTGGACGCTCACGCATTACCGCGCGTGCATGCAACTCAAGTTGAGCAACAAAGCTGGTGCCGGACTCACACACAATCGCGATACGTTTTGCCGTTCCACGAGGGTCTTCTGTGCCACTCAGCCCTAATCGCGCCATCGCAGTTTCGACTTTCTTACGCGTCACTTCGCGCACGCCTTCCCGACCATTAAGCACGCGGTCAACGGTGGCAGGACTCACGCCCGCTTCCAGCGCAATGTCTTTAATTGATGGCGATTTCCAGTTCTGCAGCGTCATAATCTTTCCTGATGTCCTTCACCTCATGGATGAAACAGTAGCTTGAGAAGAGGCTAATAATCAAATCGTTATAACTCTCTGAATCAAGTGAATTAGCTGCATTTTGATGTTATTCACCTCAAATTTTCATGTGATCACAATCATCTTTTCAGCATCCGTTTCAGGCTTTGCTTTGACTTAAAACTTCACCAATACGCTTAATAGCGCCATCACCTGTCGCCCTCATAGGAAATAAAAAAATGCTCAATGTTGCTCTCTTAGGTGCTGGCCGTATTGGACAGATTCACGCCGGAAATATCGCCGCGCATCCGCAGTGTCGCCTGGCATATGTAATGGATGTCTACGCACCTGCTGCCAATGCGCTTGCCGAGAAATACGGTGCTAAAGTGGCGGATCTCGACACCATTCTGGCGGACAGTTCGATTGATCTGGTGGCGATTTGCAGCGCCACCAACACTCACGCGGATTTGATTGAAGCCACCGCGCGTACCAAAAAAGCCATCTTCTGTGAGAAGCCAGTGGATTTGAGTCTTGAGCGGGTGCAGAGCTGTTTAGCCACGGTGCGTGAAGCCGGCGTGCCGCTGATGATTGGTTTTAATCGCCGCTTTGATCCGAGCATGGCGCATTTGCAAGCGTGTCTGCGTGATGGCGAGATTGGTGAAACCGAGTTGGTGACCATCAGCTCACGTGATCCGGGCGCCCCGCCTGCCGAGTACGTTAAAGTCTCAGGTGGCCTGTTTCGTGATATGACGATTCATGATTTCGATATGGCGCGCTGGTTATTAAATGAAGAGCCGGTGACGGTATACGCCAGTGCGGCGGCATTAGTTGATCCTGAGATTAAAGCGCTGGGCGATGTCGATACCGCCGTCGTCACGCTGACCTGTGCCAGCGGCAAGATGGCGGTGATCACCAACAGCCGTCGTGCCAGCTACGGCTACGATCAGCGTGTTGAAGTGCACGGCAGCGAAGGGATGTTGCAGGTGACGAATCAGCTGGAATCTCAGCTGGTGAAATCCGTGGCAAATGGCGTGATGGCGCAGAAGCCGCAGCACTTCTTCCTGCAGCGTTATGCCGATGCGTATCGTAGTGAACTGGCGACCTTTATCGCCGCGCTGGCAAAAGGCGAAGGTCAATATCCGAGCGGTAATGATGGATTGCAGGCATTGTTACTGGCGGATGCAGCACTGGAGTCACTGAAAACCGGCAAACCGGTATCGCCGCAGTCGTTGCTGTAAGGCGGTGCTGATGAGGGGCGAACCCTGGTTCGTCCCTTCAACAACTACCCATAAAGATGGAAGCTTGATTGAAAGCTCACTTAAGCTTAAGTAAACCGGTCAGAGCGCGACATAGGCAGCATTGTGTTGCTCATTCATGGCATCGTTAAGCAACCAAAACGCATATGTTTCAGGGTGTCCGTTAAGACGCCCTGACCTGATTTAACGCTGAGGATGATTCACTTCCAGCGGACGCAGGTCAAACAGCAACACTTCTGCATCATTGCCATTGCTGAACTGCAGCGCGGTTTCATTACGCACACGCGCACCGTCACCTTCCTTGAACATCACACCATTCACTTCGATGCTGCCGCGTGCCACATGAATGTAAGCGTAACGATCGGCATCCAGCGCGAAAGTCTGCTGCTCTGCGCCATCAAAGAAACCGGCATAGATGCGGATATCCTGACGCACGCTCAGCGAACCGTTATCCCCTTCCGGCGAGATAATCAAACGCAGCTGCCCGCGTTTTTCGCTCTCTGCCACGGAAATCTGCTGATAACCCGGCTGAGTGTTGCGCTCGCCCGGTACAATCCAGATTTGCAGGAAGTGAACGTTATCGCTCTTCGAGTGGTTGAACTCGCTGTGCGTCACACCGCTGCCCGCGCTCATCAACTGCACATCACCGGGGACGATTACTGAACCCGTGCCCATCGAATCTTTATGCTCCAGCGCACCGTCCAGCACATAGGAGATGATCTCCATATTGTTGTGCGGATGGGCACCAAAACCACGCCCTGGCGCGACACGGTCATCGTTAATCACTAGCAGATCAGAAAAACCAGTCTGTTTGGGATCCCAGTAACTGGCGAAAGAGAAGGTGTGGTGTGAGTTCAGCCAACCGTGGTCACCCACTCCGCGTTGTTCTGACAGACGTTGTTCAATCATGGTTTGCTCCTCAAATGTGCGGTGGAAGGACGTTTTCCCTTCCGAATGAGGACAAGTATACGTAAACTAATTTGCCCAACAATGCCCTAACCTGACAATGACTGTCACCGAAAAGTGGACAATATGCAGATAGAAGATCTTCGTATTTATGTGGCCGTAATTAAAGCCGGTAACTTTACCGCCGCCGCCGAACAGTTGATGCTGTCGAAGCAATACGTCAGCCGCCGTATTGCCGCGCTGGAGGAATCACTCGGTGCGCGTCTGCTAAATCGCAACACGCGCAAACTGTCGGTGACGGATAACGGCCAGCTCTTCGCCCAACATGCGCAACGTATTCTTGATGATGTGCAGGAAGCCCAGCAGGCGGTATCTGGCCGGCAACAGGTGTTGCAGGGCAGCTTCCGCTTGAGCGTGCCGATGTCGTTTGGCATCAGCCATTTGTCGCCGTATATCGCCGAGTTTCTCAGTCAGCATCCCGGATTGCAGTTCCAGGTGGAGTTGGCGGACCGCTATGTCGATATGGTCGGTGAAGGCTTTGATATGGCAATCCGTATTGGCACCCTGCCCGATTCCAGCCTGATCGCCAAACGTCTGGGCGTATTTCGCCGCGTGATCTGTGGCAGTCCATCCTACATTCAGGGCGCGGGCGCACCGCGTGAACCGGAGGATTTGCTCCATCACGCTTGCCTGCGTTACGGGCGTGAAAGCCAGACCGGCTGGGAACTGTTTAACGGTGAGCAGCGCAAGGTGATAGCGGTGCAAGGCCCGATGGTGAGTAATAACGGTGAGATGCTGCGTGATGCCGCGGTGGCCGGATTAGGATTGATTCTGCTGCCGGAATTTATCGTGGCACCGGCCTTAGCCAGAGGTGATTTGATGACGGTACTGGACGACTGGCAACCGGCTTCGCTCAATCTGAATGCGCTGTACCCGCAGCATCGACAGCGCAGCGAAGTGAATCGGGTGTTTATGGCGTTTTTGCAGGAAAAGTTGGCAGGATGACGCAACTTAAAATCCTAACCTGCTGAGAAGCACAAGCAAGTGTTGTTAAAAAGGGCACCCTGCTATGGCCGAAGCACCTCTGCGGCTGCCGGGCTATCCGCAGCGCAGAGGCTTTTACGTTGGGCCAGGAGACAGTCGCATGGATGCGACTGTCAGTTCGGGTTGGCCAGGACGGCCTTACCCGAACGATCCGTCGGCACGACGTGGAAGCCGATGGCACCGCGTCAGCGGCGCGAGGACGGCCCGGTAGCCGCAGAGTTGCTACGGGCCCACGTTCAAGCCTACATAGACGGGCCGTTAAACCCCGCCCTCATGCGCAAACGTAATCGACTTTCTCCGTGCATCGCGCACCGCAATAGCGTGGATCAGCAATCCAAACACCGCCAGAATCGCACCGACCCAGCCAGTGGACTGCCAGCCAAGCCCGGCAGAAATAGTCACGCCACCCAGCCACGCACCGAGCGCATTCGCCAGGTTAAAGGCTGAGTGATTCAACGCCGCCGCCATGGTTTGCGCATCGCCAGCCACATCCATTAAACGGATTTGCAGCACGCTCGCCAGCGCCACCATGGTACCCACCAGCATCACATTGAGCGAACCGGCAAACGCATAGTGCGCGGTAAACACAAAGGCGCTCAGCACCAGCACAGACCAGATCAGCACGATGCGAATGGTTTTCTCCAGCCCGCGATCCGCCAGACGCCCACCCACCACGTTGCCGATGATCATGCCGAGACCGAACAGCGCCAGCACCGCCGGAATCCAACTGACCGGCATCTGCGCCAGTTCGGTTAACGTAGGTTTGACGTAGCTGAACACCGAGAACAAGCCACCGCTGCCGACCGCGCCAATCGCCAGCGTTAGCAACACCTGCTTGCGCGTCAGCGCCGAGAGTTCGCGCAGTGGACTGGCGGTTTTATCACCGGCTACGTTCGGCACCCACATCCCCACCAGTACCATGGTCAACAGCGCTAATACGCCAACAATGGCGAAGGCTTCACGCCAGCCAAACACTTGCCCAATAGCGGTGACCGCAGGCACGCCGAGCAGGTTGGCAATCGTCAGACCAAACAGCACCATCGAAACTGCCTGGGCGCGTTTTCTGCGCTCCACCAATCCAGCGGCGACCAGTGCAGCGACCCCGAAGAACGTACCATGCGGGAAACCAGCGAGGAAACGTGCCAGCAGCATCGAGTAGTAACCTGGTGCAATCGAGCTAAACAGGTTACCCGCGGCAAACAGGCCCATCAGCGTCATCAGGAAATTTCGACGTGAGGCACGCGCACCGAGCACAGCCAACAGCGGCGCGCCAATCACCACACCGAGCGCGTAAATACTGATCAGGTGGCCTGCCGTGGGGATGGAAACATTGAGGCCGGTGGCGGCATCGGGCAGCAGGCCCATAATGACGAATTCGCCGGTACCAATGGCAAAGCCACCGGTGCCGAGCGCAAACAGCGCTTTCAGCACACTGGCGCGCGGCAGCGAAGCCTGTTCCGGCAGCTGATTAAGTTGAGGTTGTGCAGATGACATGGTTTTCCAGTAACGCAGGTGAAGAATCCAATCACAATCGTGGCGGCATTGAAGGCCACCATCGTTGAGACTGAAAGGATTTAGCTGCACATGATAACTGATTTAGATGAAATTTCGATGGCGGAGAATTATGTGGCTGCTAATTAATATTGGGATAACTGCTTAGCGCCCATCCCAGCGCAAAGTATCAAGGCTTTGCGCCGTTATCGTCAGGCATTTTTACTGGCATCGCTGCAGTATGTGCATTTTCTTTATGCAGCCTGACGCGCCAGCAACGCCGCGCCGATCATTCCGCCGTTATGCGCAAACGCGCCGGGCACCACCAATGGATGCTGAGTACTGCGCAGCACATAACGCTGTACTTCCTCATTCAATGCTCCCATCAACGGTGTCACCGAAGCCAACCCTCCCCCCACCGCCACCAGTGATGCACCAGTGATATTGATGGTGTAAGCCAGCGGCTGACTCACCAGTTGTAACCACACCTGTACGGTACGGTTAGCTTGCACTTCCTGCTGTTGCCAGCCGGCGATAATGCCGATGCTGCTCGCATTAACGCTATGCAAGGTGCGATGTAAATTTTCCAGCCCGCGCGCACCACCGTAACTATCGAGACAGCCTTTCTGCCCACAGGGGCAAGACTGGCGCGGCAAGCGAATAGTTTCGCCCTCAATATCCACTTCCGTGAGCGTAATCGGACCATGACCCCACTCGCCGGTCAGGCCATTCTGTCCGGTAATAATCCGCCCATCCGCGACCAAACCGCCGCCAACGCCGGAACCAAGAATCGCGCCAAACACCACCTTATGCCCTTTGCCCACGCCTGCCTGCGCTTCCGCGAAGGTGAAACAGTCGGCATCGTTATGCACGATCACTTTACGTTGCAGTAACGCACCCAGCGCCTGGCTGAGATTGCGTTGATGAAAGGCCGGGATGTTGCTGGCAAACATCTCGCCGGTATCCGGGGACACAATGCCTGCAGTGGAGATCGCCAGCGGTGAATCGATGTTGTAGTGCTGCTGATGATGTTCAATCATGCGCCCGATCAGCGCGGTAAAATCTGGCCAGCTGTCGGCCGGGATGGTTTGCTGATCGAGGATGGTCAGCTGCTGCTGCGCATCCATCACACCCAGCTTAACGAACGAACCGCCCAGATCGAGGCAGATCACTGCCGGTGTTGTACTCATAGACGTTTATCCATCACATCACGCAGGCCGTCGCCCAGCACATTAAAGCCGAGCACAGTAATCAAAATCGCCAGTCCAGGAAACAGCGACACGTAAATATTCAGCCCAAGGAAGTTGCGCCCATCACTCATCATGGTGCCCCACTCCGGCATCGGCGGTTGCACGCCCAAGCCGAGAAACGACAAGCTGGCCGCCGACAGCACCACTGCGCCCGCCGTCAGCGTCGATTGCACAATCAGCGGCCCAATCGAGTTGCGCAGAATGTAATGGGTGATGATGCGCGGATAGCGCACGCCCAGCATATGCGCCGCTTCGATGTACTCCATGTTCTTCAGGCCGAGCGTCAGGTTACGACTCAGGCGCGCATACACCGGAATCGAGAACAGCGAAATCGCGATCAGCATATTGGCCAGCCCTTCGCCCAGCACGCTAACAATCAAAATCGCCAGCACGATACCTGGGAAGGCGAAAATAATATCCATCACCCACATGATCAGCGCATCGATTTTACGCCCCGCCAGACCGGAGATAATGCCGAGCGGAATGCCAATCACCATCGAAATCGCCACGCTCAGGCAGACTTCGAACAACGTGATGCGCGCGCCATAAATCACGCGGGCGAAGATGTCGCGGCCATAGTCATCCGTGCCAAACCAGTGCGCAGCAGAGGGAGCCTGCAAGGTGTTCAGCAGATCCTGCTCAATCGGATCCCAATGGGTTAACAGCGGCGCTAACACCGCGGCCAGCAACACCAGCAGCACCAACCCACCGCCAATCGCTATCGACGGATTGTTCTGTAACATACGCAGGAATTGGCGACCACGCGATCGGGTGGGCAGCAAAGAGGTATCGAGGCTGTTCATCAGTCGAACCTTATTTTTGGATTGAGCAGGCCAATCAATATTTCACCCACCAGGTTCATCAGCACCACGCCGGTGACCGCCACCAGCGTCACGCCCTGAATCACCGGGTAGTCGCGGTATTTCACCGAGTCCACCAGCAGGCGCCCAATGCCTGGCCAGTTAAACACCGACTCCGTGACCACGGCGCCACCAATCAAGCTGCCGAAGTTAAGTGCGACGATGGTGACAATCGGGATCAAGGCGTTGCGCAGCGCGTGTTTCCAGTGAATATTCGCTGACGATAAGCCTTTGGCTTTGGCGGTACGGATATAGTCCTGACTCAATACATCGAGCATGCTGGAGCGTGTCATGCGGGCAATCATCGCCATCGGCAAAATCGCCAGCGTGACGGTGGGCATCACGTAGTTTTTCCATGAGTCCGCGCCCAACAGCGGCAACCAGCCGAGTTCCACCGCAAAATAGTTCATCGCAAGCAGCGCCAGCCAGAAGTTGGCTATCGACGCGCCCGCAATGGTCAGCACCATCACGATTTGATCGGGGATCCGCTGGCGATAGATCGCCCCGGTCATGCCCGCAGGCACGCCGATGGCAATCGCCAGCAGATAGGCCAGCGCCGCCAGCGACAAGGTGTAGGGCAAACGCTCGCTGATTTCGGTGATCACCGGGCGCTGTGACTGCAAAGATTCACCCAGATTGCCGTGCAGTGCTTCGGTAGCAAATTTGACGTACTGCACCGGTAGCGGTTGATCCAGCCCTAACCGGACGCGCATGTTATCCACCGCTTCCTGCGGCGCTTCCGGCCCCGCCATCAGGCGCGCCGGATCGCCCGGCAGCGCGCGGATGGCAATAAATATGATGATCGAGACGCCAAAGATAATCAGCGGCAGCGAGAGCACCTTTTTCGCGACATACGCTTTCATCTATCAGTTCTTCACTGCATCGCGAACCACAATCTGTCCGCCAGGCTGCATGGTGACGCCGCTGATATTTTTGCGAGAGGCGTAGAGATCATCCTGATAGAACAGCAGCACCTGAGGGGCCAGCCCACTGATCTGTTTCTGAGCCTGGAAGTAGAGATCTTTACGCTTGGTATCGTCGAGCGTGGAGGCGGCGGTATCGATCAGGTCATCGGTTTGCTTGTCGCTGAAGAAGCCCAGATTCGCGCCGCCCGGCGCAAAGCTGCTGCTGTGATACAGAGGACGCAGTTGCAAATCAGAACCGTATAAACCGGATGACCACGACGCCAGTACCGCATCGGTGCCCTGCTGGGCTTTCTCTTTGGCATCCGCGAAGGCGGCTTTGGTCCAGACCCCGCTCTCCATCTGACGCACGTTGAGCTTCACGCCGATTTTGGCCCACAGCCCCTGTAACACCTGCGCGGTGCGCGCATCCGGTGCCTGAACGGCAATCGACATGCTGAAGCCATCTGCGTAGCCTGCCGCTTTCAGCAGGTCTTTGGCTTTCTGCACGTCGTACGGGTAATCCTTCAGGCTCTTGTCGTAGTTGGCATCAACCGGAGCCAGCGAGGAGTTGGCAGGTTGCGCATAACCAAACATGATTGCTTTCACCAGCGCCTGCTGATCGGTAGCGAAATTCAGCGCCTGACGCACGCGCACGTCACTCAGCGCTTTACTCTGGGTATTGAGATCCACCCAGAATACTGCCGCGCCCGGCGACTGCTTTAAATTAACGTTGGCATTGTTTTTCAACATGCCAGCAAATTGCGGCGGAACCGGGTTAATAATATCGACCTGACCCGATTGTAGCGCCATATTCATCACAGAGGGCTCACTGCTCCACGTCCATTTAATTTCATCTGGACCGGCTGATTTACCCCAATAATCACTGTTCTTTTTCTCCAGCACGTATTCGCCGGATTTATATTGCTCCAGCTTATACGGCCCGGTGCCGTCGGCTTTATTATTGATGCTGCCCGCTTTATCGGCAGTGGGGCTAACCATTAATCCCGGCCCTGAAGCCAATACGGTTAAAAAGGCCGGATTGATTTTCTTCAGCTGGAATTCAACGGTTAAATCATCGGTTTTCTTCACGTCCTGAATAAAGGTACGAACTTTACCGCTGCCCGCCAGACCACGTTTGGTGTCTAAATGGCGCTGGAAGTTTTCCACCACCGCATCGGCATTAAACGGCGTGCCGTCATGGAATTTTACGTTGGGGCGCAGCTTAAAGGTCCAGTTCAATCCACTGCTGTCCGCACTCCAGGACAGCGCCAGCGCAGGAATAATTTTGCCGTCATCACCCAAACGCGTCAGGCCTTCGTACATCGGGTCCAGCACCGTGCCGGTAAACGTCGCCGTCTGGTTGCCTGGATCCATGCTGCGCGGGGGTTCGTTTTGCATGATCACCAGCTGGCTGGCCAATGCCGCCGAGCTTGCCAGTGACGCCAGAATACAACCGGCCAGCGTCAGTACCTTGAAATGCTTGAATGTGCTTTGCATGAAGGCCCTCAATGAATCATTGAACGTTCGGTGAAATAACCTCGCTATATAAGGCACACTCTCTAAACAAAAGCCAATACGTTGGTTCATATATTTTACTTATAGTTAGATCTGCGTTCAAAAAATTAACTAAATAACGTTGTATTTGTTTTCTGGCCTGATTATTGTCAAGCCATATCGCTATTGCAGTGAGAACCGACATGCTCAATGCCCACCAGCAGCAAATTTTGCGTCTGCTTATTGCCTCACACGGCATGAGCCGTACCGCTATTGCGGAAAATATGAAGTTGAGCAAAGCCGCTATTAGCACGCTGGTGAAAGAGATGCTCAACGCGGGATTGCTGGAAGAGAGTGTTCCGGAATCCAGCGGCCAGGGTCGCCCATCGGTGTTATTAAAAATGCGCGCCGACAGTGCTTATTTCCTCGGTGCCTCGCTGCTCGGTGAGCAGGTGGTTTTAGTGTTGATCGATATGCACGGCCTGGTGCTGGCGAGTAAGCAGATGGCGCTCAACCTCGATCCGCAGCAGCTAAGTACGGCATTAGCGGCGGCAATCCCCGACTTAATCGCTGAGAAAGGCATTTCAGCCGACCAGCTAATTGGCTTAGGCGTCACGCTTTCTGGATTTGTGGATGAAAATCAGTCGGTTTGCGTGCAGTCAGCACTGCTGGGCTGGAAAAACGTGCCGCTGGCCGAGATGCTGAAACAGCAAACCGGGCTGGACGTCTCACTGGAGAACGATGCCAAAGCGCTGGCGGTCAGCGAGAAGATTTTCGGCGTGGCGAAAAAGGCGCGCAACTTCACACTGATCTCACACGGTGACGGCATTGGTTCCGCACATTTCTTCCAGGGTCAACTGCATCGCGGCGCACACGGCGGTGCCGGTGAGATCGCCCACTGCACCATTGAACCTGGTGGACGCCCTTGCCGCTGCGGCAAACGCGGTTGCCTCGATACCCTTGCTTCGCTCACGGCCATTCGTGAGAGCGTGCGCGATAAGGCGCTGGAGACACAATCTATCGCGGAACTGGAGACGCTGGCCGCCAAAGGCAACAGCGCCGCGATTGCGATTTTGCACCAGGCAGGCCATGCGCTGGGGCTCTCCATCGCCAATATCATTCAGATGAACGATCCCGAGCTGATCGTCATCGCGCATCAGCCCCATTCTTTCGACGGCTTACTGAAAACCGTGGTGATGCAATCCATCGACAGCCATGTGTTGCCCGCCATCATGGGCAAAACCCCAATTTCCAACATCGTGATCAGCGAACAGAGCTGGGCGCGCGCCGCGGCAAGCGTGGCGGCATATCGATTTATCATTCAATTACCTGACTAGCGGAGGCTGTATGCGCATTGCTTTTGGTGGCATTCATACGGAGTGCAGTACATATAACCCGGTGCTGAACTATGCCGACGACTTCCGCATCGTGCGCGGTAACGATCTGCTGACCAATCCCTACTTTGCCTTTTTGCAGGATTACGATGCGGAGTTTCTGCCGACCTTCCATGCGCGCGCCATCGCCGGTGGTCCAGTCGCGCGGATCACTTATGATGACTTCAAGCAGGATTTTCTCACCCGATTGCAAGCACAACTGCCGGTGGACGGCGTCTACCTTGCCATGCACGGCGCGGTGTATGTGGAAGGGATGGAAGATGCCGAGGGTGACTGGATTACCGCGACCCGCGAACTGGTCGGCCCGGATTGCCCGATCACCGTCAGTTACGATCTGCACGGCAACGTGACGCAGCGCATCATTGATGCCATCGACATGTTCTCCACCTATCGCACGGCTCCGCACATCGATGTGGAAGAGACCATGCGTCGATCCGTGTCAATGATGGTGAAAAGCCTGCAGACCGGCGTGAAACCCGGTGTGATTTGGGCACCGGTTCCGGTGGTGCTGCCCGGTGAGCGCACCAGTACCGAAGATGAACCGGCAAAAAGTTTGTACGCGCGTTTGCCGGGTATCAATGAAATTGACCACATCTGGGATGCGTCGTTGATGGTCGGCTATGTCTGGGCCGATGAACCGCGCGCCACGGCGGCGGCAATCATGACCGGCACCGATGCTGATGTGCTCTCCGAACAGGCCGCAAAACTGGCACTGGCCTACTGGCAGGCGCGTGATGAGTTCGTCTTTGGCTGCGTCACCGGCAGCACCGAAGAGTGCGTGAAAATGGCCATCGCCAGCGAAACTGCACCGGTGATTTTGGCCGATTCGGGCGATAACCCGACCGGTGGCGGCGTAGGCGATCGCGCCAATCTGCTAGCCGAATTGATTCGCCAGGGCGCGCAGGATGTCATCGTCGCCGGGATTACCGACAAACCTGCCACCGATGCTGCTTTCTCCGCAGGCGTTGGGGCGACGCTCACGTTGACGGTCGGCGCCACGCTCGATCCCACGGGTGGCAAAGTCACCGCAGAATTTGAAGTGCTGCGGGTCAGTGATGATGCGCGTTCGCTGGCTAAACAGGCATTGCTGAAAACCGGCGGAATTACCGTGGTAGTCGCCGATCGTCGTCGTCCTTATCACAATATCGCGGATTTTGAATTGCTGGGGCTTCATCCCGCGCAGGCAAAAATTGTGGTGGTGAAATCCGGCTATCTGTCACCGGAACTGGCACCGCTCGCTAATCCTAACCTGATGGCGCTGTCCGAAGGCGTGGTGGATCAGTACGTCGAACGTCTGGAGCGCAAGCGTAAACTGCAACCCGCTTATCCTTTTGACACTGATTTTGCTTTCCTGCCGGTCAGCACCCGTTCGGCTCGCTTTGTGGCGGCCAAATGAGTCGCGAGCCGGTGCTGCAGGTAGAAAACCTCACCGTCGCTTTTCGCCACGACGATCAGTGGCGTGAGGTGGTGAAGGACGTTTCGATGACCATCAATGCCGGTGAGACGCTGGCGATAGTGGGTGAGTCGGGATCGGGCAAAAGCGTCACGTCGATGGCGATCATGCGCCTGCTGAATATGCGCCACGCACGTGTGACCGGCAAAGTGCTGCTGAACGGCGTGGATCTGTTGAATCTGAGTGAAAAGGCGATGCGCGATATTCGTGGTAACGCTGTGGCGATGATTTTTCAGGAGCCGATGACCAGCCTCAATCCCTCGTTTACCATTGGTCACCAGATTGCTGAAGTACTGATCAACCATCGCAACATCAGTAAACGTGCAGCGCGAGAAGAGACGGTAAAGCTGCTGGAGAAAGTGCGCATTCCCAATGCCGCTAAACGCTTCGATGATTATCCGCATCATTTTTCCGGCGGCATGCGCCAGCGTGTGATGATCGCCATGGCGCTGGCGCTGCGACCCAAACTTCTGATTGCCGATGAGCCCACCACGGCGCTTGATGTCACCATTCAGGGTCAGATTCTTGATCTGATTAAGACGTTGCAGGAGGAAGAAGGCACGGCGGTGCTGTTTATCACCCACGATATGGGCGTGGTGGCGGAAGTCTCGGATCGCACGCTGGTGATGTATCAGGGTGATGTAATGGAAACCGGCACCACAGCGGAAATTTTCTCAGCGCCAGCGGCAGATTATACCCGCACGCTGATCGCTACCGTGCCGCAGCTCGGCGCGATGCGTGGCATTACCGGGCCGCAGAAGTTTGCGCTGAAAGGTGATGTGGTGGTGCTGCAACCTGATCGCCCCGCTTCGCAACAGCCGCTGCTGTCGGTGAAAAACCTCAGCACCCGCTTCAGCATCCACGAAGGTTTGTTAAGCCGCAAAACCGGTGCGGTGCATGCGGTGGAGAATATTTCTTTTGATCTGATGCCCGGCGAAACCTTATCGCTGGTCGGCGAATCCGGCTGTGGGAAATCCACTACCGGGCGCTCCCTCACCCGGTTGGTGAAAGCCGATGCGGGCGAGATCGCTTTCGACGGTTATGACGTACTGAATCTCTCATCCAGCGAACTGCGCCAGTTACGTCGGGCGATGCAGATGATTTTCCAGGACCCGTTCGCCAGCCTCAACCCGCGCATGTCGATTCTTGAAGCCTTGACTGAGCCTTATCTGCAACATCAACTTGGCAGCAAACAGGCCGCGCGGGACAAGGCGGCAGATTTGATGGAACGTGTGGGTTTGTCTTCGGCGATGATGAAACGTTATCCGCATGAGTTCTCCGGCGGTCAGCGCCAGCGCATTTGTATCGCGCGCGCGTTGATGCTCGATCCCAAAATGATCATCGCTGATGAGTCGGTCTCTGCGCTGGATGTGACCGTGAAGGCGCAGATTATTAATCTGCTGTTGGATCTGCAAACCAGTCTCGGGCTGTCGTATCTGTTTATCTCGCACGATATGGCGGTGGTGGAACGCATTAGCCATCGCGTGGCGGTGATGCTGTTGGGCGAAATTGTCGAGATCGGCCCACGCGCCGCCATCTTTGAGAATCCGCAGCATGACTACACGCGTAAGTTATTGTCATCGGTGCCAGTGCCCGATCCGACACGACGCCACCTTAAACGGCGTATGGAGGTCAGCGAGCTGAAAAGCCCGGTGCGCGGATTAGGGTTTGTGCCAGAAACACGACGCTATCGCGAGGTCAGTGCCGGGCATTGGGTGATGGAGAGTTAAAGCAGACGCAACAAATCAGTAAAACTGCCCGTATGATGCGGGTTAAATCATGAAGCTATAAGCTTCCAAAGCCCTCACCGTCATTGGCAATCCAAGCTTTAACAATGAAGTAAGGTATTCTTCTGAACCGATTGCTGGATTTTTAAGGCTTGTACGCTGCTCTCGCACCGCCTTTAAAACCAGCGCTCGATTCAGATCGATTAAATCTAAAATAAATTCATCCGGATGCATCGCCTCAATCTCCAGCGAATCCAAATTCTCGCCCGGGAAATCTTTTAAATTGAACGTGACGATGACTTCTGCATTACATTTTATTGCCGCAGCAACTACATGCCTGTCATTTTCATCAGGCAGTGACAACCCAGAAATCAGCGGCTCAAAGCCAGTCACAAGAGCATCAGGAAGCGCTTTGTCCATCAGCACCTCTATACGCTTAACCTTGTCCGGCGTGACTTCAGGCATATTTTTAACCAAGTTTCGTTGCCATTCATCATGGATAGTCGCGGTCCACTTTGGCATGTATAAACCACTTAGTCCAAGCCGCATAAGCAGGTCACGAAGCATGTTTGGATAAATAACACAGGCATCAAGTACAACCGGATAAGGCGAGTGAGTCATTAGTAAAGACCAAGTCCCTGGCTTAAGTCAGCCAACTCCTGCATAGCATTATTGCTTTCACTTTCGCGCTGAGCTTTATAGCGCATCAGATCTGCAAAAAGCACACGGCGATGGCGGCCAGTTTTATGATATGGCAGCTTCCCTTCTTCCAATAGTTTCACCATGTGAGGCCGTGAGACATTGAGGATATTGGCTGCTTCCTGTGTGGTTAATTCAGCATGAACCGGAACGACCTGCACCGCATTTCCTACTGCCAGTTCTCCCAACACCTTCATTAGCAACGTTAAAGCTGAGGTTGGCAATTCGATTTGGTGAGTTTCGTCGTTTGCATCCTGAATGGATATGACTTGTGTCTCCAGCTTTGTGGAGAGAAAAGTCGCCAGTTCTCTTTGTCCACGCAGAGCGGCCTCAATTTCCTTCTGAGCCGGAAGGCTGACATTGTCCAGAATTGAGTTTGTCATGAGTTTTTCCAGTTTCTTCGTTCGTGAGTTACAACGCTCCAATACTAATCGAAACAAACGAAACAAACAACATACGAAATAAACGAAACAACCAGTCTGTTCCTTGTGCTATAGCAACCGCAGTAAACGCGCCGGGTTTCCGGCGTAAACGCCCTTCTGCGTGATGTCTTTCGTTACTACGCTGCCCGCGCCGATCACTGCGTCATCGCAGATAGTCACCGCCAGAATAGTCGCCCCACTGCCGATGGAGACGTTGTTACCGAGCGTGATGCGCGCCCAGCTTTCTCGATCGGCATTCGGTTTGCCATCCCGGAACATGTCGTTGGCAAACATCACGCCGTGACCAATAAAACAGTTTTCACCGATGCGAACGTATTCACAGATGAAACTGTGCGACTGCACTTTCGTGCCGCGTCCTACCACCGTATGCGCCTGGATTTCGACAAAGGGTCCAATGAATACATCGTCACGCAGTGTGCAACCATAGACATTCGCAGGCTGGTAGATCGTAACGTTATTACTAATTTCGACGTTTTTGACTGCGACTTCGCGTAGGTTAGGCTTCATTTTAGCTCCATTTGTTTTGTGCCGAAGATTCTCGTCCGAGATATATTTTTAATATATGTGACTGAATCTACTTACACATCCTAACAACAAGCATGCTCGGTTTTGGAAACTGTAAAGCTAACAAGTTGATAATCAAAAATCGAGACATATATGGCCTTAAAACAGTATTAACTCTCGTTACCGAAACCATTAACAATATGATTTAAATAGAAATTATTTTAACACTTCGACCATTTAAATATTGCACATTGCTCAGCGGATGATAAAATCATCGCGAATTGTTTATCGGCTTGTCGCTAAAACTGCATAAAAGGTGTAATTTCTGTCATCTATAATCGAAGAGAATTTTTTGATTGGGAGTCTGTATGTTCAAATTTGACATGCAAATAGAGCAGAATTACGCCTCATTCTTTGATGCTGAGAGCGGCAACGCTGTCTTTGTCGATTCATTTGATAATGAAGAGTTTGATGTCCGGATGGGAACGCTAGGCTACAGCGCCCATGTTGCGACCGTTCATGCACTCTCAAATGAAGAGCTCAATCGCAAACTGAGCGAGGTTGCTGCGCAGCATTATGACCATAACGGAACAACAACTTCTTGATTTGGAGGCTGATATTAATGACATCCTCGCTGAAGACTGCGCCAGAATTCATTTTACTTTCCATGCCGCATTTGAACGATTAAACGATCCTCGTAATAAACCACCTATTTCATTACATGAGTTGGATAACGTATTTCAGGTATTCATTAAAACTCACCTTCCTACGATAATTGATTATGATGAAGGCATGCGCTTTGTTTTAAAATGCAACAAAACACATTTGCATTTCCCCTGTGCTATCACCCATGACAATCAAGTCGGTAAGTTATGGGTAGTACAAAATGTCATTACGGTAATGCGTAAAAAGGATTTTAAATCGCCCGATAATTTTCTTGTTATAAACTGAGTGGATTATGGCGAAACAGTGCCCTTACACATAATTTGCTACTCAGCCAGGGAAAGACAATGACGCAACTAAATCAATATGGTCAGCCAGTGGGTTTTGCTCTGCCTGATTGGCAGCCGCTGGCTTCGCCTCCTGCTATTCCGCTTAATGGCCGCTTCTGTACGCTTGAACCGTTAGATATTGCGCACAGTCACGCTTTGTTTGCCGCTTTTTCACTGGCGTTAGACGATCGTGACTGGACCTGGCTGGGCGCGACGCAGCCCGCCTCGGTGGCAGAGATGGAAAGTTGGGTCAGTGGAAAATGCCAGGATGGTGGATTGGTGTGTTATGCGGTGATCGACCATCGCACTCAGCTAGCCGCGGGTGCGGTATGTTTCGCCAATATTGATGGCCAGAACGGTGCGATAGAGATCGGTCATGTCACCTGGTCACCGCTGATGCAGCGTAACGTATTAGGCAGTGAAGCAATCTTCCTGTTACTACAGCAGGCATTTGGATTGGGCTATCGCCGGGTGGCCTGGCGTTGCGACTCCACCAACCTCGCCTCACGTCGGGCAGCGGAACGCCTTGGCTTTACCTATGAAGGGCGTTTCCGCCAGGCAATGACTCGCAAGCAGCGCAATCGCGATACCGACTGGCTGTCGATGATTGATGGCGAATGGCCGCAGGTGGAGCATGCGTTATCGGCCTGGCTGGCGGTCGATAATATGGATGCGCACGGCCACGAGCGGCAAAAGTTAAGCGTATTTTTCACACGCTAAATCCAAACAGATTATCCACCGCAGCGCAGGCGGCCGGAAATGCCCATCGCGTGTGGCGAGGCGAGCAAAGATTGTTGTTTCAGAGTCAATCAAGAGCTGGAACGGGTCTAACCTGACCGTTTAAGGCCTTACTTCATCAACACCTGAAACTGCGGATTAAACTCGTCAAAAATTGGCAACGCCGCTGCCCCTAATGCCGCGGTATCGCTGCCGGTTAAGCCGGTTTTCAAACGTGATCCAGTGAGATAACGCCCGCGTACCGACTGATAAAGCGGTGGCAGGCGCTGAATGATCTTATCCAGTAGCGCTGCGGGCATCATGCCGCCGATGATCACGCTCTCCGCATCGAAAATGCACTCCAGCATATTGATGCCCTGGCGCAATGGCGTCAGCACCGTATCAATCCAGCGGTCGAACACCGCGGGATCGATCTCCAGCAAATCGTCTGGTAATGCCGTCATCGGGTCCAGCCCACAGAACTCATAGGCCGCCTGCAGTGAGACATAGCGCTCCAGGCAGCCGTGATTGCCGCAGTAACATTCGCGTCCACCGGGTTCCACCACCACATGTCCGATTTCACCAGCATTGTGCGCATGGCCGCTATACACATGGCCATCCATGATGATGCCAGCGCCCAACCCTGTTCCAATGTAGAGATAGATAAACGAGTTGAGTTGGCGTGCGACACCGTGGAAACGTTCCCCAATTGCCGCAACCGTGGCATCGTTCTCCAGCGTCACCGGTACGCCGCTCATCTCCGCCAGTCTGGCTTCGATATCAACCGTCTCCCAGCCGTGCAAGGTGGTAGGTCCCACTGATGAAATCCCCTCCACGCCAAACGGTCCCGGCATCACCACGCCGATCCCCAAAACTTTCTGCCAGCGGGCACCGAGTTGCGTTTTGATCTCCGCCAGCACCTTCGCAATGCGCGCTAAAGTGGCATCGGGCTGAGGTTTTTGCACCAGAATAAGGCGACGGAAATGAATTTCACCGGTGAGATCCACCAGCACGATCAGCAAGGTTTGATGATCGAGATGGATGCCAATGGAGAACGCACTGGCCGGATTAAGAATCACCGGAATCGCCGGCTGGCCGCGTCCCTGCTTGCGCGGTTGGCGGCTGGTGAGCAGTTCAGCGCCTTCGAGTTCCGCCACAATGTTGGAAACGGTTTGTGGCGTCAGAGCGGTCAGTCGCGCCAGCTCAGCCCGCGTCAGCTCGCCGTGCAGGCGGATCGCTTCGATGATCACACGACGGTTGTGCGCGCGCGCATGTTCCAGATTGGTTCCTGATGTTCTCATCCTGCTTCCCTCTTCTCACGACCGCGACTGCCAGCGCATCAATATCTATGATCGGCTACACATTTTACAACCTGTTTACCTGACAGCGGCAAAAATCTGTGCAGAGTAGTGTGCAGCGGCAAACGAGATTTATGCCCTGGCATGTCACTTGCTTTAGCTCATTGATGTCAGCTGCAGCAACCTGACAACCTGTGCGCGTTATTAAATCAATCAAATTGATTTAATTAAACACCCTCTTCTCGCATCAAGGCGGAAAAAGTTATGAAAATCCGGTTCTCAACCACATTGAAAGGCTGTGCCATCGCGGTGATGTTAGCCAGCGCAGGTAATGCAGCAGCCGCAACGACCCTCAATGCGCTGTTTATGACTCAGGCGGCTTACAGCGAAAATGATATTCGCGCCATGACGCAGGAGTTCCAGAAAGCGCATCCGGACGTACAGGTCAATCTGGAGTTTGTGCCGTACGAAGCGCTGCATGACAAAATTGTCGCGGCACGTGGCGCTGGCGGCAATGGTTATGACGTGGTGCTGTTCGATGCCATCTGGCCTGCTGAATTCACTAAGTTTGATCTGCTGCAGGACGTTAGCAGCCGCATCGCGGCAGATGAGAAAGAGAAGATCTTCCCAGGCGCGATGAACACGGTCGTTTACAACGGTAAAACTCTCGGCATGCCGTGGATCCTCGATACCAAATACCTCTATTACAACAAAGCGATGCTGGAGAAAGCCGGAATCACCACCCCGCCGCAAACCTGGCAGCAGGTGATCGATGACTCGCGCATCATCAAGCAGAAAAACATCGTTAAATATCCGCTGGTGTGGAGCTGGTCGCAGGCGGAAGCGCTGGTGTGCGATTACACCACGCTGGTGTCGGGCTTTGGCGGCAAGTTCTACAACAACGGCAAGCTCGATTTCTCCAGCCCGGCATCCTTGCAGGCAGTGAAGCTGATGAAGAGTTCGCTGGATGAGGGGCTGAGCAATCCGGCATCACGTGAGTATCTGGAAGAGGATGTGCGTAAATCCTTCTCCAATGGCGATGCCGCCTTCGCGCTGAACTGGACCTACATGTACAACATGGCCAACGATCCGAAGCAGAGCAAAGTGGCCGGTCAGGTCGGGATCGTTCCGGCACCGGGCGATGCGCCAGGTAAATTTGGTGCAGTGAACGGTTCGATGGGTCTCGGTATCGCCAAAGGCAGCACCCACGGAGATCAGGCGTGGCAATACATCAGCTACATGACCTCACAGCCGGTGCAGAACAAATATGCCACTCTGAGCCTGCCGATCTGGAAAAGCTCTTATCAGGATCCAGCGGTGCTGAAGAACCAGGAGAGCCTGATTGCGGCGGCTGACAAGTCACTGAATGTGATGTTATCGCGCCCGGAAACCGCTGATTACTCCCGTCTCTCCAATACCTTGCAGCAGCAGTTGCAGCAAGTGCTGGTGGGCAGCGCCACGCCAGATGCGGCGATGCAAACGGTGGATAAAAGTGCTGCGCGTTTACGTTAAGGGGTCAGCATGCTGAGTTTGCGTCAACGCGAACAACGGCAGGCATGGGTGCTGTTAGCACCCATGTTGCTGGTGATGCTGTTGCTCACCGCCTGGCCGCTGTTACGTACTATCTGGCTAAGTTTCACCGATGCCGCCTTAATTGGCAGTGGTGAATCACCGGCCTGGGTTGGGCTGGAGAACTATCTGTTTGCCATCACCGATCCCGATTTTCAAACTTCGCTGTGGCGCACACTCTACTTCACCGTGGTCTCGGTGGCGTTTGAGGGGGTGATTGGCGTGTTGGTGGCATTACTGCTCAATCAGAAATTTGCCGGGCGTAACATCCTGCGCGTGCTGGTGATTCTGCCGTGGGCGCTGCCGACCATCGTCAACGCCATGATGTGGCGCCTCAATTTCAATCCGGATTATGGCAGCATTAACGCCCTGCTCACGCAACTGGGCATTATCGATGGTTATCGCAGTTGGCTGGGATCGCCTGATTCGGCGCTCAATGCGGTGATGTTCGCCGACATCTGGAAGAACTATCCGCTGGTAACGTTGCTGGTACTGGCTGCGCTGCAATCCATTCCCGACGATCTGTTTGAAGCCGCGCGACTCGATGGCGCATCCGCCTGGCGGCGTTTCCGTGCCATCACCTTCCCGGCGATTGTGGGTGCGCTGAGCGTCGCACTGGTGCTGCGTACCATCGATGCCTTCAAGATTTTTGACATCATCTATGTGATGACGCGTGGCGGCCCGGTGGATAGCACCAAAACCCTGAGTTTCTATGTCTATCAGGAGTCATTCAGCTATTTACGCGCAGGCAGCGGTGCGGCGTACGCCATGCTGATGACGTTACTGTGCGCGGTGCTGATCACGATTTACATGATGTTATTACTGCGTCAGCGCCGAAAAGGGAGCGCTTATGAAGGTTAAGTTGCGCGTCGCGGCGAAATACGTCGCCGCACTGCTGGTGGCCATTTCTGTGCTCGCACCAATGGGTTGGCTGTTTTTGATGAGCGTCAGTGCCGCCAGCGATCTCACCCGAGTGCCGCTGGAGTGGCTGCCGCGCCAGTGGGATTTCAGCCGCTACGGCAGATTGATTTCACTGGAACCCGGCCAACCCGGCACGCTGTTCCTGCATGCCCTGGGTAACAGCCTGCTGGTGGCAACCGGGGCGACCATTATCTGCCTGCTGCTGGCGATTCCGGCGGCGTTCAGTTTCTCCCGCTATCCTGGTCGTGATGGCTGGCTGTTTGCCTCACTTGCGATCTATATGGTGCCGCCGGTGGCCTTTGTGCTGCCGCTCTACTTCCTGCTGCAACAGCTGGACCTGCTTAACACGCGTCCCGGTCTGATCATCGTCTATTGCTCGCTGATCCTGCCGTTCCTGACCTGGATGCTGAAGAACCAATTTGATTCCTTACCGCAGGATATCGAGCAAGCAGCACGACTGGATGGTTTGCGTGTCTGGCAGGTGCTGCTGCGCATTACTTTGCCATTGGCAAAACCGGTTTTAGGTGCAGCGGCGCTGTTTGGCTGGTTACTGGCGTGGGATGAATTTTTCTATGCGCTGTTGTTCACTAGCAACATCGCGGCACAAACCCTGCCGGTGACGATTGCGGGCTTTACCGCCGGACGCGCCACCGATGATGGTTTGATCGCGGCAGTCGGGATTTTGGCATCCGTGCCACCGCTGTTTATTGCTATCTGGCTGCAAAAAACGCTGGTGAGCGGCCTGGCCAGTGGCGGGAGCAAAGGATGAAGATGAACATGGACTCTACCGCCACGCTGTATGTGGTCGGCAATATTAACGTCGATTTGATTATGGGTACGCTCGACCACTGGCCACAGCGTGGCACCGAAGTGATGGTGAATCACAGCGAACTGCGTCCGGGTGGATCGGCAGGCAACTGCGCGCTAGCGCTGGAAGCGATGCAGGTACGTCATCGTGCGGTGGCGAATCAGGGCGATGACGGCCTGAGCGCCTGGCTGGGTAGTTACTTCCCTCACAGCGTCGCACATTGGACGCGCTATCACTGCGAAACCTCACTCACCGTCGGCGTGACGCACTCCGATCACGAGCGTTCGTTCCTCAGCAATCTCGGCCATATCGTGCGACTCACCGCCGAGGATGTGCTGAATCAACTGCCGCTGCGCGCCAGCGAGGGCGATATCGTGCTGCTGTGCGGCACCTTCTTGTGCCTGCATCTGTACAACGAATATCCGCTGTTGCTGAGTGAATTGCAGCAGCGCGGGTTTATCACCGCCGTGGACACCGGCTGGCCGCCGCAGGGTTGGACCGAAGAGGTTCGCCAGCAGATGGCGCAATGGTTGCCGCTGTGTGACTGGCTGCTGCTCAATGAGGTCGAAACGCTGGGCCTGATGGACGCGGAGGATCTCAACGTGGCCGCCTCACAACTTGCACAACGACTCAGCGGCCGCGGCGGCTGCGTGGTGAAGTGCGGTGCGCAGGGCGCGGGTTGCTGGCAATCACATCAGCACCTCAATCAGCCCGCGAAGCCCGTCACCGTGGTGGACACTATTGGTGCAGGCGACAGCTTCAACGCCGGTTTCCTCACCGCGCTGTTGCATCAGCAAGATATTACCACCGCGTTGCAATGGGGCATCGCGGTGGCTTCACTGGCAATCAGTACCCTGCCGCGTCGCTATCCCGACTGGCATCAACTGCAACTTTCCGCACAGGAGCGCTAAATCATGGCCAGTGTTGAACTCGTAAAAGTGGCTAAGCGCTACGGCAAACAATCGGTTCTGCATCCGCTCGATCTCACCATTCCCGACGGCAGTTTTACCGTGCTGGTCGGCCCATCCGGCTGTGGAAAATCCACTTTATTACGCCTGCTCGCCGGTCTGGAGAGTCTGTCGGACGGCGCGATTATGATGGATAAAGTGCAAATCAACGATCGCGATCCGGCCGATCGTGACATGGCCATGGTGTTTCAAAGCTATGCGCTCTATCCGCATCTGACGGTGGCGGAAAACCTTGCGTTTCATATGCAGGTGAAGAAAGTAAAGCGCGAAGAGCAGCAGAGCAAAATCGAGCGCATCGCCGGGATTCTCGGCATCGATAAGTTACTGGGGCGCTATCCGCGTGCGTTGTCCGGCGGGCAGCGCCAGCGTGTGGCGATGGGCCGCGCGATGGTGCGCAATCCGCAGGTGTTTCTGTTTGATGAGCCGTTGTCTAACCTCGATGCACAGCTGAGGATGGAGTTGCGTGCGGAGATCAAATCGCTGCACCAGCGCTTCAAAACCACCATGGTGTATGTCACGCACGATCAGGTAGAAGCCATGACGCTGGCGGATCAGATTGTGGTGATGAAAGAGGGTCGTATTGTGCAGCAGGGTGCGCCGCTGGCAATTTATGACCGTCCGGCAGATACCTTCGTGGCCCGTTTTATCGGTTCACCACCGATGAACCTGCTACCGGCGCAATTGATCACCCGCGATGGCATTCCCGGCGTGCAGTGTCAGGATCTCTGGCAACCGCTGCCTTTGCGCTGGCAAGCGGCGGCACGCGATCGCGAAGGAGCTAAGGTGACGCTGGGCGTGCGTCCGCACGATTTGCTGGAAGCCGAAACTCGCGCACAAGCTGCGGTAAAAGTGATTGAAATCACCGGTGAATCGACGTTGTTGCATCTCGAATGGCACGGCCACGCGATGCATATGCAGATCGCCGGGCGTCATACTGCGGTAAGTGGCGACCAGATTCGTCTTGGATTAAATGCCGAGAAGATTCATCTGTTTGATGCGGAAACCGGATTACGTTTGAGCGAAGGTTAAATAATATAAAAAAGCCACCCAAATGGGTGGCGAAATATATTGACAGAAAATGCATAACAACGATGGTGGCAGGCACTCATTCCCTAAGCACCGTACCCTGACTATTTTACGCAAACGGCTATTTAATTCTGTTCTCTCTGTTTAAAGATAACGTAAATCTTACTTCGTTATTTAACAAACAAATAACCGCTACCAGGTTTTCCCGATATTAAACTGGAACTGCTCGGACTTATCGCCTTCATATTTCTTGATCGGTAAGGCGTAAGAGAACACCAGCGGACCAAGCGGCGATTGCCATTGCAATGCCAGACCGCTGGAAACACGAATTTCACTTGGATCACCATAATCCGGAATGCCAGCCGCGCGCGTTGCCGCGGTATTTTCCCATTTGGTATCCCAGACGGTACCGGCGTCGACAAAGAACGAGGTACGCAGTGAATCCGCATAGCGATCGCTGACAAACGGCGTTGGAACAATTAATTCCGCGCTCGCCACTGCCATGGCGTTACCGCCTACTGCGTCATCTGATTTAGACACCGCACAATTACCGTAGCTGCTTTCAATGCCAGCACAGCTGTAATAGGCCGCTTTTGGACCAATGGTATTCGACGAGAAACCACGCACGGAACTGGATCCACCGGCATAGAAGTTGTCATAGAACGGCACTTCTTTACCACCAAATCCATCCGCATAGCCCGCTTTAGTTCGGCCCATCAGCACCCAACGATGGTCATTACTCAACGGTAAGTAAGCATTGGCACTCAGCGTACTTTTGTAATAGCTGTTGGTTGATCCGGGGATCGTCACCTTGGTATTAAATCCAGCCGTGACGCCCGACGTTGGGAAGAAACCACGATCCAACGAGTTGTAGTTCCAGCCAATGTTCCAGAAGAAATCATTAGCGACAAACTTCTCATCGCTGGTGGCGTAATCGTCGTCATCATCTTCATTGGTGGTGATCACTTTCGGATGGATGCCCTGCGATCCCAGATAGCGCCACATCGAGACCTGTGGTGCCATATTGCTGACGCGGTTGTAGCTATAATCCAGTCCTGAACTCAGATTACTGTTTTCGCTGATCGGGAAGCTTAATGTGCTGCTGGCACCAAAACTCTTCAGCGTATATTCAGACAGGTCATTATCTTCAGCGCTGTAATCGTTGTAGAACAGCTTGCCGCCTAAGCTGACGCCATCCACGGTGAAGTACGGATTGGTGGCGGCAATCTCAACATAGGTTTGATAACTGTTTTTGGTGCCGCTAAAACTCACGGTATTGCCGGTGCCCATCCAGTTATCCTGGCTGACGCCAAGCTGATAACTGATACCGCTGTCGGTGCCGTAGCCGAGACCGACGTTGAAGGTACCGGTATTACGCTCTTTGACCTTGTACACCACGTCGACCTGATCCGGACTGCCCGGTACACGCTGAGTATCGACATCCACACTTTCGAAATAACCGGTGCGATTGAGGCGCGCCTTGCCTTGATCGACCGCATCGCTGGCCAGCCAGGAGCCTTCCATCTGACGCATCTCACGGCGCAGCACCGAATCCTTTGAGGTGTCATTGCCGCTGAACTTCACCTGACGCACGTAGAAACGATGCCCCGCTTCTACATTGACGTGTAGCTTGACGGTTTTGTCTGCATCGTTAATTTCAGGCTGAGAACTGACCTGCGGAAAGGCATAGCCGTAGCGACCGAGCAGCGCTTTGATCGCGCCTTCGTTCTCGGTAATTTTGGCACCGCTGTACAACGCACCAGACGGTATATGTGCCAGCTTCTCAATTTCAGCGGAGTGTCCCGCCATATCACCGTTCAGGATGACATCGGAAATATGGTACACATCCCCTTCATGAATATTGACCGTCAGATAAATACTTTTCTTATCAGGCGTTAAACTCACTTGCGTGGAATCAATATTAAATCGTGCGAAGCCGCGATCGAGATAATAGCTACGCAGCGTTTCTAAATCGCCGGACAGTTTTTGTTTCTGATATTTCTGATCGGCAATTAAATTCCACCACGGCACATCATCACGCAGCTGGAAATGAGAAATTAATTCATCAGATGAGAAGGCGTGATTGCCGACAATATTGATCTGCTGAATCTTCGCTGACACACCTTCGGTAAACACGAACTTCAGGTCAACACGATTGCGTGGTAACGGCGTGACCACGGCTTTGACGCTGGCAGTGTATTTTCCCGCGCTGTAGTAAAAATCTTCCAGCCCTTTTTCGATGTCCGAGAGCGTGGTGCGATCCAGCGCTTCACCGACTCGCACACCGGTAGCATCCAGATTTTGCTTCAACTGATCTTCTTTGATCGCCTTGTTGCCGGAGAAGGAAATATTGGCAATGGCCGGACGTTCTTTCACGCGGATCAGCAGCGCATCGCCATCGCGCAGCACTTGTACATCTTCGAAGTTGCCAGTGGCAAAGAGCGCTCGAATGGTGTTGCGAATATCGTCATCCGAGACGCGATCGCCCACGCGTACCGGCATACTCAGCATTGCCGCACCCGGTGCTACGCGCTGCAAGCCGTCAAAGTGAATATCCCTGAGGGTGAAATCGTCTGCACCAAAGGCTGTGGTGGTTACCATGAAAAGTAACCCGGTTAACATCTTTTTCATCTGCTATGAGCCTGCCGTTTTTCCATTCAACGCATTTCTGCCGCACCACAAAAAAACGGGCTGAACACGCGGTTCAGCCCGTTAGTTGCGGCGATATGTTCCGGAAAAAAGACCACTGCGCCAAAGGTAAATTCAGCGCAATCAACGGATTTTCGCTTACCTTACAGTAAGCTGAAAAGCCGCTGCAGAAATCACTGCATAAGGATTACCCTTCCGCCGTCACCGGTTGAAAAGTACGACGGTTCAGACTGGTCAAAATCACCAGCGTCACCATCATTAACAGCTCCACGCCCAGGGTGCCGGAGATGGCTGCCAGATGATTGCCATGCACGTTAATCTGTGTGAAAACACCACCCAATAGCATCGGCCCTAAACCCAGTGCCGACTGTTGTACGGTGGATAACACCGCACTACCCGCGCCCGCCTGATGATGCGGTACACCGCTCATGCCAATACGGTAGAAGGTGCTGACGATAAATGACTGACCAAAACCAATCAGGATGGTGGCGGGCATCAAAGTAAAGACGCCGACAGCTGGCCAGGCAAACTGGAAAGTGGCGATCAGGGCGATCAAACCGACCATCTGGATACCGCAGCCCATCAATAGCGTGGTGCGTTTACCAAAACGCTCAACCATGCGCGTCGAACGCATCGCGCCGATAAAGTAGGCAGCGCCCAGTGCGATGAATGCGTTGCCAGACTCAAAGGCGGTTAAACCGATGCCCGACTGCAGCGTCAGCGCCACTGCAAACATAAAGCCGCTCCAGCAGGAGAAGAACAGTACCGCCAGGGTTAAACCAAAGCGGACGCTTGGCAGACGCAGCAGCGAAGGTGGCAGCAACGGCGAACCGCCTTCCGCTTCCAGACGCAGCGAACTCTGACGCAGGCGATGCAATAACACCGGGAACAGCACCAGCAGCAGAATGCACGGCCATGACCAGTGCAGAAGCGGACCGAGCGCGAGCGCCAGCATTAAACAGCCAATCGCGCCCGCTAACAGCAAGGTGCCGCTGATATCCACCGGCACACGCTGGTTATTGTGCGTTTCAGGCACAAAACGACGCGCCGTGATCAGCACAAACAGGCAAATCGGCAGGTTGATCAGGAACACGCTGCGCCAGCCGTAGCCGCCGATATCTGCTTTGATCAGGAATCCACCCAACACCTGGCCGATGATAAACGCCAGCCCACCAATGCCCCCGTAGAGACCAATGGCGCGTGCGTGCTCCCTGCCCTTCATGGTCACGTGCATGGTGGCGAGAATTTGCGGCACAATGAATGCCGCGCCGACCCCCTGCAATGCGCGAGCAAACATCAACAGGCCGACGCTGTTGGCGATGCCGCATAATAAAGATGCAATACCGAAGATCCATACTCCTGCCAGGAAAACCCGACGACGTCCGTAATTGTCCCCCAGGCGTCCGCCCATCGCCAGGCAGATGGCGAAAGCAATGCCGTACACGGCGACAATCAGCGCCAGCTCAATCGATGTGGCGCGCAAAGTATGCGCCATGGCATCCAGCGCCACATTGACAATGGAAAAGTCGATCATGGGCAGGAGTTGCCCTGCCAGCAGGACCACCAGTCCCGCGCGTTGAAGTTGCGATGTGTGCATCGGTTTTAACCTTGTTTTTAAGTGCAGTACGGCATAGCATCACCTAACTATTAAACGGGTACCAGTTCTTGTTTATCATGGTATAAACACTACCCGTCTCGTTTGGAGATCTGCTTATGAGCACGGCTATTGCCCCCGTCACGGCTGAACACAACAATCGAAAACTGCTTGGCACTTTTTTACGCACGCGTCGTGAAAGCCTCGATCCAAACCGTCTGGGTTTGCCGCATATGCGCCACCGCCGCACGCCCGGTTTACGCCGTGAAGAAGTGGCGCAGCTAGCGGATGTCGGCGTGACCTGGTACACGTGGCTGGAACAGGGGCGGGATATCAAAGCCTCGCCAAAAACTCTAACCGCCATTGCCACGGCATTGCAGTGCAATGATGTCGAGACACAGCATCTGTTTTCCCTTGCCGGACACTCGTTGCCCTCGGTGCGGGTGGCTGCTGCCTGCTGCAAAATCGCGGCGCATAATCAGCAGATGCTGGACGCCATCCAGTTACCTGCGATTATTGAGACGCCTCGTTTCGATATCCTCGGCTACAACGCGGCGTGGTGTGCGCTGATGGATGTGGATCTGGCCGGGATCGCAGTGGAAAATCGTAACTGCATCTGGCTGGCGTTCAATCATCCTGCCTGGCGAAAAGCGATGAGCGACTGGGACGACGTGATGCCGCAGATGGTGGCGATGTTTCGTGGTCAGATGGGCGAACACCTTGGCGATCCGCACTGGGAAAGCTTTCTCGCACGTTTGCTGAATAGCTCTGATGAGTTCGCGCAAACCTGGCAGCGCTACGAATTGGGCAAGGTGGAGAACCGCCTGAAGCGCTTTTATCGCCAGGAAGTCGGAGAGATGACGCTGCGCCAGAATAACTGGTGGTCTGCTTCACGCAACGGTGACCGCCTGCTGGTGTATGTGCCTGATGATGAGCAGAGTGCGGCGTCGCTGCAAAGATTGATGAAGGGATAGCGGTTATTGACCACCAGCGTCACCATGCCCGGCATCCACTGAGGCAAACGGCAGTAACGGCCTTCAGGCCGCTGCAGCCACTTCGCCTTAGAATTACGCCAGGGATTTGACACTACCAGCGCTTTTCCGCAAACCAGGCCACCAGCCATTCTGTCAAGGCACTGATTTTCGCCGACTGCAGTTGGCTGGAGGGTTTCATCAGCCAGACGCCATCTTCCCCAACTGCCTGCCAGTCAGCTAGCACCGGCACCAGCGATCCTTCAGCCAGCTCCTTTTGCACCAGCCAGTTGGCCGCCAGTAATACGCCCATGCCAGCCTGAGCAGCCAGCACCAGTGCATCCATCTCATCGCTCTCAAACCGGGTTTGCACGGGTACGGCTATCTGATGACCGTCTTTCTCCAGGCGCCATTCCGGCCAACTGTGCATCGGGGTAAACCCCAGACAGTCGTGCTGGCGGAGATCCTGTGGCTGGCTTAGCGCAGGATGACGTTCCAGATAGTCTGGCGCCACACACAGCATCCGGCTGGTGTCCGCCAGCTTCCGCGCTATCAGTCGGCTATCCGTGAGCACGCCGATGCGGATCGCCATATCAAAATTGTCCCCCAGCAAATCGACATAGCGGTCGCTGCAATTCAGCACGATGCGAATATCGGGATAGGCCTGCAAAAAACCGGGCAACGCCTGTGCCACCCAACTGCGACCAAAAGAGGCTGGCACGGTTAAGCGGATGGTACCCGCCGGACGTGCGGCCAAAGCCCGCGCTTCCTCTTCCGCTTCCCGTAATAGCTCATCGGCAAGTTCGATTTTCTGCCGATAGCGCTGCCCTTCTTCCGTGGGACGTATGCGTCGCGTGGTGCGTTCGATCAGGCGAATGCCCAGCCGTTTTTCCAGGGCAGCTATGCGGCGCGACACCACCGAGACATCCCGTCCTAGCTCACGCGCCCCAGCACTGAAGGTGCCTGCACGCACTACCGCTAAAAAAGCTTCGCGTTGGCGGAAATCGTCATCCTGCATTATTGCTCCCTGTGCAACAGTCATTTGGTTTTGACATCGATTATAGCGCCTGTTTTTGCGCCACACTGGCTGTACTTTGAAAACAGGAGAATTTTATGCGAGCTATCCAACTAACAGCGCTCAACATCGATGCCCTGAATATCACTGAACTGCCGCGCCCACAGCCAGGCCATGGTGAGGTGTTAATACGTCAGCATGCGGTGAGCCTCAACTACCTCGATTTGGCACTAGCAACGGGTCAGTTTGGTGCCATCGCGCAGCCCATTATTCCGGGTGCTGACAGCGCAGGTGAGATTGTTGAATTGGGGCCGGATATGAGCGACTGGCAAATCGGTGAGCGCGTTGTGCCGGGTATGATGCAAAGCTGGCATGCGGGTTTGATTCGCGCTGAACATCATCACGCCCTGCGCGGTGTAACCGATAATGGCGGGCTGGCGGAGTATGCCGTTGTTCCGGCTGCTTCATTAGTGCGCATCCCTGATTCTCTCAGCTGGCAGCAGGCCGCCACGCTGCCGATAGCTGCGACGACGGCCTGGAACGCCATCGTTCGCGGTAAGGTTCAGCCCGGCAGTACCGTGCTGTTGCTCGGGACGGGTGGCGTGAGTCTGTTTTCGCTGCAATACGCCAAAGCTGCGGGCGCACGGGTGATTATGCTCTCCTCTTCCAATGAAAAACTGGCGAGAGTGAAAGCACTGGGTGCCGATGAAGCGATTAATTACCGCGATGATCCCGAGTGGGATAAACGGGTGCTGGAGCTGACGCACGGTCAGGGTGCGGATCTGGTGCTGGAGTCAGTTGGTGCGGCGACTTTCGCAAAATCGATCAGTGCTGCCGCCTATAACGGAACGATTTTTGTGATTGGGTTTATGGGTGGTGCAGAGTTAACTGTGCCGGTACTGCCGATTATGCAGAAGATGTTGAATATCGTGGGGAATAATACCGGTTCAACAGCGGATCTGCGGGCGGCGGTGAGAGCGATTGAGACTGCAGGGATTGTGCCGGAGGTTGATCGTGTGTTTGGCTTTAAGGATACGCAGCAGGCTTATCGTTACCTGCAATCTGCCGGGCACGTTGGGAAAGTGGTGATTGATTTAAATGTGTAACTGTTCGGGATCGCAGTAAACGCCCTTGAAGTCTCACAAATCACAGCAAGGTCGCCATTATGGCGACCCACTTGCCAGCGCTAACACTGGTTTGCACGCTCAGGACGCGTTTAGAATTCGTAACGCTTCGCGATTAAACGCAGGAAGATCATCCGGTGTGCGGCTGGTGATGAGCTTATCGTCATCGACGACCACTTCCTGATCATAAAAGTCTGCCCCCGCGTTCCGCAAATCAATGGCGATGGCTTTAACGCAAGTCATCTTGCGGCCGCGCACACCATTGGCGCTAATGAGCAACTGCGGACCGTGACAAATTGCGAATACCGGTTTGCCGCTCGCGACAAATTCTTTGGTGAAATTCACAAATCGGTCATCACCGCGCAGTGCATCAGGCGAGTGTCCCCCGGGCAGCAGTAATGCATCGAATTCGGCGGCGTTAACGTGATCAATATCCTTGTCAATGGTGACTTCGGCTTTACCTTGCTTCCCTTTCACAATCTTTCCCGCTTGCATCTCAATCGTCACGACCTCATGACCCGCATTGGTATAGGCTTCTGCGGGCGAGGTGAACTCTGAATCTTCAAATTCATCAGTGATCAGGACGGCGATCTTCTTACTCATTTCCTTCTCCTTGCTGGGAAAACGCGGTGCGTTTATGGCCTGGATAACCCAACAAGTCTGGTCGCCATGTTTTAGAATGCAAGCCAGGCGGCAGGTAGTCATGGCATTGTTACGGAGTGAAACAGATGACACTGGGGATGCGTCTTCAGTAATGTAACTGATGATTATGGATATGAACTTTTAGTCGTTATGGGCAGCTTACAGTAAGTCGCATATTTACCACTGGCTTACCCCATTCTGTTCAGAAGTTCCAGTGAACATGTCATGGTGTCTTATAGCGAGCACCGAGCTTAGCAACTGGAAGAGTATGATAATACTTGCTCATCAAACTGCCCGGGCAGACAGTTTAAATATTCAGGACGCATTAGAATGATTAAGGTCAAACATGTATTGGGCGTATCCGGCAGTCTTCGCGCTGCTTCGCTGAATACCGTCTTCTTACGGGCTATGTCTTTACTTTGTCCTGTGGGAATCAGATTTGAAATATACGACTCACTGGACAAAATCCCCCTTTTTAATGTTGATGATGAATCTAAACCGACGCCTGCTGTTGACCACTGGAGAAACGCGCTTTCCAGGGCAGACCTGGTCTTACTAGCCAGCCCGGAATATGCACATGGAGTCACCGGCGTCATAAAAAACGCACTTGACTGGATTGTAAGCAGTGGTGAGTTGCTGGATAAGCCTCTGTCGTTGCCTAATCTGTCTGTACGAGCCCATCTGGCACACTCCCAGCTATCAGATACATTAGGGGTTATGGGCGCCGTACTGCGCGAAGAGTGCTGTCCCAGAGCAACGCTTGATGCGCCTTACATACTTCCTGATTCGACAGAATTTGCACTAATTGAAAATTCACAAATATGCTCAAGAATTAATGAGTTATGGAGAAACATTGATTTGGTAATCACAAAGAACGATGAACTATCAAATATGTAAAAGAAATGGACTCATTTATTCTCATACTGGCAATCATTGTGAACGCAAGCAAATGACTACTGTTAGCTGTCCTTGTAGACTCGGGACAGATTTATGTCCGGAATGGACTTTGAAACTTTGACCCAAGACGAGGGCCCACCCTTGTGTAAGTCAGGGCTATTTCTATAAGTTCTGGCCTTTATTAGTTATATGTGAAAATGACCTTGTCAGCAAAACTGACAAGGTCATTTTTTGCGATTAAAAAAAGGGCAATTTAAATTAACCGCGCCGGTATCTGATATTGATATGCATCGATTCAGATGGAGTCTTACAGCGCCGAAATACTATGTGCTATGCTGATTTGCAAGCCATTGACTGACCGTTGTAGTGGCAATTCCCTGACGTTGATTATAAGTATTGCTTTTATCCCAGGCCACTCCGTCAGGCCGAGCAAAAGCGAGTCGGTAATTTGCACCGACATCTTGCGGATTGTACTGCACATCATCCAGGAGCTTTTGCCTGTCCAGTAATTTTCTGTTTACTTCAGTCTCCCAGTGGGTACACATTAAATCAGCGAGCTCACTGTAGGTCAGCGTATCCCCCGCTATATAAATAATCTCGTTGCGGAAAGTAGGCTGATGAAAGAAAATTTCCGCCGTCAACAGGCCGATATCTTCAGGAGTGGTCAACGTTACTGCGTACTCCCAGTCCCCCAGAGCACAGACAGTTTTGTTGTTTGCATCAATCACACCAAAACCGGGCTCAAACAGATAGCTGGTAAAAATACCTGTAGAAACAATGACCCACCCTGTTACGTTCTGCTGGCGTAAAAGGTGGCGCACTTCGAGTTGCTCATCCCAGACTTGTTGCCCGCTGCCTTTACCGACCACGTCATAATCAACACCAAACTGCCATGGGAAGTAGCGGGTTACAGCCGCTTTCAAAACCGCCTGCGTAATCTTTAACTGCGTTCCCGGTCCGCCAACAAAACCACTGCAGTTGATAACTGTGTCGAAACAGGCAAAGATCTCACTCAGCTCATCAATGCTGTTTTCCTGTAGATCGCCTTCGACCACAGCAATTCCAGACTTCATCAGTTCATCCAGCCGTAACCTCCGTGTGCCAGAAATGGCATGAGCGGCTTCGCCTCTGAGTAACACGCTAATTTTTATATTGTTATTTTGCTGCGCTTTCTTGCTCATCGCTCTTAATACCTGAAGACCAAGCTCTCCTGCACCGAGTATAAGAACAGTATCTACAGTTTTTTTTTCGGTATTCATTCTTGCTTCCTGTTGTATTAAAACGTCATCCTGACAGCTGAAATAGCCTGGTACAATTAGGCACACGCATGATACCGGAGGTGATATGGCGTATGAACGTGAAGCGTTGATGCAATTTTCAAAGGAATTCTGTGAGGAATTAAGTAATGATGATGAGGGCCTAAAACGAGAGATTCTAGCGCATGCGGGTAATCGCTGGTCGTTGGGCGTGTTGCATATTCTCGGGACCAACGGTCCACTTCGCTATGGAGAGTTACGCCGCTACTTGACGGATGTCACTCAAAGAATGCTGACACGAACACTGCGTCATCTGGAGCGGGACGGGCTCATATCCCGCCACGATTACGAGGAAAAATTGCCCCGGGTGGTTTATACGATTACAGATATGGGGAAAGAAATGCTCTTGCGGATGTTACCTTTATGGTCCTGGATTATCACTTCCGCCAGCTATTTCCGGGAAGCGAGAACAGAATATGACAGTGATTGAATGTTCAAGCGGCGACATTCTGGCAGAAGAAAACTATAAGGTGTGATGGAAATAAAACCTAGCCTGGACAGGTAATTAAAAATTATTATCTCACTGAATATAATGGTGCTTTTTATTGTTAATATCTTAACGCGGTTAACGAGATAAAGAATGTTCACTGCAGACTAAATCTCTACTATGAGATTGCAGCTTACTTTCGGTGCGGATAAGTAAGCTGTTCGCTCAAAGTGAACATCGTTAAACTGCAGGTCTGCTCCCTGCCAGAATTAGCGTTCAATCAGCAGTACCCTAATTACATATTGAATATTTTTTGTTTACGTAAGGTAAATGCTCATTACTCAGCCCACAAAAGGACGATGCATGGACGGGTTTCATCATTACAGCGCGCTTAAGAGACGGAAAAACGTGGCTGCAGCTGAGCGATTAGCCGGCTTCGCCGCGCAGCCGATGACGATAATGTTTCAGGACTACGCGTGTCACAATCTGACCGTACACAAAGCCGCCTAGCCCGGCCAGGATTACGGTGCCGGCAATACCGAAAAAATATGTTCCTATGTAGCCTAAGGCCCCACAGACGGCGAGGCCCGCCCAGGTCTGCCAGTGACGGAAAGCTGATTTATAAGCGCTCCGCCACCTTCTTCCTCGCTCCCATAGGGTAAGGCCTGCCAGTTCGGGAATGCTTTTTAGGGTCCAGTAGATTTTCACGTGTTCTCCTTTCACAATTACTTGAATGATAATAATTATCACCTTCATGTCAAATTTTTAGCCCCCTTCCCTCATTCCTGCCCCAATACACCATTAGCGCCAGAATGGCTCTCTATAACGGCAAGAGGAAAGCTCATGTGCGGACGAGTTACCTGAATTGAATTTAAAATTTCACCCGGTGAGGAGCAAGATTGGGAATCCAAAGAATCGAGTTAAAGAAGTGATATTGAAAAGACGAGATTTAGCAGATATCTGAATCTAGCAACGTTTCACTGCCTGGTCTTTTGCTTTGCCTTTAGAGCCACGCCCTCTGGCAAGAAACGCATCCATTTACGGTAAGATCAATCAGGCTTACGAACCGGTTCGCCGGGGACTGGGTTTAAAAATTTTATAAAATGAATGACAGCTATTTGCCGGGAGCGGAAGTTATTGAGTTTTATCATGACGGGCAATGGCCTTCAGGATAAGAAGTCACAACCCACCATATTAATCGCTGTTTCGAATTAGGCAGGTTCCTGAATTACGTCAGTAGATTAAAATTAACAGTTTTTATTGTTAAAAATGTTACGTACTTTTTATCAAAGACAGTAACCCCTCTAAAATCGGTGAAGTGTTAGATTTCAGATAAGCAGCACTGATGCCAATTTTTATCGTAGCTGCATCATCCTTTATTTCCCTAAAGACCACTCCCTTTCGTTTAATATTTTTCAATGAGGCAGGTATTAATGCGAACCCCTGCCCTTCAGAAATAAGTCCCAGCAAAATATGATGATCTGTAGGCTCGGGAAGAGTAACTGGCCGAAAACCGATATCTTCGAAAAAGTTCTTACAGTAATCATAAAAGCCAGGATTCATATGCCTCTCAAACCAAAACATCGTTTCGTTGTTGAGTGAGGTGAAGCTGATGCTGCGCTTAAGAGCAAGGGGATGGTTTGCAGGCAGGGCAACGACCATTGATTCCTCATGAATGACTACAGATTCAAGACCAGAAGTTTCTGTATGCAAACCAATGAATGCAACATCTACCTTTCCTTTCCTGATGTCTCTGACAAGATTCACCGAGTGATCACCTTTAGTGATTAATTTCCAACCGGAGAATTGGGATTGAAAATGAGCATTAACTTCAGGGAAAACGCTTCTATCAAAGACTGTTGTATAGCCAATAACAAATGTCCCTTGTTCCATCTCTCTTGCTGACCTTGCCACTTCGATCGCTTTTTCAGCCTGTGACAATGCACTTTTGACCTCGGGTAAGAATGCTTCACCAGCACTGGTGAGCAAAACCCCGCTGCCTGTTCGGATAAATAGTTGTACCCCTAACTGCTCTTCAAGTTGGCGAATCTGCCGGCTCAAAGGTGGCTGAGATATGTTTAAACGCTTTGCGGCGCGCCCAAAGTTTAGCTCATCACACACAGCAACGAAGTAGCGAAATTGTCGAAGGTCGATTGAAGTATTCATACCGAAAAGGTATCACAAAAATGGTATTCGAATTAACTTTGATTAGATTTTAAAGTTCACCCACTTAACGAATAATGGAGAAAATGATGCCTACTTCTATACGCTTCGATTCAGGATTAGAAATTCTTAAAAAAGTGGGAGGCACCAATTTTGATGGTCCTCTTAATCAGTTAATGACCATTGCACCAGACCTTGCTCGTTGCACCGTTGAGTTCTGTTATGGAGACATCATGTCCCGTAAGGAACTGGACTTACCGACTCGGCAGCTGTGCACTGTGGCAGCACTCACAGGGATGGGGAATGCTATACCTCAATTGAAATACCATATCCATGGCGCCCTTAATGTGGGATGCACTCCAGCGGCTATCGTTGAGGTGATTTTGGTCTGTGCCGTTTTCGCAGGCTTTCCCACTGCGGGTAATGCCTTAATGCTGACAAAAGAAATCTTTGCTGAATGCGGTATCAAGTTTAACCCTGAAGTCCTGGCACCCACCGACGATCGGTATGAAAAAGGCATGGTAGCGCTTGAAGAAATCAGTGCTGGTGCCGGAAGACAAGTTACTCAGCAGTTAATGGAGATTTCTCCTGACCTTGCGCGATTCGTTATCGAGTTTTCATATGGGGATATCTTATCCAGATCGATAATTGATAATCGTACTAAAGAGCTGGCAATTATTAGTTTGCTAACAGCATTAGGAACAGCCAAACCTCAATTGAAAGTGCATATCAGCGCTGCTTTGAATGTAGGCGTCACAGAAGTTGAGATTATCGAGGCTATCCAGCAGATGGCTATTTATGCAGGTTTCCCGGCAGCGTTGAATGGTGTTTTCTCCGCAAGAGAAAGTTTCGATGATCGAAACCTGCTTTAATTAGGTTTAGCCAGTTAGCACCAGTTTTTTTGTTGCGGGGAAAGGCCTGAAGGTCTGCTCCTCGCTCAAACCGGATCATTTAGTGCCCGTAGAATGACTCTGTAAAAAGGTTTATACCGTTGTTCAGCGAGTTCTTTATCCCTCCAACCCGACCTGGACTTCCCAGCATAATGGAAATACGAAGTGCCTTACCAACAACAGTTTTTAGATCCTCAAACAGTTGTGGCAGGTAGAAGGTGGAGCTTGTTGCCTCGCAGGTAATGTTCATTCATAAGGCGATTCCAATGAATCGCCCATAATACCCTGACTCACTAATTCATGAATGTCTGCGCTGTCTTAACGCATAAGCCAACACCACAACAAAGCACATCAGTGGCAAACTGTAAGCCACGGCAGTACTGACTTTGTCAGAAATCAGTCCCATGAAATAGGGCATAATCGCGCCGCCCACAATCGCCATGATCATAAATGAGCTGGCCTGTTTAGTCGCCTGCCCGAGGTTTTTTACGCCCATGGCAAAGATGGTGGGGAACATAGTGGACATAAAGAAAAAGATGGCGATCAATGCAATCACGGAAACATCGCCTGCGCCCAGCATCACAACGGCACACAGCACAATATTGATCAGCGCATAAGCCGCTAGCATGGCTGCCGGTTTCACCCTGCCCAACAGCCAGGTAGAGAAGAAACGTCCCAGCATAAAGCAGATCATCGCGACCGAAAGCATATAAGCCGCGCTTTGGTTGGTCACGCCGTGCCAGTGCTCGGTGGCGTAGTTAATGAAGAAAGCGCCCACTCCAACCTGAGCGGCAACATAAAAGAACTGCGCAATCACGCCGCCGACGAAATGTTTTTGCTGCCATAAAGTGGCGCCGGGCTGCTGAATATGTTGGCTGGCGGATTCGCGAATGTCCGGCAAGGCGGTGCGTTTAAATAACAGCGCAATGGCGATGACCACGCACGCAATCACTACATAAGTGATTTTGACGGTGTCCTGTGCCGCATCCTGGTTGGCCTGGGTAAAGAACAGCGAGCCACCAATCATCGGCCCCACAAACTGCCCCAACCCGTTAAATGATTGCGCCAGATTGAGACGACGTTCTGCACCGTTGGGATCGCCCAGCACCGTGGCATACGGGTTCGCGGCAGTTTCAAGGCAGCCCAGTCCGCACGCCAGCACGAACAATGCAAACAGGAATACCGAGAAGTTATTGACCATCGCCGCTGGCACAAACAACAACGCACCAATGGCATACAGTGATAACCCCGCCAATATTCCAGCTTTATAGCCGTGACGCTGCATAAAATAACCCGCGGGCAGCGCGACAATAAAATAGGCACCGAAATAAGCCGCCTGTAATAATCCCGATTGTGCTTTGGTAACGTTTAACGTTTCCTGAAAGTGTTTATTCAGCACATCCAGCAGGCCGTATGACACGCCCCACATAAAAAACAGGGTGGTAATCAGCATAAACGCCCAGCGCAGGCTAATAGATCCCCTGACGCCCATATTTTCAGGCGTCTCGACGCGTTGTGTTGACATGGTTATATCCTCGTAGGGTACAGTCGGTAAGTGTTGTTATTGGTCCTGCAAAGAGAATATTCGCGCCATCGCCACCCATTTTTCCCCTTCGGGCGTCCAGGGCGTTGGCTGTTGGAACTGCCACATCAGCGCTTCCCAGCGCTGAATATGCGGATCCTGTTCAGATGCCTGAGCAAAATCCTGCGTGTTAAACCGATCATTCACCTCCATCACCATAAAAAGGCGTGTGCCAAGCCGGTAAATCTCCATATTCACGATGCCGTGCTGGCGCAAATGCTGCGCCACTTCCGGCCAGATGCGCTGATGCAGACGCTGGTATTCGGCAATTTTGTCCGCCTCGTCCACCAGATCCAGCGCCTGACAATAACGCTCGATTGCGCCACTCATAACAGCGCCCGATCGAGATGCAGATAGCCACCATCGACGCTCAGCCACTCGCCGGTAGTATGAGAAGCGCGCTCCGACAGCAAAAAGACCACCGTGTTAGCGATCTCCTCCGGAGTCGTCATACGTTGACCGAGCGGAATACGCTGGGTGATTTTCTCCAGTTCGGTTTGCGGATCGGCAAAAGTGCTAATCCAGCGTTCATACAGCGGCGTCATGACTTCGGCGGGAATGACGGCATTCACTCGCACGCCGCTCTGACGCAGTGAAACTGCCCATTCGCGCGTCAGTGACAGAATCGCCCCTTTGGCTGCGCAGTAGCCGCTGGTACCACCCTGCCCGCTCAGCGCGGTTTTTGAAGCAATGTTGACGATCGCCCCACGGCTGCTTTCCAGCGCACGCTGGCAGAAGTGCGTCATCTGGTAATAGTGGATAAGGTTCTTTTCCAGCGAGGAGACAAATGCGCTGCGCCCCGCTTCCAGTCCAACGCCATCGTTAACCCCGGCGTTATTCACCAACCCGTCGATGCGACCAAACTGCTGCTGTACGGCCTCAACCGCGTGCTGACAATTTTGTTCGTCGCAAAGATCGGCCAACAGCACTTCCGTTTTCGGTTGTAGTTCACGCAGGCTAGCCAGCCACATCTCATCTGGCTGCGCGTTGCTGACGATGACGGGAATCGCCCCCTCTTCAGCCAGCAAACGTGAAATGGCAGCGCCGATGCCCGATCCACCGCCGGTGACGATGATCACTTTATCCTGCAAAAACAGATTCATTATTCTCTCCTGTCAGGCTGTAGACCTGCGCGGCCGTGTTACCCCAAATGGCGGCCTGTTCATCAGCGGATAACTCCGCTATCGCGTCGTCTATCAATTGCGCCACCGCGTGATATTCCGCTGCCAGCAGGCAAACTGGCCAGTCTGAACCAAACATCAGCCGTTGCGGACCAAAACGCGCCAGCGCCTCGTCAATGAAGGGGCGAAGTTGCGTGCTATCCCACTGGCCGTGTGAGACCTCGGTGACCAGTCCGGACAATTTGCAGGCCACGTGCGGCATCGCAGCCAGTTCCGCAACCTGCTCGCCCCACACCTGAGCGCCGCGCGCCATATCCGGTTTTCCCAGGTGATCGAGCACTAGCCAGTGGCGATCGTGCTGGGCGGCAAACCGGGTAGCGTCTGCCAGATGCCGCCAGGTCACCAGCATTTCCCATACGTAATCTTGTTGCTGCAGATGGCTGATGCCACTGGACACAGACGGTTGCTGCAACCATGCTGCGGGATCGCGCTCATCCTGCACCAGATGGCGAAAACCCCTAAGTCGCGGATGCTGCAATGCCAGTAACTGCTCTGCCAGGTCCGTGGCCGAGATATCGATCCAGCCAATCACCTGCGTTGCGGGTTGCTGCTGCGCCCACTGCAACAATTGTTGCGTTTCGCCCACGCACTGCCGAGCTTGTACCGCGATCGATCCCTGCAACTGATGTTGCGCCAGCAGCGGTGCGAGGTCGTCTGGCAGAAAATCCTGTTGCAGACAGGTCATTGAATCTGCGATCCACGGGTATTCAGCCGCGTCAAAGTGCCAAAAATGCTGATGAGCGTCGATTCGCACTTCAGCCTCCCTGCGCGCGATAGCGGTACTGCTCGCGTGATGCGGGATACATTTCGATTGAGAAGCCGGGCGCAGTGGGCGGCATATAGGCAGCCCCGCGAATCTCACACGGATGGATGAAATGTTCGTGCAGATGGTCGACATACTCGATAACCCGGCCTTCATGGCTGCCGGCAATACAAACAAAATCGATCATCGAGAGGTGTTGAACGTATTCGCACAGTCCGACCCCACCAGCATGCGGGCACACCGGCAGCTGGTATTTCGCTGCCATCAGCATCACCGCCAGCACTTCATTAACGCCGCCGAGACGACAGGCATCGATCTGCACGACATCAATCGCTTCGCGCATAATCAGCTGCTTGAAGATGATGCGGTTCTGGCACATTTCACCGGTTGCGACCTTGACCGGCGTAACACCCTGACGAATCTTACGATGTCCTTCGATATCATCCGGGCTGGTGGGTTCTTCAATAAACCACGGTCGCGCGAACGCCAGCTTCTGTACCCACTCCACCGCATCATTCACTTCCCATACCTGGTTGGCGTCGATCATTAACTGACGGTCCGGCCCCAGCACCTCACGCGCAATGCGCACGCGGCGAATATCATCTTCGAGATCGCGTCCGACTTTCAGTTTGATGTGGGAGAATCCGGCGTCGACCGCCTGCTGGCAAAGACGGCGCAGCTTGTCGTCGTCGTAGCCCAGCCAACCCGCCGAGGTGGTGTAGCAAGGATAACCATGCTGCTCAAGCTGACGGATGCGCTCTGCTTTGCCCGCTTGCTGCGCTGTGAGTAATGCGAGTGCTTCATCCGGCGTGATGCAGTCGGTGAGATAGCGAAAGTCGATGCAGCGCACCAGCTCTTGCGGCGACATATCAGCCACCAGCCGCCATAGCGGTTTTTCTTCTGATTTCGCCCACAAATCCCATACCGCGTTGACCACTGCGCCGGTTGCCAGGTGAATAGCGCCTTTATCCGGCCCTATCCAACGCAGCTGGCTGTCGCTGGTGATGTCGCGCCAGAATTGCCCCATATCGGCGGTGATCGACTCCAGCTTGCGCCCGACGATCAGGTGTTCCAGTGCGCGTATAGCTGCACAACAAATTTCATTACCGCGTCCAATGGTAAAGGTCAGCCCGTGGCCGCTGATAGCGGCGTTATCCGTCTCGATGATGACGTAAGCCGCTGAATAATCGGGGTCAGGATTCATTGCATCCGAACCGTCCAGGTGTTCGGAGGTGGGAAATCGGATGTCTTCGACACGCAGTGAGGTCAGTCTGGTCATTCTTCGCTACCCTCAGTAATTTGACGCTGCTCGCCAAGCCCGGCGATGCCCAAACTGATAACTTGCCCCGGACGCAGGTAGACCGGTGGTTTCTGCCCCATGCCGACGCCCGGCGGTGTTCCGGTGGAGATGATATCGCCCGGCTGTAAGCTCATAAAACGGCTCAGGTAGCTAATGATGTGTGCAACCGAGAAGATCATGGTGCGGGTGTTTCCATTTTGATAGCGCTTGCCATCTACCTCGAGCCACAGGTCGAGCTGCTGCGGATCGGCAATTTCATCAGCGGTCACCAGCCATGGGCCAATCGGACCAAAAGTGTCGCAGCCTTTGCCTTTGTCCCAGAGTGCCGCCGCGTTCAATCTGATATTCACGTTCAGAGACGTCATTGACCACGCAGTAGCCCGCAACATGTGACAGCGCATCTTCTTCCAGGATGTAGCTGCCGCCTTTGCCGATGACCACTCCCAGTTCCACTTCCCAATCGGTTTTCACTGAACCGCGTGGAATACGCACCGCGTCATTGGGCCCGACCACGGAACTGGTCCATTTGCCGAACACCACTGGCTCTTGTGGGATGGCTGCACCCGTCTCCGCGGCATGATCGGCATAGTTCAGGCCGATACAGATAAATTTGCCAATATGCCCGACGCAGGCGCCAATGCGCGGCTGCCCACCGATTTTAGGCAGTTCGCTGAGCGGCAGCTGGCGCAGTCGCTCCAGCGCAGACGGCAAAAGTGCCTCGCCCGCGACATCATCAATAAAATGCGACAAATCACGCAATTCACCCTGTTCATCCAGCATTGCCGGACGCTCTTTGCCCTTTTCGCCTACGCGTAATAATTTCATTCTTCCACTCCTGTTAGTTGCTCCAGCCGCCATCAATGATCTGAGCCGTGCCGGTGGTATAAGCGCTGGCATCGGAGGCCAGATACGCTGCCAGATAAGCGATCTCTTCTGTCGTCCCGATACGGCCAATAGGCTGACGCGCGACAAAGGCGTTATAGACTTCCGCTTCGCTACGCCCTTCCGCCTCTGCCTGCGCGGCAATACGCTGGCGCAGCGACGGCGAATCGATGGTGCCGGGGCAGATGGCGTTGCAGCGAATCCCATCACCAATGTAGTCCGCTGCGACCGAACGCGTCAGGCCAATCACCGCCGCTTTGGTGGCGCTGTAGGCGAAGCGATTAACCACGCCCTTTACGCTTGATGCCACCGATGACATGTTGATAATCGACCCTTTCTGTTGCTGCAGCATCGCCGGCAAAAACGCCTGGATCATGCGAAACATTGCCGTGACGTTGAGATCGAGCGCGAACTGCCACTCCTTTTCGCTGCATGTCAGCAGGTCGCCGCTGTGAACCACACCGGCACAGTTGAACAACACATCAAGCGTGCCAAGCTCCTGCGCCGCCGCGCTAATGGCCTGACGATCGGTCACATCCAGCTGATAGGCGCGAATGCCGGGTAAATCCTGTAACGCGGCGAGGTTGATATCGCTGGCGATAACTTCGGCGCCCTGCTGAGCAAAGTAGCGCGCGCTGGCCAGCCCGATACCTTGTCCGGCGGCGGTGATCAACACGCGTTTTCCATGTAAATTCATTGCATTTCCTCTGGTCCAAAGATCTAATGGTCAGGCCATTGAAGGTGGATTTTTCCCTTTAGGGAGCGCAAAATAACGCTGGCTACTTTTTCGCTTACGCATTACGTTTTATTGATAATTGTGTAACATTGACAAGTGCCCTGATGATTATTTGTGCAACTGATCACTTAATTTTTTTAGACAGGTACCCGCGTAATGCCGATAAAAAAGATGGAAAACCCCAGGCTTTACAGACAAATAGCGGATCAGCTAATCAAGCTTATCGACAACAACGAATTTCCTCCCGGAAGTCGCCTGCCAGCGGAACGAGAATTGGCTGAACAGCTTCAGGTCAGTCGCGCATCGGTACGTGAAGCGCTAATCGCGTTGGAGGTGATTGGTCTGGTGGATGTCAAAGTCGGCAATGGCGTGATTGTGAAAGCGCGTTCCAATACCCAGGAACCGGTAATGATGCAGGCCGGACGCGATCAATGGAACGAACCGGATGATGAGCTGGGTATTAATCTTGATTTTTCAACCGAACTGCCGCCGTTCTCTCTGCTGCAAGCTCGGCGCCTGATCGAGCCAGAGGCCGCCGCGCTGGCCGCGTTGCATGCCAGCGAACAGGAACTGGCGTTGATCCGCGCGGCGTATCAGCAAAACTGTGAAGATAACCGTGCGCAATCGCGTACCCATCCAGGCGACCGCTTATTCCATATCCGCATTGCGCAAGCCAGCGGCAATCCGGCCTATGGATTTATCATCGGCCACCTGCTCGGTCATCGCTATGGCAGCATGTTCCGCATGTTGCAAGCGCACTACACGCCGAGCGATATGCCGCTCGTCTCGGAATCTGAGCATATGGACATTCTTTCTGCGCTTGAGAATCGTGATGCTAAGGCAGCGAGATCGGCGATGAAGAAGCATATTGATCGGGTCATAGCGACGTTTGAGCGTGCTCAGGAATGAGATTGTTTGCCTGGCAAATGATTCAATCTCATGAATTCATTTGCTTTCGCTCCTTCACATAACGCCAGAAGCGTTCCGCCGTCAGATTTAAACGCGCGCCGGAGCGATAAACATAAGCCGAAATCTTCAGCGAAAGGCTGTGATCCATAATCGCCAGCCTTCTCTCCTCCAGCTCACGCTGAATCGAGTAATCAGGCAGCCAGCCAACGGCATCGCCTTTGAGGATCATTCTCTTCAGCAACTCACTCATCGAAGAGACAAAGGTCAGGATAAAGGTGGTGTTCGGGATGCGATCAATCACCTGATTGACCTGACGCCCCATGTAGCTGTCATTGGCATACTTGACCAGCGGTAGTGTGTCGCCATTGATTGAAAATATCGGCTTACCGTGCTGGTCACAGGGTGAGACCAGATGCAGCGCGGAATCGAAGATTTTGTGATTGATAAACGGGTAGTTCATCAGCTCTTCATTATAAAAAGACAGGATAAAATCACTTTTCCCTTCTTTCAGATTAAAGACTGCATCGTTGACGTTAATCGATTCAACAAAGAAAACCTTATCGGGGCTGTCACGGTAATCCGCCAGTATATCGGGCAGCAGCAGGACGGAAAGCGAAGGCGCCGCATCAATACGGATGCTTTGCTTTAATTTATCTTCACCCTTAATTCGGCTGATTTGGAAGTCCATATCGTCCAGCATATTTCTGGCATAGCCGACAAAGATTCTGCCCTGTGGGGTCAACTGTGGCGGATTCACTTCACGATTGAAGACGCTGAAACCCAGGTTAGATTCGAGTGCCTGAATCCTTCTGCTAAACGAGGATTGCGAAATATTTCGTCTTTCTGCCGCAAGCGTAAAGCTGCGACATTCTTCTAAGGCAATCACATCATAGAACCACTTCACTTCGAGGTTACTTAGCACTCCTTCGCTCCAATTACAGCCCCCATTTCTATGCATTTTTTACATGACAAATGATTTATATGCAATTTCTGCATCAAAAAGCCAGTGCTACTATCCATCCCCTACTCGGGTCGGCCTTTGCCGTCTCGCCAATCATCCAATGAGTCAGGGTATTTTATGAGCGCAATTAAATCTGTCATGCAACACCTCTCAAGCCTTGGCATCAACGATGTCAGCGAGATCGTCTACAACCCGAATTACGAATTACTGTTCGAGCATGAAACGTCAGCCGAACTCAAAGGGCCGGCGCGCGGAATGTTGACGACGTCTGGTGCAGTGACGGTTGATACCGGAGAGTTTACTGGCCGTTCTCCACGCGATAAGTACATCGTTCGCGACGATGTGACGCGCGATACCCTTTGGTGGTCAGATGCTGGCCTGGGGCGTAACGATAATAAACCGATGTCCACTGAAGTGTGGGCACACCTGAAAAGTCTGGTTGCCGATCACCTGTCGGGCCAATCACTGTATATCGTTGATGCCTGGTGTGGCGCCAGCGCCGATACCCGTCTGGCAGTGCGTTTTGTTACTGAGGTGGCCTGGCAGGCGCACTTTGTCAAAAACATGTTTATCGCACCGACCACTGAAGAGCTGGCAAGCTTCACCCCAGACTTCACGGTGATCAACGGTGCCGGTTGCGTGAATCCGCAGTGGCAGGAGCAAGGGTTAAACTCAGAGAACTTTGTTGCCTTCAACCTGACAGAGAATATCCAGCTGATTGGCGGGACCTGGTACGGCGGCGAGATGAAAAAAGGGATGTTCTCAGTGATGAACTACCTGCTGCCGCTGAAAGGTATTGCGTCAATGCACTGCTCAGCCAACCGCGGTGAAAAAAACGACGTGGCGTTGTTCTTTGGCCTCTCGGGCACCGGTAAAACCACCCTCTCAACCGATCCACGCCGCCAGCTGATTGGCGATGATGAGCACGGTTGGGATGCAGACGGTGTCTTCAATTTTGAAGGCGGCTGCTATGCCAAGACCATCAATCTGAAAGCAGAATCTGAGCCGGAAATTTATGGTGCCATCCGCCGTAACGCGCTGCTGGAAAACGTTGTTGTCCTTGAAGATGGCAGCGTGGATTATGCCGATGGCAGCAAAACTGAGAACACCCGTGTCTCCTATCCGCTGTCGCACATTGAGAATATCGTGCAGCCAGTGTCTCGTGCTGGTCATCCTTCACGCATCATCTTCCTTGCTGCGGACGGATTCGGGGTGCTTCCACCTGTTTCACGTTTGACGCCAGAGCAGATGCAATATCACTTCCTGTCTGGCTTCACCTCCAAGCTGGCGGGCACCGAGCGCGGAATTACTGCCCCAACGCCGACGTTCTCAGCCTGCTATGGCGCGGCTTTCCTGATGCTGCACCCAACGCAGTACGCCGACGTGTTACAGGAGAAAGTTGCACAAAGTGGTGCTGAAGTGTGGCTGGTGAATACCGGCTGGAACGGTGCAGGCCAACGTTTGTCGCTGAAAGATACGCGCCAGATCGTCAACGCTATTCTGGAAGGAGAAACGGGCGCAATGCGTGAAGAAACACTGCCGATCTTTAGCCTCGCCATTCCTCAGGAGATTGCTGGCGTGGACGTGAATACACTCGATCCGCGTAACGGCTGGGCATCACCGTCAGAGTGGCAGGAAGCGGCCGAGAAACTGGCACAACTGTTTATCAATAACTTCAAACAGTACAGCAACAACGAAGCCGGTGCGCGCATTGCACAGGCAGGGCCGCAGTTGTAATTTCGCTAAGGTTTAGCAGGGTGCAATTTAATGGCACTCCATCGCCGCTAATCAAGCACTGATATCTGCCTGAAATGACGCTGCCCGCGCGAAACCGCCGGGCAGCGTTACTGATTATAAGTTCAGAGAGAAGGCCAGACTCAGTTAGCCTGGCATTATCAACTCTTATGCGGATTGATATCGAGCTTCTAATTTGTCTAAAAAGCCAAACAACACCTGATTCATCTCGCTGTAATCGTGTGCACGAAGTTCTTCTGGCGTGTTGACGAAGCGGTATTCAGCGGCGCGGCTCAAATCTTTCTCTGAATGGGCGATCAGCAGTTCTACAACTTCCAGCGTTAATTCCATATGGCACTGGAAACCATATACGCGATCTGAATACGCCACGATTTGGCGCGGGCAACCTTCGCTGTAAGCGATGATTTTTGCATCTGCCGTCAATCCCGGCATATCGTTATGCCAGTGCCCAACTTCAAGCGTGCTGGCGAAGTGAGAGAACATTTCGTCCTTAAGGCCCTCTTCCGTCAGCGAGATCGGGAATTTGCCAATCTCCTTTTCAGGACTGTGTGCGAATGGCGCGCCCAGCGCTTCACCGATCAGCTGTGATCCCAGGCAGATACCGATAACGGCTTTACCGGTTTGAACCGCTGAAGCAATCAGCGCCTGTTCACCTTTCGCATCAAAGTGCTGGCACTCTTCAAGTGTGGTGGAGGGATCCTGTGGTCCTCCCATCACAATCAGAAAATCGATACCTTCCGCGTCTGCTGGCAGCCTGTCGCCTGCATAAACGCGCGAGTAAGACACATCATGACCGTGATTGATGGCCCAGGTTTCGTAAGCGCCAGGTGCTTCAAAATCTTCATGTACGATGAAATGTACGCGCATTGCTGAGAACTCCATGAGTGATGTACTGGCCTGTTCAGGCCTTATTGGTAGCCTGAATCTGACGCTGCTGTGACAGAATCCCGGCGAGGGATTTAGCGATTAACTCTGTTTCCGGTGCCTCAAGCTCAGAGACGGTGATCCGAAGCCCTGAACTTTTACTGTCCAGCATGAATCCTTCTCCGCCCCGAACCAGCCAGCCCCGTTGCGCCATCTGCATCACCGTTGCCGCACTATTGTGTGGTAAAGGAACCCACACGTTTAAGCCATCGTGATGTTCTGAAACGGTGACGGCGTGCTGTTTCAACGCGCTAACCAGCAACTCTCGTTGGCTCAAATAGCGCCCGCGTGCGGCCAGAATGGATTGCTGAAAGTCAGGCGAACGCATATGGCCCGCAGCCATATCCTGCAGAATATGGCTGACCCAGTTAGTCCCGGCATTCAGGCGCTGACGCAGACGCTGTGACGTTTCTTCATCGCTAGCCACAAAGGCCATACGCAAATCAGGCCCCAGAAACTTGGACAGAGAGCGGATAAGCACCCAGTTACGGGTGTTTGACGGAACAATGTGGTGATAATCCTGTGTTGAAAGCAGCGAAAAATGGTCATCCACGATCACCAGAACCTGCGGATAGCTTGCCAGCAGCGTACGTATGCCCTCGGCTCGTCCCGCACTGAGGCCAAAGCCGGTTGGATTTTGGGCGCGGGGGGTAATGATCACCGCCTGAACCCCTGCAGACAGTTGGCGTGACAGCGCCTCAATCTGCATTCCTTCCGCATCCATGGCGACAGGCGCAGCCTGAAGACGGTTGTGCCGCAGCGTGCTAATGCTGCTGAGGAAGCAGGGGTCTTCAACCGCCACACGATCGCCCGCGATCAGGTAACTCGCCAGAACTCTTTCAACAGCATCAACCGCACCGTGAGTCAGATTTAAATCAAAGGGAGTGTTGAGATCGGGCTGCAGCCATTTGAGACCCGCTGCGGCAAGTTCAGGACGGATTTCGGACTCGCCATATAACCCTGGCGTGTTACGGATATGCACAACAAGCTGGCAAACTGCAGGTAAAACCGAAGTCGCAGGATTGCCGCTGGCTAAATCGCGTATCGCCAGACCCGGTGCGCTACCTTCGATATCAATCGCCGCGATGGGTTCACGCACAATGGTGCCGTTTCTGCCTCTCGATAAGACAAAACCTGCATCCGTCAGACGCTTGTATGCCAGTGCAACCGTATTGCGATTAATGCCCAGCTCACCGGCTAAATCACGCAGTGTGGGAAGCATTGTGCCGGGAACAAGTTCACCGGACTGAATCATTGCGCGGATCTGATCGAAAAGATCACCCGCTGTTTTGCCATTTATCTTCATTGATCTGGTACAAATAAAAGTTTAGCCTAGGTCAATGTTAATTCACTGCAGAGCCCCTGTCTATACGCCCATGAAAAACACCGAATCGAACATCTCAAATCCTGACACTCAGCCCCGCCACGACATGCACAATCGCTGGCCACGCGCTGAGAGCGTTCAGGATTTCATCGACAACCTGGCAGACGTTCAATCGCGTATCAATGCTGCCTGCCTGCGCGCGGGGCGTAACGCGTCTGACGTTCGCCTGCTTCCGGTGAGTAAAACCATGGATGAAAACCACATCCGGCTGGCTCACCAGGCAGGATGTAAGCTACTGGGTGAAAATAAAGTGCAGGAGGCTTGGGGTAAATCGCAGTCCATGTCCGATCTGACCGACCTGAAATGGTCTGTGATTGGGCATCTTCAGTCGAACAAAGCCAAACTGGTTGCCAAATTTGCCAGTGAGTTTCAGGCTCTGGATTCACTTATCACGGCAAAAATACTTGACCGACGTTTACAGCTGGAAGGCCGCACGCTGGAGGTTTTTGTGCAGGTGAATACCTCTGCTGAACCAAGCAAATATGGTTTGGTTCCTGAACAGGTGGCGGACTTTATGGCGCAGCTATGTCCGCTTAAAAATCTGCATGTTAAGGGGCTGATGACGCTAGCAGAGTTCAGCTCGGATGCCGACCGCGTGCGGGCCTGCTTCATCCGATTAAGGACGCTACGCGATCGGCTGGCGGAAGTGTATGGCAATTTGCAGCTGTCGATGGGGATGTCAGGTGACTTCGAAATCGCTATCGAAGAAGGCGCCAATGTGGTGCGCGTAGGTCAGGCCATTTTTGGTGCCCGCACGCTCCCTGATGATCACTTCTGGCCGACAGGAGATTAAGGCAATGATCGCTACACACCGCCTCAGCGTATACCTCAATGAAAACCTAATCGGTAATCTTGACTGCGAAAGTCATCAGGCCGAAGCACTTATCACAAAAATTCAGAACGCACTGTCTGCCGAAGAGGGATGGTCTACTGTCAGATGGGTTTCGGATCAGGAAAAACGCATTCTTGAGAGTAGCCCTGCGGGTATAAAAGTTATTAGTAGTGAAAAGCTTTTCCGCCAGGCATAAATCTATCGCGACAATGTTTGCGCTGTGCCTTCAAGCAACGTGGTAATGTCGACGTCGAACTGTTTTCTGCTTAAGGAAGCCAACATGACAGTCTTTCACCAACTTACCGCCACCAGTTTGAGCGGCCAGCTTGTCTCAATGGCCGACTACGCTGGCAAGCTGGTTTTGATAGTGAATACCGCCAGCCATTGTGGCTTCACGCCACAATACGCAGGCCTTGAAGCGCTCTATAAAAAGTACGCTGCCCAGGGTCTGATGGTGCTGGGTTTCCCTTGCAACCAATTTGGTAAGCAGGAACCCGGAAGCGCCGATGAGATTTCGCAAACCTGCCACATCAACTATGGTGTGAGCTTCCCGATGTTCGAGAAAGTGGAGGTTAATGGAGCCGCTACGCACCCGGTGTTTGGTTACCTTAAAGACGAATTGCCCGGCGTGCTGGGTGGGCGAATCAAGTGGAATTTCACCAAGTTTCTTATTGGACGTGACGGCAAACCAATTAAGCGTTTTGCACCGATGACCACGCCAGAGAAAATGGAGCCTGAGATTATTGCGGCACTTGAAATCTAATTATTCCTGAGCGTCATTCACGCTGAAAGAGTTTAATCTGAATAATATCGTTCCCTACTTCTTTCAGCGCAGTCAATTCTAGTTTTGCTGCCGGTGAGTCAGATTATGTCGTTTGACGCGCGGCTATAGATCAGTTTAACATCCCGACCACTGTATAAAAAAACAGGCTCAGTTTCATGACCCTAACTTTGGTTGGCGAGAAAATTGGCAAAAATCGGTTCACCGGCGAGAGAGTTGAAAACAGTACCTTTTTGAACTGTGACTTTTCTGCTTGTGACCTTAGCGGTACTGAGTTTACCGGCTGCACTTTTTACGATCGTGAAAACCAGAAAGGATGTAATTTCAGCCGCGCCACGCTGAAAGATGCCATCTTCAATAGTTGCGATCTGTCTATGGCAGATTTCAGAAACATCAGTGCTCTGGGTATCGAAATTCGCAGCTGTATGGCTCAGGGGGCGGATTTTCGCGGTGCCAGCTTTATGAACATGATTACAACCCGCACCTGGTTCTGTAGCGCATACATCACCAAAACCAACCTCAGCTACGCCAATTTATCGAAGGTGGTTTTAGAGAAGTGTGAACTCTGGGATAACCGCTGGATTGGCACTCATATTCTGGGCGCAACATTCAGTGGTTCAGATCTCTCCGGCGGAGAGTTTTCTTCATTTGACTGGCCTTCTGCCAATTTCACTTATTGCGATCTGACTAACTCGGAGCTAGGTGAAATAGATGTGCGTGAAGTTGATATGCAGGGTGTGAAGCTGGACAACTACCAGGCCTCATTGATACTGCAGCATCTTGGCATATCGGTTGTTAATTAATCAGCCCTATGACTTAAATGCTCCTTAGAAGTTATCGCAGGATCGGAGTGAATGAAGCCTGGCCAGGCAATAAACATCCTTTTTCGGTAGCGCTAATATTGAGTCAATCGCGCTCGATCTCCGTATACCTGCCCTTACCTTAAAAAGTCCCACCTGTAAAAAAGGCATCTAAATCAGAGACTCGCCCGGCAAATTGTAAATTTATGTCTATGCTGTATCTGAATCAGCAGTTATCAGCTGGATTCTCCATAACAATTTACGGTTTGTTATAACCAGAAGTGTTTGATTTTAAGGGAAGGGCAATGCTTAGTATAAGACGTAAAAAGGTTAAGCCGATGCGGCTGAAGGACGTGACAATCATTGATGATGCGCGTCTGAAGAAGGCGATTACCGCCGCCGCTCTGGGTAATGCCATGGAGTGGTTCGATTTTGGGGTCTACGGTTATGTCGCGGCCGTATTAGGTAAGGTGTTTTTCCCGGGTGCCTCGCCCGGTATTCAGATCATTGCTGCTCTGGGCACATTTTCTGTTCCGTTCATTATTCGTCCGTTAGGAGGAATGTTTTTTGGTGTTCTGGGTGATAAATATGGCCGCCAGAAAATACTCGCCATCACCATCATATTGATGACCTTCAGCACCTTCAGCATAGGACTCATTCCGTCCTATGCCACCATCGGCTTCTGGGCACCGGTCTTGCTGCTGATTGCGAAAATGGTGCAAGGATTTTCGGTGGGAGGAGAATATACCGGCGCTTCCATCTTTGTTGCGGAGTACTCACCCGACCGTAAACGCGGATTTTTAGGTAGCTGGCTCGATTTCGGCTCGCTGGTTGGCTTCGTCTGTGGCGCTGGAGTCGTTGTGCTGCTCACCACGATCCTTGGCCAGGAAACCTTCAATGACTGGGGCTGGCGCATTCCCTTCTTTATGGCTTTGCCGCTGGGCTTAGTCGGCCTCTACCTGCGTCATGCGCTCGAAGAAACTCCGGCATTCCAGAAGCATGTGGATTCACTGGAAGAAGGTTCCAAACAAGGTCTTAGCGAAGGCCCTTCCGTACCTTTCAAAGAGATCGCACGTAAGCACTGGCGAAATCTGATCTCCTGCATCGGCATCGTTATCACCACCAACGTGGCTTACTACATGCTGCTGACTTACGTGCCGAGCTATCTGACCCACAATCTGCACTATTCAGAAGACCGTGGTGTTTTGATCATTGTCGTTATCATGCTGGCGATGCTGTTTGTGCAACCGGTTATGGGATTGCTCAGTGATAAATTTGGACGCCGTCCGTTCATCATTATCGGTAGCGTGGCAATGGTGCTGTTATCCATTCCATCCTTCATGTTGATTACCCATCACAGTTTAGTCGCGCTCTTCTTTGGACTATTGATTCAGGCAGTCATCCTCAACTGCCTGATTGGCGTAATGGCTTCCACCCTTCCTGCCTTATTCCCGACAGAAGTGCGTTACAGCGCTTTGGCCAGTACGTATAACATCTCCATTTTGGTTGCGGGTATCACCCCTACCCTCACGGCCTGGTTAGTGGAAGTGACGGGCAACCTTTATATGCCCGCGTGGTATTTGATGGCGGTGGGTGCGATTGGCGTGGTGACCGGTTTTACCGTGAGAGAAACCGCTAACAAACCGCTCTATGGCGATACCCCTGCGGCCTCCTCGCTTGAGGAAGCTAAAGAGTTGCTGCAGGAGCATCATGATGGCATCGAGCAGCGCATCGAGGATATTGATGAACAAATTGAGGAGTTGAAGAATAAACGCCGCAATTTAGTTGCTCAGCACCCGGAAATAACGCAATAAATAATAACCGCTGCCTCAGGGCAGCGGTTTTCTCTTAATGCACTCATCGCCCTACCCGCTATCTGAAGCAGAACACTCATAATCGTCTATACTTTCAGCATGTTGGTTTTAAATATACGTTAAATTTAAATTTACAAATGATGTTTAATATATCCTTATCAAGATAATTGATGGGCAGTGAATCAATAATTTATAGTGAACGCAATATATACAGATGACCGGGCAGACACGGTTACTGAATGTTTCATTTACCTGACAACGGGTGATTGTCAGCTGAAAATAAGGGAAAATAATGCCATCGATATTTGATGAGTTATCTGACGCTCCATTATGGGTGCCTGCTGTGGTACTTGTCACCCTTTCGCTTGTGGCGGGTTTTCTGGCTCGATTCTTACTGCTGCGATTTATACGTTACTGGCAGAATCGCGACAGAAAATTATTCAAATCACTTGAAAAACATCTACGTGGTTCAATGTTTCTGTTCATTCCACTGATGTTAATCAATGTCGGAGCCGATTATGTTAATATTCACCCTGATTCACTTTCGTTCATTACCCCCACGCTGAATGTCTTTATAATACTGTCATTGTGCTCGATCTTAATTAGATTGACCAATGTCGCACAGGACATGCTGTTTATTCGTTATGACATTAATCTGTCGAATAACCTGCGCGCCAGGAAGATTCGGACCCAGATTATCTATGTCAAAAAAGTCGCGATTGTCCTCCTTGTGTCATTCTGCCTTTCTCTGATTCTTATCAGTATTCCCGGCGTGAGAAAATTCGGCACGACCATCCTCGCCGGCGCCGGGGTAGCAGGCATCATCATTGGTTTTGCGCTGCAAAAATCACTGGTTAATTTGTTTGCCGGCATTCAGATCGCGTTCACACAACCGATCAAAATTGATGATGCGGTTGTGGTTGAAAATGAATGGGGTTGGATTGAGGAGATTAACCTGACCTATGTTGTGGTGCGTATCTGGGACCTGCGCAGACTGGTGCTGCCGATTACCTATTTTACCGAGAACGCCTTCCAGAACTGGACGCGCAATAATGCCCAAATATTAGGTTCAGTATTTCTTTATCTCGATTACTCAATGCCACTCGAACCGCTGCGTCAACATTTTGAAAAAGTCCTGAGTGAAACCAAACTTTGGGATCAGCAGACACAAGTGCTCCAGGTGACAGATACCACTGATAAAACCATGACGATTCGTTTATTGATGACCGCGCAGAACTCCCCGACGGCATGGGATTTGCGCTGCTACGTGCGCGAGAAGATGATTGAGTTTATTCAACAGAATTATCCGCAGAGTCTTCCTAAAGTGCGTGCGACCCTGACCGAACCTGCAGAATCTAATAACACGAAATGTCACTCTTAGGCCGCTCCTGCTTTTCTGGCGCTATAAGGTAGAAAGGACAGATTAGTTAAGTGCTTTAAAGGCAATTTAATCTGTCCTTCCACTCTTCGCTCTGAATCTGATAGCGACATCAATCAATGCTTATTGCTATCAAAAGAACCGCGACAGACACTAAGCCACCTCGCGTCAAGCCACGATCTCAATCAGGTTCCCATCAGGATCTCGAATAATCGCCTCATAATACCCATCGCCCGTTACGCGAGCCGGGCTGACTAAAATATCAGTCTCAGCAGCCTTTACGAGCATCTCATCGACATGCTGGCGGCTACCAAGGGTTATGGCAATATGAGCCCATCCCGTCAGTTCTTTTCCGTTGTCTCCTTTATTCAATCCTTCAAGGCTCATTAATTCAATCGTTGGCCCTTCAGTTAAACTGACAAAGTAGGAACGAAAACCAGGGCGGTTTTTACTGATATAAAGTTCATTCGCCATCCCACCAAAAAATTCCTGCCAGAATTGTTTTTGTGCTTCGAGTTGATAGGTCCATAAAGCGACATGGGCAATTTTCATGCGTTGTTCCTCGCAGAATTTCTTTGGTCAAGATTTAGAGTGAATGAGACCGCGCCAACAAACACCATCAGCGCCATGATGAATGAGAAAGCCAAAGTGAGTGAGCTGAAGTGAGCGACGTATCCAATCACCGCCGGACCACTCAACACGCCGAGATACCCCATGGTGGTCATTGCCGGAACAGCAACAGACTGTGGCATCACGCTTTGCTGGCCTACGGCAGAGAACATGACGGGGACGATATTCGCACAACCAGCCCCGATCAGGATGTATCCAATCAATGACAGAGGCCAGGAAGCGATGAAGATGACCAACGCCAGCCCGGCGGCTGCCGTGAGCGCCCCGCCAACCACTACCGTCAACCTGCCAAGATTTGCCACAACACGGTCGCCCGTCATCCTGGCAGCCGTCATCGCTACGGCAAAGCATGTGTACCCAAGGCCACCCAGCGTTTCGGGCATATCTCTGACCTGCGTCAGGTAAACCGCACTCCAGTCCAGTACCGTCCCTTCTGTAAGAAATACGGAAAAGCAGACCATCCCCAGTAATAGGACGATGCCGCGTGGCATAGCGAAAGCAGCCCCTTCCCGGGGATTCGCATAGGTTAAAAGTCCGGGATAACTCAGCGCGGTTAACACAATCACAGTGAGCGTAATCAGCATCGTGGCGACAATGACGTTGATGCCTAACGTTAGTAGCAAAGTCATCAGACCCGCGCCTGCGATGCCTCCGAAACTGTACATGCCGTGAAAACCGGACATCAGCGGAGCCGGTGAGGCTTTCTCTACAAGGATTGCCTGAATGTTCATCGCGCAGTCCGTCACACCTACGCCGATACCAAATACTAGCAGCACAAGACCCAGCAATACCGGGTGAGAGATCGCTGCCAATAGAGGCGTGCTGAGCATAACCAGCGCAAGTGCCGCGACGATGACCCGGCGGCAGCCAAACCGGGTGGTCAGCGAACCGGTTAGCGGCATGGCGATTAGCGCACCAACGCCAAGACATAATAATAATGTGCCGAGGGTAGCCTCATTCACTCCAGTATTGGCACGCGCATAGGGCACGATTACGGCCCAGGTTGCCGTTACAAATCCAGCAATGAAAAAAGTGAGCCGGGTCGCCAGGCTGGAAGAGATTATAGGGAGTTGAACCATTTCGTTCCTCGTGTTGAAAGCGGGATCTTAATTTTGCTGAGCGCATGTCCAGACCCATCAGCAGCCATTGACAACCTGTGCATCATGCGCGAGCATGCTCAATCAAGCTCGATTATGATTATTTAAGAGGTATCACTTGCTCGATTATGCTGCTTTCCCTGACCAGCGACAAGATCTGATTCGACAAATTTTGCGCGACCAGGGCCGGGTTGTATGTACTGAACTTGCCCAACAAATGGGCGTATCAGAGCATACTGTACGGCGTGATCTTCATGAACTGAGCAAAGAAGGGGTCTGTAAAAAGGTCTATGGCGGGGCGGTGTTGCAGCTTCCCGACGCTGGCAATTTGGCCTTGCGAAAAGAGCATAATCTATCAACAAAAGACATCATCGCGCAGAAGTGCGCCAGCCTGGTAAAAAGTGAAAGCTGCATTTTAATTGATGCTGGAAGCACCAATCTGGCCATGGCAATGGCATTGCCTGAAACGCTCAGTCTCACTGTGGTCACCAATGCCCCGGATATCGCCGCGGCACTGTTAAAGCATGCACAGATTGAAGTGATCATGCTGGGTGGCCGCATGCAAAAAAACAGTGGCGGTTGCGTGGGGAATACAGCCATAGAGCAACTAAAAAACATTCTGTTTGATCAGGCATTTATTGGTGGATGTGCCATGAGCGCTGAGGCGGGTTTGACGGGTTTCAACTTCGATGACTGTGAGTTTAAGAAAGCCGCCATAGCGCAAAGTAGCCAGATTATTGTCGGTTTGACTGCAGAAAAAATTCCAGGGGTGGCGAGATTCTCGGTGGCGAGCTGCGAAGAGATAGACATCCTGGTGGTTGAAGAGAACATCAACAAAGACTTTTACAGCGCGTTTGCGGCAGAGAATATGACTATTTTGACGGTTTAATACTTCGGAAAACGGGGCAAATGCTGGGGCTTGTTACAGAGCAAAAGTGCTAACTGGGCAACAAAAAACTGACGACCCTAAGCCGTCAGTTATTCTTTAGTGCCCACGCCGCGCCTGCATCATCGCAAGCCGAAACTGGCGGACATCCTGTGGTGTCCAGCAGCGGCAGGATAAAGGCGCGGTGTCGTCGACCGCGGCGGGCAGTGGGACTTTGTCTAGCGTGCCACGATTGCAAATCGCACAGGCTAAGGTGGCGGAGGGTACGCCAAGATAGCGCGCCACCTCCGGCAAGGTCATCAGTGAAGTACGCATCATAACCTCCTCGTTACATGTGATTTCACTGACATGGTTGAGCAGTTTTCAGCGAAATTTTTTGATCCCGATCAGGTGATGAATTATTTTTGGTTAAAAAATAATCACAGCATCATCAGCATCTCGTGCCACGCCATACCGCCATGATCGGACGCCGAAGGTTTGATGTACTGATAGCCAAACTTTTTATACAGATCAACATGATGGGTTTTGCACATCAAATGAATGGTCTGCTTATCCATTTGCTTCATGATAGTGATGAACTGTTGCATCATCAGCGTACTGTAACCTTTACCCTGATATGCCGGATCGAGCACCACTGACATTATCACCACGTTGGGTGCAGCAGGGTCATGCCCGATTAACTCCTTGAACTCCTCATCTGACATCACCACGTCCCAGGCACAACCCGCGTTGATAAAGCCAATGACCTGACTCTCGCTTTCCAGACACATAAACCCCTGCGGATACTGCGCGATACGGGTCGCGATTTTTTCGCGCGTGGCAGCCTCATCGCCTTCGTAGGCATCAATTTCAATGGCATAGCAGCGATCAACATCGGCTAAGGTGGCACTACGGAACATCAAATTCGACACAACAGACCTCTAAACATAACATCTCGTGGACGCCATTTTAGCAGGGTGTCATGGGGAAAGGTTGAGAGAATAGAGCGCTGCTTCGCAGCAGCGCGACTGTTTTAAATAACTTCCACTACCCGGTTTTCACGTGCGCTAATAAACGCAGCATCCAGTACCGCCAGGACTTCAATCGCCTGCTCTGGCGTCACCGGAGGTTCGCTGCCATCACGCACCGCTTGAGTAAAGGCTTCGTAATAAGCGTGATAGGCGCCCTGTTCGGAAGGCACTCGTTCTGAGCCTTGCGGCGTATTGAGCGTGCCCCAGTGCTCAGGCTGCTCATAGCCCCATGCATCCCGATCGTCCGCCGGGCGCTGGCCCGCAAAAATGGCCTGCGCCTGCACATCCGTACCTTGTGAAACAAAGCTACCGGCATCGCCATACACACGAAACTCACGGCAAACAAAGCGATTCAGTTTGGTGGCAGAGAGATAAGACGTGGTTCCGTTGTGGTGCTTAAGCGTCAGCACAAAACTGGCGTCGGTCGGACCTTCCGGCAGATCGATGATATCCAGTTGCGCATAAACCGACTTTACCGGCCCCAACAGGAACAACGCCTGATCGACAATATGACTGCCTAAATCTCGCAACAGACCGCCGGTTTCGCCCCCTTCAAGGGTATTGGCATCGTCAAAATCCATGCGGTTGTGCAATCGCCACACTTTCCCTACACGATTTTGCTCGATGAGTTTTTTCAGCGTGCGTACATCATGGTCAAAACGTCGATTGTGATAAACGCTCAGCACCACCCCTTTTGCTTTTGCGGCTGCAGCCAGTTCGCGGCCCGTTTTCGCATCGGGCGCAAAGGGTTTATCCGCAATAACGGCCACACCGGCTGCAATCGCTTCCAGCACCAACTCTCGTCGCGTTTGCGGTGGCGTGGTAATAGTCACCGCCTCCACACCTGCCGCCAGCATTTCGGTTAAACTGGCATAAATCGGGATGTCGGGAAAATCCGCTTTCGCTCGTGCGATAGTTGCTGGCGCACGCGCCACGATGCCGGCTAACTCCACGCCTTCAGCCGCATTGATAAATGGCGCGTGGAAATGTTTTCCGCCCGTTCCATAGCCCACGATACCGATTTTCATGCTGCCTCCTTGTGATAGATAAAAGTCGTAAGGCAATCAGTAATAACATAATTGCAACAACTAAAACGGCTCTCACCAGCAAATATGGCACAAAAATATCATTTTTAGGAAAAATGGCTTTATTGTGCCGCAGGAAAATTGCGCTTTATGGGTGCAAAATCACTGAGGCTTTTGCCCAGTAAACGCTGAGGACGGAAATCTGCCAGCAGATCGCTACTCTGCTCATGCACCAGTTCCTGCGCTACCAGCTTGCCTATCAACGGTGACAGCGTGATCCCGCTGTGCGTCACTGCCACATAAACACGCTGGTGAGGCGTGACAAAACCAATAGCGGGCAGTCCGTCTGCTGGCCGTGCACGTTGCCCGATTACAATGTTCTCAATTTGCAATTCGCCAGCACCGGCAAACAACGCGTGATATCGTTCGAGGAACTGCTGCGCAATATCTCCGTGTAAGGCAGGTGGCGAGGCAGGATCGGCAAGATCGTCCAGTTCCAGTGCTTGTAACAGCAATCTCCCGCCGCCATCCGGGCGCACATTAAGCTGTGGCGAAATCAGATTAGCCGCCAGCGACAGCGGCTGTGGCGCAGTGCGCGCGAGGAAGCTACAGGCCACCGCGTTGGGTTTGCTGGTATCAAGTAGCGCCAGATCAACATTGAGGGTGTTAAGCAGTTGATTCGCCCAGCGGCCGGTGGCAATCACCACCCGATCGCCCTGCCACTTCTCGCCGTTTACCAGATGCAGCGTGACGCCATCAGCTTGTTCGCTAAGACGTTCAATCGCATGTTGTTGATGCAATATCGCCCCATTGGCACGCGCTTCAGACCAGAGTCGTGACATGTACAGCGCCGGATGCAATACCGATTCCGTTGGGAAATGCCAAACGCTTCCACTTACCGCCTGTGAACGCAGATCCGGCACTTCACGCTGCAGCGCATCCGGTGTCACTTCATGTGCGGGATAACCCAGCGATTGCAGTGAGGTAGCGCGTTGTAGCAGCCTCTGCTGCGCCTCACCTTCTGCCGCCCACTCCCAGGTGCCACAGGTTTCCAGCCAGCGCAGACCATTGGTTTGCGAGAGCTGCAAACGAGTGTGTTCTTCCATTGAGAGGGCATTGAGCTGGTGATAACTGAGGGGTTGTTTACCGTTGGAATTGACCCAGGCGAAAGTGGTGCTGCTGGTGCCAGCACCAATATGCTGCTGTTCAAAAATCGTAACCTGTACGCCCTGCAAAGCTAATGCGCGCGCCACCGCTAAACCGATGACGCCGCCGCCCACTATCGCAATCTTTTGAGTTGTCATGAATGGCTCCTGAATGAATAGCCCTATCATAACAACGTTCACCTGCAGAGATTGCAATCGCTATATAATGCTTATTGCGCAGGATATAAGAAAATCCTCTGACGCCAGAGAATAAGTTTATACCGTCGTCAGCATTTTCCCATTTGAGAAATAGGCCAGCAAATTCTCCAGCACATTATTTGCCATGCCTTCACGGGTTTCATGAGTGGCACTCGCAATATGTGGGGTTAATAACACATTATCTAATTCACGCAGCGCAGGATGAATAACCGGTTCTTGCGGGAAAACATCCAGCGCGGCGCCTTTTATCACACCCTGCTGCAATGCCTGGATGAGATCGCTTTCATTCACGACCGTGCCGCGTGCAATGTTGATCAGCACACCCGATTTCCCCAACGCCGCCAGCACTTTTGCGTCCACCAGCTGGATATTCTCTGGACTACCTGGCAGCGCCAGCACCAGGAAATCGCTGAATGCCGCCAGCTGTTCAATGTTCTCACAGCGTTGGTAAGGCACATCTTTTTGACTACGCGCGGTATAAGCTATCTCCATACCGAATGCCTCAGCACGATGGGCAATCGCCTGACCAATCGCACCCAAGCCCGCGATGCCCATGCGTTTCCCGCTGGCTTTACTGGAAAGCGAAGTGCCGGTGTTTTCCCACGCCCCAGAGCGGGCGAACTGATGATTGGCCACCAGGTTGCGTGAAAAGGCTAATGTCAGCGTCATGGCTAAATCGGCGACATCATCGGTGAGAATATCGCTGGTGATGCTGACCTGAATATCATGTTTAGCCGTGTAATTCAGATCGATACGATCGGTTCCCACACCAAACACCGCAATGGCTTTACAGGCAGGCAACTGTTCCAGAATCGACGTTTCTACACCCACGTCACCGCGCGTCACGATGCCCTGAATCTCTTTGCCCTGGCGCTGAAGAAATAGCGCAGTGTCCTGCTCATCATATAAACGGTGGCAATGAAAATGTTGCGAGAGTTTTTCGTCCAGCTGCGGCATCAGTGGCTGGATAATCAGAATATGGGGTTGCGAAGACATCATTATTTTCCCGAATGGATGTGCATGTCGTTCCAGACTACCGGATGAATTTATGTTACGGCACCCCTGTTACTTTTTTCGCTAATAAGATCACGGGGAAAGTGAGATGAATCTCGATAGATAATTCGGTTGTCATTTCGGATCTGTCTTTACCGTAATGCGTTGAGCACGCTGGCGAACTCACCTTACGCAGTCTACGGTTAATAAAAAAACCATAACAATTCAACTTACCATGGAAAGCCGCTATGACCGCCCATGTCGACATCACAGCAAGCCAGGAACACGAACTTCACTCTTTGCAGCAATTATTGCAGGCGCATTTTGAGCAATTGCTGCCTGCGGGCCAGCCGACCGATCAGGTTCGTGCCGCAATGCGCGCCGGTGCGCTGGCGCCGGGTAAACGCATCCGTCCGCTGCTGCTGTTGTTGGCTGCGCGGGATATGGGCTGTAATGCATCGCAACATGGCATTCTTGATCTCGCCTGCGCAGTTGAAATGGTGCATGCCGCGTCGCTGATCCTCGATGATATTCCCTGCATGGATAATGCTCAGATGCGACGCGGTCGCCCAACGGTACATCGCGAATTTGGCGAAAGCGTGGCGATTCTGGCAGCGATTGCCCTGCTGAGCCGCGCCTTTGAAGTGATCGCCGTTGCGCCAGGTTTAGCCGACCTGCAGAAATCAGAGGCGATTGCCGAACTCTCTTCTGCCGTGGGTTTACAAGGTTTGGTGCAGGGCCAATTCCAGGATCTGCACCAGGGCACGCAATCGCGTAGTCCGGAAGCCGTGGCACTCACTAATGAACTCAAAACCAGCGTGCTGTTCCGAGCCACCTTGCAAATGGCGGCGATTGCCGCGGAAGCAACCCCCGCTATGCGCCAGAAACTCAGCTACTTCGCGCAGGATTTGGGTCAGGCTTTCCAGTTGCTCGACGATCTCGCAGATGGCAGTAAACACACCGGTAAGGACATCAATCAGGATCAGGGAAAATCGACGCTGGTACAGATGCTCGGTTCTGAAGGGGCTAAACGCCGCTTGCGTGACCATTTGCGCAGTGCGGATGCGCATCTTGCCTGCGTCTGCCATCGTGGTATTGCTACCCGCCAATATATGCACGCCCTGTTTAATCAACAGCTGGCGATGTTTCACTGATCGCGGCGCTGCCAATGGGGCACTTTGCCGTGATTGCGCCACCACTGTACAGCCACTTCCACGCGCTGCAGGCGTTGTCGCAGACGCTGATTGCGCGTGGCCACCGCATTACCTTTGTCCAACAGGACGATGCACGCCACCTGCTTAGCGATGGATGCGTAGGTTTCAGCACTGTCGGTGAGCGCACCCATCCGCCCGGCTCTTTAGCGCGTGTATTACAGCATCTGGCCTCGCCACTCTCTCTATGGCGTGTAATCGGTGATATCGCGGACAGTACCGATATGCTGTGTCGTGAACTGCCAGCGCGCTTAACCTCGTTGCAAGTCGATGGTGTGATCGCCGATCAAATGGAGGCGGCAGGCGGATTAGTGGCCGAAGCGTTGCAACTGCCCTTTGTGTCAGTGGCCTGTGCATTACCGGTCAATCGCGAACCTGGCATTCCCCTGGCGGTGATGCCGTTTCGTTTCGGCCAGGATGATAAAGCACTGCAACGTTTTCAGGCCAGCCAGGATATTTATGATCGTCTGATGCAGCGCCATGGCGCGGTGATCAGTCACCATGCGCAAAAATGGGGATTGCCCGATCGCCACAGTCTGCATCAGTGTTTGTCACCGCTGGCGCAGATTAGCCAGCTCGTTCCAGCATTTGATTTTACGCGCCAGCATCTGCCCAACTGTTTTCATTCCGTTGGACTGCTGCGCGCATCAAAACCGCCCCGCGCAGCCACGGCCCCCTGGCCTGAGTTGCGACAGCCGGTGGTTTATGCCTCTTTTGGTACCTTGCAAGGCCATCGTTTTCGCTTGTTCCTGCATCTCGCGCAAGCTTGCCGCAATCAGCAACTCTCGTTAGTCATCGCCCATTGTGGCGGCCTGGACGCCGATCAGGTGCACCAGCTGGAGCGCGCCGGTGCCGCGTGGGTAACCGATTTTCTTGATCAGCAGGCCGCGCTGCAACATGCGCAACTGTTCATCACTCATGCCGGACTCAACAGCACATTAGAATCACTGGAATGGGGCACCCCGATGCTGGCGCTGCCGCTGGCTTTTGACCAGCCCGGCGTGGCGTCACGTATTGCCTGGCACGGCGTCGGGCATCGCGCATCTCGCTTTAGCCGCGTGCATCAACTGGAGCTGCACCTGCAGCAACTTCTGGCGGATGAGGGCTATCGGCTGCGGATCTCGCCGATTCAGGCGCAGCTTCAGCGCGCCGGTGGTTGCGAGCGCGCCGCAGACATTGTGGAGCAGGCATTAGGCCAGCAACGCGTTGTGCTGGCGGAGGCGACCTGATGCCCGAACAATATGACGTGATTTTAGTGGGCGCTGGATTGGCTAACGGACTGATTGCATTGAAGCTACGTCAAAGCCAGCCGCAGTTGCGTATTCTTTTACTGGAAAGCCACACGCATCCGGCAGGCAATCATACCTGGTCCTTCCATCAGGACGATCTCAGCCCTGAACAGCTTCACTGGTTACAACCGTTGATTGCCTATCGCTGGCCGGGTTATCAGGTGCGTTTCCCCGCACTGCGCCGAAATCTCAGCGGGGAATATTGCTCAATCACCTCTGCGGATTTTGCCCAACGGCTTTATGAGGTCATGACGGAAGATCTGTGGATCGATACCCCGGTGAATGAGGTGCGACCCACACAGGTCACCCTTGCAGACGATCGCGTGCTGCATGCTGCAGTGGTGATTGACGGTCGTGGCCTGCAACACACGCCGCATCTGCAACTCGGCTATCAGGCCTTTGTCGGTCAGGAGTGGCATCTGGCTAAGCCTCACGGTTTAACGCAGCCAATCTTGATGGATGCCACCGTCGATCAGCAGCAAGGCTACCGTTTTGTTTACACCTTACCGTTGAGTGCGGATCGTCTTTTAATTGAAGATACACACTACATCAATCAGCCCACGCTGGCAGAGCACACCGCGCGGCAGAATATCGCCGACTACGCCAAAGCGCACCACTGGCCATTGAGTCTTCTAGTGCGTGAGGAACAAGGTTCACTACCCATTACGCTCAGTGGCGATATTGATGCTTTCTGGCAGCAACAGCGTGGTCAGCCGTGCAGCGGGTTACGCGCAGGCTTGTTTCACGCCACCACCGGCTACTCATTGCCCACGGCCATGGCGCTGGCGGAGCGAGTCGCCCGGTTACTGCCCTGTGATGCGGCAACGCTCAGTCACGCCATCGAACAATTTGCGCGCGAGCAATGGCGAACGCAGCGTTTTTTCCGTCTTCTCAACCGGATGCTGTTTCTGGCTGGACGCCCGGAGCAGCGCTGGCGTGTGATGCAGCGCTTTTACCGGCTCGATGCCGAATTAATCAGCCGCTTTTACGCCGGGCAACTCCGCCTCAGCGACAAAGCGCGCATTTTATGTGGCAAACCGCCGGTGCCGATCGGCGAAGCGGTACGCGCACTGATGATGACCTCTTCTAAACCAGGGAAGAAATAATGACACGCACCTATGTGATTGGCGCCGGTTTTGGCGGCCTGGCGCTGGCTATTCGGCTACAGGCGGCAGGTATTCCCACCACGCTACTTGAGCAGCGCGATAAACCCGGCGGACGCGCCTATGTCTGGCAGGAACAGGGCTTTACTTTTGATGCCGGGCCAACGGTGATCACCGATCCCACGGCGATTGAAGAGCTGTTTACGCTGGCCGGAAAATCACTCAGCGATTATGTCGAGTTGATGCCGGTTACGCCCTTCTATCGTTTGTGCTGGGAGGACGGTAAGCAGCTAAACTATGACAACAATCAACCGCTACTGGAGCAGCAGATTGCCGCCTTCAATCCGGCCGATGTGGCAGGTTATCGCCAGTTCCTCGCCTACTCACGCGAGGTGTTTAAAGAGGGCTACCTGAAACTGGGCACTGTGCCTTTTTTGCATTTCCGTGACATGCTGCGCGCCGGGCCTCAGCTCGGCCGATTGCAGGCCTGGCGCAGCGTTTACAGTATGGTGGCGAAATTTATACAGGACGATCACCTGCGCCAGGCATTCTCTTTTCACTCGCTGCTGGTTGGCGGTAATCCTTTTGCAACGTCTTCGATTTATACCTTGATTCATGCACTGGAACGCGAATGGGGCGTATGGTTTCCGCGTGGCGGTACCGGCGCACTGGTGCAGGGTATGGCAAAGCTGTTTACCGACCTCGGTGGCGAACTGCTACTTAACGCTGAAGTAAGCCAGCTTGAGACGCAGGGCAATCGGATCAGTGCAGTGCAGCTGAAAGACGGTCGCCATTTTGCGGCTAAAGCCGTGGCATCGAATGCTGATGTGGTGCATACCTATGATCGGTTGCTGCGTGGGCACCCCGCCGCCGGTAAACGCGCCGCCACGCTGAAACGTAAACGCATGAGTAACTCGTTATTTGTACTTTACTTCGGTCTGAATCATCCGCATTCACAGTTGGCGCATCACACCGTGTGTTTTGGCCCGCGCTATCGCGAACTGATTGACGAGATTTTCAATAGCGACCAGCTTTCAGACGATTTTTCGCTTTATCTGCATGCGCCCTGCTCCAGCGATCCCTCACTGGCTCCGGCAGGCTGTGGCAGTTTTTACGTATTGGCACCGGTGCCGCATCTCGGCACGGCGGCGATCGACTGGCAACAGGAAGGACCGCGTTTACGCGATCGCATTTTTGCTTATCTGGAGGAGCACTATATGCCGGGACTACGTCAGCAACTGGTGACGCACCGCATGTTTACGCCGTTTGATTTTCGCGACACGCTGCACGCCCATCAGGGTTCAGCGTTTTCGCTGGAACCGATTTTGACGCAGAGCGCGTGGTTCCGCCCGCATAACCGCGATGCAGATATTGCTAATCTCTATCTGGTCGGCGCGGGCACGCACCCTGGCGCCGGCGTACCTGGTGTGATTGGCTCGGCGAAAGCTACTGCGCAGTTGATGAAGGAGGATCTTGCTGGATGAATCGCCAACCCTTGCTTGAGCAAGTGACTCAGACCATGGCGGTCGGCTCGAAAAGCTTTGCCACCGCCGCGAAATTATTCGATGCGCCCACGCGCCGCAGCACACTGATGTTGTATGCGTGGTGTCGTCACTGTGACGATGTGATTGACGGACAAACGCTGGGCGAAGGCGGTACACAGCATGTTGTGGAAGATGCCGAAGCACGCATGCTGCATCTGCAAATTGAAACTCGCCGCGCCTACAGCGGTGCGCACATGGATGAGCCGGCCTTTAAGGCGTTCCAGGAAGTGGCCTTGATCCACCAGTTACCTCCCCAACTGGCGTTCGATCATCTGGAGGGCTTTGCGATGGATGCGCGTGAGGCGCGCTACGTAACGTTCGAGGATACCCTACGTTATTGCTATCACGTTGCGGGAGTAGTCGGCCTGATGATGGCCCGCGTAATGGGAGTTCGCGATGAAGCGGTGCTGGACCGCGCCTGCGATTTGGGGCTGGCCTTCCAGCTCACCAACATTGCGCGTGATATCGTTGAGGATGCGCAGAATGGACGCTGTTACCTGCCGCAAAGCTGGCTGGATGAAGCGGGCTTAACTGGCCAGAACCTGGCCGATCCGCAACATCGCGCCGTCCTGGCGCCTCTGGCGGCGCGACTGGTGAGCGAGGCGGAACCCTATTATCACTCGGCACGCTCTGGTTTACCTGGGTTGCCGCTGCGCTCCGCGTGGGCTATTGCCACCGCGCGCGGCGTCTATCGTGAAATCGGTGTGAAGGTGCAACATGCGGGTGAACACGCCTGGGACACGCGACAACGCACCAGCAGCGGCGAAAAACTGACGCTGCTGGTGAAAGGTGCCGGACTGGCGCTTACTTCTCGGCTGACTCGTCCGGAGTCACGTCCTGAGGGGTTGTGGCAGCGTCCGCGTTAACAGACTTGTGGCGCTGTCTAAGCGCCGCCTGCAACTTATGCAACGGCGGCGCATAGAGAAAGCCGAATGAGACGCACCCCTCGCGCCCCCGCACCGCATGATGCATGCGGTGCGCCATATACAGGCGCTTAAGGTAACCTTTCCGCGGAATGTAGCGGAACGGCCAGCGCTGATGCACCAGGCCATCGTGCACCATAAAATAGAGTGCGCCGTACAAGGTCACGCCCGCGCCAATCCACTGTAGCGGCCAATAGCCGTTTACACCGATGTAAATCAGCGCAATCGCCATGAACATAAACACCACGGCATAGAGATCGTTTAGTTCAAACTTACCGTCGTGCGGTTCATGGTGTGACAAATGCCAGCCCCAGCCCCAACTGTGCATGATGTACTTATGCGACAGCGCCGCCACCACTTCCATCACCACCACTGACGCCAGCAAAATCAGCGTATTCCATAACCAATGCATCGTGCGTCCATTTGTGTTGAAAGGAGGCTTTAAAGGTGGACGCGGATGGAGGGAGAGGCAAGTCACCAACGCCTATTTTTGTAAGATTGATGGCAATTGCGTTTTCATACATACTCACCCACATTGCAACACGTGTACTCAACACGGGGGATTTATGCCTAATACCAGTGTTAAACAGAAAAAAACTGTCAGCGTTACCGTCGAACCGATGCTTTTGCAACAAGCCAGAGATGCCGGTTTAAACTTATCAGCGATTCTGACTGAAGCGTTGCGACAAGAAATACGGTTAGCAGCTTCAGAAAAATGGAAAAAAGAAAATAGTGCCGGTTTACAGGAACTGAACCGCATCACCGAAGAGCATGGTTTATTATCGGATGAATACAGGACGTTCTAATAATGCAGTACATGATTTATAACAACACCAGTAAAAAAAGTGCTTACCCTTACCTTGTCGATGTCCAAAGCGATATCATTGATGAGCTCACGACGCGTATTGTGATTCCCTTGTATCCCATGAATAGACTTCAGGCTGGTCAGGTAAAACGGCTTAATCCTGTTATCGAAATTGAGGGAGAAGGCTATCTCGTCATGACCCATGAAATGGCAAGCGTGCCTGCGTCTCTGTTAGGGAAACAAGTGATGGATGCCCGCCCTTACCGCCAGCGAATCAAAGATTCTATTGATTTTATCTTTGATGGATTTTGAAACTTTACATGTCAAACGTCCCTCGCTAGTATTCCCCCCTCTCAGCGGAAATGAACTGCTGCGTAAGCGTTAACGTCAATCAACGCACCATATGCAGAATCGTTCTGCCTCAACTCTATGGTGCGCAAATATGTCCCATACCGCTATTGCCCAAAATCCTGCCCTGCGACGCGCGGGTTTTTTCCTGTTTCTTTTGCTGCTTACTGCCGCCAATCTGCGCACGCCAATTACAGCCACCGGACCCATACTGGAAAATATCCGCGCCAGTTTTGGACTGAGCGCCAGCGCTGCCGGCGTGATCAACTTCTTACCGCTGCTGATGTTTGCTACGCTGGCACCGCCTGCTGCCTGGTTTGGTAATCGTTTTGGTCTGGAACGCAGTTTGTGGGGCTCACTGCTGCTGATCACGCTGGGGTCGCTGCTGCGCATTTCCGGCAGTGAAAACGCCATGTGGGCGGGCACGCTGATTCTGAGCTCCGGTATTGCTGCCGCCAACGTATTGCTGCCGCCACTGATCAAGCGTGACTTTACCGAGCACACAGCGCGCTACATCGGGTTGTATGCGATGGTGATGGGGATTTCAGCCAGTATCGCATCGGGCATTGCGGTGCCTTTGGCTGAGGCCAGCTCAGCGGGTTGGCGTCTGTCGCTCGCGGTGTGGTTAGTGCCGGCGTTTATCGCCTTGTTCGCCTGGCTGCCTTATCTGAAAAAATCGGGTCCGCAAACTCACGCGGCAGCAACCCACAGCGTGACGCGCTCGCCCTGGCGTTCGGCATTGGGCTGGCAGGTTTCGCTGTTTATGGCCAGTCAGTCACTGCTGTTTTATACCCTGATTGGCTGGTTCACGCCGTTTGCGCAAGACAACGGCATCAGTCAGATTGAAGCGGGCGGCATGCTGTTCGTCTATCAGATTGTTGCCATTGTCTCCAATCTCGCCTGCATGAGCGCCCTGAAGCGGCTGCGTGACCAGCGTGCCATTGGCTTTGTCGCTTCATCTTTGATTTTTACTGCAGTGCTCGGCTTGCTTTTGCTGCCGTCATGGTCGCTTTTGTGGTTGATTCTGGCTGGACTTGGCGCGGGCGCATCGCTGGTGATCAGCCTGTCGTTGTTTAATCTGCGCACCCAGGATCATCGCCAGGCATCGAAACTCTCCGGCATGGCGCAATGTGTCGGTTACGGGCTAGCAGCACTTGGCCCGCTGTGTTTCGGCATGCTGCACGATGCCAGCGGCAACTGGCTGGTGCCGCTGATCATGCTGCTGGCGGTCACCGTGGTTCAGATGGTGATGGCGCTACTGGCGGGCCGCGCCCGCCATATTTGATGTCAGGCCGATATCCGACTCTCCTGACGTTCGAGTTCACGCACTAGCGGAATCACTTCGCGGCCGAAGAACTCGACGTCCTCATGGAAGTGCAGAAATGCCAGCAGCAGCAAATCGACGCCTGCGCGCTTCAACGCTATGATGCGCTCGGCGATCTGTTGCGGGGTGCCGATTAAATTGGTCTTAAAGCCGTCGTTATACTGCACCAGATCTTCAAACGACGATTTTGCCCAGTTGCCCTCACCTTCTGGTGACGCACTTCCTGCGTTTTTCACCTCATACTGGAAACCTTTAACGGCATCCGGATTGGCTTTTGCGATGATTTCCTGCAATACAGCCTGGGCTTCCTGCTCAGTATCACGTGCGATGACAAATCCGTTTAAACCGATTTTAACCTGATGTCCGTTGGTGTCTGTTTTCGCCTGAATGTCATCAACTTGCTGTCGCACACCTTCAGGCGTATTGCCGTTAGTGAAATACCAGTCCGAAACGCGCGCCGCCATATCACGCGCTGCACGTGAGCTGCCGCCCTGGAAGATTTCAGGTAAGGGTGAAAGGGGTTTAGGTTTTAACGCGTAGTCGCGGAATCGATAAAAATCTCCTGCAAAGGTGAAACTGCCTTCGCGCCAGATACCTTTAAGGCAACGAATAAACTCTTCTGACCTTAAGTAACGCTCTTCATGATCGAGCCAGGGCTCGCCTATCGCTTTAAATTCTCCGCGGAACCAGCCGCTGACAATGTTAACGGCAATGCGTGGACCGTAAAGATGGCTGATGGTAGCAATCTGCTTGGCGGCCAGCACGGGATTCCATGGGCCGGGCAGAAGCGCGGCAATCACTTTGAGCTTTGAGGTGTGGCTCAGCAAATCCTGCGAAAAGGTCACCGATTCATGCTGGTTATCAGCACCGTAACCAGCGGTAAATCGAATCTGCGTCAGGGCATAGTCGAACCCTGCCTTCTCAGCGATTTTTGCCAGTTCACGGTTATACTCCGCGTCCCAACGCGTGCGCTGTTCAATCTGACTGATCACTAATCCACCGGACACATTGGGCACCCAGTAAGCAAACTGCAGGGGGTTCTGTTCAGACATCGGCTTCTCCTGTCGATATATAGCCTAAAAGCATGAATTTTTGTTCGTTCCAATCCTTTCGATATATAGAGGGTCATGCAGTAGCTGTGCCAGAGTTGTGTGATGCTTAATCGATTGATTTTATTAAGATGAGAGCGATACTAAACAGCCGAGAAGTTGCACATACCACAGCAGTTGTTGATCATCCGCTGCAATTGCAACTGTTGCAGGAGTGTAAATTGAATCTTCGCGTTGAAAAAATCACCCCGGATATCCCTGGCTTTTCGCAATTAAAAGCAGAGAGCATGTACCTGGGATTTAATATGCTTCGCAGGCTCGATGACAACTGGCGAAACGGCACTAATCGTTTCGATCTTCCCGGCGAAAAGCTGTTGGGGCTGTTTTCAGACAATGAACTGATTGGCGTTGGCGGCTTGAACCAGGACCCATTTATGGCGAATTGTCGGGCTGGCAGGGTTCGTCATCTTTATCTGGCTCAACGCTATCGCGGTATGAAGCTGGGAACGTTGTTACTGCAACAGATCATTAAGGATGCCGAAATCCACTTTGCATTGATTAATTCCCATGCACCCAGCACAGCGTTTTCATTTTATGAACGGGCGGGTTTTCATTGCTTAGTGGATCAGGAGATCAGCACGCATCGGCTACAACTCATTGTCGCTGCTGAGTGAGCGTGTTCCTCTTCTCTAACGCGCAGATCAAATCCTGAATCAGCGGCCTGTTATCGTCCTTCCGCCAGACGGCATATAAGGTGATATCCAGCGGCAGCCAGGGCAGCATCACCAGCGAAACGGTATCAGCCACCCGACTCGCTAGGCTTTGCTGAATGAACGTGAAACCCAGCCCCGCTTCAACGCAGGCCAGGGCAGCCATCGGCCCGCTCACCTCGAAGGTAATATCCGGCTGAAAACCAGCTTGTTCACATGCCTCAAGCAATCGTGCACGGGCGGCTGGGTTCAGTTGTGCGTGATCGGCTATCCAGCGTTGTTTTTGTAAATCAGCGGGTGTGGGTGCTGCGATGGCCTGAGCTTTTGGCATCGCTAGCAGGATCGGTTCTGTCAGCACTTGTTTCTGTGAAAACAGGTTGCCTTTTTCTGGAGGGGTATGCAGCAGCGTGACATCCAGCGCCTTTTCCTCGAGCAGTTCGCGCTGTTGTCTGGAACGCATGGCGTGCAGATGTATCGCGATGCCTCTCATCTGATCAATCCGCGCAATCGCCTCTGGCAGTATGCGTGAGTGTATCGCCGCCTCAACATAACCGATATCCAATCGTCCAATATCAACCTGCGTCAGGGTGCGACCGTAATCGGCGAGACGCGCGTGGTGTTGCAGAAAAGGGGTAACCTCATCCAGAAATTTTCGCCCGGCTTCCGTTAACCGCAGGCGCTTTTTCTCACGATGAAACAGCGTGACACCTAACTCACTCTCAAGTTGTTGGATTTGCCTGCTCAGTGGGGATGCCGAGATATGCAGTTTTTCCGCCGCCTGACCGACATGTTCCAGCAGCGCCACAGTGGCGAAAGATCGCAGTAATTTAATGTCCACAGCTATTTTGGTCTCAACTCAGTCGAAAATGATGATAGTCACACCCATCGGTTCACTGCAATATTTCATTGGTAATGCAGCTTAATGATTAAACAGTGTTTTCTCTTCCGATGATGAACAAGGCGATAATGATGGGTAAACCCTCCTCCTCTCTGCGCGTGGGCAAGTATCTGATCACGGCGATCAGTGACGGCACTATGAAAGCCAGCCTGGTGCTGCTCTCCGGCATTGATATCCCCGTAGCAGAGTCAATACAAGAGCAATCGGGTATCGATGTGCCGGGTGATATTCATATTTATTGTTATCTGATTCGCGGTGAAGGACGCACGATCCTGATCGATAGCGGTATGGGTGCCGTCAATCATATTGGCGGGGAATTACAGCCTAACTTAATAGCATTGGGTGTTGACCCCAAAGCCATTGATACCCTGTTGCTGACGCATTGCCATCCCGATCATATTGGTGGCTTACTTAATGCCAACGGGCAACCCGCCTTCGTGAACGCGCAACTCTATTTGCCTCCGGCTGAAGCGGCATTTTGGCTGGATGACAAAAGACTCGAAACAATGAACGAACGAACGCAAAGAAATGCCTTGCTGGTGCGTCGAACGATGGATGCTTATCGGCCCAATCTGCACCTGATTGAGCAGGACAACATCAATGCCGATATTCGGGCCATCAATTTACCCGGCCACACTCCGGGCCATACCGGATATCTGATTGATTCATGCGATGAGCGTTTACTGATCTGGGGCGATATTGTGCACTACCCGCATATTCAGTTAGCCCGACCAGAGGTTTCCATTTCCTTTGATAACGATGCGGCACTGGCCGAAGCCACGCGCAAATCAATTCTCGAACAGGTTTCAAGGGACAAAACGCGGGTAGCAGGCATGCATTTTGGCGCATCGGCATTTGGCTATATTGAGGGTGATGTGCACTCCGGTTATCTGCTGCGGCCAAAAACTGATTAAGACGCTGAGCTGTGAAAGTCGTTGACGGTGCCACGCGTCAGATCATCCTGCGTGGTCGCTGTAAGAAAGGCTTCCAGCAGCCCGGGGAAGCGCGCGTTCAGATCGTCACGACGCAGTGATAACAGATTTTCACGGCCGGAAGGCTTCTGCCAGATGACACCACTGTCACGCAGCACGCGCCAGTGATGGGTTAAAGTGGATTTGGACACGCCTTTGAGCAGCGATCCGCAGGTATGATCACCGCCATCCGCCAGGATATTAACCACGCTCATGCGCATCGGGTTGCCGAGCGCGGCCAATACATTTTCCAGACGGATTTCATCGCGCTGCGGGTGATTCTCCAGCATAAGCTGCCTCATGATAGTTCGTATAAATACGAAGTATCGGGCAGCTTATGCTGGATGTACAGCGCGGCGGCACACCGCGCTGAACGCCTACTGACTGATGGTCTGTTTCAACGCGGCAATTGATGAGGTGACGCCCGCTTCCACCGACATGGTGAGATCTTCCATCTCCAGTGAAACCCAATCGTTGTAGCCCATCATACGGACCACCGAGAAGAACTCTTTCCACCACTGCAGATCCTGACCGCAGCCTACAGCCACGTAGTTCCAGGCACGGTTTGCCACATCTTCAACCGGCTTGGTCTCCAGCAGGCCGTTGATATTGACCAGACCCCGTTCCATTCGTACATCTTTGCCGTGGCAGTGATGAATCGCCGGGCCCAGTGCCCGGGCTGCAGCGATCGGATCGGCACCCATCCACAATAAATGGCTAGGATCGAGGTTCAGTCCCACCATGTCTCCCACCGCATTACGCAGACGGAACAGTGTTTCCGGGTTCCACACCAGCATGGAACTGAAGTTCTCCAGCGCAAACTTCTCAACCCCACTCTGCTTCGCGCGCGCCACCAGCCCTTGCCAGTAAGGAATAGCCACTTCATTCCATTGATAGTCCAGGCAGTTTTTCAGTGTCGGCGGCCAGCTCACGGTATAGGTGATCCAGTTAGGAATGGTGTCATGCGGGCTGGCAGGCGGTAACCCACTCATCATGACAATTTTCTTCACCCCCAACTCACCCGCCAACGCCAGGGCATTTTCAGTATCGCGTTTATGCTTTTGACCAAGTTCACCGGGATCCAGCGGGTTGCCCGATACATTCAGGGCGGCAATCGACATCCCGCGACTTTCCAGTGCTTTCAGCAGGTTCTGACGCTGCGTGGCGCTGGCCAGTAACGCTTCTGTCGGTAAATGCGGCGCAGAAGACCAACCGCCCGTCGTCATCTCAACGCCGTATACGCCCAATTCCAGCAGCTTATCCAGCATTTGTTCAAACGGCAGATGCCCCAGGCTATCGGTACAAAATGAGAGTTTCATGGCAATCCTTATTGGTAGTTGACCCAGCTCGCGCCGTTGTCGGCGGAACGAACGCAGTTCTCGATCCAGCGCACGCCTTCCAGTCCGGCATTGATGTCGGGATAGATCAGGTTATCAAGCGTGTGCTGGTCGCCACGCTGCGTCGCGCTAATGGCGATGGCAAACTTCAGATAGATGTTGGCCCATGACTCGGCCAGACCTTCGGTGTGCAGTGCGCCAAGGCGCTCATCCGCCAGTGCACTTTCATGTAGATACGGCATACCATGATGCATGACTTGATTTGGCTGACCTTGTACCTGGTATTTCAGCTCGCCGGGGTTGTAATCACTCCACTCCAGACTGGCGTGTGAACCGATAATGCGAATGCTCTGGCTGTCCATTGAACCGGCATTGATCGATGATGCCCACATGCGCCCTACTGCGCCGTTGTCGTAATGCATCAACACCATGGCGTTGTCTTCCAGTGGCGCGCGTGAGGGGATAAAGCTCTGACGATCGCACAGCAGCGATTTGACTTTCAGCTGCGGCAGCACCAGCTGCGAGATGTAGAAGGTGTGAGTCGAAATATCGCCCAGCACAAACGAGGGACCGGCAATTTTCGGATCGACACGCCATTTCTGCGCTTCGCTAAACTTATCGGCGCTGTCATTGGCGCTGAAGCCGTGGGTGTATTGCAACTCCACCATACGGACTTCACCGATGTCACCGTTGGCAATCATCGCTCGCATCTGCATCAGCAAAGGATGCCCGGAGAAGCCGTATGTCACGCCGACAATCAGCTTTTTCGCTTCTGCCAGCGCTTTAATCTCCTGTGCCTCCGCGCTGGTGAAGAACAGCGGCTTTTCACAAATCACATGAATGCCGGCATTGAGTGCCGCTTTAGTGATTTCAAAATGAGTGCCGTTAGGGGTAGCGATTGAGACGACTTCCACCCCATCGTCACGCTTTGCCTCTTCCTTAAGCAGCTGCTGGTAGTTGTCATAACAGCGCTCGGGTGCCAGGCCAAGATTGACGCCAAATTCACGCCCGCGCTCGCTATCAATATCAAATGCGCTAGCCACCATCTGATAGGCCGTATTATCTCGCAAGGCACCGGAGCGGTGTTTATAACCCACCTGGCTCAGGCGACCTCCGCCTATCATTGCCCAGCGAAGTGGGCGCGGAATACTTTTCTCACCATTCAGCATAGAGATTCCTGTAATTTTGCACCCGGGTGCAAAATGAGTTGAGGGTTGATGTTCTGATCCGTCACTGTTGATTCTTGTTATTTTGCCGGTCACCAGGGTGGATCGCTGTGCCAGCAAAGCCCTGGCAGATACGATGCAACCGAGTGCAAATAGTTAAAGAAGCCAGCCATTCAAGGATGATTCTTGCGCTATATAGCGCAAAATGTCAGCTATGCCGACATTTTAGTCAATGTGGCAAAATGCAATTCAGCGAGAAAGATCACAAATACACTTAAATTTGCACCCGATTGCAAAACTCATTGCAATCGGGTGCAAAGATCAAACATAATCGTAACATCATAAAAACAGGGTTATTTGACGGCATTTGCATCACATCTCTGCGCTTAGGTGTTTATTTTCAGTTGGCTTTAACGTTCAATGCTAGGGTCTCCGCCTTTTTATCCCTACGCAGGTGCTATGAGTAAACCAACAATTAAGCCCCACAAAGCCACAGCGAGTGATGTCGCGCGTCTTGCAGGCGTCTCAAAATGGACCGTGTCACGCGCTTTCACGCCGGGCGCCTCCATCTCTGATAAAGCGCGCGAGCAGATAGTGAAGATTGCGGCAGAATTGGGCTATCGCCCCAACCTGTTGGCGCGCAGCCTGTCGCAGAAGAAAACGCACATTATCGGTGTGGTGATCGATGAGATGAAGAATCCTCACTCCATGCTGATGCTTGACACGGTAACCCGGCAGTTGCAGCAACGTGGCTATATGGCGTTGTTGCTGAATATTGGTAGCGGAAAAAATTACAGCGCCGTGCTGACACTTGCCGATCAGCTACAAGTGGATGGCCTGCTGTTTCTCGGCACGGTGTTAACGGACGAACTGATCGGCGTGGCGCGAGAGATGCATCAAATTCCGCTGGTGCAGGTGTGCCGAAACAATGATGAGCCCGATATTGATGTGGTGAACGTTGACGGCTTGCGCGCAGGAAAACAGCTCGGCGAGTTGCTGCTGGCACAGGGTTACACCCGTATCGGCTATATGATGGGCCCGGAAACCAGCAGCCATCACACTCAGCGTCTGGATGGCCTGCAACTGGCACTCCAGCAGGCCGGATTGACGCTGGAATTGTTACTCACCACGGGCGTGTATTCGCGTGAGCGCAGTTATGAGGTGCTGAGTGATTATCTCAACTCACACGCGCCACAGCAGCGGATTGATGCCCTGTTTTGCGAGAACGATATCCTCGCCCTCGGCGCATTGACTGCGCTACGTGAGCACGCGGGTAACCGTTTTATGGCTGTGGTGGGCTTTGATGATATTGACGAAGCCAGCTTACCGAGTTGGCAGCTGACAACATTCAGTCAGCGCGTGGATTTAATTGTCACTGAAGCCCTTAACCGGCTGATTGACGGAAAGGCCACTCCAGGTGGTGTTTGGTCTCAGGGAGAATTGCGGATACGACGCTCTCACCTGAAACCCTGAGTTAACTAGGAGGAGAGATGAAGTTGTCATTGCATGGTGTTTCTGTCTGGTACAGCAATGCCGTTACTCAGTTGCGCATCGCCCATGAGACAGGCTACAGCGGACTGGAGATTCTGCCTGAACATTTGAACCGCTATCTGGACAACGGCGGCAGTTACGCGAAATACCGCGAGCTGCTGGCGAAGTATCAGATTCAGATCACCTGCATCAATGCCCTGAAACGTATTGGTCGCTTCCATCCTGAAGAACGTGCCGCCCTGCTGCGTGAAGCCGAAAAGGTGGTGCAATCGGCGGTGGAACTGCGCTGTCCGGTGGTGCAAATTATGGCGCTGACTGAATTAGATCATCTGCCAGACGCCGCACGCGATGCCATCCTGCTGGAGAACCTCTCTGCTATCGCCGATATCGGCAAGCCACACGGCATCAAATTTCAGATCGAAGTGGTGGCTTTCACCGCTTTCAATTCCCTGCAGCACGCGTTGGATCTGATCAAACAAAGCGGCAAAGACAATCTCGGTGTGGTGGTCGACTTCTGGCATCTGCATGCTGGCGGCGGCACCACGCCAGAAGAGGTCTCGCGTATGGATAAAGATCTGATTTACGGCGTACATTTCTGTGACGGTCGTGCGGCACATCCGGGAGAAGCCTGGGACGAATGGGTGCAGCGTAATTACGCGCCAGGTGAAGGCGATGTCGATGTTCCGGCTTGGGTAGCCGCGGTGAAAGCCACAGGATATAACGGCGTCTGGTCACCGGAATTACTCAGCCCCAAAAACTGGGAAGATGACCTCTGGGATATTGCACGCCACAGTATCAATGATATGAATAAATATATTAATTAAATAATAAAGGAAACCTGAATAACGGGTTATCCGTGAAGACATTTGGCAATGGCGGGAAAACTCCAGCCTGGGTGCGCGCATATTGATAAACAATAGGCGTGCACCGTCTTTGAATACCTTCTGAGAACCAATAATAACGAACGCGGATTCGTCGTGGACGCCTGCGCGCTATTTGGTGCGTGGTTGGCCTATGTCTGAATGTCCGGAACGTCGTGCTCTGTCAATATTAATCTGCCGTGTCCATCAATCGATGGAATGATTAAGGGAAAGAAGTATGAACCGAAGAGAAGCGCTCTTTTCGCTGAGTGGTATTGTCGCCTCACTTGCCGTGGCACCACAACTGCGTGCCAAAGAGCTGCACAATGTGCCGCTGGAAACCCGACTCAGTGCCGACCATCTGCCACAACCCGCATGGCAAAACGGTTACCAGGTGCTCACCAACCCGCTGGATCGCCAGAATCTGCAAGCCATTTTTGATCGTCTAATCCCTGCCGATAAACTGGGTCCTTCAGCCAGTGAAGCAGGCTGTATTGAGTTCCTCGATAACCAATTAGCGGGGGATTATGGCTCAGGTGCTGCGCTCTATTTGCAGGCACCGTTACATCCGGAAAACGAAGAGGCAATGATGGGCAGCCCCCAGTTCCTCTCTGCGCCAAAAGAACGTTATTTAACCGGCCTGAAAGCACTGGAAATCTGGGCACAAAAAAATCATCAATCTTCCTTTCATGCATTAAATGCAGAGCAGGTTGATGACTTCCTCATGAAAATGGAAGACGGAAAAATCGATTTAGGCACAGACGTGAACAGCCAGGCTTTTTTTGAATTAATGCTGCAAAACGCTCGCGAAGGTTATTTAGCGGATCCGATTTACGGCGGCAATAAAAATATGGCGGGCTGGAAGATGATTGGTTTCCCGGGCGCTCGCTATGATTATCGTCCTTATATCGAACGTCGCAATGAAAACCTGGCACTTATTCCTGTCAGTCTGATCCCCAACGATTAATGAGCCGGAGCTGATTCAATGACTTTAGAAAGAAACAAGGCTGACGTGGTCATCGTTGGTATGGGTTGGGCCGGTTCGGTGATGGCCGAAGAGTTAACCCGCGCCGGATTAAATGTCGTGGGCATTGAGCGTGGTGCATGGCGAGATACCTCCACCGATTTCCCGGTGGCCATTGATGCCGATGAACTTCGTTTCCATACGCGACGTAAAATTTTGCAGCCGATGAGCGTGGAAACCACCACCTTCCGTAATCGCAGCGACCAGCTTGCTGCGCCAGTACGTAACTGGTCGGCGTATCAATTTGGCTGGAACGTCGGGGGCGCAGGCACCCACTGGGCGGGGATGTCGTGGCGTTTCACCCCGTGGGATTTTGAAGTAGCAACGCAGACCCGTGAACGTTACGGCGCGAAAAAGATGGCCGGCTTGCAGCTGCAAGACTGGGGCGTAACCTACGACGAGATGGAACCGTTTTACGATCGCTTCGAGCGCATCGCTGGCACCTCAGGCTACGCTGGAAATCTGAACGGTGACAAACGCCCGGGCGGCAACGTTTTTGAGGGCGCACGCAAACGGGATTATCCGACGCCGCCGCTTAAAGACACGCACTGGATGAGCAAATACCGTAAAACCACCGAGAGCATGGGTTATCACCCTTTCACCGTGCCTGCTGGTAACCTGTCTCAGGCTTACGTCAATCCGCTCGGCGTCAGCATGGGCCCCTGTACCTATTGCGGTTTCTGCGATTTTCACGGCTGCGGCAACTTCTCCAAATCGTCACCTCAGGCCTGCATTTTACCGATACTGATGCGCCGCCCTAACTTCACACTGCTCACCGAAACCGAAGTGCTGCATGCAGTGAAGCATGAGGATGGCAAAACGGTGAAAGGCGTGAAGTTCATTACTCAGGATGGCGTAGAAGGTTTCCAGCTTGCTGATGTCGTCTGCTTCACCGCTTACCAGATGGACAACGTGCGCCTGATGCTGCTATCCGGTGTCGGTGAGAAATACGATCCGCTGACCGGACGCGGCACCATTGGCCGAAACTACAACTATCAGACGTGTTCAAGCGTTACCGGCTTCTTCGATAACGAATACATGAACCCGTTTATCGGTGGCGGCGCGTTAGCGGTGCAGATTGATGATTTTAACGGCGACAATTTCGATCACAGCGACCTCGATTTCATTGGTGGCGCAGGCATCATGGGCTTCTCCACCAATGGCCGCCCGATTCAGAATATGAACGGTTTGCGTCCCGGTACAAAACGCTGGGGCAGCGAATGGAAAGCCGGTTATGCGCGTGATTATCAAACGGCGGGCACCATCTTCTGCCAGGGCACGTCAATGCCAATGCGCGAAGCCTATCTCGACCTCGATCCCAACTACAAAGATCGCCACGGCCAACCCCTCCTCCGTCTGACATTCGACTGGAACCAGAATGACCAGCGCATGGCGAAGTACGTGACCGACCGCGCGATCAACATCATGAAAGAAGTGGGTGGCCAGCACATCGTGGTCGACAACCAGGCCGAAAAAAGCTGGAACCCCTATATGCAGCACAGTTCGCACACCATTGGCGGCGCGGTGATGGGTGCCGATCCCAGAACCTCAGCACTCAACCCGTATTTGCAAAGCTGGGATGCGCACAACCTGTTTGTGGTCGGTGCGTCAGCCTTCCCCAATAACGGCGGTTACAATCCCACGGTGACTGTGGGGGCGCTGGCGGTGCGCGCGGCGCAAGCCATCCACCAGAAGTACATCAATAATCCGGCACCGCTGGTGGGAGCATAATCATGGCGAAGGCAAAGAAAATCACCTATACCCTCGCCGCATTAGCCGTGATTGCAGCAATTGGCGTGACCGGCAGAATGTGGGTGGTGATGGACAGCTCACGTTCCAATGTGGCGGATGATAAGGTCAAACTGGCCGATTTTCACAGCAGTGATGCGGATGCCATCAAGCGTGGCGAATATGTGATGCGCCTCGCCGACTGCGCGGCGTGCCACAATGCGGATTTCTCAGGCGGCTACAAGATCGACACGCCGTTTGGTGCATTGCAAACCTCCAACATTTCCCCCGATCGTGAAACCGGCATCGGTAACATGACGGAGCGCGATTTCTTTAATGCAGTACGCCAGGGGCGCGGCGAACACGGCTTCCTTTATCCAGCGATGCCTTACACCGCGTATACGCAGATGAGCGATGAAGACATGCACGATCTCTGGGCCTACTTCTCCGCGCAACAACCCGTTAAAAATGCCATCGACGAAAATGCCGGCATGAATTTCCCGTATAACATTCGTCTGGCAATGGCAGGCTGGAACCTGTTGTTCTTTGATAACAGTGCCTTTAATCCCCAGACCGCCCAGAACGATGCCTGGAATCGAGGCAAATACATTGTGGACGGTCCCGCGCACTGTAGCGTTTGCCACACCGCGCGTAATGCGTTGGGAGGAGAGATCAGCAGCCAGTATCTGCAAGGCGGCAACCTGGGCACCTGGTATGCACCCGACATCTCTCCCAATCCTCATGCAGGCATCGGCAAGTGGAGTGATGAACAGATCGCGGATTACCTGAAAACCGGCTCCAACGGTGAAAGTGTGGCTGCCGGTCCGATGGCCGAAGCGGTCGAACATTCCACGCAGTATTTCAGCGAGCCGGATCTCAAAGCCATTGCCACCTATTTGCGCAGCCTGCCGGCCTCATCCACGGTCAGACCGACTGCGTTCGTGATGGATAAGGCGAAACACGATCGGGCCGAGCTTCGCTATGAGGTGGATTGCTCAGCCTGTCATGGATTGTCGGGCGAAGGGATCACCGGAATGGTGCCGGCCTTTGCCGGTAATAACGCGATGCAGAACGATCCGACCAACATGATTCACGCAATGCTGGATGGCGCACGCGCGCCGCACACTGAAGGACGACCCACGTCTGCTGGCATGCCCGCCTTCTCGTGGAAGTTGGACGATCAAGAGATGGCCGATGTACTCAACTATGTGCGTAATTCGTGGGGTAACGAAGCAGCCGAGGTAAAAGCCAGCGATGTGGCCGTGCTGCGCAAAGCCACGGATGCGGGGGACAAGCTTAAAGTGCCGGCAATGAAGTAACGGCTTCTTGTAGGTGATAAATGCGCCGCTATTCCTTTCTGTGTGATGAATAGCGGCGCAAAATTTTGGGGTTCACTTCAACTTTTGCGCCGCTCAGGTGTTCACTTACAGCAGGCTTTCTGTATCACTCCCCTCATCCAACAGTCATTAAACCTGAAGGCAATTTCGATAAACCGGCTTCCCAGTTTTGTGCACGCTGACGTCACTCATAGGGGCGGGATTAGCGCAGCAGTTGGGTAATTCCCCACAGCGCTAATGCGTGATCGTCTTCGGAGGGTAACCCGCTGATAGTGACGGCACCGATGATCGCGCCCTGCGGGCTGAGCAGTGGGAAAGAGCCACCGTGGTCAGTGTAATCTTCCTGGCGAATGTTGCGCTGCTGCGCCATACGTTCGCCCTTCTGCTCATTAGCAAACCCCACGTACATCGAAGAGTGGCCGGTCAACAGCACCGTGTTGCGTTTACGGCGCATCCACTCAAGGTTTTCGGGAGCGGAACCGGGTAATGCGGCCAGAAACAGCACCTGCCCGAATGCATAGACTTCGATAGCAATGGGTGCATTTATTTCGCGGCCACGCTGTTGAATGCCCTGACCAATTTGCCACGCCAGATCGAAATCAAACTGTGGCAGACGATGCTCAGCCTCTTGTTGTAGCAGAGTTTCTAATGAAGGCAGTGAAGACATTGATAGGATCCTCTCAATATGAAATTTATTTTCCACTTTTTATAACATGGAACATATTTTTCGCATGTGATGAAGATCGCAGTTCAACGTGGGTTAACCAGAATCGCGCGGCACCATGGTGAATCCCATATCAATAATCGGATTTTCTACCCTTTGATTTTGCAGGCGCTTTAGCAATTGCTCTGCAGCAAGCTCGCCCATACGCTGCCGATCGATACGCACTGTTGTAATCGCCGGATAATTTGCCGCGGCAAAATCCAGATCGCCGAAACCGATCACCGCCACCTGTTGTGGAATGTTTAAACCACGCGCCTGCGCCGCCATTAACGCGCCCTGCGCCAGCGTGTCTGAACTGCATACCAGCACGTCGACCTCTGGATGCTGATCAAGCAGTTGCGAGCAGGCTTCACGGCCACGAGCCATCAGCGCCGGAAGTTGTACGGGCATGTCGACCAGCGGGTTAATGTCCAATCCCGTTAGCGCATCCAGTAAGCCTTGTTTACGTTGCAGTGCGCGGCGGTCATCCGTCCATATCAGACCCGGCTTTTGATAACCGCGCTCGGCAAGGTAAGCGGCAACGCGGGCGCCGATCTTTTCATGGGAAAAACCCACCAGCATATCGATGGGTGTGGGCGTCATATCCCAGATTTCAACCACCGGGACGTTGGCCTGTAACAACACTTTTTTCAGCTGCGCGCTGTGATGAATACCGGTGAGTACAATGCCATCAGGTCGGCGGGATAGCAGCGTGGAGACGGTTTCGGCTTCTGTTTCTGCCTCGTAACCGGTGACACACAACAGCATGTGATAGCCCCGCGCACTCAGGCTGTCGTTCAGGCTTTGAATGGTGTCCACGAACATATTGTTGTTGATTTGCGGCACCACTATGGCAATCAGCCGACTGCGATTGCTCGCCAGGCTGCCCGCCTGCGCGTTTGGAATGTAACCTGTGGCGCTGATAGCCGCCTTCACTTTGGCGACGGTCGCTGGTCGCACCTGATGCGGGGAATTGAGCGCACGACTCACCGTCATCGGCGAGATTCCCGCGACGCGGGCGACATCTTCCAGCGTGGGAGCAGCGTTGCGCTCGGGATTGCGTTGTTTCATGGCGGCTCAGGATAGAGGCAGATAGCGCTAGCATAGCAGGCCGTAACCTCAAATCCAGCGCAGGACGTCATAAATGTTAGGGCTATCATTTAAGTTCACTGATTGTCCAATTTGTGATCGTGAATGCATTATTGAGCTTTGATATTGGCGCATAGTCTGCTTCGAACCAAAAATGTTAGCGCAATCATTTATAGGAGAACATCATGTCGAGTGTGAATTCCAGTGCCGTAAGCTATGCCAAAACAGCGGGAGCCGGTAACGCTACTGAGAGCGGTGACCGTATCGTTTGGGTCAATCTGTCATTGGCATTTTTGCCGCTGGCCACGCCGGTTAGCGATGCCAAAGTGCTGACCGGGCGCCAGAAACCGCTGACCGAAGTGGCGATCATCGTAGCAGAGATCGAAACGCGTGACGGCTTTCAGGGTATCGGCTTTAGCTACTCCAAACGCGCTGGCGGCCAGGGCATTTACGCCCATGCCTGTGAAATTGCCGATGCGCTGATCGGTGAAGACCCAAATGACATCGACAAGATTTACACCAAACTGCTGTGGGCAGGCGCGTCGGTGGGCCGCAGCGGCATGGCGGTGCAGGCGATTTCATCCTTTGATATTGCGCTGTGGGATATGAAAGCGCGGCGTGCCCAATTACCGCTGGCGAAACTGTTCGGCGCACATCGTGATTCCGTGCAGTGCTACAACACCTCGGGCGGGTTCCTGCATACGCCGCTTGACCAGGTGATCGAGAACGTGGGGATTTCGCGTGAAAATGGCATTGGCGGCATCAAACTCAAAGTCGGCCAACCGAATACCGCAGAAGACTTACATCGCCTCACGGCAGTGCGTCAGGCGCTGGGTGATAATTTCCCGCTGATGGTGGATGCAAATCAGCAATGGGATCGCGAAACGGCGATTCGCATGGGCCGTAAGATGGAACAGTTCAATCTGGTGTGGATTGAAGAACCGCTGGATGCTTATGACGTGGAAGGCCACGCTGCGCTGACTGCCGCGCTGGACACACCGATTGCCACCGGTGAGATGCTCACCAGTTTCCGCGAGCATGAGCAATTAATTTTGGGTAATGCCAGCGACTTTGTGCAGCCGGATGCGCCGCGCGTTGGCGGCATTACGCCGTTCCTGCAAATCATGGATCTGGCGGCACGTCATGGGCGTAAACTGGCTCCTCACTTCGCGATGGAGATTCACATTCATCTCGCCGCCGCCTATCCGATCGAACCCTGGCTTGAGCATTTTGAGTGGCTCAACCCGCTGTTCAATGAGCAACTGGAATTGCGCGAAGGCCGCATGCTGATCTCCGATCGCCACGGCCTGGGCTTCAGTCTCAGCGAACAGGCGCGACGCTGGACCACGCTGACACACAGCGTAGGTAAACGTCCTTAGTGTGTCTTTGCGCTGGCGTGACCGCTGAGCTGAGCCTTAGCCAACGTGCGCGCCAGAATGGAAGAGTACAGCGGCTTGCCGCCAAAGAATTGCGCGGCAAGCGTTGCGCCTAAACAGGTGATGATCATCGGCAGAATCAGCTGATAGTTGTTGGTCATTTCCAACACCAGCACAATGCCGGTTAAAGGCGCGCGCACTGAAGCGGCAAACAGTGCGCCCATGCCCGCCACGGCAAAGGTCGCAGCTTCCAATTGGTAGCCTGGGAACCAGTGAATGCACAGCTGACCAAAACAGGTGCCGAGCAAGGTGCCCAGCGTCAGCATCGGCGCAAAGATCCCACCCGGCGCGCCTGAAGAGAAGCAGCAGATCGTCACCAGCGTGCGCAGAGCGAACAGACCGAATAACGCCAAAGCGCTGTAACTTCCCGCGGAGAAGTCGGGAATCAGCGTGATACCGCCATTCACCGCCGCCGGCAGAAATAACCCGAGCACACCGCACAATCCCGCCAGCACACTGCCCCACATTACCCAGGCGGTGATGCGACCTTGATGCAAACGTTGAAAATGATCCTGCGCGAGAAAAATAAGGCGGTTAAATGCCACGCCGCAGCCGCCAAAAAGGATGCCGAGCAGCAAATAGAGCCAAAGCGTGTTGGTTGGCGCATCGCGTAACTGGCCGATGTTGATGATGGCTTCATTACCGTTGCACAACCGAAATACGATGCTGGAGACAATCACGCCGACAAACACCGCTTTAATTGAAATCAGGCTATAGCGAAACTGCGGACGCATCTCTTCGATAATAAACAGGATGCCGGCCAGCGGCGCATTGAACGCCGCCGACAATCCTGCCGCCGCCCCGGTAGCGATTAAGGTGTGACGGGATTCAGATGATTTGACGCGAAATAGATCCAGACACATGCCGCCAATATTGCCACCTATCTGCACGGTTGGCCCTTCACGCCCTAACACCATGCCCGAGCCCAGCGCGCCCATACCGCCGATAAACTTCACCGGCAGCACGCGCCACCAGCGCACAGGACGCAGCTCTTCCAGTGCCCCTTCGATTTCGGGTATACCTGAACCGCCCGCTTCCGGCGCGAATCGCCGCACCAGAAAGTAGCCCACGGCGCCGAGAATGGCGGCGACCAGAAAAGCACACAGGACTTTTAAAATCGGGTGCGTGACGGCGCTTTCCAGCCAGTTGAGGCGTAAATGCAGGATGAAATTGACCGAGCGGTCAAAAGCCACACCAACCAAACCGGTGAGCACACCGACCAGTGCGGCGAGCAACAATAAAGCCACGGGGGTTTTATCGCGACTCAACAGCTTTTGCAGCAGCATAAAGCGCCCGGCGCGCATCGCATTCTCAGGCTGAGTGGCATTTTGCGAAACAGACATGCAGATCCTCAATTACATCAGCGCCGCATTTCCCGCGACGAAAAGCCGTCAGCATAGCCAAAGCTGGCCATCGCGTAACGCAATCATTAGCAACAGAATTTTACGGTTGGGTGGGCAGTTCACTGTAATGCACCGCCAGCCATACCGTGGGGCCCTGGATGTCGGTCCAGTTAACGCGATGGCGGCAGCCCGCTGGAATATCCATAAAATCGCCGGGTAACAGTGTGCGCTCTTCGCTTTCACCTTCCAACTGTAATCCGGCCGATCCCTGTAAAATCATCACCCATTCACCTTGCGTCTGGCAGTACCAGAAATCCGGCGGACTGGCCTGTCCGGTTGAAACAATACGTTCAATCAGTACATTGGGTTGTGACAGCAGTGCTTCGAAGGTTTCGGAGCTGCCGGTTTGCGCCGCTGACGGAAAATCACGCAACAGATTGGTGAACATGATGTAAGCCCGATGTTTTTGCTGGATTTATGCACTGTAACGCAGGCTCCACCCGGAAGGCTCACAGAATTTTACGTCGCCCGTTGACGAGTTAAGGGCAAATCACCATGATCCTGGCCTTAAAGATCATGCTGTCTCTACTACCGCAATTCGATTGCCATACTCTTTATTGCGCAGCTGATAGCGGCTTCATGACTGCAGATGCGCGCTATGAAACACGCCGCAAACGTATTTGAAACGGAATAACAAGAAAATTGGAGCCATCTGGTGTCAGAACTCACAAATGGATTGCTGGAAGAAATTGTCGCTGAAGTTCGGCCGTTAACGCGCCAGGGCAAAGTGGCGGATTATATTCCTGCGCTGGCCAGTGTCGACGCCGATCTACTCGGTATTGCGATTGTCACGCCGGATGGGCAGCACTTCCAGGCCGGTGATGCTTCCACACGTTTTTCCATTCAGTCGATCTCCAAAGTGTTGTCGCTGACCGTCGCGCTGACGCTCTATGACGATGCCGAGATCTGGCAGCGCGTGGGCAAAGAACCTTCCGGACAGGCGTTTAACTCGCTGGTGCAGCTGGAGCTGGAACAGGGCAAGCCGCGTAACCCTTTTATCAACGCCGGTGCGCTGGTGATGTGCGATTTGCTGGAAGGCCGCCTGACCGCACCACGTCAGCGCATGCTGGAGATTGTGCGTCGTCTGGCACAGCAAAACGATATTCACTATGACCGTGTGGTTGCGCGCTCTGAATACGAGCATTCAGCCCGCAATGCCGCGATTGCCTGGCTGATGAAATCATTTGGCAATTTTAACAATGATGTCAGCAAAGTGATGGAAACCTATTTCCATTACTGCTCACTCTCGATGAGTTGTGAAGAGCTGGCGCGCACCTTCCTCTATCTCGCCAATCAAGGCCGCAGCCAGCACGATGAGTGGGCCGTGATTTCACCGCGTCAGGCGCGTCAGGTGAATGCGTTGATGATGACCAGTGGCATGTATGACGGTGCTGGCGAGTTCGCCTGGCGTGTGGGAATGCCCGCGAAGTCGGGCGTGGGCGGCGGCATTGTCGCGGTCATTCCGGGGGAGATGTGTATCGCGGTGTGGTCGCCCGCATTGGATCACTCCGGCAACTCTCTGGCGGGCACCGCGCTGCTGGAGAAACTTACCGAGCGACTGGGTCGCTCGATTTTTTAAACGCTTAGCTCACCACATGCGATGGATTGCCCTGAGCAAATCCGTTCAAATTGGCTTCGATGCCGCGCAACAGATTCGTCACTCCCTGCTGGCTGGCCCAGGCGATATGCGGGGTCAGCAGCAGGTTGGGGACATCCGCTTGCAACAGCGGGTGATCGGCTGCCGGTGGCTCACTGCTGAGCACATCCAGCGCCGCACCGGCAATCACTCCCTGACGCAGCGCGTGCGCCAGTTCGGTTTCATTGATCAACCCTCCGCGTGCAGTGTTGATCAGCCAGGCTGACGGTTTCATCTGCGCCAGCGCCTGCAAATTGATCAGCTGCTGAGTTTCCGGCGTTAACGGACAATGTAAGGTCAACACATCGCTGCGTGCCAGCACCTCTTCGAACGGAACATAACCTGCGCGCGGTGCGGCGCTACCTTTGCGGTCCGCGTACAGGACTGTCATACCGAGCGCTTCTGCCATCGCCCCCACCGCGCTGCCGATGTCGCCTTTGCCGACAATCCCTAAGGTCGCACCAAAAATGTCCTGAATGGGCTGACGATGCACACAGAAATGCGACGATGCAGGCCAGGCCGCGCGCGTGCTGTTGGCGTAATCCACCAGATGGCGACGCAGGGCGAATAATGAGGCAATCACACCTTCGGAGACGCTGCGCGTGGAGTAGCCGGGCACATTGCTGACCACGATGCCGCGTTCACGGCAAGCGTCTAAATCGATACAGTCATAGCCCGTTGCCGCAACACAGATGTAGCGCAGATCTGGCAACTGCTCCAGTGTTTCAGCACGCAGCGGCACTTTGTTGGTGATGGCAATCTGCGCACCCCGCAAAGCGGTGGCAATTTCGTGCTGCGCAGTTGTTCCGCGAAAGTCCCATACCGTGCACCATTCCGGGCGTATCGGCGGTTGCGGCAGCGTATCACCATCCAGCATCACAATTTTCATTAGATCTCCGTTTACATGTTTCCGTACTGTTCTCATCAGGTTGCATTAAGGTTAACAAATGCAGCGCGTAAAGTGACTTTTTTCAAAAGGTGCGAATTTTTTCTTAATTAGCCTGAGTTTCTGTAACCCTTCTGCGGCAATGGCGTTACACTTCGGCCTCATTTGTTGAATCATTTCGTCGCCGCCATGACCTTTTCACATCAACTTCGCCAGCGCCTGACTGCCTGTATCGCCATATTGGCGGTGCTGCTGCTGTTTGTCGCGCCGATAGTATCGAAGACGTTGATGGAACGGCATAGCCGCATGACGGACATGCCCACGCAAGGCATGACATCTGAGATGTCGATGCATCATCACGAAATGATGATGGATATGGCGATGCCGGGCATGGACCATCATATGATGGAGGACGGTGAATTCGCCTGCGGCTACTGTGACCTACTGGTCCACGTGCCGTTGATGATGTGGATATTTGTTCCCTTCATCTGGCTGATGATGGTGATTTCTCGCGCCCCACCGCTGCCGCGTCTGCAGGCTCCGGTGATCCGACGCTTCAGCCCGACAAACCGCCCGCGCGCGCCGCCTGCTGTTCTTTCCTGCTGATAACATCATTAACGACGCACCTTATTGCGTCACGGCATTCTCTAACCGGAAGGAAGACGGCTTTGTCTGCTGCTCACTCTGCAGCACCGCGTGGTGCGGTGCTTAATCTACTTCGTCGCTTACATTTTTATATTGGTCTGTTTGTAGCGCCCTTTATCTTTGTGGCAGCGCTCAGCGGCACGCTCTATGTGCTGACGCCACAACTGGAAAACGTCATCTACTCCGATGCGTTAACGGTGCAACTTAATGGCCATGCCCAGCCGCTGTCTGCGCAAATCAGCGCGGCACGTGCCTACGCTGGTGAGAAACAGCATATTTACGCTGTGCGACCTGCGCCAGGCGCAACGGATACCACTCGCGTGCAATTCAGCGATGCCTCATTGGGTGCTTCGCAGTCTCGCGCGGTGTTTATTGACCCTTACAGCCTGAAAGTGAAAGGCGACATGACGGTGTACGGCACCAGCGGCGTACTTCCGTTGCGGACCACGCTCGATTTGCTCCATAGCAGTCTGCTGTTAGGTGATTTCGGCCGCAACTACAGCGAGCTGGCGGCATCGTGGTTGTGGGTGGCCGCTTTGGGCGGCGTGGTGCTGTGGCTGGGCACGCGCCCGAAACGTAAGTTGAAAGCCGCGCGTACGGGGTTCGCCTTTAGCCGCCACTGGCATATCACGCTGGGTCTGACGCTGGTGCTGGGATTGGTGTTCTTCTCGGTCACCGGTTTAACCTGGTCGCAGTGGGCAGGTAATAATATTGACCGCTGGCGTACGGAGTTGAACTGGCTGACACCGCAGGTCAACACCTCACTCAGTGGTGATGCCGCGGCCACACCTGCCGATCCTCATGCTGACCATCACAGCATGCCGGGCATGCCTGATATGGATATGTCGGATATGGACATGTCTAAAATGTCGATGTCATCGATGGCAAAACCGGTTGCGCAGCCCGCAAAACAGATGCCCAACAATCTGCCGGATGGCGACTGGGATCGTGTACTCAACGCCGCCCGTCAGGATGGACTGAGCGCCAGTAAGCTGGAGTTACGCCAGCCAAAAAGCGCTGACAAAGCGTGGGCAGTGACCGAAATCGATCGCAGCTGGCCGACCCGCGTTGATGCGGTTTCCGTTAATCCGCAAAACTTCTCGGTTGTCGATCACGTCTATTTTGCCCAGTTCCCTCTGGTGGCAAAACTGACGCGCTGGGGTGTGGATGCGCATATGGGCGTGCTGTTTGGCTTGCCTAACCAACTGCTGCTGGCGTTCTTTGGTCTCGGTTTATGCAGCATGATTGTGCTGGGCTATCGCATGTGGTGGGCTCGTCGTCCACAGCAGGTGGAAGCCAGCCCGGCGAAAACCTTAACCGAAACCTGGCTCGCCATACCGCTCTACACCAAAGGCACCTGCCTGATGGTGGCGTTAGCGCTGGGTTATGCGCTGCCGGTGATGGGCGTGAGTTTGCTGGCGTTTCTGCTGATCGACATTCTGCGCTGGCGTAAACAGCAACGTGTTCCGATGACCGAAGCGGAGATTCTGGCGTCGCAGCAGTCACCGCTTGGCATTATTCGCGCACGCTTTACGGTGAAGCGTAAAGAGATGCGCTATTTCCTGCGCGGCGTGTGCATTCTGGCGGTGATTGTCGTCTCGGTGATGAGCAATGCCATGATTGGTGGCGTGATCGATCAGTACGGCATTCCGTTTAGCCACTGGTCATTGACGATGTACATCACGCAAGGGTTGATGATTGCCTTATACAGCTCGGTGTTCACCGCGCTGATGTCGATTCCGTTATGGTATTTCTTCCTTGGCGAGAGCGACCCACAAGGTAAATAAAGCAAGGTGCGCAAGGATGCGCACCTAATTTCGACTGCAAGACTTAAAAGTCCGCTTTGAGCACCACGCGATAATGGGCTTTTCCCGCTCTCACATGTTCTAACGCGGCATTCACCTGCGACATCGGAAACTCCTCAACCTGCGGAGCAATATCTACGCGGGCAGCTAACTTGAGCAAGGTACGTAACTGAGCAGGAGACCCGGTTGAAGACCCCGTTAGCGCACGATCACCGACAATCAAACTAAACGCAGGCACTTCAAACGGCTTCATTACCGCGCCCACCGTGTGGAACTTGCCTTGCCGCGCCAGCGCCTGGTAGTAAGGTTTCCAGTCTAAATCCACGGCTACCGTGCTGATGATTAAATCAAACTGCCCTGTCAAAGCATTCAGCGCATCCACATCACGACTGTTAACCACCCGATTGGCGCCCATCGCCAGAATGGAGTCAGTTTTGCTGGCATTTGAGCTAAATGCCGTGACTTCCGCACCCATCGCACGCAGCAACTTAATCGCCATGTGCCCTAATCCACCGATACCAATCACGCCCACGCGACTGGTGGCATTGATGTTATGCATCAATAACGGTTTGAAGACGGTAATACCCCCGCACAGCAGCGGACCCGCAGAGGCCAGATCCAGCGTCTCAGGCAGTGGGATCACCCATTGCCAGTTGGCACGCAGATGGCTGGCAAAACCGCCGCGGTTATTGATGGTAGAGACTTTGCCATTTTCGCAATTCACCTGATCGCCTGCGATGCAGGCATCACAGTGATGGCAGCTTTTTGCCGTCCAGCCGATACCGACGCGTTGCCCGATGCTGAGCCCTTTGTTCTGGGCCGCCTCTCCCAACGCCACCACGCGACCAATCACTTCATGTCCGGCAATCAACGGATAACGTGAACCGCCCCACTCGTTATCGATCATCGACAAATCGGAATGGCACACGCCGCAGTAATCGACTTCAACCTGTACGTCTTCCGCTGCCAGCGGGCCGGCATCATATTCATAAGGCACTAGCGCCTCACCCGCTTGCAGAGCGGCATAGCTGGAAATCTTCATCGCTGTCCTCGGGATTTTGCTCGATAGAGCACCAGAGTAGCAAAGTGATGTGCAATATAATGCTGAATAATCAGGTTATTAGTGAGGGTAATGCTGTTTGGAAGGATGATGCTGATTAAGAATGGAGGGTAAAGAATCGGTGCGCAGGATGCGCACCGCAGAATTTCAGGTCGGCATGGCTGCCGACCTTGTCGCGATCTTAGAAATCCGCTTTCAGCACAACGCGGTAATTCGCTTTACCGGCGCGAACATGATCAAGCGCATCGTTGATTTTCGACATCGGGAACGCTTCGACGGTGGGTGCGACATCAGTGCGCGAAGCCAGTTTCATCAGCGTACGCAATTGGCCCGGTGAACCGGTGGAAGAACCGGTAACCGCGCGGTCACCCATGATCAGGCTGAAAGCCGGCACTTCAAACGGCTTCATCACCGCGCCCACGGTGTGGAATTTACCGTGCGGTGCCAGCGCCTGGAAGTATGGCTGCCAGTCGAGGTCTACTGCAACGGTGCTGATGATCAGATCAAACTGACCCGCCAGCGCATTCAGTGCCTGCGGATCGCGGCTGTTCACTACACGATCCGCACCCATCGCCAGGATAGATTCGGTTTTGCTGGCGTTGGAGCTGAACGCGGTCACTTCCGCACCCATGGCACGCAGCAGTTTGATCGCCATATGGCCAAGGCCGCCAATGCCAATCACGCCCACACGACTGGTGGCATTGATGTTGTGCATCAGCAGCGGTTTGAACACGGTGATACCGCCGCACAGCAGTGGGCCGGCAGTGGAGATATCCATGGATTCTGGCAGTGGGATCACCCATTGCCAGTCAGCACGCAGATGGCTGGCGAAGCCACCTTTGTTCATGATGGTGGGTACAGAACCATTTTCGCAGTTGACCTGCTCGCCGTTGATGCAGGCATTACAGTGCTGGCAGCTTTTCGCTGTCCAGCCAATGCCCACGCGCTGACCAACTTTCAGCCCTTTGTTCTGTGCGGCATCACCCAACGCGCTGATGCGGCCAATCACTTCATGGCCAGCAATCACTGGAAACGAGGAGATGCCCCACTCGTTATCGATCATCGACAGGTCAGAGTGGCAAACGCCACAATAATCGACCTCAACCTGTACCTCTTCAGCTGCCAGCGGACCGGCCTCATACTCAAAAGGCACCAGCGCTTCGCCTGCATTCATCGCGGCATAACTTTTGATTTTCATTACTGTCCTCTGTTTCAGCGTTTTCGACTCACTAGTCTAGCAGAGCGTACGCCAGGATTATGACGATAAATCAAACGATTATCCGCAAACTGTCAGAAAAGCATTCAGGGTTAAAGCGGATCGTGATTGAGGGGGCTGCGAAAAGCATGGCGCGCCGCTTCAACCAACTGATTGGCTGTCACTGTAGGTGGCAATCGCGTTAGCACTTTACTGGCCTGCCAGTAACACAGCACCATCGCTTCATCTGTTTCGTTTTCGGCCATTTCACGCAACCGTCTGCGCAGTGTTATCACATCCAACGTTTGCTGCGCATCCACCATCTCCGCGATGGTCTGGTTAATGACCTGATGGATGATTTTCCAGGATATTTCGGCAAACACATTGAACCTCGTTGCTTATCTATTGGCTCCAGGCAAATGAATCAAACGTGCGGCGATGACCGCACAAAAAGAGAACAAAGCTGGCATAACTATAGCCGTTTATTTTCTGAGCAACGGCGGGAACAGCGGACATTCTTGTAGTTAACGGATCTATAAAATGATTTTTATTTTGCGTGATGCTGACAACGTGAATGTCCTTGTAACAAAAAAGCATAAACCTGCGCTGGCTGTCGTCGCCGCGCTTTGCCAAAGTAGGGCAACGTTTAACCTCGCAACAGGGAATGAATATGAGTCAAACCACCGCTTTACACGCCGATCCATTGATCTGGGGTCACGGCCCCAAAGTGTTTGAAGTGTTTCTGGAACCCACCTGCCCGTTTTCAGTCCGTGCGTTTAATAAACTGGATGCGCTGCTGGCATTGGTGGGTGAAGATAAGATGACGCTGAAGATCCGGTTGCAATCCCAGCCGTGGCACATGTATTCCGGGCTGATCGTACGTTACATCCTCGCAGCATCCACTTTGCCAGAGGGCAAAGCCGCGGCGAAACGTGTGCTGCAGGCGGTCGCCGATCATCGTGAGGAGTTTGAGTTCACCGATCACAGTCATGGCCCCAATATGGACGCCACGCCGCACCAAATTCTTGATCGTTTGCAACAATATAGCGGTGTGGATGCCCATGCGCCGTTCCTGCGCGCCGAGCTGCAAAATGAAGTCAAATGGCACTGCAAGTATTCGCGCCAGAACGGTATTCACGTCTCGCCCACCTTTATCACCAACGGCCTGGTGCAGTTAGACATTGGCAGCGGTGATGAGATTGAGTCCTGGGCTCAGCGCATTCTCGCCTGATGCTGTCAGCCCGCTGCGGCGGGCTATCCCCATATTTCGCAACAGATTTCAGCTTGCACTGATTGCACAATTTCCGATAATCGTTATCTACCTAATTATATAGCGAGAAAGGGAATGCAAGTCAGACACCTCACAGCATTGATGTTAACCGCAGCCGCTGGCCTCAGCTTGCAGGCACAAGCCAATACCGATATTCGTGTGACTTATGCCGGTTCGATGGGGAAAGTGATGGACCAGTCTTTAGGTCCAGCCTTTGCTAAACAGAACGATGGAAAATATGAAGGGCAAGGCCAGGGTGCATACGGTATGGCACGTCTGCTCGCGAGTAAAAAAATCACCGCCGACGTGTTCGTCTCCATCACGCCGGGCCCGATGCAGATTTTGAAAGATGCAGGATTGATTGATGATGCCGTACCGGTTGCCAGCACTAGCATGGTGGTGGCGTACAGCCCGAAAGGGAAATTTGCCCAGCAGTTCGCACAGGCCAAAGGCGCAGACGCCAGCTGGCTGAAAGTGCTGGCAACACCGGGGATTAAGTTCGGGCGCACCGATCCGATCAATGATCCAAAAGGCCAGAATATTATCTTTACCCTGCTGCTGGCTGAGAAGTATTACAAGCAGCCAGGCATCGCCGATAAAATTCTCGGTGGCTACCAAAATCCTGCTCAGACCCACCTTGAAGGCGGCCTGCTGGCTCGTCTGGAGAGCGGCCAGGTGGATGCCGCTGCCGGTTATGAGAGTGAAGTGATTTCCGCACATCTGCCTTACGTGGCTCTGCCAGATGAGATCAATCTGAGCAATCCAGACATGGCAAAACAGTGGTATGACACCGTCAGCTTCAGCGTGAAAGATAGCGCGGGCAAAGATAAAGTGCTGCATACCCAGCCGCTGGTTTACTACGCAGCAGTGCTGAAAAACGCCCCGCACGGTGCGGCAGCGGGTAAAGCCTTTGTCGACTTCATGTTGAGCCAGCCAGGTCAGGCACTGTTTAAACAGAATGGTTACGCCGCACCGAAAGGCGGAGCTGTTTATCAGTAATGAAGACCGGTCACGCCACCGCGCTTTGGTTGTCATTGCCAGCACTGTTGTTGCTGGCAGTACCATTCGTCACCCTGATTGGCGTCACGCAATGGCAGCATATGCACCTTGCCTGGGGCGATGGCAGTGCCATCACCACCTCATTAGGCTTGGGTGCGATTGCGCTGCTGTTGGTTTTTATCAGCGGATTACCAGTAGCGTGGTGGCTGTCGCAGGCGAAGGGGCGCGCGCGCGCCATTGTGGAACTGTTGGTGATGATTCCATTACTGACGCCTCCGCTGGCAATGGGAATTTTACTGGTGAGCACTTACGGACCTTACAGTGTTCCAGGGGAATTACTGGGGAAATTTGGCTGGACGCTGGTTAACAATCCTGCCGCGTTTATTCTGGCGCAATGGTACGGTGCACTGCCCTACTTCATTACCACCGCACGTTCTGCTTTTGCCGGCGTTCCGCAGGATATTCTGGATGCCGGTCGTACCTTAGGTGCCTCACCCTGGCAGGGATTTTGGCGTTTGTCGGTTCCGCTGGCCGCGCCGGGCTTGGCCTCTGCAACGGCTTTGGCGTGGGTGCGTGCCATGGGTGAGTTCGGCATTGTCATGATTTTCGCCTATTTCCCGCAGGGCATGCCGGTTCAGCTTTATAACAATCTGCAAAATGACGGCGTAGACGCGGTGTACGTGCTGCTGTGGTTGCTGCTGTTGTTTACGTTGCCGGTTCCTCTGCTGTGCTTTGTGGCATCAAGGCGAGTGCGCGGCGAACACATCGCGCATAATTAATTTCAGTGCATCACGCGCCCGTTATGGCTGGGCGCGTTTCTCACTTTCCTGCATGGCTTGATGCAAGGTCTCAAGCAGCGGTTCAATCTCCAGCGGCTTAGAGAAAATGGCAAACATGCTTTCGGAAAACGCATGGCGACATGTCTCAACGTTATCCTGATCGGTCATGATGACAATCGGTAGCAAAGCATGACGAGCAGTTAAGTTCACCATGACGTTCAGTTCATCTGCGTCTGCGGTTGGCACATCCACCAGCAAGCAGCCTTGCAAGGGTTCATCGCTGTGCACAGCGGCAGCAAACGATGCGATATCAGCAAAATCGGCCACTTCATATTCAATGGCTTTTAGCACAAAACCCAGTGATTCACGCACTGACAAATCCTCATCCACTAACCAAACTTTTGCGCTCATTCCCTACTCCGCCAACGGTGAAACTCAGTTAACTTTTGCATCGTGATCGATGCAGATTGCTTGCCATGGCAGTGGCACTCTCTTACATCATGGCTGGCAGAATTGAGGCGGTTTTTAATGTTTAGAAAACAATAAAAAAAAGCCCTCCGTTGACTGGAGGGTCATCAATATCGCTGTTCGGCCTGTTGATGCAGTGTGCAACTTTTATCTTTATTATCCTTGCGATTCAATATCTTTTACCGGTCAAACAGCGATTTCAGACGTCTACCTAAGACAACTTTGATTTAGACTGGTTGCTAAATCAGTCCAGCGTGGGCTGCGCTTTTTGCTGCTGCAAAAGTTGAAAGCGAAACATGAGCTGCTTCAGTCGCAGTTCTGTCTGAGTTTCTTCATTCAGTTGGTCATTCTCACTTTGCGCGTAGCGCCGCAGTTGTTCTTCAACCGGAACCTGTTCATTGAAAGCTTGCATGGCTGAAAATATGCCGGTTTTCAATTCGCTTACCGTCAAATACTTGCCTTTGGTTTTGTCCAGACTGTTAAGCTGCTCAGCCATATTTTCCAACTGCGCCATACCACGGTGCCAGCTTGCCAGCCGCTCCAAAGGTATCGCTTGTTTCTCTCTGCGCTGTTGCTCAAGCAATGCCTGAGCTGCGGCTGACTGCTGCTGATGTACATGCCTGTACCCCGTTCCGCAGGCAAACACCAATGCACCGGCCAGCAATGCACAGCAGGCACCACTGACAAATGATTTCAATGGTGACGGCGTTGCATGCATCGCTGATTGCTCATCAGCTTCTGGGTAGACAACATAAACGCGGGTGGGAGTATTATCTTGTGACTGGTTAAGCGCTGCTGGGATAAGCTGCACCGGAGAGAGCAGGCCTTCCTGCAACTGCGTCATTGAGTGTTTGACCTGATGTAATAACGTATTGGCCTGCGCAAATTCCCGAATGCCAAAACGTAACAATGCTTCACGCAGGGATATCAGCAGTCGTTCCGTTTCTATCAGCTGAGTCAGCATTTCGTGGCCCTCCACCTGCCACCCACGATAGAGACTTTGCAGACGTCGAAACATCACGCTGAGGATATCGGCGCGGGCATCAATCGCCAGCGGCCAGAAAACCGCCCACTGATGCACTATTAATGCATTAATCAGGTTCAGGCCTTCATTCAGACCGCTCAACCCCGAGTTCTGAGCACGCGCCAGGGTAAACCAGGCCGCACTCTGCAATTCCAATCCATTCTGTTCAAACAACCGCAGCGTGAGTGTCTCTACTTTGCCCCAATCGACATCGGGCCGGGCGGGATGCGTCAGCTTATTCATCTCATCCCGCAACTGGGTATAGCCGGATAATGTGCGCGGATCTGCACCGGTTTTGATCACCTGATTCATATTCAACAACCTTCCTTGTTTATCGCGTCAAACCATTGCCTATTAACTGCTGTTGCTTTAAGTGACGCAGCAACACTCTGCCCTCTGGTTTGAATTCCGTGCCGTAGCGCACCAGTCCGATATCGGTGAGTTCGGCATCAATGGCGTAGCGCAATTCACCAGGCATTGTTTGCTCCAGCAATGCCACATCAACACGCTTCAGGCGCGGCTCGTACTTCAGCAGCACATTTGAAAAGGTGTAAAGCAGCTGATGCGCAGTGCCTGGCATCCCCTGCAAAATGCGGGTCATATCCGGAAGACCGTAATCGGGGATGTGCGCAATTGATCCTGCGCGGGTGTTGAGGATACGCTGCAGATTATCCAGCACCGAGAGAATGACCTGGTCCCGTTCGCTCACCGCATCGAGGTCCAACCCACCACTGAAATTGCCGTAAAGGATCTCGTAAAGTGAAGGCATCATTATGGTCGCTTAGCCTTTTCCGCTACCAGCGTTAGGGTACCGTCACCCAGCTCAATCACGCGCGCCTTGTCCGGATCGAGGTCATCGCGGGTCAGCAGCAGTCGCCACTTATCATCCTGAGTGTCCGGTGACAGGAACAGGCCGGCCACCGCCACGAATTCCGACTTATCGTCCATGGGCATATCAATACTGACTGACTCACCCGGGCGTATGCGGATGTCCTTTTGTGCCAGGATATCCGCCTTCAGCACCTGACTGTCAGCAGAAAACAGTGAAGCATAGTCTGAGGCTTCAAAGGCTTTACTGTCCTTGAGCTGCCATATGCGCACCACGGTCGAGAGCGCAGCGCCCTGCGCGTTGCGGTTTGCCCCTTCACGGGCGCGAAAATCGAGATGCAGTGTGCGTATTTGTTTGTAAAAAATGGATTTTGTTACGGAGACGGTGCCCTCTGATACTTTCTGCGTCAGACCGCAGCCGCTGACGCTCAGCGCCAGCATAAGAGGGAGCAGCGTTTTACCAGCGGTAGTCGCCCTGTTCATCGGTTTCGATCCTTGAAGGTTGTACCCGGACACGCTGATAGCGACCGAGCTGTATGATTATCAAATCAGGCTCTCGGGAGCCCGGGGGTTGTGTCAGAGGCAGCACCGCCGTGCGCCCCAGCTGTTGCGCTTCATTCGTCCGGCAGCTCAGCTGCGCATCAGGTAACAGAGCACGATCAACGCAGAGTTCCAGTCGCGCATCCAGCTTTGCCCCCAGATAGACGTGCAACAGCGCCATCAGGTCTCCGTGCAGTTGCCCGCCGGGGAGCCAGCCCCGGACTTCCTCAGGGTTATCAGTGAACAGTCTCAGCAACACCTGCCCGTTGACGTCGGTGGCATGCGTCCCCATCACCGGGCGGTGCGTCAGACTGACCGGGTGGCGTGTGCTCATATTCAGCATGGAAGACTGGGCAATACGACGGGGATCCCAGGGCACGACCTGCGCGTGCGTGTCCGGTGCTAGCAACCCCACCAGCGAGGAGACCCCTTCGGCCGTTCGACCAGGCAGCAGCATCACCGGCAGTAACGCCAGGAACCGGGAGACCGGCGTCGCGATATTCTGCGCACAGCCCCTGATCCCCAGACCCGCCAGCCCCAGCAGATACTGAGAGGTGTCATCGGTTCCACCAGGTGTGAATGTCGCCGGGTAGGTGTATTTGCGCCAGATGCGGTAAAACTGCGTGGTCAGGCGGTGGCTGAAAATATCCAGAAAATCCTGGGTGGCCTCGTGCCCCTCGCGTCGACGTGTCACGTCATCAACGTAATGAGACGGCAGCGGAGACGCCGTACCATAGAGCCCCATGAAATTAATGCGTACCGTGGGCGGCAGATGCGGATAAGCGGGCTCCTCCGCACCACGAATTTCCCCCGCCGGGAAGCCCATGCCGGGATGAGGCCGGAACCGTACCGGCTCGTGCCGCACTTGCCAGCTGCTGCCCGGCACGGGTGCATCGGGATCGCTCCTTTCCAGAAGCTGACAGAAGCGGTAAAAATTCATATACGGCAGCCGGTCGCCCAGCCCCGCGATTAACCGGGCAGTCGCTGACTGTGATTCTCTTTCCACCGGATGCATTTTCCTTCAGGCCGGATAATCAGGGAGAGCTGAATGAACTGGTTCATGTCCGCGTAAAGCGACAGAAAGCGGTTAAGCATCTCGCCAAACAGATGTATGTCGCCATCACCGCTAAAGCCGCTGCTGTCGAGCGTCACCTCAACGTCGAGACCGCGCAGCAGGTAACCAGACTCAAACCGCTGCAGACGGTGGTGCTGTACGTCAAGGATCGCATCCAGCCTGCGGTTGCAGAGTTCGTCATCCTGCCAGTTGTATAGCGCCAGCGTGCCGCGCAGCACTTCTGCGCTATTCATCATATTGATGAAACCGGAACCGAGGTGGCTCAGCACTCGCCAGTGAAAGCGGTCCTCAGCGGGTGGATAAGCAGGCAACGTCGGACGCGTCAGATTGCGCACCGTCACCGGCGTCTGCAACACCTGTTCGCAGCGGTCCAGCAGGGTGCTCTGTAGCGCGCGACGAGGAAGCTGGCCGTTGGTACCTGTGATGCGCAGCGATAGCGTATCGCGGGAAAGCTCGTGCCCCTCCTCCCACTGCTGGCCGCCAAGGATGAGCCAGGTATCATGCAGGCCGGTGACGCCCCGACGCACGCGGGTGTGGAAGTATCGCTCGGGCGCCAGGCGTCTCATCATGCCGCCCCGGTGTCGGAAACTGGTGAACGGGACATATTCAGCCGCGCCGGTCAGCCCTGAACCGCTGACCGCATCCACCGAGTAAATTTCGGTGTGACCGTCCTGCAAGCGCTTCGCGCGCAGCAGGTATTCGCTCTCCAGTCCATTTACGGTCAGCGGGTCCGCTTCCAGCGTGAACAGGTTAATCACCGGCACGCAGTGCAGTCGCAGTGAGGCATTGGTTACCGGCAAATCACTCTGCCACGCCTCACTGAATACCACCTCAATATCGAACCCCGCGAGTCCGGGGGGAAGACGGACCGCTTCCAGTCCGTTCAGAGTCACAAAGCGAAACTTCTCCGGGAAGGTGAAATACTCCAGCAACAACTGATAGCCGCTAAAGGCGCTGTCACCCTTTGGCCACAGCCTGTCTTCCTCATTGAATCCACCCGGACTGAACCAGGCGTTGAGGGCGATGCGCTCCTGCTGCCCGTCCAGGCGGACGTATATCGCGGCCTGACGGCGGGTCAGCCTCTGATGCAGCGCCGTCGCGACGGGCACATCTTCTCCCAGCCACAGGCTAAGATGGCGCAGGTCACACTGGCTCCAGTCCGCCTGCCCGCTGCTGGCGATTCGCACGCGCATTACGGAACGTCCGTCCGGCTCGGTGCCCATGGTCACGCCGGATACCGACAGCGGATTAAGTGTAACCGGCTTCGTCGTGCGGTAGTGGCAAACAGTATTTTTCGGGCCTACAGGGCGAGAGTACACCTCCAGCCCTGCGGGGGCGGTCTCCGCCATTTTCATTTTCGGCAGGTCAGGCGAGAGCGACACTATGCTCAGTGACGGGATAGTGCGCAGATAGTGCGGCCAGAGCATACTGACCAGGCCCTCGGTCAGCTCCGGCAGGTCATCATCAATCTTCTGACGCAGTCGACCTACGGAAAAAGCAAATCCCTCCAGCAGGCGCTCCACAAAGGGATCGGGCGTGCCTGCACGATCCAGGTTGAGCATGGCGGCGCGGTCTGGGTGGGTTTCAGCGAATTCTCTTGCGGCGTCGCGCAGATAGCGCATTTCGGTATCGTAATAACGCAGGGTTAAGTCTTTCATAATAAAATTATTTCTGTAAATAGACTGTATCAACTGGAAGTTATTGTGGAGCAATTAAATCAATGTAGCCGAATGTTTTATGCGATATAAAGCCGACCCATTTTTCAAATGAATTTGACTTTTACTCACTACAATTCGCTAAATGATTTGATCGAGCAATCTTAACCGAAATTAAAAAAAGAGAAACAATGTCATGGCTTATCAGGTGCGTCGGAGCTAATCGATTTGCCAGCGACTTTATATCGCTCGACTAAGAATAACATTAAACAAACACCTCCCACCACAGTTCCGACATTCCAGAACGGAAGCAATAAAATATCGAAAGCTATCTGTACTTTGATGTTGTTATTTAGCACGCCATATAAGCCAAGAATTGAAATAAAGATTAAAGCTATTGGAAGGATTGCAAAGAGCATTGAAAAAGCAGCAAGCTCTGGGAATATACCTATCAACATCCCACCAAGGAAAAAACTCAACACACCTCCAATAAGGAACATGATTGAAACCATAAAATTGACAACACGAATTAATGAAAACATAAATCCACCTTAGTTATTAAAAGTATATTAGACATGAGTAAATATGGCTTAATTCCCACACTTAGTCGTTAACGAAATACTCATCCACAAATTGCAACAGACTTTACGGGATCAAGTCTAATAAGACCTGAAATCAACAGCTCAATTTCCTTATTTGTTTGTAGCTTATCTGTACCCCCTCTAACTGCTCGTGCACGCAGCATTTTGAGTCTGCGAGACTTCACCTCAAACAGCAGAGACGGCTCCCATTCGTTTAGTACCATGCTCTCCGCTTGCGTATCGAGCGCACATAGCAGATGAAGTGCCATTTCCTGACGTCCAAATTGCTCCGCGATTCTGGCCATCAGCAAACGTAATAACCACTGTTGGCGAGTTGACGTGATGCCGGGTCGCTGCTGCAGCCATGTTAGCGCAGCCTCAATGCCTTCTCTGTCAGCCAGGCCAGTGGCTTCGCTCTCCAACTCCAGCACGCCATCGTCTGCGCCGGTGGTCATTGACGCAGATCCTGTTCCAAATACGCCAGCTGGCATCAGGACGTGCTGCTGGATCCAGCTCATAGTGACCTCATCCGCAAACGGCACTCCGTCACTGAAAGCCAGCGTTTCCAGCCCGTTCAGACGGGACAGCAGCCCCTTCAAATCGTCCTGAACAATCGCCGCCAGCGCCGCATTTCCCGAACGCGATTGCGCCTGGTGCTGATACCACTGCAAGTCAAGCCAGAAGTGGTTGCCGCCCCGACTGAACAGATTGTCAGCCTGCTCGGCCAGTTCGGCCCAGCTCTGCTGCAGCCACAGGCGCTTAAGTTGAGCGCGTTGGTCCGGCTTAGGTGGCTCAATGCGGCTTTTGCCGTCGCCGGACAACGGTGGCAGCTGGCTGAGCGTGTCATGACGGATGGTTTTCATCAGCCGGTGTGCGGCCAGCCATCCGCCTGGCTGATCACGCAGATAAGCGGCCAGCGTTCGCGCCTGGTCCAGCAGGTCACGCCCGGAACTGATAGCCGCCAGTGCGGGGGCGCAGGAAGCTGAAGACGACTGGGGTGCCGGGCCGTCTGCCGCCGTCTGGGGAACCACCGCATCAGGGCCGCCTGCTCTCAGCAACCGTGACTCAAGCGCCCCGTAAAGGCCCCCAAGGCTGGACCCACCCTGCGCTCTGCAGGCATCGTCGATTGCCAGCAACGCAGCCACGGTTCGCTGTGTCGTTACGGTCATCACTTCAGGATAAAGCGTCAGTGTGTCCAGCATGCGTGCGCTGGCAGGAAATCCTAGCGCCGCCTCACGACTGCGCGCCCGCTGTGGATGCAGAGCATCACCGAAGCGCTGCAGCAGGCCGGCAAGCAGGGCCAGACCGTCGGCAAACCCTTCTTCACCGTCCTGTTGCAGTCGCGCCCAGCAGTACCAGACTGCCACGCGGATGTCTTTGGCTTCCGTAGTCAGTACCTGCTCCGCAAGCGCACAGATAAGCGCCGTATCCGCGCCAGACAAACGGTTCATCTCTTCCTGCATCTGCTGGAACGCATCGTTGTAGGTCGGGTCTTCGCCTGCTACGTGGGTGTCCGCCAGGGGCTTCAGCCACGGCTCCCACAGAGAAACAGACTCAGTGGCCAGCGCGCGAAGATGGTCCGCATCCGCACCGCACGCATTAATCAGAGATTGCAGTGGCATTAGTCTTCCTCGCTGACAAAAGTTTCATCCGGCACGTCCGGTGTGTCATTGATAATGAAAATGTCGGCCGGAAGCGTAAAGTTGCGCAGCTTCAGCAGCGCCAGCGGTCCCTCACCCGCTTCGGTTCGCAGGATGTAGTTCAGCGGGCGACCGTCGGGAGCCTGCCAGGTGAGCTGCCAGCTGCTGCTGATGCCCGGATTAGCGCTGACCTGAGCCTTATCCAGCAGGCGAATCAGACCCCAACTCCCCGGCATGTCACCATACTGGCGGGTGCCGGCCTTCGTGCTTATCCAGCTCAGTGATGCGCCGGGCGCTTCAGTGTCAGCCGGCCAGGTGAAGCGTTTCCACACCGGTTGCTGATTCATGTAGGTGAGCTTCTGACTGTCGATAATCAGGTCAGTCTGCATCACGTCTGCAGCCGTACCGGGGCGCAGCTCAAAGTGCAGCCCGGCCTCGCCGCTGGTGAACACCACGTCAGAAATGCGGCTCAGCTGATTAAGCGCCTGCAGAAAGGCCGGATTAAAGGTCAGTCCCTGGGCGTTGATGCTGTCCGGTACCCAGCGGGTGCCTTCGCGATGCAGTACGCCGCTCAGACGCGACTGCAGGAAGCGGGTGATGCGCCCATTGTCCGCGTTCAGGTATTTTGCCAGCAGTGGCAGTGACACCTCACTGCTGACATTTTTGAACGGATACGAGCAGCGTCAGGCCCTGACGTGAATCGGGTCGAACCATTACTGTGCACCTGCCATGCGCGACACCATCTCTGCCAGCGTTGATTCCAGCAGGAACCAGAGCCCGCCCAGCAGCACTACTGCCGCCACCCAGCTCAGCCAGTAAAAGCGGCGTCCGGTGCGCGGACCTGCGGGGCGTACTACCAGCGGCGCATCTTCCGGCAGCGCAAAAGGTGGCACGCGGGCCGCCAGCGCATTCACCACATCTTCGCGGCGTTCGTCATCCTGAGCGCGGTAATGCCCGACGAACCCCAGTTGCAAGGTGCGGTAAAAGCAGGTCAGCACCGTGATGTCCGCTGCAGGCTCGTTCAGCACGGTGCGGATGCGATCCCAGAGTGCTTCACCGCCGTTCAGTGAACCAAAGAAGCGCACCTGCAACGGATCACGAGTCCAGCGCAGCCAGCCATCGTCCTGACTCCCTCTGTTCAATACCGCCTCATCAAGTAGCACGCAGAAGGCATACAGCATGTGGTCACGGCTGGCATCGCTGAAGCCAGCCTCTGTCAGCGCCTCGCGAGCTGACTTTACCCAGCCCGCCGCACGGCGGTATAGCGCGTCGCCGTTTTCAATTTGCTGTCCGCAGCGCAGTTGGCTGACCATCAGCCAGCCCTGAAAAAACAGGCGCTCTGTCAGCGTGTTGGGATTATTCATGAGCGCAGCACCGCGTAGAGTTCCAGTTTCAGCTCACCGAGAGATTCCGGCGTGTAGAAGGTACAGCCGCCCGAGGCCAGCATCGCCCGGGCCGCATCCGTTGAGAGATCCAGCGCGAAGTACTGATTTTCCAGGCGTAACGGGATGGCCGCAGGGACATGTGGCAGCGGGCGGATTGCCATGCCGCTCAGCGCGATATTCACTACCTCTGACACATCGTCGTGGCTGCCGGCCTTGCACAGCAGCGGAAAGCGCGCCTGAAGTTCATGATTCGGCAGAGAGGAGCGTACGGACAGATAGAAATCCGCCCCTTCGCGCAGACGCGCATCGTGTAGCCTGCCCTTCCACAGCACGCCCTGTTTTTCCAGGTCGATGGCGATCACGCGGGAAGGCAGGCTTGCCTCCAGCAGCGTATCCAGCAGCGTGAACAGCGGCGGGAATACCTGTTCTGGCGCGTTGTGCCGGTAGGCCGGGATATCGTCCGGCGTGTTCTCAAGAGAAAACGTCAGCAGACTGCCCGCAAGGCGTACCAGCTCACGATAAAGCAGTTCAGGATGGCGCGACGGTGATTGATACAACTCTGTCAGCACCGGCTCAGCGCTGTTCAGCGCATTGAGCAGCCAGAACAGGGAAACGTCGGACACGGCAAAATCTGCCATGCGTTCGTTACTTTCTCGGCGCAGTTGCATCAGACGTTGACGACGTGCCTGCAGGCGATGAAGCAGGTCACCCAGCGCCGCGACCAGTGCCGGACTCGCCGCCAGTGACAGCATGGGGGGAATAAACGTAGTGTCGCGCATCCACTGCCCCTGCGCGTTGCGCACCAGACGGGCAACCGGACAGGTCAGGTACGCCGCGTTTTCCTGATGCGCCAGCCGCAGGCGTAGCGCATAACGCTGTACTGCAATCTCGGTGCGTTCGTGACCTGCCAGCTCCTGCACGCGCTCCCGGGTGGCGAACCAGCGGCGCGGACGTTCGCTGTCCGCACCGTTTTCCAGATTACCGCCGTTGGCGTTGATCAGCGGCAGCGCCAGTACCACCTCTACGCTGTCCCGGTCTGTCACATCAGTCAACTCACAGACAGGTGGCAGAGTGTCAGCCAGATGGGTATCGACCAGTGAGCCATCCGCAAAGCGGACGGCAATGTGCGCCGCATTCAGCTTTGACAGCGCCAGCGCACTATCATCGAACTCTGCACATAGCACGCCCCAGGGGTGTGCCAGCACCATGCCAGCAACGGTACCTGCCACATGCGCGTCCCACATAGCCTGCTGCTGGAACTGTTGCGGCGTCAGAAAAGCGCCGTCTTCCCATAACGGACGGTAAATTTTCATTCCGAATAACCGCCTTACGCTTTCGCTTTTGGCATCTGAGATACCAGCGACAGATTGACGTCCATGCCTTCCACCTGGAAATGCGGCACTGCGAACAGCTTCACGCGGAAGAAGCCCGGGTTATCTTCGATATCTTCCACCACCACTTTGGCATCGCGCAGCGGATGGGAAGCCTGTAATTCATCGCCCGGATCGGTCATTTCGGTCACCAACCCGCGCACCCAGGTGTTCAGCTCCAGTTCCAGTAAGCGGCGGTCTTTGGTGGTGCCGATGTTTTCGCGTTGAATCAACTTCAAATAATGCGCGATGCGTGAAAGCAGGAAGATGTAAGGCAAACGCGCATTGATGCGGCTGTTTGCGGTGGCGTCTGCGGTGTCATACAGCGCCGGTTTTTGCGTGGAGTTTGCGGAGAAGAAGCAGGCGTAATCACGGTTTTTGTAATACGACAGCGGAATGAAACCAAGATTGGCGAATTCAAACTCGCGGGTTTCTGGGATCATCACTTCAGAAGGTATTTTCACCTGATTACCGGTGCCGAGGTCATACAGGTGAATGGGCAGATCCTGCACCGCACCGCCCGCTTGTGGTCCGCGAATCTGCACGCACCAGCCGTTGTTGATAAAGCTTTTCACCATATTGGCGGCAAAGGCAAAGGAGGAATTGGTCCAGAGATACTTATCGTGATCCGGCCCTTTCACCTCTTCCACATAGTTGAAACTGCGCACCGGCACGGTATCAGGTCCGTACGGCAAACGGCCCAGCACACGCGGCATGGTCAGGCCGATGTAGCGTGAATCATCGGTGTCGCGGAAGGATTTCCACTTGATGTATTCAGCACGGTCAAAGTAGTTGCCGATATCTTTGATGGCTGCCACTTCTTCCATAGATTCTTTCAGGAAAAACGCCGGGCCGGCCGAGCCAATAAACGGCATATGGGCGGAAGCTGCGACTTTGGAGAGGTTTCGCAGTAATGCCATATCCTGTGCTGAGGCATCGAATTCATAGGCTGAAATCACCGCGCCAATCGGCTCGCCACCCGGCGTGTCGTACTCGGCAACGTAAGTTTGTAGATAGAGACCGCTTTGGATTATTTCCGGCGCGTCTTCGAAGTCCTGACGCAGGTCTTCTTTCGACACATCAAGCACTTCCAGTTTGACGTTTTGGCGGAAATCGGTCTTATCCACCAGCGATTTCAATCCACGCCACACCGATTCCACCTTCTGGAATTCGTCATGGTGCATCACCGCATCCAGCTGGCGGCTGATCTGATAATCCAGCTCGGCAATATGATGATCCAGCAGGTTTTTATCCAGTTTTTCGACTTTCTCACCGCTGATTTTTAAGCGATTAAGAAACACCTGCATCGCCGCCGTGACGCGCTCGTCAGCGGTGGCGTCTGACATCGCCTGATTGTCTTGCCAGACATTCAGATTGCTCAGTGAGGAGACCGGATGGAGATTAATTTTATCAAACAGCGAGGCGTACACGCCTTCCACTGCAGGGTTTTCAAGCACGGTGGTTTCACCGGAAGGCAGGGTTTCATTCTGAACTGACATCAGCATCTTCTCTCATTTAGTCCGTTAAAGGGGTTCAGCCGTTATCGCTGGCAAGCGCAGAAAGTTCGGAACGCAGTTCGTCACTCAGTGCCGGGTCTTTCAGGATGATTTCCAGTTCTTTGCGGAAGGTGACGTTATCAAGCAGATTGGATTTGAGATCGCGCAGCAGATTTCGCATCGCGAGCATTGCTTTGAGTTGCGGGATTTGACGGGCGACCTGTTCAGGTTCGAAGTCTTTGATGTTGCTGAAGGTAAGATTGATGGCCTGTTCACTGCCATCCGCTGACAAGGTATCCGGCACGGTGAGCCGTACTGAAGGCGAGAAGTCAGCGAGCACGCTGTCGAAATTGTTTTTATTGACGTTAACTTTTTCGCGCTCGCTCAGGACGCGATCTTCCTGGCCGTTACTGAAATCTCCGGTCACCAGCAGCTTGAGCGGCAACTCCATTTTGCGTGCAGCGCCGCCGGTATGAACGTCAAGTTTGATGTTAACGCGCGCTTTGGGTATTTCATTTTGATAAGAATTACTCATATTTACTCCTGTAAGTTAAGCGCGGAAAGCACGCTTTAAGCACACTTTCCTTGTGTGATTCTGCGCGAATATATCTTAGGCTGGATTAGGATAGCAACAGGGTAAGATGATCTTTGTGATCTGATTTATATAGGAAATTTCTTACTTTTTGGTTTAAGTCGTTGAAGTTATGCGCGGTTAAGGCTCAGAAAGGGTCTGAAAATTCATGTTGTATACATCATTTGATTAGCTGAATTCGTTAAGATAAATCGCAAGAAATATCCTAAAAGCTAATGTATTTCCCGATGGAATTGTTAACTGAGTAAATTAATTGAATGAGGGTTTGGATAACAAAAAACCCGCTGAAAGCGGGTTTGAAAGGAAGCTAGCTATTTCGCTGCAGGTGGCTACTGACAAATGCCCGGCAGCGATCAGAGAGCGGATCGCTAAACACTTGTTGCGGTGGCCCTGACTCTTCGATTTTGCCCTGATGCAGAAACACCGCTTTGTTGGAAACATCGCGCGCGAAGCCCATCTCGTGGGTGACGATGATCATCGTACGTCCCTCTTCAGCCAGGCTGCGGATCACTCGTAACACTTCCCCGACCAGTTCCGGGTCGAGCGCGGAAGTGGGCTCGTCAAAAAGAATCGCTTTGGGCTGCTGCGCTAACGCTCGCGCGATGGCTACACGCTGTTGCTGTCCGCCTGAAAGCTGCGATGGCCATGCGTTGCGCTTTTCATACAGCCCGACTTTATGCAGCAGGGCTTCGGCTTCTTCAACCACCTCTTTTTGACTGCGTTTCTGCACATGCACCGGCGCTTCAATAATGTTCTGCATCACGGTTTTATGCGGCCAAAGGTTAAAACTCTGGAACACAAAACCCAATTGCATGCGCATCAGTTTGATACGACGCTGCTGCTCACGGCTGAGTTTCTCGTGGGGATTGTCAATGGTGACTACCTCATCTCCGACTGCAATTTCCCCGCCCTGCGGCACTTCAAGAAACGGGATGCAGCGCAACAAAGTGCTTTTTCCGGAACCGCTGGCGCCAATCAGCGATATCACATCCCCATCCTGCGCCGTCAGGCTGATGTCATGAAGCACTTCATGCCCGCTATAACTTTTTCTGAGATGACTCAGGGCGATAGTGGGTTTACTCATTGACGTGCTCCAACGTGATAAGGGGACAAACGGCGCTCCAGTAGCGCCACAGCTTTACTGACCAGCACGGTCAGCAGCAGATAAATGATCGCCGCACTGATAAAAACTTCCAGCGCGCGGAACGTCTCCGACACTATCGAGTCCGCGATACCGGTCATTTCCATCAGGCTGATGGTGCTGACCAGTGAAGTCGATTTGATCATCGAGATAATTTCATTGCTATAAGCTGGCAACGCCTGGCGCACGGCGAGCGGCAAGGTGATGCGGCGCAGCTTCGTAAAACACGACATGCCGCTGACCTTGGCGGCCTCAAGCGACTGAACGCTGACGGCATTGAGACCACCACGCAGAATTTCCGAGGTGTAAGCGGCGTCGTTAAGCACCAGCGCAATCAACCCGCACCAGTAAGGATCGCGCAGCAGCGGCCACAGCACACTTTCACGCACTGCCGGTAAACTCCCCAGTCCGTAATAGATCATAAAAATCTGGATCAATAACGGCGTGCCGCGAAACAGCCAGACGTAAAAGCGAGCAAAAACGCTACCATAACGATTCTGACGCAGCAGATTGAGTAACAGCGCCAGCACCCCACCACCCAACAGTGACAATACGGCGAGATTGAGTGTCAGCGGCAAGCCGCGCAGCAACGCGGCAAGCGTATGCTGTAAGAAAGTGAAATCCATCGTGGCTCCTTACAACCGCGCGCGTTGTTGCCCGCGCATGGCCACTTTTTCCACACAGCGGAAAACAAAATCGGAACAGGTGGTGATGATCAGGTAGATCACCGCGCCGACGCTGTAGAAGAAAAACGGCATTTGTGTAGAGTTGGATGCGGTGGAAATTTGGTTCATGGTTTCCACTAATCCTGTCACAGAAACCAGCGCCGACTCTTTAATCACCGATTGCCACTGATTTCCCATCCCCGGAAGAGCCGTGCGCAACGCCTGCGGCACGATCATGCGGCGAAACAGCATCAGCCGTCCCATACCGGTCACCGTAGCCGCTTCCAGCGTGCCTTTCGGGATGGCGTAAAATGCGCCACGAAAGACACCACTCTGGTAAGCGCCGGAGATCAAACCGATGGCAATAGCCCCGGCGACAAAGCCGTTAACATCAAACGGTCCCTGCATGCCCAACGCTTCCCCAAGGAACGAAACGACCTGGCGTCCGCCAAAGTAAAACAGGTAGATCACCAGCAGTTCGGGTACGCCACGAAACAGCGTGATGTAGCCATTAGCGAGGCGCTGTTGCCAGCGCGCACCACCAATTTGCATCCAACAGAGCAGGCTGCCGAGCACCGCGCCCAGCAGCCATGCACACAATGATACGGTGACGGTCACCGTGGCGGCGTCAAGCAACACGCCGCCCCAGCCTTCGTCACCAAAACCTAACAGTTGCCAGTCAATAGTCATAAGCGCTCAGCATTACTCCGCAGGCGCGACGTTCTCGCCGAACCATTTTTCTGACAGCTGCTTCAGCGTGCCATCTTTGATCATTGAAACTAACGCGGTATCCAGTGCCGCTTTCAGCTCCGGGTTGTTCTTCTGAATCGCAATCGCAGAACCCTGCCCTAACACGCCGCCGGAAAAGCCGTAACCGGTGCTGTTCACGGTATCGGTGTGTTTTTTCACATAGGCATTCAGGTTGGTACGTGACGCCATTACCGCATCAACGCGGCCGTTCAGCAGATCAGCAAAAGTTTCTGGTCCAGCCTGATAGGTGCGGATGGTGGCAACGTCAGCCAGATATTTGTTAAGGAAGTCAGCCTGAATAGTCGCGACCTGCACGGCGATGGTTTTGCCTTTGAATTTCGCTTTCAGCGCGTCGATGGCTTTGGTCATACCCGCCTCGTCACCTGCCAGTACAACTTCACCGTTGCCCGGTAAGGTATCAACCGCGCTGCCTTTTAGGGTGACAAAACCAGACACGCTCACGGTGTACTGATGGGTGAAATCCACCACTTCTTCACGCTTAGGTGTGACGGTTACAGCGTCAATCACCGCGTCATATTTGCCATCGACCAGGCCCGGGATCATGCCAGACCATTTCTGCGCCACGATTTCATATTTGAAACCGGCACGTTTCGCCAGCTCCGCCACCATATCAGGCTCATAGCCGACAATTTTGCCACTCGGCGTAGACTGGTTGAACGGAGGATAAGCCGCTTCAGTCGCGAATTTCAGTGTGCCAAAATCTTTTGCCTGCACCAGTGCAGAAGCAGCCAGCAGCAACAGGCCAGCAGAAGCAGTAAACAGCCCTTTACGCATCATCATAAAACCTCAGAGTTCATTATTTTAGGAGAGTAAATCGATGGCTAAACGGGCTAATGCCTGAGTGCCTGCATGAATGCTGCGTTCGTCGGGTTGATAATCCGAATTATGCAGATGGTCGTCGCGTCCTGGCGCACCGGATCCTATGTAGATCTGGCAACCTGGCGCCCGCTCGGTAAACAGGGAGAAGTCCTCCGCGCCAAAACTGGCGCTCGGTTTCGCCACAATCGGCTTACCAAACTGGTGCGATAGAATCGGTTCGAGCGCATCAATCAACGCATCATCATTCATCAACGGGGGCACGCCGCGTTGATAATTGACCTCAATGCGTGTGTTCAGCGACAGCGCCACGCCGGCACAGATACGCTTAAAAGCGTGCTCAATATGCGCGCGTGACTCAGGCGATTTCGCCCGAAAGGTGCCCTGAATCAGGCAGCTATCAGAAATGATGTTGTGCGTCGAGCCGCCGTGAATATGGCCGATAGTTAATACGGCAGAATTCGAAGGATCGAGCTCACGTGAAATGATGGTTTGCAGTTGGCTAATAAGGTTCACCGCCGCAATTATCGGATCGGTTCCCATGTGTGGGCGCGCAGCATGGGTAGATTTGCCGTGAACCACCACGTCAAATTCGTCGCTGGAAGCCGTGCTCGCGCCACGCGTCAACGCAATTTCACCTGCCGCCAACTCGGGTTTGTTGTGCAAAGTAATCGCCAGATCCACGCCCTCGGCCACGCCATCAGCAATCATCGCTTCGGCGCCACTCTCAGGCGTCTCTTCGGCTGGCTGGAAGATCAGCCGCGCCGTGCCTTTTAACTGGCTGCGATATTGCGCAACAATCGCCGCCACGCCAAGCAGCGTAGCCGTATGGATATCGTGGCCGCAGGCATGCATTTTGCCGGTGTAGGTGCTGCTAAACGGTAAACCGGTCTGCTCCTGAATCGGCAGCGCGTCCATATCGGCGCGGATCAGGATCGTTTTGCCCGGCTGTTCGCCCACAATGTCCACCACCACGCCGGTTTTGCCGATGCCCGTTTGAGGCGAAAGGCCAAGGCGCAACAGTTCCTGCTCGACAATGTGCGCGGTACGAATGGTGTCGAATCCGAGTTCGGGGTGCGCGTGAATATCACGGCGAATGGCAATAAGGTGCGCTTCCATGCTTTCGCTTTTGGCGCTGATGTCCCTGGCTAAAACATCTTTAAAGTCGGTCATGATGGCAATGATCTTTTCAGGCTGAAGCCTGGCCTTTATGGCATTTTTATGAAGATTGACCTCGTATTTATTCACAGCCATAGCAGGAATGCAACGCACAATACTCAATGTTACTTGCTGAAATATCGTGATATTTTGCTAATCCACTGCGTTTGCAGGATAAAAGCCCGTGATTGCATCTTCAGTCAGTTATAACATTCATAATCTCTCCGGGATCATCAGTTTTACTGATTTTGTAATTGAACAAAATCCGTCCACTTCTTCAGACATTTAAGGCTCTTTGACTTGCTCCAGCAACCACGCACGCACGGCCTGGACGCTCGCCTGCTCACGTGGACGCTGCGGGGAAACCAGATACCAACCTGCGTCAACGCTCATTTGTTGGGGAAATGCTGGCACTAAACGGCCACGGGCCAGATCGTTCTCGACAAAGTGCGGACTGGTAAGCGCCACGCCTTGCCCGCTGATTGCCGCTTCTAAGGCCAGCGCAGTCTGGTTAAAACGCAAATGATGTTGATGTTGTAGCGTGCTGCGCGGGAAAAGATACGAGAGAAACGCCGACCACAAATGGTGCCCGTCATGCAGCAAAACATAGCGTTGGAAGTTATCCCGATCCTGCGGATCGCCTGATTCAGCCAATAATTCCGGGCTGACCACAGCCACTACGCTTTGGCTGAACAACAGCGTTGCGTCCAGCCCGGCGCCGAACGGCGGCCGCCCGTAACGTACGGCCAAATCAACGCCTTCATGATGAAACTGCACCAATCTTTCTGAAGCCAGCACGCGCAGATCAATATCCGGCCATGCGGCGGTAAAAGCGGGTAAGCGAGGCAACATCCAACGGCTGGCAAAAGTTGGGGTAACGCTCAGGGTCAAACGATCCGGTTCGGGTCGCAGAGCACGCGTGGCCTCATCAATCAACTCAAACGCCTGGCGGACGCTCACCGCATATCCTGCTCCCGCCCCAGTCAGCGCCAATGTCCGCGGTAGCCTATCGAACAATTTCAGCCCAAGGCTACTCTCGAGTCCACGAATTTGCTGTGCCACCGCGCCCTGCGTCACGCCAAGCTCTTCAGCGGCGAGGCGAAAATTGAGATGACGCGTCACGGCTTCGAAGACTTTGAGCGCGTTAAGCGGCGGTAACGTGGGAAATCCCTGAGTCATCCTGTAGTTTTCCTATCGTCAATTGCGAATCAGACTGACTCTCTGCAGCTGAATTTAGACCCTATACTGCTATAAATCGACTTCTGAGAGAAAAAGGATCTGGATTATGACAGTAGAAAAAGTAGCAGTGATTATGGCTGGCGGCAGCGGTATGGGTGCAGCAGCCGCAGAAAAACTGGCGGCCGATGGCTATAAAGTTGCGATCCTTTCCTCTTCTGGCAAAGGGGAAGCGCTGGCTGAACGTCTGGGCGGATTGGGTATCACCGGATCAAACCAGTCAGTGGATGACTTGAATAAACTGGTTGAAGCCACGATGGATCGCTGGGGTCGCATTGATGTGCTGGTCAACAGTGCCGGTCATGGGCCGCGCGCGCCGATTCTGGAACTGACTGATAATGACTGGCAGGTCGGCATGGAAACCTATTTCCTGAACGTGGTACGAGCTGCGCGCCTGGTCACCCCAATTATGCAAAAACAGGGCGGTGGCAGCATCATCAACATCTCATCCGCCTGGACGTTTGAACCCACCGATATGTTCCCGACTTCAGCCGTGTTCCGCGCCGGGCTCGCCTCATTCACCAAAATTTTCGCAGATACCTTCGCAGCGGATAATATTCGTATCAACAATGTGTTGCCGGGCTGGATCGACAGCTTGCCTAAAAACGATGCTCGCCAGGATAGCGTACCGCTCAAGCGCTACGGCACCGCAGAAGAAGTCGCCGCCACCATCGCGTTTCTCGCCTCGCCCGGCGCGGCTTACATCACCGCTCAGAATATTCGTGTTGATGGAGGTGTCACCCACAGCGTGTAATATCGTTGTCTCCAGCCGCGTGAAGTCCCATTCTGCGCGGCTGGAGGCTCCTCTCCCGCCTTTGTCCTTCGCATAAACAAGACTGGTCTCGTCGATCGCTGTTTAAGAAATAGTCAGAATGTTCCTATCCGCTACCAGACCTTTCTGAACGCAGCCACTGATTATCCGATTAAACATTTTGACCCGAGGTGACTATGCAAACGATTTTACGTGCGCGCATCCATGCGCTTTTCAATCCTGAACGCCATCAAATTTGGCAGTGGATGCTGGCAGGCTGTGCGCTGTTTTGGATTGTGACGGTGATTGCCGTGATGGGCATTCGTTAAGTTAATGTGCCTGCAGTCGCCCGGTGAATTGCTCAGGCGGCAACAGTTCAAATGCCCTTTTCATCACCCGCGCTTCTTCAGCCGGACTGCGACCAAACAGGCGTTTAAACTCGCGATTAAACTGGGAATCACTTTCATAACCGACTCGCGCCGCGGCACCGGCTGCGGTGAGATTATCGCGAATCATCATCAAACGAGCCTGATGCAAACGCAGCGATTTAAGATATTGAATCGGAGACGTTTGCGTCACCGTTTTAAAATGCAGATGGAAACGCGGCACGCTCATCCCCGCTTCGTTTGCCAGGTGAGGTACATCCAGTGGCTGCTGCCAGTCAGCATGGATACGCTGCAGTGCACGAACAATGCGGCCAAAATGGCCCTGATAGGTCAGCGCCGCGCGCACTGCCCCACCCTGCTCGCCCATCAATATACGGAAGCAAATCTCCTCTACGCGCGCGGGTCCCAGCACTTTTGCCTCCAGTGGATCACTGAGCGCCTCCAGTAATCGCAACGTGCTTTCTGCCAGCACAACATTAATTTGCGTAGAGATAATCCCTGCCGGTGGCGCTGTGACCGCTGTATCAACTTCGGAAAGTTGTGCCACTAATCGCGCAATCATCGTGGCATCCAGACGGATTGCTATCCCCAGGAGTGGCTCTTCAGAAGTCGCTTCCGTCTCGGCGGAAAAGGGCAACGGCACCGACAGCACAAGATAATGCTGCGCATCGTAGCGATACATCTTATCGGCGAGAAAGGCGCGCTTCGAACCCTGACAAATAATGATGATGCTGGGCTCATACAGCACCGGCGTGCGCGCCCACTGTTGATCAGCACGCATAAAGCGCACGCCCTCCAGCAGGGATTCGGTATAGCCTTCCTGGCGCGCCAGTTGACGCAACAGGTGGCAGGTTTGCTGTTTTACCGTGTCTGACATGGATAGCGCTCCAGAGAGAGGTTCAGGCAAAGCATAACGATGGCGTTGTGACGTGCACAAGAGGAACGAGAGAATCAGGCAATAATGAGCTACGAATCGGTCTGTTGCGTTAAGTGGGATTTTTCAACAATGACCTCGTCAACTACACGAGGAATTACCCATGAATCAGCATGCAAAAGTGATTATTTTGACCGGTGCCAGCAGCGGAATTGGTGAAGGCATTGCCCGTCATCTGGCGCATCAAGGGCACAAACTGGTAATGGGTGCGCGCCGTACCGATCGACTGGCAAGCTTGTGCGATGAATTACGCCGTGAAGGTGCCAGCGTGGATTTTCTCGCAACGGATGTCACACAGCGAAGTGACACGCAAAAGCTGGCGGATTTCGCGCTGGAGGAATACGGACGCATTGATGTGATGATCAACAACGCAGGCGTCATGCCGCTTTCGCCGATGAGTTCAATGAAAGTTGAAGAGTGGGATTTAATGCTGGACGTCAACGTTCGCGGCGTGTTGTACGGTATCGCTGCGGTGCTGCCCACCATGCAGGCACAGCGCATGGGGCACATTATAAATATCGCTTCTGTGGGTGCTCTGACGGTTTCCCCCACTGCCGCGGTTTACTGCGCCACCAAATATGCGGTTCGCGCCATTTCCGATGGCCTGCGCCAGGAATCACGCGAACTGCGCGTTACAGTTATCAACCCCGGTGTGGTGGAATCTGAACTGGCAGACAGCATTAGCGACAGCGTGGCGCGCGAGGCAATGAAAAGCTATCGACAGATTGCACTCAAGCCTGATGCTATCGCCATGGCAGTCAGTTGGGCCATCGACCAGCCTGGCGAAGTCGACGTTAACGAAATCACCGTGCGCCCTACTGCCAGTGGGCATTGAGGGAAAATATCCCTGGCGATTTCAGGCTGAAATTCGCAAAAAACGCTGCGGCGTTTCCCCCATCAAACGGCGGAACATGGAGATAAATGCGCTGGGGCTTTGGTAGCCGAGTTGGTTGGCGGTGCGCAAAACCGTCTGCCCTTGCGCCAATTGCACCAGCGCTTCGGATAAACGTAGCTGCTGACGCCATTGCGTAAAGGTGATACCGGTTTGCTCGCGGAACAAGCGCGCCAGCGTACGTGAACTGGCACCCACGCGCTGGCCCCACTCTTCCAGCGTATCGCCACTGGCCGGCGTCGCCAGCAGCTGCTGGCAAATGTTGAGTAAACGGCGGTCGCTGGGTAGCGGCAGATTACACACCGGACCATCCGATGCACGGCGGATCTCATCCAGTAACAACGGCGAGATCAACTCCACACGCGCAACCTCTGGTTGAGATTGCAGTTCAATCTCAACCAGCGTTTTCATCAATGCCTGTAACAGCGGTGAGATCAACATGCTGCGTGCCTGCGGCCAAAATGCCCGCGCCAGTTTGGGATCGAGATACAAACTCGAGCTACGAATATCACTTAGAGCCGTCAACGCATGCGGTACACTGCCCGGCAGCCATAGCGCGCGACCTGGCGTCAAAGTCCAGGAAGCGGTTTGCGTTTGCACGCGCATCACGCCTTGCAAACAGAGCACCAACTGCGCCGCTTCATGCGCATGCAAGCGCTCTTCACGACCAGCCTGATAATGCATTTCGCGCGTGGCGAGTAATGGCAGTGCTGGCGTCATTTCCGCCGCAAGTGGTTTCTGCAACACCCTTTCACCCAATCCCGTTAAATTGCCGATTGATGTCTGCTCTGCGCTATTTGCGATTCAGAAGAAGCAAACCCGCCAGCAGGACGCTATCAAATAAGATAGTAATGATTATCATTTGTATCACTATTTGGGGCCATTGGAACATATCGGGGAAAATAAATGCCGGGTCATCGCACCTTTAAGCGCAAGCCACTGAGCATATTGCTGCTGATGCTGTTCAGCAGCGCATCAGGTTGGGCTGCTGAAAATAATAATAATTCGAACGCCACACTCACCGTGACAGCCAATAGCGTCGATAGCGATAGCGCAGATGCTGACAGCTGGAATCAGGTGGCGAAGAAAGCAGATTCTGTCACAAAAAGCACACGGCCAATTATCGAAACGCCACAAAGCATCTCAGTGATCACTCAGGCACAAATGGCTTCGCAGGGGGCATTGAATGTGCCACAAGCACTGCGTTACAACGCAGGAATCGGCGCGGAAGGCGGTGGTGCAGATTACCGGTTCGACGATATCTATATTCGTGGATTTGCCGCCGATGAATATCTGGATGGCCTGCGCCTGCCAACGGTGACTTATTGGTCGCGTCCGAATTACGACACTTTCCTGCTGGATCGTGTTGAAGTGGTCAAGGGCCCGAGTTCAGTGACGTTCGGCCAGGCGAGCCCTGGCGGCGTGATTAATCTGATGAGTAAGCGTCCGACTGCCGAACCCATTCACCAGATTTTTGTTAGCACTGGCAGCCATAATCTGTTCGAAACCGGACTCGATCTCTCTGGCGCCCTGGATAGCGATGAACACTGGCTGGGCCGCATCACCGGAACCTGGTCGCGAAATGACACGCAAGTCGATTACACCAAATACAAGCATTACGATATCGCGCCAGCGTTGACCTGGCAGCCAAATGACGACACGCGCCTGACGTTACTCGGTCAGTTCCGCAAAGATCCTTACACCGGTTTCTACAACCAGCTACCGCTGGAAGGCAGCCTGATCAAGCTGGCGCAGGGTAACTACTCTGACAAATTCTACGGAGGTCAGCCCGGCTTTGATTATTACCGTCGTGAGCAGGCCAGTATCGGTTATGACTTTATGCACAAGTTCGATGACGTCTGGAGCGTTCATCAGAACCTGCGCTACCTGCATACTAGCAGCGATTATCAGATGGTTTATCCCACTGCGACCCTCACCGATGGATCGGCCACCGTAAGCCGCGACAGTATGCGGGTTATCGAATCGTTCAACGCCTTCGATGTGGATACCAACCTGCAGGGCAATCTGGATACTGGCGCCATTAATCACGCGCTGACGCTGGGTGTCGATTTTGTGCATGATGATTTGCGGCAGAACAGCGGCTATGGCAGCGCTTCCGATATCAGCTACCTCAATCCGGATTACAGCACGCCGGTAGAATCGCCGTCGATCGATTATCACAGCCGCTCTTTCATGACCCAGCAAGGTATCTACCTGCAGGACAGCATGAAATGGAACAACTGGGTGCTAAACCTGGGCGGCCGCTATGACAAAGCGCAAACGCGTAGCCAGAACTGGGTCAGCGGAACGCGCACTGAGCTGAATGATTACGCCACCACCGGCCGCGCAGGTTTGCTGTATCACTTTGATAACGGCATCGCTCCTTACATCAGCTACGGCACGTCATTCCAGCCACAGGCGGGTACCTCCTTTGGCGGCGATCCGTTTAAACCGACCAAAGGCAAACAGTCGGAAGTGGGGATCAAGTATCAACCAAACGGCTTTAATGCGCTGTTAAGTGCTGCTCTCTACGATCTGCGCCAAACCAACGTGCTGACGGCCGATCCGGATCACGCAAATTACTCGGTTCAGACCGGAGAAATCCGTTCGCAAGGATTAGAGCTGGAGGCGAAAGCCAATGTCACCTCACGCTGGCTGGTCAACGCCTCCTATGCCCTGACTAACCCGAAAGTGCTGTCGGCCAATGACGATACGCAAGGTAAGCAGCCAGTGTCGATTGCCCGCCAGACTGCTGCACTGTGGACTGAATATGCCCTGCCGGGAGTGCTCGATGGCCTGACGATTGGCGGCGGCGGTCGTTATGTGGGTACCAGCTATGCCACCAGCGACAACAGCCTGAAAGTGCCGGCGGCGATGATCTACGATGCGATGATGCGCTATCGCTGGCAGGATTGGCAGCTCGGTCTGAATCTGCAAAACCTGACCGATAAGCAGTACATTAGCAACTGTAACGATCTAGGCTGTCACTTTGGCTTACGGCGTCAATTGATCGCCACGGTAAGTTATCAGTGGTAATCAGTCGTCGAACACTGATCAAGGGGGCGCTGGCAGGCGCTGCCCTTTTTCCGTTTCCGCTGCAGGCAAAAACCACGCCGCGTTGGGTGATCCTCGACTGGGGGATCACCGAAATGGCCCTGCTATTAGGCATCACGCCGGTTGGCATTGCCGCCCCCGACTGGTATCGCCGCCTGTTTAGCCAGCCTCCGCTTCCCGAGCAGGTCGCCGACGTGGGTTTGCTGTTCCAACCCAATTACGAAACCTTGTTTGAGCTGCGGCCAGACGTATTGCTGGTCACGCCGGCACACCGTATGGCCGAAGCCCAATTATCCCGCATTGCTCCGTTATCTTACTTTTCGACAAGTGGCCCCCATCCGTGGCAACTGGCGCAGCAGAATCTGCATGCGCTGGCACAGCTGGCAGATATCCGCACTCGCGCTGACGAAGTGATGGCAGGTTTGCTGCAACGCCTGGAGAGAGCGCGACAACAAGCCGTTCGCTTCAAAGACAAACCCATCTATTTACTGCATCCACTGGATACCCTGCATGTATTGGCTTTGGGCGCGGGTAGCCTGTTTTCAGATGTGCTGGGCTTGCTTGACCTGCCGCATCACACGCCGTTTGCGGTGGGCGCTCAGGGCTATGCCACGCTGGAACTGGATCAGCTCACGCAGTTGCCGCCAGGCTGGCTGGCGCTGCTTCCTTCCTGGCCAGAAATTGACCTCAACCCTGTGTTGCAATCTCCGTTGTGGCATACGCTGACACGGCCGGATGGGCATCGGCTCCTGGTGTTACCGGATGGCCTCTCAACGGAAGGGGGCGTACTCACCGCCGTGCGCTTCGCCGAAGCGCTGGTTAACGCGTTAAATGAGGCTCATCCATGAACCGTCATCCCGCCTCACTGACGCTATTACTGTTTGCGGTGGCGCTGATCCTTTGCCTTGAGCAGCTGGTGCACCAATTGCCGTGGCGCGATGCCTGGCAAGCGCTGCACCGCACCGCAATGCCCACGCTGGCACAACAGGTCTTCACGCTGATGTGGTTACCGCGTCAGGGTATGGCGATTTTATGCGGCCTGGCGTTGGGCTTTACCGGTGTGGTGATGCAACAAGCGCTACGCAACCCGTTAGCCGAACCGATGACGCTGGGCATTGCTTCAGGCGCAACCCTGGCGCTTTCCCTCACCACCTTGATGGCACCTGCATGGCTGCTGGTGGGCCGTGAATGGATTGCGCTCAGCGGCGCCATCATCGCCTTTGCGCTGGTTTTTCTGCTCAGTTTACGTCAGGGATTTACTCCGCTGGCTTTGACGCTGGCGGGTATGCTGGTGAACCTTTATTGCGGTGCTGCCAATCTACTGCTGTCGATCATTTATGATCGTTCGCTGTCCGCCGTGTATATCTGGGGTGGCGGCTCGCTGGCGCAGGAGAATACGCACGCATTGTGGTGGCTAATGCCTCGCTTGCTGCTCGCTGCGTTTCCCGTGCTACTGATTCTACGTCCATTACGCCTGCTGGCACTGGATGAACGGGTTACCCGCTCTATCGGCTTGCCTGCCGGATGGGTGCGTGGCATTGCGATACTTTCTGCATTACTGATCAGCAGCCTGGTGATCAGTGTGGTGGGCGTCATCGGTTTTATCGCGCTCGCTGCGCCCCATCTGGCGGCACTGGTTGGTGCAAAAAACCTGCGCCAGAAGCTTCTCTGGTCACCGTTGCTGGCCGCCGGTTTACTGTGGCTGACCGATCAGTGGGTCAGTCGCCTCAATGGTATTGATGGCTTGCTGATCCCCACCGGGATGATGACCGCGCTGGCAGGTGCACCGCTGTTACTGTGGTTTTTGCCGCGCCTGCGCCATTTTTTCCAGCCCGATGTAAACGAGCCTCAACCTGCTCCCTTCCCGGCCCGACGTTTCACCCGCTTTCCGGTGATAGCCCTGTTTATCGTGATGCTGGTTGTCGCGCTTGCCTTTGCTCATGGGGTAAATGGCTGGCGCTGGAACACTTTCGCAGAGATCCAGGTGATGTTGCCGTTTCGCCTGCCGCGCCTGCTGGCCGCTATCGCCGCCGGTGTGCTGCTGGCAGCGGCCGGGGTTATTTTGCAGCGCATCAGCCGCAATCCGATGGCCAGCCCGGAACTGCTCGGTATCGGCGCTGGCGCCTCACTGGGTATTACCGTGCAACTTTTACTCTGGCCGATGGCAGCTATGCCGGTGATGATCGCCAGTAGTGCGGCAGGTGCGTTGATCACACTGGGGATAACGTTGTGGCAGGCGCGTCACTATGCTCTCAATCCACAACGCATGTTGCTAAGCGGGCTGGCCATTACTGCGCTTTTCCAGTCCGTTGCCGCCATCATCATCAGCAACAACGGTGTAGCAGCCGCGATGCTGCGCCAGTTGATGACCGGATCCACTTATTACGTCAGCACGCCGATTGCGCTGATCGCTTTCACCCTCGCACTGTTATTGCTGGCACTCACTCCCCTGCTGCGACGAGCGATGTTGCTTTTGCCACTGCAGCAGATTCCCTCCTCGCTTGGGCTGAACGTTACTCAATCCCGGCTGTTGCTGATGCTGCTGGCTGCGGCGATGACCGGTGTTGCCACCTTAATTGTCGGGCCACTGTCGTTTATCGGCTTACTTGGTCCGCCAGCTGGGCGCGCGTAAACCCATGGAACAGATGCTCTTCGCCGCGGTGATCGCCGCCATTTTGATGATGCTCGCCGACTGGACGGGCAGCAACCTGCTCTATCCACGGCAAATTCCTGCCGGCCTGATGGCAACCCTGATGGGTGGACCCTGGTTGGCATTGTTGCTGTGGCGGCCGTTGAATAGCACAAGCTCTTAGGAGATAAGGTGTCGATTTATTTGATGTTACTGCGCACTGCCGGTGCGCTGTTTTTTGTCGCGCTGGCCTGTAGCGTGATCGGTGGCTTGAGCAATGCGGCGCTGCTGGCATTGATCAATCAGGGATTAAGCGCAACAGATGCGCAACGCTGGCAACTGGCGTGGCAGTTTGCCCTGCTGGCGCTGCTGATGCTGGGCACGCGCACCCTGAGTCAATCCCTGTTTATGGCAATGGGTCAGCGCTGCAAAGCCGAGTTGCGCCGCAAGCTGGTCCAGCAAGTAGCGGATGCCGGTTATGCCGATCTGGAACAGCACGGCATGCCGCGTGCCCTCAGCGTTTTGACGCAGGATCTCGACCAGGTGGTGGTGTTCTTTATTGCCTTGCCGGGTTTTGTCATGTCGCTGGCGGTAATCATCGGCTGCATGGGCTATCTCGGTTATCTGTCGCTGACCGTGATGGTCATTGCACTTATCACGGTGTTGATAGGCTCACTCGGTTACAGTGGAGTGCATCGGCGCGCCTTACAACTGATGCGCCAGTCACGTCAGCGTGAAGAGACGCTGACTGGTGAGGTAAGCGCGCTGTTCAGCGGCGCGAAAGAACTGCGCTTACACGCCCTGCGCAAACAGGCATTTCTGCATAACAAACTCTTCATTACCATCGAGCAGGTGCGCGTGGAGCGTACGCGCGGTTACGTGCTGTATGCACTGGCCAACATTTGGGCCAGCGTCTTCTTTTTTGCCTTCATTGGCGTGGTGATGTTTTTACTCGCCAGCATGCTGGATCTGCACGGCACGGCGATGTCAGGTTTCGCAATGGTATTTCTTTATATGATCGTGCCGATTGAGACAGCGCTCGCCGCCCTGCCCGGCCTGACCCTAACGCAGGTTGCACTCAAACGCATTCAAGCCATGCAGCAACAGTTGCCCCCTGAGCAAACAACCTTTGCTGCACCGCCGCTCAGTTTCCATCAGCTGGAACTGCGCGACATCACCTTTCAGCATGAAGCATTTCAGCTCGGCCCACTCTCATTGCAGTTTCGTCCCGGTGAGCTGGTGTATCTGACGGGCGGCAACGGCAGCGGTAAAACCACGCTGGCACGACTGCTCACCGGCTTATATCAGGCGGATAGCGGCCAACTGCTGCTGGACGGTGAAGTGATCAATGAGAGCAATCGCGCCAGTTTTCGTCAGCTATTTTCTGCCGTGTTTAATGATTTTCATCTGTTTGAGGATTTGCAAGGCATCGACAGCACGCGCTGGAATGACGAGGCGCACGGCCTGCTGGATGCCCTGCAATTAACCCGCAAAGTGACGCTGGTGGAAGGCACTTTCTCTACGCTGGCGCTCTCCACCGGGCAGCGTAAACGTCTGGCGCTGCTGGTGGCGTGGCTGGAAAATCGTCCATTTTATCTGTTTGATGAATGGGCCGCCGATCAGGATCCGGCGTTTCGCGAGGTGTTTTACCACCAGCTGCTCCCCGCGCTGAAAGCGCGAGGAAAAACCGTTCTGGTGATCACTCATGACGATCGCTATTTCCACCTCGCCGATCGCTGTTTGAAGCTGGAACTGGGGCAGTTAGTTAGCGCTTAAGCCTGGCGGCAGCAGCTTCTGTGGCCTCGCGACGGCGAGTAATAAAGTCATGCATCTGCTTTTGCGCCTGCGCCAGTCGTTCGGGCGAGGCGCTGCGCGGTGAACCCGCATGAAACGGTGGCGCGGGATCGTACTCCATCTGCAGCTGAATGTTTTCCGCCACGTCGCGGCCAAACAGTTCTTCCGCTACGGTGAGGGCGAAATCGATCCCAGACGTGACACCCGCGCCGGTTATCCGATTTCGGTCACGTACCACGCGTTCAGCCACCGGCGTTGCACCCAACAAGCTGAGCTGATCCAGCGATCCCCAATGCGAAGTGGCACGATATCCCTGCAATAAACCCGCGGCTCCTAGCACCAGTGAACCGGTACATACCGATGTCACCCATTGGGCTTGTTCGGCCTTTTGCCGCACAAAATCCAGCGTCTCTTCATCATCCATCAGCGCTATTTGTCCCGGACCGCCGGGGATGCAGATCAGGTCCAGAGGAGGACACTCGGAAAAAGTTGTGGTCGGCACAATGGCTAAACCACGGTCGGACATCACCGGTTGCCGATCCTTCCAGATGAGATAATTGTTCACGCCGGGCATGCGAGCAAAGACTTCCCACGGACCGGTGAGATCGAGTTGAGTGAGATGAGGGAACAGCAGCAGACCAATATTGAACGGCGAAGAGACGGCCATAATAGGCTCCGAGTAGGGGGCAGAGCGTTATCATGGCCTTGATACGAAAATGAATGCAACGGGTTAATTCATCAGCGGTTTTGCCACCGGTGCTTTCACGCCATCAGCCAGCGCGAACAAAGCTTCGACACGGGCTTTCTCTTTGTCGTCAACCGGGATCAGCACACCACACACCACAAACACCGCCACGTTACCCGCCAGGCCAACGATGCCGCTGGTCAGCGAGCCAAGCGCCGGTATGTCATCCGGGAAGAACACGGTGAGCACGATAGCGATAATAATCCCGGTCATCATGCCCATTAGCGCACCTTGTTTGTTACCAAAGCGGCTAAAGATGCCAAAGAACAATGGCACCGCCAGCTGAATGATCCCCTGATAGGAGATCTGCGCCAGCAGCTGTAAACGGGAATAGTTGAAGGTGAAGTACGCCAAGAGCGCGGCAGCGACAATAAATACCACCATGCCCGATTTAGCCAGCACCGTCAGTTGACGATCGCTACGCGGTTTATTCCAGGTCGCCAGATCGTTGGCAAACTGCGTACCACATACCTGCACGCATCCATCAACGTGACCAATACTGGCAGCAAGAACAATCACCAGCGCCAACGCCAGCAACCACGGGCCGCCTTGATCAAACAGCGCCGTGAAGAAACCATTTTGTGGATTGGCCTGCACGTTAGGATCCTGACTGACCGCCGTGGCGAACAGCATCAAGATGGCATAGAAACCGCCCACCAGCAGAATCGTCAGCAAGGTGCCTTTCTTGACCGCACGGATGCCGCTGGCGGTATAAATGCGCTGGAAGCTCATCGGCCAGCACATTGACCCAATCACGCCAGTGAAGATGAGGCTGAACATATACCAGGGACCATAATGCGAACCCTCCGCGCCCGGAATCTGCAGCATCGCTGGTGGCAACGTCGCCAGTTGGCCGAAGCCATGATCGCCACCAAACAGCAGCACCACGCACACCAGCGCGCCCAAACCATAAGCGATGATGCCCTGATACATATCCGTCATGATCAAACCGCGCATGCCCATGCTGACAGTCCAGTACTGACGCACCAGAATCAGCAACACGCCCGCGATGAGGCAGGTGGTGACACTCCAGCGACCAAAACTGGCAAACTCAACCAACAACGCCAGTGCCTGTATGCCCATCACTACCCACGGGAATACACAGATGATGCCGATAATCGACGCCACACGTTTCACCGCCGGGCTATTGAAACGCATACCGAGCAGATCGGGTTGCGTCGTCAGATTAAAGTGCTGGCCCCATTTCCATGCGCGGCGCGCCATTAAATACATGGCCGTCACGCCGAGCGTCGAGTACACCGCGCCATAGAAGCCGATCACCCCGCTCACCGATAGTGAGAAGAAAGCGGTGAAGGTCGCTCCCGGCCACCACGAGTTGGTATAACTCATGGCGATATACCACGGCCCATAGGATCGACCGCCGACGGCGTAATCAGAAAATGAGGTGCTTTTACGGTTGGTGGCATACAGCACGGCAATCATGATCGCCAGGAACAGGCCAATCATGCCAAAGGTAATTAAATAATGGGGTTCTGCTGCGTTGATTTTCATGCGACTTCCTCATCATCCGGAATTTCGCCAAACGCGCATTCCGCCAGATACATAACCCATAATCCCACACCAAGGAATACCGCAATCGCGAGCCAATAAACGATCGGCAGAGGTATCCCCAGTAATAACGCGCTACTTCCGCTGACGCTTAAATAAAGCGGTGGACAAAGTGCCAGCAGCAATAATGCCAACAGGTATAGGGCGAAGATTTTATTTTTAATGCTTATGCGGGCGCGTAATTGCTGCGCCATGACCATCGAACTCATAATAACCTCCTCAATATTACTTGACGGTTGCGCACTCCTTTACCTGCTGAATATCAGCATTTCCCCTTTGGTGTAACCTCAACAGCAGACAGCAAAAAGCACTGTCCGAAAATACGACGGACGGATAGTGTTACAGACTATCTTACAAGGACTTAAGCTCTTTAGGTGGTACTTACAACGCGCGCAGCCAGTTTTCCCAGTCGGGATGATTCAGCACGCTGCGCGCACGTAAATGCTTCCAGGCACCATATTTCGAAAAATCAAAATCGATATCGGCCACATGATGTTGAATAATGGCCCAGGTTGACCATTTCATATCCGCCAGATATTTATGAATTTGCACGCGAGCAAATAATGCCGCATCCACTTTGCCGAAATAGTCCTCCAGTAATTCTTGTTCTATTTTCGGGGTAAAAAACATTTCGCCAAACCACAGCGCTAATTCATAACAGCGATCATTATTTGATGCGTATTCAAAATCGACCAGGCGGACATCGTTTTGCGCGTTAAGCATGAAGTTACCCGCCAGCGTGTCATTCATGCACGGCACCAAATCTAATCCCGCCGCTTCTAACGCCTGCTGCGCGCGCTGTGCCTGCTTGTGCAACCAGGCAGAATCAGCAGAAAACGGGACATTGAGTGCACTGACTTGCTCAATATGTTCGTTTAGCATGTCGAATACCGTTTTATTCTGCTTGAGCAATGGCTGATCGTTGAAGCTTTTCAAGCCCTGCAACGCACGATGGCGAATCGCAGATTACTGGAAGTCGAGGTTTGACGAGGCGCGCCAGCCATCAATGAACTCAAATACCTCCACGCCAAGATCGCACAGATACGCCACCACCGGCACGCCGTAGCCGGTTTGCGCGGCTTTCAGGCTGGCTTCATGCGCGGTGTCACGATTAATAAAGCGCTCGGTGCCTTCGCCGGGAATCTTGACGAAATAAGCGCAAGGCGCGCCTTCTACCGCCACGTGCCAGTTGGCGTTGGAAATACCCCCACTTACCGGACGATACTGCACCGCCCTGCCCTGCCATTCCGGCATCGCCTTGATGGCTTGTTCGACCCGCTGTTCCTGCCAGCTTTGCGCTTCACCCAGAGATCTGCTCATTTTGCCTGCTCCGCAGTCAGGTTTAACCAACGTTCAAAACGGGGATCGCTCAGGCTCTGGCGGCAGCGTAACAGCATCCACTGACCGAGCTTGGCAAACTCGAGACCCCGCGGGCTGGTGGCACCGTTCAGCACGCCCCACAGCGTCCAGTGGTAATCATCAACCAGCGCATACAAGCGACAACGCGCCACATCGGCCTCGCTGCAATCACCACGCCACGCACGAATGGCATCACGCCAGCGATCGTCAGTGGGCAGTTGTTCGTGGATGAGCGTCGCGATATCGTGCCAGGCATCGCCCCGTGCAGCGTAATCAAAGTCCAGTAAGCGCCATTCACCCTGAGCGTTGACCATCCAGTTACTGGCGATGTTGTCGCCGTGGATTAACACGGGTATATAGGACGCGGCATTGAGTGCTTCCCACGCCAAATCGACACATTCACCCATCCACTGCAGCTCTTCTGGCTGGTGCACGCCGTGCGTTTCCAGCAGCAAACGAAGCTGCAACATATCCTTCTGGCGGCTGTGTAATGGCAGCGGCAAACCTGAGTGGTGTAATTTATCCAGCGTGCGGGTCAGGCTGGCAAAGTGATGCGGATTGCGTAAGTCATCCAATCGCGCCCAGCGGAAGCCGTCATCCAGCGCCGCAAAGATCAGTACGCTGTTGTGCGGATCGGCGTGACACAGCGCCGGGGCGATGCCCAACTCACCTGCCTGCCGACTCGTTTCGGCGCTGCGCTGGAAATCAATCAATGCCTTCTGATCATCGAGCAGCACCTTGGCGTAATAGGTTTGACCCGCTGACTTAAGGCGAAATCCGGCCCACTCCGTCGCCAGCCGATGCGGCGAGGCCACGCCTGCGGTACCGAGCTGAATATCGAACGATTGCGCCGGCTGCCAACTCGTCAGCGCTTGCTGTAGACGTATCAACATAAGGCGTCCTCCCCTTTCAGGCAGAGCTCACTCAGCAGTGCCATCAGCATATCGATACCGCGATGCAGGTCGGCGATGGCGGTGAATTCACGTTCATTGTGCGAAAGGCCGCCCGCGCTGGGGACAAACAGCAATGTACTTGGGCAGTGATAGCTCATGCTAATCGCATCGTGACCTGCCACCGAACGCATTGGCATCGCTTTCAGCCCAAGTTTTTCCGCCTGCGCTAAGGCGAGTTCACTGAATGCCGAATGTAACTGCTGCCGTGGACGATACTGTGCGCGGTCGAGACTGACATCGGTGGCAGTGATCTGCGCAATCGATTGCATTTGCTGGCTGAAGCTGTCGCGCAATTGGCTCAACAGTGCTTCATCAGCAGAACGAAACTCTATAAATAAGGTGGCCTCGGAAGTCACTACATTAGGCGAATTAGGCGCGGTATCCAGGCGTCCCACCGAGGTGTGCAGCGCTTCGCCATAACGTTCGGCCTCGGCACGCACCGCCACAATGGTGTGCGCTGCCGCCAGCAGTGCATCCCGCCGGCGATCCATCAATGCCGGGCCGGTATGGTTTTGCTCTCCGCGAAACGTCACCTGCCATTTGAGTGCCGCCCAGGTTTCTGTCACTACGCCTATCTGTTTCTGCTGCAATTCAAGATGTGGACCTTGCTCAACATGCAGTTCGCAATAGGCCGCCACTGTCAGATCCGGTAACGTCGTTCCGCAATAACCAATGCTTTGCAAAGCCGTTTGTAGCGAGATGCCTTCACCATCGCAACACGCCAGAGCCTGCTCCAGCGAGAGTGCACCGGTAAACACTGAACTGCCGGTCAGGCTGGGTTGAAAGCGCGCGCCCTCTTCATTGGTCCAGTTCACCACCGCGAGGTTACGTTGCGCGGTTTTCGGTTGGCCGCGTAGCTGGCGAGCCAGCGTAGCAATGGTCACCGCCGCAGCGGTCACACCGTAAGCACCATCAAAACGTCCACCCAGCGGTTGGCTATCCAGATGCGAACCGCACAGCACCCATGGCGCGCCTTCGCAAAGCGTCATCAGACCAAAGATATTGCCAATTTCATCCACGTGAATGTGGAAACCTTGTTGCGTCAGCCAGGTACAAAAAGCATCGCGCATTTGCTTATCCGCAGCGGAAGCCGTCAGGCGGTGTAAGCCGCCTGCTGGCGTTGCACCTATACTGCTGCTCAGGGCAAACAGCGCATCAAACGCCTGATAATCTTGCGGTGTCATCCGCGGCATTACCGGGATGGAGGATGTTGACATGGGCACTCTCCAGACTCATTACAAAAGCTGCCGCGGGTCGCGCATTCGTCACTAAGGTATCGACCGCGCTAAACGGCAGCGTATTCACAAAGGTTCGCAGTCCAAATTTGCCTTCATCTGCCAGAATCACACTCTGGCGACAGTGCGTGCTCAGCACGCGCCTTAATAACGCCTCAGGCTCTTCGTAATCCATAAAACCGTTGTCCCGATCCACCGCACCAATGCCCATAAAGGCAATGTCGTAGTGGAATTGGCGCGCGAACTCCAGCGTATGGGGGCCAATCAGTGCGTTATCATTTCGCCGAACGCGCCCTGGTGTTAGCGTGACAGCGTTGTCGCTTTGCTGCGTTAGCAGCGCGGCGATATCCATTGAGTTCGTAAAAACCTTCAAACGCGAGAAGCGGGTCAGTTGCTGTGCCAGTGCCAGCGTTGAGGTGCCGGTATCCAGAAACAGTGCCATCCCCTCTTCCACTAATTCGCTTGCCAGTTGACCTATACGCGCTTTAGCACGCGGCTTGATACGGCTGCGAATCTGTAAAGGCTGCTCCTCGCTGGGAACCGGTAAAATGGCACCACCGTGCACACGCCGTAACACGCTTTGCTCTTCCAGATATTTAAGATCGCGGCGAATCGTCTCTTCTGACACCACGAATTTCTGCGCCAGTTCCGTCACGCGCACCCGTTTGTCGTGGTGTAAAATCCGTTTTATTTCATCCAGTCGTGGCTGATTAATCATGCTTACCTTCTGTTTTTAGAGGCCAAAACCGCAGTATACCTTTCGGACGGTCTCAAGGCCGCGCCTTACAGAGAAGGTTGATGTTGGTCCCACGGCATCAGCGCTTCGAGCGCCGCGCAGAACTGCAATACGTCGCCTTCCGCATAACGTCGGCCGATCACCTGCAAGCCCACCGGTAAACCTTGTGGGGTGAAACCACAGGGAATCGTCGCCGCCGGATTACCACTCAAATTGAACGGCCAGGTGAAAGGCGTCCAGCGCGCCCACTCCACTCCGCTGTCGCCCGGCACCTGGTTTTCCGGCACGTGGCGATCGGCCGCGAACGGCATAACCGGCAATGTAGGCGTGATCAGTAAATCCACGCTGTCAAGTAAGGCGTGCACCTGCCCGGCAAACGCCGCACGCTGTTTTTGCGCTGCCAGGTAGTCAGCCAGATTCAGGCGCTGCGCGCGCTCAATCAGCGCGGCAAAGCCCGGATCGAGCTGGTCGAGCTGCTGCTGCAGTGCGGCTCCATAAGCCACACCGCGCCCGCCGCTCCATAGGGTGTCAAATGTCTCGAAAGGTGATGACCAGTCAAGAGGACGTGCCGTGAGCCTAACCGGTAACGAATGGGCAATCTGCTCTACCGCCTGTTCGACGCAACGCGCAATGTGATCATCGACCGGTGTGTTAAACAGCGTTGGACTGTAATGCACACGTAGCGCAGGCAACGGCTGGTCGCAGCGTGCAAGCCAGGATTCATTTTTGGCTGGCAGCGCCTGATGGTCGCGCGCATCCGGTCCCGATAGCAGATCAAACAGCAGCGCGCTATCACGAACCGTACGCGTCATCGGTCCGGCATGGCTGAGCATTTCAGTTGCAGACCACGGCCAGGTTGGAATGCGTCCCAGCGAGGCTTTAAGGGCGAAAATGCCACAAAAGGCGCCGGGGATACGCACCGATCCGCCACCGTCAGAGCCCAACGCCGCGGGCACCATGCGTGCCGCCACACTGATTGCCGATCCCGAACTGGAACCGCCGCTGGTTAACGCCGGGTTCCACGGATTACGCCCATGGCCGAACACTCGTGAATAGCTTGATCCGGTCCAGCCAAACTCGGTGGTCGCAGTTTTGCCAATAATGATCGCTCCCGCCGCCTTCAATCGCTCAATAATTGGCGCGTCACTTTCTGGCATGTTATCCAGTGAGGTAAGTGAACCTTTGGTCGTGCGTAACCCAGCCGTTGAGAACAGATCTTTTACGCCGAACGGCACACCATGCAGTGGACCCCGACTCTTGCCAGACTGACGTTCGCGGTCGCAGTTTTTAGCGTCTTCCAACGCCTGCTCATCGTAAACATCGCCAAAGGCATTCAATGTGGGATTGTGGGTTTTAATTTGCTTAAGGCAATTCCCCACCAGCGTTTCACTGCTGATATCACCGCGACGAATCTGCTGCGCCGCGCCAATAACATCAGGCATCAAGTTAGATAAATTCTGCTCCACCGCCATGGTTACACTCTACATTTCTGGCATCACTATCCAGCGATAGTGGCAATAGTTGGCGAATGAAGCAAGACCGGGTTGTGTGGTTAATGTGGGATATGTTGTATTTAATCTGGTGTTGATATAGGAAAAGATGATGATGAAAAAAACAGCAAAATGACAAACCCGTGGCAATTGGATGAAGGTTTTGCGCGACAAGCCGCTCAGTGACTCAGTTGCAGGTGAATCGCTCAGGGAAATGTGTGGATGGGGATCTCAGTTCACTGCGCCGCTATCACCAGCGCAGTGATAATAAAGTCATCTGATAAAAAGATTACAGCCATCCTGCTTTTTTAAAGCGCGACCACATCAGGCCGCAGATCGCCAGCGTCACGATCAGCACCGCGGGATAACCAAAGTGGGTTTTCAGTTCGGGCATGTCTGAGAAGTTCATGCCGTACATGCTAAAGACGATCGTCGGAACGATCAGCACCGCACCCCAGCCCGCCAGCTTTTTATTCACTTCGCTCTGCTGAACCGACACCAGCGCCAGATTGACCTGCATCGCGCTGGTCAGCATTTCGCGCATGTCTTCAGCATCAATCATCACGTGATGTGCATGATCCTGAACATCGCGCAGGTAAGCACGCAGGTTCTTCGGGATAATGTCCTCGTGAAAACGCGCCAGCTGGGCACAAATTTCCGTCACCGGCATCGCGGCATTACGTAGTGCCAGCAGTTCGCGCCTCAGATGATAGACATCCTCCAGCGTTTTGCTGTCAAAACGGGTGGTAAACATGCCCTCTTCCAGCGTACCGATACGTTCGCTGAGTGATTCGGTTATTTTGCTGTAGTGGTCAACGATAAAGTCGAGGATGCAGTAAAACGCGTAACCCGGTCCCTGACACAACATGGTGTGGTTTTTTTCTGCCCTGGCGCGAATCGCCGCATAGCCCTCAGACGAACCGTGGCGGACGGTGATCAGGAAGTTTTTACCGAGGAAAAAATGGGTTTCACCAAAGCTAATGCGCTGCTGATCGTCGAGATGCGCCGTTTTCACTACGATAAATACTGACTCGCCGTACTGCTCAATCTTCGGGCGCTGATGGGCCACCAGCGCATCCTCAATCGATAACTCATGCAGTCCAAACTCTTCCTGCAACGTCTGCATAAAACCCGGTTCAGGTTGATTCAATCCCAGCCAGATAAAGGCACTCTCATCTTTAAGTACTTCGCTGATGTCGGCGACATCGACATGCTCTTCACGTTTGCCGTGGCGATAAGCCACACAGTTAATCACCATTTTGGCGCTGTCCATGTTGTTTTCACTTACGTAATCATAGTGTCAGTATCATTTCGACGCAGGGGAGATCGGCTTTCGCTAAAGCGGAAGGATATAAGGCCTCACGCACCGTGCTAAAGCCATGGCGCAGATAGAAGCCGCTGGCATTGGGCGTTGCGGCTAAAGTGAGGTGCCGAAAACCGCGCTGGCGGGCTTCCGCGATGATCGCGTTCATAATGGCGCTGGCGTAGCCTTTTCCGTTGCAGGCTGGCAGGGTAAAAATGGCTTCTACGCTGCCGCTTTTGAGATCGAGGAAGCCCGTAGCGGCAGCGCCCAACTCAGGATCGTCGATCACATAGAAAGGATTGCCCTTAATCGCCTCAAAGTAACCTGCCGGCAACGCGTCAGGCGTCCATGCGGCAATCACTTCAGGCGGATAAACTGACTGGCAGCCATCGCGAATCGCGAGATTGCGAATACGCCACAAGTCGGCGGCTTCATGTGGAAGCGCTAAGCGCGGTGTCATGGATTCTTCTCTGTGTGATGAATAAGGAAATCCCACATTAGCAAAACCCTTGCCGCACGTTTGTTCTTTTTGGCTTAAGGCACACCAAAATAACGCAGCAATGCCGTCATCACGGCCGCGCCAACAATCACTAAAATCAACGGCGTACGGCGCCAGGCGAGAAATACGGCAAACAACACGCCGGCTATACGCGCGATACCCGCAAAGTGGCTGCCTTCAAACAGTGCGGTGGTGACGGCAACCGACAGCAACAGCACAGTAGCAGCATCCGAGAGCATATTACGCACCGATTCTGACATCGGCATACGGCTTCCCAAACGGTAACCGGCGAAACGCATCACATACGTACCGACGGCCAGCAGTACGATCCCGGCAATCACGAGGTTATTGTGCATTTTTGCGCTCCCGCCAGCTCAGCAAGCCCAATAAAGAAAACAATACCGGCATTCCCGCCGGGACAAACGGCGTGGCGAGCACTGATAATGCGGTGCCCAGCGTGGCCGGAATACGCGTGCGACGTTGACGCAAAGCGGGAAAGATCAGCGCGATCAGAATGGCAGGGAAAACCGCATCCAGACCAATCGCCGAGACATCAGGAATGAAGCGCCCGATAAATGCGCCGCACACCACGCTGAGCGGCCAGATAGCAAAAATCCCTAAACCACACACCCAGTATGCGGCGCGTCGCTGGGAAAGCGTCTTTTGCGAAATGCCAAACACCACGCTTTCGTCATTCATGATATGGCAACCCAGCAAACTGCGTCCGCCCTGCCCGACCAGATCTTTCACCGCAATACCAAAAGGTAAATGACGCGCATTGACCAGCAAACCTGCCGCCGCTGCCGTTAATGGGCTGCCACCACCGGCCACAATGCCGATGAAAAGAAACTCGGATGCGCCTGCCAGTACCATCGTCGAGAGCGCGATGGGCACCCATAGCGGAAAACCATCCGCCGCCGCCAGCGAACCGTAAGAAAGTCCGACAATACCGTCGGCCAGGCAAACCAGGAAAATCGCTTTTAATACGCCGCGATCAAGCGGCACTGCACCCAGACGCATCACAATTTGATCTCATATCGAACAGGAAAGCCGTTATAATGAACGCGCCCGAATTGTTTTACAAGATGAACAAAACGTTCGATATAAAGAACAGGAGTAATTGTGACGCCACCGATCGATCTTATCTCTGCTGGATTAGTGCGCGAACGCCAGCGTGCCGGACTCTCCTTAACCGAAGTCGCCCGCCGCGCCGGTATCGCGAAATCCACGCTTTCCCAACTGGAAGCGGGCAACGGCAATCCCAGTATTGAGACGTTATGGTCACTGTGCGTGGCGCTCAATATTCCTTTCGCCCGTTTGATGGAACCGGAAGTGAAGCGTTTACAGGTGATCCGTCGCGGTGAGGGCATGATGGTGTCGGCTGAACTCGCGGATTACCAGGCCGCGTTACTTGCCAGCTGCCCGCCGGGCGGTCGTCGTGATTTATATCTGATCACCAGCCAGCCGGGTGCACCGCGCGCCTCTCATCCACATCCACCGGGTTCAGTTGAACACATTATCATCGCGCAAGGTCGCGCCCTGGTTGGGCCTACCGATTCGCCGGTAGAACTTCATCCAGGCGACTACATCTGCTACCCTGCTGACGAACCGCACATCTTCGAAGCGCTGGAAGCGAATACCATGGCGGTGCAGCTTTCAGAGCAAAATTAGTCATAACAATTTCCTATATTCAAACCCGATGATCGGCGCGGGACACAGTGGCATGCTGTGTTTTTCGCTAGCCGATTATCAGGAACATATGGATATTATTCCCGCCCGACCGCACCACGCTGCCGCCATTCAGAAAATCTATGCGTGGCACGTCATCCACGGCACCGCCACCTTCGAAACCGAACCACCCAGCGAAAGCGAAATGCTTAACCGCGTTAAAGATGTGCAGCAGCGCGGTGGCTTCTGGCTGGTGGCGCAGGAGGATGAACAGGTATTAGGTTATTGTTATCTGGCGCCTTATCGACCGCGCTATGCCTATCGCTTCACGCTGGAAGATTCGATTTATCTCGACCATGAACAAACCGGGCGTGGCGTCGGGCGAGCGTTATTGCAAAAAGCGATTGCGCTGGCAGAAGCAGCAGGCTTTCGTCAGATCATCGCCATCGTGGGAGATAGCGCCAATCAGGGATCGCTGGGATTGCACCGGGCGCTCGGCTTCGAGCACACCGGCGTGATGAAATCGGTGGGATTCAAACATGGCCGCTGGCTCGACACCGTCGTGATGCAGCGCTCACTGGGTGTCGGTGATAGCCAACCGCCAGAGCGTTAAGCCGCCTGCATCGCGATCACGCGATCTGTCCCCTTCTCCAGCAGTTCGCGATCGTGGCTCACCAGCAGTACGCCGCACTGCTGGTGACGCGCCATCTGAGTTATCAGCTGCAAGGTTTGCTGCTGTACCAGCGGATCGAGTCGCGATGTTGGCTCATCGGCGAACAGGAAAACCGGTTCAAGCAGCATGACGCGTAACAGAGAAAAGCGCTGTAACTCGCCGCCCGAGAGGGAATCCGGGCAGCGCGTAAGTAATGAAGGATCTAACGCCAATTGCTCCATAAGCGTGTCGCGTTTAGACCGTTCAATGCGATGACGGCGCAGCACATCCTCCAGGCTTTGTGACAGCGTGCGCATAGGGGGAAACAACGCCGAGGGATCCTGATAGATCTTCTGATACTTCAGCGCGCTCGCCGCAACATGGCGTGTAATACTGCCCTGCTGTGGAGTAAGTAACCCCAGTAATACGTCGCCAAAACTGCTTTTCCCACTGCCGCTGGCGCCATATAAACCGACAATTTCACCAGCATGCAGGGTGAAGTTTTCTGGCACGCCCAACGTATTTCCGCCGCGCTGCAGTTTTATTCCCTGCACGCTCACCACAGGTTTGCTGCGGATTACCGTGCTTTGCCGTTGCGGCCAGGCAACGGGGTCGGCGGCCAGCAACTCGCAGGTATAGCTCTGCTGCGGGGTGTGTAACACCTGCTGCGCTGTACCTTGCTCGATCACTTTGCCTTTGTGCATGACGATCACGTCGCCGCCTAACTGACGCGCCAGCGCGATATCGTGCGTGATGGTCAACAGCGTTCCGCCTTCAGCCACTTCACGACGTAGCAAGGCAGAAACGTCATCGCGTCGGGACACATCCAACCCCTTGGTCGGTTCGTCTGCTATCAGGATCTCCGCACCACCCGAGCGCGCCGCTGCAAATGCCGCGCGCTGGGCCATGCCACCGGACAGTTGCCACGGAAATTTCTGTGCCGCAGCCTGTAATCCCAGCAGTGCGAGGTCATCCTGCGCAGCCGCCATGCTTAGCGGCGCGGAATGCCCTCGAATATAGCGATAACCTTCTGCGATCTGCTGCTGAATCGCCATGGTGGGATCCAGCGCCAGCCAGGGTTCTTGTGGCAGCGAGGCCATAGTCCTTCCCCACAAGCTACGTATCACATCACGATCCTGCGGTAACTGATAGCGTTGACCGTTGATGATCAAGGTTCCGCTGGCCTGCAAGGTCTCCGGCAATATTCCCATCACCGCTTGTGCCAACAGGCTTTTTCCAGATCCGGTTTCACCTAACAAGGTAAGCGGCTGGCCAGGTTGCAAGTGAAAATCGACCGGTTCCACCAGCGTGGCATCTGCTGTTGATACCGTTAGGCCAATGGCCTGTAATCCTTTCATTTGCTCTCCTTTTTCATCATCAGGTTGAGGCTAATCAGCAATAAAAACAGCGCGGCAACGGGCTGCAACAGTAACCAGGGGGCTTCCCAGGCAAAGGGCAGCAGTTCCGTCATCATCAAACCCAGTTCCGGCGTCGGTGGACGCACACCCACGCTGATAAAACCGAGCGCCGATACGGCCATGATGGCACTGCTGAACGAGAACAGCGCGACCGTGAGCAGTACCGGTGCGAGTGCCGGCCACAGGTGACGACGAAAACGGTAAAACGCGTCAAAACCCAGCAGTTTTGAAGCCTGCATGCCTGGTGAATGCACAATCGGACGTAAGGTGGCGCGCGTTACGCGGAAGAATTCCACCCACAGCACCAGTGAGATCCCCAGCCAGAGCATCTGCGGCGAATCAGGGGCAATCGCCGCCAGTAACAGCACCAGCAGCAAGCCGGGTAGCGCGAGACACATATCACTCAGCATACTGATTAAGCGGTCCAGCACACCGCCATAAAGCGCACTGAACGCGCCAGCCAGCACACCGACCAGCATCGCACTGATCACGCACAGTGCAGCCAGACCCAGTGACAGGCGCAGCGCCGCACTCAGGCGCGGCAGCATGTCACGACCCAGGTAATCGAAACCTAACAGATTAGCCTGGCTCGGTGGCTGCAACATGTTGAGCAGTTCTTGTTGCAGGGGATCGCCATGATGAAACAGTGGTAGCAAAAAGGCGTAGCTGAGTAGCAAAGCCAGCAGCAGTAAGCCAAAGTGACGTGAAGTCAATTTCATGGGCGCGTCCCTCGCGGATCAAGCAGATGGCAGCCAGCATCCACCAGCATATTCAGCAGGACAAACAGCAGGCCGAGCGTCATGGCACTGGCCTGAATCACTGGCACATCGCGGGCGAAGATGGCGTGAACCAGTGCATGACCGATACCTGGCCAGGCAAACAATGTCTCCACCACCACCACGCCTTCCACCAGCCAAACAAACTGCATGCCGAACCAGGTGAGTACCGGTGTTCCCAGATTGCGTAAACCGTGACGTTGCAACAAGGTGGCGGGCGCCAGACCTTTTTGCGCACCCCATTGGTAATAGCCCGCATGCACCACCTGCCGGGTGGCTTCGCGCACCACGCGCACACCTACCGCGCTTAGCGACAAGGCCAGCGTCATCGCCGGTAACAGGAAATGGCGCAGCTCACCGTGTCCCGCACTCGGCAGCCAGTCGAGTTGCAGCGCGAACAACACAATCAGCAGCATGCCGAGCGCAAAATGCGGCACGGATTTAAGCAATGACGTCAGCCAAAATAGCAGACGATCCAGTTTGCCATTGGCGTGGCAGCCGGCCCAGATACCCAGTGGCAGCGTGATAACCAGCGTCAACAGCAATGAAACACCGGCTAAGGCCAGCGTCTGGCTTAGCTGCCATCGCAGTTCGTCCATCACCGGTTCGCCGGAGACCAGCGAACGGCCAAAGTTGAATTGCAGCAGATTGAACAGCCAGTGCAGTAAGGCGCTGCCTTGATCGGTTGCACCGTTTAACTCCTGCTGCACGCGCGCGACAGCATCCGCATCAACCCGATCATAGCCGTAGCGACCGCTGGCAATACGCCACGCCATATCGCCCGGCAGTGACCGGACCAGAAACCAGGTGAGTAAACCCACTGAGAGCACGACAAAAAACGCCTGCATTAGACGCCAGCAAAGTTGTTTGATCATCACGGCTCCCAACGCAGCTGGCGCAGGCCGAAGTGACGTTCAAACGGATCGAGCGCGAAGTTTTTCAGTTGGCTGTTGATCGCTGCCGATTGTTGATACCAGGCGATTGGAATCACCGGCAGATCCTGTTGCAGCGCCGAAGTGATCAACGTTCGAGCCTGGGCACGCGCGGAGGCATCGGTGGATTGCGTCAGGGTATGCAGTGCGCCACTGAATCCCGTCGGATGCCAGTTCATCGCTCCCCAGTCCCCGCCTTTCTCGGCGTAATCCTGCAGCAAGGTGCCGGTTGGATCGGGCGTTAATGCAAAGTTGCGTGAGAACAGCGCCAGTTGTAATTTCCCGCTGTGATGCTGGGCAGGAATTTCGCTGGCATTGGTTGAGTTAATCTTCACTTCGATACCAACTTTGCGCAGCTGTTGCTGGATCACCATTGCCATCAAAGGCAGTTCAGGGCGATCCGGGAATGTCAGCAGCGTCAGGCTAAATCGCTGACCGTTGCGTGTCAGCACGCCGTCTGATCCTGATTGCCAGCCGGCTTTTTGCAACAGAGTGATAGCCACATCGGGCTGATAGGCCAGTGGTTGCAGTGCCGCGTTGTGCCACTCACCCATGTTCGGCGGGAACAACTGACTGGCAGCACCCGGATAGCGCAACACCGCCATTGCCAACGCGTTGCGATCGATCGCCATGCTGATCGCTTCGCGCACCGGTTGTTCGGCTAACAGCGGATCGCCCAGATTGAGCTTCAACATCAGCGTGCGCGGCACAGAAATGGCGGGAAGCTGCAGCGCAGGCTTACGTGCCAGACGCTGACGGCTGGCTGCATCAAGATTGAACACATAATCCGCATCACCGCTTTCTGCCAGTAGCGCGCGGGTTTCCGCGCGGCCAGAAGAGAGATAGCTGGCTGCGGCGATGTGCGGTTTTTCTCCCCAGTACGCTTCAAAACGTTTTACCGCTAACGACTGCGGCGGCTGGAAGGCAGTCAGCATAAAGGGCCCAGAACCGATGATGCGCGTAATGTTGCCCTGTGCATCCCAGCTGGATAGCGCCAGTATTTGTGAGCGGCTTTCAGCCAGGACGGAAAGCAGTGGTGTGAAAGGCTCGCGCAGTGTGATGGTCACCACCTGCCCTTCCCCGCTGATCTCAGTGATGGGTGTTTTATCCAATAATCCCGCTTTGCTCCGCGCAGTGTTGAGTGATTTCACTACCGCTGCCGCATCCAGTGGCGAACCATCGTGGAAACGCACGTTATCGCGCAGCTGTAATTGCCAGCGCAAACCGTCTTCCGAGACCTGCCAACTCCTTGCCAAAGCCGGGATCGGTTCACCGCGTTCGTTCACTTCCACCAGCGTTTCCACCACATCCATGCGCAGAAGGATGTCACCGGAAAGCGCCGGATCGGCACCTTTAATTTCAAACGGAGCGGCAATGCGCACCGTGCTTTCCTGATGCTGCGCCGCGAAAGAGGCGCACGAAGCCAGGCCGAGCGCCGTGGCGATCAGCAATTTTTTCATTGATTTCATTATGGTTTCCGAAAAATACCGCTACAAAAATCCCAGAGAAATTACGTTATAACATAACAATACACATTTAAACACAGATTGCCTGCGGGGATAAACGGTTTGCGCGGGTGTTTATGACAAATTGACACTGCATGCTCGGGCGTGACTGGGTTATGCTGAAACCGAATCTGAACCCTCAAGGAGAAACGGAAATGCCAGAGATCGTTGTTTATGCTGCGGAAGGCCGCACGGTTGAGCAGAAGAAGAAGTTGCTGAAAGCTGTCACTGCCGCAGTCGCGGACTCGTTTGAGATTGATGCCAATTCAGTGACGGTCTCAATCATTGAAACGCCGAAGCATCATAAATCTAAAGGCGGCGTGCCGTTTGATGAGCGGTGATTGACGATTGGGCGTCCTAAAGGTCGCCCATGCTCGCAGAATCAACTACTTTGTAAGCTATAAAATTCAGTATCATATCTCACCCCTAGCTAACCCAATTGAGTGTCTCAGCCCGCTATGACTGAACAGAATCCGCTGTTTTCGCGGCTTACCACCACCCTGGCTGAAGAGAGCCGTACGCCGTTGTACAAACGCTTTGCCGCCGCCATCAAAGAAGCGGTGCGCGATGGCATCCTGGTGCATGAAGAGATCCTGCCCGGTGAGCGTGAATTCAGCCAGTCACTTAGCATTTCGCGTATTACAGTGCGTAAAGCGATGGATGAGTTGGAAAAAGAGGGGGTGGTGTTCCGTTCACGCGGTTACGGTACACAGATTTGTAGCCAGTTTGAGTATTCGCTGAAAGAGCCCAAAGGTTTGTCACAGCAGGCGGTTTTACGCGGTAAAAAGCCTGATACGGTGTGGATCAATAAGAGTAAAATTCAATGCAGCGCGGAGATCGGTGAAAAACTGGGATTAAGCAAAGGTAGCGAGGTTTACTTGCTGAAGCGTATTCGTTATGTCGATCAGCAAGCGGTCTCGGTAGAAGAATCCTGGGTGCCGGCACACTTTATTGCGGATGCCGATGAGATTGGGATTTCTTTGTATGACTACTTTAACAAGCAACAGATTTTACCTGTTAAGTCCCAAAGTAGAGTGAGTGCCCGCATGCCTGACGAAGCGCTTCAGCAGCAGATTGCCCTGCCCGCCAATGTTCCTGTGTTAGTGATTAAACAGTTGGCACTTGACGCGCAAGGCAATCCTTTGGAGTACAGCATCAGCTACTGCCGCAGCGACATGTACGTGTTTATTGCTAAGTGAGTCTTTGCTGCCAATAGCTCTGTAACGTGGCGCGATCGGGTGCACAATCACCACCGCGTTGCGACACCACATAAGACGCCACGGCATTACCCAATGCCACACTCTCGGCCAGTGACCAACCCGAAGCAAGACCGGCTAACACTCCCCCCGCATGGCTGTCACCGGCGCCAATCGTGTCGACTACTTGCGTTGCCAGAGCAGGGATCCAGCCTTGCGAATCCGCATCGATATAACCCGCGCCATCACTGTCTAAACGCACCACCAATGCAGCACCAAAGTGTTGTTGCCATTGAGCCATTAACTCACGGGCATCAAAGGCTTCATGTTGGTTTAAACGCTCCTGCCACAATAATTCCGCTTCCTGCCTGTTCACTGTAATCAGTGGTTTTAGCGCCATAATGCGGGCAAATTGACTCGCACCGATGTCAGCCAAACGCGGACCGAAATCCACTAACAACTGATAGTTCTGCGCCTGCTGCTCAAGCCAGTCGATCAGCACATCGCCGCTTTTGCTGGTCAGTTGATAGCCAGACAAGTAGATCCAACGGTGTGCAGGTTGTGGCAATGTGCCCAGCAGTTCAGCATCCCAAAGGTTTTCGACACCGCTGACTGACAGAAAAGTGCGCTCACCATCCGGCTCCACCAGTGCCAGACACCAGCCATTGTCTCCTTTGCTGGTTTCCAGCACGCTGTGAATGCCATATTCCATCAGCTTCTGCCGCACAATACTGGCCCAAATGCCGTTACCCAGCGGCAGCGCGTTGATGGACGGAATGCCCAGCCGATGCAACGCGATCGCCACATTCAACGCACAGCCACCCACGTTGACGCCCTGCTGGTGGAGTTCAATGTCACTTCCACGATGCGGTAACGAATAAGCATCGGCAATGACGTCCACCACAGCTGCACCAATCACACACACCGGCAGACGTCCCTCCAGCCGGTTCAGGTCATCAGGTGTCAGCATAAACGGCCTCACGCTGCTGGCGGAATCGCATGAATGCGTTGCTATAGCGAGTGAAATCCAGAGCGTTGGCAGCATCCAGTTCGGCTTTTAGCTGTGAATCAATCCCATCAATGCCATGAAGCGCACCGCAAATGGCCACCGCCATCGCGCCGATGGTATCGGTGTCACCCCCCAGATTGGCACAGAGAATGGCGCAGCGATTCGGATCGGTGTTGGCCAGTTCAACCATCGCAATTGCGGCAGGAACCGATTCGATGGTGGCCGTCCCGGTGCCCACCAAATCATAAATCTGCTGCATCGTTGACTCCACGCCTCTGCCCTGCGCCACAACGCTCAGCGCCAGCTCAACGCGCGCGGCCATGGACGCGCTAAAGGTCGTGACGCGTTTTTCCTGCGCAGCGCGCGCAATAGCAGGCAGTTCATCGCGGATGGATGCCCAGCTTGCACCGTCAATGGCACGTGACACAGCCCAGGCAATCACCGTTGCCCCCGCGATGGCGACATCAGACTTGTGCGTGGGACTGGATGCCAGTGCGACGGCGTCAACAAAGGCGTCCAGATCTTTGGCTGGTAACAGACATCCAAGCGGCGAAACGCGCATCGCCGCACCATTGGTCATGCCGTTGTTCTCAAGTTGCGTCACTGGCGTCCCCATTTTCAGTGCATTCAGGGCTATTTTGGATGTGGGTCCCAACACGTTTTTGTTGAAGGCATCAAACTCCTCTGCCCAACGCAGGATATTGGCACCAATGGTCTCAGCGTTGATATCGCCATCATGTGTGACTATCGCATCGGCCAAAGCCAGCGCCATTGAAGTATCGTCAGTAAAGGCAGCCCGGCCAAAATAACAGGCGGCATTGTTTTCAGCAGGCCCCGGCAAAAAACCATCAATCCAGCCAAAATGCTGCTTAACGCGACTGCGCGGCCACAATTCCGATGGCATGCCCATCGCATCGCCCAGTGCCTGACCATAGAAAGCGCCTAAAATCCGTTTTTCCTGGAGTGTCATTGTCATCATTACATCTCTTATTTATGGCTATCAGCGGTGGCTGATTGCTCGAAAGCGGTTAATTCTTCACTGCGTTTTTTGCCATCGCGGAACAGGACGATGAAGGCGATGGTGATAATGATGATCATCACGCTGCCAAACATCCACATGCCCGCCCAGTTGAACGTTTGACCATTGCGTGGCTGGTCGTAAGCGAACATCTCCTGCATCAAATACCCACCCAGACGATAGCCCAATAAGCTGCCAATCCCCTGGCATGCCAGCGTGATCAGACCTTGCGCCGCGTTACGCATCGCCACTGGTGCTTTTTTATCGACGTAGATGTAAGCCGTGATGAAGTAGAAGTCATAACTGACGCCGTGCAGCAGGATGCCCATAAACAACAGGCCAATCGTCAGGGCATTTTGATCGCCGCCGAACACAAAGAATATGTAGCGCAAGGCTGCGGTCGTTAAGCCAAGCAGCAATACTTTGCCGATGCCAAAGCGCTTGATAAAGAACGGCAGTGCCAGCAGGAAGAAGATCTCCGATACCTGCCCCAGCGTCATCCAACCGGTGGCGTGCGGCAGGCCCACTTCCGTTAAGTAGCCTTCGGCAAAGATGTAGTAAAACGCCAGCGGCATGCTGAACAGGAATGAGCAGACGAAGAACACAAGGAAACTGCGATCTTTCAGGAGATGCAGCGCATCCAGCCCCAGCGCCACACGCAGGCTGAATTTGCCGGTACTCTTCGGCTCTGTTGCCGGCAGCATCAGCGAAAAGATCCCCAACACCAGTGAACTGGCAGCAGTAATAAGCAGTGGGATGTTACTCGCCGATATATCGCCATAGCCCATCAGCGGCGGCAGGAAACCACAGGCAATGCCTGACGCAATCCACCCTAAGGTGCCCATTACACGCACGCGCGGATAATCACGTTCGACATCTCTGACATGTGAGAAAGCAATACTATTTGTCAGCGCAATGGTCGGCATGTAAGTAAGTGCATACAACAGCAGCAGTGGGAAGAAACCACTGAAGTGCGTCTGCTGTGCCGCGAAATACATCAGAATGGAACCGACGATCATCAGCAGCGATAACACTTTCTGCGCCTGGAAGAAGCGGTCTGCCAGTGATCCAACGAGGATCGGCGACAGGATGGCGGCAATCGACGTGCAGGCATAGCACCAGGCGATCTCAACCGGCGAAAAGCCGTTTTTGCTGAGAAAAGCCCAGAGCGGCACAAACCATGCACCCCAGATAAACCACTCGAGAAACATCATGAAGGATAATTTTGGGATTGTTGTTTTCATTTAAATAGGACTCCCCGGTGTAGGTGAGGCCAATCTAACACCACTAACAATACCTTTGTAATACCATTAGTGGATTCTTTGAGCTACTCCACAACAATTTTAACCGAGAATTAACAGCAAGGCGGGAGATATAGCGAGGAATAAGGGCGTGCACTGCACGCCCTTAGAGTCTTAACGACGGTTCTTCCAGACGGTCTGGATATTACAGAATTCGTGGACACCAAAGCTGGAAAGTTCACGACCGTAGCCGCTCTTCTTCACGCCGCCAATCGCCACACGGGGATCAGAAGCACCGTTGCCATTGATAAACACGGCGCCGGTTTCCAGTTTCTCTGCCAGCTCATTCGCCATCGCTTCGTTACCGCTCCACACGGTGGCACTCAAACCAAATTCGCTGTCGTTTGCCAGCTCTAAGGCATGCTGCGCATCACGTGCCACGGTAATCGCCGCCACAGGGCCGAAGATCTCCTGCTGGAAAGCGATCATGTCGGGTGTCACGTCAGCAAGGATGGTTGGAGCATAGTAGTTACTGACGCCATCGATCTTATGACCACCGATAACCAGGCGCGCACCCTGTTTAATTGTCTGCTGCACCTGTTGATCCAGCTCATCACGCAGATCATAACGCGCCATCGGTCCGATATAAGTTTCTTCATTCAGCGGATCGCCAATTTTCAGTGCCTGCACAGCCGCGCTAAAACGCGCCTCAAACGCTTCTGCGACACTTTCTTCAATGATGAACCGTTTGGCTGCCATGCACACCTGTCCGGTGTTCTGGTAGCGTCCTGTGACCGCTGAAGCCACTGCTGCATCGAGATCCGCATCGGCAAAGACGATAAAAGGATCTGCACCACCCAGTTCCAGCACGGTTTTTTTCAACACGGCGCCGGCTTGCGCCGCAATCGCTCCACCTGCTCGCACACTTCCTGTCACTGCAACAGCAGCAATACGAGGATCCTTGATTGCTGCTGAAACACCGTCGTTATCCACGTTAATCACGGTGAAGCCACCTTTTGGCAGATCGGTCGCATCAAATAGTTCCGTCATGAGATGCGCTGAACCCATCACACTTGGGGCGTGCTTCAGCACATAGGTATTCCCTGCCAGCAGCATACTGACTGCGCCGCGCAGCACCTGCCAGTAAGGGAAGTTCCACGGCATCACGGCGAGGATCACACCTAACGGGCGGAACGACTGCCAGGCTTGCTGATTTTCCACCAGCGTGGGTTTGTCTGCCAACATGGCCGGACCCTGTTCTGCATACCAGTCACAAAGGTTCGCGCATTTCAGGACTTCAGCACGAGCCTGTGCAATGGGTTTCCCCATCTCCAATGTCGCCATTGTGGCGAGTTGATCCTGACGCTGACGGATCTGTTCTGCTAACTGACGCAATACGATGACCCGCTGAGCCATACTGGTGGCGCGCCATTGTGTGAAAGCATCAGCGCTGGTCTGCAACGCAGCTTCAAGCTCAGCTGCATTCTGAAGTGGATAGGTTGCGATGATTTCGCCAGTGGTAGGATTACGTGAAATAACGTTGTCAGTCATAAGATGCCTTCGTCATGAGTTGTAGGGTGTGAATATGGCTTTCACCTTACGCTCAGAGAAGATTGATGAAAAATGAATAATAGTGAGGAAGTTGTTCTCTTCTGATGAAAGCTTAGGATGCTATTCGCAAAGAATTAATGTTTTAACGCTATTGATGGGATCAATCTTACTGACTTACATATTCCGACAGTTTTTGATGGCAGATGCTGATTCTTCATAGGGTTATGCAGTTATACAGTGAATAGATCTTAAAGAAAGATCATAGAGAGATCTTAAAGAGATCCTAAGAGATCCCCGATCGCTGTAAGCCGCACCCCACAAGGCCTGAGAAGGTGATCGCGTTCACTATAATCAGAAAAACGTTCACTACAATCAGCATAATATTCACTATAGACTGTAGAATGTTCACTATAAACAGTGTTAATGTTCACTGTAATCAGAAATCGATCCTTTTCATCCACAGAATGAAGATCTCAGGCTATGGCAGATAAAGAGAGTGAAAACAAAGCGTTACTAGAACCTTTTCTGTCGGTGACAAAAAATAGTGGTGAGGTTATTCAGCTTCATCCCAATAAAAATAACACCGTACAACCGGTCGCCTTGATGCGCCTGGGTCTGTTTGTTCCGACACTAAAGTCTACTGCGCGTGGGAAATCGGGCGCGATGGCTTCAACGGACGCCACAAAAGAGCTCAAGAACCTTTCATTGGTTAAATCTGAAGGCTATGAAAAGATTACCATTACTGGCGCAAGGCTGGATATGGATAATGATTTCAAAACCTGGGCTGGCATTATTCAGTCTTTCTCGCGTTATCCCTCAAAGGGCGACACGGTGACGCTGCCGTTTATTGATTTCGTGAAAATGTGCGGGATCCCTTCGGCAAACTCATCAGCGGCTTTACGTAAGCGTTTGGATGCCTCTTTACGACGCATCGCAACCAACACGTTGTCCTTTGAAGGTAATGGCAAAGCGTATCATACGCACCTTGTGCAGTCGGCGTATTACGATCGCGAAAAGGATCTGGTGCGTATCCAGGCTGATCCTAAGCTGTTTGAGCTGTATAACTTTGACCACAAAGTCTTACTTCAGCTGCGAGCCATCTCTCGCCTCAAACGTAAGGAATCGGCGCAGGCGCTGTATACCTACCTTGAAAGCTTGCCAACCAATCCCGCGCCTATATCGCTAGCGCGTCTGCGTATGCGCTTAAACTTAGGGTCTAAGACCACCACACAAAACCACGTGGTCCGACGCGCGATGGAGCAGCTCAAAGAGATTGGCTACCTCGACTATTCTGAAGTGAAGCGTGGACGTTCTGTGTTCTTTATTATTCACAGCAGGACGCCGAAGCTTGATGGTATCAGCAATCTTGAGAGCATTGATTCCCTCGATGACATCGAGTTTGAAGACTGATTTTTCGCGTTCACTGTAATCAGCACCCTTCCTGAGTGAGTGTCACTTTACCGCCAAAAGTGACACTCACCTCTTTCACACTGTTCACTGTAATCAGCATACCTTCACACATTCACTGTAATCAGTAACGTTCACTGTAAACAGTATCCTGCGACTCGCTAATCTCACTTTCACTTATAACGCTCTTATAATCGACGATTCATTGGGCTATTAATTGATAGTGAGTACTTACCAGGTGGGTATTTATCTCGGGCATCTCTCACTATTGGTATCGATTGCTGATTACAGTGAACATTGGGAATGCGGGAAGCTTATGCTGATTACAGTGAATGTTGGTTGTGAAGGGGCAACTGATTACAGTGAATGAATTAGGTTAACTTTATGAATTTTATCGTTAATATTATGGAATGTGTCATTCATTCACTGTAATCAGTTTAATGGCTGTACAAGTAAACAGTAAAAGTGACAGGGTTGGTCACCTTCACTGATTACAGTGAATTTTCGCCCTCATTGCAGATTGCAGTGAACGTTATGCCACTGAGATTGATGATGGATTCAAGGAGGCGAACCAGGGCGTCACGCTGTCACTGATTACAGTGAATGCTCAACTGCCCTCCCCTCTTCCGATGCACATCTCTCCCTGACCGCTATGGCCGCCGAGGATCATTCTACTGATTACAGTGAACGTTAATGGTCTGTCTGCCGATGAGCTGTTACTGAATACAGTGAATGTTTTGGCTGTGGATTCGGTGTTATCAGGAAGACGGTCATAAGTGGTTTGCTGATTACAGTGAACGTTTGAGTTCACAGGCAGACATTGTTTTTCGCGTTGAGCCTGTAATTGAGGCGGCTAAAATACTCATCTCTCATCTCTCATCTCTCATCTCTCATCTCTCATCTCGAAACTCAAAGCTCGAAGCTCGAAGCTCGAAGCTCAAAGCTCAAAGCTCAAAGCTCAAAGCTCAAAGCTCAAAGCTCAAAGCTCAAAGCTCAAAGCTCAAACCGAGCATACTTCCCGAGGCGTTCCCCCCCACTCATTCCTCATCGAACATGGCTCTTCAACCCTCACCCATTGAGCATGATTGGCCTTTCAACTGTCTTCACAACTCTTCCACTGAGCATCATTAACCCTCCAGGACTCGCCAGTCATTGCATCAGCTATCTTCTATTCACCATGAGTCACCACTAACCACTAACCACTTATCAGCTTTAACTCATGAGTAAGTAGCCATGAGTCCTCAATGATTTTCATCCTCTCTCACCCATGAACACGTAACCATCACTCGGGAGTCATTAACCGCAACTGACCACTCAACATGGGTTACTGATTACAGTGAATGTTGATCGCCATTCCAGACCGTTTTTTCATTCCTGACTCCTGACTCCTGACTCCTGACTCCTGACTCCTGACTCCTGACTCCTGACTCCTGACTCCTGACTCCTGACTCCTGACTCCTGACTCCTGACTCCTGACTCCTGACTCCTGACTCCTGACTCATTCACTGATTACAGTGAACGTTCTGTCTATTACCCGCCCCCTCTCACCGATAATGGTGATTCCATTCAGAACGAAATTACTAACTATAGTGAACGCTGCGCTTAGCGAACGATTTGGCTTACTGATTACAGTGAACGTTTGAATGCGACTTAGACAAACTGCTGATTACAGTGAATGCTTGTGAGTCATACGAGGTGTCGTTTACTGATTACAGTGAACACTTGGTAAGAAGCGAGGTTACCCAAGCGCAGTCTACTGATTACAGTGAATGCTCATATTGGAACTCAGCCGTCGCGGACCAAACTGAATCGCCCACTACTGATTCCGCCATGGACTACCCAGGGCATTCAAAGCGCAGCGTAATAAACAAGTCATGCTGATTACAGTGAACGTTACGCCGATGCTTGCTGATTACAGTGAATCTTATGCCGATTGCAGTGAACGTTTGCTGATTACAGTGAATGTTTAGCTGACTGCAGTGAACGCAGAACGTGATTTCAGTCGCAATACCCTGCCCTTTTATCTCGTGCAACAGACACTCCAAATACTGATTACAGTGAATGTTGGAGCAAATCGGCGAATGCGGCTTTGGTCACACTTTCACCTTTTATTATGTTCTGGTTAAAACAGCATCGCTGATTACAGTGAACGTTTGCACTAACATCCTCTTACTCAAGGTCTTTTCATAAACCTAAGAGTTTCGTATTAGATGAGATAGATTTGCCTCATGTGCAGGATTTCGGTATAAAGTCATAAATCCTACATGTGTGGAGCAAGTATGGCTAACGATGAGAAGCAAGTTCTGAAAGTCGCACAACGTTCAGAAAAGATGCTGATGAGCCTGACGGAACAGATTCAGGCGCAGAAAGAAGAGTTGAAAGAAAACACTTTTTATCAGGTTTACGCTAAAGCGGCGTTAGCCAAACTCCCTAAATTGACGCGTGCGAGCGTTGATTACGCCGTGAATGAAATGGAAGAGAACGGCTATCCATTTGATAAACGTGCTGCGGGCAGCTCGACTAAGTATGCGATGTCGATTCAGAACATCATTGATATCTATCATCACCGTGGTGTTCCAAAGTATCGCGATCGTCATGGAGATGCGTTCACGCTTTTTGTGGGTAATCTCAAAGGCGGCGTATCAAAAACCGTATCGACGGTCTCACTGGCCCATGCGTTACGTGCGCATCCGCATCTGCTGTTTGAAGATCTGCGTGTTTTAGTCATCGACCTCGACCCACAATCCTCTGCCACCATGTTCCTTAATCATGAGCGTTCGGTTGGACTGGTCGAAGCCACAGCGGCTCAAGCAATGCTGCAAAACGTCGGTCGCGAAGAACTGCTGAACGAATTCATCGTGCCATCAATTATTCCCGGCGTAGACGTTCTGCCAGCTTCGATTGATGACGCCTTCATTGCTTCACGCTGGGAAGAACTGTGTGCTGAGCATCTGCCTACGCAGAATGTGCATGCGGTTCTGTATGACAACGTCGTAGCAAAATTGAAGAAAGATTATGACTTCATCTTCATCGACAGTGGCCCACATCTGGACGCCTTCCTGAAGAATGCTATCGCAGCGTCTGATTTACTGATGACGCCGGTTCCTCCCGCTCAAGTCGATTTCCACTCAACGTTGAAGTATCTGACGCGCCTGCCGGAACTGATTGGCATCATTGAGGAATCGGGCGCATCCTGCCGCTTGCAAGGCAACATCGGGTTTATGTCGAAGCTATCGAATAAAGCGGATCATAAGCTCTGTCACAGCCTGGCGAAAGAGATCTTTGGCGGCGACATGCTGGATGCTGCATTACCGCGTCTGGACGGCTTTGAACGTTGCGGAGAGTCATTTGATACGGTGATCTCTGCGAATCCATCGACATATGTGGGCAGCACCGAAGCCTTGAAGAATGCGCGTTCGGCAGCGGAAGATTTCGCTAAAGCCGTATTTGATCGCATTGAATTTATTCGCCTGAACTGAGGTTACTATGAGCGCAAAACGAATCACGATTGGCCGTACCTTCAGCCAGACACCTTTGCAGACAGAGGATGCTTCCGACGGACATTCTCAAACCTTCATCCTCTCGACCGGTAAGCGTGCCCTGTTCACGCTTGAGCACATTACGGCGAAGGAAATCGAAGAAAAAACCTATGTCGTCATGGAAACCAATGGCCGCGATCAGTCAGGCCTGACGCCAGAATCGCTGCGCGACATCATTCGCACTATCAAATTACAGCAGTTCTTCCCTGCTATTGGTGTGAAACAGGGCGACCGTATCGAAATCCTGGATGGCTCCCGACGTCGCGCGGCGGCTCTCCACTGCAAAACTGGGCTGGATGTGCTGGTCACCGAGGTTGCCATCACAGCCGATGAAGCTCGTCGTCTGGCACAGGACATCCAAACCGCGCGCGAACATAATCTGCGTGAAGTAGGAATGCGTTTACTGTCATTGAAGGACAGTGGCCTGTCACAGAAAGAAATTGCACAGAGCGAAGGTCTTTCGCAGGCGAAAGTGACGCGTGCATTACAGGCAGCGAGCGTGCCACTGGAGCTGGTGACTTTGTTCCCCAATCATTCCGAGTTAACTTACCCGGACTACAAAACGCTGCTGCAGGCTTATGAGAAGCTGCAGGAGATTGGTCAGTCGGTTGAAGCGTTAATTGACACTATCGGCATGGATGTAGATACAGTCTGCGCTCGAGATGGTTTGGCTGAAGATGAAGTGAAAAATGGTATTTTGCGTCTGGTACGCAATGGCAGCCAGACGCTAATCCAGTCGCCAGCTAAGGATAAAGCTGTCGCCACACCTCTCTGGTCGTTTGCAGATAAAGATCGCTATGCCCGCAAGAAAACGCGAGGTCGCATGTTCAGCTACGAATTTAATCGTCAGTCTAAAGAGCTTCAGGATGAGTTAGATAGAGTGATAAATGAGACACTCAACAAATATCTCAATCAATAGCGAAATGCCGCCTTCGGGCGGTTTTTTTTGCCTGAATTTCAGCTTTTCGCCACTGCTATTTCATCGCTAACTGTATGAAAAATATCTAACCTACGTGGAAATTTCAGGCTGAAATCGCCAATTATTTCATCGTGTCCCTTTGCTAAAATCTCTTGCGACTTAGTTTTGTGAATCAGTGATGGAGGCAAATTGACCAGCTGGATAGGAAATCGACAAAGGTTATTTAAAGGAGGATTTTAAACTGCGGATGTTCTGAAATTCGCTAAGTTCGCCAACGCAATTTCACGATTAATTTGTTGAATTTAAAGTGTTTTATGATTTAATTTCAGGCTGAAATCGCCAGTATTTCAGCGAATTTCAGCTCTTCATCAACGAAACTAACCCGGTTTAGCCAGATGATATTCAGTGATTTATCCACAGAAAAGGTGGATAACTTTACTGGCGAAGTCAGGCCGTTAGCGACAAGGCATTGAAAGATTGCCAGACAGCGTCCCGAACGCGAACAGGTTTGTTTATCAGACCCAAGGCATAAAACCGATCGGCGATAATCTGCTGCTCTTTGATCACCTCAAACGCCATTGAACGCGTTTTATGACTGCGTCGGGTCAATGCCCTCTCGACAGCCAATATATCAAGACCTAATTCCTGCGCGAGCAGACCAGCCGCTTCATGGCGATGACTATCAATAAAAATGCCAGTCTGCTGCAAGCTATCTACCAGCTGCTGGACCACGTCATGATGTTTTTCTACATAATTGCGACGTGCCAGATAGAATTGGTGGTTGCGGACACGTCCCTCACCATTGGCAAGTACGCGCAATTCAGAATTGCTCTCTGCCGCACTGAGCAAAGGGTCCCACATCATCCAGGCATCAACAGCGAGATTATCACTCGCGGTCAGCGGATATTTTGGCGGCGCATACACCACTTTCAGTTCATCAAGGGCGATACCCGCTTCTTCCAACACTTGCAGCAGTAACCAGTGAACATTAGAACCTTTATTGACCGAAATGCGTTTACCGCGTAAATCGGCAATGCTACGAATATCGCTATCGACCGGCACAACAATCCCCACGCTGCTTGGTGCTGGCGGTTCCCAGGCGATGTAAGTCACGGCATTGCCATTCGCTTGGGCAAAAATAGGCGGGACTTCGCCGGTGGTACCAAAATCAATCTCATTATTCTGCAATGCATAAAGCAGTTGAGGCCCGGCAGGAAATTCGCTCCACAACACGCTGACGCCCTGCTGTGCAAAGCACTGCTCAAGACTTTGCCGTGCTTTTAACACGCCAAGATTACCGAATTTCTGATACCCAATACGTAACTCTCGTTCCTGATTAGGCTCAAGAGAAGAGGCAGTTGCAATGTGACTCGCCGTCTTACGCCGTCCTTTTATCATTCCCTGATGAGCAAGATGAGTACGCAGCGTGTGGCGGCTGATGCCAAGTAACGTCGCGGCCTGCGTCTGATTTTGATCGGTGAATTCCAGCGCGTTATTAATCAGACTGGCAATTACGCGATCAAACAGCTGATTGGGCTTGGTGGAGAGTTGTTGACGCACGAAGCTATCAAGCGTTGATTCCTCCGCACTGCTGAAACCCTGTTCACTGTGTCCCGCCAGTCGCAGCTGGGTTGGCGTCAGCGTCTCTTCCCGGCTGAGGAGCACTGCATTATGTAGCGTATTTTCCAGCTCACGAATATTACCCGGCCAGCTGTACTCAAGCAGGGCTTCCAAAGCATCTGGAGATAAGCGGCGTGCCGGTCGACCTAAGCGACGTGCATAGAGTGAAAGGAAATGCTGCGCCAGTAGCGGGATATCATCACGACGCTGACGCAATGGCGGCAGCGGCACCACCGCAATGTTGAGACGATAGTAAAGGTCTTCCCTGAATCGTCGTTCGCGGATCGCCTGTGCCAAATCTACGTGGGTGGCAGCGATGACACGCACATCCACTTGGATTGGCTTGCGCGAACCCACACGTGTAATCTCGCGTTCCTGCAATACGCGCAGCAATTTAACCTGTAATGAGAGACTCAATTCCCCAATCTCATCCAGCAGCAGCGTGCCGCCCTGCGCGGATTCAAACCAACCGGGATGCGCCTGTGTCGCGCCGGTAAATGCCCCTTTCTCATGACCAAAGAGTTCGGCCTCAGCAAGACTTTCCGTCAAAGCGCCGCAGTTAACGGCGAGGAAGGGGCCCTGACGGCGTTGGCTATGATGATGCAGGTAACGCGCGACCACCTCTTTTCCCGTCCCGGTTTCGCCTACAATCAGCACAGTGGCATCCGTGGGAGCGAATTTATCGAGGAGTGATTGAAAAGCAAGAGAAGCCGGGTCGACTAAACGCGGTGAGTCGGCGTAATTGCTATAGTTGGTCAGCATAGTTTGATTTCCGCTAAGGAGAATCAGCACACGCTAAACTTTGCTGTTCACTGTTAACAGCAGGAAAAAAGCATAAGCAGTTGCATATGCAGCAATAGCTGTAGGCGGTAAGTTGCCGATGCAACTACCCGAATACGGCTTAACTCCTTAACCTGCTGAAATACCGCAATAATCACCAGAGCCAAAACTGGCACGCTTTTCGCTAATAGCCATATAACTAAATAAGCAGTCCGAAATGACCATTTTTAAATAAAGTTATATAGGAAAAGCATAATGGCCGAATCCGCAAACAAGAATATTAATGTCTTCTGGTTTCTCCCGACGCACGGTGATGGACGCTATCTGGGCACCACGGAAGGTGGGCGCCCGGTTGATTTGGCTTACTTACAGCAGGTGGCATTAGCTGCCGACAATCTCGGTTTCTACGGCGTGCTGATTCCCACGGGTAAAAGCTGCGAGGATTCGTGGCTGGTCGCGTCTGCACTGGCACCCATCACCAAGCGCCTGCGCTATCTGGTCGCCGTTCGCCCTGGACTTCAACCACCCACACTGGCTGCGCGCATGGCCACAACCCTGGATCGCCTCTCTGAAGGACGTTTGCTGATTAACGTGGTGACCGGCGGTGACCCGGTTGAGAATAAAGGCGATGGCATCTTTCTCAATCACAGTGAGCGCTATGAAGTCACCAAAGAGTTTCTTGATGTCTACAGCCGTTTAATGCGCGGAGAGAAGGTTGACTATGAAGGGCAGCATATTCACGTTGAAGGCGCTGAGGTGTTGTTCCCGCCCGTTCAGGAAAATGGCCCACCGCTCTACTTTGGCGGTTCGTCTGAGGCAGCGATCGATGTCGCCGCTGAGCAAATCGATACCTATCTGACCTGGGGTGAGCCCCCTGAGCAGGTCGCAGAGAAGCTGGCGGTGGTCCAGGAACGTGCAGCTGCGCGCGGACGCAAACTGGAATACGGCATCCGCCTGCATGTCATCGTGCGTGAAACGGAACAGGAAGCGAAAGCGGCGGCGGAGAAACTGATTGGTCATCTGGATGAAGACACCATCGCGCAGGCGCAGAAGATCTTTGCGCGTATGGATTCAGCAGGCCAGGCGCGTATGAGCGCGCTGCACAAAGGTTCCCGCGATAATCTCTATATCTCGCCAAACTTATGGGCAGGCGTCGGTCTGGTGCGCGGTGGAGCAGGAACGGCATTAGTGGGCAGTCCTGAGCAGGTCGCAGAACGTATTCGTGAATATCAGGCATTAGGTGTGACCAACTTCATCCTGTCGGGATATCCACATCTGGAAGAAGCGCATCGTGTGGCAGAATTGCTGCTGCCGCTGTTACCGCTGGCGAATGGTCAGCAGCAGCGTTCGCGCACTATCAACACCGGGCCATTCGGTGAAACCATTGGTGGTGATAAGCGCCCTTCAAAGCAGGTGAGCGCCAGCTGATGCAGGAGAAGACGATGGCACGACCACATATCATCATCACGGGTGGCGGGTTCAGCGGAACGGCGCTGGCGATTCATCTCGCACGCCAATCGTCCTCTCCATTACTGATTACAGTGGTCGAACCGCGTGAGCAACTGGGCGGTGGGGTGGCCTACTCCACGCAGGAACCAGCGCATCGCATCAATGTACCGGCTTCGCGCATGCAACTCAGCGGTGATGAGCAGGGCGCCTTTGACCGCTGGTATCGTCAGCAGCCGGAGTGTTCACTGGATTCAGCAGCCCATTGCGAAGACGGCTCAGTTTATCCGCAGCGCGGTATGTTTGGTCGCTATCTGGCAGAGCAGTTTGCCCTCGCGGCAGAACGGCATCCGCAGATTGAGCTACGACACGTCCAGGCCAGCGCCATAGCGTGGGAAGGGCAGCAGCTATTGCTCAGCAATGGCGAGACGCTACAAGGCAATGTGCTGGCGTTAGCGATCAGTCACCCGCCGCCATCATTGCCTCATTCGCTGCAACCCTTTGCCCATCACCCAGCGCTCATTGCCAATCCATGGCAAGCCGGCGTGCTGGATGTGATAGATCCTGACGCCGCTGTAGCTATTATCGGAACCGGCCTGAGCATGGCGGATGTGGTTGCCTCATTAGGCACCCGCCACCATCGAGGCCCATTAACCGCCTTCTCGCGCCGTGGGCAGCTCTCACGCGCTAATCTGCAGGGTGAGTGGCCTGAATGGACGTTAGCGCCTCAGAACGTCCCTGACGTGCGTCTGTGGCTGCATCACATCAGGGATGAGGTTGCCCGTGCGGCACGGCAGCAATTACCCTGGCAGCGCGTGCTGGACGATGTACGCGCACAGGGCCAAACCATCTGGCAATCGTTGCCGTTGCGCGAGCAGCAGCGCTTTGTGCGTCATCTGCGTTCGTGGTGGGATGTACATCGTTATCGCATCGCGCCGCAGGTGTCTGCAGAAATCACCAGACGAGAACAGCAGGGTAGTTTGCAGGTGCTGGCAGCCAGACTGGACGCCATCACTGCACAGGGCCATCAGCTGGCAATCACTCTGCGCACCCGGCAGGGTGAAACGGAAACGCGCCTGCTTGATCATCTGATCGTCACCACGGGACCGGGGCATGATGCGCTGACTCAAAGTCAGCCGTTGTTGCGTTCGCTGAGCGAACAAGGCCTGATTCGTGGTGACCAGCTTGGTTTTGGCCTCGATGTGGACGCGCAGTCACACGCACTTAATCAGCAAGGCCTGCCCAATGCTCGCCTGTTAGTGGTGGGCCCCGCTGCACGCGCACGTTTCGGTGAGTTGATGGGGTTACCACAGGTAGCCGATCACGCTGCTGCCGTTGCTCAGCAAATTCTCAAGGAACTTAATATCGCTCAAGACGAGCGATGTCCCCCTTACGCTTCTTAATCTCTCAAACATCCTAAAAACACACTAACGAACGCCGGGTCGTCGCACGATCACGGCCTCGCTATGGAGATTGCTATGCCATCGCAACGTGAAATTCGCCTGAATGCTTTTGATATGAACTGTGTCGGACACCAGTCACCGGGTTTGTGGGCGCATCCGCGCGACCGTTCCTGGCAATACAAAGATCTGGAGTACTGGGTCGATTTAGCGCGCCTGCTGGAGCGTGGCAAATTTGACGGCTTGTTTATCGCCGATGTGCTGGGTATTTACGATGTGCTTGACGGGAACGGTGATGCCGCGATTCGGCAGGCGACGCAGGTGCCGGTCAACGACCCGCTGGCGTTAATCACCCCAATGGCGCTGGTGACGGAGCATCTGGGTTTTGGCCTCACCGCATCGCTGTCGTTTGAACATCCTTATCCCTTCGCGCGCCGTTTATCGACGCTCGACCACCTCACCAAAGGGCGCATCGGCTGGAATATTGTGACTTCGTATCTCGAGAGCGGGGCGCGCAATATTGGCCATCAGGCGCAGAGCGATCACGACAGCCGCTACGACTACGCTGATGAATATTTGCAGGTGGTGTACAAGCTTTTAGAAGGCAGTTGGGAACAGGATGCTGTATTACGCGATCGTGAACGGCGTATCTTCAGCGATCCCCGCAAAATTCACCCCATCAATCATCAGGGCACCTTCTTTAACGTACCGGGCATTCACCTGTGTGAGCCGTCACCGCAGCGCACGCCGGTGTTGTATCAGGCGGGTGCATCGAGCCGAGGCAAACAGTTTGCCGCTGAGCACGCGGAATGCGTGTTTGTTGCCGCGCCGTCGAAAGTGCTGCTGAAGAAAACCGTAGCGGATATTCGTCGCCGAGCAGAAGAAGCAGGGCGCGATCCACGCAGCATCCTGATCTTCAATCTGCAAACGGTAATTGTCGGGGAGACCGATGCCGCCGCGCAGGCGAAGTGGAAAGAATACCAAAGCTATGTCAGCTACGAGGGTGCGCTGGCGCTGGTATCTGGCTGGACGGGTATCGACTTCGGTCAATATCAGCCAGATCAGGTGCTGAAGTACCTGCACACCAACGCCATCCAATCAGCCGTCGAAACCTTCTCCACCGCCGATCCCGATCGTCAGTGGACGGTGAAAGCGCTGGCGGATTGGGTGGGTATTGGTGGTTTTGGCCCGTTGATTGTCGGCAGTGCAGAAACCGTGGCCGACGAACTGCAAAGCTGGGTGGAAGACACTGACGTTGATGGGTTCAACCTCGCTTACGCATTAACGCATGAAACCTTTGAAGACGTGGTTGAACTGCTGATCCCTGAACTGCAAAAGCGCGGCGTTTACAAAAAGGAGTATGCGGAAGGGACGCTGCGCGAGAAGTTGTTTAACGCCGGGCCACAGTTGACCGCACCGCATCCAGGCGTGGGCTATCGGGTGAAAAGCGCGGCGCAGCAGGAGGTCATATGATCGAAATTGACCAACTGAGCAAACATTACCGCACCGCTGACGGGCGCGTCACCGAGGTGCTGAAAGCCATCAATTTGCAGGTACCGCAGGCCAATATCACCGCCGTTGTTGGGCCCAGCGGCGCGGGAAAATCCACGCTGGCGAAGTGCATCAGTTTGCTGGAGCAGCCTGATGCGGGCAGCATTCGCGTCAATGGCAGCGATCTTTCGCGGTTGAATGGCGAAGCACTGCGTCGCGCGCGCCGTTCGATTGGTACCGTTTTTCAATCCTCAGCCTTACTGCAGCGAAAAAGCGCCTGGGAAAATATCGCGCTGCCTTTGCGTTATCTCGGTGTGGTCGAGCGGGATATTTCTGCGCGTGTCGGTGAGCTGCTGGAGAGTGTTGGACTGAGCCATAAAGCCAAAGCCTATCCCGACCAGCTTTCGGGGGGACAGCGTCAACGTATTGGCATCGCGCGTGCGCTGGCGTTGCGCCCTACCGTGCTGTTAGCCGACGAAGCGACTTCTGGCCTCGATCCTGAAGCCACGGTGGCTGTGCTGGATTTGCTAAAGAAACTGCGTGACGACTACAAGCTGGCGATTGTACTGATCACCCACGAGATGGATGCCGTGCGTCAGGCGGCGGATGCGGTTGCCGAAATTCGCGATGGGCAGATTGTGCAGTATGGCGTGGTGAAGCATTTACTGGCGCAGCCCGATTCGTCACTGGGGCAACGTTTGTTTCCCCTGGTGGCGCAACCTGGCGTGGCGGAATTGATTCTGCAACTGAGTTATCGCACAGATGTACCTGTCATCAGCGACTGGATCTCGCGTCTGAGCGTGCAATTCAATCTGCGCATCGATCTGCTCGGAGCGCACGTTGAGCTGGTCAACGGTATCCAGGCGGGTCGCTTGCAGGTGGGAATTCACTTCCAGCAAGAGCGTGTGCCACTGGCGCGATTGCTGGCGCAACTTGAACAGTTTGGACTGGTTGCCAGCGTCTCGGGCAGCGTACATCAGCTGCGGGAGGCGGTATGAGCGTTTCCGTGATAAGTCAGGACACGCCGTGGCTGGAGATTCCGGCATTGATGTTACCTGCGATAGGTGAGACCGCGCTGATGGTAGGCATCGTGATGCTGTTCGTGGTGAGCTTCGGCGGTATCGTTGGCGTGGTGTTGTTTAACACCTCAACACGAGGACTGTTTCCTCATCGCGGCGTGCACCGGGTGCTGAGTTGGATTGTGAATATGGGGCGCTCGTTGCCGTTTCTGGTGTTGATGGCCGCAATCATCCCGTTCACCTTCTGGCTGACCGGCACCACCATCGGCATTCCTGCGGCGGTAGTCCCGATGATTGCAGCGGGGATACCATTCTTTGGCCGTCTGGTGGATAACGCGCTGCGAGAGCTGCCAGGTGAAGTGACCGCGGTGGGTTTGGTGTGCGGTGGTTCGCGCTGGCAGATCATCCGTTCGGCGCAGCTCAGTGAAGCCTTACCCGCTGTTGTTGCCGCCATCACCCTCAACCTGATTTCCATGATCGAGTACTCCGCCATCGCAGGCACCATCGGCGCGGGCGGTATCGGCTATTTAGCCGTGGTTTACGGCTACCAGCGCTTCGACAACCACATCATGATCGCCACCATCGTGGTGCTGATCGCTTTGATACAAACCATTCAATTTATCGGCGACCGTTTAGTCGCGGTTCTACGCCATCCTCAGGGGATATCACGATGACAACACAAGAATTTGAGTTACGTAAAACGCGGCGCTGGCCATGGTTCCTGCTGATTATAGTGGTCATTGCGTTGGCCGCTGCCGCCTGGTTTTGGCGCAGTCAGCAGCCACAAGCGGTCGTCTTTGGCACCACGCTGCAGGTTCACTTTGAACCGGCGATGGCGGGAGAACAGAAATTGATTGAGTATGTGGGTGAACACATCGCGCCCGATTATGGCCTGAAACTGGAAGCGGTGGGCGTACAGGATCCGGTGCAGGCGGATCGCGCCGTGGCACAAGGGCAATATGCGGCAACCGTCTATCAGCATCAGTGGTGGTTAAAGCAGGTGGTGGATGCCAACGGTTTCCAGCTCACCTCCGCCTTACCGCTGTTCCAGTGGGCATTTGGCGTCTACTCCGATCGCTATAAATCCATTGCCGACCTGCCGCAGGGGGCCACCATTGTGGTGCCGGATGACGGCGCGAACCAGGGACAAGCCTTGTGGCTGCTGGCGCGTCAGGGGTTGATCACGCTCGATCCTAACGTTGAACCGCGTACCGCCAAATTAAAAAACATTGTCGGTAATCCGCATGGCTTCGTCTTTAAAGAACTCGATTTGCTGACCATGCCACGTGCGTTGAATTCGGTGGATGCGGCGATTGGTTATGTTTCGCAATTTGATGCCGGAAAAGTCACGCGTGATAAGGGCATTCTGTTCCCTCCGGCACCGCGTACTTTTGCCTCACAATTGGTGATTGGTACGCCCTATCTGGAGCAGGAGAACATTGTGAAATTAAAGCAGGCGTTTTCCGATCCTCGCGTCCAGCAGTGGCTGAAAACGACGGATGATCCGTTAGTTAAAGGCGTATTAGTGCCGGTCTCTGCAGACTAACTTCCTACTGTTTACCCCTCACCCGGTCTCGCGATGCGCGTCCGGGTTTTTGTGTTTAAAAAATATATTATATTATTGATTTATAACAATTAAATATCACTATTTGTTGCTTTGGACCTGAAGGCTAAGCGCTTATAACAACCTCACCTGCACAACTAAAAAACAACGTGAGGCGTTATGAGTTCCGTTTCTTTAGAAAACACCTTACCGGCGTCAGAACCGGTACGTTCGGTCAGTGATGTGGCAAGGCTGATCAACACTCGCAGTGACAAAAACAATTATGCGCGCATGATTGTGTTCCTCGCGCTCGGCGGCGTCTTCCTCGATGCCTACGATCTCACCACGCTCTCCTACGGGATCGACGATGTGGTACGCGAGTTCCAGCTTTCCCCACTCATCACCGGACTGGTGACCTCGTCAATTATGGTCGGCACCATCGTCGGTAACCTGGTAGGTGGCTGGTTGACTGACAAATATGGCCGCTACTCGGTGTTTATGGCCGATATGCTGTTCTTCGTGGTCTCCGCCATCGCAGCAGGATTAGCCCCTAATGTCTGGGTGCTGATTGGCGCACGTTTCCTGATGGGGATTGGCGTGGGGATCGATTTGCCGGTGGCGATGTCCTATCTGGCAGAGTTCTCGAAATTTGCTGGCAAAGGCAATAAAGCCGCGCGTCTCGCCGCCTGGTGCCCGATGTGGTACGCCGCCTCAACGGTGTGCTTCCTGCTGATCTTCGCTCTCTACTTCCTGTTACCGAAGGATCATCTCGATTGGTTGTGGCGCGCATCGCTGCTGTTCGGTGCCGTTCCCGCGTTGTTGATCATCGCGGTACGCAGCAAGTTCATGAACGAATCACCGTTGTGGGCAGCCAATCAGGGCGATCTTAAATCTGCGGTGCGCATTCTGCGTGACTCTTACGGCATCCATGCTCATGAGGCAGAACCGGAAGCGCCACCCGCGGAAGCGGCACCCAAAGTGAGTTTCCGCGTGCTGTTCCAGAAACCCTGGCGTGAGCGCACCATCGTGGCCGGCGTGATGAACATCTGTATCTCATTTGAATACACCGCGATCGCCTTCTTCCTGCCTTCGATCCTTGCGCAGTTCCTCGGCGCGGGCGTATTTGAAACTATCTCTGCGTCGCTCGGCCTGAATGCGCTGTTTGCTTTCACCGGCGGTCTGCTGGGTATGCGTCTGGCCTGGAAATATCCATCACGCCATGTGGCGATTGCCGGATTTGCACTGCAGTTCTTCGCGCTGATTGCGCTGGCACTGATTGGGCACCCAGAAGCCATTGCGGGGATTGTGTTTGCGGTGCTGATGCTCGGCTTGTGGCTGTTTGCCGAAGGCTTTGGTCCGGGCGCGCAGCTGATGGTCTATCCGGCGCTCTCCTATCCGACTTCCATCCGCGCAACTGGTGTGGGCTTCAGCCGTGCGCTGTCAGGCATTGGTAGCGCGCTGGCGCTGTTTATTCTGCCGATTCTGCAAGCGGCGCTGGGCACCAATATGTTCTGGGTGGTGTCGCTTGCCGCCATCATCCCGATCTTCTTCCTGCTCGCGGTGCGTCATGAACCAACGCGCCACGACATCGACGATCTTTCTCATCAGGAGCAACCATGAGCTTACTTTCAACAGGAACCAACTACTCGAAACTGGCAGCGCATTTCCGTCCATTGTTCGACCGTATCGCTAAAGGTGCAGTGGAACGCGAACGCCACCGCACATTGCCGCATGAGGCGATAACATGGTTAAAAGAAGCGGGCTTCGGCACCGTGCGCATTCCAAAAGAGCAGGGCGGCTGGGGGGCATCGCTGCCGCAGCTGTTCCAGTTGCTCACTGAACTGGCTGAAGCGGATTCAAATCTGCCTCAAGCGCTACGCGCGCACTTTGCATTTGTCGAAGACCGCCTGAACCAGCCCGCAAGCGCAGAGCGCGATCGCTGGTTCCGCCGCTTTAGCGATGGCGAGCTGGTGGGCAGCGGCTGGACAGAAATTGGCACGGTGAAGCTCGGTGATGTGATTACCCGCGTCACGCCAGCCGCAAATGGCTGGACGCTCAGCGGCGAGAAGTTTTACAGCACCGGAACACTGTTCGCAGACTGGATTGATGTGTATGCCCGCCGCAACGACAACCAGGGCGATGTCATCGCTCTGGTAAGCACTCACCAACCGGGTGTAACGCGTGATGACGATTGGGATGGTTTCGGCCAACGCTTGACCGGCAGCGGCACCACGCGCTTTGACCATGCCCACGTCGAACTGGAACACGTATTCGATTTCGCTACGCGCTTCCGCTATCAAACCGCGTTCTATCAGCATGTGCTGCTGGCGACATTGGCGGGGATTGGGCGTGCCGTGGCCCGCGATGGCGCAAAGGCAGTGGCCGCACGTAACCGAATCTACAGCCACAGCAATGGCGCAACTTCACGCGAGGATGTGCAGGTACTCCAGGTGATCGGCGAAATCACCAGTCTGGCGTTTGCGGTGGAAGCGACAGTGATCCGCGCCGCACATTCACTGCAATCAGCGTATGAAGCTCATTTAAGTAACGACGAAGCGCAACTTTTGGCAGTGAATGCGCTGGCCGAAGCTGAAGCGGGTCAGGCACAGGTGATCGCCAGTGAACTGGTGCCGCGTGCCGCAACCGAATTGTTTAATGCGCTGGGCGCATCGGATACGCGCATAAGTAAAGCGCTGGATCGCCACTGGCGTAATGCGCGTACGGTGTCGTCACACAATCCTGTGATTTATAAAGCGCGCGATATTGGTAACTGGAAGGTCAACGGCACGCCGCCGACCGGGATTTGGCAGATTGGGCGCGGGGAAGGCTGATATTTTGCAGAAGTGGGCTGCAGTTCAGCCGCCCACTTTCAATACAAGGTATTCAAACTTTCCCGAATCACTTTCAGAGCGGTGGTCACATTGACACTCGGGCGTCGTGTGACAAACAGCCCATAAGCCACTTTCACCGGGCCATGGTCGAAATGGACCAAACGCATGGTGTCAGGGCGGATAAGCTCAGCCGGCAGCATCGCAACACCAAGCCCGCCCTCTACGGCGGGTATAATCGCGCCAAGATTCGAACTGGTTACCGCAATTCTAAACTCCTTGCCTGCCTCAACCAGCGCATCAAACATTAATCGTCGCCATGAACAAGGTTCAGCACACACAATGGCATCCACTGTCTGCGTGCTATCCCAGGGGTAATCGATACCGCAGACCCAGTGCAGATCAATTTCCCATCGGGTCAACGGGTCTTCGCTAAAGCCAGCGGTGAGGCCCATCACCATATCAAACGCATTCTCCTGCCAGCGTTTGGCCAGAATATGATCGCTCTCGATCGAAAGCTCAATATGCAAGTCTGGACATAAGCGTCTTAGCCGTCCGAGAGCGAACGGCAACAGACTGGACGCCACATCTTCGGACATGCCGATGCGAATTGTTCCGACAGGTGTGCTTTCACTCAGTTGCGCTACCGCCATCTCACCCAACGCGAGAATTCGCACCGCAAAACTGAGCAGCACTTCTCCCTCTTTGGTTGGCACCACGCCTCGCCCGGTTCGGCGCAGCAAACGTTGGCCCGTATGTTCTTCCAGCCGGCGGATTTGTGCACTGAGAGCGGATTGCGCGCGTCCTGCTTGCTCGGCAGCGCGTGTCAGGCTGCGGTGATGACAGACTGCAACGAAAGTACGAAGTAGTGCGGGTTCAAAATTGTCCGATATCATGATGGGATTATGTCTGATACATGTGAATGCAGCCTACCAACATATCATCGGCTTCGCTACGCTTTAAGGACCAATCATTATTCGTATTCAGAAATGTGGAGAGCAGAGATGAAAGCAGTAACTTACCCCCAACCCGGTGGTCCAGAAGTTTTACAGCTGGTGGATGTCGCTGAACCTTCGATTACGCAGGATGAGCTGCTGGTGGCGGTAGAAGCCATTAGTGTTGAGGGTGGCGATATCATTTCGCGCAACAGTCAGCACTTACAAGCGGGTGAGTCTTTAGGCTATGCGGCGGCGGGAACCATTGTTGATATCGGTTCAAACGTGACGGGATTCAGGATTGGTCAGAAAGTGGCAACCTTCAACTGGCGAGGAGCCTATGCGGAACGCCGCGCTGTCGCCGCATATAACTGCTTTCCTGTTCCAGAAGGCCTGGATCTGCGCATTGCTGCTGCCATTCCGGTGGGGCCAGGCACCGCGGCATGGGCGTTTCATTTAGGTAAACTGCAGCCTGGCCAAACCGTACTGATTCTCGGCGCGGCGGGTGGTGTGGGCATGGCAGCGGTCCAACTGGCCTCCCGAATGGGTGTCCGGGTAATTGGAACCGGTACGCGTCCAGAATCACTGGAGAAGTTACGTGAGTTTGGCCTCAATGACGCCATTGTGGTGGGTGACAAACAGGCTGGCGAGCAGGTGCGGGAATTACTGGGCGGCAATAAAGTGGATTTGCTGATCGATACCATCGGCGGTGCAGCATTGTCCGATGGCATTGAAGTGTTAAAAGACGGCGGGACGGCGATTTTGATCGGTATCCTCGCCGGACGTAATCAGATGGTTGATGCGGAATATCTGCTGCTGCACCGTATCACGCTGATCGGGTGTCTACTGGGCCCGGAATGGGGTGAGAAAGCCATTGCCCGTGAGTTAGTTAACGAGCTGATGTCCATGGCAGCGAAAGGGGAGTTGACCATTCCCATCGATAGCACTTATCCGCTGGAGCAAGTGGTAGCTGCTCATCAACGAGCAGAAACCCGTGGGCGTTTGGGTAGAGTGTTTATTACGGTTTAGCAGTAAGCGGCCGTTGGGCCGCTCACTACCTAATGGGTACCGATCACTTCTTATCCAGCGACCAGGTCGCACTGCGCACATCCACTTTCACCGGCAGCAATCCAACGCGGGTAAAGGTATCGGCTAACGCCTGCTGTTCATCAAACACCTGTGGCGTCATGCGCGTGGCACCATACGGCAGGCGTTTCAACGTCGTCTGCCAAATCGCCTTATCTAATCCGGTCGATTTGGACAGAATCGCGGCAGCCTCATCCTGATTGGCGTTCGCCCAGTCACTCAATTTGCTCAATTCATCCACCACCTGTTTCGCGGTGTCAGGATGGCCTTCAGCAAACGGACGGCTGGCGAGATAAAAGGTGTAATGCGGCACCAAACCTTCCGCATTGCGGATTTCACGGGCATCGGCATTCGCTTCTACTTCGGCAAGGAACGGATCCCAAATCACCCACGCATCAATCGCCCCTTTCTGGAAGGCGGCGCGCGCATCAGCCGGCGGCAGGTAAACCGGCTTCACGTCCTTATAATTCAGACCGGCATCTTCCAGCGCTTTCACCAACAGATAATTAACGTCCGATCCTTTATTCAGTCCAACGCGCTTACCTTTCAAATCCGCCACGCTTTTAATCGGCGAATCTTTTGGTACTACAATCGCTTCAGTTTTGGGGTTAGCAGGGGAGTGACCGAGATAGATCAAATCCGCTTTGGCAGCCTGCGCGAAAGCGGGTGGGGCATCGCCGGTCGCGGCTAAATCGATGCTGCCTACGTTCAAGCCTTCCAGCATTTGCGGCCCGGCCGGGAATTCCACCCAACGGATGTTGATCCCTTCCTTCTTGAAGGTTTCATCCAGCGTGCCGCGATATTTCAACAGCGCAAAAATATTGGCTTTTTGATAGCCAATGGTCACGGTTTCTGGGTTAGCAGCAAAAGCGTGCGCAGAAAACAGGCCAAAGCTCAGCGCCAACGCGCTCAGAACAGGAATTTTTGTATGCATGATGAGTCTCTCGTGGATTTTTTCTCACCATAGCAAAGCGCTTATATAACCAATAAATAACTAATTTCGATCGCTTATAACCTAATTTTTTGTGATCAAGATCATTCACTGTAATCAGTATGTCATCTCAATTTGCATAGATGCCCAGATAATTAGCACGGTAATAATTTGTATAACAAATCAAAATGTCATATCGATATGCTTCTGTCAGGATAGGCACTTACGTTGCCTGCTATGGGTTTCTTTCGCTCTATGAAGTGGTTTTCACAAAGCGCAGTGCTGTTTTCTGCCAAAACTTGTCTTGCCGCCTTTCTGGCTTTTTACATTGCTCTGGAACTCAATCTCGATAAACCGGCGTGGTCACTGACTACAGTGTACGTTGCCTCCCAACTCTATTCGGGTTCGACCGTATCGAAATCGGTGTTTCGCTTCTTTGGCACCGTGTTGGGCGGGTTGTTTACGCTGTTGATCTACCCGATCACCGTTGAGTCACCGATGCTGTTTAGTCTGTGTATCTCTTTATGGGTGGCGGTGTGTCTCTACCTGTCGCTGCATGACCGTACGCCGAAAAGCTATGTGTTTATGCTCGCCGGTTACAGTGCGGCAATCATGGGCTTTCCCGACGTCACGTCACCCTCAGCCATCACTTACACGGTGATTTCGCGTATTGAAGAGATCACGGTGGCGATCATCTGTAGCAGCCTGGTGCACCGATTAATCATGCCGGTGTCGATGCGCAGTTTGTTGGAGCAAAGCGTCAGCCAGTGGTATCAAAATGCGCGCAAGTTGTGTAGCGAGTTAGTTACCGCTATGCCGGCTGAAAAATCAGTGGAGCGTGAAGATATTTTGATTCAGATGGCTAACTATCCGCTCAGCGTTGAGACGCTTATTACGCACTGCGTCTATGAAGGCGATGCGGCCCGGCGTCTGGTGCGATTGGTTAGCGTGCAGTATCAACATCTTTCTTACCTGATTCCGACGTTAACGGCGATTGAGTCGCGGCTAAATTTACTGGCGCAGCAGGAAATCCGTTTTCCGGACTATGTTGCAGAGGCGTTCCAGCAGTTTTTGTTATGGCTGAACGGCGATGACCAGGTTCAGGTGCACGATGTCCTCAGCGTTACACAGGCGCAGTTGAAGCAGGCCTGGCAGGAAGGGCGACTCAACAGTGAAGAGAGTATCTTGCTGATTGGATTGCTGGAGCGTTTACTCAACTTCGTGCGCATCGCCAATGCTTATCACAGTGTCAGTGAGCGCGTCAGTGAGTGGACACCCACCGTTAAGCCGGGCAAAACCGTGCGTGCGCATAAGCACGTCGATAAAGGTTTATTGCTGCTCTCCTGCTTCACCGCGTTTTTTGCTACCTTCGCCACCTGCTTGTTCTGGATAGGCAGCGGCTGGAAGGATGGCTCGACTGCGCCGATGATGGCGGCGGTACTCTGCTCCTTCTTTGCCGGGTTGGATAGCCCCATCGCGCCAATGAAGTTGTTCCTCAAGGGCGTATTGATCTCGATGGCGATCAGTTTGCTTTACGTCACGGTGCTGATACCGCAGGCGGTGACTTTCGAAGCGATGATCATCTGCCTCGCACCCGGATTATTTGCGCTGGGCCTGGTGATCGCTAACCCGGCGACCAATCTGATTGGCCTGATCGTCGCCACGCAGATACCGGGGTTGATTGGCATGAGTCACCATTTCAAACCAGATCTTCTGCTTATAGTGAACGCCATGCTTTCGACGCTGGTGGGCATTGTCATCGCTCTGGTGCTGACGTTGCTGATCCGCAACAAACGTCCATCGTGGACGGCGAAACGCGCGGTGCGCAAAGGGATCCGCGATCTGCTGCAGTTTATCGCGACACTACGGCTCAACACGGTGACGATGACGGCGCGTCAGCAATTTGTGGCGCGCACGCTGGATAAGGTCAACATCATCCTGCCACGCAAACGCGTCGATCCGTCACCCGATCTGGTTTCCGGCGGCAATTTGATTGCCGAGGCCTGGCTTGGCGCCAACTGTTACGACTATTACACGCGGCACAAAGCGCTGCTGACTGCGAATGGCATTGAGAGCGCAGCCATGTTTCATGAGCTGAGCGTATTCCTGAAGCAAAGACTCAAATCCCTGCAGACTCAACCACATCCTGCATTGCTGCAGGAGCTAAATCGGCTGTTATTAAGGCTAGAGGCGCGAACGCAGCAGGAGCAGGCATTGTTTGCACCGATGTTCCACTTGTTCAATATCCGCTTATCGCTGTTTCCCTCAGCGCGCTGGCCGGAAAACGCGACACTGGAGTCTGGCCTGTAAGTGTGCAGTGAAGCGGGTATTCGCGTTGGGTGCATGCGCTGCAAGGCCAAATCCCGTACAGTGCTGAACAGGCTTGAAAAAGGATAATCGCAAATGAAAATGATCGGTTTGATCGGTGGAATGAGCTGGGAATCGACGGCGCTTTACTACCGCATCATTAATGAGCAGGTGAAGCAGCAACTCGGCGGACTGCACTCAGCACGCAGCCTGATGTACAGCGTCGATTTTCAGGAAATCGAAAAGCTGCAGGTAGCGGGTGAATGGCAACGAGCTGGTGAGATTCTGGCTGATGCCGCGCGCAGTCTGGAAAAGGGTGGAGCGGATTTTATCGTGCTCTGTACTAACACCATGCACAAAGTCGCCAACCAGATTACCGATGCGGTGGATATCCCGCTGTTACACATTGCGGATGCGACTGCGCAGCGTATTCAGGCTGCGGGCGTGAAGCGCGTGGGCTTGTTAGCCACCGCTTTCACCATGGAGCAGGAATTCTACAAAGGTCGTCTGGCGCAATCTGGTATTGATGTGCTGGTGCCGGATGCGCCGGGCCGTAAAGCGGTGCATGACATCATTTATCAGGAGTTATGCCTCGGCATTATTCGTGAAGCGTCACGAGCGCGTTATCGCGAGGTAATCGCTCAGCTGGTGGAGCAGGGTGCTGAAGCGATCATTCTGGGCTGCACCGAAATTACCTTGCTGGTGAAGGCTGAGGATGCCAGCGTGCCACTGTTTGATACCACATTAATTCACGCGGAAGATGCGGTGAAACTAGCTTTAGCGGAAAGTAGCTAGCCTGCTAATTATAATTTGTGTTATTATTTGTTCATTGAAGGCACAACGTCTGACCCCACATGGTCGTACAAGGATGTGCCAGAACTGGCTGCCAATAAGTTGGCAGCCTTTTTTGTGGTCAAAATGCTGTTTCCAGTGAATCAGTGACGCAATAATCGTCATCGATCAGCGGCAGATAGCGCCATTTATCAAATGCGGTACAAGGATGTGAAATACCACATCCTACCCAATCACCCGGTTGTAATGTTTCATCATCGGGCAATAGCAAATACGCATGCTGATCGTTCACATCGCTGATACGCAGATGCGTTGCCGCGCGCGGCTCACTGCCGTCTGCGTTGCGTATCCACAGCGGATTGGGCAGATCCTGATCGAACGGCACATCACGCCGACCAAAATCGACAAACGCCAATCCTGGCTCAGGGCGAGATAACACCCGACCCCAAATCTCCAGCGCCGCATCGAAGTGGTGGTTTGCGCCCGGTTGAGCAAACGGCGCAATGCGCGCATACAAGCCGCTGTCATGTGCCATATAGGCACCGGAGCGAATCAAAGGTGTCATTGGTAGCGGTAAGTTCGCGGCGGTAAAACACTCTGTCACCACGTCAAACCATGCGCCACCGCCGGCACTGAGAATAATGTGATCGCTACTGAACAGCTGCTTCTCTGCCAGTAATGCGGCGGTGCTGATCATCATTGCACAGTAATCCTTTACTCGCTGCACACCCGCCGCATCGCGACCGGCACCCAGCGCGCCCTCATAACCGGCCACGCCCACCAGTTCTAATGAAGCGCTGGTTTTAATCGCTTTGGCAATCTCTAACGCTTCCTGTTGTGAACGACAGCCGGTGCGTCCGCCGCTCACCGACATCTCCAGCAGCACAGAAATCTGTGCATCACCGAGATGCTGCTCCAGCAGTTTGACGCCTTGCAGTGAATCCACATAACAAAGGAAGCCGTGATCGGGATGCTGTTGCTGCCACTGCCCAATCCAGCGAATGCCTGCCGGATCGACCAGTTCATTGGCGAGAAATACGTTGCGAATACCAAACTGACGCAGCGCGCGCACCTGCGCTGGCGTGGCGGCGCCTAAACCCCACGCACCACCTTCGCTGATAGCCCGGCGTAAAATCGCAGGCGACATTGATGTTTTACCGTGTGCCGCCAGCATGATGCCGTTTTCCTGGCAAAAAGCGGCAAGCTGGTGGAGATTGTTTTCCAGCGCAGACTGCTTCATCACCATCACGGGTGAGAAGACCTCGTCACTGGTAAACACATTGCTGCCCGGCGTTAACGGCCGATCGCCTGCACCCGCCACCGATTTGAAACGTGGCGCGGGCAGTAGGGCATCCAGTAAACCGTCCGCGCACAGCGGAAAGCGAATCGACATAATGGCTCCTGTTAGTGCTCAAGCACGCGCGATAAAAATTGTTGAGTGCGGGGATTCTGCGGATTGACAAAGATTTGCTCCGGCGAACCTTGCTCGGCGATCACGCCCTGATCCATAAACACCACCCGATCCGCCGTTTTGCGGGCAAAGCCCATTTCGTGGGTGACCACCACCATGGTCATGCCTTCACGCGCCAGGCTGCGCATCACTTCCATCACTTCACCGACCAATTCCGGGTCGAGCGCGGAAGTGGCTTCATCGAAGAACATGATTTTTGGTTCCACGGCCAGTGCACGGGCAATCGCTACGCGCTGCTGCTGACCACCAGAAAGTTGCGCCGGATAATAATGTGCACGCTCGGCCAGCCCGACACGCGTTAAGGCTGCCATGCCACGTTTGCTGGCCTCCGCTTCAGACAGCTTTTGCGCTTTGATCAACGCCAGCGTGACATTGCCTAACGCGGTTTTATGGGGGAACAAGTTGAACTGCTGGAACACCATGCCGACGTGACCACAGATTTCACTGCTGCGTTTGCGGTCGTGCAGCGGCACTTTATTGACCCAGATTTCGCCGCCATCAGCGGTTTCTAAACCGCTCATAATGCGCAGTACGGTGCTTTTTCCTGAACCGGATGCACCAATCAACACCAGCACTTCGCCAGGTGAGACTTCCAGACTGATCTCTTTCAGCACCTGCGTCGGGCCAAACGATTTTGAAATGCGGCTCAGCGTAATCGCGGATTGGCTCATGATATTTGGCTCCTGGTTTGATGATGTTGAACCCAACGAGAAAGCGGGAAGCAGATGGCGAAATAGAGCAGGGCGACCAGACCGTAAATCACCACCGGCTGGCCGATGCGATCAACGATTGCCTGACCCTGATGCATCAGTTCGGACATGCCGATCATGCTGACGATCGAAGTGTCTTTAATCAGCGAAAGATACTGACCAGCCAGCGGGGGCAACACGATGCCGCGGGTCTGTGGCAGAATCACGCTCATAAAGGTTTGACGTTTGGAAAGGCCGAGAATCCACGACACTTCCCATTGCCCTTTTGGCACCGCTTCAATCCCGGCACGGAACACTTCCGCGATATAAGCGCCTTGGTAAATGCTCAAACCCAGGATCCCGGCGGCAAACAGGTTGATCTCATAACCGAAGTAAGCCACGCCGAAGTAGATAAACATCAGCGTGATCAACACCGGCGTACCGCGAAACAGTTCGGTATAAATCACAGCAATCTGTTTGGCGACCGGCAGACGGCTGGTGCGCAGCACAGCAGTCAGCAGACCGAGCAAAGTACTGCCAATAATGGCGGCGATAGACAGTAACAGCGTGATACCCAACCCTTTCAGCAGGATGGGGAAAGAGCTGATGATTAACTCGCTCATAACGCATTCTCCCGTTTCACTGGATTAGTCAGCCATTTTTTTGCCCACCACCAGGCGGACTTTTTTACCGGGGTCACCAGCGGCGGGTGGAACATATGCCGTCCTGCTATTGTGCCCAGCCAGGAGAACAGATTACTCAGCACCAGATACACCAGCGCCACCACGCTAAACGTCTGAATGTAGAGCAGGGTACGAGCGTTGATCACCGTCGCGGTGCCGGTTAGTTCTGGCAGCGCGATAGCGGAGAGCAGCGAGGTGCCGAGCAGCAGCTGAATCAGGTTATTGATAATTGCGGGCCATACGGCGCGCGCTGCCTGCGGCAATATCACGCTGAGAAAGATCTGCCGACGCGGAATGCCGAGAATATAAGCAGCTTCCAGTTGGCCTTTTGGCACCGATTGAATCCCGGCGCGAAAGGTTTCTGATAAATACGCGCCCACGTTAACGCCTAACGCCAATACGCCCGCGGTAAATGCACTCATGGTGATGCCGAGAGAGGGCAGGCCAAAGAAGATGATAAAAATCTGCAGCAGCACCGGGGTGTTGCGAATGAATTCAACGTAGCAGTGGCTGATCCAGCGTAGTGGCGCGACGGGTGAAGATTTTGCCAACGCCGATAACAGCCCCAGAGCTACAGCCAGCGCGAAGGCCAATAGCGTCACCTGTAATGTCAGCCATGCGGCTTCCAGAAAGGTATCGGCATAGCGCCATAAGGTGAGCCATTGATAATTCATGGTTTGACTCCTTCAAACGGCGCGACAAGGAGTGCCGCGCCGCGGATCAATCAAAATTGCGGGTTGAGCGGATAACGCGGCTTGCTACCGAACCATTTCTGGTACAGCTGGGCGTTTTCACCCGAGGCGTTAATTTCAAACAGGAACTCATTCAGATAGTTGGTCCATACCTGATCGCCCTGTTTCACACCGAAGGCGTTGTATTCCAGCGGCACCAGCGCTTCGTTGGTCACGGTCAGCGTAGGGTCCAGCTTGGCCTGATACGCAAGGAAGTTGTTATCCTCGATCATCGCATCGGCCTGACCCTGTTTCACGGCAAGGATTGCGGCTTGTGATGAGTCGTATTCCTGAATTTTCACGTCGATGCCGAGGTTGCGCACTTCATCACCGTTAGTGGAGCCTTTAACGGTGGCGATAGTCTTGCCTGCCATATCATGGGCAGATTGGATGCCGCTGTTTTTGCGCACCAGCATCGCTTCACTCGCCACCACATATGGGTTGGTAAAGCCGATCTCTTTGGCGCGTTCCAGATTGCGGGTGAAGTTACAGAACACCACATCGACTTTATTGGTTTGCAGGTTCGGGATTCGGTTGGCGCTGGTGGTATTCACCATCTCCAGCTTCACGCCCATCTCTTTAGCCAGCGCCTTCGCCAGATCGACGTCATATCCATCCGGATTGCCGTCTTTGTCATAGAAGCCAAAGGGGGCAAAACTCAGGCAGTCACCGACACGCAGCGTGCCGCGTTGCAGCACGTTCTGCAGAGCCGATTGCGGCGCTGCACCCGCTTCTTTTTTTTCTTCTGTGGGCGTACACCCTGCCAGAGCCAATAAAACCAGCGCACCGGCAACGGCTTTGGCACTGAATTTCAGCGATGTAGTATTCATTTCTATGCTCTCTTATAAAATTTAGACGAGACGGCTTTCACCGATATTTCACAGCTAAATGAAAAGCATCAATTAATAACAGGCTGTCCTGGTGTGGGCGAAGAAATTAAAAATACGCCAGCCTGTTTTAATCGTAATAATTATTTACGATCGGCGCGGAAGCATTTGAAATCCACTTCCACTTTGCAGTCGACCACTAAATCCTGCACGCTACAAATACGCGCCGGTGGGTTTCCGCTGAATATCTCACTGAATACTTTATTAAAGGAACTGAAGTAGCGTGCGTCGGTTAACACCGCCGTGACGTGTACCACATCTTCCACGCGATAGCCCGCTTCACGCATGATGTCGAGACAGTTTTCAAAGGCTAACTGCGTCTGTTCAATGATGCCGCCTTCCACGACTTCACCGTCGCGCATCGGCGTCTGGCCCGAGATGTACAGCCAGCCGTCAGCCTCTACCGCACGGGCGAAGGGTAGCTTTTGCCCACCGGTGCCGGTGCCGCCTTCAATGCCATAACGTTTTATCGTCATGCAAATTGCCTCATTTCTGTAGTGGTTAGTTTGTCCGATATATCAGACATGAATCTGCAATACCGGATAGGGCAAGATTTGCACAGTGGATTTGCTTTTGCAATATGTGATCGGCTATTTAATTTTTTGTGATGCAATCGGGATCGCAAAATAAATCTCTTTGAATGTTTTCGTTTAATAAGAATGTGACCTTTGTCGAACATTTTAAATGTCAGAGAAAAATCGTTGCGCCAAAATGAGGCCCCAAAATAGATCGCCATAATATAACGGCAGTAACTATATTTTTGTTTTTACGGGGATGGGTAATTGTTGCGTTGGGGTGTATGATGCTTTCTTTTTTCATGTATTCCAATCGCACCAATGCAACAGGGGAGTGAGCGTATGCCGGATGAAAAACCGTCACGGGCGCGAGGTGTTGACCGGGTTATCGATATTTTCCGTCAGTTACATACTGCCCGTCAGCCGATGGCGATGCGGGATTTGATCGATGCCACCGGCGCACCTCGATCCAGCGTCTATGAATTGGTCAGCCTGCTCAGTGAAGCCGGACTGGTGGAGTTAGATGCAGAGGGTGCGGTGTTCTTTGGTCGCGAGATGCACTATTACGGTGCGGATTACATGGCGCATAACGATCTGATCCGTCGCGCGCATCAGTTGATGGTGGAGATTGTGGCGCGGCATGGCGAAACCGTGCAGCTTTGCATGCTGGAAGGCAACAAGTACACCGTGGTGCTTTCCGAAAGCAATGCGCATCCGTTCAAAATCACCTCGGATATCGGCGTGCGCGTGCCAATCACCTGGACTGCTACGGGTCGCTTACTGCTGAGCAATTGGTCTGATAGTGCGATCCTCGATTTGATTCCTGAAGAAGATTACCGGCTTGCCAGCGGGCAGATTCTCGATAAACAGGCTTTTCTCAATGAGATCCATCATGCGGGCAAACTGGGCTATTGCATGACGGAAGGCCTTTCTGAAAGCTTTACCTGCTGCATGGCCGCGCCGATCCGTTCTCGCAGCGGCCAGGCCGTTGCCGCCATCTGCTTTATGGTCAGCCGTGATACGCCACAAGAGCGCCGGCAGATGTTATTGCAGGAACTCATTACCTCAGGGCAGAAGCTGTCCGATTTCACCTGAATCGCATTTCCCTGCGGCGGCGGATTGCACGCTGCCAGCAGGGAACGGATAATTCATCCGCCATCCGCCATCCGCCATCCGCCATCCGCCATCCGCCATCCGCCATCCGCCATCCGCCATCCGCCATCCGCCATCCGCCATCCGCCATCCGCCATCCGCCATCCGCCATCCGCCATCCGCCATCCGCCATCCGCCATCCACCATCCACCATCCACCATCCACCATCCACCATCCACTATCCACCATCCAACCCTCTTCACTCAGCATTAATATCCGGTTACAACCCATTGTTCTGGCGTTTATTTTCGCCCCTTAAGGTTGTGTTAAGGTAATTGATAATAATAACTATTCTTTTTACCATGGAGTTTTAGGATGAAAACGCGCCTGCTACTGGCAATGGGGTTACTGGCTTCCACCGCGGCTTCGGCCACCACTTACCCGCTGACCGTCACCGACATGGACGGCCACACGCAAACCATCAATCAAGAACCGCAACACATCATCCTGCAGGATGGCCGCGATATCTTGACGCTGGCATTGCTGGATCGTGATGACCCGTTCAAGCGTGTGGTGGCGTGGAATAACCTGCCGAAGAAACAAGACACCCAAACCTGGGATCTGCTGAAGGGCAAATGGCCAGAAGCGACCAAAATTGTTGATATGGGATTCAGCGACCAGGGTCAGGTGAACCTGGAAAGCGTGCTGGCGCAGAAACCGGATTTGATGATTGCCCAACTGCGTGCCAAGCCGGCGCTGCAACAATCAGGCGTGTTGAGTACCCTGAGCAATCTGCATATTCCCGTGGTGTTTGTAGATTATGAACTGCATCCGGCACAAAACACCGCGCCGAGCGTAACGCTGTTGGGCAAAGTGTTAAACCGTGAAAGCCAGGCTAAGGCCTACACCGATTTTTATCAGCAGAAATTCGATCGCATCACTAAAGGCGTCGCTGAGGTGAAGAACAAACCTACCGTGTTTATCGAGCCGATTGCCGGTAACAGCGATAACTGCTGCTTCACTCATAGTCACAATGGCTGGGGCGGATTAGTCGAAGCCGTAGGCGGTAAGAATATTGGTTCCGAGCTGCTGCCGGGCAACGTTGGTTTTATCGCTCTGGAAAAAATTATTGCAATGAAACCGGATGTTTACATCATGACCGGTTCAAAACGTCCTAACACCAACGTGCTGCCATTTGGTTACGGCGTGCAGCCGAAAGAGGTGAATGCCACTTTCCAGACGCTGCTAAAACGTACCGGTCTGGCACAGATCGAGCCGGTGAAAAATGGCCGCGTTTATGGCGTGTACCATCATTTCTATAACCACCCTTACAACATCGTGGGGATGGAAATTTTGGCAAAAGACCTTTACCCGCAACAGTTTGCCGACCTGACGCCGAACGCTGATTTCCGTACCATCGTGAAAAAATTCACCAAATTGCCGGATGAAGCGATCGATCTGAGCTATCCCGACAACAAGTAATGCTGACTAGCGGGCCGTAAAGGCCCGTTTTTTTAGCCTCACGCAACAATCTTACTCCGACGCAATGACAACAGCATTTGTTATGTTATAACATAACAATTATAACGTTGGCTGTGGCATGTCACCGCAGCAGCATTTGTCATGTTGAAGGAGTTGCAATGTCATCATTATCCCCGAATTTTAAAAAGTTGCCGGTTACTGTTCTCTCCGGTTTTCTCGGTGCAGGCAAAACCACGCTGCTTAACCACATTCTCAATAATCGCGAAGGTCGCCGCGTGGCGGTGATCGTCAACGATATGTCGGAAGTGAATATCGATGCCGCCCTGGTGCGTGAGGGCGGGGCGGAGTTGTCACGCACCGATGAGAAGCTGGTGGAGATGAGCAACGGCTGCATCTGCTGCACGCTGCGTGAAGATCTGCTGCTGGAGGTGGATCGTCTCGCAAAAGATGGCCGTTTTGATAACCTGGTGATCGAATCCACCGGTATTTCCGAGCCACTGCCGGTGGCGGAAACCTTTACCTTTGCCGATGAAGACGGTCAGAGCCTGTCGGAAGTCGCTGCTCTGGACACCATGGTCACGGTCGTGGACGGCTTTAATTTCCTGCGCGATTACGAATCCAACGAAAGCATCAAATCCCGCGGTGAGTCGCTGGGTGAAGAAGATGAACGCACGGTGGTGGATCTGCTGGTGGATCAGATTGAATTCTGTGATGTGCTGATTCTGAACAAAACCGATCTGATTGATGAAGCGGAAAAAGCCCGTTTGTTGGCAATCCTTTACTCGCTCAATCCGCGCGCACGCATTGTCACCTCTGAATTTGGCAAAGTGCCGTTGGATCAGGTGCTAAACACTGGCTTATTTGATTTCGAAGCGGCCTCACAAGCACCCGGCTGGCTGCAAGAACTGCGCGGTTCACATACGCCAGAAACCGAAGAGTACGGCATTCGCAACTTCGTGTTTCGCGCGCGTCGTCCCTTCCATCCCACCCGCTTCGCCAGCGTGATCGAAGGTGATCTCAAAGGTGTGGTGCGGTCTAAAGGTTTCTTCTGGCTCGCCAGCCGCCCGCGCTATGCCGGTTCATGGTCACAGGCCGGTGGCGTGACGCGTCAGGGCCTGGCGGGCATGTGGTGGGCAAGCGCGCCGAAAGAGCGCTGGCCAGAAGATCCAGAAACGCTGGAATACATCATGCAGAACTGGGTCGAGGGCACCGGCGATGCGCGGCAGGAAATCGTGTTTATTGGTATTGAGATGGATGAAGCCCGTCTGCGCAGCCAGCTGGAGAATGCGCTGCTGACTGATGAAGAGATGGCGCAGGGGCCGGAAAACTGGGCCGAATATCCGGACCCGTTTGACCCCTGGTTTCACTAATGACAGGCCATAAATCTTTCTGTGCGTTGATGGATAAAGATTAAAACCGGGCACACAGGTAACACTTTTAACCCGGCACACAGGTAACAGTGATAAATGCGCACCCTGCGTTACTCCTCCGGGTATTCGTAGGGGCGCCATTTATGGCGACCAAAAAATGCTGCGGCAGCAAGAGGTCACGATGCAAAAAATCCCCCTCACCATTCTCAACGGTTTTCTCGGTGCAGGAAAAACGACGCTATTAAAAAGCCTGCTGATTCAGGCTCATAAACAGCAACTTGCAGTCTGCGTCATCGTCAATGATATGAGCGAACTGGACGTCGATGGCGTGCTGATTGCCAACACTGAAATCGTCAACACCAGTAAACACAATTTCATCACGCTCTCGGCCGACAACATCAGCAGCCGAAGCGGCATTGAAAAACTCAATGCCTCGCTGGCGTCGATGCTCAATGCGCATCGTCCGGACCTGATCCTGCTGGAAACCTCTGGCAGCAGCCATCCGTTGCCGCTGGTGCGCTATTTCCGCGACCATGCCGAGGTGCAACTCAACGGATTCTTATCATTGGTCGACAGCGTGATGCTAAACGACGATTACCAGCAGGGCGAGGCGCTGATTCCTCGTTTGCAAGCCAATCTGACTCGTCACGAGCGGCGTATCGAGAATCTGCTGGCAGAACAAATCATGTTTTGCAGCCATCTGCTGCTCACCAAAAATGATCGGTTGCCGTCTTCCTGCATTACTCGAATAGCCCAGGCCATTCATCCGCTCAATCCCTATGTGGCAGTGATGGCGGTATCCCGGGGAAACCTGCTGCTGAGCGAACTCATGGCGATGCCGTCCTACGATTTCGGACGGGTCGCGCAGTTAATTGAAGAATTAGCGGATGAGGTGGATGTCATTGATCCCGGCGCGTGGCAAATGACTTCCGAAGTGATTCACGACGATCGTCCATTCCATCCGCAGCGATTGTGGGATACCTGCCATCACTTTATGGGCGCGGGCATCTATCGCAGTAAAGGCTTTTTCTGGCTGCCGACGCGGGATGACCTGGCACTGTTGTGGAATCAGGCTACCGGCAGTATCAGTCTGGAATTTATCAGTTACTGGAAAGCGGGAATTCTGAATCATCGTGATAGTCCGCTAACGGCAGAGGAGCGCGCGGCGGTCGAACTGGCAGTGGCAAAAATGCCGGGGCGATTTGGCGATCGACGCTGTAGTTTAACCGTGATTGGTGAGCCGGATGAAGTGAAAGCCTTCAGCGCCGCCCTGAAACGCTGCTTTCTCAATGAAGAGGAGATTGCATGGTGGCAAAGCGGCGGTGAATTTGCCGATCCCTGGCCGCAGCGAGTCGCGCGTGTATCGGCCTGAATTAGCCGGCTAGCGCGCGCATTTGCGTACAGAACGGACACTGGCAGCCGGATACGGGCTTTAACAACGCCGCATGCACTTCTGCCGTCGCCAGAGGCTGCGTCAAATCGACGTTGGCCACTGCGGTATCCGGCTTTTGCGCCAGTTTTAACGTATCAATCTTTGCCTGAAAGGCACCTGCTTTTGCCGATGCTATGGCGATAAGCAACAGAGGAACAGTGGTCTTCATCGCAGCAACCTCAATGAATGATTTGAAATGTGACGATATAACATTAACACAGGGCTGTTAAGGAATTTCAACATGACCAAACCCACAGCAGCGGAGCAGCAAAACCTCCTGAGTATGCCGCCCGAAGCGTATATGAATGCTCACCAAAGTGATTTCTTTTTGCGCTTATTACGTTTTGAGCGTCAGGAACTGCTCGATCACATCGACTATCTGAAAACACAACTGCAGCGCAATGAACAGCAAGGAGATGAGGCCGACAAGGCGCTACGTGAGGAAGAGCTGCGTCTGTTGTTTCGGCAGATTGATCGTGAAAGCCGCCTGATACCCAAAATCGCAGCGGCGATGCAGCGTATCCATCAGGGTGAATACGGCTTCTGTCGGGAGACGGGCGATCCGATTGGCCTGGCGCGTTTGTTATTGCGCCCAACAGCGGAACTCTCAATTGATGCGAAGATTAATCAGGAGCGGGTTGAAGCGCAGTACCGCAAATAACAGTCACCCAGAGCGCAGGCTCTGGGTGCTGATTACTGTGAACGCCCCAACCACATTGACACTTCAACGCCGTCGTTAAAGGGCAGCGACAGATAGCCACGCTCGCTGTGTACATGTTCGAGATATTCCGGGCTGAAATCGGCATCATCGGCGACGATCAGCGCGCCAGGACGCAAGTATGGCTCAACCAACGCCAGTATTTCAGGGTAAATCGCTTTCGCGCCATCCAACACCAACATATCAATTGAAACTGGCAGCTCGCTGCTTAAGGTCTGCAGCGCATCGCCCACGCGCACTTCAATCAAATCACTGACGCCCGCATCGGCAAAATGATTACGTGCCAGTGCCACTTTGCCCGGCTCAAACTCACTGGTGATGATCTTCCCGCCGCCGTTATCACGCACTGCGGCCGCCAGATGCAGCGTTGAGATCCCGTATGAGGTGCCAAACTCCACCACTGCACGCGCCTTGCTGCTGCGCGCCAGCATGTATAGCAATTTGCCGGTTTCACGCGACACCGCCAGTGGGACATCTTTCAGGTGGCCATAGAGTTCGAGGTAATCGGTTTTGCTTTGCAGCAGGCGATGTTGCTCTTCATCGGACATTACGCGAAACGCCTCATTAGTCGGATGCGATAGATTGTCTGCCAGCTCAAACAGGTAATTCAGCAGCGGCGCCAGTGGCGCGGAAGTTAAGGTGTTCATGATGATTCTCCGTGGATTAATCTGTGCGAACAGAATACGATGAATCATTCGCATTTCACTATTCGTGTTCGGGAGCGACAAGTGGCTGAAAATCGTAACGATAAGATTTCAAAGAGAAAAAGTCCGCAGCAAGCGCGCTCCAGCGAGCTGGTTTCCGCAATATTGCAAGCCGCTACTCAGGTTTTAGCGCAGGAGGGTGCCACGCGATTTACCACGGCACGCGTGGCAGAACGGGCGGGTGTGAGTATTGGATCGCTGTATCAATACTTTCCCAATAAAGCGGCTATTCTTTTCCAATTGCAAAGCGAGGAATGGCAACGCACCGGCGATCTTTTAGGATCGATCCTGCGCGATCGGGCTGTACCCGCACGTGAACGTCTGCATCAACTCACGCTCGCTTTTTTACACTCCGAATGTGAAGAAGCCGCCATGCGCACCGCGCTCAACGATGCGGCTCCCTTGTATCGCGATGCTCCGGAAGTGGCGGCGGCGCGTGCGGCGGGGGAAAACGTGGTGAGTGAGTTTCTGCGTGAGTTACTGCCCAATCTGGAAGAGAAACAACGTCTGCGCGCTGCGGACCTGATCAACAGCACACTGGGTAACGTGGGCAAGCATTTTTCCGAAACGCCGCGCTCTGAGGTAGAAATTCAGGACTACGCGCACGATATGGCAGACATGTTCTGTGTCTGGATCAGGGAAAAAGGGGCGGATTTGCAGTAAAACATGGCACTGGAAATCTCTGAAAGCGGTTAACAATCTCATTATTACCATTCTCATTAATCCACACCGCGAGTAAGCTCTATGAAAACCTTTTCACAGCTGGATGGAATGCTGGTCAAACGATACGGGAGAGCAAGATGGCAGTAAAAATGATTGCGGTGGATATGGATGGGACTTTTCTCGACGACAACAAACAGTACAACGCCCAGCGTTTTGCGCGCCAGTACGCCTTGTTGAAAGAGAAGGGCGTTCGTTTTGTGGTCGCCAGTGGCAATCAGTATTACCAGTTACAACGCTACTTCCCGGATATCAAAGATGAAATCGCCTTTGTCGCCGAGAACGGTGCCTGGGTGTCAGACAGCAATGAAGAGATCTTCTGCGGTGAATTGGCGCCAGAACGTGTCCATCAAATTTTGGATATTCTGGCCAAAGAGCCGGACATTAGCACCGTTGTGTGCGGTCGCAACGGCGCTTATGTGCACACCTCGATGCCGGAAGACGTCATTGCGATGCTGGCGAATCACTATCATCGCCTGGAAATACGCGACAACCTGTACGATATCGATGACACCATCTTTAAGTTCTCGTTGAACCTGGCACATGAAGGTGTTGATGCTCTGATGGAGCGGTTACATACGGAACTGGGCGCGATTGAGAACATCATGCATCCGGTCTCCAGCGGCTTTGGCTTTGTCGATCTGATCATCCCTGGTTGCCACAAAGCGCACGGTATTGCGCTGCTGCAGGAAAAATGGGGCATCGATGATTGCGAAGTGCTGGCGATTGGCGACAGCGCCAACGACCTCGAAATGCTGCGTCAGGCCTGCTACAGCTTCGCGATGGCCAATGCCGCCGACGCTGTGAAATCGGTGTCGCGTTATAAAACCGACAGCAACAACGACGAAGGTGCGTTGAACGTGATTGCGCGTTTGCTGGCGCGTGAAGAGCCGTTTAGTTAACTCATTAAAGTATAGCGGCAGGGTTTATCACATTTATCTTTAGTTAAAGCTCCACTTGGATATCAGATAGATTTTGCCGCCACGTTTATCACTTCAGATTCCGCGTCGGGCCAGCCTCTTCTCCATACTCTTGACCATTGGGGGTAAGAGTAATGCGCTGCTTATCGCCAGTATCAGGAACATGACCGGCAACAGTGATGCCTCTTCAAAGGTCATAGCTGAAAGAAAAAAGGCGAGAGTGGTGCTCAGTGACATCAGCGCCGTTTGCACAGTCAGGAAGCCAGCACGACTTGTCTTATCGGGAAACTTCGCTGTCACACAAGACACCACCACTAATCGCCCATAAGCTCCACCCAGAAATAGCCCAATAAAAAGTCCACTGGCGTGTAGACCTGTAACAGGTAGCAGGATGCTGACCAGCAATATCAGCGTTGAGATAACCGCTAATTTGTAGCTGGACGAGATAGCCAACAGTTTTCCGGTGAGTTTTGTCGCTAACAACCCAGCGATGCCACCAATGAAAAACAGAGTGGGCAGAGAAGCGGTGAGAGCCTGCATGTGTTGGGTCAGCATCGGCACCAATGCAGGGATGATGAGCATAGGTGTAAATTGCGCGACGGCGTTTCCGCTAGCAAAAAACAACCACTCTGGCGTCAGTGTCATCAATGCTTGATTCACACCATTGCTCTCGACATCAGGAATAAATCGGGCAATAAGCCCTAAACACACCAGGCACAGCAAGCTAATAAGTCTTGGTGCACTACACCAGCCGAAATGTGTGCTCAAAAACAGCATCGCCGGCATGCCTGCAATGCTCACTACAGAGAAAGAGGCGATGACGGTGGCAATCATCCGCGCTTGTAACGCCGCTGGCGCGAGGCTGATTAACAAACTCATTCCGACGCCCATTGTTGTTCCTCCCGCTAAGCCCGCCATAAATCGCAGAAGCAAGAGCAAGGTATAACTGCTCGTAAATGTGATCAGTACCGTCAGAACTCCCAAAAGCGCCATATTCCAAAGTAAAAATTGTTTGGCGCTCACGCGATTAATCCATTTCCAAACACATAAGCCGGATATCACTGAAGCAAGGGTGTAAGTGCCTGTGACATAACCTGAATAAGTGACAGGCACTGAAAAATGAGATGCCATATAGACGAACAATGGATTGAACATCATGTACTCAAGTGCATTTGTGAACTGTACAAACGCGATGATTAAAGCGATGCGCATCACGGCGGATGAGCCCAATGCAGGGCTAGAGAGGTTCATAGTTTTCTCCATCAAGTTAGTGGAGGCTTAGTCTATTGCCCGTGCATCACTATGATTAGAGATATAAAATAGGATGATTAATTATCAAAAATGGGATGATGGATGCGCAGCAAAATCGATTTAAATGTCTTGAGGGTATTCGTCACCGTTGCAGAGAAAGGCAGTTTTATTGGCGGCGCACGTGCTTTGAATATACCCGCATCAAATGTGAGTCGTCAGATTTCCCAGCTGGAAGAACGATTAGGGATGCGACTCATACAGCGAAGCACGCGTCAAATGAAGCTTACCGAGGCAGGGCAGTTGTTTTTTGACAGCATGCGACCACTGCTGGACTCGGTGAATGAGACGGAAGCCAGATTAAGCCACGCGCAAACTGAGCCTGAAGGCCTGCTTCGCGTGTGTTTGCCGAATGGAGTAGGACCGGTGATCTTCGGCAATCTTTTGGCTGACTTTGCACTGCGATATCCCAGAATTGAACTCCATTGCACTACCAGTCTGCTGGGAGCAGAGGCACTGTGGGATGATTGCGATGTTGTTATCGATATCAGTCGCGGCACGCGCGCCAGCAGTGATGTCATAGCCCGACCGCTGGCTTCATTGCCCTGCCATATTGTTGCGGCACCGACTTTACTTCGAAAATACGCCAGACCTACGCAAACAGAACAATTGCTGGCTCTGCCCTGTATCACCACCGTTAGTGCACTTCAGGGGCAAGCGTGGCAATTTCTAACCACTGGCAAAGGATTTCGACACATCAATGTGCTGAGTCCTTTCCGTGTCGACAGTGGTGAGATGGCAATGCAAGCTGCACTGAAAGGCATCGGGTTTGCCATCCTTTCAGCGCAGGCTTGTGAGCCTTATATTCGTAGTGGGCAGTTAGAAGTGATTGAGCTTGAACTCGCTCCCGCACCCCTTGAGATTGCGCTGCTCTATCAGGAACGTAGTTTTCTTCCCGCAAGAAGCCGCGTGTTTATTGATTTCCTGCAAGAGGCGGTGCGGAATCAACGAGAAAAATAACCCGCCTCGCGCATATCCTGCAGCAACCCCGGCCCGGTGGGCTGCCAGTTGAATGTCTGGCGCGTCCATTCACTGGAAGCGGGGTTATCGATTGAAGCAAAGAACGCCATCCAGCCCAGCCACTCTTTCGCCTCTTCCAGCGTCAAACTTTTCACCGGCAGCGATAAACCTGCGCCAATGGTTTCGGCGATCTGACGAAATGCGATGCCTTCCTCCTGAATCGCATGAAGAATCGTCCCGGCTTCGGCGTGCTCGGCGGCGAGGCAGAACAACTCAGCCGCATCATCACGATGCACCGCTGGCCAACGATTCGCGCCATCCCCGATATACACCGCCGCGCCTTTCTCTTTCACCATATTGATGATCATCGGCACGAAACCGTGATCCCCTGCGCCGTGCACCGTTGGCGGCAGGCGCACCAGCGAGATGCACACCCCTTTATCCGCCAGCGCGAGAGCGGCGATGTTGGAATCAGAGCGAGGATGTCCGCCGGAAACCGGTTGAGTCTGCTCAACCGCGAGACGCCCTGGCGACACCAACGCGGTGCCGGTGGTCACCACTAATGGACGATTGGATCCGGCCAGCACTTCACCCATCGCCAGAATCGCCTGCTGATCGATAGCCGCTGCGTGATCCATGCGGCTGAAATCATGGATATAGCCTGCATGGATCACACCGTCACTCTGTTCAACGGCGCTGCGCAGGCTGGCGATATCTTCTAAATCGCCGCGAATCACCTGCACACCTTGCTGGTGCAGTTTCTCAGCCGACGCGTCACTGCGCGCCAGTCCAAGCACATCCACTCCGCGTGCCTGCAGTTTTTTTACGATGGCGGAACCGATAAAGCCGCTCGCGCCGGTCACAAAAAGTCGCATATTCGTACTCCCATCTCTGGCTGTTGAAGCACTATGATAAAAGTCTGCGGCGCGGCGAAAAGTCGTGAGCTTATACAGGTATATGCACTAACAGGATAACGCCATGATCTTGCAAGACGACAATCTCCTCGGTAACTACCTGCGCGAACGCCGTCAGCGGCTGGATGCCGGCAAACTGGGTTATCCCTTGTTGCGCCGTCGCACCCCCGGATTACGCCGGGAAGAGGTGGCGGTGCGCGCCTGCGTCAGCACAACCTGGTACACTTGGTTAGAGCAGGGCCGAGGCGGAGCACCTTCCGAAGAGGTGCTGGAACGATTATCTAAAGCGCTGGAATTAACTGCCGCCGAGCGCGATCACTTGTTTCTGCTGGCGCAAAATCGGTTGCCGGGCGTCACCTGGCAGGCGGGCGTGGATGTTTCCCCCTCGTTGCAACGCGTCCTCGACAGCATGACGCACACGCCTGCACTGGTGAAAACTGCCGAGTGGCAGGTGGTGGCGTGGAATCACGCAGCAACCAGGGTGTTTGTGGATTACGCCGAGCTGCCGCCGGAACAGCGCAACATTCTGCTGATGATGTTCAGCAACGAAGAGATGAAAAAGCGTCTGCCGGATTGGCATCAGGTCACGCGCGGTATGGTGGCAAATTTCCGTGCCGACGTGGCGCGCACCGGTGCCAGCGAGCATGTGCGCGCGCTGGTGGAAGAACTCAGCGCGATGAGTGAAACCTTCCGACAGCTGTGGCAATCGCAAGAGGTGAGTCAGCATGGCGAAGGGATAAAGCAACTGTGGCTGCCAGACGAAGGTGTGCTGGAGTTGGAATACAGCACCTTCGCCGTTGAGGGTAAGCCCGGTTTGAGTCTGGTGGTGTTTAACCCACGCTTGCCGAGGGATCGGGAGACGGTGGCGCGTCTGATGGCGCGTCCGTAGCCGCTTGTAAGTGAGCTTCCATCGCATCCAACGCTGCCTGATTATCCAATCCCCACTGGTACATCTGCTCAATCGGCGCTGCGAAGGTCTGTCCCAGCGGTGTTAAGCGGTAATCCACTTTGGGCGGGATAACGTCATAGACGTGGCGGGCAATCAGTCCGCGCTGCTCCAGCTCTTTCAGTGTCTGAAACAGCATTTTCTTCGAAATACCCTGCAAACTGCGCTGCAGTTCCCCGGTGCGCGCACGCTGTCCCGGCCAGTGATAAAGCGCATGCAGCACCATGCTGTTCCATTTCTGCGAGAACAGGTCCATCAAGCGACGCGGCGGTGAATCCGCATAAAAAACCAGTTTACCGTCAACCCAGGCTGGCATCAGTCTCGCTCCTTTATGGTCACCAAATAGTGACTACTATCATTTTTGCACCACGTTGACTATAGTCTGCCGCCTTCAACTCAATAACGCCAGCACCTTGCGGAGGCACCATGAAAATCAACGCATTAGTCGCACACGACGCGGCAAAACCTTTAGTCTCCAGCCAGATCGCGCTGCGTCCACTGCAACCGCAGGACGTTAAAATCGATATCCTCTATTGCGGCGTCTGCCACTCCGATCTGCATATGGCGCGTAACGAATGGGCGGTGAGCCGCTACCCTCTGGTGCCGGGCCATGAAATTGTCGGTCGCGTGCGTGAAACCGGTGCGGCGGTCACAAACTTCAAGATTGGCGATGTGGTAGGTGTTGGCGTGATGGTCGATTCCTGTCGCGAATGCCATTTCTGCCAGCAGCAGGAAGAGCAGTACTGCGAAGCCGGATTTACCGCCACCTACAACGGGATTGATAAACACACCGGCGACAGTACCTGGGGCGGATACGCGCAGAATGTGGTAGTCGATCAGCATTTTGTGGTGTCAGTGCCACAGAACCTGCCGCTGGCGGGGGTCGCGCCACTGCTGTGTGCAGGCGTCACCGTCTGGTCGCCGCTGCGTCACTTCAAGGTGCAGGCAGGTGACAAAGTTGGCGTGGTCGGTTTAGGTGGCTTAGGCCATATGGCGGTGAAACTGGCTAGCGCGATGGGTGCGGAAGTCACGCTGTTTACCACCTCACCAGAAAAAGGTGCCGATGCACGCCGTCTTTGGGGCCAGCCGAGTGGTGGTTTCGCGCGATGCCGATCAGATGGCGGCGGCGCAAACCTCTCTCGACTTCATTATCGACTGCGTTTCCGCGCCCCACGATCTCGATCCTTACCTCGCGACCTTAAAAACCAATGGCCGTTTGGTGCTGGTGGGCATTCCAGAACAACCGCATCAGGCACCTGACGTCACCCCGATGGTCTTCCGTCGCTTGAGCATCAGTGGCTCATCCATCGGCAGCATCAAAGAGACGCAGGAGATGCTGGATTTCTGCGGAGAGCACAACATCACGGCAGATATCGAATTGATTGCCGGTGAAGCGGTTGAAGATGCCTTTGCGCGCATGCTGAAAGGCGATGTGAAGTATCGCTTTGTGATTGATATGGCAGCGACTCGCTGGTGATAAAAGTTGGCGATTTCAGCCTGAAATCGCCAGCTCAAAATTACTTCAGCTGCATTCCCACGTTCAGCGAGAAGTGCTGCATCAGCTGCGCCGCACTGAAATTGTCGTGATGAGATAATCCCGCCGCGACAATTTCCAGCACATTTTCGCCACAGGCGATATAAAGCGGATCGATGGAAATAATGCTGCCCGGTGCGTGCTGATGCGGCTGGGTAATTACGCGGCTTTTCCACACGGTAAAACGCTGCTCTCCCATCAGGCTATACGCACCTGGCCACGGATAAGCGACGCCGCGAATCAGAGCATGAATCTCATCGGCAGATTGATGCCAGTGAATCTGCCCATCCTCAGGCTTTCGTTGCCCCGGTTCGCTGGCGAGACTTTCATCCTGCGCACGCTCAATCAAACTACCCGCCCGCAGAGCGCGTAGCCAGCCTGGCAATTGTTCGCGCGTGGTGCGCACCAGTTTGCGATGGAGAGACAGCGCTTCATCTTCATCGGTGATAACGACACGGCTCTGCGCCAGTATCGGGCCACCGTCTGGGACATCATTGATGCGATGCAGCGTCACCCCGGTTTCACGCTCATTACGGATAATCACCCAGTTAAGATGCGCCCGTCCGCGATAGGTGGGCAGCAGCGAAGCGTGCACGTTGAATGCGCCTTTTTTGGCAGTGGCAATCAATGCGGGGGAGAGGGCTTGTCGATAGGACAGCGTGAGAATCGCATCGGGTTGCAGCGAGGTGACTTTGGCAATCCATTCTGGCGTGTTGATATCGTCCGGGCAAAACACCGGGATCTTCAGCTGCAGCGCCATGGCTTCAACCGAGTCAAAAAAACTGTTTTCCTGATGTGCACCTGCGTGAGTGAAGACGCACACCACCTCGAATCCCACTTCCTGCAAGCTCTCCAGCGCCGCACATCCCATCTCGTGATACGCACATAACACGACTTTCATTGTTCCGCCTGTGAATACTGTTAACGACTGATGCCAAGCATAGCAGCGGAAGATTATGCCTGGCTTAAACCGCGCAGATGATCACAGTTCAATCGTCGGATGTTTGTTGTTGTCCCCAACTCTCCGCTGCATCATTAGTGACTAACGAGGCAGCGAATTTCCGCGATTATCTATTCACTAACTGAAATGCTTGTTTTACGGAGCTGGAAACTGCCCAATCTGCTGGAATAGCGCCATCCAGTCTTCCATGTGCCAGGTGGTCGTGACGCGTTCGCCGTTCAGCAAGTGAAACTCATGCAGGCGAACGTTAATGCGGCGACCGGTTGGCGCGATACCCAAAAATTCACCCTGATGTGTTCCGGTGATTTCAGCACGCACCGCCGCTTTGCCCGGTTCCTGCAGCATGTCGTGCACGATGATGTTGATGTCCGGAAAAGCGGCGATAAAACTTGCCAGCACCGGTTTAAACCCTTCTGGGCCGGGTCCTTGACCTGGAGCCAACGGAATATCATTCCAATCTGGCGTCACCGCCAGATCCAGCAGGTCTGGATTCTTATCACTAAACGCACGGTACAGATTTTCTACGGCCGCGCGTTCTATTTGCAGACGTTGGTCGAGTTGTTGTGTCACGGACATAGCGGAAACCTTCTTTAAATAAGTTAGCGGTGCATCTCACCGGCTTGTGCAGTATTCCCGAAGCTGCCACTATCAATCCAACAAATGATTGGTATAGAGCAATATACAAAATATGAATTTTGATGGTTTCGATCTTAACCTGCTGGTGGCCTTTAACGCCCTGATGATGGAGCGCAACGTGACGAAAGCAGCGGCGCTGGCGGGCGTAAGCCAACCCGCGATGAGTGCAGCGCTGGCTCGTTTGCGTCGCGTATTTGATGACCCATTGTTTATCCGCAGCGCGGAGGGATTGCTGCCAACGGCAAAGGCGCAGGAAATGGCGATCTCGGTGGCTGATGCGTTAGGGCAGGTGCGTCATTTAATGAAGCCGGCGGAGGACTTTGATCCCAATGACAAGCAGCGCAGCTTTACCCTGGGCCTCACCGAATACCCGCTGCACGTGCTGTTGCCCGCACTGACCAAAAAGCTGGCGGCGTTGGCACCCAATTGCACCATCCATGTGCGTTACTTTATCGATCGTGATGAGGTCGTTGCGCTGCTGGATGCGGGGAAAATTGATGTTGCTGTAGGCGTGCCGCCGTCCAAAGCCGAGAACCGTATTCTTTCGCAACCGCTACTGCGCGATGACTTTGTCACGCTGGTGGGAAGCGATCACCCCATCGCGCATCAAGAGATGAACCTGCGGGCATTTCTGTCAATGCCACATATCCTCGTCTCCCCGGAAGGCAACCGATATGGGCTGGTGGATCAAAAACTGCGGGAGCAGGGATTGGCGCGCAACATCAGCCTGACTTTGCCTACCATGTTTACCGTACCTGATTTGCTGCCCGGCACGGATTATGTGGCGACGGTGCTGAGCCGCGTGGCGACGACATCGGGCCATCAAGATCGGTTCGTGATGTGTAAACCGCCAATAGAATTACCTTCGATCCCCTTTGATTTGCTCTGGCACCGCAGGACGCAGGACAGTGCAGCACACCGTTGGTTACGCGGGGTGATGAGCGACGCAGGAAGCTTGCTGTAGTTAAAAGACTTATGAATGACGGCAGGCAACAGTTGTCTCCACGGTTCAAACCTGCCAATTTACTGTGCACAATTAAAACAGCATTGCTTGAGCAAACACCTTCAACTTCACACCAGGAGTGACACCTCATGTTAGGCATCATCCGCGTATTAACCCATCCAGATCAGCACTTTGTCGAAGAGCATGGCCGACTGATTCATCAGGAATATGGCATTAACGCCATTAGCCGGGCGATTCCCGATCAGCACAAAGGCATTTTCGATGATGCCAGTGAAGCACTGGCGGTGCCAAAGATCGTGGTGCTTGGCCAGCAACTGGAAACTGACGGTTGCAATGCCTTGTTCCTGAGTTGCGCGGCCGATCCGGGCCTGGCGGCACTGCGTGATGCGGTATCGATTCCGGTGATCAGCGCCGGTTCGGCATCGGCAAGTATTGCGCGCATGTTGAAGCGTCCTGTGGCCGTGATGGGCATTGGCGCGGTGGCACCGGCACCTTTCCGCCAGCTGCTGGGTGAATCAGTGCGTTATGCGCGTCCGGAAGGGGTGCTGAACACCACGGACTTGCTAACTGCCGAAGGTCGCGCCGCCGCCCTGGCCTGCGCCGATAGTCTCTATCGCGAGGGCATCGAAGTGATCGCCTTCTCCTGCACCGGTTTCTCCACCATCGCGCTTGGCGACAGCATTCGCCAGCAACTCGGCAAAATCTCGGTGGATGCGGTGAGTGCGGCAGGCCTGTTTATCAGCCAGTTAGCCCCGCAATCCGCGCGATAACCTGCTCGCGCCGCTGCCCGGCGGCGCATAACATCCTGTAATCGCTTTTTTGTGATCTCCGCGATAAACAAATCCCGCTTCGCTCCGATAACTCCCTTACCAGAATTTACAAAAACAACATTCGCAGGAGAGGGAACATGGGGCTGGTATCCCGTTTACGTAATGTACGCATCACCCGAAAATTGTCAGCAGGATTTGGCATTGTGTTGCTATTGGTGGCGTTAGCCACTGGAATTAGCGTGCAGCGCTTCAATGCGATTCACGATATTTACCAGAAAACCAATCTGATTTACGACATCAACATTGAGGTGTTCCAGGCCAAAATTAACCGCCTCAAATATCTCTATGGTGATGATAAATCGGGCAAAGTGATGGCTGATTACGTGGCGCATGCCCAACAGCTCAATCGCGAAGCCAAACAACTCTCCTGGACAGACAATGCCCGCGCGCTGGTGGATGAACTGGATACCCATCTCGCCAGCTTCCAGAACAGCATTCGCGCGATGACGCAAGCCACGCAGCAGCTGAATAGCCAGCGTGCACAGCTCGATTCCCTGAGTCAGCAGGATATGACATCGCGCTACACGCAGTTGATCCGCACACCGGTGACCAATCCTGAGTTGACCAACCAGATTTACGAACTGTTATTTGCTATCAGCAACGTGCGTGAAGAAGCCTGGGCGCTGCGCTTCAATGTCACTGATACTCTGCGCAATACCTTGCAAACCCATTTCCAGCAGGCCGATCAGGGCATGAAAGCCTTGTTGGCTCAGTTGCCACCGGAGCAGCAGGGCGGTTTCAACGCGCTGTGGCAGGACACGGAACGTTTCAAAGATCTCAGCCTGCAAGCTGCCGATAGCTACGGTCAGCTGCGCGCGTCAGAAGACACGGTAAAAGTGGCGGGTGATAAGAGCAGCGCGGCGATCAAAAAGATCATTACTATCGTTAAAACGCGCAATGATGAACTGGCGAACGGTTCAGCTACGCTGTCGTTGCTGATCGGTGGGCTGGCCATTCTGTTTGGCGTGCTGGTGGCGTGGTACATCATCCGTCAGATTACGCGCCCGGTGTTCCACAACCTTGAGCTGGCGGAGCGCATTGCCAGCGGCGATTTAAGCTCGCAGTTCGCCACCGATCGACACGATGAGCTCGGTAAGCTGACGTCGGCGATGGGGCGGATGAACGATCGTTTGCGCAGCATGATTGGGGATGTGTTGAGTAGCGTCAGCAGCGTGTCGCAAGCCGCCAGCGAGATTAACCAGGGCAACCTGGATTTGTCATCCCGCACTGAACAGCAGGCAGCGGCGGTGGTGGAAACGGCTGCCAGCATGGAGCAGCTCACGGCCACCGTTAAAAACAACGCCGCAAATGCCCGACAGGCGAGCAAGATCGCCGCAGAAGCTTCGCATAATGCCAACCAGGGCGGCAAAGCGGTACGCGATGTAGTGAGCACCATGGGCGATATCTCGGACAGCTCGAAGAAAATTGCGGATATCACTGCCGTCATTAACAGCATTGCCTTCCAGACCAACATTCTGGCACTGAACGCTGCCGTTGAAGCCGCCCGTGCCGGTGAGCAAGGCCGCGGTTTTGCGGTCGTCGCCAGCGAAGTGCGCAATCTGGCACAACGCAGCGCAGGTGCAGCAAAAGATATCGAACAGTTGATCAGTGAGTCGGTGAGCCGCATCAGCAATGGTCATCAGCAGGTGGCGCGTGCCGGTGAAACTATGGATCAAATCCTCGGCAGCATTGCCCGCGTGAATGAGATCATGGAGGAGATTTCTGCTGCTTCCGATGAGCAAAGCCGGGGTATTGAGCAAATTGCTCGCGCGGTAGGTGAACTCGATACCACTACCCAGCAAAACGCCACACTGGTCAGTGCATCCTCGCACTCGGCAAACTCGCTGGAAGAGCAGGCGATGATGCTGGAGAGATTAGTGTCGCAGTTCCGCTTGCAGGGCGTTCGACAAGCCTAAATGTTCAAGAGGCACGCCTAACCGGTGTGCCTCTTCGTGACGTCACATCTCCGGCTGACGCCTGACCAGTAACAGCGTCAGACTAAACGACAATGTTAACGAGATAAGCACGCCGCTAATGGCATAGGGGAACCAGGGGCCAATGTACGCCGGCAAGCTAAAAATGCTGGAAAGAATGTAGCCAAACAACCTCACGCCAAAGAATGCGATGAATGCTGAAGCGATGCTGCTGGCGATGGTCGCGGCCACAAAAGCGCGTTTCTCGCGCGTCAACACACCAAACAGTGCCGGTTCGGTAATCCCCAGCAAAGCAGAAATCGCCGCAGACAGCGTGACGGTGCGATCCTCGCGATGACGGTTCTGGAACCAGATAGCAAAGGTCGCCCCTGCAATAGCCATGTTAGCCATACACATCATCGGCATCAGCATGTCATAGCCATGCTCACTGAAGTTTTGCAACGCAATCGGCGTCATGGCGTGGTGCATTCCGGTCAGGATAGCCACCGGACGAATAGCGCCGACAATCAATCCCGCCAGCACCGATGAGGTGTCAAAGAGTCCCTGAATGCACCATGCCAATCCTTTCCCTAACCAGATCCCCGCCGGACCAATTACCACCAACGCCACGAGGGCAGTGATAAACAGTGTCAGGGTTGGAGTGAAGACGGTTTTCAGTACCTGCGGCATGATGCGGTCAACGGCGCGATGGATATAACTGAGCGCCAGCACGGAGAAAATCACCGGTATGACGCTCGATGCGTAGTTAAACACCGAGACCGGTAAAACACCGGCAAACCAGTAAGCCTGTACGGCGCCGGGAGCACCACTTGCCAGCTGTTTTGCCGCATCAATTAAACTGGGGTACATCAAACAGGCCACGACCGCTGCCGCTAAATATTCATTCGTCTTAAACATCTTTGCGGCGGAGATGGCGAGAAAAAAGGGCAGAAACCAGAACACCCCGCTGGCAATCAAGTCGATCACGATCACCGTATCGCTTTTCGCCGATAGCAACTGCATGGCAATGAAACCGGCCAGCAAGCCTTTAATCATCCCGGCACCGGCGATGGCTGGCACGATGGGACCAAACACGCCAGAGACGGTATCCATAAAGAGCGAGATAAGCCCTTTTTGCGCCTTGGCCGGTTGCTCACGCTGAGGCGTAGCAGCCACATCACCATTGATTTGCTGAAACCAGTGATTCACCTGCGGGCCGATGATGACCTGAAACTGCTCGCTTTGCAGCTGAGCACCCAGCACACCAGGCAACTGAGTAATCACTTGTTGATTGATCTTCGCATCATCCACTAAATCAAAACGCAGGCGGGTCATGCAGTGCCAAACTTTATTGATATTATCTCGACCGCCAACAGCCTGTATCAGCGTATCAATTATGGTTGGATTACTCATTTTCCCGCTCCTTCTCGGCCCTGATATGGGCAAGGTCATTGCGGTGAAAGTCTACGGGAAGGCGTCCGACATAAACAAACCAATAAAAAGTGATGCTACTCACAGAATCAACTCACATGAGGGGTTGTTGCCCAATAAGCGTTAAATTGGTCTGTTTTTATTGTCATTTACCGCCTGCATTCAGACCAAAATAAAGTGCTGGAAAAGAGGGCAGAAGCGCGGAAATAATGGTCACTGAACTCGCTATTCAGTCAGCCGTCAGGAGCGACCATGACACCCACCGTGATCACCAACGTAGAATGCTTTATCACCCGCCCAGACCGTCACAACTTAGTGTTGGTTAAAGTCACCACAGACAAGAATATTGTGGGTTATGGCTGCGCCACTTTTCAGCAGCGCCCGCTGGCGGTGAAAACTATGGTGGATGAGTATCTCAAACCGCTATTGATGGGGCGCGATGGTAACCATATCGAAGATCTCTGGCAGATGATGCAGGTCAACGCTTACTGGCGAAATGGTCCGGTGATGAATAACGCCATTGCGGGCGTCGATATGGCTCTTTGGGATATCAAAGCGCAACTGGCGAATATGCCGCTCTATCAACTTTTCGGCGGTAAATCTAAGGATGCTATTCCCGTCTACAGTCATGCAGCGGGCGAGAGCATGGATGAACTGTTCCCGCAGGTGGATGCGCTGCTGGAACAGGGATATCGCTATATTCGCTGCCAACTGGGTTTTTATGGCGGCACGCCACAAGATCTGCATCAAACGCGTGAACCCACGCCCGGCGCTTATTACGATCAAGATGAATATATGGCGAACACGGTCGCCATGTTTAAAGCGCTGCGGGAGAAGTATGGGCAGCGTTTTCACATCCTGCATGATGTGCACGAGCGGCTGTTTCCGCAGCAGGCGATCCAACTGGCGAAAGCGCTGGAACCCTATCAGCCGTGGTTTTTGGAAGATATTGTGTCACCGCAACAGAGTGGCTGGTTAGCGCAAATTCGTACTCACAGCAGCGTGCCGCTGGCGCTGGGTGAGTTATTTAACAATCCCGCTGAATGGCATGACCTGATTGTTAATCGACAAATCGATTTTATCCGCTGCCATGTGTCACAAATAGGTGGCATTACCCCTGCGCTTAAGCTGGCAGTACTGTGTCAGGCATTTGGTGTGCGTCTGGCGTGGCATGGGCCGCCAGACATGACGCCAGTGGGCGTTGCCGTCAATACGCATCTCAACATCCATCTTCATAATGCGGCGATTCAGGAATTTATTCCGCCGCAAGAAAACACGTTGGCGGTGTTCCCGAATGCCTTACATGCTGAGGGCGGTTACATGTACCCCGTTAATCGTCCAGGCATTGGCATTCAGGTCGATGAAGCGGCGCTGGCACAATTTCCCGTCGTCTATCGCGCGCACGAGTGGACTCAGAGTCGGCTGCCCAATGGCGCCATCCACACGCCTTAATCTCCACTGCGAAAGCGCAGATTATCGGCGTTGAACGGCGTGACGTAGGTGCATTCGTAGTGGATATCGATCACTTCGCTCTGCACCCACACTTCGCCTCCCGCTAAGATTCCGCGATTGGTTATTTTCATTGCAGCGGTGCCTCGCTTACAACCGAGTTGTGCCGCCTGCTCTTTATCCACGTTCACCGCCTGATAGTGCGTCAGGAAGTGCGAAGGGATGTAACCTTTCGCGATGACATAGCGTTGCAGAGAACTTTCAATTACACGTTGGTTAAGGTCGGGAAAACGCGCCAGGGGTAAGCATGAGGTCTCAATTTGCGTACAGCGCTCCTCGACATAACGCAGTCGGCAGAAATACCACAGCCACGCATTGCCATCGATGCCAAATACCTGTTGCTGCTCTTTATCAGGTAATCGCTTGTGCAGGCTAAGCAGTTGGTAGCGCATTTGATCAAAACGCTTTTCAGTAATCGAGTTGTAAACCAGCGGATTGCTTCGGGCATTTTCGCTGATGTAAATCCCTGAACCCTGCACAATACGAACGATGCCAATACTCACCAGTTTCTTGAGCGCCTCGCGGATGGTATAGCGAGACACGCCATACTCCTCTGCCAACTCGCGCTCCGCTGGCAATTTCTGCAAAGGTACGCTGGCAGTCTGGTAGATCTTGCTCAGCAGATCCTGCGTGATAAATTCCCTTTTCTTCATGGTTATAACGGCCTGCGGTGATCGTCTTTATTCAATGTCCACAGCGCGACAAAGCTCACCAGCGCCGTACCCATCACATACCATGCCGGAATATCCGCATTGCCCGTCTGTTTCATCAAACCGGTAATAATCAGCCCCGCGCAACCAGAAAACAGCGCATTCGACAGCGAATAAGCTAATCCGAGCCCGGTGTAGCGCACGCGCGTCGGGAACATTTCCGCCAGCATCGCGGGCCCCGGACCTGCAAGCATGCCGACCAATGCCCCGGCCACAAACACCACCGCCGCCTTGATCAGCAAGCCGTTTTGTGGGTCCTGCAATACTTTCAGCAGCGGGAAGGCCAGCACCAGCAATAAAAACGTCGCCAGTAACATTACGGCGCGCCTTCCCACGCGATCGCTCAGAATACCGGCAGGCAGGATAGTGGCCGCGAAACCGAGATTAGAAATCACCGCAATCAGCAGCGCCTGATTGAAGCCGGTATGCAGCGCAGCCTGCAGATACGTCGGCATAATCACCAGATAGGTATAACCCGCCGCGGACCACACCATCAGTCGTCCGATACCCAGCACAATGGCACGCGCAGTGGCGCCGACCGACGCGCTTTCTGCCTCGGTGGCTTGCGCAAACTGTGGAGACTCTTCTAAGCCTGAACGCAGCCAAAGTGCGATGGCGCCTAGCGGCAGTGCAAGCAGGAAAGGAATGCGCCAGCCCCAGTCACTCATCGCGGCGTCTCCGATGATCAACGGCAAAACCGCCACCACGGCCACGCCCGCCAGTAATCCAAACGCCACGGTCAGAGACTGCCATGCTCCGTAAAAGCCGCGTTTGCCAGGCGGCGCAAACTCCGTCATCAGCGAAACTGCGCCGCCGTATTCTCCGCCCGCAAACAAGCCTTGCAGGATGCGTAACGCGGTAATCAGCAGCGGTGCGGCAACCCCAATGGAGGCATAAACCGGCACCAGACCGATCGCAGCGGTCGCGAGCGTCATCAATATCAACACAGCGATCAGCACCGGTTTGCGTCCATAACGATCGCCCAGCCTGCCGAACACCACCGCGCCTAAAGGTCGGAAAAAGAAGGCCACGGCGAATGCCGCATAAGTCAGAATCAGACTGGTGAGGGCACTTTCTCCCTCCAGCTGGAAGAAGTTTTTAGCCATTAGCGTGGCCATAAAACCGTAAACGGCAAATTCATACCACTCAATAAAATTGCCAACCGATCCGGCGATGAGCACGCGCTTGTGTGCCGCAGAAAGAGACATGATGTTTTCCTATAAGCAGGGGGCAGTGAACATCCTGCGGGCAAGCCGCTGGTGTGACAACCGCTGGTGCTAATCGGCTGCTAAAAATCGCTGTGGGTTCAAAGTTCTCACTGATTGAGTGGCTGAAAACCACGATTCGTCTTACAAACCTTCTTCGTAATCAATCGCTTCCTTTACTTTTATCAGTGCCGATTGCAAATCATGCAGGCTTACAGAACCCAGCGCCAGTCGGATAGCCTGCGGCACGGTCGTCGAGGTACTAAAAGGCTCTGCGGTTGATACGGAAATTCGATGCTGCAGCAAGCGCTTCACCACGCGCTCCGCCCGAGCCTCATCGGGTAACACAATCCAGATAAAATAGGCATTCGGATGGCCATAGCAGGTAAAAACCTGCAAGATTTTTCGCGCCAGGGTTTGACGTTGTCCGGCATCTCTTCGCTTCTCTTCCTCAAGTTGTGCGACGTATCCCTCTCGCAACCAGTCGCAGACGATGGAAGTCATTAATGCGGGCGTGTTCCAGCTTGTGGCGCGAATCGCGCGTTCCAGTGCATCGCGGTGATCTGCGGGGCACACTACTGCACCGACTCGTAAACCCGTTGCCACGTTCTTAGAAAATCCGGTGACATATATCGTCCGTTCAGGGGCGTAATATGCCAGGGGGGCTGGCGCTGCCTGATCCAGGTAAGCGTAAGCCGCATCTTCAATGATCAGTAAATTGTATTTTCGGGCGATTGCGCTGATGTTTTTTCTTTGATCGCTACTGAGCACCCAGCCCATCGGGTTATGCAGTGTAGGCATGGTGTAAACAGCGCGAACCCGCCTGCTTTGGCAAAGTGTTTCCAAAGCCGCAAGATCAGGGCCAGCAGGGGTGATCGGGATAGGCGCCAACTCCAGATGGTAAAGGCTGGCCAACACTTTGAAGCCTGGATAAGTCAGTGCGTCCACCGCGACAACGTCACCCGGTCTCAATAATCCCATCACGGTTATTGCTAAACCGTGTTGCGCGCCGTTGACCATCAGAACGTTTTCGGCTTGCGACAAAAGTCCCATATTGTTCAGGTAAGAGACAACCGCTTCACGATCGTTGAGACGTCCGGCATAGGGTTGATAACGTAATAGCGATTCGATGTCACCGCGTGTTGCAAGTTGTCGCAGTGCACTGCGCAGACGGTCAGCCTGCTCTGGCAGGGAAGGGGTGTTGAAATTCAGATCCAGCACATCCGGCGCCACTCGTTGTTGATCAACGCCCAATCCCGGGGGAAGCAAAATTTCCCTGACAAAGGTTCCCCGACCGGTTTCTCCTCTCACCAATCCCATGGATTCCAACTCACTATAGATACGTGTTGCGGTGGCTAAAGAGATAGCTCGCTCGCTGGCCAGTGCTCTGTGCGTGGGCAATCGTGTCCCTGCGGGCAAATGGCCGAGCTGTATCGCGCTGGCTAATTCATCAACGATGATTTTGTAGCGAGCCTTCATCCAATGTATCCATGACAATTTTTTGATTGTCTTTAATGCTGTCATTTACGCTTTGCAGCGTCAACGGTGGGTAAGTGAATGAATCAAGGTGGCGTTTATGGCAAGAAGCAGTAATACAAGGGTGTGTCACGCTAGCAATGCTGGATTACAAGGATGGATGAGTGGATTCATCGGGATGATTATTTTTAGTGGGTCGTTACCGGCTACGCGCGTGGCGGTACAAAGTTTTGACCCCTTTTTCCTGACTTTTATGCGCGCTTCAATTGCAGGAATGTTAGCGGTCCTGCTCATCTTAGTTCTTCGACAGCGCAGACCTGCATTCGGGCAGCTTTTTTCATTGCTGATTGTCGCGTTGGGTGTCGTGATAGGTTTTCCTTTGCTCACTGCACTGGCGTTACAACATGTCAGCTCAGCACATTCCATCGTTTTTATTGGATTGCTTCCAATGTCTACCGCACTTTTTGCTGTGATTCGCGGAGGCGAGCGACCGCGAAAAGCATTCTGGTTATTTTCAACTCTCGGCTGTCTATTAGTGATGGGGTTTGCGTTGGTGCACAGCGCAGCGGCATCACTGACCGGTGATCTCTTGATGTTCGCTGCAACATTAGTTTGCGGTCTGGGTTACGCGGAAGGGGCGATGCTTTCTCGTCGCCTGGGCGGCTGGCAGGTTATATGCTGGTCACTGATACTTTCACTGCCTGCTATGTTGCTGGCAACCATGATGACTGCACCCGGCAGTTTCCAGTCGGTTCAGGCGTCTGCGTGGTGGGGATTGGGTTATGTATCGCTGTTCAGCATGCTGATTGGTTTTATCTTTTGGTATAAAGGGCTGGCAACAGGGGGGATCGCCAGCGTAGGACAACTGCAGCTTTTACAGCCTTTCTTTGGCCTCATCTTCTCAGCCTGGTTACTTCATGAATCCGTTAATCCATCGATGCTGGTAGTGACGGCAGCCGTTGTAGGTTGTTTGGTCGCTGCACGTAAATTTGGGCGATAGCTTTACACAATCCTAACGATCCTTGTGCAGTTGTTAAGCGCAAGGTAAATATTCTTAAAATAAACCGCTCCGCTCGCGGTTTTTCCCGTTAAACTGCTTTTCTTGTCGATCAGACTTTTCCAGTGAATGAATTATTACTCACCTGATGATAGCCATCTGAAGCGGCGTTCGCAGCGCTTCGTACGTCGTATGTTTATCATGCGCCAGCTTGGCACAATTTTATGTTTCTTCCCGATTCTCTCGGTATTGATGGAGATGGATCGCGGTGTGGCGTTCAGCGCCCTGTTATTTACCAATGCGTTTGTCTGGCCGTGGGTTGCTTATCGCCGGGCATTGCGTGCAGAGGATTCAACCGGTACTGAACGCAATAACTTAACGCTAGACGCGGCATTTGGTGGGATTTGGGTGGCGCTGATGGCGCTCAGCCCTTTGCCGTCATTTATCATTATGGCGGTGCTGGCCTCGGATCGTTACGCAGCAGGGGGCGCAGCGCAGTTGATCGCGGCCATGCAGGCTTTCCTTTGTGCTTTTGTGATGGTCTGGCTGGTAGATGGGGCGGGGGTCCATCTCGCATTCAGTGCGCAAACCGTCTGGCTGACGTTACCGCTGGCAACCTGCTACATGCTGGTGTTGAGCGTGACGTCTTACAATCTCACCTGGCAACTGCGTAAACGAAACCGCGAACTGGAACGCATTGCACTGATGGACCCTGGTCTGGAAATTCCCAACCGTCGGCTGTTTGAGCGTCGTCTGGAGAGTGAATTTCTCAGCACGCGTCGTGGTGAAAGTGCGGGCTATCTGTTGCTGATGGATCTCGATTACTTCAAGTCGGTGAACGATACCTGGGGCCATGAAGCCGGGGATTTTTTGCTGGCGGAGATTTCGGCGCTGTTACGCAATCACGTGGGCTTGCAGGATATTCCCGCGCGCTTCGGTGGCGATGAGCTGGGCGTTATCGTGCATCATGCGACCGATGAATCGGTGGTGGCACTGGCGAACCGACTCAAAGAAAAAATTGCTCAGGTGCGCCTGCCGGCGTCAGCGGAGTTTCACTGCTCGGTGAGTATTGGTATTGCCTCTGCATCCAATGCGGAATCATTACGTCACTGGTTGCGCCATGCGGACGAAGCGTTATACGAGGTGAAACGCGCCGGACGTAATGGCGTGCGACTGTGGGAACCGCCGCAACCACCGTTGGCCGGCGCCGCCTGATCAGGCAAACGTCGGTTCGCAGTTCACCGGGAAGTTGAGTGAATTTGCCACGTAACAGGCCTCATGTGCCTGATGATGTAACTCACGCGCGCGGTCCGCATCTGCCGGATCGCGCAGCGTAATGCGAGGTTTCAGTGTGATTTGCGTGAAACGACCCCGCGCCCCTTCCACCATGGTGCCTTCCGCCGCATCCTCATAATCTTCCACCACAATTCCCGCGTCCGCGCACAGGTGCAGATACCACAGTTTGTGGCAGGCTGAGGCCGATGCGAGCAGTAACTCTTCAGGATTCCAGCGCGTGGCATCGCCGCGAAATGCCGGATCGGCGCTCAAGGGCATTGTAGGTTTGCCGTCTGCCAGCATCTCACTGTTACGATCGTAAGCCGTGTAAGAAGAGGTTCCGGTACCGCGATTGCCGGTCCAGCGGACCGTGACGTGATAGTGGTGTTCCCGTGCCATAGCTGAAGTTCCTTTTATGGGTGATCGGCGTTTAATGTAAATGTTCAGCGTCAAACCAGGCAAGAACATTCCTCACCCTGTAATATTTCCCCTAACGATTTCTTTTAAACTAATGATTTTCATAACTTAAAACGAGATTTGGCGATGGCTGAGATCCAGTGCGCGGCGATAAAAATAGCGGCCCGAAGGCCGCCAAAAACCCTCAATAGCAGTGAATATTGAGGAAGCAGTGGCACTACTCTGATGAAGTCGTTATCCCTTGATGCCTCCGGCGGTTAGCCCGCTCACCAGCCAGCGCTGTGCCAGCAGGAACACCAGGGTAATGGGAATAGCAGAAAGCACAGCGGCGGCGGCAAAATCGCCCCACAGATAGTTTTGCGGATTGAGATACTGTTGCATGCCGACCGCAAGGGTGTAGCTGTTAACATCGCGCAGCAGCAGCGAAGCCACGGGCACCTCAGTGACGGCAGCGATAAACGCGAGGATAAATACCACCGCCAGAATTGGCACCGAAAGCGGCAGTAACACCAGCCGAAAGGCCTGCCACGGCGTTGCGCCATCTAGTGCTGCCGCCTCTTCCAGCGATCCATCGATCGTTTCGAAGTAGCCCTTAATTGTCCAGACGTGCAGCGCAATCCCGCCCAGATAGGCAAATATCACACCGCCGTGGGTATTTAATCCCAGGAAGGGCACATATTGCCCCAGCCGATCAAAGAGTGCATACAGCGCCACCAATGACAGCACGGCAGGGAACATCTGGAAAATCAGCATGCCTTTCAGCAGGCTGGCGCGTCCGGCGAAGCGCATGCGGGCGAACGCGTAAGCGCAGGTGGTGGAAAGCGCGACGATACCGAGCGCGCTAATGCCGGCAATTTTGACCGAGTTCCACAGCCACAACAGCACCGGGAAAGGCGGCGGAGTGACGCGACCATCCGCATGGGTCACGCTAAAGCCTAATGCCAGCTTCCAGTGCTCCCACGAAATGTTCTCAGGAATCAGGCTGCCGGTGGCAAAGTTGCCGGAACGCAGTGAAATGGCCAGCACTATTAAGAGCGGGAAGAGAATTGCCGCAACAAATGTCAGCAGCAGCAAGTGTGTCAGCAGCAGCCGCATTCGTTGTGATTTGGGTTGTACCATTGCCATAACGACTCCTTAGTCGAACTTCATACGCACGGCTTTCAAATTAATCACCGCCAACGCGCCCACCAACAGGAAGATCAGGGTGGCAATCGCCGCCGCCAGCCCGAAGTCCTGACCGCCACCGCCTTCAAAAGCGATACGCCACGTGTAGTTGACCAGCAAATCGGTATAACCCGCTGGCGTCGTCGTACCCAGACGATCGGGGCCACCGTTGGTGAGCAGTTGCACCAACACGAAGTTATTAAAGTTAAAAGCGAAGCTGGCGATCATCAGCGGCATCAGGGGTTTCAACAGCAGCGGCAGAGTGATCAGGAAGAAGTTTTGCAGCGGTCCTGCACCATCCATTGCCGAGGCTTCATACAAATCATCGGGAATCGCTTTGAGTAATCCCATGCACAAAATCATCATGTAGGGATAACCCAGCCAGGTATTCACTATCACCAGCATAGTGCGCGCCAGTGTGGGATCGCTAAACCAGGCGGGTTGCACACCAAACAGCGCACTGAGCATCACGTTGATTTCGCCAAAGCTTTGGTTGAACAGACCTTTAAAAATCAGGATGGAGATAAAGGCGGGCACCGCATATGGCAGAATCAGCATTACGCGATAAACCGCTTTGCCCTTCAGGGCTTCCCACTGCACCAGGCAAGCCAACACCATGCCCACGGCCACGGTCAGCACCACCGTGACCAGTGAGAACAGCAGGGTCCAGCCAAAAATGGCGAGGAAAGGTTTCTGGATGCCTTCGTCGGTAAATACGCGGATGAAGTTCTGCCAACCTGCATTAACGGTAAAACCCGGGCTAAGCCTCTCGCTGCCGAAGCTGCCGTCGGCATTTAACTGCTGATAAAAGCCTGTTTGTGCATTGGCGGCATACAGCACACCGGTTTGTTGGTTCTTCAACGCGCCATCATCCCCTAACTGGTAGAGCGGGCGCGTGCCGGAAAATTGCCGTAATGAACTCATCACCAACTCACGACCATCCGGTAGTTGTGCCGTAATCTGGCTCAGCGCTTGTCGGTGAGTCGTGATGATTTTGAGGGTGGCGCGGGTCGTTGCGGGTGAAGCTGCTGCGACCAATTTAAGTTGTTGCACACCGGCAAAGTTGAACGGTGCAGAAACATAGCTCTCACCGCTGTTGTTATCGCTAAGTACCAGCTGCCAACGGTCGTCGACAGGGTAGAGAGCGAAATTTAGCCCCGCACCATCCTGAAACTGGCGGCTCAACAACACCTGCTGCGCGCGTTCCTGCGAAAGTTGGTTGGTGCTGCTGTAATTGGTGAAAGCGATGGCGACGGTACACGCCAGCGGAAACAGGACAAACAGCGACATACCGGCTAAACCCGGATAAACATAGCGCCAGGCATACGCGCGTCGATTGGCGTAAATCCAAATCCCTATCGCGCTGACGATGAGCGTCACCAGCGCAAACAGGTACTCCCCTTGTGCATACATCAGCACCAAAAGGTAGCCGACCAGCAGACAACAGATCCCGACAAGAACGCTTTTCAGCAGCAGGCTGGATCGTTCCATTTTCGGTTTTCCTGACATGATTCGGTGTTCCTCAACAACCAGTGGTGAGCCGACGTGAGTCGGCTCAAAAGAGGGATTACTTTTCGAGGCGCGCTTTCGCATCTTTTAACGCGGCATCCACGCTCTGACGTCCACTGAGGGCATTCAGTGTGGCCGTGCGCATGGCGTACCAGAATGCAGACATCTGTGGGATGTTGGGCATGATGTCACCGTTTTGCGCGTTGCTCATGGTGGCGGCAATACGTTGGTCTTTTTCGAGTGTCTGCTGGAATGATTTCAGCGCCACGGCGCCGAGAGGTTTGTCTTTGTTAACTGCATCCAGTCCTGCATCCGTCAGCAGGAAATTCTCGAGAAACTCCCTGGCTAACTCCTTGTTCGGGCTGGCGGCATTGATACCCGCGCTTAACACGCCTACGAAGGTTTTAGAAGGTTTGCCATTCAGGGTTGGAAGGGTTGTCACACCATAATTGATCTTACTTTTGTCGATGTTGCTCCACGCCCAGGGGCCATTAATCGTCATCGCCGTTTGTCCCTTATTAAAGGCGGCTTCCGCGATGGAATAATCCGTATCGGCATTCAGCATTTTGGCTTTGACCTGATCGACCAGGAACTGCATTCCCGCTTTCGCACCAGCATTATCGACGCCAGTATCTTTGACGTCATAGCCGCCTTGCGTCGGTTTGAAAGCGTAAGCTCCGCCGGCAGCCAGCAATGGCCAGGTAAAGTAAGGTTCCTGCAAGTTAAACATGATGGCGCTCTTGCCTTTAGCGCGCAGCTGCTTATCAACGGCAGCCATCTCTTCCCAACTTTTCGGCGGGGTCGGCAGCAGATCTTTATTGTAAATGAGAGAGAGTGATTCAACGGAAACAGGATAGCCAATCAGCTTGCCATCGTAACGCACGGCATCCCAGGTGAAGGGAAACAGCTTATCCTGGAAACTTTTATCGGGAGTGACTTCAGCCAGTAGCCCGGATTGGGCATAGCCGCCAAAGCGGTCATGTGCCCAGAAAATAATGTCTGGGCCATCACCCGTTGCTGCCACTTGCGGATACTTCTCTTCCATTTTGTCCGGATGCACAACCGTGACTTTGATACCGGTGTCTTGCTCAAACTTTTTGCCGACTTCAGCGAGACCGTTATAGCCCTTATCACCGTTAATCCAGATGACCAGCCGACCTTCTTCGATTTTTGCCATTGCGCTGGTCGAGAACAACACGGCGGTAAGGGTTGAAAGAGCAAGAATGCGTGCACCAGTTTTCATCGTCATAACTCCATCCTGTTAGCGGAAGCGGAAATTTTTTAACTCGCCACATTGTGATCATTCACGCTGTCTTCTCATCCTCCCGCGCTCTACGCCTGCCGCCCTCAATACGTGATCGCGGTAACAAAACCCCGCGCTATCACGCTGTTACGCACACATTTGCTACATCAGGTTTGCGTTATCGATCACAAAAAAAGCCCTCAAAGCCCGCCGCCGCCCGCAGGCATGTCGATCTCCTCCTCCTGGCTCATCCCCCAGAAAAAGGCGCAGCGGTGGAGGATGTCGCGTGGTGTACAGCTGCGCATAGTGCTCACCGGAGTCTGCTGGCTGGTATGCCGGTCAGAGTGAGCAAGTTAAGAGGAAAAGCAGAATGGCGAACGTTGCGCTTCGTGATGTCACCAAAGCCTGGGGCGATGTTGAGGTATCAAAGCAGATCAACCTGGACATTGCTGAAGGGGAATTTGTGGTGTTTGTCGGCCCCTCGGGATGTGGCAAATCGACCTTGTTACGCATGATCGCCGGTTTAGAAACCATCACACGCGGTGAATTGCTGATCGGCGGCAAACGCATGAATGAGGTGCCGCCAGCAGAACGCGGTATCGGCATGGTGTTTCAGTCTTATGCGCTTTATCCCCACCTCAACGTGGCTGAAAACATGTCCTTCGGTTTGAAGCTGGCCGGTGTAAAACGCGCTGAGATTGAGCAGCGCGTCAATCAGGTTGCTGAGTTGCTGCAACTGGCGCATTTGCTGGAACGGCTGCCGAAAGCGCTGTCGGGTGGGCAGCGTCAGCGAGTGGCTATCGGACGTACGCTGGTGGCCGAACCGCGCGTCTTTTTGCTTGATGAACCGCTCTCAAACCTTGATGCCGCGCTGCGTGTGCAAATGCGCATTGAAATCTCGCGTCTGCATAAGAGACTCAAACGCACCATGATTTACGTCACCCACGATCAAATCGAAGCCATGACGCTGGCAGATAAGATCGTGGTGCTGGACGCCGGGCGCATTGCTCAGGTCGGTAAGCCGCTGGAACTGTATCACTATCCTGCCAACCGTTTTGTCGCGGGCTTTATTGGCTCGCCGCGTATGAATTTCCTGCCCGTCAAAGTCACCGCCACCGCTATCGATCAGGTGCAGGTCAGGCTGCCTAACGATCAGCTGGTCTGGCTGCCGGTAGAGAGCACCGATGTGCAGGTGGGCAGCAACATGTCGCTCGGCATCCGTCCTGAGCATCTGCTCTCCAGCGATATCGCCGACATCTCCCTGGTCGGTGAAGTGCAGGTCGTCGAGCAACTGGGCCACGAAACGCAAATCCATATCCAGATTCCCGCCATTCGTCACAACCTGGTCTACCGCCAGGATGACGTCGTGCTGGTAGAAGAGGGCGCCCTGATGGGCATCGGCCTGCCACCGGAGCGCTGTCACCTGTTCCGTGAGGACGGGAGCGCCTGTCGCAGGCTACATCAGGAACCCGGTGTGTAGCGCTGTAAAAACAATAAAAGCAATGACCTCAGGAGATAGAAAATGTTAACTCTGCGCAAACTCCCCGTCGCGATTGCCATCGCTGCGGGCACGCTTTCAGCCCCGTCAATGGCGGTGGATTTCACTGGCTATGCTCGTTCAGGCATCGGTTGGACCGGCAGTGGCGGCGAGCAACAGTGCTTCCAGGCAACGGGTGCTCAAAGTAAATACCGCCTCGGTAACGAATGCGAAACTTATGCCGAACTGAAGCTGGGTCAGGAAGTGTGGAAGGAGGGCGATAAGAGTTTCTATTTCGATACCAACGTTGCCTACTCTGTTTCGCAACAGAATGACTGGGAAGCCACCTCACCGGCATTCCGTGAAGCGAACGTGAAAGGTAAAAACCTGATTGAGTCTTTACCGGGTTCCACTATCTGGGCCGGTAAACGCTTCTACCAGCGCCATGATGTTCACATGATCGACTTCTACTACTGGGATATTTCCGGTCCGGGCGCCGGTCTGGAAGATGTCGACCTCGGCTTCGGTAAACTCTCCTTTGCGGCAACACGCTCATCAGAAGCGGGTGGCTCATACACCTTCTCCAGCGATCAAATCCGCGATTACGCCACCAGCACGGCCAACGATGTATTCGATGTGCGCCTGGCAGGTTTAGAAACCAACCCTGGCGGCGTGCTGGAATTGGGTGTGGATTACGGCCGTGCCAACGCACGTGACGGCTACCGTATTGAGGACGGCGCCTCGAAAGATGGCTGGATGTTCACCGCCGAACACACGCAAAGCATGCTGAAAGGCTATAACAAATTTGTACTGCAATACGCCACCGATGCCTTGACCTCGCAGGGCAAAGGCTTGCCGCAGGGCACCAACATTAATAACAACGGCAGCATGTATCGCGTGCTGGATCACGGTGCGATCTCGCTGGCAGACCGTTGGGATCTGATGTACGTCGCGATGTATCAGAACATCGATCTGGATAACAACCGGGGAACCGAGTGGTACACCGTGGGCGTGCGTCCAATGTATAAGTGGACACCGATCATGAGCACCTTGCTGGAAGTCGGTTACGACAACGTCAAGTCACAGCAGGTCAGCGAACGCAACGGACAGTATAAAGTCACGCTGGCCCAGCAGTGGCAGGCTGGCGACAGCATCTGGTCACGTCCTGCGCTGCGGCTGTTCGCCACTTATGCCAAGTGGGATGAGAAGTGGGGTTACAACAAAGACAGCTCGGGTGATCTGACTACATTCGCCTCCAATGACAGCAGCGGCAACGGCATTCTCACCAACAGCCGTGGTAATAACGATGAGTGGACTTTCGGCGCGCAAATGGAGATCTGGTGGTAAGCCATCGCTGATTGATGCCGGATTAGCTTCCCTGAATTGCAGGTAGCCGCCGCCATTGCCTGGCCATGGCGGTTACCTGCCCAGCTTGAAGAGACTAAAAATGAAAAGAAAAACGCTGACTGCACTGTGCCTGAGCGCTGTGCTCATGACCGGTTATAGCCTCCCGACGCTCGCTGATATCAATCTGGTGCCGCAGGATCTCTCTGCAGCTCCGGCAATCTCCACTGAAAAGTTGCTGCGTCTTAACTGGCAACCTGTCGACACTTCTCGCGCACAAAGTGGTGTGCTCACGCAAAATAGTGAGCAGCTTAACGCAGATGAAATAACCGGTGCCGTTGCCGCGTACAGCTTGCCCGCTAACCAGGGTGAGCTGACGGTGACATTGAGCAGTGAAGTTACGAATAATCAGGTTTATGCGCCAAACGTGCTGGTATTGGATGAGAATATGCGTCCTGCGGCGTGGTTCCCAAGCCGGTTCTTCACCTATCAGCAACCGGGTGTGATGAGCGCCGATCGTCTGGAAGGGGTGATGAAACTGACCCCCGCTTTGGGCCAGCAGAAGATTTATATTCTGGTATTCACCACCGAACAGGATCTTTCACAAACCACCACACTGATGGACCCGGCTAAAGCCTATGCAAAAGGTACGGGACACGCGGTTCCTGACATTCCCGATCCGATTGCTCGCCACAGCCGCGAGGGAAAACTCAAGCTAAAAGTCTCAACCAGTTCCACCGCGTCCATTCTGGTTGGGCCACTGTTTGGTTCTTCGGCATCCGCACCTGTCACCGTCGGAAATACGCAGCCGGTGGTGCAAAACAATGTGCGTCCCACTCCCGTGGTGAAGCAGGCACCGATGGTGCAAGAGACAGACAGCTACTTTAACCAGAGCATTCGACAGGCAGTTGAACAGGGCAATATTGATAAAGCCCTCAAGTTGCTGGACGAGGCGGAGCGCCTGGGGTCAACCTCGGCGCGCCAAACCTTTATCAGCAGTGTTAAAGGCAAGGGATGAGTTAATCCCGACAGTGCTGAATTGCCCCACCTGGTGCGCTACGGCGCACCTTTTTTATTTCACGCTCAATAATAAACATATTCACAAATGTATTACCTGCCCATAAAGCTTCACTTATAAATGGATCTGTTTTATAGGTTTATTTGCTATTAATCTGATTTGAATGCAAACCCCTTCACTATTTTTCTGTAAACAGTCACAGTATCGACCAAATAAAATGAAAGCGAACAGTAAAGAGTGAATGTGACGGTTATTTGACTATATAACCATTTAGCAGATAAATATACCAGCGGGGCATATTAAATTGTTATCTCGAGCATAAGTTATCAATCAAGCATAACTGCAATTACTTAACATATGTTTATGTGAGACGTGAAATGTATTCTAACGCAATATGGATTATGCTGGAAAAATCAGTCAACATCATTGGGCTGATTTACATTAATTCATTAATGGCTAAGTACGTTGGGCCTGATAATTTTGGCAAAATCAACATAGCGACCTCACTGTTCATTTTTGTGCAGACGCTATCGTGGTTTGGCGGCCAAAATATCATTTTCAAACGCATGAGCGAAAAAGCCAGATCAGGCATTGCTTTAGCCATGCACACGCAGAACCAACGGCGTTTCTTCTTTCTCCTTTCATCCATTTCCGTCCTGACTTACCTGTATTTCTTTACTGACCCAACGGTATTCATCTTTGGCGTAGCCAACTGCATTGCCACCTACTATATCGTGATGGACTTTTTTTCCATCTACAACAACACGCAGTTGAAATCAAAAATAAATACGATCACCAATGTGATCGGCTTATCTCTGGCTCTGCTGGCGAGATTTTACATCTCGCACTTTGAATTGCCCATTTACTACTTCACCATCCCAATCGTTATCATCCCTCTCGTCCCTTATATCATGCGTCTTATCTATTTTAGATACACCACGAAAGTGGATGATAGCCGTAAAGGTGCAGGGATGTATAACCGGCATATGCTGTACACCGGTGGGGCGTTAATCTTATCCAGCATATCGGCGGATGTTTACACTCAGATATCGAGTATTTTTCTCGCAAAAATGATTTCTTACTCGAATCTGGGAGTGTATAGCGTAGCGTTAACCATAGGAGGTGCCTGGTCCTTTGTGGTCTTATCTTTGATTACGAGTTTCTTCTCAAAAATCTACAGTGAGAAAAATCAACTGACTGTGGATGAATTACTCAATAAAATCAATCGCATTGTGATATTCCTGTCGTTTGTCGTACTGGGTGGATTCTATCTGTTTGGCGATTATTTTATTCATTTGCTTTATGGCAATAATTATATGGGTTCAGTCGAAATCATTCCCATAATAATTATTGGCACGATGTTCTCATCTCTGGGAACTATTTGTTATCGATATATGATCAAAGAGTCCGGATACAACTATTTGGCTAAGAAGATGTTTTTATGTTGTGTATTAACTGTGCCGTTTTCCTGGGTGATGATTAGAGCCTTCGGGATTAATGGCGCAGCCTACTGTTTTTTGATTGTTGAAATTTTGTCTTGCACGTTACTGAATTATTTTTTCAAGAATAAAACAATCATCAAAATGCACCTCAACATTTTTAAACCGAGATAATATCAATGAGAATGATAAAACACACAGTAAAATCAGCACTTAAATTTAGCGCGAGTATTTCACCAGAGTTTAGCGCTAAAGCCCATTACTACATTAAATTTAAAAAGAAGCTTAACTTATCCAACCCCACTAATTTTAATGAAAAGATTCAGTGGCTTAAGTTTAATGAGTTCAATAACGAGATTTACACTCAGTGCGCCGATAAATTCAAGGTCAGGGAATACATTGCAGCCAAAGGTTGCGGTGAAATTCTCAATGAAATGTATGGCGTTTACGATAACCCTCAGGATATCGACTATGCTGCCTTACCCGAAAGATTTGCATTAAAGTGTAATCACGGAGCAGGGTACAACATCATCTGCAGTGACAAATCATCTTTGAATATTGAGAAAACCAATAAGCAACTGAGTAAGTGGCTCAGTGAGGATTTCTCCTCGCATTTTGTTGAGCCGCAATACCGTAAGATCGAGAGAAAGATTCTGTGTGAAAAGTACATTGAGAACGATCGCGGTGGTTTCCCTGATGATTATAAATTTTACTGTTTCAACGGTAAGCCCTATGCGGTGATGGTCTGCGTCGGTCGCGAGAAAGGCACGCCTAAGTTCTATTACTTTGATATGAACTGGAACCCGTTACCATTCGAAGATACTGTGAAGTTGATCAATAAAAACGACCTGCCAGAAATGCCGGATGGCTTTTTAAAAATGAAGCATTATGCAATGAAGCTGGCGACGGATTTCAAATTCGTCCGCGCTGATTTCTACCTGCTCAATGGTGACGTTATCTTTGGGGAACTGACATTTACCCCGTCAGCAGGATTGGATGTCAGCCTGCAGGAAGCCGATGCTATTTTGGGCGGCCAGCTGAGATTGTGATTTGCCTGGAGCGTGATAAGCCGCATCTTATGGGTGTGTCACGCTGATGAATCTCCGCCATATGGCAAGTTTAAGGGCTGCATAATGCAGCCCTTAGATTAGCGTTCAAGCTAAATGCTATTCGCGCTATCGCTTGTTCACTGCTTATTTACTCGCTTTACGGCCCTGATTAATCTCTGCCAGCAACCTATTCACCATCGGATTGGCAAACATCTCTTCAAGCGTTACGCTGAGTTTACGGCGCCAGTTTGGATAACTATCGACGGTGCCAGGCACGTTAACCGGCTTAGCCATATCCAACCACTCCTCCGGTTGTAGTCCTAATAATGCACTCTGCGTCCCCGCTAAATAGCGGTGGATGGATTGGTTAAGCTGGCGATTCATACGCGCGCTGCCACGATTAAAACGGAGACGCGCAGGAAGCAGCCCGTCATGCACCAGGGTCTTGGATAAGGCGTTTCTTGCGGCCAGACGATCGCGATACAGGCCGGCAAGGATCACTTTATCGGGATACAAACCTAGCTCACTGCCCAGTTTTAAGTCATCACTCTGCCACCAGCCGCGCAGCGTTGGCATATCATGCGTGGTGGCGACCGCCATCGCCTGGCGAGGCCACTGAGCGGGAGAGCGAAAACGCCGTTGAGAAACCTGCTCGAAATAAAGCACCTTATAAGAGTAAACGCCGCTATCTCGCAGCTTATCGACGATGGCGGCCGGTACCGTGCCTAAATCCTCACCGATCACCATGCAGCGATGACGCTGACTTTCCAGCGCCAGAATCGCCAGTAAATCATCCAGCGGATACTGCACATAGGCGCCTGCAGCGGCGCTTTCACCCTGAGGGATCCACCACAGCCGCAGAAGTGCCATCACATGGTCAATGCGTAAGGCATCGCAATCATGCATATTGGCGCGCAGCAGGCTGATCCAGGGCTCATAGGCACGCGCGGCCATAACCTGCGGGTCCATCGGGGGAAGCCCCCAGTTCTGCCCGAGCGGTCCGAGAATATCCGGCGGTGCGCCGACACTGGCTTCCAGACAATACAGCGCCCGCTCTGACCAAGTTTCTGCGCCATCTGCCGCGACACCCACGGCGAGATCGCGGTACAACCCAATCGGCATTTGCAGCTGTTGAGAAGCCTGCCAGCAGGCTGAGAATTGGCGGGTGGCCAGCCACTGTAACCATAGATAAAAACGTACCTTATCACTGTGTTCAATGCGAAAAGCCAGCACAGCCGCGCTGTGAGGATCTTGCAACGCCTCAGGCCAGGTCTGCCAGCCGTGATGCGCAGGATTTTGCCGTCGCAGCTCAGCATGCAGTGCATCAAACAGGGCCTGCGATAACAGGCTATCGCCACCGGCTTTTACAAATGCCGTAAAGTCCTTAGCCTGGGCCTCGTCCGAGGCACGGCGTTTAAACTGTTGCCAGGCAAAACCTAATGCCTCCAGCTTCAGGTAAGAAACCGCACGGTAATCCACCCATTCGGCCTTTCGGGCGTCATGCAGCGCCTGTTGCGTAGCCTGATCTCTCCACCAGGCCTGAGCGGCCTCGCTGTATTGAAAATCCGCCACCGCCGTGACATCAATGTAGAGAATATTCAGCCAGCGACGCGAAGAGGGGCTGTAAGGACTCGCGCTTTCAGGTTCGGCAGGGAACAGCGCGTGTAAAGGGTTCAGCCCGATAAACGCACCGCCACGTTGAGCCATCTCATCGATAAACTGGCGCAGATCGCTAAAATCGCCGATGCCCCAGTTGTTATTGGAACGCAGCGTGTAGAGCTGAACACAGCTGCCCCACAACGACTCTCCCTGCAGCAGAGCATCAGGCTCAAAGCAGCGCGAAGGTGCAATGATGAGCCTGCAATGGAACTGACGCTCGTTCTGGTGCAGCGTCAGTGAATGATAGCCCGCCTCAAGAGTGGGTAGATCAAGCACGTCACCGGGAGCGCATTGGCCTTTCCAGCACTGCCCGGATTCGCTACTCAGTTGCCACTCGGCTGTTGCATCGAGGTTTGGATAAACCTGCATTGGCTCACCCTGGCGCAAAACCACTGCTGGCGGCAAAGGCGAGGCAGGCGTGTTGGGCTGATGCATCAGCCCGAGTATCCGCTGGCGTGTCTGGTGCGGCACCAGTTGCGCACGTCCGTGCGCATCGATGTAATCCGTGGCAATCAGCGCTTCCGCCGCATATTCAAGATGATGGGTCGGTTTCATCGTGCGGCCTGCCAGATACGCTGCTGATAATCACGGATGGCGCGGTCGGCGCTAAACATGCCACAGCGTGCTGTGTTCAAAATCGTTGCACGCGTCCAGGCATCCGGATCGGCCCACAAGGCTTCAACTTCCTGCTGCGCGTTGAGATAGTGACGGAAGTCAGCCAGCACCAGATAAGGATCGCCGCCTGCCGCACCCAGGCTTTGCACTACGTCATTGAACGCAGTCACATCACCATCGCTAAAGGTGCCATCTTCCAGCGCGGTTAACACGCCATCCAGCTGCGAATCGTGTTTACGCCATACGGCCGGTGCATAGCCAGACTGTTTCAATGCTGTCACCTGCTCGACGGTATGACCAAAGATAAAGATGTTCTCTGCGCCAACCTGCTCTGCAATTTCCACATTCGCCCCATCCAGCGTGCCGATGGTGAGCGCACCGTTTAGCGCCAGTTTCATATTGCCGGTGCCGGACGCTTCTTTCCCTGCAGTCGAAATTTGCTCGGAGAGATCCGCTGCCGGGATCAGACGCTCAGCCACGGAGACGTTGTAATCAGGCAGGAACACCACTTTAAGGCGGTCACCCACGCGCGGGTCGGCGTTAATGATCGCCGCCACTTTGTTAATGGCAAAGATGATATTTTTGGCCAACGCGTAACCCGGTGCGGCTTTCGCACCAAACAGCATCACACGCGGCACCCGATTCGCTTGCGGATCGCTTACCAGCGTTTGCCACAGCGCAATGATGTGCAGCAGCATCAGGTGCTGACGTTTATATTCGTGCAGACGTTTAATCTGTACATCAAACAACGCATCAGGACGCACTTTGATGCCAGTCTGCTCAGCAATCCAGCGTGTTAGCGCGAGTTTATTCTGTTGCTTGATAGCGCGATATTCGGCACGAAAAGCGGCATCCTCCGCCAGTGGTTCAAGATCGATAAGGGCGTCGAGATCATTAACCCAGGGGCGTTTTAGCGATTGGCTGATCAGTGCCGCCAGCGCCGGGTTGCATTGATTGATCCAGCGGCGTGGTGTGATGCCGTTGGTCACGTTGTGGAATTTCTCAGGCCACAGCGCGTAATACTCCGGGAACAGATCCTGCACCACCAGCTTCGAGTGCAGTGCCGCCACGCCATTCACCGCAAAGCCGCTCACCACGCAGAGATTTGCCATCCGCAGTTGCTGCAGATGAATCAGGGCCGTTTTTGCCCAGATGGCCTCATTGCCAGGCCAGCGGGCCTCAATTTTGGTTTTCAGCTGCGTGTTCAACAGATTGATGATCATCAGATGACGCGGCAGCAGTGACCGCACCAGGCGAAGATCCCAGCACTCCAGCGCTTCCGGCATCAAGGTATGGTTAGTGTAGGCAAAGGTGCGCTGGGTGATGTGCCAGGCGCTTTCCCATGACAGGTGATACTCATCCAACAGCAAACGCAGCAGTTCGGGGATTGCCAGCGTCGGATGGGTGTCGTTGAGCTGGATCACTTCAAAATCAGGCAGGCTCTCAATGGAGCGGCCAGCCTGTTGATGACGTCGCAGGATATCGGCGACTGTACAGGCGCATTGGAAATACTGCTGCATCAGGCGCAGTTTCTTTCCCGCCTGATGATTGTCATTGGGATAGAGCACTTTGGTGAGTTTGGCGGCCTCAATGCCCTGTTGTTCCGCACGCAAAAAGTCACCGTTATTGAAGCGCTGCAAATCAAACGGTTGCGGGTGCCCAGCCTGCCACAGGCGCAAAGGTTGCGTTACGCCGTTGCCATATCCCACGACGGGCAAATCCCAGGCTTCACCCTGTAACGTTAATGCCGGTTCCCATTGTGCGACATCGTTCTGCATCGTGACTTTGCCACCGAAGCCAACCTGAACGTTTAACGCCGTGTTATGGCGGAACCAGGGGTAATGATCACGCTGCCAGTCATCTGGTTGCTCCTGCTGGGCTCCTTCAACAAAACTTTGACGGAACAGACCGTATTGATAATTCAGGCCGTAACCGATCGCGGGCTGGCCAGTGGTTGCCATGGCATCGAGAAAACAGGCGGCCAGTCGGCCCAATCCGCCGTTACCCAAAGCCGGGTCGGTTTCCTGCTCCAGCAGCGCGCTGAGCGAGATGTCAGAGCCAGCCAGCTCATCACTTACCGCGTCATACCAGCCGAGGTTCATCAGATTATTGCCAGTCAGGCGGCCCGTCAGAAACTCCATCGAGATGTAGTTAACGTGACGCTGTGGCGCGGCGGTCGGTTGCTTAGAGGGAACGGCGGCAAGTTGTTCAGCCAGCGCACCACTTAAGGCGTGCCACCACTGCTGCGGCGTCATTTCATGTGCGCCGTTAAGACCAAAGCGTTGCCATTGACGCTGTAGCGCCGCGGAAAAATGGGCAGAGTCAAACTGAGGCTGTGTCATGGTAAGGGCATCCTGTTGGGGTAAGGAGATATGCGAGTCAGTTTGCCTGCGCGGCGATCGGCGCTCCTCCTCCTGCATTAAATTCAGAGGGGAGGATGAGGAGGGTGGAGAGGGTGAGGGAGTTCCGAAAGTGTGACAGGAGTGTGACTTCAATCGCTTTTGTAAAGCATCCCTTATGCGTTCGCTTGCATTACCTTACCGAATCCCTGAACGTGTATGACGAATAATTACGAAGCGTAAAAAAATGATGCGTTAAACGTTAATGGAGAAGCGTGCGTTCATGTTGATTCCTTCAAAACTGAGTCGTCCCTTACGTCTTGAAAGTACTGTCACGCGCGACCGACTGCTGCACAAGCTGACCGCAGCTGCTGTATATCGACTCTTACTCATTACCAGTCCGGCAGGCTATGGGAAAACAACCCTGGTCGCACAATGGGCCGCGGATAAACGCGATCTTGGCTGGTATTCGCTAGATGAAGGGGATAACCAGCCGGAGCGATTCGCGGATTACCTGATAGCCGCCTTACAACAAGCGACGCAAGGCGGTTGCAAACGCAGCGAAACGCTGGCGCATAAGCGTCAGTATGTGAATCTCAACGCCCTGTTTGCGCAGCTATTTATCGAACTGACCGAGTGGAAAAAACCGCTGTGGCTGATCGTGGATGACTATCACCATATCGTGAACCCGGCAATACATGAGGCGATGCGTTTCTTCCTGCGTCATCAGCCCGATAACCTCACGCTGGTGGTGATGTCGCGCAACTTGCCGCAGTTGGGGATTGCCAACCTACGCGTGCGCGAGCAACTGCTGGAGTTGGGCAGCCAGCAACTGGCCTTTACGCATCAGGAAGCGAAGCAGTTTTTTGATTGCCGCCTCGAAGCTCCACTTCCCTGCGCGGAAAGTGAACGCCTGTGTGATGATGTGGCAGGCTGGGCTACCGCATTGCAACTGATTGCGCTCTCTGCGCGTCAGGGAACCGGCTCGGTGCAACACTCTGCGCGCCGTCTGTCGGGTATCAATGCCAGCCATCTCTCTGATTATCTGGTTGAAGAGGTGCTGGACAACGTTGATGCTGCTACTCGCCAATTTCTGCTGAAAAGTTCGCTATTACGCTCGATGAATGATGCGTTGATCACTGCTGTAACCGGTGAAGATAACGGACGAATGCGACTGGATGAGATTGAGCGGCAAGGTCTCTTTTTGCAGCGTATGGATGACTCCGGCCAGTGGTTCAGTTATCACCCGCTGTTTGGCAGTTTCCTGCGCCAGCGCTGCCAGTGGGAGCTGGCCGCCGAGTTACCTGCGGTGCACCGCGCTGCGGCTGAAAGCTGGATGGTGCAAGGATTTCCTGGTGAAGCGCTGCACCACGCTCTGGCCTCGGGTGATGCGGCCATGCTGCGCGATGTTCTGCTGGAACATGCCTGGACGCTCTTCAATCAAAGTGAACTGGCGCTGCTGGAGAAATCGCTCAACACCCTGCCGTGGGAAACGCTGCAGGACAATCCAAAACTGGTGCTGCTGCAAGCCTGGTTAATGCAAAGCCAGCACCGTTTCTCTGAAGTGAATAGCCTGCTGGCTCGTTTTGAGCACTCGAGCAAATGCGAGATCGACACCGTTTTACAGGGCGAATTTAATGCCGTACGTGCGCAGGTGGCGATCAACAACGGAGACGCCGACGAAGCTGAACGTTTGGCGCAACAGGCTCTAGCGGCACTTCCGGAAACGAGCCGCTACAGCCGTATCGTGGCAACCTCGGTTCACGGCGAAGTGATGCACTGCAAAGGCGAGTTGGGGAATTCATTAGTGCTGATGCGGCAGACTGAACAGATGGCGCGCAGCGATGAAGCCTGGCATTACGCTCTCTGGAGCCTGATTCAGCAAAGTGAAATTCTGTTCGCCCAGGGCTTTCTGCAAGCCGCCTGGGAGATTCAGGAAAAGGGTTTCAAGCTGGTGGCCGAGCAACATCTGGCGCAGTTTCCTCTGCACGAATTTTTACTGCGCATCCGCGCCCAGTTGATGTGGGCCTGGGGGCGTCTGGATGATGCAGAACACGCCGCGAAAGAAGGCATCAAGGTGCTGAAAGGCTACCCACCTCAGCAGCAGATTCAGTGTCTGGGCTTGCTGGTCCAGTGTTCACTGGCTCGCGGCAATCTGGATAACGCGCGCAGTTATCTGAATCGCCTGGAGAATCTGCTGAATAACGGTAACCTGCACAGTGACTGGGTAGCGAATGCCGATAAGGTTCGGGTGATTTACTGGCAAATGACCGGTGATGCGCAGAGCGCTAATCACTGGATGCGGCAGACGGACAAACCGGCCTTTGCGAATAACCATTTTCTGCAGGGGCAGTGGCGTAACATGGCGCGCGCCCACATCCTGTTGGGTAATCTGATGCAGGCAGAAGTGGTGCTGGAAGAACTCAATGAGAATGCGCGAGCATTACAGTTAAAGAGCGATCTTAACCGTAATCTGCTGTTGCTTAACCAAATCTACTGGCAAACCGACCGCAAAGCCGAGGCACAGCAATCGTTAATTGAAGCTCTGAAGCTGGCACGCAGCACCGGCTTTGTCAGCCACTTCGTGATTGAAGGCGAAATGATGGCGCAACAGTTGCGTCAGCTTATTCAGCTCAACACGCTGGAGGAGATGGATCAGCATCGCGCGCGGCGCATCCTCGATGAAATTAATAAGTATCATCGCCACAAATTCGCCCATTTCGATGAGGGCTTTATCAGCCGCTTACTCAATCATCCCGATGTTCCCGAACTGGTGCGTACCAGCCCGCTGACGCAGCGCGAATGGCAGGTGCTGGGATTAATTTATTCAGGCTACAGTAATGAACAAATCGCCGGAGAGCTGGATGTCGCGGCCACGACAATTAAGACACATATCCGCAATCTTTATCAGAAGCTGGGCGTGACGCATCGCAATGAAGCGATGCATCAGGCGCAGTCCATGCTGAAGCTGATGGGCTATGTTTGAGGGGATGAGGTTAAGGGAGCAGTTTTGCGGCTGATTCGTTACATGGGGACGCCGCTGAATTTCGACGCTCAATCCCCAGTTTTAACGCAGAAATCGTTCCTCAAGCGAAGCTTCTAAAGTCAGCATTGCCTGTTCAGCATGTTCCATATGCAAGCGCATAACTTTCTCCACTTCAGCGGCGTCCTTGCGGCGCATTGCCTCGATTAACTGATACTGAAAATCGATGCCTTTGCGTCGCTCAACGGGTTCAGGGCGTTGGTAGATGTCTTTGCAAACGGCTAAATCTTTGAGTAAACGTTGTAAGAAGCGACAAATAAATGCCAGCAGCACGTTATCAGAATAGCTGGCGACCACGGCGTGAAAATCCAGTTCTGCCATACGCTGTGCCCAGCGTTCACTGTCATCGGCGGGTTCATGATCGTAAAGGGCGATAAGCTGGTGCAGTTGCTCAAAACCTTGCGCATCCATATTTTCAATCGCACTTACCGCGACTAATGGCTCCAGCGTTTTTCGCAGCGTGTAAATATTGGCGATCGACAGTTCGCGGGTGAACAGGTAATTAGAGAGCAAACTCATCGCGTGCGCTTCGCTCATTGGCTCGATAAAGGCACCTCCGCCCGGCCCGGTACGGGTGCGGATCAAACCCTGAACTTCAAGCGATTTCAATGCTTCACGGACGGTGCTTTTGCCTGCTGCAAAACGCGTGGCGAGATCCTTTTCCTGCGGTAAGCGATCGCCAGGTTGCAGATTGTCCCGCACGATTGCATCTTTGATGGCATCAACAATTTCATCGGTACGTTTACGGCGGATTGGTTCGGCAACCTCGGGTAAATCATTTTTCATCTTCATACCTTAAAGGCGCGGCGCACTGGCCAACAGACTCTTCGTGTAGTCATGAACGGGAGCACGAAATAGAACATCACTCGCCGCGCATTCTACCAAATCTCCGCGATACATGACGGCCACTCTATCGGCGATGGCTTCCACCACTGCCAGATCATGACTGATGAATAAATAGGAGAGGGCAAACTGCTGCTTGAGCTGTTGCAACAGCAATAGCACCTGTGCCTGTACGGACACATCTAACGCACTGACGGGCTCATCCAATACCAGAATTTGTGCTTCTGCAGCCAGTGCTCGCGCGATAGCCAGCCGTTGTGCCTGGCCCCCGGAAAACTCATGTGGATAACCGTGTAGTGCATCGGCCGGCATATTTACTGCTTCAAGCAGCTCAAGCTTGCGACGTTGTCTGTCCACCGCTGCGTAACCGCATAGGTGTTTTAACGGCGCATCAAGCATCTCAGCAATGGTATGGCGAGGGTTTAAAGATGCCTGAGGATCCTGAAATACATATTGGATCAAACGACCGGACGCTTTGCGACGGCTCCCTTGAGGTTGCGGTTCCCCCATGACTTTAATGACGCCAGAAGTCGGCGCCTCAAGTCCTGCCAGCATGCGCGCCAGCGTACTCTTCCCCGAGCCGCTTTCTCCCACCACCGCTAATGTTTCACCCCTGGCAAGCTGCAACGAGAGGCTTTTGACCGCGTGAACCTGATGCTGCGCTTTAGCAAAAAGACTGCCGCGACGATGATAAATTTTGCTCAGATTTTCTGCTTCAAGCACCGTATTCATGAGGCCTCCCGGGTTGATGAATAGAGCTGCGCAACCTGCTTAAGAAACGCACGTCCCTGTCCCAGTTTTGGCACGCTGGCGATCAACCGACGCGTATAGTCATGTTGCGGATGGCTTAAAACTTGTTGCGTAATGCCGGTTTCGACTATTTCACCGCGCCGCATGACCGCCACCCGGTCGCAGATTTGCGCAATCACGCCAAAGTCGTGGGTGATAAACAGCAGAGTCAAACCGCGTTCGCGCCTTAACTGCTGCAGCAACGCAAGAATATGTGCCTGCACTGTGACATCGAGCGCGGTGGTTGGCTCATCAGCGATGATGATGTCGGGATCATTAGCCAAAGCCATGGCAATGCCCACGCGCTGGCGTTGTCCGCCGGACAGCTGGTGTGGATAGCTGGAAAAGCGTTGTTCGACATCAGGAATACCCACGCTCGCCAGCAGGGACAGCGCTTTGTCGTGAGCCTGACGATTCGACATAGGTTGATGCGCCAACACCGCTTCGACCACCTGTTTACCAATGCTCATTTGCGGATGCAGCGTAGTAAGCGGATCCTGGAAGATATAGGCGACGCGGGCTCCGCGTCGTTGCTGCATCTGCGTTGACGTCAGTGACAGCAATTCTTCTTCTGCCAGATAAATTGCGCCACGGCTAATCACACCCGGTGGTGATGCGACCAGCCCCATGATCGACAAGGCCGTGACACTCTTGCCTGAACCACTTTCTCCGATTAATCCCAGGCATTCTCCAGGAGATAACGCGAAACTCACTCCTTTCACTGCTGGGTGTTTACCTGAACGGGTAAGAAAATCCACCTGTAAGTCGACGACCTCAAGCAGGGCATCTGGAGCCTGCACCGCGGCGGGTACAGCAGAACGCTGTACATCGGTGGTGGCACTGGCGCGAAGTTGAAGGCCGGATTTCATGCGGGGATCGAGCATGTCGCGAATACCGTCGCCCAGCAGATTAAAACTCATCACCAGCAGGAAAATCATCACGCCCGGCACCAGTGAAACGTGTGGTGCGCTGAACATCTGCGCGCGTCCCTGGCCTAGCATCGAACCCAAATCGGCGGCAGGGGGTTGTGCGCCGAGTCCAAGGAATGACAACCCGGCGGTTTCAAGAATCATCCAGCCTACGGTGGTCGACATGGTGACCACGATAACGGGCAATACGTTGGGCAGGACTTCTGTGAAAACAATATTGAGATGGCTTTTACCTGCCAGGCGTGCCGCGTGGATAAAATCACGCTGGCGCAGGCCAACGGTTAAGCCACGAATATTACGCGCAAAGAACGGAATATTGACGATGGCAATAGCGTACAGCGCATTAATCAAACTCGGCCCCAACACGGCAACAATCACCAGCGCCAGCAGGATATAAGGGAAGGCCATCAGCATATCGATAAGGCGCATCAGCAGACTATCGGTGCGACCGCCTGCATAGCCGGCCACCAACCCGATTATCGTGCCGAAGACCGCAGCCATCAGGGTCGCGCTTACGCCGACAATCAAGGAGACGCGTGTCCCCCATAGTAGACGTGACAGCAGGTCACGACCTAAAGGATCGGTGCCCAACAGATGTCCCGGCGAGAAAGGAGGCAACAGGCGATGCAGTAAATCGGTGGCATCCGGGTCCGCCAGAGGCAACAGTGGTGCGGCGAGGACCAATAACAGAATCAGCAGCAATACCCCAAGCCCAATGGCGGCCAGTCGGTTGGCTAGCAAAAGCCGCCACAGCGAAGGACGCTGGCGAGTCGGTGTGGAAACGGTTATCTGGCTCATGATGCTAACCTCGGATCAAGCAGCGACTGCAGGATATCGGCGCACAGGTTGATCAATACGTAAGCCGCGGCTGCCACTAATACGCCACCCTGCACCAGCAGCAGGTCACGCGTAGCAACTGCTTTAACTAACATCGCGCCCAAGCCGGGCCACTGGAAAACGGTCTCAATATACACCGCGCCACCGAGCACGAATCCGGCCTGAATACCGATGACGGGAATAACCGCAACTAACGCGGACCGAAAAGCGTGATGCCAGATGACTTTGCGCTCCGATAGGCCTTTGGCTCGCGCGGTGCGAATATAATCCTGGCGCAGTACTTCCAGCATTGCGGTGCGCGTAAGGCGGGCGATTACACCGGTTGCGACCAGCGCCAGTGTCACAGCGGGCATAACCAGATGATGCAGCAGGTCGGTTAGGCCACCGCCTCCCCAAATAGCAACCATACCGGAGGCGGGGAACCACTGAAGTTGCACGGCAAACAGCATGATCATCAGCAACCCAATCCAGAATGAGGGCATGGAGATGCCCAGCAGCACCAGCAGTGTGATGGTTTTGTCTGCCCAGCCAAACTGACGCACGGCGGAAATCACGCCCGCCAGTAATCCAAGAACGCTGCTGATTAACAGGGCACTCCCACCCAAAATGAGCGTGGCACCGAAACGATCCATCACCTCATCAATCACCGGACGGTTCAGTACATATGAGCGGCCAAAATCACCGTGCAGCATATTTCCGACCCAGATCAGGTATTGCTGATACAGCGGTTTATCCAGCCCCAACTCCTGATTAATCCGCGCCACGTTTTCCGGCGTGGCCCATGCGCCCAGCAGCGCCTGTGCAGGATTACCGGGTATCATCGCCATAATCAAAAACACAATGAGTGACAGGCCAATCAGCACCGGAATCACCGATAACAGCCTTTTTAGCAGGTAAAGCCCCATATTTGGGCTCCTCATCAGCAGTTAGTGTTTCGTTACCCGGTTGAGTAACAGATTGAAGTTGGGTTGCAGCGTGAAGTGATCGATGCGCGTTGAGGTCACGGCGTTTTGCTTCCAGTTGGCGACGAAAATCCACGGGGCATCCTGATGCACGATTTGCTGTACCTGCCGATAAAGTGTGGCGCGTGACGCGTTATCGGTGGTCAGGCGTGCCTGTTGCAGCAAACGGTCCACTTCAGGATTGTGGTAATAACCGGAGTTAAAGCCGCCCTGATCGGGTAGGGCATCACTGCGCAAAGTGAGGAACGGCAGCGTGTCGGGATCATTGGTCATCCAGGCCATTTCCGCCATCTGTACCTGAGGGGTTAACCCCGCGTTCACTTTTGCCAGATAGGTATTCCACTCATAGGTTTCAATTTTGACCTGTAAACCCACGGTTTTGAGATCGGCCTGAATAGCAACGGCCATCGGCAGCGGATCCAACATGCCGGAACCGCCTTCAGTGACATAAAACGTCAGCGTGGCCCCTTCGGCGCCGGCCTCTTTCAGCAGCTGACGCGCCTTCTGCGGATCATAAGGATAGGGCTTTACGTCGTTGTTATAGGCCCAGCTAAAGGCTGAAGGAATAGGGCCAGTTGCGACATCGGCCGAACCCTGCAGAATATTGTCCACTAACGAGGGTTTGTTGATGGCGTAGTTGACAGCCTGGCGGACGCGCACATCATTGAACGGCGCGCTGCGAGTGTTAAGCATCACGTACCAGACGTGTGGACCGGTGGTCTGATAAAGGCGAAACCGATTGGGTTTTTCTGCAAAAAGTTTGACGGTATCCGGCGGTACTTCCGGCATGGCATCTATTCCGCCGGAAAGCATCTCCGCAACCCGCGTGTTGTTATCCGTAATCGGCCGGAACACCACGTTTTGTATTGCGGGTTTACCGTCCCAATAATCACTGTTGGCGGTGACCACCACGCGTTGGTTTGCTTGCCATTCACCAAAGCGGAAAGCGCCCGTTCCCACCGGATGGCGACCAAAATCTTTGCCATACTTCGCGACTGCGGTGGGGGATACGATCAAGCCGGTTGGCGTAGCGAGGTTGGACAGCAGCGGTGCAAACGGCTCTTTGAGATGAAACACCACGGTATGTTCATCAACGACTTCGATCGATTTTATCGAGGAAAAAAAGAAGGAAAGCGGGAAAGGGCCAGTATTGTGAGCGGGATGTTTATTGTCCAGCATGCGCTCAAAAGTATACTTCACCGCTGCTGCATTAAATGGCGTGCCATCCTGAAATGTCACTCCCTGACGTAAGTCAAACCGATAAGTCAGCCCATCCGCGCTGATTGTCCAATGCGTGGCGAGTGCGGGTTCGATATCCAATGAGTCGGCCCCGTTACGCACCAGACCATCGTAAATGTTCACCAGAATACGGGCATCATTAGCGGCAGTCGCCACCTGCGGGTCAAGTGATTGCGGTTCGGCGACCTGGCCCATTAGCAGAGCATCGGAAGGTGTTGCGGCCAGAGCGGGTGATTGGCCAATGATGCTTAACGCCAGGCAGAAGGGAAGAGCCATTCTGTTGAACGTTTTCCAAATATGCCTCTTGAACATAGCGTCCCCATTCATCTCTGGTGATAATTTCAACGTTGCCTTTATTTAATTTATGCGCATAAATAGAAATCAGTCCAATTATTTATCCCTACAAATTTCTTATGGCTGTGAGATGGCGGTGATATGACCTTTTCAATTGTGGCGCGAGATCCCCTGACGGGGGCACTCGGCGTGGCAACCGCCACGGCCGGCCCTTCCGTTGGTGCGCTGGTGGTACACGGAGATGCAGGTGTGGGCGCAATAGCCACGCAGGCGATGACAAACCCGCTGCTTGGCCTACATGGTTTAACCTTGCTGCGTAAGGGGCTGACGGCCCATCAAACCTTGGCGAAGTTGCTTGAACAGGACATTGAATGTGAGCGACGGCAAGTGATGATCATCGATCGTCGGGGAGACGTTGCGCATTGGAGCGGTACATTTTGTGGTGAGTTTGAAGGTGTTGTTCAGCAGGGAGAGTGCGTGGTGGGCGGGAATTTGCTGGCTAACACACAGACGCTCAACGCCATGCTGGTCGGTTTTCATCAGCCAGAAACAAGGTTTGAGATGCGACTGCTGGCGGCACTGAAACAGGGTGCAACTGCAGGTGGGGATCGCCGTGGAATGAAGTCTGCGGCACTGAAAATCTGGCACGATCGCGAATATGCTTCAGTAGACGCCCGCGTCGATTGGTCCGACACCCCGCTGACAGCGCTTGAGGAGATATTGCTGCATCAGCAGGCTGCCAGTTATGCCGATTTCTTTGCCAGGATCCCAAAAGGAGAATGTCCTTAATCCACCGGCAATTTAGTGGTTAAGTTCCTGCAACAGGCGTGTATTCATGTACAGCTTCTCGCGCCCGTAGCTTTTCTCTTCCAACACGCCAATTTCCACAAGCTGTTTCAAATAAGCGGATGCCGTTTGACGTTTAGCGATACCACTTTCAACCAGATTTTCGATACGGCAGTAAGGTTGTGCAAACAGCACTTGCATCAACTCATGGGAGTAGATTTTTGGCAGTTTTTCTCGTACGTACGCCGACACTTCGGTGATTAATGCACGCACAATGGCAATTTTTTGCGTCGTCCAAATGGCGGTATTTCGCACGGCTTCCAGCATAAATAGAATCCAGGCTTCCCATTTACCCTGCTCGGTAACGTCACGCAGCAGCGTGTAGTAGTCGTCTCGGTTTTCCAAAATGAACCTTGAGAGAGTCAGAATGGGCAGCGAAAGCAGATCGGTTTGAATCAAATACAGAATATTGAGGATTCGCCCAGTGCGACCGTTACCGTCAGGGAAGGGGTGAATACACTCGAACTGATAATGCGAAATCGCCATTTTTACCAGTGGATCGATATCATCATCGGCATGAATGAAGCGTTCCCAGTTTGCCATCAAATCACGAATAGCGGTTTCACCCACAGGTGGTGTGTACACCACGTTGTTGTGTTGGTCACGCAACACCGTACCCGGAGCTTTGCGAATATCACTTTGCACGGCGCGCAGCTTGGTGCAGAGCGCTATCGCTGTATTGGTGCACAGCGGGTAAGCATCGAGATGGGTAAAGCCTTCGAACAGGGCCGTGCGGTAGCGCAACGCCTCTTTTGTGGAGGGATCGGCTTTTTCATCATGATCCGCATACTGGAAAAGCTGGTCGCTGGTGGTCACGATGTTTTCAATGCGCGATGAATCCTTCGCTTCTAACATGGGTAAGATGTTAATTAGCAACCCTTGATCGGGAATCAGCTCCCCGGCGGTTTTCAACTCCGCCACCGCAGCCCGAGCGGTGATACAAGCCTTTAACACCTTGCGAGTTTCAATGATCTCGAGGTCAGGCGGCAGCAAGGGCAATGCGTTATAAGGGACTTCAGGATTCCAGACCATATGTTTAAAAAATCCAGTTTTATCGACATATGGCCATAATATGTCGATGCCATAAACATGTCACGGCCATATGTTTAAAAAAATCGATTTTATCGACATATCGTCAAAACGTGTCGATGGCGTAAACATGTCGAAATCCAGAGCTGCGTTAAAAAATAATCTCTGCCCAGACGGGCTTCGGAAGTGTTCGCCAGGCGGTAGTAACATCGCGAGATAAAGTTAGACCACTTTATTACGATGTGCCCTGTGTGGTTTATGAATGGGCGAATGAAGAAAACCAAACGCAGACCCCAATCAACAACCATTCATAAACGGCCTTCAATCTTTCCTGCGCCGCAGCGAATAGTGCACGAATTCAGACTTATTTATCGGTAACGTACTCAGCCTCATCCCTTTTCGGAACCACAGTTGTATGAAAAATCTGTCAAAGCTGGTTATCACATTAGGCCTGTTTTTAGCCGTCAGCGCTCAGGCTGAAGCACAAGGATGCCTGAAAGGCGCGATGATCGGTGCCGCTGCAGGGCATGTTGCGCACCATGCTGTGATGGGTGCGGTAGGAGGCTGTGTTGTGGGCCATCATATGGCGAGTAAAAAGCAAAAAGAAGCTGAAGCCAAACAGCAGCAACAAAAGTAATTGGTAGACATGCGCTTCCGGTTTAACGTGTTGACTGCAGGTTTAACCGGAGGCGATGAGTGTCATCGCCGCGCATCAGGAATTTACCGCCCATCATGATCACCATCGAGTCCGCCGATCCCTTTGCTCCCGATTCTCAACGTCTGATTGAACAGCTCTCTTCAGAGTTGGCTGCAATTACCGGGAACAACGGCAAAAGTCACTTTAGTGCTGAAGCCATTGATGCAAAGCGATCCAACTGGGTGTTGGCAAAAGATCAGCAGGGGAGAGCGGTAGGATGTGCTTCACTGCGGCCGCTGGCGGATGACATCGCTGAATTGAAACGCATGTATTCGGACCGCAGCGTATCCGGAGTGGGTGCGGCGCTGTTGGAACATTTGCAGCGGTGGGCGGTGAGTGTAGGCTACGAAGAAATTAACCTTTCAACGCGGGCCATCAACAGTCGCGCCGTGGATTTTTATCTCAAACACGGCTTTAAGAAGATTGAAAACTACGGCCCTTATGTTGGTCGAACTGAATCCGTTTGTTTAAGCAAAACACTCTGATCTGACGTTATTTATTCGCATCCCACATCCACATCATCTGCGAAATTGCCCTGTTAAGTTCCTCAATGCTGGCGCCGTCGCGCGCCTGAATCGATAAACCAAACATGAAAGTGCTAAAGGATGCTGCCAGCGCGCGGACATTAACATCCTGTCTCAGTTCGCCCGCGGCAACAGCGCGCTCGATCGAGGCGGTGATTCCGGCTCGGGTACGATCGCGTGAACGTGTCAGCGGTTCGGTCACGGCGGCATGTTCGACGGAGGTGGCGCTCATGGCACCGAGGCCGACCATACATCCGGTTGGATGGCCTGGCTCGCACTGCATCTGCGCAGAGCGACGCAATGAGGTTTCCACGGCTTCGCGTCCCGTCAGGCTGGTATCCCACAAGCATTCCGTCACCTGACCGAAAGATGAAAGATAGCGCTGCACACATTCACGGAACAACGCCTCTTTCGAACCGAACGCGGCGTAAAAGCTGGGTGCGGAGATGCCGTTATTGATGCTGCCCTTGAGCTGATTGAGTGAGGTCGATTCATAACCCTGCTGCCAAAACAGATACATCGCCTGTTCGATCGCCTGGTCTCGATCAAATGTCCTCGGGCGTCCCATCGTCGCCATCGCTTCCTCCTGTTTAACGCGTGCAGTGGATTACTATACTAAACGATACATATCTCGTTGACAAAGTGAACCTGCCTGCTTAGTGTATCGATCGTTACATTAATCGGGATTGCCCTCTTTTGCTTCCAGGAGGCAAGACTTTACGCCCAGATACATACCAATCGATACATAAATGATTTCAGAAGGAAATATGGAAAAAGAACTCGCACTCAACGGGCAAAATACTGCGACAGAACGCCTGCCGATATCGGCTCTACTGGCACTGGCGATGACGGGCTTTATTTGCATTATTACCGAAACCTTGCCCGCCGGGCTCTTGCCGCAAATGGCAGCGGGTCTGAATATCTCCAACGCGCTGGCAGGGCAGACGGTCACGGCTTATGCGCTGGGCTCGCTGATCGCCGCGATTCCGTTGACCATCGCGACACAGGGCTGGCGGCGCAGAAACGTGCTGCTGCTGGCTATCGTCGGGTTCCTGATTTTCAACTCCATCACTGCGCTATCCGCAAATTACTGGCTCACGTTAACGGCACGCTTTTTTGCCGGCGTGGCGGCGGGATTGTCATGGAGTTTGCTGGCGGGCTATGCACGCAGGATGGTGGCGGTTCACCAGCAGGGCAAAGCGATGGCCATCGCCATGGTGGGCACGCCAATTGCCTTGTCATTAGGCGTGCCGCTCGGCACCTGGCTGGGTGGCATAATCGGCTGGCGCAGCGCCTTTGCGATTATCTCTGCCTTAACCCTTGTACTGGTGGTGTGGGTGCTGGCCAAAGTGCCTGATTATCCGGGACAATCGCGCCATGAACGCATGCCGCTATTAAAGGTGCTCACCACACCAGGCGTGAGAGCGGTGCTCAGTGTGGTGATTGCCTGGATGCTGGCTCACAACATTCTCTATACCTATATCGCCCCGTTTCTGCAGTTGGCAGGCCTGGGTTCACAAGTGGATATCGTGCTGCTGGTGTTCGGACTTGCGGCGCTGCTGGCGATTGCAGTGACTGGACGGCTGGTCGATCACCATTTACGCCGCAGCGTGTTGGTGAGCCTGGCGGTATTTGCTCTGGTATCACTCGCGTTTATGGGCTTCTCGCACATTCCGGCGATGATGTATCTCGGCGTAGCGGTATGGGGACTAACGTTCGGTGGGGCGGCAACCTTGTTGCAAACGGCACTGGCGGATACCGCCGGAGAGGGTGCTGATATCGCGCTTTCCATGAACGTGGTGGCGTGGAATGGCGCGATTGCTGCGGGCGGCATAACTGGCGGTATTCTGTTGAATCACTGGGGCGCGCAGTCGTTTCCTCCGGTGCTGATCGCACTCTTGATCGTCGCATTTGTTATCGCATGGCGAGCAAGTGAACACGGATTTAGAGCAGGTGCTCGCACGGGTCATTAATCGATCGCCCAACATCCGGCTCGCCTCTTCGTGCGTTGGCTACGTTATTCGTCGCCAACGCAACCTGGAGCGGCGTTTCACATGTTAAATCTCTCATAATGCTTCATGTGAACTCCCCTCAAAAAACTGACACAACATCTGCCACAGATGCTGTGCTGCAGGGGTGAAGCGGTGATCGGCGCTGCGTAACAGATGACATTGGCTTTCGCGTGCGATGCGATGGTTGATCGGCACCGCCACCAGTTGGCGAGAGTGTAATGCGTCCTCCACCACCTTGGTGGTCATAAAGGCAATCCCCATGCCCGCCTGGCTCAGCGCAATCGCACTGGTGAACAGGTTACAGCTGTAAGCCGGGCTAAACACCAATCCTTCCTGTGTGAACATGGCATTCATGTAACTCTGAATCCCAAAGTTTTTGTCCATCCCGATCAGCGGATAGTGGACGATATCGCTGACATCGACCTGGTCATACAAAGCAATGGGATGTTCAGGGCGCACAATGGCGCAGATAGGGCCGCGCATATAACTATGGCATCGAAGACCCGGCGGGCCGACCGGTCCAAAACCGACGGCCATATCCACTTCACCTTTGGCAATCAGGCTAACTGTTGTTTGCATGTCACCAGACAGAATGTCGATGAAGACTTCAGGATAGGTTTGTGAAAAAGGCTGAAACACATACCTGACCACCTCATCGACCATACCTTGCCCAACGCGGATGGTGATGGAACCGCCGCGCTTATGGCGCAGGTCTTTTAGCCGTCGTTCTAAATGACTTCTGCGCTGATGCGTCTGCGCGTAGTCCTCAGCCAGCAACTTGCCCGCTTCGGTCAGTACCACATTGCGGCCGCGGCGTTCTAACAGCGGCAGCTGCATTTCACGCGCCAGTTGCGAGAGTTGACGGCTGATAGCTGCCGGATCCACATCCAGCGCTTCCGCCGCACGGCGAATGCCGCCGTGAATACCCACTTCATATAAGTATCTTATGGATTTGTCGGGATAAAGCAGCATAGCCATAGGTTTTAGTTATCTGTTGATCTCAGGTCAACAATAATAGCGTTTTATACCCATTTTTTAAGCCCTATTTTATCCTCATACTCGGGATTCACTTGGTGAGGACAGATTTAATGAAAAATATAATAAGTTATTTGCAACAGCATTCAGGCGAAATTCTCTCGGATATCAAAACCCTGGTGGCAGCCGAATCGCCGTCAATGAACAAAGCGGCGGTGGATCGCTGTGGTGACGTGCTGCGTGCACTGTTTGCTGAGCGTCTGGGTATTGATGCGGAAATCGATGTGCAGGAACACTACGGCAATCATCTCAAGTTCACGCTGGGTTCAGGCAGTGATCAAACCGTGGTGCTGGGCCATTTCGATACCGTCTGGGATGAAGGCGAATTGCCGATGCGCGAGGAGGACGGCAAGTTCTACGGCCCCGGCATTCTGGATATGAAAGCGGGTCTGGTGCAGTCGATCTGGGCAGCACGCGCATTAAAAGAACACGACTTGCTGGCAGGGAAACGTATCGTCTTCCTGTGTGGCAGTGACGAAGAAGTCGGCAGCCCAAGCTCCAGCGACTGGTTGTCTCAACATGCGCTGGGATCATCGCAAGTGCTGGTGGTGGAACCCGCCGTAGCCGGAACCGGTGCGCTGAAGGTTGCGCGCAAGGGCACGGGCCAATATCAGATCGCGATCACCGGTCAGGCTGCACATGCCGGTAATAATCCGGAAGAGGGGATCAGCGCAGTGCAGGAGATGGCGCATCAGGTGCTGTTCCTGCATGGATTGAATGCACCGGATCGCGGCACCACCGTCAACGTCGGGATCGCGCAAGGCGGTAATCGCATCAATGTGGTCGCGGATAAGGCCGTACTGGGCATCGATACACGCGTCACCAGCGAAGAAGAAGCGCAGCGCATTCACGATGAGATTACCCAGATTCAACCTCACTTACCGGGCATTAAGCTGGAGATTAGCGGCGCACAATCACGGCCACCGATGCGCCAGAGCGCCAAGTCGCTGGTGATCATGCAGCGTGCGCAAGCTGTGGCACAACAAATTGGCTTCAGCGTTGAAGGGCAATCGGTTGGCGGCGGCAGCGACGGCAATTTCACCGCGGCGTTGGGCATTCCAACCCTGGATGGTCTGGGCGCAACCGGCGCAGGCATTCATGCGCGCCATGAGCACATCATCATTGCCGATATTGCCTCACGCACCGCGCTGGTGGCGGGTCTGATGCTGGGGGACGCCCATGTCCCAGGTTAATGTTGATAAAAACGCGGCGATGCAACCTGCGCCGGCCAAAAGCGAACAAAGTCCTTATCTGCTGCTGTTTATCATTCTGGTGCTGGCAGCCGTAGCCACCTGGATCATCCCGGCGGGCAAGTTTGATCATGAAACCCGCAATGGCGTGACCTTTGCCATCAAAGGCAGTCTGCATGAAGTGGCGCGCACGGGTGTTTATCCCGGGGAGATTTTTATGGCCATCGTGCAGGGCGTGATCAAAGCGGCACCGATCATTTTCCTGATTCTGTTTACCGGCGGATTGCTGGCGGTGATTGAAGCCACAGGCGCGATTGCCACTGCGCTGAATTCACTGTCACGCAGTACCAAAATCAGCGATACCCGTTTGATCCTGATCTTTGCAGTGATCTTTGCCATCCTCGGTAGTACCGGCGTGGTGCAAAACTCGGTGGTCGCCTTTGTGCCGATTGGTCTGCTGGTCGCGCGTTCGTTAGGTTTACCACCGGTTATCGGTATGGCGCTGATCTATCTGACCTGCGCAGCAGGATTTAACGTGGCGTTCCTCGGCCCGGCCACCACCGGTCTGACACAGCATCTGGCGCAGTTGCCGCTGTTCTCGGGCATGCTACTGCGCGGCATTACCAATCTGCTGTTTGTGTTAACGGTGGCGATTTACCTGATTATTACCGTGAAGCGCATGCGCAAAAATGGTCAGGTGCGCGTGGACACTGCGGTGGAAACCGCAGCCCCGATGGAGATTACTGGCCGTCACAAACTGATCCTGCTGACCTGCGCGGTGACGCTGATTCTGTTTATGGTCGGCACCGTGCAGCTGCATTGGGCCACCAATGAGATGTCGGCGATGTTTATCATCCTGTCGATTATGGTCGGTTTGATTGGTCGCCTGTCCGGTTCTGCTATTGCTAACACCTTCCTGTCCGGCTGTTCTCAGCTGGTCAAAGGCGGGTTTATTGTCGGGATGGCAGGTGCGATTTCAGTGGTGCTGCAGCAGGGCAATATCCTCGATCCTATCGTTGGCTTCCTGTCGGATCTGCTGGCGCCGGTGCCGCCTGCGATTGCTGCCGTGGGCATGTTTGTCAGTGCCGCGCTGATGCACTTCGGCATTTCGTCCGGTTCGGGTGAGTCTGCGCTGCTGATTCCAATCTTCTCGCCGCTGGGTGACAATCTGGGTCTGACGCGTCAGGTCACGGTGCAAACGGTGTTGTTGGGCGAGGGGATTGTTAACTCCATCAGCCCGACATCGGGCGTGCTGATGGCCGCGCTGGCCACCGCCAATATTTCGTTCGGCAAATGGCTTAAATTCGTGGCACCGGTGGTCGCCATCTGGTTTGCGATTTGCGTGGTCACGTTGCTGATTGGTGTGGCGATAAACTGGGGTCCGTTCTAACCCCAATAAACGAAAAGGGATGCTGCGTTAGCATCCCTTTTTTTATGGGCGATTCAGCTGAGAATCAAGCCTGCAGAAACTCCCGATATTCCTCACTGAAAGCGTCAAACAGTTGATAAATCAACTCACCGCCGGGAGCCGTTTCTCCTTGTGCTTCAGCGGCGGCGAGCGCGTCGAACAGACGATGTTTAATGTGGAAACGCCATATCACCGGCACGCAAGATAAGATATCGGTCAACGCCAGATAGCGTTCCGGTGTCCAGCTCCTCTCAAAACGAGTGCGCCACGGACCAAAATCAAAATGGGTAATTGGCGCGGCGACGGCTGCCAGTTCATCGCGTTTAGACTGCGTGGCTTCTACGTCCAACTCACCATAGCGGACCACCACACCGTAATCCTGCTCGGCACGTGCTGAAGAAACGTAGCCGCTTTTGACGTCTGACAGCACCAACTGGGGATCGCGATCCAGTGGCGAACCATAACCTCCGCCACCGGCTCCGGTTAATCGAATCACATCCCCCGCCTGGCAACGGATCACGTCGCTATTGCCGAGCATTTCCGGCGCAGCGCTGTCTGGGTTTTTCACGAAAATCGCATTGCTGCCCGCCTTCCCACCAAGCACGCCCCAGGAGGCGAAGTGGGTGCGATCGCGGTTGCGCGCCGTGACGGTGGTATCCGGCGCAAACACCTGAAATTCCATCATCAACCCGGACCCGCCGCGATATTCGCCCGCGCCGCCGGAATCAGGCACCAGGCAGTAACGCGTGATGCGAATAGGCACTTCCGCTTCATTAATCTCCACCGGCGTATTACGCAGAAACGCCACGTTAGCGCCCGATCCTTCTTCTCCGTCACCGAACGGCATGCCGCCCGCGCCGCCGCCCACCGGACCAATGGACGCTATTACTGGTCGGCCCGAGGTGTTGGTGGTTTTGACGTTTAATATTGCTAAGCCACAGGCCGCACAGGCGGGCAGACGATCGGGTATCGCCTGCGAAAACGCGCCAAAGGTCAGTACATGAGTCAACTTACAGGTCAGACTGCGCATGCCCACGGCGGCCGGGTAAACGGCATTCATCACGCTGCCTTCAGGCAGAACACATTCGACCACGCGATCTAATCCTGCATTGAGCAAGATGTCGGGATTGAGGGTGTAAAGCACATAGTGATAGCCCACCAGCGCCAGCGCGTGACGCGTCATGCCGCCGGTCGGCATATTCAATGACGAAAGTAGTTGCGGATCGCTGCCGGTGTAATCGAGGATGGCACGGCCGCCATTGATTTTCAGCGTCATCGCTACGCGCATCGGTTTGCCGTTCACGCTGTCTTCATCGGCGTATTCGGCGAAGAAATACTCGCCATCCGGCACGCCCTCCAGAATGCGTTCCGCCTGCTGCGCTGCATAATCGAGTAGCGCCACCATGCCCTGCTGAAAATCCTCCACGCCAAAATGCGCGATGATTTCCAGCACGCGCTTTTCGCCATTGGCCAGCATCGCCAGTTGCGCATGCAGATCGCCAATGTTCTGTTCCGGCGCGCGCACGTTGGTCTTTATCAGCGTGAGCAGCGCCTCATCCAACACACCTTCGCGGACGATTTTGGTGGGCGGGATGCGGATGCCTTCCTGATGGATTTCGGTCAGGGTGCGTGAGAGCGAGGCGGGTACCGCCCCTCCCACATCGGTGTTATGAATATGACCGCCAACAAAACACACCAGCTTGCCTTGCCAGAACACCGGTTTCCACATCACCATATCCGGGCTGTGTGTGGCAACGTTGCCGCTATACGCATCGTTGGTCATCGCCACATCACCGGGACGATAATCCTCAATCATGCCGAGAACTGGACCGTAATCGAGACCGATATACCAAGTGGCCCCCAAGGTTTTGGGTGAGGCAAACGCCAGCCCTTCGGGCGTGAGCAGGGCACAGGAGAAGTCTTCCGTCTCTTTTACAAAGGTCGAGTGCGCGGTACGCACCAGGGTGTGGGCCATGCTCTCTGCCGCCGCCACACAGTAATTGGCCAGAATCTGCAGACCTGAAGTATCAAACGCCATATCAAGACTCCTTTATTTAGCCGAGTGGGTGAGGTCAGTGAGGATCAGGTTGCCGAGCGCATCAACCCGGGCGTGGAAATCGGGTAATACAGCCACCGTGGTGTCGGACTGGGTAATCACCGCCGGGCCGCTGAACTGCTGCCCGCCCGCTAACTGTTCACGTTGATAGAGCGGCACGGTGAGATAACGGCCCGACATCCAAACATCAATGTGCTCAGCGGGGATGGGGGCGGCGTCAGAGTGCGGCAAAGGTTCAAGTTGCGGCTTCGGCGTAGGCATGCTGACCACCAGACGCAGTGATACCACCTGAATCTGCGCATCGCGATCGCTGTAGGCATATAAATGGTGGTGTTGCGCATGGAAGGCTTCACACAGTGATGAGAGGTTGCCGTTGGCTAAATCATCCCGCTGCAATGGCGTGGCGATCTCAAACGACTGCCCCTTGTATCGCATCTCCGCCGAGAGACTCAACTCGCCGTGGCGGGTATCACTCACTTCGTGGCTCAACCACTCACGCGCTTGCTGTTCGAGCTGCTGATATTCCGCTTCCAGTCGTGGCAGGCTCTCTGCAGTTAAATCACCGTAGATGATGCGAACAAAATCGTTCTTCACATCGGCCACTAAACCGCCTAACGCACTCAATACGCCGGGGGTCAGCGGCACCAGCACTTCCCGCATGTGCATGGCGCGCGCCAGATAGCAGGCCATCATCGGACCGGCACCGCCAAAAGGCATCAGGGAAAAGGCGCGCGGGTCGATGCCGAAACGAGAAACCAGTCGACTGATCCCCGCGTACATGCCGGATACCGAAACGTTGATGATCGATTCAGCCGTTGCTTCAACCGATTGACCCAGCCGATCGGCTAGCGAACCTATCGCCGCTTTGGCTGCGGCGACATCAACATTCACGGCGTTGTAGCCCAGCTTTGCCTGGCCCAGAATGCCCAGTGACACGAAAGCATCGGTGATGGTGGGTTGCATTCCACCGCGTCCGTAACATACCGGACCGGGCGTCGAGCCTGCGCTTTCTGGCCCGACTTTCAGCACGCCAAACTCATCGACACGCGCTACGGATCCGCCGCCATCGCCAATCGATGTGACGGACACGGACGGAATATGAATCTGGTAGTCACCGATGTATTCGCCAGTGTCATATTGCGCTTCTCCGTTGACGATCAATGCCACATCGGCGGTGGTGCCGCCGATATCCAGGCTCATCACGTTCTCACGTCCGCACTGACGCGCCACCCAGGCTGCGCCCATCACGCCCGATGCGGTTCCCGATAGGATCATCTGCACGCACTCAGCTTTACCGCGCTCTGCGCTCATCACGCCGCCATTGGATTTGGTCACTTTCAGCTCGGCAGTGACGCCCGCTTGAGTCAGCGCCTGTTGCAAAGCACCGAGATAATGCGAGACGCGTGGCTGAACATAGGCGCCAATCACCGCGGTTTGCGTACGTTCAAATTCGCGGATGGTCGGCCAGACATCACTGGAGCAGCAGACAAAAAAGCCCGGTATCGCCGCTTCAATCAGCTGCTGCACCTGCTTTTCATGCGCGGGATTACGATAGGCATGCAGCAGCGCAATCACCACCCCTTCGCAACCTGCATCGCGCAGGCCTGCAACGGCGGCCAGCACATTCTGTGTTTCAATCGGCGCGAGTGCTTTGCCGGTGGCATCCAGTCGACCGTCAATGCCAAACACATTTTCGCGTGCTATCAGTGGCTCGGGCCTCAGCGAGTGCAGGCTGTACATATCCGGCGTTTTAAGCCTGCCGAGTGCCAGCACATCCTCGAAATAGCGATTGGTGATCAGCCCCAGCTTAGCCCCTTTTTTCTGTACCACGGCATTCACGCCCACGGTGGTGCCGTGAGTGAAATAGTGGATATCGGCGGGATCAATACCGTAGCGCTTCTCCAGTTCCTGAATGCCTTGCAGCACTTCCTGGCCCGGATCATCGGGACGAGAAAACACTTTCAAGCTGTGCAACGTGCCAGATGCTTCATTGAAAACGGCGAAGTCAGTGAACGAGCCGCCAATATCAACACCAATGCGTAATCCCATACTTCCCCCTAATTGCTTTGCGGATGAGCGGATTTATCCAGGCGGTCGCGCACTTGGTAGTAGCTGCCAAGCAGCGGCATAAACCAGGTGTTGCCGGTGTAGAGCAGGTGGCCAGGCAGCGGAGACACCCCGTAAGGACTTGTACTGAGCGGTGTGTTTTCAAGCAGGTGACGAGCTAACCGATGGCCGAGCCAACTCATCATGGTGACACCGCTGCCGTTGCAGCCCACGGCATAAAAACAGCCTTGCGGCGTCTGGCCGATATGTGGCAGATAATCGAGCGTGACGGCGACTTTCCCTCCCCAGCTGTGGCTGATTTTGATGTCGCGTAACTGGGGGAAACGTTGCGTCAGATGCTCATGCAGCACGCGCGCAGATTGCTGACGGTCAAGAGCATAAAAGCGCGCGCGGCCCCCAAACAGCAGGCGGGTGCCATCCGGCGAATAACGGAAATAGTGCGTGACGCGTTGGGTTTCAGCGATGCCACGTTGGTGAGGGATCAGTGTGCGTCGCAGTTCAGCGGAAAGCGGTTCGGTGGCAATCTGATGACTGGTAACCGGCACCACGCGCGCACGTAAATGCGCCATTTCGGGACCGGTATAGCCATTGGTGGCGATGATCACCTGACGGGCCTTAATGCTGCCACGCAGCGAATCGATCCGATAATGCGCCGCCTTTTTCTCAATGCGGATCACTGCGGAATGACTGCAAACTACCACGCCAGCATTGCGCACAGCATCCAGCAAACCTGCGTAATAGAGCGCTGGATTAAGCAGACCCGCGCGCTCAATTAGCACGCCGCCATGATAAGCCGGGCTATCCAGTTCGCCGCGCAGTTCATCGCGCGTCAGCATGCGTGCCTGCACCTGGCTCACGCTGTTGAGCAGCGGCAAACGCTTTTTCCAGCTCTCCAGATGCTGGGGGATCCAGGCGGCAGCGAGGCGACCAGTTTGTCGATAATCGCAGGCGATGTGGTGCTGGGCGATCGGGGTTTCCAGATAGCGATAACCGTCAGACGCCTCCAGCAGCAGGTCGCGTTTTAACTGCTCATCGCCCTGTCGCAGACCCTTTTTCGCCGACATGGTCTTGCCCACGTTGATACCGCCGGTGACCTGACCGCCACTCAACGTGCTGGCACCACTGCCCGGTAAGCCCGCTTCCAGAATCACCACCTGTTTGCCGTTTTGCGCCAGCGTTAATGCACAACACAGACCGGCATAGCCCGCGCCAACGATCACGTATTCCGCTTCGGGTGGAACATCACTGGGCGATGCATCCTGGGGTTGCCACTGCTCCCACCAATAGGGTGATGCTTTAAAATCCTCGGTAAATATCGACTGATGACCTGCCATCACTCCGCCTCGCTCAAACCCATACGTAGTATTCAGTGGCTGAAACTTTAGCCGTTCCACAATAAGGAATGCCATTCCATAAAAATAACCTGGCATGATTTTATCTGCCCTGCAAGAACAAAAATTAAGCATTCGGATGAAATTGTGATCGGCTCACGGGCAAAACGCCGAGCGGGAGATGGCAGGCTGTGCCATATTACGGCACAGCAAGTTGAGACAATGAAGTCAGAAAGTAGGGAGGTTGGAGTATGCAGAGCCTGATTAAAAGCCTGAAGGTGCTGGAGATGGTGGCCGAGAAACAGCCGATCAGCGTGGGCGAGTTGGCTAAGATGATGTCGATGCCGAAAACCACCGTGCAGCGTATTCTCTGGACCTTTCATGAGGCGGGCTGGTTGCGATTGATTGAAGGCGATATGCCGCGCTGGACCGTCAGTCCGCGCGTACTCAGCGTGCGGCCGATCGAGTTAGCCGGTGGCGGGTTGGCTGCTGCCATTCAGGATCCCATGGCGGATTTACGCAACATCACGCAGGAAACGGTGTATGTGTCGGTGTATGACGGCAATGGCGCGGTGGTGGTGATCGACAGGCTGGAAAGTCCGCATCCGGTTCGCGCGGTCAGCCCGATTGGGGATATCGCCCCGATTCACTCCACGGCAAACGGCATGGCAATTTTGGCGTTTTTACCGGAAGCCCAGATTGAAAATATCCTCACCGGAGAACTGAGCGCGTTTAATCCCGCCACCATCACCGATGCCGATAAACTTCGCGCGGAACTGGAGCAGGTACGTGAGCGCGGATACTCGATTAACCGCGGCTACTATCGCTCCGGTATATTTGCCATTGGTGCTCCGATTTTTGATGCGGCCCACCAGCCGGTGGCCAGTATCTGCATCTCCATGCCGGACTCTCGCTACCACGAAGAGAACATCGCCGAGTGGGGCGCGCTAACGGTAAAAGCCGCTCAGGCGGTGGGCTTCCAGAGAAATGCCAGAGGCTGAAGGCATGATACAAAGGCAACGCTGCGGCGTTGCTGATAACCATTAACCTATTGTTATAAATAAAAACTTACATTTCCATTCCCCCTTTAAATCTATGTTCAACGTCCAGTGTGACCCATAGCGAAATCCTCTCACCCACATATTGACGGTCAATTTTCACTCAGCTAACGTAATTAACGGAATGCCATGCCGTAATGTGGAATGATTGAAATCATTCTGACTCACGTTCAACTGACCGTGCTGTTATGCGGTGAAGATGGGGTTAACCATGTCAACTTCTGCCACGCTTCCTCAGGTGACGCCCGAAATGTAGCGCAAGACGCTGATCGGTGCTGTTGCCGGCAATCTGGTCGAGTTTCTCGACTTTGCCCTCTACGGCCTGTTGGCCAGTGTGATTTCACGGATATTTTTCCCGCAGGATGCGCCTTTAACGGCACTGCTCTCGGTGTTATTGCTCTACGCATCAAGTTTTTTGGTACGTCCGATTGGCGGGATCGTGCTGGGATTGGCGGGTGATCGTTGGGGCAGGCGTTCGGTACTGATGATTACTATCACTGGAATGAGTGTGGTCACAGGTTTGACTGCACTGCTTCCCACTTATGCGCAGGCAGGCACCACCGCTACCGTACTGCTGGTCATTTGTCGACTGATTCAGGGCTTTTTTGCTGGCGGTGAATACGCGACAGCCACGGATTACATCGTCGAGAACAGCAACCAAAAACGCCGCGCCTTTCGCGCTTCATTCTCTCCTATTGGTGCCTATATCGGCACGGTGATCGCTATTGGTCTTTACACCTTGTTGTCTTCGTTGATCACTGCGGCACAAATGGAAGAGTGGGGCTGGCGCGTACTGTTTGCCATTGGCTTTCCGCTGGGGCTCGTCGGGTTGCTGATTCGCCGTAAACTTGATGAGAGTCCGGAATTTCTCGCGGTTGAACGGGCACGTATCGAGCAGCGTTTAAACCCTCCAACGGTGACAAAAGTTATCCGCTCGCAGTGGAAAAACATCCTGGTGTTTATGTCGATACTGATGAGCCATACGCTGCCTAATTATTTAATTCTGGGCTTCTTCGCCACTTACCTGACCACGTTTGTCGGATTAGCCAAAACCGATGCGGCAATGGCGGTATTAGTTTCCCAGTTTGTACTGATTTTCAGCACGCTGCTACACGGCTATCTCAGTGATGTGGTGGGCAGAAAACGCTGGCTGCTGCTGGGCTGTGTGCTGGTGATCCCTGCGATGTTCTTTGCTTTCACTTATGCTGAGCATGGCACGTTAGGCAGTGCAATTATTGCAGCCGTGGTGCCGGTGTTGGTCTTCCCGATGGTCACCAGCGGGATGACCATTAGCCTCGTCGATATGTTCCCGGCCGAGATGCGCGCTTCGGCGGGTGCGATGGCTTATAACACCGGCACCGCGTTGTTTGGTGGCACTGCGCCGCTGATTGGCGCGGCATTGATTGGCTGGTCTGGCAGTGCGTTTACGCTGGTGTATTACGTTGCCGCCGTGGCCATCGTCTCCTTTATTTCAATTGCGCTGTTTTTCCGCTACCCGCAACGCACCGCGACTCAAGCTAATCAGCTTGAGAGCGCAGCGCCACTGGGCGATCTGATATCCGAGCGCGCGCGGCGATGAGCCGAATACATCACTGAAACGTTATCATCGGTAACCGTCAGGCAGAGGTTACCGATATCCATCTCTGCGCGTTCAAGTGACAATATTTTGTTTAAACTGAGCGCATCAGCAAGTCTATATTTGACAGGTGTTTCCTCCTGCTGATGACCAATAAATTATTAACGGTTGCAGCTCGAAAATAATGTGTTATGGTAACTGCACTTGTAATTTACCGGAGTGAATGTCGCGGGCTGAATATCAGGAAGAACAGCCTGTCACCAGATATCATAATGATGAATTCTGATTTGTCTTATTTCACCACCTATAACACCCGCCTTCGTTACGCACGTCACTATTTGCATCAGTAAGCGTTAATTCAAGCTTCACATCATTGATCGCCACATTTCATCTCTCTTCATTGCAGAGAGATATTCTTATGCCATTCGCTGGCAGCTAAAATAATAAGGTTTTGAATATGACCAGGAAAAATGTACTCGCTATTTCCCTCACTGCGTTAATCAGTTCTCCCGCTGCGTTTGCTGCCGATCTACCGGGCAAAGGCGTGACTGTTTCGCCGGTGCAAAGCACCCTGCCGGAGGAGTCGTTTCAAACAGAATTGATTAACAGAGCGCTGGAAAAACTCGGTTATGAAGTCAAACCCACGGAAGAAGTGGATTACAATGTGGCTTACACCGCGATTGCTGCGGGTGATGCCACCTACATGGCGGTCAACTGGGAACCGCTGCAAAATGATATGTATAACGCAGCGGGGGGCGACGGCAAATTCTACCGTAAGGGCACCTACATCAGTGGTGCTGCTCAGGGTTATCTGATTGATAAAAAAACCGCCGATAAATATCACATCACCGATATTTCTCAGCTGAAAGATCCCAAGCTGGCAAAGCTGTTCGATGCCAATAATGATGGTAAAGCCGATCTCGCTGGATGTAATCCGGGTTGGGTGTGTGGACAGGTGATTAATGCGCAAATCAGCGCGTACGGATTGAGTAATACCGTACAGCAGAATCAGGGGAATTATTCTGCCATTATTGCTGATACGTTGACACGCTATAAAGCAGGGAAGCCCGTGCTCTATTTCACCTGGACGCCTTACTGGGTCAGTGATGAATTAAAACCGGGCAGGGATGTTGTATGGCTGACTGTGCCATTCTCGGCGACACCAGGCTCGCAGAAAAATGAAGATACCGCGCTACCGAATGGCAAGAACTACGGTTTCAAAGCGAATAACGAACATGTGGTGGCGAATAAGGCGTGGGCAGAGAAGAATCCTGCTGCCGCTAAGCTGTTCTCCATCGTTAAATTGCCGCTGAACGATGTCAATGCGCAGAATCAGCGAATGCATGCGGGCGAGTCTTCAAGCGAAGACATTCAACGCCACGTGGATGGCTGGATTCATGCCCATCAGGCCACCTTTGATGGCTGGGTGAAAGAGGCGGCAGCAGCGAAATAGCCTCGACAGATTTATCGACGGTCTGATCCGGTTTACGCCCTGTGGTATCGCAGGGCGTGAAACTGTCTCATCGCACCTCATTCACATACATGAAGTGCTCAGTGCTAAAACGATGGTGCGCCAGGATGACCGGTATTGCACTCTGATCAAAAGACACTTCATCAATCACCATTACTGCTTGCGGCAGTTTCAGCTCCAGCAACGTCGCATCTTCTTCATTCGCCAGCTGAGCAGTGATCTGCTCTCGCACCGCAGCCACGCGGACATCGTATTGTTCAAATAGGAAGCGATACAGCAACGATGGCAAACGTTCCGCAGAAGGAAAATCAGGCAGGCGCGCAGCAGGCAAGGTCAGGGTTTCATGCATGGCCGCAATGCCTTTCACCCGACGTGAACGCTTCAGGCGTATCACGTCATCACCTAAGGCAATTTGCAGTTTTTCTGCTTCCGACTCGTCGGCTTTACCCAACTGATAATCCAGCAGTGTTGTTTCCGAATGAAGCAGGCCACCGCTCTTATCGTGCAAGCGAAAATACTGAAAAAAGTGACTCAGGTTATGCAGCGGTGCCCAACCGGTCACCACCGTGCCGGTCTTGCGACGGCGCATCAACATCCCTTCGGTGGTTAACGCCGCCAACGCTTTACGTATCGTTCCCACCGAGACGCCAAACTTCGCCGCCAGGCTGTTTTCACTCGGCAAAATTGTGCCTGCTGGCAGCTCACCTTGCAGGATCGACTCGCTGATATGGCGTTTCACCACTTCATACAAAGGCGCGCCTTCCCCCTCGCTTAAACGAGAGAATTGGGGAGTGTCGTCTGCGTCATAGTTTTTTTGCATGTTTCTGATTTCCGATTGACCTGCATCCTTGAATTGCATTATCTATAAACTATATAGAAATACAACAGACGAAAATCCTATGTTGCAAAATTCTTGCCTTAACAGCGCGTTAGCGAAAATTGCGGATGACAATGCACAGATTACTGACGATATGCAGCGCATGCTGGCAGTGGATACCTGCTTCCCTCCGGGCAATGGCTATGCGCAGTTTGCCGACCTGATGACGCACCTGTTGGCGCCAATGAATTTCAGTTTCCAGCGTGTTTCGGTGCCGGAAAATCTGTGGCAAGCGCCAGATGGCAGTGCGCACGGTGAGCGGGTGAATCTGCTGGCGACCCTAAACAGCGGTGCGGCAGAAAACTGCAATCTCTACTTCCACACCGATACCGTGCCAGCGGGTGATGGCTGGCGTTTTCCACCGCTGGCGTTGACAGTAGCGGAAGACAAACTGTTTGGCCGTGGCGCAGCGGATATGAAAGGGACGATTGTGGCGGCGATGGCCGCGATTCGCGCAGCGCAGGCCTGCAATCTGCCGTTGCGTTTCAATCCGGTCTTCCTGCTGTGTACCGATGAAGAGGGCGGGCTCTATCCCGGTATTCGCTATCTGGCTGAGCAACAGCTTTTCGCAGGGCATCTGTTGAGCTTCAACGGTGGCGCAGTGCCGCGCATCTGGGCGGGCTGCTTTGGCAGTATCGATCTCAAAATCATTATCACCGGGCGCTCTGCGCATTCCGGCGATCCGCTGCACGGCATGAACGCCATTGAAGCCGCGCTGCCGCTGATGAACGCGCTCTATCAGCTCAAAGGCGAAGTCGAACAGCGCAAATCCGCGATGCCTGCACCGCCGCATTACCAGGATAAACCGCTGACTTCACTGTTGACGCTGGCCGCCGCTAACGGTGGTAGCAAAGGCTCGACCATCCCCGAACGCTTTGAGCTGCTGATCAATCGCCGTTATGCCCCGGAAGAGGCGTTTGACGACGTGTGGCAGGAACTGAACCACTGTATTAGCCACGCCATGCACAACAGCCCTGCGCTTGATGTCACGGTGCAAATGATTGGTCACCTGGCCCCGGTGGCTAATCCTGATGGTCCGCACTGGCCACGCTGGCAGGCCGCGTTGAGCCAGGGCTTTGGCTTCCACCGTGACGAATTCAAACCCTGGGGATCGTCAACCAGTTCAGATATGGGCTGGGTTCAGCAAGCCGGGATTCAGGAAATTTTACTGGGCGGTTTAGCCCGCCCCGATAACCGCATTCATGCCGCCGATGAGTTCACAACGATGGCAGATGTCATAGCACTTTCGCAGTCCATTCTGGCGTATCTCGCCGATGAGTTTCAGCCAACCCAGGGTATTTAACAAACTAACGAGGAAGAGAAGATGTGCGCGATGAAAGGGTTAAACCGCAGACAGTTTATCACCAGCTCTACCGCTCTGACCGGCGCGGCGATGCTGCCCTGGTCGTTCTCGGCCCATGCCGCAGCGGTGGCGAGCGCGACGCCGGGCGGCACGCCACGTAAAGGCGGCGTATTACGTATCAGTGTCGATCAGGCCGTCAGCGTGCTGAATCCGCATCAGGTGCGCGTCAACCCGGAATATCTGGTGGCGGAGCTTCTGTACAGCGGGCTGACGCGACTGACGCAGGAGATGAAAGCGGAAGCAGATTTAGCCCAATCCTGGCAGGCGAGTGCCGATCTCAAGCAGTGGACTTTCACCCTGCGCCCGAACCTGAAGTTCAGTGACGGCAGCAAATTGACCTCGGCAGATGTGGTCGCCAGTTTGCAGGCGCTGCTCGATCCGAAAAATGCCTCACCTGCGCTGCATAACATCGGGCCGATCAAAGCCGTGAGCGCCAAAGATGCCAACACCGTGCTGATTGAAACCGATGCCCCTTACGCTGATTTGCCGGTGATGCTGGCCTACCCAGACGCTAAAATCATTCCCGCCAACATTGCACAAGGTCAGTACGACAAGCTCACCAAAGCCTCGCTCGGTGCCGGTCCGTTCCAGCTGGTCTCTTACGATCCCGAACGCAAAATTGTGGTGAAGCGCAACCCGCACTACTACGATCCGGCGCGTCCGTATCTGGATGGCGTGGAAGTGGTGGTGTATCCCGATGGCATCGCGGAAAGCTCGGCGCTGATCTCCGGCGATACCGACTTGATGCTCAGCGCGCAGTCGAGTGAGTTTGCCCGTCTTTCTAAATCGTCTGGCGTGTTGCCGCTGCGCGTGGCGTCGGGTCAGTTCCTGAATGTGAACATGGGCTGCGATCAGAAGCCATTTAACGATGTGCGCGTGCGGCAGGCGCTGGCGCTGTGCGTGGATCGTCAGGCGTCAGTTGATTTTGTGGCGGATGGCCTGGGTTCAGCGGGCAACGATACGCCGATCAATGCTGCTTATCCGTACTTCGCCAATCTGGCAAAAAAAGCGTTGGATTACAGCAAAGCCAAAGCATTACTGGCAGATGCAGGTTATCCCAACGGCCTCGATTTGACGCTGATTGCTTCAGACAAACCCGCCACCCGCACCCAGTTGGGGATCGCGCTGCGTGAAATGGCGAAGCAGGGCGGTTTCCGCATCAACGTGCAGACCATGGCGCACAGCACCTATCTCGATCAGGTGTGGAAGAAAGGCAATTTCTACGTCGGCTTCTACAACATGCAACCGACGCCGGATGCGGTGTTCTCACTGCTGTACACCTCGACCGCATCATGGAACGAGACCCGCTGGAACAACGCCGATTTTGATAGCGCGGTCAACGCTGCCCGTGAAACCAACGATGATGCCCAGCGCACCACCCTGTACGGCAAAGCGCAGCAGCTGATGCATGATGAGGTTCCCTCGCTGATCCCGACCTTCTTCGATCTGCTGGCTGCCAGCCGCGATTACGTCGGCGGCTATCACCTGCATCCGCGCGGCGCAGTATTCCGTCTCGACCATACCTGGCTGAGCGAAAAAGCGCCCAAGCGCGCGGTTTAAGGAGCGACTGTGACAGCGAGTTATCTGCTTAAACGCCTGCTGCTGATGATCTACACCCTGCTGGTGGTGTCATTGCTGGTCTTTGGTATCACCCAGCTGTTACCGGCGGATGCTGCTGTCACCTTGCTGGGCCAAAACGCCACGCCGGAGGCACTTGCCGCGGTGCGTGAACGGCTGGGACTGGATGCGCCTGCATGGTTGCAGTACTGGCACTGGTTAAGTCAGGCACTGCAGGGCAATTTTGGCGTGTCGATGCGTAACGGTCTTGAAGTGGGGCCCACGCTGCTGACGGCACTGTCGCGCTCGTTGCTGCTGGCGGTGTGTGCGCTACTGCTGATGTTGGTGATTGCCATCCCGCTGGGTATTTGGGCGGCGGTACGACGCGGCAAAACCGCCGATGTGCTGGTCAGCGTCATCTCCTATATCGGCATCTCTTTCCCCGAGTTTGTCACTGCCACGCTGGTGCTGCTGCTGTTTGCCGATGTCTGGCAGATTCTGCCCGCCACCGGTTATGTGCCGCTGAGTGAAAACTTCATCAGCGGTGTGCAACACCTGATTCTGCCGTCGATAACCGTGGCGCTGATTCTGGTGGCACATGTCTCGCGCATGGTGCGCTCGGAAATGGTCGATGTACTGCACACCGACTACATCCGCGCCGCCTGGCTGAAAGGGCTATCGCGCCGCCGCATTCTCTGGCGTCACGCGCTGCGCAATGGCCTGCTGCCGACCATCACCATTGTGGCGCTGGATGTCGGCTACTTGCTCGGCGGTATTGTGGTGGTCGAGGAGATTTTCGCCATTCCCGGCATTGGACGTGAACTGATTGTCGCCGTTCAGGCGCGCGATCTGCCTACCATTCAGGCTGGCGTGATGATTCTCGCCGCGACCTATTCGGTGGTGAACTTCCTCGCCGATTTGGCCTATGTGGTTCTGGATAAGCGGATTTCTTATGCCTGATATTTTAAAACGTTTACTGCGTTCACCGCAGGGCGCGGTCGGGGTGCTGATTATCCTGTTGTCGCTGCTGATGGTGGTGGGTGGCGCGCATGTCGCGCCCTTTGATCCCGAGTCGATCTCGATTCTGACACGTTACAAACCGCCGAGTGCTGAGCACTGGTTTGGCACCGATCAGATGGGGCGCGATATCTTCAGCCGGGTGATGGTCGGTGCACGATCCACCATCATGTTGTCACTGCTGGCAACAGCGCTAGCCATGGTGATGGGCTCAGTGCTGGGCACCGCAAGCGCCTATCTGGGCGGCAAGATAGACGAATTTATGATGCGCACCATGGATGCGGTGATGGCGATCCCCAGCCTGCTGTTTGCCTTGCTGATTGTCAGCACCCTGGGTCAGAGCAGCATGAATGCGGTGCTGGCAATCACCATCGCGTTTGTGCCGGGCATGGTGCGAATCTCTCGCAGCGTGGCGTTGGCAGCGCGGCAGCAGGATTACATCAATGCAGCGATTGCACGCGGTGAAGCCGGACACTACATCATACTGCGCGAGATGCTGCCGAATATCCTGGCACCGATCATCGTTGAAGCCACTATCCGCGTGGCCTTTGCCATCATGCTGTTTGCCACCCTGAGCTTCCTCGGTTTGGGCGCACAACCGCCCGAACCTGAGTGGGGGCTGATGGTCTCCGAGGCGCGCACCTATTTCTTCACCGCGCCGTGGATGATGATGATTCCTGGTCTGGCGATAGCGCTGGTGGCGATTGGTTTTAACTTGCTGGGTGACGGTCTGCGTGACGTGCTTAACCCAAGGAGCCACTGATGCGTGACAACCTTGCACCGGTGCTGTCGGTGGAAAATTACAGCCTTGATTACGCGTTACAAAACGGCGAATCACTGCCAGTACTGCGCGATATCACCTTAGAGGTGATGCCCGGTGAAGTGCTGGGTTTAGTCGGGGAATCCGGTTCCGGTAAGACCACCCTCGGCTGGGCGATCATGCGCTGGCTGGCCAATAATGCGCAGGAGAAGTGGGGCGACATCCGTCTCAACGGTGACAGCCTGCTGACCTTGCCTGCGCCGAAACTGATGGCCTTGCGCGGCGCGAAGCTGGGGATGATTTTTCAGGATCCAAGCGCCTCACTTAATCCTACCCTCACGCTGGGCGAGCAGGTGACAGAAGTGCTGCGGCGTCATCGCGGCTTGAATGCCCGTGAAGCGCAAGAGCTGGGCGAGTCGCTGTTACATGACGTCGAGCTTAAGCATCCGGCGCGCATGATGCGCCGCTATCCGCATCAGGTTTCTGGTGGTGAGAAGCAGCGCATTTTGATTGCCACCGCATTTGCCTGTCAGCCGGACTGCATGATCTTCGATGAACCGACCACCGCGCTGGATGTGATTAGCTCTGCGCAGATTCTCGATCTTTATGAACGTCTGCGAGAAGAGACGGGGGTGGCCTCGCTGTATATTTCGCATGATCTGGCGCTAGTGGCGAAAGTCGCTGACCGGGTCTGCGTGCTGGAGCAAGGGCGCATCGTGGAGCAGGCCGATACGCATAGCCTGTTTAGCGCACCGCAAAACAACTATACCCGCAAGCTGATTAACGCTGTGCCAAACCCACAGCAGCGTCTGGTACAGGATGCTGCGGGTTCACAGCCTTTGCTGACGCTGGACAACCTCACCATCGATTACGGCCATCAAGGCTTTGTCGATCGCTTGCTCAAGCGTGAAGCCAATACCACGCGAGCGGCCAATGCGGTTTCGCTCACCGTGCATCAGGGTGAAATCCTCGGTGTGGTCGGTGAGTCGGGCTCGGGAAAATCTTCACTGGGCAAGGCGATCACCGGACTGGTGCCGTTTAGCGGTGCAATCGACTTCTGCGGCTATGCGCTGCAAGGCCGGGCGCAAATGGATAAAGAGTATCGTCGCCGGGTGCAGATGATCTTTCAGCATCCGGACGCATCACTGAATCCGCGCATGACCATCGGCGAAATCATCGCGCGTCCGCTGCGTTTATACGGTTTGCCGCCGGGGGAAACCGAAGCGCAAGCGGTCGCTCGTTTATTAGAGGAAGTGCGACTTCCGGCTGAATTCGCCTCGCGCTATCCGCACGCACTCTCTGGCGGCCAGAAGCAGCGCGTCGCCATTGCACGAGCGTTCGCGAATCCCCCGGATTTAGTGATTTGTGATGAGATCACCGCCGCGCTGGATGTGTCGGTGCAGGCCACCATTATTGAACTGCTGCTGGAGCTGCGTCGGCGCTATGGCACCGCCTATCTGTTTATCACCCACGATCTCAACCTGATACGCCAAATCGCCCATCGCGTGGCGGTGATGTATCGCGGTGATGTGGTGGAAGTGTTGCCCGGCGAGAACATGAGCGCGTTAGCTCAGCATCCCTATACCCGTGCACTGCTTGAGGCGGTGCATGTACCCGACTTATCCCAATCCGTTGCATAACGAGAACCGCATGAACCCTGAACAACTGATCCATCATATTGATCGCGAGTTTTGCCTCTCCTTTCTGGCAAAAATGGTGCAGCACAAGAGCTATAGCTCCACCGATGGCGAGCGAGAGTTAGCCCGTTATATGGCTGAACAGATGACGCAGCTGGGCCTGGAAACCGAGCTGCAAAAGGTGCCCGGCGATCGCCTTAATGCCATTGGCCGCCTGGCGGGCAGCGGCGGCGGCAACAGCCTGCTGTTCAATGGTCATCTGGACACCAATCCGGTGACCGAAGGCTGGACGGTGGATCCCTGGGCGGGAAAAATAGATGACCAGTTCATTTATGGCATTGGCGTCTCGAACATGAAGGCGGGTGATGCGGCCTATTTTTGTGCGCTGAAAACCCTGATTGATGCCGGGGTGAAACTGAAAGGCGATGTGATTCTGACTTACGTGGTGGGTGAACTGCAGGGCGGTATTGGCACGCTGGCGGCGATTGAGCAGGGGGTGCGTGCTGACTACTTTATCAATGCAGAGCCGACCGATCTGCAGGCGCTGACTATGCATGCGGGATCGCTAATGTTCACTATTGAACTCACCGGTGATACGCGCCATCTGTCGAAACGCGAAGAGGCGGTGGACGCGATCAACGCCGCCGTCGAGCTGATTCCGCAGATTAATGGCATGGTGTTCAGCGGTGCAAAAACGGAAGAGCATCTCAAAATCAACCGCGGTCATATCGGCACCGTGCACGGCGCGCTGGGACGCGATCTGGAAGAGTGGCGCCCGCCACAGGTTGCCGACTTTGTTCGCCTGAAGGGTTCAGCCCGCTTTGCGCCGGGTCAAACCGTTGAAGGCGTGTTGGCGGATATACAGGCGCTGCTGGATACGCTGTGCCAGCGCTTCCCGGGCCTGAAAGCCGAACTGTTCGATGACGGCATTCGCGATAAGCCAACCATGCTGCCATTCGAAGTGTCTCCGGAGTCGCCAATTGTCAAAGCGGTGAATCGTGGCTGGAAAACCGTGCGCGGCACCGAACAGCCCACTGGCGTCATTACGCCGCCGGCATTCTTTGGCACCGATGCCGCGCATCTGTATCAGCATGCGGGCATGGAAGGCATCGTTTGCGGCCCTGGCGGCAAGTACAACACCATGCCGGATGAGCGCGTCGAGATAACCGAATTTCTCGATATGGTGCGCATCTATCTGCTCGCGATTCTGGAGATCTGCCAGCCGGTCGAGGGCGCTTAATGAACGCTGCCGCGCTGAGCCGCCTGCGCGCCGAGATGCAGCAGGCTCATGTTGATGTGATGATCATCGATCATGGTGAACTGCTGGCCTGGCTGACCGGTTATACCGTGTCAGAAACCTTGTACCGTGCTTGTCTGGTGCCGCTTAATGGCGATCCCTGGATGGTGCTGCGCCAGTTGGATGAAGCACCGTGCCGTGCGCAATCGCCTGTGCTGGCGGTAGAAAGCTATCGCGACGATCAGGACCCGTGGTCTGCGGTGGCGCACAGTCTGGTTCGACGCAGCTTTCAACGGGCGCGGTTGGGCGCGGATTACACCTCTTATGGCATGACGGTGCACAGTTGGCAGCAGCTGTCGCGCCATTTGCCGGACGTGCAGTGGTGCGATTTAACCGGTGTGAGCGATCGGCTGCGCAGCGTGAAATTCCCGGCGGAGCTGGAGGCGTTGCGTCAGGCCTCCGCCATTGCGGATAGCACGCTGGAAAAGATCGGCAAAGCCGTGCTGGGCGGATGGCGCGTGCGCGATGTCGCTGCGCTGGCAGCGGGCGAGTTTTTGCGCTTGGGCGCGGATACTGGAGAAACCGGGCCGATTGTGATTGCCAACGGCGACAATGGTTTTCTGCATGCCAGCGGCCACGAGCAGCGTTTACAGCGTGGCGATGTGCTGCACGTTGAGCTGATCCCCAAAGTAAAGCATTACAGCGCGCGCCTGATGCGTCCGTTTATTGTGGGCGAAACCTCCGCCCAGCGCGCTGAACTGGCGCAGCAGTTAATCGCGATTCAGGATGAACAATTCAAAGCCATGAAGCCTGGCGTTAGCGCGCGGGAAGTGGATGCGATTGTACGCGATGGGTTATTGCGCCATGGACTCCGCGCCGATTACCCCAACATCACCGGCTATGCGCTGGGGTTGTATACGCGCACGCCGCGCCCGAGTGACTTTTCCTGTAGCTTCCATGCTAAAGCGGAGTGGTTACTGGAAGAGGATATGGTGTTCCATATGTATACTTCCGCGCAAAGTCTGGCGTTCAGCGAAACCGTACGCGTAACGCCGCAGGGCGCAGAGCGGCTGACAATGCTGCCGCGCCAGCTATTATCATTGCCGGAACATTGATCAACAGGATGAAGGATGACGCAGGACATTTTACTCACTGATTTAGCCGCTACCTTTCCGACGTTGGCTTTTGACCTTAAATACGCCACGGCCGATAACATTACCGGCTACGCCATTTATCGTGAAGCGCGGGCCCTGCTGCATCCAGCAGCGGCGCGCGCGCTGCAAAAAAGTATTGAGGTCGCCCGATTGGCCGGCTTCACTTTACTGATTTTTGATGCATATCGCCCGCAGCAGGCGCAGTGGCATCTGTGGGATGCCTGTCCGGATGCCGACTATGTGGTACCGCCCGCCACGGGCTCGAATCACAGCCGTGGCGTGGCGATTGACCTTACGTTACTGGATGACGTGGGTAACGTGCTGAATATGGGCACTGCGTTCGATGCGATGGAAGATCTGTCACATCCGTTTCATCCCGATGTGCCGCAGCAGGCGCAGCGCCATCGCTTGACGCTCAACGCCATCATGCTGGCAGGTGGTTTTGTCGGCATGCCAACCGAGTGGTGGCATTTTGAGTTACCGGATGCACAGCGTTATCCATTACTGGAGGACCGCTTCGGCTGCGTAACGCGATAACCATCAATCTCGCCCACAAGAATTGACTGTCCGCTCAGCCACGTTGCGCCTTTTAGGCTTAAACAGCAGATAACTCGCCAGTGCCAGACTGCCCACGCCCAACGCGCCATAGGTCAGTACTGCGGAAAAACTATCAGCCAGCACTTGCGAGGCGATATCGCGGCTTAGTGAAACCTCAGCGCCAGCCGCTATCCGCTCTGCCATCGCAACCACATCGCTGGAGGCAGGGAGCCGTTGCCGCAAACTGGCGGCGATCCCGGCTACCAGCAGGCTGCCCATCAAGGCGATGTTGATCGCCAGCGTGATTAAACGTGCACTGATATCAATCCCGGAGGCCATGCCCACCCGATTGGCGGCTACGGACCCGGTGGTGGTGTTGGTGACCGGCGTATTGGTGAGTCCCAGCGCCGCTCCTGCCAACAAGGCGCCGGGCACCAAACTTAATTGATATGTAATGGCCAGCTTCATCAGCACGAATCCCAATCCAATCGAAAATAATCCGAGTGGAATGACGCGAGCAGCACCCAATCGCAGCACCAGTTTTTCCCCTATCGGCGGCATCAATAAGGTGGGCAAGGTATAGGCAAGGAGGGCGATGCCGGTCTCCATACTGCTGAATCCAAGCCCGCTCTGGTAATAAACCGGCAGGTAGATCATCAGCGGCCAGAAGCTGAAGTTCATGCCAATCGAACCCATCAAAGCCCCCGAAAAGGTGCGAATGCGGAACGCCGTAAAATCAAACATCGGATGAGGATGGCGCTTCTCCGTGCGGATAAACACCACCGCGCTGATCAGGATCGCCAGCATGATTAGCCGGGCTTCAAGACTGCGCCAACCGATGCTGCCACCCTGGGTGATGAGATAGGTCACGCCGACCACGCAAAGGGTGAGTGTGATCAACCCAACCAGATCGAGTTTGTTGCCCTGGCTATGGTGGGACTCATCCACATTTTTCAGCGCCAGCACGAATGTCAGTAGCGCGATAAAGCCGTGCACCAGAAACACCCATTGCCAGCTTAAAACCGCCACCAGCAACCCGCCGATGATTGGACCGAAACCGAGGCCAAAGCCAAAGGTTATCCCCCATGCGGCAAAGGCCTGGCTGCGGGGTTTTCCCTGCGGGAACTGGTGCGACAGGATGGCGATCAAGCAGGTTAACATCGCGCCGCCGCTCAGCCCCTGCAGGAAACGTCCGACGATCAGCCAGAACGCACTCCCGGCCAACCCGCAGATAATCGACGTCAGGCCAAAGCCAATAATGCTGATGAGAAAGATGCGTTTGCGGCCGTAGTTATCTGCCAGCGTACCGGTTGCCATCAAAACGGCGGAGCAGGCAAGTGTATAGGCATTCATGACCCATTGCAGATCGCGAAAATTCGCCTGCATCTCCTGTTCCAGTACCGGCAAAATCACCGGCACGCTGGAGATTTCCAGCCCCGACATCAACGCGGCTAAGCATACCGCCATCAGCGCCAACATATTCTTCATCCTGAATTCCTGCGTAACGTTAAGAGCGTGCCAGCATGGAAGATTGACGCAACGGTGGAAATCCATGCCGATGCCAGATATCGTCAAGATCGTGCCAACATCATGGACAAGGCTTACATGCAAATTACCTCTTCTCTCCGTTCCCATTCTGCTGCGCCGAAAAACCGGCGGCTGGTGCTTCTGGCATATGAATGCCTCTGTACATTCGAGTTCGGTATTGCCGTTGAGGCCTTTGGTCGCGCAGATGAAGTGCTTGGCCATCCACTGTATGAGTTGAGCGTGGCGTCGGTGGAAGAGGGCGTGTTTGGTGCGCAGGGCGGTGTTCGGTTGGTGGTGGATGGCGGACTTGAGTTACTGGAAGATGCCGGAACCATCGTCATCCCGGGCTGGCGCAGCGTGACGGCACCGGCCTCTGATGCGTTAATCGCGGCGTTACAAAGAGCCCATGAAAATGGCGCGCGGATCGTCTCGATCTGCGCCGGAAGCTTTGTGCTCGGCGAAACGGGGCTGTTAAACGGAAAACGTGCCACCGCCCACTGGAATAGCACCGAGATCCTCGCCGAAAGATTTCCGCAGGTGCAGGTGGAACACGGCATGATCTACGTTGATGAGGGCAGCATCATCACCTCAGCGGGCGGTGCGGCTGGTGTCGATTTATGTTTGCATCTGATTCGACGCGATTACGGCATCGATGTCGCCAATCGCACCGCGCGCAGAATGGTGACGCCGCCGCTACGCGAGGGCAGCCAGGCGCAGTTGATCCAACAACCTGTTCCACAGCGCCGCAGCAATAGCCTCGCACCTTTGCTGGATGATTTGCGCAGCAATCTGAACGCGCCGTTGGTGATCGAGCAGTTGGCGCGGCAAGTGGGCATGAGCCGACGTACCTTTATTCGTCGCTTTCATGATGCCACCGGCACTTCGCCCGGAGAATGGTTGCTCGGCATTCGGCTGGAAAAGGCCTGCGCGATGCTGGAAAATAACGGGCTCAGTATTGATCAGGTCGCCGAACAAGCGGGTTTTGGTTCTCCTGAAGCGCTGCGCCATCACTTCAGACAGCGATTTAACACCACGCCGACAAAATGGCGCAAGGCGTTCAATGAGCGAGTGGTGATGGGGTGAGTTTTGTTCAGCCTGAGGTTCTCCGCAGCTGCCATAAAAACCATGGCGCACCGATAAATGCGGTTAACAGCCCGGCGGAGATTGGCCACGGCCAGGCGATATTACGCCCTAACCAGTCGGCTAACACCATTAACAATCCCCCCATCAACGCGGCGGCACACAGCTGATGACGTAATAGATTGGCCCCCAATGCTCTGGCGCATTGCGGTGCCAGCAATCCGATAAAACTCAGCGGGCCGACCAGCAGCGTACCGGCTGCGGTGAGCAGGGCCGTCAGCAGCAGGATTAACAAATTCGTGCGGCGCAAGGCGATGCCCAATGACTGTGCGGTCTGCTGCCCTAATCCCAATAACGTTAACCAGCGTTGCATCATCAACGCCAGCGGACACAACACCATCGCGGCAACCATCGCCCCGATGGCCATGCTTGCATCAATGTTGGCTGTCGAGCCGGTACTCCAGTTCAGCAGCATCAGGGCACGCGGGTCGCCACTCATCATCAATATCATATTCAGCGCGCTGGCGAGGCTGGTGAGGCTCAAACCAATCAGCACCATTTTCTGCGGGTTAAACCCACTGCGTGCGCCAAACAAAAACAGCAACAGCATGGCGAGCAGGCTGCCGACCACCGCAGCGGGCAACATAAAAGTCAGAGGTAAGGAGGTGAACAAGACGGTTAATAGCACCGCCAGGGCCGCGCCGCTGCTGATGCCGGTCAGCTCCGGGCTTGCCATCACGTTGCCGGTTAAGCGTTGAATCAATACGCCCGCACACGCCAGCATCATCCCTGCACAGAGTGCACCGCTGATTCTCGGCCAGCGCCAGACCAGCAACTGCGAGGTAATCGCGCCTGGCGGCGCACGGTTGATCCAGAGTGACGCAGGCAGAACCAGCAGCAAAAGCAGCAACAGGATGCCCAGTTGATGAGTGTTGAAACGCGGTGTGGCGCTGACCCGCGTTTGCCCGGTCGGCAGATGCGTGGCGCGTTGCCGCATCAGCAGCATTAATAACAACGGGGCGCTTAACAGTGCCGTCACGGCGCCTGATGGAATGTCGCCCGCCGCTGGGGAGAATCGCAGTGCGAGCTGATCGACCATTAGCAGTAAGGTTGCACCGGTGAGCATGCTGGCGATCAGCTGTTTTGGGAAGCGGCGCAGGCCGCAAGCTTTAACCATCGCCGGGGCAGCCAGCCCGATGAAACTGATAATCCCCACCTGGCTGGTGATCATCGCACTCAGAAATACCGCTACGCCCAGCGCCATAAAGCGCACCTGAACGGTGGCCAGGCCCAACGCACGGGCATTTTGCTCGGATAATCCCAGCACCGTCAGCGGCCTGACCAGCAACAGGCTGGCGATCAATGCGCAAGCCAGCGTCACCGCCAGCACCAGACTGCTGCTCCAGCCACTCTGCGTCAGTGTCCCGGCTTGCCAGCTAAACAGATCGCTGAGGTAATCGTGGTTGAACAGCACCAATAGCGTGTTCAGCGCGTTGCCGTACAGGCTGAGAACCATGCCAACCAGAATCACGCTCAGTGGCGCGAATCGGCGACCCGCGGTGAGCGTCATCAGGATCAAAATGGCGACCATCGATCCGATCAGCCCCAACAGTGGCAAGCCGATGACCAACAGGCCCGGCGCGAAAAGCAACGCGGCGGACATCGCCAAATTAGCACCGGCAGCCACGCCGAGCGTTCCCGGTTCGGCCAGTGGATTTTGCAGCACCTGCTGAAACAACAAACCGGCTAACGCCAGGCCCGCACCGCACAGCAGGCTGACAGCGATGCGCGGCAGAAAGCTTTGATCAACCAGCAGCGATGATAGTGAGACGGGGTAGCGTGCCAGCAGCGTGGTGTAATTGACGGTGACCAGCGTCAATGCCGCAATCAAAGCGGCGCACAGCAGCACCATGGCGCTTATCGGTTTCATGATGCGGTTTCCAGCACGCGAGTGATATCGTCCGCCAGCCCAAGCGCCGTCGCTAGGCTACCAAACGGGAAGAAATGATCCAGACGGGTGACACGCCCTTGCGCCACCATCGGCAAGTGTTGCCATAGACCATTCGGCTGTCTGGCGCGCATCAAACGTGTCATCGCTGTCGGTAACTCGGTATAGAAAAGCCAGTCGCACGGCAGATCGGCCAGTTCCTCAATGCGCACTCGCGCGACGTGCGCAGCATTCACTGATTTTTGCCAGGCGTTTATCAAACCGAGCTGGCGTAAAACGGCATCGGCAAGACTGCCGGTGCCGTAAAGCGTTGCGTACTTGCCATCCTGATCCAGCACCATTACCAGCACGCGCTTGTGTTGAGGGTTAATCAGGCGCTGGCGATAAGTGTTCATTGCCGTATCGACCTGTTGCAGCCACTGTGTCGCGCGGGAGGTAACTTTCAGACGCGCGCCCAGTTGCTGGGCCCAGTCATGCAGGGTTTGCCATAAATCACCAGACGTCGCAAACGCTGTGACGGTTTCCACCGGGGCGATGGTCGCCATTTTGGTCATGACGGCGGCGGGGAGTGCATCGCTGATAATCAATGCGGGGCGCAGGGCCGCGAGCATTTCCAGATTAGGCTCCCAGAAAGGCCCAATATCCTGCACGCTGTCAGGCAACAGCGGGCGCGGAATGCGTTGGCGAAAATAGTGGCTATCGGAAATCGCCAGCGGCGTGACGCCCAGGCTCAGCAGCGTTTCCGCTGCCGCCCAGTTGATCGCCACAATACGGTGGCGATCGGGAATGACCTGGCCCGCACGTGCTGCGATGGGCAGCACGACGAGCATTTTCAGGCAGGTACGACGACTGATGTTGAACATCAGAAGTTCAGCTTCAGCGAGCCTATAAAGGTGCGTTCCTGGCCAGGATAGCAGCTGGTATCACCATCACAGGTGCCGACATAGTGATGGTCAAACAGGTTTTGTACGTTGAATCCGACCTGAATGTTTTTGTTCACCTGATATTTCACGCCCGCATCGACCAGGGTGAAGTTCTTAACCGGAATGGTGTTGGCGTTGTCGCCATACATGCTGCCGATATAGCGCACGCCAGTGCTCAGCATCAGCCCATCGAACATGCCCTGATGGAAGCCATAGTTCAGCCATGCCGATGCCATGTTTTTCGGCACGTTAGCCTGCTGCTTACCCTGATCGCCATTGTTGCTTTTGCTGATCTCGGCATCGGTGTAGGTGTAGGAAGCCAGTACATCGAGGTTGGCGTTGAGCTGGGCCTGAGTTTGCCACTCGATGCCGCGTGAGCGCACTTCACCTGATGCCACCTGATAACCGGTGGCGAGGCCATCGACGATTTCATTGGTGAGCACGTTGGATTTGGTGATATCAAACGCGGCCAGTGTCATGAGCAGATTGCTGTCCGGCTGATATTTCAATCCAATCTCATACTGGTGCGCCTTGCTTGGGTCGAAGGTGCGGTTCTGACTGTCTGTGCCGCTGTTGGGCACGAATGACTCGGCGTAGCTGATGTACGGCGCCAGTCCGTTGCCGGCCAGATAAGTTAATCCCGCGCGCCCCGTCCAGGCATCTTTGTCCACCCATGAGCTGCTGCCACTGAGGTTGTTCTGCGTGCGCATGCTGATATCGTCATGACGACCGCCGAGCGTCACCAGCCATTGATCGGTCAGATGAATTTGATCCTGCATGTACACACCCAACTGGGCGGTGGTTTGATCGTTGTTATTTACTGCGTTGGTGGGATCGGCAATATCCAGACCGTAAGCCGGATTGGTGATGCTGAGTGAAGGCGCAACGGCGCTGAAGCGCTTAGCGTTGGCATCCAGCCAGCTATAATCCACCCCGGCCAGTAGTGTATGTGCAACAGATGCCGTGTTGAAATCCATCTGCAACTGGTTATCGATGTTGAAGGCTTTCATATGCTCATCAAAACGAATGGCGTTGCGTGACACGGTGTTAGTGGTGAAGTCCGGATCGCCCGGCAGCAGGTTGTTCAAAATGGTATCAGTCTGGCCATAGCGCAGGTTCTGACGGAATTTGATGCCTTCTGAGAGCTGCTGGCTGAACTCATAGCCAACGCTGTATTGCTCCTGGCGGAAGCGGTTGTAACTGTAATCGCCCAGCAGGGTGTCGGTGGTTTTGTTGCCTGGATTGGTCAACACGGCCACGGTGCCGCCGGAGGTGTCACGCAGATAATCAGCACGCAGCGTCAGGCTGGTATCGGCGGAGGGCAACCAGGTTAAGGTGGGGGCGAGGTAGAGGCGATTATCTTCAACATGCGGGCCATCGCGATACTGGAATTGGGTATCGCTATCACGTGCCAGACCGACCACCCGATACAGCCACTGACCTTCATCATCGAGTTTATCGCTCATATCAAACTGCGCCTGACGGCGGTTGAAATTCCCCAACTGGACTTCCACTTCATGCACACCGCGCGCGTCAGGCATTTTGCTGACGCGGTTCACAATGCCGCCTGCATCGCCAAGACCAAAAAGCGTAGAGGAAGGACCGCGCACAATATCAATACGCTCCAGCGCGTAAGGCTCGGTGCGGAAATAGCTATAGCTGTTGTTGAGTTGGCGCAGACCATCGCGGTAATCGTTGGTGGTCAGGGCGTTAAAGCCACGGATGTAAATCCAGTCATAACCTTTAGGATCGACGCCATAGGTTTCAGTCTTCACTCCCGGCACATAGCGCAACGCTTCGGTGACGCTTTGGACATTCTGGCGGTCCAATTGCTGACGCGTGATCACCGAGACCGACTGTGGCACTTCCAGTAGCGGCGTATCGGTTTTGGTGGCGCTGATGGTTTGTTGCGGCACGGTGGAAGCGCCACTCAGGGTTTTCGTTACCGTCAGCGTCTCTTCGCCAGCTGCCGAGGGCGTGACGGAGACGGTGTCACCGTTCTGCGTCCACTCCAGTCCGCTTCCCGCCAACAGTTGACCCAGCGCACTATCCAGCGTCATCGAGCCTTTCACCGCCGGTGCGGTTTTATTGGCGAGGGATGCCGGTGCGGCAATCAGCTGCACGTTAGCCTGTCTGGCTAACTGGTTGAGTGAGGTCGCCAGTGGCTGCGAGGGCAGTGACAGTGGCAGCGTAGCCGCGGCGAAAACGCCGGAGGCGGGAAATGCCACCGCCAGCGCGACGGCAATGTGCGAAGGTCGAAACGCACGTGAAACATAAAAACCAGCCATTCAGGATCCCCAGAGTTAAGATGAATAATAATCATTCTCTTCTGAAGACGAAGCGCGGGGTAAAACCCTGACGTCGATTTTAATTATTTTTTAACGTCATGCCGGTGGTGACCACAGTGGATTGATTTTTAATGTTTTTTATTTTTACCGGCAGGACGCGAGGCAATGCGTTAGCAAAGCTATCCACCCGATCGGTATCAAAACTGCCGCTGATGCGCAGTGCGGCAACAGCTGGGGAATTGAGTTTGAGCGAAACATCGCCGTAACGAGCGAACTCTGCCAGTGCCATATCCAGCCGCGTGTCATCCAGCACGATGCGGTCGTCACGCCAGGCGGCGATGCTGTCTGCGGGCAGCGTCGAGCGTGAAATCAATCGTCCCTGGGCATCGGTCAGCGATCGTTCCGAGGCGTGCAGCACACTGATATGCCGCTGTGCTTGTGGAATGTGTAGATGCTGCATTGCGCGCCACCAGCGGTTCTCCCAGTTGCCGCGTGGACCGACGCGCACAGCGCCTGAGCTCACGGCGACATCACTGCCTTCGCCACTCATGGTATGCGGCAGGTAACGGACCCGGAATTCGGTGCCTACCACCGTCACACGTGTTGGGCCGCTGAGCACCTCAAACGGCTGGCTCGGGTTGTGCGTGACCTGGAAGAAGACTTGCCCCTGCGGCATCTCCACTTCCCGGCGATTGGCAAAGTAGCGCACGTTGAGCTGGGTACCGGCATCCAGCGACAGTGTGGTGCCGTCGGGAAGTCGCACGGTGCGCATCTCGCCACGTCCGGTGTGCCAGCTTGCGCTGTAAATCGGCGGGGCGAAGGTGTTACGCAGCGGGATGTAGAGCACGGCTGCCAGTAACAGCAGCGCACAGGTCGCGGCAACCGGGCGCCAAACATTGCGGCGCGTTGGCGCGGGGCGCAGATGCGCAACGGCAGCAGCAGGAATAGCTGACGTCTGTTGCCACAGCCCGCCTAAATCCTCGTATTCTGCCCGATGGGCGGGCGTTTGCAGCCAGCGTTCGAAAGCCTGCTGCTCCTCTCGCGTCATGCCCTCTTGCTCACGGAGTAGCCAGTGGATAGCCTGTTCGGCAATTGTCTGCTCATCATGTCGCGTCATCGTACCTTCCCTGTCGATTGTTCGTCACGCCAGCTGTCGCGGCTGGCACGACAGGCCAGCATGGCGCGAATGATGTGTTTTTCCACCATGTTGGTTGAAATTCCCATGCTCGCGGCCACTTCGCTTTGCGACTGCCCCTCAATGCGATGACGGATAAAAGCCTCCCGGCAGCGCGGCGGCAGGGTCTCAATGGCAGCCACAATGTGGTCGATATATTGTTGGTTCTCAAGGCGATTGTCCGGTTGCTCGTAACCGGGTGCCAGTAACTCGTCGGTGTCAGTATCTTGCGAGGGATCATACTGTTTCTGCAGGCGATAGCGGTCGACCAAAAGATTTCTGGCGATATGGTAAAGCAATCCGCGGTGCGAGGAAATCTGTTCCGGTGCAGCCAGCGCACGGCTGAATGTTTCCTGGGTCAGTTCCTCCGCGAGGTGTTTATCCCGCAGTTTACCGCTCAAAAAGCGGAACAGTTCCGTGTAGTAACGCTCAAACGCTGACAAGATGGATTCCCAACAACCGCACAGTGGTACATGCATGAAAGAGTGGCAGGCTGTATTTGAATGAAAATCGTTATCGTTATCAAGATGGGAAGAGTGGAAAAGGTAAAAAAAGCGTTGTGGAGGAAGATTAGGGGCGCGGTAGGGTGCTTAAAGTGGAATTAAAAGTCGGGTAGGTGACGAGCCGTGTCCATCTGTTGATGTAAAATTCGGGCAATAAATATCCCGTCAGGATAGGCAGTATAAAAAATGGTATGCGACTGAAAAACAATTCGTTTTACATCTTTCACGCGCGGGTAATCCTGTCCCATCTCAGGCATCTTTGACAATGTAATAAGGAACTCATCCAGTGCATCGGTGTAGCGATCGGCTTGCGCTTCACCAAATTTGAGCAGGGTGTAGTCATAGATATTGGCAAAGTCACTGTCGGCAAGTTCTGACAGTTTATACACGATTGAGCTTCTTCCTTTCAGCAGCAATTTCACGCAGTGAACGCGGGCTTTCGCCGCTTTCCAACCCTTCAACTACGGCATTTCGGACAACTTGATCATGTGATTCCTGTTGTTCCAGCAACCGTAAAGCCGAACGCATCACTTCACTGGCTGATCCATAGCGCCCTGAATCAACCATGCGCGAGATGAAGTTATCGAGTTGTTCACCCACGCTAACCGACGTTATTTTTCTCATTGAACTCACCGTGTATTAACTGTTAATACAAAAGAACATAGTTTGCGCAAGTCTTCATCGCCAGTCAAATCGACCTCGTTCTTATGGAATGTGCCACGCAACAGTATGCTTTGCGCAGACCCTTAACCTTCACTCAACAACTATAATATTCCCTGACGGTCTGCCCGGTATGGGCACACAGATCATGCTGGCTGTTTCTCTTGCTCACTATCATCGGTGCTTTTGCAGAAGGATAACCCATGCGTACTTTTCTGGTGGCGTTGTGCGTCTCGTTGAGTGTCTGGACATTGCCGGTGCTGGCGGCGGGCACACTCAGTGATGGCTGGGAATGGCTGAAGCAGGATGTCTCGCAAACCTGGGAACAGCCTCAGTATTATGATATCTACCTACCGTTTATCAGCTGGCATGCACGTTTCGCCTACGACAAAGACAAAACCGACAACTACAACGAATCGCCGTGGGGCGGGGGTTTTGGTGTGTCGCGCTACAACGAGGACGGTGACTGGAGCGCGCTGTATGCGATGGCGTTTAAGGACTCCCACAATATGTGGCAACCGATTATCGGTTACGGCTGGGAGAAAGGCTGGTATCTCGATGAGGCGCGCGATGTGCGTCTAGGGCTGGGGCTGACGGCGGGTATAACCGCGCGTGATGACTTCGCCAACTACGTGCCACTGCCGATTGTCCTGCCGCTGTTCTCCGCAGGTTATAAAAATCTTAACGTGCAGTTCACCTATATTCCGGGTAGCTACAACAACGGCAACGTGCTGTTTGCCTGGTTCCGCTATGGCTTCTGACAGGGTGCAGCGTTCTCCCGTGCTTAAGTGGCTGAAGAGAATCGCCCTGGGCGTGGTTTCTTTGCTGATCATGTTTTTACTGATTCGCGGATATCAGTCTGAGCAGGGGCCACCGCTGCATCGCTGGCACACCTGGGCGGCTGACGAAATGACGGTGGATCAAATAGATCACGCCACCTTCGCCGATTATCTGGCGCAGGAAAATGTGATCTTCCAGCAGATGAAACACAACGTCTCGGACCAACTGAGTGACGAAGAGAAAACCTTGCTAAACCGCTATTACGCGCAAAGCCCGGTCTATCCGGCAGGATTTGCCACTGACTGGAATCGCTCGTTTGTGCTGAAACCGACGGGTGAAATCAAAGGTGCGGTGGTGCTGCTGCACGGATTAACGGATTCGCCTTACAGCATGCGTTATCTGGCACAGGCTTATCAGCAACAAGGCTATGTTGCGGTAGTGCCAAGGCTTCCTGGTCATGGCACCGTGCCGGGTTCACTGACCAAAGTGGACTGGAAAATGTGGCTGGCCGTGACGCGTCTGGCCGTGCGTGAGGCCACGCGCTTAGCGGGAACGCAAGTCCCGTTGCATCTGGTGGGCTACTCCAACGGCGGCGCGCTGGCGATGAAATATGTGCTCGATTCTCAGCAGAATCAAAATCTTCGCAAACCGCAGCAGGTGTTGCTGTTGTCACCGATGATTGGCGTGACGGCTTACGCTCGATTTGCTGGATTAGCCGGTTGGCCGGCGGTGTTCCCGGTGTTTGCCAAAGCCGCGTGGCTCAATATCATGCCGGAATATAATCCGTTTAAATACAATTCGTTCCCGGTGCGAGCGGCGCGTCAGTCCTGGCTGCTAACCCAGGCGTTGCAGGAACAGATCGTACAACTCGCCCGCGATGGCCAAATACGTGGTTTACCACCGGTGCTGACGTTCCAGTCGATTCTCGATTCCACCGTCAGTACCCGCGCGGTGGTCGATGCGCTGTATCGTTATCTGCCGGACAACGGCAGCCAGTTAATGATTTTCGATATCAACCAGGCGGCCAACTTACGCGCGCTGTTCCGGCCTGCACTGTACTCAGCGGTCAATGACTTACTGCCTGCCGCGCCGCGTCATTACGCCACAACGGTGATCACTAACGCGTCGCCCACCACTTATGACGTGATCGCCCGCATCACGCCTGCCGATCAAACCAACGAAGTAACGCGTCCGCTGCATCTGGCGTGGCCGCAGGATATGTATTCCTTGTCACATATCGCCGTCCCTTTCCCGCTCACCGATTCGCTGTATGGCCGCGAACCCACCGAGAAAAATCGTTATGGCATCAGCCTCGGCACAATCTCACTGCGCGGAGAAACCGCCAGTCTCACCGTGGGGCTCGACACGCTGATGCGCAATACCTCGAATCCGTTTTTCGCTTATATGATGGCGCAAATAAATGGACGGATTGCCTGTGGTCAGCAGCCGGATCTGCAACAGTGCCTTAAAGAGTGATGACTTTTTTCAGCAGCCCGTTGGCAAGAATCAGCCGGGCCAGCAACACCGAGATCACAAAGGTAACCACAATCAACGTGAGTTTGGTGGCCAGCGAGGTGATTGGGATGAGCGCGGTGACGATGTGAAACACCGAGTAATGCATGATGTACACCCCGGTCATGGTTTTACTCACGGTGGCCAGCAGCGTCTCTTTAAGGGCGACATGACGGCGAAAGCGCACGCCGCTGGCGGCTAATACCAGTGCCACCACTAGCAGGTAAATTTGTGAACCGGTGAGGAGGAAGGCATTGCGATCGGCTTTAAACAGCGCGAAGAAGAAGTGCTGCTCGTACAACCAGGTAAAAAGATAGATAAAGGGCAGGGCGCAGGTGGCGACGAGGGCGACTTTTCTCTTATTCAGCCAGTCGGCAATCACCGGTTCACACAATAGCTGGCCAGTAAGATAAAACAGCAACCAGGTCCAGATGCGGTATTGCGGCGCGAGACTGAAAACCCGCACGTCGGGATACAGCACCGACAGCAAATCGTAGCCATAAGAAAACGCCAACAGAGCAACAACCAGCGCGCAAAATGCGAGGCGATGCAGGCTGAGCCAGGAAAGCAGCGGATTGAAGCTGTAGATCACGATAAACGAAAACACAAACCACGGCTGAATCAGATAGCCGCGCTGGTAAGGCTCCCAGAGATAGTAAATCGTCATCCAGAACAGAAATACGATCACCACATTGCGGATCTTGCTGAGCTGCCAGCGAATATCCTGCTCGGCCTGGCTATCCATAATGCCCGCCACCACAAAAAACAGCGGGGTGGCGATGGTGGAGATAAACGTCAGGAACGCCAGAATCCAGTGGTAATCATAATCGTAGCGATCCCAGGTGTTATACAGCGTAAAAAAGGTCACGGCCGCCATGCAGCCGAGTGTCTTAATGACATTCAGCCCGGTGGCGTTCATGCTGACGTCGCTTTCTCATTACGGTGGAAGCAGGCGTAAATCACCGGCAGAACCAGCAGCGTCAGTATCGTCGCGAAGCCCAATCCAAACATAATCACCACCGCCATGCTCTGGAAAAACACATCGCGCAGCAGCGGTGCCAGGCCTAACACCGTGGTGAAAGCGGTCAGCAGAATCGGGCGCAAGCGCGATGTGGCGGCATACAGAATCGCGTCATGCTGCGCTTTGTCCTGTTTCTGTTGCTCAATCTCTTCCACCAACACGATGCCGTTACGGATCAGCATGCCGCTCAGGCTCAGTAAGCCTATCAACGCCATAAAGCCAAACGGAATGCCGGTGAGTAAGAAGCCAGGCGTCACGCCAATCAGCGCTAACGGCACCGTCAGCCAGATCGCCACCGCGTTTTTCAGTGAGCTAAACATCAGCACGGTGATCACAAACATCACCAGATAGCCCAACGGTAAAGTGGTGAATACTCCTTGCTGCGCCTCGCTGGAGTTTTCGGCATCGCCGCCCCATTCAATGCTGTAGCCGTGCGGCAGTGAGATCTGATCAATTTGCGGTCTTACCCGCGTCAGAATATCGCCGGAAGTATCGCTGCTGAGTGGGCTGGGATCGGTCATCACCGTCAGCACGCGGCTGCGGTCGCGCCGCAGAATTAAAGGGTCTTCCCATTCAAGATTGAAGCCACTCACCACATTGCTGAGCGGAATGTAGTGCTGCTGGCTTTGACTCCACACCAGCACGTTGTTGAGATGGTTGGCATCCTGCCGTTCGCTGGCGGGCGGTCGCACCACCACTGGCAGTAAATCTGCGCCTTCACGATATAAACCGACGCGGCTGCCGGTGAAATTCATTTGCAGCGCGTTATCGATCTCCTGCTTATCCACGCCCAGTTCGCGCCCTAGCGCCGGATTGAACTGCGGACGAATCACCTTGCTGCGGTTTTGCCAGTCATTGCGCACACTGTCAGTGGCAGGATCTTGCGCGAGGATGTCGCCCACTTCGCTGGCAATCAGGCGCATGCGATCGGGATCGGGGCCTTTGATACGCACCTCAATGGCGCTGCCGCCAGAAGGGCCAAACATCACCCGTTTAGTACTGGCGTTCACCTGTGGATACTGGCGAGCGATATAGTCATCCACGCGGCGTGACAGTGCGGCGATATTGCGCTGATCGTCCATGCGCACCATGATTTGCGCATAGTTGCTGTATTGGCGCTGTCCGTTATAGGTGAGGATAAAGCGCATGCTGCCCTGGCCGACGGTGGTGACCGTAGACACCACGCCTTGCTGCCCGGTGATCGACTTCTCAATATCGCTGGCCATTTGTTCGGTGGCTTTGATATCCGTGCCGTACGGCAGCCACAGATCGACAAAGAAGATCGGCGTATTGGACGAGGGGAAGAAGTTCTGCCGCACGCCACCAAAGCCCCAGATAGCCAGCGCCAGCAGGGCAGCCATCACCGCAAGCGTGATGGTTTTCTGTTGCAACAGTGCGTTGAGCGTGCGTTGGTAGAGTCGATAAAAACCGCCATCGTAGGGCGAGGCTTCAGCGGCGGGCGTTTCCGTGTTGCCCTTTTTAAACAGCCACCATTTGATCAACACCGGCGTGATGGTCAACGCTGAGAACCAGCTCAACATCAGTGATATCAACAGCACCTGGAACAGCGATTTGCAGTATTCACCGGTGGAATCCTGCGACAAGCCAATCGGTGCAAACGCCAGTATCGCAATAATTGTGGCACCCAACAGCGGGAAGGCCGAACGCCGGATAACAAAGTTGATCGCCGAGGTGCGCGATGAACCTTGCTGACGCGCAATTAGCACCCCTTCGACGATCACGATGGCGTTATCCACCAGCATGCTGAGGGCGATAATCAGTGCACCCAGCGAAATGCGCTGCAACTCAATGCCCCACAAATACATGATTAGCAGTGTGCCCAGCACATTCAGCGCCAGCGAGAGCGCGATAATGATGCCGCTGCGCACGCCCATAAAAATCAGCAGCACACCCACCACAATCGCCAGCGCCATCAGGAAGTTGGTGATAAAGCCGTTGACGGAGTGCGCCACTTCCGCCGCCTGATCGTAAAACGTATTGATTTGAATGCCAGCCGGTTTTTCCGCCGACATCTGCTGCAGTTTGGCTTCCAGTGCACGGCCCACATCTATCACGTTGACGCCGGGGATAAAGGAGACGCCCATGGTGACCGCCGGGCGGCCGTTGGCGTGATAGATGCTGGAAGGGGATTCACTCAACCCGCGAGACAGCGTGGCGATATCGCGTAAGCGAGTGGTGGCGGTGTCGCCAACGGGGCTGATAAGCAGGTCGCTCAGCTCATCGATATTTTCAAATTCCCCGGTAGGATGCAGTCGAATCGATTCGGAGCCGGATTTAATCTCGCCCGCGCTGGAGACCACATTCAGGCGGCTGAGTGCGGCGGAGAGTTGGGCCGGGGTAATGCCGCGCGCCGCCATTTTCGTCAGTGAGACATCGACATTAACCTGTTGCGGGATGGCACCGCCAATCGCCACCTTGCCGACGCCGGGCACCAGCACCAGTTCTCGCCGCAATTGTTCGGCGTACTGCACCAGCTCCGGATTGCTGAAGTTGTCACCGGAAATGGCAAAGAAAAAGCCGAACACGTCACCAAAATCGTCGTTAACGAAAGGTGTCGCCACGCCGGGCGGGAAGAAGCGTGACGCATCACCCACGCGCCGCCGTAGTTCATCCCAGATTTGCGGCAGTTCATTAGAGTGATAGCGCGAAGCAATATTCACCGTGATTTGTGACAGGCCGTTGGAGGAGATGGAACTAACGTTGTCCAGAGAGGGTAATTGCTGCAGCGCATTCTCTAACGGCAACGTCACCTCTTCTTCCACCTGCTGCGCAGAAGCTCCGGGATATTGTGTAACGATCACCGCCGTTTTGATGGTGAAGGCAGGATCTTCCAGGCGACCAATATTGAGCAGGGCAAAAATACCCCCGAGTCCCAACAACAAAATCGCCAGCCAGACGCGAACCGGGTTATCAATAAACTGTTTGGAGATGTCCATTACAACCCTCGCTCTCGCGTCCAGATGCGTACCGGCTGTTGCGCATGCAGTTCATTCACACCTGCTGCGACCACGCGTTCACCGGCTTTCAGTCCATCGGTGATCACCACCCCCTGGTTTGTGACTTCGCCGACGGTGACCTTACGATCTTCCAGCTTGAGCTGGTCGCCGCTACCTTGCACCACCCAGACATGAGGTTCATTGCGCTGGTGGCTGTCGGGGTTAAACACCGCTTCGACCGGCACAACCAGGGCCGCATGATTCACATTGGCGGGAAGGTTGGCAAGATTGACCGTAACGGTGCCACTGACGCCACCCACGGCAGGGAAATCGGCAGGGCGCGGCATGGTTAAGATCACCTGCCAGGTCAGCGTGTTGCTGCTACTGCTGCCGGTGTGCTCTTTGTATTCAGCCTGAAATTCGCGATCCGGCAGGGTGTTAATCCTCACCACCGGCCGATACGTCATGTTGCGGATATCCAGCGCGGTGAACAGGTTTTCCGGCACGTTAAACACCACATCAAGCAGATCGGTGCGCGTCAGCGTGGCGATGGTTTGGCCCGCCGCAATCACCTGATGATTACGCACGTTAACCGTCGCCGCGGTGCCGCTAAATGGGGCGGTTAAGGTCATCTGACTTAACTCTTCACGAGCGATTTGCAGGGTGGCATTCGCGGCATCGCGGTTGGCGCGCTGGACGTCCATTTCAGCCTGAGAAATCGCCTGACGACCGGCCAGCGTCTGGAAGCGTGCAAACTGTCGTTGGGCCAGCGTGGCGGCGGTCTGGCGTTCGTTAACGCGCTGCTGCGCCTCACGTGCCACCAGCCTGGCAATCACTTGCCCCTGTGTCACGTTGTTGCCCTGACGAATCTCCAGGGCATCGATCTGTCCACCCCGTTTAAAGGAGAGATCTGTGGAATCACCCGATTCAATGCGTGCGGGAAAGATGCGTTGCTGAGCCTCACCGGAAGCCACCACCTCAACCACTTTCACCATGCGTGGCAGGGGAGCGACTTCCGTTTTTTTTTGATCGCAACCTGTTGTTATCAATATAACAATGGCGATCAGCAGAAAATAACGCGTCACGAGTTCGTCCTCAATCAGCAATATTAAATTAATTATTGGCGTTATTATTAGCGAGGTTCTTATTCGCCGAGCATAGAAACGACGGCGTAGGTAAATAACCCCACGGCAGAACAGGTTACAATAGCGATAAGTACATAAAGACTCAGGCGCAGCAGACTATAGTCCGGCATCGTTACCTCCATTAACAGTGGGCGAATTAGAGTCATCTCACTGCGGTCGGATAGGAGTGACGGTTAAGGTTTATTTGTTAAGCATGAGCATAGCTGTGGATATCCAAAAATGTAAAGTTTGATAAATGCCATATCTTTGGCGCAACTCATGGAATTTAAATCTGATTTATTTGTTTTAATCAGAACTATAAACCAGCTTAACAACATAAAAACAAAGTGTGGCTTTTCCCGCTATTTCATTAACATAGGGGTGGGTTAATTTATTTTCGTTAAAAATAGCTTATTTATCTTTGGTTTAAAATTCCTCTGAAAACTAATTTTTGATTGCGGGTGAATTTCCTCATAAAAACAGAGTGAGTTGAATGGCCTGTGCTACGTTTATAACGTTCATTTCTCTTGTCAAAAGTTCGGCGTATAGATTATTTCCCTGCTCAATTTCGTTGGGCAGCCATTAATGACATGTCTTTCAGTTATAAACGGGACTCACCTCAGGCAGTACGTGGATGTTCGTCTTTGTATTTAAAGAGGATCTGTTAATAACGCGATGTCACCGCCTTGATTTCCGAAACAGGATTTGAGGAGAAAGCGATGAATACTGCTAAATCGGAAAGGTCGTACTATCAGCTTTCTGTCGATGAAACCTTGAGCCAGACAGAGAGTTCAGTTGAAGGTATCTCGGGTAGTGAAGCCACGGCCCGCTTACAAAAATACGGTGAAAATGCCCTGCCGCAAAAACCGGGTAAGCCCGCATGGCTGCGCTTCCTCGCCCATTTTAACGATGTGCTGATTTACGTGTTACTCGCTGCCGCGCTGCTGACGGCGGTGATGGGCCATTGGGTTGATACGCTGGTGATTCTGGGTGTGGCGGTGGTCAACGCGTTGATTGGCCATATCCAGGAGAGCAATGCGGAAAAATCCCTGCAAAGCATACGCAATATGCTCTCCAGCGAAACGGTGGTGATCCGCGCGGGCAAGCACGAAACCCTGCCGACCACCGCGCTGGTGCCGGGGGATGTGGTGGTGATCCGCGCCGGGGATCGTATCCCCGCTGACCTGCGCGTGATCGAAGCCCACAATCTGCGCGTGGAAGAGGCGATACTCACCGGGGAATCCACGGTGGTGGAGAAAACCACCGATGCACTGACGGGAGAACTTCCGTTAGGCGATCGCACCAACTTGCTGTTTTCGGGAACGACGGTCAGTTCCGGTGGTGGTACAGGGTTGGTGGTGGCTACCGGTGGAGATACCGAACTGGGGCACATCAATCAGATGATGTCCGATATCGAAAAACATCGTACGCCGCTGCTGGTACAAATGGACAAGCTAGGTAAAGCCATCTTCCTGATTATTCTGGCGATGATGGCCGCGCTGTTTGTCTTCAGCCTGCTGTTCCGCGACATGCCGGTCTCCGAACTGATGTTGTCGTTGATCAGTCTGGCAGTGGCATCCGTGCCCGAAGGCTTGCCCGCCATTATCTCCATCATCCTCTCCCTCGGCGTGCAGACCATGGCGAAGCAGCAGGCGATCATTCGTAAGCTGCCGACGGTGGAAACGCTGGGCGCGATGACGGTGATCTGCTCGGATAAAACCGGCACCCTGACCATGAATGAGATGACGGTCAAAGCGGTGATCACGGCGGATCATATTTACCGGGTAGACGGAGACAGCTATGAACCGGTCGGCGCCATTCATAAGGCGGATGACGCCGTGCCCGTTACAGTCACTGGCGGGTCCTTGCTCGAACAGTATCTGCGCACCATCGATCTGTGTAATGACAGTCAGCTGATTAAGGATGAGAGCGGCTACTGGAAAATCACCGGTGGGCCGACTGAGGGCGCGCTCAAGGTGCTGGCCGCCAAAGGGCAGTTGCCGGTGGTCACGACCGAGTTACGCAGTAAAATCCCGTTCGATTCTCAATACAAATACATGTCGACGCTGTACCGCATTGGCGATGAAGAGCGTGTGCTGATTACCGGCGCGCCGGATGTGCTGTTCCGACTTTGTCAGCAGCAGCAAACCGAACACGGCCTGCAACCCATCAATATCAGCTGGTGGGAAGGCAAGATTGAAGAGTATGCGCGCGAAGGGCTGCGCATGGTGGCGGCAGCATGGAAACCGGCGTTACCCGGACAAACTGAACTCACCCATCAGGATCTGCAACAGGGCGTGATTCTGCTCGGGATTGCCGGAATGATGGATCCGCCGCGCCCTGAAGCCATCACCGCCATTCGTGACTGCCTGCAGGCTGGCATACGCGTCAAAATGATCACCGGTGACCACCCGCAAACCGCGATGAGCATTGGTCAAATGCTGGGGATTGGCAATGCGGGTTCAGCCATTACCGGGCGCGAACTGGAAGTGATGGACGATCACCAATTAAGCGATGCCGCGCAGGCCTACGACATCTTCGCTCGTACCAGCCCGGAGGATAAATTCCGCCTGGTTCAGGCATTGCAGAGCAGGCAGGAAGTGGTCGGCATGACCGGGGACGGCGTGAACGATGCGCCCGCCCTGAAGCGCGCCGATGTCGGCATTGCGATGGGCATTAAAGGCACCGAAGTCACCAAAGAAGCTGCCGATATGGTGCTTACGGATGACAACTTCGCCACCATTGCCAGCGCGGTGCGGGAAGGGCGCCGGGTTTATGACAACTTGAAAAAAACCATCCTGTTTATCATGCCCACCAACCTGGCGCAGGGGTTGCTGATCATCATCGCGCTGCTGGCGGGTAATCTCATTCCGCTGACGCCTGTATTGATTCTGTGGATGAACATGGCGACGTCGGCCACGCTGTCGTTTGGCCTGGCGTTTGAGGAGGGTGAAAAAAACATTATGCGTCGGCCACCGCGCGATCCCAAACTGCATGTGATGGATGGATTCGCTATCTGGCGCGTGGTGTTTGTTGGTTCAATGATTGCGATAAGCGCGTTTGTGCTGGAAGCCTGGCTGCAGCCGCGTGGCTATTCTCCGGAGTTTATCCGCACCGTTCTGTTGCAGACGCTGGTTACCGCGCAATGGTTCTATATGCTCAACTGCCGTGTGTCAGATGGCTTCTCGCTGAGCAAAGGGCTGCTGATGAACAAAGGTATCTGGATCGTCAGTGCGGTACTGCTGGTGCTGCAATTATTAATCATCTACGCGCCGTTTATGCAGTTGCTGTTCGGCACCACTGGACTGCCATTCCGCTATTGGGTGATCACCTTCATCATCGGATTCGTGATGTTCCTGATTGTTGAGGTTGAGAAACCGCTCACCCGCCGATTCAGAACGGCTTGAGTCTGTTGCCGCCCGTCGCGCTGGTGACAGCGCTGCGGGCGGTGTTTTAGACGATGCATGTTGATTTCGGGCTAAAAGATTGGATTTAAACGTCCCAGGACATTCGCTGTCATCAAGTCACAGAGGAAAATGTCGCACGGGCTCAACAACCTTCATCGGTTTCTTTCTCTTCGGTTTTGTCGCCCTGCACAACGCTGGCATGGTCGCGTTATCCTTCGCTAACTCGATGGTTTTGTTAACAGTGATGCAGCACGGGCAGTAATGAACATTCGCATATTGCGCTGCAGCGACGGTGAATGCCTGACCGTGGTTATACATACTGCCAATAAAAGCCCGTGAATCGATACCGGGTAACTGTTCACATCCTGCGGTATGCAAAAGCAAGCCCCTGCGGGCGTGATCGCATACGTAATACTTCGTTGCCTTGTACATTTTTATTTATCCGTTTGCTGTGTGAGTCAATGGACTCATTAAAGTTTGTCATACTCTATATCTTGTAAATTTGAACATCTCACTACGGCCTGGAACTCAGATTGCCCACCACGGCTAGCCAAAGTAAACGGAACGATTATACGTGTGCCATTTTTTGCTACGTCTTCATTGTGCAACAGAAGAGAACCCAGGGTGATTCTGTTTTTCCCAAACATTTCGGTATGGGCTTTTTCAAGCAGGTCTTTTTCTACGGCAATAACCGCATCACGACTGTGAACGGTCAGACAGGCTATTTCATCATTTTGATTTTCTATGCTTTGCGAATATACCTCATAACCCGACGCAGACAAAATGATCCCCAGGGCACAAAGTGCCCCAACCTTAGCAGATGTTTTCATTTTAAATTCCCTTGAATGTTTCACCAACAGTCTCTGGTCTAACTAATGGAAAATCAAGAGTATTTGTGGTTGGTTTGATGAAATGAATTGATGTGTATTGCAGATATCGCCTGGTCATTATCTGATAATGGACGGGATAAAATCTGAATATTACGTACCACAATAAAATCCTGTGAGATTTATTGAAGCGTAACTCGAACAAATAAACCGGGCATTAAAGCCAAAGTACAACAAATAAACTGGTTAAGGATTTGTTAATGACTAAAATGTTGCAGACTCATGACAATTTTTCGTTGCTGAAGTTGAGGTCAGTAGGTACCAGTTGATAAAAACTCACAGCCTGCTAATTCAGCAGCGCTGTTCACATTGATCAATGAATCACCGTGAAGCTGGAACCGCGGGTAGTGCCTCTGGTTAGATCAAAAGATCAGTGTGTTAAAACGGCAAATGGTTTAACCTTGAAATACTGTCAGCAGTGAATTTGAAGTAACCCCAATAAAATCAGTGTACTGAGTGGACTTTTATTGAGTGACCTTTTGATTGACTGCGACTTGTTCCAGGGGGGGCCCGGTTAGCGGGCTGAGATTCTACCCGTCAGTGTTATACACGCTGACAACGTAGTGACCCTACGAACCTGATCCGGCTAATACCGGCGTAGGGAGCGGAACACAGGGCGACACTGCGTCCTGATCCCATCTTTGTGCTTTGTAGCGGACAGACTCGACTCATCAGGCCCGGCCTGAGAGATTTCGCGCAATCGCAACAGGTGGACCCGCATATGACTGAAGCTGCTTTGATCGACGCTTTGCTAACCTTTCTTCAGCGTCAGGACACAACCGACGACGATTTTAACCGCCTGGCGCTCGCCATATTCGCGTATCAATTCGAACACAATACCCCTTATCGACGCTTCGCTATGCAGCGCGGCCGCACACCTTTTATGGTGAAAAACTGGCGCGCCATTCCGGCGATTCCGATCACTGCGTTTAAGGATCTGACGCTGAGTTGCCATGCCACCGATGACGTCGAAGCGGTGTTTATGACCAGCGGAACCACCGGCACAGTGAAGGGGCGCAGCTATCATCCGACGCTTGATGTCTGGAAATGCTCGATGGCGCAGAATTTCCGCCAGCGCTTTATGGCGGGTGAAGAGCGGATTCGCATGGGCATTTTGTTCCCTGATAATCGGGCACTGCCCAACTCTTCGCTGGCGCATTACCTGACGTTAGCGGTGGAAAAATTTGGCACCGCCGAGAGTGAAGTGCTGCTGGATGACAGCGGTATCGCGATGGATCGCCTTTTCGCTGCGCTTGAGCAGGCGGAAGCGCAGGGCGAACCTTATGCGCTGCTGGGCGCGAGCTACAGCTATGTGCATCTGCTGGACGAGTTGCAGCGCCAGAAACGCCGCTTTGCGCTGCCAGCTGGCAGCCGCATTCTGGATACCGGCGGATTTAAGGGGCAATCACGCGAAATTGGAGCCGAGCAGTTTTATGTCGAACTGAGTGCGGCATTAGGCGTGCCGCGTATGCACTGCATCAACATGTACGGCATGACCGAACTGAGCAGCCAGTTTTATGACGACGGCAACGTGGCCTGTCCCTCGGTGAAATCCGGCCCGCACTGGATCCGCACGCGCGTGGTCAATCCGCTGACGGGCGAAGAGGTGGCGGAAGGTGAGATGGGTGTGCTGGTGCACCATGATCTGGCCCACTTCAATTCAGTATCTGCCTTACTGACCGAGGATGCTGGCCGGGCAGTGGCGGGCGGCTTCCATCTGCTGGGCCGGGTCACCGGAGCGGATGCGAAGGGCTGTTCGCTGGCGATGGAAGAGTTCCTGGCTGCTGCGCAAGGTGCAGTGTGAAAGAGGTCGCGGGTTATTTACCGGGATGTTTATCGCCTAAAGAGGTGCAGTGGCGCACGCTGAGTTTTAGCCATCACGGACAGCACCTGGATGTCGACGTCCCCGAGCTGAATCCGGCACAAATTACACTCCTGAGCGCACATCTGCGCGATCATGCTCGCGCTTATCTCAAGACGCTGAGCGTGGCGAAGATCGTGATGATTATTGATGAGGCCATTGCGCGTTTGCTGGATCGAAGCCATCCGCTGCGCCGCAAGGCCGAAACGCTGCTGCCGATTGTCACCGGTTATGACGCCGGGATGATTCGCCTTGGGCTTACCGGATACCTCAAAACCTTCCGACAGCCGCAGCTCAAGCGCTTTTTAGCCGAAGACTTTAACGATCCGCAACTGCTGGATGACTTCCAACCAAGACCTAATGGCGGATTTGCGCGGGCGTTTGGCCCTGATCTGCTGCTGCATATCTGGGCAGGGAACGTGCCGGGTTTGCCACTGTGGAGCCTGATTTGCGGACTGCTGGTAAAAGCGGGCAGCGTGGGCAAACTGCCCGGCGCTGAACCACTGATGGCGGGCTGGTTCGCGCAACTGCTGGCCGAGATCGATCCTCAACTTGGCGAATGCCTGGCAGTGGTGTGGTGGAAAGGCGGCGAAGCAGAAGCAGAAGCAGAAAAACACTGGTTAACACAGCCTGATGTGGTGATGGCTTATGGTGGCAACGCCGCACTGGACGCTATCAAACAGCAACTGCCGGTCTCCACGCGTTTTCTGCCGCACGGCCATAAAATCAGCGTGGGGCTGGTGGCGCGTTCGGCACTGGATACAAGGCAGGGAGTCGATCTGGCGCAGCGCGTGGCTTATGACGTCATGCGCTATGACCAGGCGGGATGTTACTCACCGCAAATGCTGTTTGTTGAACGCGGCGGACGCATCTCGCCGCAGGAATTCGCGGAGTATATTGCCCATGAACTGCGTGCGCTGGCGCGCAAGTATCCGCGTCGCGTGCTGTCTTCGGCTGAAGTTAATAGCGTGGCGGCCTGGCGCAGCCGTGAAGAGATTCGCGCGTTGCAAGACGATCGCATTCTTTTTGGCGAGCCAACGGACAGCTGGGCGGTGGTCATGGTGGATGGCCCCGAAGCTCTGATGCCGTCGGCACTCGGACGCACCCTCAAAGTGGTGGCCGTGGATGAGATTGAAGACGCAATTGCATTGATGACGCAGCAGAAAATTTATCTGCAATCGGCGGCGGTGGCGGCCACTCCGCGAGAGTTATTTGATCTCGCCGGACGTCTGGGGCAAGCAGGTATTACCCGCATTACCGCCTTTGGCAGCATGACCTCACCCGCAGCAGGATGGCACCACGATGGCCGCTTTAGCCTGCTGGATCTGGTCACTATCACGGAAATAGAGGCTTCTGCCGAAACTGCCGCCGAGCGCTTTGCGCCCTATGCGGATTGAACCCACGTATTTTACAGGAGGTAACCGATGAAATTTGCTGATCAAACAATTCTGGTGACCGGCGCAAGCCGGGGAATTGGCGCGGCTATCGCGCAGGCCTTCGCCGCAGAGGGCGCGCTGGTGGTGGTGAACTACCTGCGCAGTGAAGCCGCAGCGATGGAAGTGGTAAAGCGCTGTGAAGCTCTGGGCGGTTCTGCCCTCGCTATTCGCGCCGATGTCACCTCAGCGGAGCAGGTGGCGGCGATGATGGAGCAGATCGACAACACCACCGGTCGTCTGGACGCGGTGGTGAACAATGCTTTCGCGCCCTATGTTTTCGATACCGATAACCGACAACGCTTTTGGGAAACGTCGTGGCAAGGCTACCAAAGCCAGTTTGAAGGTGCCGTCGGCGCGGCCTACAACGTCTGCCAGGCCGCGTTGCCGCTGATGCGTTCGCGCACGCGCGGCAGCATCATCAATCTTTCCAGCGATTTAGTGGCCCGTCCCTCTGTTCCTTACCACGATTACGTCACGGCGAAATCTGCGTTGATTGGTTTTAGCCGTTCACTCGCGGCAGAACTGGGGCCGCTGGGGATTCGCGTGAACTGCGTCGCGCCGGGTCTGGTGTATCCCACCGATGCCAGCAGTGCCACGCGAGAAGATGTGCGCGAGTTTATCACCGCACAAACGCCGCTGCGCCGCATTGCCGAACCCGTGGATGTGGCCGGTCCGGTGATGTTTTTAGCCTCAGAGTGGAGCGAGTTTGTCACCGGACAAACGCTGTATGTGGATGGCGGGTTGGTGATGGGGTGACGGGGGAAGTCACCCCCAACAGAGTGAGAATGGCGCATAGTTGAAGGCCCCATTCTCACATCTCATTAATCACAAAAAGCCGCTTCGACTTGCCAGACCAAAGCGATCAATATGACTCGAACACAACCGGAGTCGTTATTTTTCTTGCGGATTATCTGCTATCCCAATTCGCCATTGTTCTGGCGGTAACGTACCGTTTACGGCGAAATCACCTACGATGCGATCTTTATAGATACGGGGATTATGTGATGAGAGTGTACGGGCATTGCGCCAGAAACGGTCCAGTGCCAGTGGTTTCAATGTGGCTGAAGCTCCTAATGCATCAAAGAGTGTTGAACTGGCATTAAGCAATAAGTCGGTAACCACATTGAGTGACTGAGAAACTTCCAGCTCTGCAATCGCAACGCTATGCGTTTTCTGCTGTTCATCATTCTGTTGCTGTGCTTCATAAGCGCGTTGTAATGACTGAGCGGCATGTTGCACGATGGCGCCACTGGTATAAGCTGCACTTCGCAAGCGGCCAACAACCTGAAGTATTTGCGCATCATCCGCTGCGCGTGGAGCGTTACCGTTGCTGTAAGTGCGCGTGCGCGCGGCGACTAATGAGGCGACTTCACCACTTTGCGCGCGGCCAATGCCGGCAAGCGTAGCCAGATGAATGAGTTGATAAAACGCCGGGGCATAACCAAAGTGCGCATCTTCGCGAATATCGGCGTGCGGAATCTCAACGTTTTCAAATATCGCGGTACCGCTGGCGGTGAGTGTTTGCCCAAAGCCGTTCCAGTCATCCAGTACGGTGACGCCCGGCGCGGTGCGAGACACCGTCACTGATACGCCTTTGAGGTTCTCATCGGTCAAACCGATATTGATCCAATCTGAGTAGAGTGAGCCAGTGGTATAAAATTTTTTGCCATCTAATCGCCAGCGATTGCCGCTGCGCTTGATTTGTGTCGAGAACACCGTCTGGCGCGCCTCACCGGTTTCACTCCAGGCTGGACCGACAATTTCACCCTGTGCAATGCGGGTGAACCATTGCTGCCTGAAGGCTGTATCACTGCTACTGAGCACATTTTCGACGAAGCCGAAGTGACCGCGCAAGGATTGCACCAGGTTTGAGTCTGCTTCGCCAAGTTCGATCAGCAGATTAAACAATTCTGGTAAAGTGGCCTCCAGCCCGCCAGCGCTTTTGGGCAGTCTTAATGCGGTGAAACCGCTCTTTTTAAGCCATTCAATCTCTTCTAATGGCGGTTGACGTTCGAGTTCACGAGCAATGGCTCCGGCGCGAATGCGGGTAAACAGCGGTCGAAACGTCTCTGCGAGCTGTTCATATCTTGCTGAAGAGGGCGCTCCCCATCCTGATTCAATCTGCGACATGGCATTAGCCTCCACTCAAAAAATACGTTCATGTCGAGGCACTATGCATTTTCTTCCTACCGTCTTTTAATGTTTATTTCTGCAAAGGATATTAATCTGCCGGTTAATATATTTACTTCCATTATCTGGAACAGGAATTCATTCTTTCATATTAATTCCCGGTAATGATATTTGCTGTTGGGGATATCTATGTTCTATTCAGAAACGATTCCAATAAAGCGATTAATTCATTTTCCAGTTAACGATAAATGTGTGGATGTCTCGCCACATTTATAGGTATATCTGGACTTTTAAGGGAAATCTTAAAAAATGATGCGAATATCTACTCGTCGCCTGATGATTCCCCTGTTCAGCGTATTAACTGGCGTGATGTCACAAACGGTTGCACAGGCTGCAACGCCTGAATACAGTGACGGCACGCTGGTTTATCTGCACGAACAGGAACCGCCCTGCCTGTGGGGCGGTTGGGTGCAGCAGGCTTATCTGGCCCGGCAGGTCTTCGATTATTTAGTGAGTTACGATGATGGGAAAATACGACCCTGGCTAGCCACAAGCTGGAGTGAATCCCCCGATCGTAAAACCATTACATTTCATTTGCGTCATGATGTGAAATTTACTGATGGTGACGTGTTTAATGCCGACGCGGTTATTGAAAACTATCCTGCATGGCAAAAGGGAATTGGCTGGCACGGCTTCACTTATATGACCGGATTCACCAAGGTAGACGAGTATACCGTGGCACTACATTTATCCGAACCCAATCCGGAAATATATAATGTGCTGGCAAACGGTCATTATGGTTTTCAATCCCCCGACTCGCTGGCTCACAACAGCAGTGAAGAAAAATGCCTGCGTCCAGTGGGAACCGGGCCGTGGAAAGTGGCGCACTGGGTGAGGGGGGAGGGTATCAGTTTTGTGCGTAATGATGATTATCAATGGGCACCGCCCAATGCACATCATAACGGCCCTGCGTATATCAAGCATTTGGAGTGGAAGTTTGTCCCCGATGCGACCACCCGCTGGGGAGCCTTAGTCAGTGGAGGCGCCGACGTTATTTATCAGCCGCCATCAGCACAGTGGCAGGCATTAAAACGTGAATATCAAACTCTTTCCTATGTCGCCACAGGGCGACCTCAGGCGTTCTCGTTCAATGTTCAGCGTGCCCCCTTCAATGATGTGCGGGTGCGTCAGGCGTTTGCCTACGCGCTGGATCGCAAGCAAATCGTTAAAACCGTATTCAAGGGTGCGGTGCCCTATGAAGGCAATGGTTCACTGAGTAAAAGTACGCCGCTCTATCTCAATGTTAATGATCGCTATTCACTAAATATCGCTAAAGCCAACAAGCTGCTGGATGCCGCAGGCTGGACCGGACACGATGCAGAGGGATATCGCACGAAACAGGGTAAAACGCTGGATGCGCGGCTGCCCTTTATCCAGGCGATCATCGACCAGGAAGGCGCGCTGATGCTGCAGGCGGTGCAGGATCAGGTGAAACGGGTGGGTATCAAGCTGGATCTCATCCCGCTCACGCAGACCGAAGGCTTTGCCGGTGCGCGCTCACGCCCGGATGACAAGGAAATCAGTTTTGGTTATTGGGTGTGGCCATCACCCAACATCCTCGACATTGTTTACAAACATTCTCTCAATGGCGCTTTCAACGGCAATAACACCACCTTCTTTAACAATCCTGAGGTCGAAGCACAGATTCTCGATGCCCAGCGGGATCCGGATCCAGAGCAACGCCTGCAGAAGTTTGCTGTTTTGCAAAAGTGGTTTGACGACCAGGCGATTGCCATTGGCGGCTACAACTTTACCTATAACGTGGCGGTCGCCAACAACATCCGCGGGCTTTGGCAGGATCAAGGCAACGGATTACTCAATTTTAACGACGCCTATTTTGTACAGGAGAAGCCATGAGTGACGTCATCTCATCGCAACGCAGGCTGGTGGCGAATCCGTCGCGTTCCTTAACTCGACGGGTCGCGGTCCGTCTTGCCGGCGCGCTATTTGTGCTGTGGGGCACCATTACCGTGACTTTTCTTGTGCTCTCGGTATTGCCCGGCGATCGCGCCACCATTCTGCTTAACATTACTTCCGGGCAGGTGATTGAACGCACCTCTGAAGAACTTGCGCCAATCAATGCCCAGTACGGTTTTGATAAACCGATAGCGGAACAGTACCTCAATTACTTCTGGCAATTACTGCAGGGCAAGTTGGGTTATTCCTTTGAGTTGCAACGGCCCGTAACGCATATCATCGCTGAACAGCTGTTACCGACCTTTACCCTGGCGATTTCGGCGTTGTTACTGGCATGGGTGATAGCCATTCCCTGGACGTTGCTGACCGCAGGACGCAGCAAAAAGCTTGGTGCACTGGGTTCCGCTGTTGAAACCATTCTGGCGGGATTGCCCCAGTACTGGATTGGTATTCTGTTGCTTATCGTGTTCGCCATCGGCCTGCGCTGGTTCCCCGTTGTCGGGGGTGCAACGCTGTGGGGCACAGTCTTGCCTGCCATCACGTTAGCCATTCCACTGGCCGGTTTTATCGGTCATGCCATCCGCAGTGAATTTGAACGCAGTATGCAGCAACCTTTTGTGTTATCCGCTCGTGCGCGTGGCATGAGTCTCTCTGGCGTGCGCCTGCGCCATGTGCTGCGTCATGCTCTGATCCCTGCCATTACCTTAAGTGGATGGGCGATTGGCAATCTGTTGTCAGGAGCTGTGCTGGTCGAAGCAGTCTTTGCCCGGCCGGGTCTGGGCAATGTGCTGGTTAACGCCGTAAGCAACAAGGACTTTGCCCTGGTGTCCGGCATTGTCATCTTGATTAGCTCCCTGTACATCATCATCAATCTGGTGGTCGATCTGATTTACCTGATCGTCGATCCCCGTCTGCGAGGTCAAGCATGACGACTCATCTTTCCGATTATGCAGGGGTGAAGGGCCGGCGTTCAGTCTGGCGCCACCTGAGAGGTTTATCCGACGTATTGCCATGGTCTGTTGTGCTGGCCGCTCTTGTTGCTGTTTTCTTTGTTATCGCCGCCATTGCGCCAGCATTGCTGGCAACCCATGACCCTTACACGACCGATTTGATACGTGCGCTGCAGGCTCCCTCGCTGACGAACTGGCTCGGCACTGATGATATTGGCCGCGATTTGTACAGCCGAATTATCTGGGGTACGCGGCAATCCTTGCTAATTGGTGTTGGCGCTATGGCTATCGCCCTTTTTGGTGCCGTGGTGTTTGGCTTCAGCGCCGCCCTGGGCCCACGCTGGCTGGCAGAACCGATCAATCGTCTGCTGGAAATTTTGCTGGCATTCCCCACTTTGCTACTGGCATTGCTGTTCGTGGCGCTGTTAGGCCCTTCAGCCAGTAGTCTGCTGATCTCGGTGGGCATCGGCACCGCACCCGGCTATGCGCGCCTGGTGCGTGCGCAAGCGATGCAGGTACAACAGTCAGGTTATGTTGAAGCTGCCCGTGCGCTGGGGCACCCCTGGCATCGATTATTCCTGCAACACATCGTACCAAACGTGTTTCGGCCATTGGTTTCCCTGGTTGCACTTGGGATTGGTCAGTCTGTGGTTTGGGCCTCAGGCCTGTCTTTTCTGGGTTTAGGGGTAGTGCCACCCTCACCGGAATGGGGTGCATTACTCGAAGCTGGAAAAATCAATGTCACGGTGGCCTGGTGGCTCGAAGTCTTACCGGGTATCGCGATTGTGCTGGTTGCACTCGCTTTCACACAGCTAGGGCGTTACATCCAGCAGCGAGCAGAAGGGGAACATCGCGCATGAGTCACGACGTAATTGACGTGCAAGGGCTAAATGTCTGGGTCAACACTGAAAGAACTGCACCTAAGCATATTGTGAAGAATGTGAACTTTAGCCTGAAAAGAGGGCAGTGCCTTGCTCTGGTTGGCGAATCCGGCTCGGGTAAGAGTGTCACCGCACGAGCACTGGTTGGCTTAGCCGGTGATCGACTTGCGGTGCAAGCCGAGAGATTGACATTGCAGGGTGAATCGTTGTTAGGGCGCAGCGACGCATGGTGGCAACAGGTGCGCGGCACTAAGGTCGGCTTCATTCTGCAAGACGCGCTGGTATCGCTCGATCCGCTTCGCCCGGTCGGCAAAGAGATCGCTGAAGCACTGGCATTGCATGGTTGGGGCACCGCATCCAGCCGACAGCAGAAAGTACATGCTCTTTTGGAAGAGGTGGGCGTCCCACAGGCAGAGCTTCGCGCTTCTCAGCGGCCAGGTGAACTTTCTGGCGGTTTGCGTCAGCGAGCGTTAATCGCATCGGCCATTGCGTTGCATCCGGAGGTGCTCATCGCGGATGAACCGACGACGGCGCTGGATGTCACGGTTCAGGCGCAGGTGTTGGATGTGCTGCGTCAGATGCTGGATCGCGGGACGAGTGTGATCCTCATCAGCCATGATCTCGCAGTCGTGGCAAAAATTGCCGATCACATTTTGGTTATGCAGGGTGGCAGCATTGTAGAGTCAGGTTCTGCACAACAAGTATTGCAGCATCCTCAGCACGCCTATACCCAGGGACTGATTAAAGCGATCCCCAGTGAGCATACCAAAGGGCATCGTTTATCCGGTGTCGCGGCGGTAGAGATTCCATCGACTCTCGCAGCCAGAAAATTTGCAGATGAAGTGCTGTTGGAAGCACGGCATATCATCAAGCATTTTCGCGGTCACTCAGCGGTGGCCGATGTGTCATTTCAGCTAAAACGCGGTGAAACACTCGGTATTGTTGGTGAATCGGGTTCGGGTAAAACCACACTCTCGCGAATTGCTCTGGCGCTAGAATCACCTGATAGCGGAGAGGTGCTGTATGGCGGTAAACCCTGGAGCCACGCCACCGCCTCGCAACAGCGGGCGATTCGACGCCAAATCGCGGTGGTTTATCAGGATCCCCTATCCTCATTTGACCCACGCTGGCGCGTTTCCGACATCTTACTGGATGCCATCGCGCTGGATCCGTATCCCGCCAGGCAAACACCGCGAGAGCGGGCCATCAGTCTGCTGCAATCCGTCGGGCTCACCGCAGATCATTTGCATCAATGGCCTGCGCGCATGTCGGGTGGACAGCGTCAGCGCGTGGCGATTGCCCGTGCCATTGCTACGCATCCTCAGGTGATTGTTCTCGATGAAGCCGTCTCTGCCCTGGATGTCACTATTCAGGCCCAGATCCTCGATCTGCTAAGCGATTTACAAGCGCAGTTGGGAGTCAGTTACCTGTTTATCTCCCACGACCTGGGCGTCATCCACCACATGAGCGATCGCGTTTTAGTGATGCAAAACGGCATCGCGGTGGAGCAGGGCAATGCAGATGATGTCTTCTATCGCCCGCGCCACCCCTATACCCAGAAATTACTTGCCTCGCTGCCCCGTCTGGGTGCGGCTGAATTAGCCTGATTGCCAACGGAGAGAACATGTCTCGTGAACTGATTTATAACGGCTTTTTACATTTGACGCCTAACCACCACAGCCATGGCTACTGGCGTACTCCAGAAGGCCAGGTTCAGTACAAATACAACCAGCTTGATGCTTACGTCAATACAGTGAAAACCCTTGAAAAGGGCTTGTTTGATACGTTGTTCATTGCCGATGTAGTGGGAGTGTATGACATTGAATATGGTGATGGTAAAACCACCATCCGCGCCGGGACGCAATTTCCTGAGCCCGATCCTATTACCATCCTTTCAGCACTGGGCCTTGTGACAGAGCATCTGGGGCTGGTCGTCACCAGCAACGTGATTCAATCCCACCCCTTCTCGTTTGCCCGTCAGATATCTTCGCTGGATGAATTTACGCGGGGTCGCATTGGATGGAACATCGTGACTTCATATCTCTCTAATGGCTTTCGTAATTATGGCTTTGATGAGATTGTGCCGCACGATGATCGTTACGAATGGGCACAGGAATATCTGGATGTCGCTTATAAATTGTGGGAACTATCCTGGGAAGAGGGCGCGGTTGTTCACGATCCCGCGACCAACCGCTTTTTCGATCCCGATAAGATCCATAAAATCAATCATGTCGGTAAGCGATATCGTGTAGAAGGCCCGCATATTGTGGAACCTTCACCACAGCGCAGCCCGGTATTTTTCCAGGCTGGCAATTCAGAAGCGGGCCGTCATTTCGCCGCCCGTAATGCCGAAGTGACCTTCCTGCCTTCACAAACGCCGGAAACTGCGAGCAAAGATATCGCTACTCTTAACCGGGATGTGGTGAATTATGGCCGCCAGCCTGAAGATCTCAAAAAGCTGGTAATGCTTTCAACAGTGATTGGTTCCACTGAAGAAGAGGCAAAACGTAAGCAGCAATATCTCTTCGACAATATTGATATCAATGCATTACAGGGGTTCTATAGCGGAGGTTCAGGTATTGACCTGGCCAATATCGATCCTGATACGCCACTAACGGAATTAAGTCGCCGCGAGGAGTTCAGCCAACATATGCGTTCTAAATTCCGTATCGCTGTCGATGCGGATTATGGCCAGGGACGTGGGCTGACCTGGCGCGAATACCTGATAAAACATGCTTTATTGCCCGGCCGTTTTGCCGGTACGCCGGAGCAGATCGCCGACAAAGTACAGCAGTTTGCTGATGCAGGCGTGGATGGCTTTAACGTGGTTCCGGTCACGACATTGGGCTGGTGGGAAGAGTGGGTTGAACATGTGGTGCCGGTATTACAGAAGCGTGGTCTTGCTCAAACGAACTATAAGCAGGGTACATTGCGTGAGAAAATTTTCGGCAAAGAGAGCCGGTTGCCAGACTCTCATCCGCAAAGGAAATTGCGCTTGAAATAAAGATGATCTCAAACCCACGTTCTGCGACGTGGGTTACTTTCATGTACCGAAAATGAATGTTTCAGACGATTTCGATTCGGGGGGTTAATTATCACTGATGCCTATGCAGAGTGGCCAGGGTTTCGATTTCGGGTCTGATTAAAGTAGTGAGTTCAACGAATGGATGGTGCATCAGTTATAATGCATCGGGATCCTATTATGGACGAAAATCATTTATAGCTTTGCTAACATTGCTCAGCTTAAACAGGGAGGTTTAATGAATACCGCAACTATCCGCGCCGTCATCGGTGGAACGCTTTTAATGGCATCGTGCTTATCGGCGTCTGCCGCACAGCCTTTGCCTATATCTCCAGAACATCCTAACTCACAGCGAATCTCCGTGGAGATGCAAGGGGCGGGAACGGATATCATATTGATTCCGGGGCTGGCGTCTTCACGCGACGTTTGGGCTGATTTATCTGCAAAATTACGCAAGAGCCATCGCATTCATCTTGTAGAGCTGGCGGGATTTGCGAGTACGCCTGCCATTGCCAACCCGGACGGGAAAATCATGGTTCCGGCAGTTGACGCCATTGCTGCTTATATTCACGCCCAGCACATCAAAGCCCCGACGATCATTGGCCATTCTCTTTGGGGGAGAAATGGCATTGATACTGGCTGCCCGTCATCCTGAACTGGTGGGTCGCGTGATGGTCGTTGATGCATTGCCCTTCTATTCGTTATTGTTCAATCCAGCGGCGACCAGCGAAACTGTCGCCCCGCAGGCCACTGCCACGCGAAATTTAATTTTGGGACAGTCGCCGGAGCAATTCGCCGAGTTTCAGAAAGCATCCCTAGCTCGCTTAGCCAGGACCGAAGCGGTAAGGCCAGCACTGGTGGCGGCAGGAATCCATTCCGATCGTAAAACCATTGCTGATGCCGTGTATGAAGTGATGATCACCGATTTGCGTCCCGAACTGGGCAGCATTAAAGCGCCGATTGAGGTTGTATACGCTTATGACACGCTATTCGGCGTACCTGCAGCCAGCGTGGATGCGATGTACCGTCAAGCCTATGCTTCTGCACACGATATCCACTTCACACGGATCGATGACAGTTTTCACTTTGTGATGCTTGATAAGCCTGAGCGGTTTTCCGACGTGGCTGAGTCGTTTTTGAATGGCGATGGTAGCCAGATGAAGTCGCAAACTGAATGAGATTTGGGGCGGGACGGCTGGAATTGGCCGTTGTTTCGGTGCATTAGAGTGTAGGGCGCAAATATTGCGCAGGATGCGTGTCTGATGTGAAAGAGGTGTGGGGATGAGACGGCAAGGGCTGCTTTGAGCGAGGATTGGGCAGACTGTAGTGGTCTGTTCCTTGAGTTACAAACCAAATAGTAATGCAAGCAACGCGTAGTATTGTCTCTAAGTAAGTAATAGATCATATTAATTACAATTAATTAAGGGAGGCTGGAGGTAACTATGAGTTTGACGAATGATGGAAGAAATTTTAAAGCAGTTATGCCTATTAAGTATAAGTCTGCTCACAACCTGTGTTTTTTAATACATGATATTATGGTAGAGGCATTGAAGTCTGGAGAAACTGCAGGGATTTTTAAAACCCCCCTGAAAATACCCCATGAAGATGAAGAGTTATTCAAATTATCCAATAATATTTTTGATTTGTTAGATGTAAAAGATAGGTCTGAAGATAAAGTAAAATTAATAAGAGCGACCGTTCTTCAAGCTGTTTTATCTGATGCGCTACATTGTATATATGAAGCACTTAAATGTTCAGAGAAAGGAAAGTTAAATATTACCTATATGTTAATAAGAAAGCCAATTCAAGAAACTCTATACGTGATTGAGTCATTATTTATGGATGGCAATGAATTTTCAAAATCACTATCAGAAAACCCTTTAACACTCCGTCCTAAGAATGCGGGAGGGATTGATAATCATATAGGGCGAATTTCTAACATAGTAACACTTTTAGGAGATGATCCTAGGTTTTGTCCGGAGTATATAGCAAGGCTAAGATATGATAAGAATACTGAAGATAATTTTGATGGAATATGTAATTTAGCAATGCATCTTTTCACTGAGCATAAAGCTATCAAGACTGAAAAACTCAATATTAACTTTATATTTTCTGATTGGGATAATAAACTTTCACAATGGTCTTATTTATACAGTAGATTGCCATATGTGCTTTACTACTTTTACGTTATTATTGAATGTATCTTTTCAAAGGTTGCTCAGACTCCAGATGCTTATATATTAGATATGCAAAGGCGCATCATATCTTCAGTATGTCTATGGTGGAAGGATGTAGATGAAGATTATCAGTCTGATGAGTTGCTTAAATTTTATACTATATCGAAAATATGGCTTGACCGTCATTGTATAAAAAATGGATTCAAAGAACCAAATGAAAAAGACCTAATGCGAATGGCGAATAGTGGTGCTTTTCCTAATGAAAGTGAAGAGTTAGTGAAAAAAAGATATCATGGTTTTATTTCTATGCATGAGTGGAACATAAGTAAAAATGATGGCCTTTCCTCTGTTGATTGACACTCTGTTGTATAGATAATATCTGCTTTTGGTACACAACTGCCATTAATATCCTTACCTCCAGAACCACTTCAAGCTACATGGTAGACAGCTTCGTCAGTCCGATTACGTAAGCCGCAAAGTGGTTGGTTTCGTCAAACCGTCATGCGCTCCGATTTGGGCCTGACTACTTGAGCCTTATGGCAAATAAGATATATGTTCAGGCAGTTAAAACTGCACTATTAAATTTTTCTTAAAGCCAGATTCCAGGAATTAGAGCCTAATATCACCGCACCGCAATGAAGGTTGCTAAATCGTGTATGAAAAATTCCGACTATTTGCACTAAAGATCTTAAGGGGGCCTAGCGTCATCGCATCCGAAATGGAGCAAGTGAAGCGGAAAAATATGGGTAACACGGTTGCAGGAGGCGTGTCCCAACTAAATTACCCATCAACTTTCTAAAACTGATGCCGCTAACACTTGTAGCATTCATTGCCAATCCGGCAGGCAGTTGTTAATCGATCACGATAGTGCAGCGATGCGTGTTTGCGTAGAATTCCATGGGCTTCTCACATAAGCGGTTTATGTGAAAATAGTATGCGGCTGGGCGCGAGAGAGATGCTTGCGCAATGCATTGCAAAAGATTGATTTAGGGATGAAGCATTCGATAACCGCAGATAAACGGAAAGGATCTTCCTTTGATGAGCTTAAGTAATACAGATATTAAAATCCTCCAGCAGTTGCAGCAGGATGCACGCATCACCAATCAACATCTCGCCAGTGAAATTGGCCTCTCCGCATCGCCGACCAGGCGCAAAGCCCGCAAGCTGGAAGAGAACGATGTGATACAAAGTTATCGCGCCGCGATTAATCAAAAAAGATTGGCCTTAATGTGATGGTGTTTGTGCGCGTCACCATTGATAGCCACAGCGAAGCCGAAGCGCGTAAATTCGAACAAGAAGTGATGGCGCTAAATAATGAAGTTTCCGCTACAGCAGCAGTGGCGATACGGATTTCTTATTGCAGGTGGTTGCGGCAGATATGGCTGCGTATGCGGATTTCGCGATGTCGATGATTCGTCGATTGCCGGTGATTAAAGAGATGTTGGGTATGTTTGTGTTGAAGTAGATAAAGGGATGGCGGCTTGGCCTATGATATAATATTTATTATTTCATTGGTTCTTATTGCTCGAAAGAGGGGGGGGTGAAATTATAGGTGAATTATTTTAATTAAATGGTGGAGAGCGCTAGCTCTCCACCATTTTTCAGGCGCGTAGAAAATTGCTTATTGTTTCATGTAATTTTCTAAGTGTATGATCATGACCCTTTTCAACGATTTTAATTAATTTCTCATAGGAAAGCTTTTGCTCTAATCTGTCGAAAACAAATTTCGCCCCTGAATTTCTATATCCAACATATGGAAGCTTAAATGTTTTATTCTTGTATTTATTAAATGCTTCCTTTTCGATGCTGAGAAAAGGGAGAAAATGAACTCTATCGCGTACTGAAGCTATCTTATTTTCCATCTCAGCTTTTACGTCACCATCAAGTATAGCAATTACATTACTTCCATCAGATAAGAATTCTTCATGATCATTCCTTTTCATTAATGATATAACACCATTACAGCCACCAACGTATATAACTTTGCAGCTATAAATTGTTTTGATACTTTTCAAAATTCGATTAAGATAACGTTCTAGTTGAATATCCTCCGTAAGGATATACTTATCAAAACCCTTAAATCCAAACATTACACCATTTATGAAATTAAAAGATCGTCTATTGGCAACTACTTTATTTGATTCTTCTTCAAGAAACAGTATTGTACCATCAGAGTTTTCAATTGTTTTAATCATCGCTAGTGAATGAGTAGTAAATAGTACTTTTTTATTATTTTCGAGGCATAAGCTTTTAATTTCAGACACCAATGAAACTTGTGCTGAAGCATCTAAAGATATATCTATTTCATCAATTACAATAAGCTTCTTTGGTGATTTTAGAAGCCTGTAAAGATTTATCAAAAAGTATTCACCAGAGCTAAAGTAATCTTCTCGTATATATCTGTTGTTTTGTAAGGGCAAGAAATAATAATCTTGCCCTGAAATAATCACTCTTTTTAAATTGCTAAACTTATTATTTTTGTATATTCTCGTGAGGAAATCGATTAAATCTGTTGCAGGGTGGTAATTGCCAATAATGAACTCAGTACGTAATGTCTTATCAATTCCACTTAATGAAGAGAACATTGAATATCTATTACCATATGGTATGGGTAATTCAAGAATTCCATCAGAAGAATGGCTAATGTCACCTTGGTGATCTAAGTAATTGATGTTTGAGTTGTAAGTAAAGTTGTAGTCATGATCATTGTAATTAATTAAAATTTCTGAATTAGTATAATCTAGCAGATCCGAGCTAGATTTCTTGATTACCGTTGTATCATAGATCATCCCTAAGGACTTTAGTAAGGTGGTTTTTCCTACACCATTATGACTGACGATGCATATTATACTGCTATGATCAAAATCCAAATCAACCTTCATATTTACAATGTGTTGAAGGTTTTTAACTTCAATTTTTATATTCATTGCTTAATGTCTTCCTGAAAAAAAGGTCTATAATTGAGTTTCCATATTTATTTTTTAATTTAATAAGATAGTTGGGATCTATCGAATTTATGTAGTTTATAACTCCAGATAGGTTTGCTAAAGCCTTCTCCTCAGTAACACCAGAGTAATCAGTAAAGGCATCCCTATCATTAAGATACAGATAGATCTTTGTCTCTACTTCTTTTTTCAGCTTACCACTGATGGTCAATGTACCATCAGGAAGAATGCTAACCCCAAAAATTGTCCTAGGTTTACCCAGCGATAAAATTTTTGTTTTATCTGAATTTAATTTAAAATTGGTTTTGTTTTTTAAAAAAATGTTTTGGATACTATTACTCATAAATTCTCTATCGATGAAGTCATTACTTGAAATTATTAAGTCATCAGCATAGCGAGAGTATGAGTATTTATGTTTATAACAGAAATCAGAAATATCTCTATCACATTCGAAAAATGAAAAGTTGCTTATAACAGGCGATGTAGAAAATCCTAGAGGGACTTTATTATCATATGTAATCAAATAGACGATTCGTTCAATTTGAAGCTCTAAGTCGGCAATAAATGAATCGTCAGAATAATTATGCAAACATTCTTTTACTTGAAAGGAACTAATTGATGGGAAAAACGATTTTATATCAGTTTTATAAATAACTCGACTGTTACGGTGTGGTTTTACTGCATCAATTACATTTTTTTCATTTCTATATGAAAAAACAACATTTTCCATCACTGGAAGTCTTGATAAAACAAATAAATTAATGAACCTATGAATTAAAGACAACTCCGACGAAGCTTTGTAAGTTGTTTTTGTTTTGTTTCTCAGATGGTCTTCAATTTTTATTAATTTAAGTTCATTATGGATCACTAGCTCCATGAAATATTTAAACTTTAATTTACCATGGAAATATAGATTGAAAGCATCTTCAAGGTATATCTTATTTTTCATTATTACCTCAGATGTAAGTATGGAATTTTTTTTCATATAATACCATATTCAAAAATTTAATCTATACCTGAACATTTTACGTCAATTCTTAATAGATGCTGTGAAAAATTTAGAGTCACGCCTAAATCGTCATGAATAGGCGCTTTTTTAGACAAATAAATCAAATCTCAGGGATGTGTAGAGGTTGACAATCATTTGATGAAGGATAAAGTCGTGAGCTTGAAGGGGAGAGGATTGATTATGGTTTAGGATAGCGTTGCTTCTAAAGCTCTTACATTACAAAGGCTTCCTTCAAAACCTGCGGTTTCAAAGGAAGCCATGTAACGTTACTAATTGCCTGTAGAGGCCTCTATCTAGACCGGAGCTGCTCCTGGTCAGAGGCATGTGAATGATAGTAATCTCCATCATTTCATATGTCAACCTTTCGGGACTCCCCATTTGGAGTGAAGAAGTTTTATTAACATTACCGCATATAGTATCACACTATCTTTGGCATATTTGGGGGGAGCCTATTCACATAATATTAGTGCCACTTATAGTGACAATAGCAGTTAGCCAAATTCCTAAATCCCATCTCCCGCCTCACAATTCCTTAACTCAAACTAGACGTTTCCCGCGCAATACGTAGATACTCATTACACCAGATGCCAAACATTAAATTTCTGAAACAAATTATATCAGCGACTTAACTTCCAGCGCAGCGGAACTTCGTGGCGCGCGTTGTCCTTCTCTGTTGAGGAATACGTTGTGTTCAAATTAAATCCGGTGTTACTAAGCCTTGTGGCGGCGCAAGGTTTGATGTTCCCTATCTCGCTGTCGTGGGCGGCGGAGTTAAAACCTTATACGCCTGAAATTAATGACAATAAAGTTGGAGCTTATTGCTTATGCAATGGCTCGACGCAAACGCTTAGCGGTTTACCGCAATTCGCGCCGGGAGAAAACGGGGCAACCACGGTGACGTTTAGCGAATTGCAAAGTATTGGTCGAATAATCAATGACAACTTGATTGGCGAGCAGCGACTACAGATTGGCCAGCAGAATCTCACTATTCAAATACCAAATTTCGAAGATTGGACATATACAACGTTCGACGTATATAACACCGCCGATTTAGTGGATTTACCGAGTGTCGGCCTCGATACCGTAGTGCCAGATTATTATGATGTAAACGACAAACAATATATTAATGCGCGCATCGGTTCTGTCAGCAACGGCACGCTAAATATTGATATTGGTGAACATGGTGCGGCGGCTAATTACTCTACTAATAGCTGGTCGATGGCGGCGAAACAAAGCCAACTATTTACCGCTACCAATAAAGGACATCTCAACTGGAACGCGAATAATCGCATCACTTTTACCGCGGCTACGCCCCCTGGCGACGATCAGTTGGTGTACACTGCCGAAAGCGTGGTGGATTATGCCGGAGCCATCAGCGTTTCAACCCTGGATGGTGGTACTACCCGTTTCAACATCAAAAATATCAACGATCTGCGCAACTACAATAACTGGCTGATCGAGCAGGTCAGCGTGTCCAACCTCAGTACCGACCGCTATAACGCCGAATTCCACAATGCCTTCAGCCTGCGTGAGGGACAGTTGGTGTATCGCATGGGCGTTAACAATGTTGACGATGAAGTGACGCAACAGATTTATGATCAGGTGGTGTTGAGCGCCGATGGCCCGAATGCCAGTGTCAAAATCAATCGTGGTAAAACTCTGGAAGTGTTGGATAGCCACAGCGCAGTGATGCGCGCCAGCAATGGCGCGAAAGCGTTGATTAATGGCAAGCTCGCCAGTACTGGCACAGGTTTAGAGTTAATAAATAACGCGCGTGGCCGTAACAACGGTGTGATCAATGCCGGGTTCCTCAACAACGCCAACGGCAAAGGCGTGGATAGCAGCACTATCGGCAGTGGGGAAAGCGGCGTGCTCGTCAGCGACGGCAGCCGCTTTAGCAATTATGGCGTAATCAACTTCCAACCCGGCGATGACCCCGGCCAGGCGATTTCGATCTACGATGCGCGCGCGACTAATCACGGCAACATTAATATCGGTGTCACTGAAACTGTAGGCAGTTGGGGCTCCGATGGCGTGAGTGTCACCGGCGATTTTACGAATGCCAAAAACGGCACGATTTACATTGGGCGCACGCCGCAAAATCGCAAAACAGATGCATCCAGCGATGTGGCGGTAAATCTCAGTGGCGGCGTCACTGGCATCAGTGCGTTTTTCGGTTCCAGCGTGGTTAACAATGGCCGTATCGTGATCGGCTCGCTGGTGCAAAATGCCGTTGGCATGTTGGCTCAATACGGTTCAAGTGCCATCGCGCGCAATAACGGTGTCATCGATGTGAACGGCACGGTTGAAGGGCAGGCACGCGAGAACGTCGGCATGCTGGTGGTGGATGCCGGCAGCGGTGGCGACGTCGGCAATGGTCAAGCGGGCACCATCAACCTCAACGGTTACAACAGCACCGGCCTCAAAGTCATCGCCCACGAGGGCGAAAGTGCCAAAGCTTATTCTCACGGTGCCATCAACATCCTCAGTGATGCTGGCCAATATGGCACAACCGATCACAACACTGCCGTTTGGGTCATCGGCGAAGAGGGCGGCAACGCCGTCGCCAACGTCAGCGGACCGATTCAGCTTGGCGGCAACGATGCGATTGGTATTCGCGCCGAAGGCAACGCCACGGTTAACGTCAGTGCCAACGCGATTCCGGTTGCCGGACCGCGCGTTATCTTTGGCCTGGAGCGGCAAATCAGTTTTTACACCAAAGGCGAAAACGCCAAAATTAACCTGCCGAAAAATGGCAGCTTCTCAACATCGGTGGTCGACGGCACGATTTTCCGCGTCGAGGATGGCGCGGATTTTGACGGCCGCGGTTTAACCCTTTCCATGAACGAATTGAATACCACAGGCGTGTACGGCAGCGGCGTGGGAACCCACGTTAATACTAACGGCGCAACGTTTAATATTGGCAGCGGGGATAATGGTGGAATCGGTGGCACCGGGATAAAAATTGCGCATGGTGCACAAGGGACGATTGATGCTGCGACACGCTTTAACCTTGATGGCTCTAGCGTGTTGGCGGCAGAAGTCGATGGCTTAGCCTACACGTTGCAAGGCGCGGCCATTGATTTCGAACACGGATTCAATACCGACACGCATCTCACCAACCATGCTGAAATAAACGGCAGCGGCAGATTCCAAACCGGCTTAATTGCCAGCAATCTGGCTCAGCTCACCAACACCGGCGACATCACTTTTACCGGCGAGGATAGCACCGGCATTTACGCGCAAGACGGTGCGAAGGTGACCAACAGCGGTACCATCAACATGACGCTGCGCGGGCAAGCATTGTATGCCTATGGTTTGCAGCGTCGCTTAGATAGCGCTCCGCTGACCGAAATCTCCAACAGCGGCACCATCAACATCTTCAACCGCGACAGTTTTGAGTTGAACACCACCATCGGTTTGGTCGCCAGCAATTATTTGGCGCGCATTTACCAAAACGGCACCATCAATCTGTATGGCGAAGAAGCGATGGGCGCCAACGCATTTTTAGGCGGTCGTATCACGTTTGGCGCGGACAGCCGCATCACCTTCAACGACCCGAATCAAACTGGCTATCGCGCCGCCGATGAGGGCACGCAATTAATCAGTAACGGCAACATTGTGGATGTCAGCAGCGCCAATTCGAAGCTGTATGACATCAGCAATGGCGCGTGGCTGTATACACAGAATCCCGGCAACGTGACGCTCAGCGGTGAAAATAGCCGAGGCATTGTGCTGAGTGGTGAAGGCACGCAAGTGTCCAGCACCGACAATTATGTCGCGAGCGGCAAAGGTGCCAGCGTAATGAATGCCAGCAACCGCGCAGAGGGCGTGATCAGCAGCGGCATTACGCTCAGCGGCGAAAATACCACTGCCGCGATTGCCAGCGGCGACGAAACGGAAATCTACGCGGCCTCAACCATCAGCGGCAACGGCGCGAATGCGACGGCGTTTGACGTCAGCGGCGGCGCGCGCTTGTTTAACCAGTATCAAGGCGTGGTGGATCTCAGCGGACCGAACAGCACCGGCGCGCGCGTGCATGACGGCGGCAACTTCATTAATCGTGGCAGCATGCACATTGCGTCAGGCATCGGCATCGATGTCAGCAGCGGTTACGGCCAATACGTGCCGGTCGATAGCGCATTACGCGTCGATGATGGCATTGCGGCGATGCGCGTCGGCAGCGGCGCATGGATGAAAATCTACGGCGATGGCCAGGGCTACAGCGTGATGCAGGCTAACGGCAGCGCCGACGGCTTGTTGCTGGATGTCGGCGCGGAGGGGTTCGAAGCCGACAACATCACTATCGGCGCGTACGGCAGCGGCAGCGCCATCAACAACCGCGCCGAAACACCGAATATCAATCTGGATAACGTGCGTTTAGAGGTAGCAAACGGTAACGGTATCCGCTCGGCGACCTCATTCAATTCCGCTGGCAGTGTGCAAATTAACGTTAGCGGTTCGGGCACCGGTTATCGCTTTGAAAACGCCAATGGCTCAACCACCAGCAACGATCTGGTGATCGGGCCGGATTATTCGATTGTGGTAACAGGAACCGGCAATGGCGTGATCGCCAACACCCGCGGCAACGTGATTTCTCAGGGCTTGATTGATATTCAGGCGGCGAACGGCGGTTCGGCGATTGTCACCCAAACCGCCAGCCAGGTGATTAACCAGGGCACCATCAGTTCGCAAAGTCGCGTTGCGCCGCTGATCGACCTGCGCGGCGGGCAAACGGTGTTTATCAATGAAGGCACCATTAATGCGCCGTTCCCTGATCAGGTTGTCGTGGCGGGCGGCGCGACCGATGACGTCATTGCGCTGTTGGATGGTGCGGTGGTCGGCGATGTGAATACCGGCAACGGACGCGATGAACTTATTGTCACTGGCGGCTCCATCAAAGGCAGTTTGACGATGGGCAGCGGTGCGGGTAATCAGGCCACGGTGCAGAAGGTGAGTCTGGCTGATACGCGCCATATCACCACGGATAATGGCGCGGGCAGCACGCTCAATCTCAGCCAACTCAACGCACGCGGCGGTTCGTTCGCCAGCGATGATTTGAGCAAAGGCACCAACCTCGGCGCGGGCTGGAGCACGCTGAACTTCATTGGCTCAAAATGGACGCTGACCGACAACATCAAACTGGCGCACAGCATCATTAACGTGGATAGCGGTTCAACGCTGTTCGCGGGTGACAACGTCAATCCGCTGTTGCAGGGCGCGAGCGATGATTCGCTGGTGGTGAATAACGCGGGCACCCTGGATCTCACCAACGGCGGCAACACGGCGGCCAACACCTTAACCATCGACGGCGGACTGGCATCGGCGGGCGGCAGCGTCAAGCTGAACGCCACAGCGGCAAGCAGCGATGTGGTGCTGGTGAATGGCGCGGCATCGGGCGTGACGCAGGTTGAAGCAAAACTCGCGGGAGCGCCACTGTTTGACAGCAACGGCGATGGCGTGATCGCTGCGAACGAAGGCGTGTCGCTGGCGCAGGTTTCCGGCAGCGCGAATGCCAACAGCTTTGTGCTGAAAAGCGGCTATGTCGCATCCGGGCCCTGGCAATACGGTTTATACAGCTTTGCACCGGGCAGCAATGACGCAGCCCGCAGCGCGGTAGGCGGCAGCGCGTGGGATTATCGGCTGGCGAACACCTTCGTGTGCGAAGACGGCAGCCTGTGCCAGCCGTCAGCAGGCAGCGCACAAAGCGGCGCGCGTCTGGCGGTCACGCCGCAGGTGCCGTCCTACCTCTCTGCGCCGGTTGGCCTCGCTTATTATTCGCTGGCAATCACCGACGATCTGCATAAACGCCTAGGTGAATTGCGCCAGCAGCAGGCAAATCCGGATGCGGTTGGCGGCGAGATGTTTATTCGCTACATCGGCTCCAACCTGAAATACCAGACCAGTCAAAGCGTCAGCCATTACGGCTACGATTTCGATCTTGACTACAGCGCGGTGCAGCTCGGCGGCAACGTCATTCGCGTGGATGGCGTGGACAGCAGCCTGCGCGGCGGCGTGGCCTACACGCGCGGCAACACGCGTATTCGCCCGCACGCAGCAGATGGCTACAGCTCGACCAGCTTCGACAGCGACACGCTTTCGCTGTATGGCACATGGCTGCGCGACAGCGGTTTTTACGTGGACGGCTCACTGAGCTGGGGCTGGCATCGCGGCGCGACTGACATTGCACGGCAGAAAGATGTCGCCAAACCAAAAGGCAACGGCTGGACGGCTTCGGTTGAAACCGGTTATCCGCTGGAACTGGGCGGCGGCGTGCGCATCGAACCGCAGGCGCAGATCACCTGGCTGCAAATGAAGATGGACAGCTTCACCGACCGCGATAACACCCGCGTTTCGTACGACGATTACAGCCAGACGATTGGCCGCGTCGGCGCACGCGCGGATAAAACCTGGCAGGACATCAGCGCGAATCAGTACACGCCGTATCTGCGAGTGAATTACACGCAGGGTTGGGGCGGGACCGCGAAAGCGAAGATCGGCGCGGCGGATGTTGGCGGCGATGAAACCTTCGACAGCGGCAGGTTCGGCAAAATGTGGGATGTCGGCGTGGGCGGCACCGCGACGGTGAACAAGGATGTGGCGCTGTACGCCGAAGCGGATTACCGCAAAGAGATCGACGGCAACGGCGCAAAAGGCTGGCGTTACAACGCGGGCGTGCGCTGGTCGTTTTGATGATGAGCACCGCGATGACTGGCTGCGGCGCATCAGATTAAATAGCGCGATGAATCGCGCCGCTACCGAATTATTTCTGAAATCGGTAGCGGCGAAATTTATTGCGCAATGTTAAGTGGCGCAGGTCGCTCAACTATAACCCAATCGGGATAAACCGTTATTTACATAACCTCTATACCTGAAGCGTAACTATTCCACAGCTACGCACCTTTTGTCTTTTCTCCTTTGAGGAAAACATTGTGTTTAAATTAAATCCGATATTTCTGAGCCTTGTGGCTGCGCAAGGTATGCTGTTTCCACTCTCGCAGACCACAGCGGCGGTATTAAATCCCTACACGCCTGAATTAAATGATAATAAGGTCGGCGCTTATTGCTTATGCAATGGCAGCACGCAAACACTGAGCGGCTTGCCGCAGTTTGCGCCTGGCGAAAGCGGTGCCAACAGCGTCACATTGGGCGAATTGCAAAGCGTGGGTCGCATCATCAATGACAACCTGATTGACGCGCCGCGTTTGCAGATCGGCGAACAAAATCATGTGGTCAGCGTTTACTATCCCGGCACCGATACCACCCTTAGCTATGAAGTGGTAAATTCCGATGAGATCGTCGAACTGCCCACGGTCGGTTTAAATCAGGTGGTGCCGGATTATTACGACGTCAATGATAAACAATATATTAATGCGCGCATTGCTTCGGTAAGCAACGGCAGATTAAATATCGACATCGGTGAGCAGGGTGCTGCAACACATTCCACAACCAACGGCTGGTCAATGGCCGCTAAACAGAGCCAATTATTTGCCGCCACTAAAAAAGGGAATATCAATTGGAACTCCGATAATCGTATTACCTTCACCGCCGCAACGCCGCCTTACGGTGGCGATCGTCTGGCTTACGATGTAGGCGGATTAGTCGAATATCCGCAATACGTCACCGTCAACGGTAATTTTGGTTTCAGCGAAGAGTATTACGTGAATAGCCTGAGCGATCTGCGCGCCTACAATAACGCGCTGATTAGCCTGGTGCTCAACGGCCAACTCGACATCAGCGATTATCGCACCCAACTCGACAAAGGCTACGCGCTACGCGAAGGCCGCGTGGTGTATCGCATGAGCGCCAATAACGTTGGTGATGAAGTTGCTGAACCGCTGAATGATCAGGTGGTGTTGAGTGCCGACGGTGCGAACGCCAGCGTGAAGATTAATCGCGGCAAAACCCTCGAAGTGATGAACGGCGGCAGTGCGGTGATGCGCGCCAGCAATGGCGCACAAGCCACGATCAACGGCAAACTCGCCAGTACCACTTCGGGTTTGGAATTGCTTAACAACGGTCGCGGCCGCAACAACGGCACCATCAATCTCGGCTTTCTAAATAACAGCGATGGCAGCGGTGTCGATAGCAGCACCATCGGCAACGCCGGGCGCGGCATTCTCGCCAGCAATCGCAGCCGCTTTAGCAATTACGGCGTGATCAACTTCCAGCCGGGCAGCGGCGACAGCCAGGCGCTGTGGCTGTTTGATTCACGCGCCGTTAACCACGGCAACATCAATATAGGCGTGGCAGACATCACCGGAAGCGGCTCGGCGGTTGGCGTGCTGGCAAGCGGTTCCGGCGGATTTACCAACGCGCTGGACGGCGTTATATACGTCGGTCGCACGCCGCAAAACAGCAAAACCGATCCCACCGAAGATGTAGCGGTGAATCTCAGCGGCGGCGTGAGCGCCGTGGTGGCGTCGGGCGACGGACGCGCGGTGAATAACGGCCAAATCGTACTCGGTTCTAAAGTACAAAACGCGGTAGCGATGCGTGCGCAATATGGCGCGGACGCGCTGCTACGCAACAACGGCGTAATCGACATCAACGGCCAGGCGCAAGTGCAGCCCGCCGAGAACATCGGCATGTTGGTGGTCGATGCGGGAAGTAACGGCAATGTGGGCAATGCGGGCACCATCAACCTTAATGGCTACAACAGCACCGCTATCAAAGTCATCGCCAACGCGGGCGAAAGCGCCAAAGCGTATTCGCGTGGTGCGATCAATATCACCAGCGATGCCGACCGCTTTGCCTTTTCCAATAACACCGCCGTTTGGGCGATTGGCGCAGCGGGCGGCAGCGCCGTCGCTAATATTAGCGGGCCGATTCGCCTCGGCGGCAGCGATGCGATTGGCATTCGCGCCGAAGGCAATGCCACGGTGAACGTTAGCGCCAACGCGATTCCGGTCGCCGTGCCGCGCGATGTTTTCTCGCTGCAACGCCAGATCAGTTTTTACACCAAAGGGGAAAACGCCAAAATCAATCTGCCGGAAAACGGCAGCTACAGCTCTGAGGTTTACGGCGGCACTATTTTCCGCGTGGAAGATGGTGCCGACTTTAACGGGCGCGGATTAACGCTAGCGGCTAACAACGCCTTCGCTACCGGCGTGTTTGGCGGCGGCGCGGGAACGGAGGTGAATACCAACGGTGCAACCTTCAATATCGCTGACTTTGCGCAAGGTTTACAGGTGACGCACGGCGCGCATGGGCTGATCAACGCCGCCACGCGCTTCAATATGAACGGCGTGTCAGCGATAGCGGCGATTGTTGATGGCGTGCAGTACACGCTGCAAGGCGTGGAAATCAATCCTGCCACGGATTTCGATACCGATACGCAACTCACCAACCATGCGGCAATCAGCGGCGGCGCCAACCAGCAAATTGGGTTAATTGCCCGCAATCAGGCGCAACTGATTAATACCGGCAAGATCAGCTTAAGCGGCGTCGGCACCACCAGCATTTCCGCTGAGGACGGCGCGAAAGTTACCAACAGCGGAGAAATCAACGTTGGCGGGCGCAGCCGGGGATTGTTTGCTGATGGTTTACCCTTCCTCGGCGACCGCACCACGCTGACCGAAATTTTTAACACCGGAACCATTAATGTACGCAGCGGAGAAGATCTCACGCCGCTCAATGCTTATGGCTTAATTTCTTATCATCAACTGGCGCGTATTAATCAAAACAGCACCATCAACCTCTACGGCGGCGGCGCGGTTGGCGCTTATGCTTTCGCCGGTGGACGCATTACGTTCGGCGCGGACAGTCGCGTGGTGTTTAATGCTGATGAACAAACCGGTTATCGCGCCGCTGGTAACGGCACGCGCTTAGTCAGCAACGGTAACAATGTGAATGTGAGCACCGCGAATTCAAAGCTATATGAAATCAGCGGTGGCGCGTGGCTGTACACGCAAGGTTTTGGGAATGTCACGCTGAGTGGCAACAACAGCATCGGCATTCAGTTATCTGGCGCGGAATCGCTTGTCAGCAGCACCGATAATTATCTTACCACCGGCTATAACGCGACGGTGATGAATGCCAGCGATGGCGCGCAGGGCGTAATCACCAGCAGCATTCAACTTAACGGCCCAAATAGCACCGCTGCGCGAGCCAGCGGCGAAGAAGCAGAAATCTACGCCGCTTCAACTATCACGGGCAACGCGGATTACGCCACGGCGTTTGATGTCAGCGGCAACTCGCGCATTTTCAATCAGCCCAATGCATCAGTGATCCTGACAGGGCCGAACAGCACCGGCGCACGTGTTTCTGGCGGCGGTAACTTCATCAACCGCGGCACGATTCAAATCAACTCGGGAACCGGCGTGGATGTTACCAGCGGCTTCGGCCAATACACGCCTATCAACAGCTCGCTGCAGGTCAATAACGGCATCGCCGCGTTGCGCGTTGGCGACGGCGGGACGATGAATGTGCTGGGTGATGGACAAGGTAACAGCGCGATTCAGGCCAGCGGCAGCGCGGACGGCGTGCTGTTGGATGAAGGTGCGCAGGGCTTCGCCGCCAGCAATGTGATTATTGGCAGTTACGGCAGCGGTAGCGTGATCAATAACCGGGCAGAAACCGCCAATATCTCGTTGAACAACGTGATGTTAGATGTCACACGCGGTAACGGTGTGCGTTCGGCAACTTCGTTTGATCCTAACGGCAGCGCGCTGATCAACGTCAGCGGCGGCACCGGTTATCGTTTCGAGAACGCTGATGGTTCTACCTCCAGTAACGATCTGGTGATCGGCAAGGATTACGCCATTCTGGTTTCAGGTCCGGGCAACGGCGTAATTGCTAACACCACCGGTAAAGTGATTTCGCAAGGCTCGATTGGCATCCGCGATTTTAGCGGTGGATCGGCAATCATTACTAAAACCGCCAGTCAGGTGATTAACCAAGGTTCAATCGTCTCGCTCAGCCGCGTTGCGCCGCTGATCGACCTGCGCGGCGGGCAAACGGTGTTTATTAACCAAGGCACCATCAGTGCGCCATTCCCCGATCAGGTGGTGGTTGCGGGTGGCGGGACCGATGATGTGATCGCTTTGCTTGACGGCGCGGTGATTGGCGATGTGAACACCGGCAACGGACGCGATGAACTGATTGTCACCGGCGGCTCCATCAAAGGCAGTTTGACGATGGGCAGTGGTGCGGGTAATCAGGCCACGGTGCAGAAGGTGAGTCTGGCTGATACGCGTCACATCACTACGGAAAATGGCGCGGGCAGCACGCTCAATCTCAGCCAACTCAAAGCACGCGGCGGTTCGTTCGCCAGCGATGATGCGGAAAAAGGCACCAATCTGGGTTCAGGCTGGAGCACGCTGAACTTCCACAACACCCAATGGACGTTAACCGACAACATCAAACTGGCGCACAGCACGATTAACGTGGATGCAGGAAGTACGCTGTTCGCGGGTGACAACGTCAATCCGCTGTTGCAGGGCGCGAGCGATGATTCGCTGGTGGTGAATAACGCGGGCACCCTGGATCTCACCAACGGCGACAACACGGCGGCCAATACCTTAACCATCGACGGCGAACTGGCATCGGCGGGCGGCAGCGTCAAGCTGAACGCCACAGCGGCCAGCAGCGATGTGGTGTTGGTGAATGGCGCGGCATCGGGCGTGACGCAGGTTGAAGCAAAACTCGCGGGAGCGCCACTGTTTGACAGCAACGGCGATGGCGTGATCGCTGCGAACGAAGGCGTGTCGCTGGCGCAGGTTTCCGGCAGCGCGAATGCCAACAGCTTTGTGCTGAAAAGCGGCTATGTCGCATCCGGGCCCTGGCAATACGGTTTATACAGCTTTGCACCGGGCAGCAATGACGCAGCCCGCAGCGCGGTAGGCGGCAGCGCGTGGGATTATCGGCTGGCGAACACCTTCGTGTGCGAAGACGGCAGCCTGTGCCAGCCGTCAGCAGGCAGCGCACAAAGCGGCGCGCGTCTGGCGGTCACGCCGCAGGTGCCGTCCTACCTCTCTGCGCCGGTTGGCCTCGCTTATTATTCGCTGGCAATCACCGACGATCTGCATAAACGCCTAGGTGAATTGCGCCAGCAGCAGGCAAATCCGGATGCGGTTGGCGGCGAGATGTTCATCCGCTACATCGGCTCCAACCTGAAATACCAGACCAGTCAAAGCGTCAGCCATTACGGCTACGATTTCGATCTTGACTACAGCGCGGTGCAGCTCGGCGGCAACGTCATTCGCGTGGATGGCGCGGACAGCAGCCTGCGCGGCGGCGTGGCCTACACGCGCGGTAATACGCGCATTCGCCCGCACGCAGCAGATGGCTACAGCTCGACCAGCTTCGACAGCGATACGCTATCTCTGTACGGCACATGGCTGCGCGACAGCGGTTTTTACGTGGACGGCTCGCTGAGCTGGGGCTGGCATCGTGGCGCGACTGACATTGCACGGCAGAAAGATGTCGCCAAACCAAAAGGCAACGGCTGGACGGCTTCGATTGAAACCGGTTATCCACTGGAACTGGGCGGCGGCGTGCGCATCGAACCGCAGGCGCAGATCACCTGGCTGCAAATGAAGATGGACAGCTTCACCGACCGCGATAACACCCGGGTTTCCTACGACGATTACAGCCAGACGATTGGCCGCGTCGGCGCGCGCGTGGATAAAACCTGGCAGGACATCAGCGCGAATCAGTACACACCGTATCTGCGCGTGAATTACACGCAGGGTTGGGGTGGCACCGCGAAAGTGAAGATCGGCGCGGCGGATGTTAGCGGCAGCGAAACCTTCGACAGCGGCAAGTTCGGCAAAATGTGGGATGTTGGCGTGGGCGGCACCGCGACGGTGAACAAGGATGTGGCGCTGTACGCGGAGGCGGATTACCGCAAAGAGATCGACGGCAACGGTGCGAAAGGCTGGCGTTACAACGCGGGCGTGCGCTGGTCGTTTTAATTGAACCGGTCGCCGTTATGGCGACCGGAAATATTTCACGTTTTAAAACCCGCGAGTTAAATGGAGCTGCGTCTCCGGTTTCCTGGTCATTAAACCTGAAACTCTCTAAGCCAGATGACCCCCTGCGGCTCCCAGGCGTACCGGGACAGACGGTGACTCGTCTACTCAGTCCGGAAGGCTTACTCACCGGACTGACAATAACCCCCTGGCTTCGTGGAGAAGCATTCCCCGCTTTGAGCTGGCGTGTCAGATGGCTTCCTCAATCACCATCAGGATCATGAATCCGGCAAAAAACATTGCTGTGCCCAGAGGAGTGTCCCTGTCTCCCCGGTGCGCTTCAACCAGCAACTCTTCTGTTACCAGATAAAGTAGGGCAACCAGTCCAAAGGAGAGGAAGTACGTCAGCCAGAACTCACCAAGGTGAGCGACAGGCGTACCCACTATGGCCCCTATTGGCAGGAGCAGGGCAATGCCGGTGACAGCAAGTAACACCTTCATCGTGGTACCCAGCATGGTTTTCAAATCACCCACCACGGACAGTCCCAGGAAGAGGATCTCCAGAGTGAGCGCGAGTGTCAGCATCATGCCGGTTTTGGCCCCTGCCGCGAAGCTAATCCCCAGCACTAATCCGTCGATAAAGATATCAATGCCGATGGCGACCAGCATCCCTGACTTACTGGCTGCTTTTTCCCCATAATGTTGGATCAGCATCATCAGTGCGACACCGGTCACCCCGCCTGCCAGAACGGCCATCATTGAGTGTTGCTTAAGGCCAGGAAGCACTTCAGTGGCTGCCGCTGAGAATATGACGCCAGCGGTAAAGTGATGTATCAGACTCATGGTCTTTTCAGCCGGCTGGCGATAAAGCGCTGCGCCGGCCCCGGCTATTGCCGCGGTGACAGGGAAAAGGGTATACAGCAGCGTTAAGTACATGGGGGGGCCTCATAAACGGTGTCATCACCGGCGATTGTTGAACGTGAGTTAATGCCGGCTCAGAAATGAAAAAAGCGCGGAGTAAACGCGCCTTTCAGGTGTGCGGAAAGATGTTGCAGGAGCGTGCTTAGTTCAGCAGCCCCAGGTGCTCTACAAGGATTGAACTGCCGATGCCAATCAGTACTACGCCGCCGAGAATTTCTGCCCACTTGCCAATCTTTGCACCGAGAAATCGACCCAGCAACATGCCGCTGGCTGCCATTACCGTGGTCGCTGCACCGATTGCCAGTGCCGTCACCACAATGTTGACCTGCAGAAATGCGAGGCCAACGCCCACGGCCATTGCATCAAGGCTGGTGGCAATGGCGGTCGTCACCAGCAACCAGAATCCATGTCGGCGCGGCGCCTCTTGTGGCTCATCAGTTTCTTTACGGATGCCTTCAACGATCATGCGAGCGCCCAGCACAAACAGTAGCGTAAACGCGACCCAGTGATCCCAGTTCATGATGAACTGGCTGGCAGCAAGACCGATCCCCCAGCCGATAACGGGCGTAATGGCTTCAATCACGCCGAAGATCAGGCCGGTGCGCAGCACCTCTTTGAAAGGAGGGCGGTGCAGTGAGGCACCTTTACCGATTGCGGCGGCAAAGGCATCCATCGACATGCCAAAGGCCAGAATGATCACAGCGTAAAAGCTCATAACTGATTCCCGGGTGTGCTTTCAAAGGAGAAAGGCGTGAAGGTTTAAGAGGGCGCTATCCTGCCACAAATAATGAAATAAAAAAACCTTAAAATTCAATGTGTTATAGCTATGGCTAAGTTTGATAGCCATGGCTATAGATGCTGACATTTTAACCTTCTCGCTGAGGCACTGGATAAATGGGCGGAACTCAGACTGTATTTACAACGTCCGCTATTGCCGGCTCGTCTGCCCTACTGCGCTAACCGTCAAAGCCTAAAAGCTTTGCCGAATCATTGGCTCCCCGGCGTGCAGGGTCGCTCCAACCGACTCGCCGGCAAACTTCGCCGAACCGTGAAGGAATGCGTTTCGGGCCTGTCGGCTTTGGTCTGATGGCAAAAGAGTTGATAAAGGGGAGCAAGGGCAATCCGCTGTGAGCGATCTGCGGACATTGATGACAGCATTCTATGTGAATCAACGGTGGGGCAGATATCGTCTGTAACATTAGCCTGTTAGCTTTATTCAAAAGTAAGTCCTTAAGCCCTCTGGGCTAGACTAACTATCGTTTTTGGTAGTTACCGACGCTTTAACTATCAATAGCGGAAAAGGAGCACGGAGATGATTTTTACTGACGATAAAATTCTGGGATATGGCAATTCGTATCAGATTTTTTCAGCCGGGGACAAGCTTGTTTTAGACAAATATTACCGCCGTGCTCACCTCCCATTGGTTAATTCGTCACATCCAGATGTCATAGTCAGTGATGAAGACTACTGTATGGGAACGTATAATACCCACCGGCGTTCTATAGTGCTGCCCATCAGTGATGAACGCCTGCGCCAAACAACAACTTTTATCGAGATTGAGAAGGCTCTTCGCAACGCATCGTTTACAAATAAGATAGCCTGGGACTTGCTGGAAAAAAGGAAAAACCTGTTACATGCGACAATCAGTAGCGGGTTGAACGATAATTGCATAGAACTTGTCATTGAATCACTTCAGACATTCCTGGATACACAACCAGTCAAAAAATACAGGCTTGGCGGAGTTTTCATGGGGCCGGTCAATACTGGAAGACTTTATCTAAAGGTGTATCCTGAAGCGACCGTTTCGGGGCACATATTCGGCGAGATCCAGTCACGACTTGGGCTTAAGCAAACAGAGTTTTTCCTTGTGGGGTATTTTAACCTGACAGATCATCTCAATCAGCCTGAAACGATGGAGCTTTCTGAGATCCTCAATCGTTTTTGTAATGAAACGCTTTGGGAAGAAGAACTCAGAGAGTTATGGCTTATTTCAACACAAGATGATTTGGTCTTAAGCGGTAAAATATTAAAAAAAACTATCAGGTCTATATAACTGCAATTGATACCGACCTTTTGGCTCCTGCGGATTAGCTTCCAAAAACCACCATTACAATATGCAAGAAAGTTACGCTGTTGACATGAAACTGCCCAAGGGCATGGTCGAAAGGGCTGCAGTGAGCGATCTGCGGTCATTGCTAACAGCACTCTGTTTTATCAACGTGGAGAAGGTCAACGAAGCTCGCCATACTCCCCGTGATTTTTATATATCCACCATGACGGCATTAGGTAGTTTTGTCTTAAATTAACGCGACATCTCTTTTAAAGACATCAAAGATAAGACTCCAGCATCGCAATATTGATTGATGTACTTATCTGTCATGTTGAATGTGCCTACTACGAACTTTGTATTTGTCATGGTATATAATTGGATATTCAATATGCTGCCATCTCTAGCTTGTGACTTAAATGTAACCAGCCAAGCCTTATTCCCATCGCCAGTCAATGATAATGCCTTTGGCTTGAGAGTTTTCACAAGGTCCAACATTCCATCCTTTACCACATCAATATCGACCAGACCCGACGAGGCTTTTTCAGTTAATCCTAAAGACACTGCGCCATCATCGTTAGAATAAATGTATTTAGGTTTATTTTTTAAAGATGGATATTTTATATCCGCTAACAGATCTGGCATTTTGGTAAAGTTCTCAGGGACTTGGATTGTTAAATCCAAAGGATTTATATTCAGATCTTTCATTACCGCATCCCCTTTTGGTGGTTTACCGCAGATGTCCATAACAGCGGTATCATAGCTTTGTGCTAGAGCTATTGTCGGAAAGAAGCAAAGCAATAAAAATATTTTTTTCATTTTGAAAATCCTAATAGATAGTCCATTTATCATAACATCCGGCCAAGAACTGTGGCTCAGAGCTTGCCTCAGTTCATCTTTTTAATAACAACTCTGTATCAATCCATACCGCGAAAGTAACGCTATCACGGTCACAGTAGGAATTTAATGATTTAACCATGCATCATCTTATATGCTGCAATGCCATAAATATCTCCATTTCTTTATCCAGATTTAATATAATTGTGTCTGACTGGCTCGCCTTATGGTTCCTCAGCGCAATTCTGGCGCGTGCGGGCCGTTTCAGGCACATTTCGACAGAATTCCGTTAAAAGGCTCTGATGATTTCTATGCGGCTGCATGGGCTACGAGTTAGTCATTTGATATTTTAAGTCCATGCTTAACGCCCAGTGTTTATCCACAGTAACGATAACTCTTGAACGCTGTTCTATGGGTAATTTCGGCTCGGTCCACAGAAAGGGATAAAAGGAGTAGACTGTGTCACCGCACATCGAAGATGTTTCTTCACGCCAGCCTGTCCAGCGCATACTTTGATAGAATTGTTCCAAATTTCCACGAATACCCCATTGCAGAAGCCCGGAATAGTTAATATCAAGGTTTTCCCATTCAAGTGACTCTGGTGCGAGATAATACACTCCGCCAATATCTTCACCGAATTCACCACCGTTAAGTGCAAAAAAGCCTCCGGATACATCATCAGCGACTAACAGCGCTTTAAATGTCCGGCTTGTTGTTACCGATTGCGTCCATGAAGTAGGTGTCCGTGTCAGTCGTGGGTGACCGGAGCCTAGAATCCTCAACCAGCCATTATCAATCAGGATTCCGCCCGTTTCATATACCAGCCCGCCTAGCATGGAGTGCGTCGTCACCTGAAGCTGATGTAATGCAGATGCTGCGGGAATAGGGTCACAGGGAAGCACTTCATAATGGTTGTTCGCTTCTTTAAGCGATTCTTTTAGTGAAAGCCAGCCAGACCTCTGGTTGTCGATTAGTTCAATGAGTTCCTTCACGCCTTTCCCTCATTTCCATTTCCCATCTACATTCCATTTATCGGGCTATAAACCGCAAACATTAGAGCATTTTCTACCGTACACCATTTAAATAATCATGGGTTAGGTTATCAACTTTCACTGTTGGCACAGGGCTGCTGTTGCAGCCCTGACAACCTTAAACTTCAATCGATTCAGAGATCTCTAACGCATCATCGACTTCAATGCCCAGATAACGGACTGTGCTTTCCAGTTTCTTATGAGCCAACAGAAGTTGAATCACCCGGAGATTCTTGGTTTTCATGTAGATTAGGTGAGCTTTTGTTCTTCTCAGGGAATGTGTGCTGTAAAGCGAATCTTCGAGACCAAGCTTTTATACCCATCCATGAAAAATACGGTTGTATTGCCGGGTTGATATGAGCTGGTCAGTTCCGACCCGAGGCCGGAACAAGAAGTCATTACTGTGCAAAGTGCTAAGCTGTATCAATGCAACAACAGCTTCTCTTGTTCCTTTGGTTATCTCAAATTGCACAGGGCTACCGGTTTTCTGTTGCAACATCGTTGCTCTGCTTGAAACAGAGCTACCATATGCAACACTAGGTACTTTGAGTTTGGCCAGATCACAGCCTCGAAGCTTACTGTCCAGAGCCATATTGAACAGATCTAAATCGCGCGTTTTACCTTCCAGTTCAAGCCGGATTCGGATCCCCCAGATATGAGATATCTGAAATGTTCTTTTTTGACCGATGATACGGTCTTTGTTCCACGGTTATGAGCGAACAGCGGAAATTAGCAATCATCACTCAATGTTAATAATTGCTTTTTTGATATTAGGCTTATTAATAAATAGGATGTCAGCTGATTTACTTTAATTGATTATGATAATTATTCAGGTGATGCTTAAAGTATTTTCATATTCTTTTGATGATTTAATTAAAATTGTAACTTCAATGGACTCTTCACCCATTTCCTCTGAATTAACCACGGTGGTAATAAATTCAGTGAGAATATACAGACTTCCGTCACACTTAAAAAGTGCATGCTCAGACGTTGAGTCGAGTTTTTGATAACAACAAGTAGGTTTTAATGCACCATAAACGAATCCCATCGGCGGGTCGCCATACTCTAATTCAGTGAAACCAATGACCTTGTTGTCTTTTCTAACTTCAAATGTCATTTACTATCCACCGTGCGTAATGATCATATGGTTGAAGGATACACTGAACATCCGCTCCTGGCACGAAGCTGCCCATCAAGAAGTTAGGTGGGACAGCTATGAGCGAGCATTTTTAAGCCAGTGAGCTGTAACTTATCGCCTTAAACGGCCCGTCTACATCTCCGTAATTCGCGTATCAGCAATAGTTTCTGCAAAGCCCTTTCCAAATAATCCGGCGGGCGTCTGGAATCCGGGGGACGATTCTCCGGCTAAGATCCGGCGTGCCGCCTCAGCGGCAGCCATTGCAGTAAAACTGTAGCCATTTACTGTATCCAGCAGCAGGCGCAGGGTGTTGCCTTCAGCATTCATAATTTCCGCTACAGCCTGATAACGGTTGCTTTCACGCTCCTGAAGGGTCGGCCCGTCCGGAAGGTCTGCCGGAACTCCCTGTGGAAAACCTTCTCCGGTGGCATGCACAAAGGTTTCGATATCAGCGATGCCAGTTGCTTTCCAGACTGTGATGAGATCTGGCAGTGTAACGGGAAAACAGGCTTGTGATCCCTGGCCAAAATCGATGTCTTTAAGCTCAGAGGACTCGCGCTGCAGCAAGTGGCCTTTCCGGCGAACCAGGCACTCAGTTGAGACATTCTCGGTTGCACTGACCACCGATCCGCGCGACATCGTTCCGGTGACATTCAATGCAAGTGAAATGTGGACAGGTTTATTGATCCTCGCAGCGGCATGAGCAGCCAGGCATCCCAGCATCGCCACGCTCCCACCACAGCCGGGTAGCAGCATCACACCCGCTTCAAAAGCCGTCTTATCCAGTGTTTCTGCAAGCTGGTAGCTGTCCAGTTCAGCCGCCACATCCATATAATGACGCTTTTGACGGATTGCGGCTTCCATCAACGGCCGTGCGGTATACATATACGGACCGGCACAGTTGATGACAGCGTGAATGTCGGCCAACGCCTTATCAATGAGGTCTGGCTCGTCGAGCCCGAACACGCGAAATGGGAGGTTTTTCTCTGATGCCATTTCTGCCAGTTTTTGCTGGTTGCGTCCGCCAATAATTATCTGAAGTCCGGCCTCTAATGCGTGCTGGACAATCATGCTACCGGTATAACCTGTTGCGCCATAAATCATCAGTTTTTTCATTTAGTCATTTTTCCTGACTGAGGTGACAAAGTAAGAGAGTCCTGAAGGCTATTAACATTCCTGATTAGCGGTGGCTGTTACCGCTCGTGCTGCCAGCTTTTATAGACAAACTCGAGGCTGTAACCATCAGGATCCCTGACCTGAGTGGCGTAATAGCGTGGGTCATAGTGCAGCTGGGCACCCGGAGGATGAATTTCTGTAGCACCCGCTGCAATAGCCTCTTTATAAGCCTGATTTACCCTGTCTTCAGAATCCGCCACGAACCCGATATGAACAGCATCCGCGGAGGGGGTGCCCGATCTGAGCCAGAAAAAAATGCGTCCGTTGGCGCCGAATCCCTTTAAGTCAGGATGACCCGAGGGCCCTTCGCTGCCTTCATAGTCATGGCGGTTGACGACGCCCAGTACAGGAAGCACGGTGTTGTAGAAAGCAACCGAACGATTAATGTCACTTACGGTAATAAAGATGTGGTCCAGCATGAAACACTCCGTGGTCAGATGTTATAGCCGCCGGCCACTTCAATGCTTTGCGCATTGATCCAGCCGCTGTCAGAAGAAAGCAGAGATGCAATGACTCGCGCGACCTCTTCAGGTTCACCAACCCGTCCCAATGCGGTTTGTGAGGCGAGTAAGTTTTCAAATTCATCATTAAGTCCGCCACCCAACTCAGTACGAATTGCCCCCGGAGAGACGGCATTAACCCGAATGCCGCGCTCACCAAATTCTTTCGCCATATAGCGGGTCAGGACTTCAAGGCCGCCTTTGAAAGTGGCGTAAGGTGCAACACCCGCAGTGGCTACTCGTGTGGTAGCACTGGTGATATTGACGATGGCGGAATCGGGACGCAGTAAGGGAAGTAATGTCTGCGTGAGGAAGAAAGGTCCTTTTAGATGCACATTCATCAGGTTGTCGAACTGTGCTTCGGTCACGTTCTCAATCGGAGCATATAGCCCGTATCCGGCGTTATTAACCAGACCGTCGAGACCCGTATCACGCCAGCGGCTTAGCATGGTTTGTTTTAGGGCTGAACAGAAATCAACAAAGCTGCCAGAATCGCCCACATCCAGCTTTAACGCGATGGCCTCTCCACCTTCCGCCTTGATTCGGTCCACAACCTTGTCAGCGGCTTCCGGCTGGCTGTTCCAGGTCAAAATCACCCGGTAACCGCGACGGGCGCAGGCTAAGGCGGTACTGGCACCAATTCCACGGCTGCCGCCGGTGATCAGGATATTTTTCATAAAAACCTCTTCGATATCAGGATGTCGAAGTACAGGTTACGCGTATGTGGTAGGTCTGGCTGATGCGATCCTCTTTCGAAGTTGCCTAATCCTGCCTGTCTCTTGTTGTCATCGGGGGGACGTGTTATCAATCGGGCATGGAAACACAATTACAGAAATTACGCTTACTGGCTTCCGGCGCGGATAATCAACGCACTGAGACCGGCATTCCACGAGTGGCAATGGTGCAGGGAGAAATCCCTGAACACAGATTGTCTGCCGTATATGAACCGATGATTAATCTCATTCTGACGGGCTCTAAAAGCATGACGGTTGGGGACAGAACTCTGCGTTATGATCCCGCGACTTACTTTGTTATGTCAGTGGATTTACCGGCGGTAGGCCAGGTCTTTGCCGATGAACATACCCATGCTCCCTATCTTGCCGTCAGCCTGACCCCTGAACCGGAAATACTCGCGACTTTGCTGGCAGGTTTTCCAGATTCTGGTATCGCAAATCACTGCGATACCGGATTTTCGGTCGCGCCAGTGACGCCAGAATTATTGGATGCGTGGTTACGAATGCTCAGCCTGATGAATAAGCCTGACGAAATTACCGCTCTGGCCCCGGTTTATGAACGCGAAATTCTGTTTCGGGTTCTTCAGGGGCCGCTGGGCTGGATGCTGCGTGATATCGCAACACCGGACACTTATCTAGCCCGCATCCACAAAGCGATTAACTGGTTGAAGCAGAATTATATGCAGTCGGTTCGGGTTGAAGAACTGGCAGAAATGGCTGCGATGAGTGTTTCTGCATTCCACCGACATTTTCGTTCGGTAACGGCGTTAAGCCCGGTTCAGTATCAAAAAAGAATGCGCCTGATGCAGGCACGGCTCAGACTTTCCTCTTCAGGTGAGAGTGTAACGACAATTGCTTTGTCCGTAGGATATCAGAGCCATACACAGTTCAGCCGGGAATATGCGCGCCAGTTTGGCCGCTCGCCCACCGCCGATATCCGCTATCTATTTCGCGGCAGTCAATCGGAATGAGGTTTTAAAAAACACTGCGGTTGTTATCTGGCAAGTTTACTCCAGGTTACGGCTGTCATATTCAATCTGAGCATCTGTAACAGCCGGGCTGTATTCAACAGTCCAGTTATATAAAGCCTGAAAGGGGATTTCAAGCGTTCGGCCGAGAGGAGTAATGCTGTACTCAACGCCGACCTGAGAGGTCGGGATAACACGACGGCCGACAATGCCGTTGCGTTCAAGTCTGCGCAAACACTGTGTTAACGATTTTTGCGTTATACCGTCCATGTTTCTTTTTATCTCATTGAAGCGAAGGGGTTCTTTGCAAAGTAATGAGAGAATGAGAATGGACCATTTATCAGTGATCTGGTCCAGCAAAAGACGGCTGGAAATCTGGTCTTCACATAGCAAACCAGAGGCTACCTTTGAGTCTGTTTGTTTACTTTTTAACGGTGACATGCGGTTTACCTTAGTATACCTGGTTGAAAATTAGTGCCTGATTGACACTAAGTATCCATTGTATACCATCGTAACTCCATTAACTAAGGAGTTAACTATGCCATCGAAAATACTGACTGAGAATGAGAGTAAAGTTGCGATCACAGAATCCCTGTATCAGTACGCTGCAGGAATTGATATGAAAGACCCGATCCTGATTGCTTCAGTTTTTACACAGGATGCGGTATCGGATTTCAGCGCAGCTGCAGCAAAAGCGGGTTTTGATTATCCCGTTCTGAAAGGAAGGGAGACTATAACTTCAGCTCTGATGAGTTCCCTAAGCTCGCTTTTGACGACCCACTCGGTAAACAATTCCCGCGTCTTCATTGAAGGAGATAGAGCAAAAATTGACGCACTGGTCGAAGCACAGCATGTCCCTAAATCAGATGCATCCCGTCATTACTTAATGAAAAATCGATACGACGTTGAGCTGGAAAAACATAACGGACAATGGCTCATCAGTTGCATTACGGTAGATAATATCTGGCGGAGTGGCGATCCTGCGGTATTGGCGGGGATTTGAGCCGATAGCGTTGGATATTATTGTCGGTTAGAAGCTTGTAAATTACATACTCGTGTTGACTAATCCCCTATTGAAGGTTGATGGTGAGAAATTATTCCTGCCATCAATATTCAATAAAGTTGAATGAGCTAACCTAATAAAAGCGATTCAGAGCATTCCATCCGGTATCAAAATTTCCCCGTGTACCTTATGAGTTAATAAATTTGTTGTGAAGTTCAAAACTACTTCAGAAAACCCCATTGATTACATAATCAAATTAACTGACGTCCGCTCCTGGCACTCAGCTGCCATTAGCTTTAAAACTTCTGTGGCTACCTCTTGCTCCCCCATGCCGATAATCTTCGCCGAACCGCAAAGGAACACGTTTCCTACCTTTCTGCTGGGATCTAATGGCAAACGGCACGAAATCCAGTCCAGTTTAACTTCATAAATTAGGTCATGAAGCATGTGTATAGGCCGCATAGGGTGAAACAAAAGGCATGCTGAAAATCCCAATAAGGATAATAGTAATAGAAATCAATATCATTTGTATTTACTATAATGGGCTCAGATGGCCGATTTACCTACGTGTATCTGCTCTCTTATGAAGCGCATTCATAACTGGCCAGCTCAAAGCATAAACAATACAATGATGAGGTATTTGCATGTCTTTCAAAAGGGTTGCGGGCCATCATGCCAGCGCCATACCGGGTGCGTCAGAGTTTAGTAAGAAGTTTTGTTATTCATTATTGACGATCTGTATTGCGAATGCCGTTAGTATTAAAGCAGCCAGCGCGGCAGAGAGTGTTGCCGCGCCGGCAATTACCAACAAAGAGCAGTCGCTGGTGGTCACCGCCGATACCAGCGGTGGTTCGGGTTCAGATCCTGCTCAGTCCTATACCGTTCCAGTTACGCGGGCGGGTACTAAACTGAACCTGACGCAGCGTGATATTCCGCAGTCGGTCAGCGTGCTTACTCAGCAGCGCATAAAAGATCAGAATCTCCAGAACGTGGGGGATGCGCTGGCGAACGTCACAGGTATTTCAGCATCCCAGAATGACTCTGAACGTGTGGATTTCTACTCGCGCGGTTTCTACGTTAACAACTACACGTACGACGATATTCCTTCTACTCAAACCGGAGCCTGGAACTTTGGTGAAACCGACGGCGACTCCGCTATTTATGAGCGCATCGATGTGGTTCGCGGCTCAACGGGGCTCATGACCGGTACGGGTAACCCGGGCGCGGCTATCAACATGATCCGCAAAAAGGCAGACAGCAAAACCTTCGCCGGTAATCTCTCCGCGAGCTACGGAACCTGGGACAACCAGCGCTATGTTGCAGATCTGTCCGGGCCGCTGAATGAATCTGGCACGCTGCGCGGACGCGTGGTCACGGGATATCAGGATCAGGACAGTTGGGTTGACCGCTACCACAAACGTAAGAAGTTCCTTTACGCCACCGTTGCGGCAGATATCACCGATAACACCACGCTGGATCTGGGATACGATTACCAGACCCGCGACACCGATGGGCCGACCTGGGGCGGTCTTCCAACCTGGTATAGCAACGGCAACCGTATTCAATACGACCGCAGCGCGAACCCGTCAGCTGACTGGACGCATTACAACATTCTGTCGCGTAAGGTGTTCGCCAACCTGACGACAAACTTCGACAACGGCTGGCAGGTCCGCGTTAATGGATCGCATACGGAGTCCGATTTTGACAGCAAGCTGCTGTATGTCACCGGCTATCCTGACCAGACAACCGGCATTCTGGACAGCAGCGGGTACGGCTTTGCAGGATGGTATAAAGGCCTGCGCACCCAGACAGCAGTGGACGCCTATGCCAGTGGACCCTTTGAGCTCTTCGGGCGTCAGCATCAGCTGGTTGCCGGGATAGATTACAGCCGTCAGCGCAACCGCTATCTATACTCTTCCTCAATTATGTCGCCTGCTCAACTCGGGGATCTGAACAGCTGGAACGGTGATGTGGCAGAACCAGATTGGCCTGCGTGGGCGCTATCGTCAGAAGATACCATCCGTCAGAAATCGGGCTATGCCGCGGCGCGATTCTCGTTAGCCGATCCGCTCTCCCTGATCGTTGGTGCACGTTATACCCAGTACAGCGCGCACGGCACGTCGGCTGACATGGAGAAAAACAACCTCACGCCATACGGCGGCCTGGTTTATGACATCAACGAGAACTACTCTGCGTTTGCGAGCTATACCTCGATCTTCCAGCCGCAGACCTATCGTGATCAGCAGGGTAACTACCTGAAGCCCGTAACCGGTAAAGACTACGAAGCGGGGATCAAAGGGGACTGGGACAACAGCCGCATCACGGCGAGCCTTTCAGTGTTCCGTATTGAGCAGGACAACCTGGGTCAGATCCAGAGCAACACCTACGTGAATAACAGCAGCGAAAATGCTTATAGAGCATCTAAAGGCGTGGTCAGCCGCGGTGTTGATTTTGAAATCAACGGAGCGGTGACTGATAACCTGAAGGTGACGTTTGGTGCGACACGTTATGTGGCAAAGGATGCCGACGGCGACCGTACCAACCCTTACATGCCGCAGACCAGTCTGAAGCTGTTCACCAGCTATAATCTGCCATTCATGCCTCTTCTGACCGTGGGTGGCGGTATTAACTGGCAGAACCGCACTTACAAGGAAGCAACCAATCCAGCAGGTGAGACCGAGCGCATTTATCAGGGAAGCTATCCACTGGCGAACCTCTTTGCTCGATATCAGGTGACGAAAGAGTTGTCAGTGCAGGGCAACATCAAAAACCTGTTCGATCGTGAATACAACACCAATCCGTCAGGCGGTGTAGCATTCAACGAGCCAAGAAACTATTCGGTTAGCGTGAATTACAGCTTCTGATGTCTACTTGCCCCGCTAATGGGGCCAGTACATTTAATGAAGACTTCCAGCGCCCGAATAATCAGAATAGAGCCTGATTATTCGGGCAATGTATCGCTGGATGGGATAGCAAACTACAGTGCCAACTCAACCTCCATAAGGTTTTTTTTAACCGCTATTTTTTCTGGCCTGGGGCACTAAATCTATCTCAGTTGGCTATCCTTACTGCCACGGCGGTTATATCCGCTGTGGCTGGCTTCTTGTTTATCTAACGCAGCCTGGCACTTCACGCAGTAACGCACCCCTGGTAATGCAGTGCGACGCGCCTCGGGAATCGGCTCCCCGCACTCGTCGCAATACTCTGCACTTGCGCCATGGTTGAGGTGACTCCTGGCCCGCGCAATTGCGTCATCCACGGTCGCATCAATCTGCTTTTGCACTGCACCATCTTCAGACCAGCCGCCTGCCATAACCCCTCCTGATATTCATCGACTGGTCAAAGTATAGTTCAGTAGCTGTCGGGCACGATCATGCTCTCTGGCACCGGATGACGGGCATAATTTTCATGATGAATGCGGGAAGGTAACGAAATCTGCTCGCCTTCTGCTGCTTCATATGGAACCTGTTGCAGCAAGTGAGAGATACAGTTCAGACGCGCTTTCTTCTTATCAACGCCTTGCACCACCCACCATGGCGCCTCGGTAATGTTGGTGCAATCCAGCATCCTCTCTTTGGCGGCAGTGTAATCTTCCCAGCGTCGTCGGCTTTCCAAATCCATCGGACTCAGCTTCCACTGCTTTAGCGGGTCATGGATGCGGCTGAGGAAGCGCATTTCCTGTTCTTCATCGGTGATGGAGATCCAGTATTTGACGATCTGAATGCCGCTGCGCACCAGCATGCGTTCAAATTCTGGCGTGCTGTGGAAGAACTCTTCGTACTCCGCATCGCTGCAAAATCCCATCACTTTTTCGACGCCTGCGCGGTTGTACCAGCTACGGTCGAACAACACGATTTCTCCCGCTGACGGCAGATGTGAGACGTATCGCTGAAAGTACCATTGCGTGCGCTCACGTTCATTCGGTGCGGGAAGTGCTGCCACGCGGCAATAGCGCGGATTCAGCCGCTGCATGATGCGTTTAATCACGCCGCCTTTGCCTGCCGCATCGCGGCCTTCAAATATCACCACCAGACGATGACCGGTACGGATCACCCAGTTTTGCAGCTTAACCAGCTCGCCCTGCAGATGCAGTAACTCCATAAAATAGCGGCGACGCCACGCCGTTTCTTGCGGATCGTTATTGGCCGCCAGACCAAAATCCGCTAACTCCATCTCCAGCGACTCGTCATAGCTGTCATAGAATTCCTGTAAAAAGCGCGCATCAAACATATTGTTATTGTTCATTTCGTGTGCAGACATCGTCTTATCCCTGTCGAAGCAAGCGTTACAGTGAAGTCATTATCCAGTAGAGGGCGGCGGAGAGCAGTGCGGCGGCAGGCAAGGTGAGCACCCATGCCAGCACCATATTGCGTAACGTGCCGAACTGTAAGCCGCTGCGATTGGCGGCCATGGTGCCGGCAATCCCGGAAGAGAGCACGTGCGTGGTTGAGACCGGCAGACCGAATGCATCCGCTGCGCCAATGGTACCCATCGCCACCATCTGAGCACTGATGCCTTGCGCATAGTTGAGCTGGCTTTTGCCAATCTTCTCACCCAGCGTTGTCACAATACGACGCCAGCCCACCATGGTGCCCAATCCCAGCGCCAGCGCCACTGCGACTTTCACCCACGTCGGGACAAATTGCGTTGCACCATTGAGCGCGGTTTTCAGCGCCTGCAGATTTTGCAGCGTGGCTGAGGGTAAGATCAGCGAGTGATCGGCTTGCAGACGTTTGATGGTTTCTGCTGCCAAATACATCTGATTACGCATCGCAGGTTTTTGCTCGGCGGGGATAGCCTGCAACGCGCCATATTGCTTCAGCGTGGTGCCAATGTTGCCGCTGACCTGCGCCAGCGCGGCGATCACTTTTGCATCACGTTGGCCGGTGCGCAGATATGTTGTTAACACATCATCAGGCTGAGCAGGAGTCGGTGCGGCGCTGAACTGCAGCAGTTGTGTCTGGCTTGTTTCGGCCAGTGTAATCAGTTGTGGGATATCAGACTGCGGCACGGAACTGTTCAGAGAATAGGTCACGGGCAGGGCAGCCACCAGAATCAGCATCATCAGCCCCATGCCTTTCTGGCCATCATTTGAGCCATGTGCAAAAGAGACGCCGGTGCAGGACAACACCATCAAACCGCGGATCCACATCGGCGGCGCACCTTCATGTTTGCTGGTGGCATACAACTCAGGTTTTTTCACCATGCGCTTCATCAACACCAGCAACAGTGCAGCACAGACGAAGCCGACAATCGGTGACAGGATCAGCGCATTGCCGATGTTTAATGCCTGTCCCCAGTTCACGCCGCTCATGGCGCTGCGCCCGTGCATCACGGCATTGGCGATACCGACGCCAATAATGGAACCGATCAAGGTATGTGACGAGGAAGCGGGCAGGCCCAGCCACCAGGTGGCGAGGTTCCAGATGATCGCCGAGAACAGCAGAGCGTAGATCATCACAAAGCTTTCGCTGCTGCCGGACTGCATAATGAGTTCAATCGGCAGCAGGGAGATGATGCCGAAAGCCACCGCGCCCGAGGAGCATAAAACGCCAAGGAAGTTGAAAATCCCTGACCACACAACCGCTACGGTCGGGGAAAGCGAACGGGTATAGATGACGGTGGCAACGGCGTTGGCCGTGTCGTGGAAACCATTGACGAACTCGAAACCCAATGCTGCTAATAAGGCAAAACCGAGCAGCATTAACGGCAGCGCACTGCTAAATGTGACCCCGGTTTGCTGAATATCGCCGACTAATTGCGTTCCTGCAAAGAGAATGCCGGCGAGTAAAACCACGCCAAACAGGAATAGCGGTTTTTTGCTGTTTTTTACAGGGAGTTGAATCGCAGAAGACAACGGTGTAGCGGCAACATGTAAAGTTTGAGGCGTAACGTAATCGCTCATTAGTGAAAATTTCCTATAGATCGCTAAAGCGGCACAAGCACAACGATTTGTGTGGCTAACATATAGAAAATTTATGAAAGATTTATGACAGTGCTGTCAAAATTTAGTCATATAAATGCAATCTTTGAGGGCTGGCTAGTCGTCGTGTTTAAAATATAGTCATTATAAACAATCGCTTGTATTGATTTTGGTTTAGTGATGGAAATCGGGGTGAGTTTTATTTCTGCCATAAATTTGTCATATTGGATATTGAACTGATTACCATAGATTACATTTACAGCAGGGAATCATTACCGTGCTAATTTGATTTTGGGGGATGAAAACTTATCTGTATCTTTAACGTTCGCCCATCAACTATGACAACTACGGGTGACGTCTTTTCAACTCATCAAACAACCATTCTTTGCTGATGGGGCCCGAGCTTAATTTCTGGATCATGGCATTATCCGCATAGTTCAGCAGCCATTCTCCCAGTTCCGCCATGCCAGCCTCATAAGAGCCGTGCACCTCAACAAACTTCTCCGACAGAATCAGTAACTCCATGCGCAGCGCATTGCTGCGGGTCATGAACTCCAGATAGCCTTCGCGATCGGTTTCATAATCGGGGATCTTCGACAGCACAATGACCTCTTCTTCCTGAATAGTGGTGAGCCAGTGTAAACCGCTATTTCCTCGATGTGCAGAATAATCATGCTTCACAAGTGAATATTTAGTAGTTGCGGTTCGCTTATTCAATCATCTCCCTATTCCCTGTGGGCGTAATGGCAGAGATTTAATAACCAGCGTATTCCTCAATGGCATAGCGGTTATGCGGCTGGGCATATTTCTGCCGGGTATGGGCCTGTTTATGCTGCTCCCATCATTCAATGAGAGAGCGACAAATGAACACACTATTTACGCCTATTACTGCCGGACAAATACGTCTTCAGCATCGTGTCGTGATGGCACCGACAACCCGTATGCGCAGCGAAAATGGCGGCGTGCCGGGTCAGTTGATGGTTGAGTATTATCGACAGCGCACCAGTCCCGGTGGGTTGCTGATTGCGGAAGCCACCGCGATTTCGCCCCATGCAAATGCCTATGCCGATGCGCCGGGCATTTTCAATGACGCTCAACAGGCGGGATGGAAGCAGGTGGTTGATGCGGTGCATAAGCAGGGCGGCCAGATAGTGCTGCAATTGTGGCACCCTGGGCGTCAGTCATTGCCAGAACTGTCAGAAGGTTACCAGCCGATTGCACCTTCGGCTTTGACTGCGCGAGAAACTTACGGCGTGGGTAAGAATACCGACGGTACTTATGAAGGAAAGTTGTTCCCTGAACCACGGGTATTGCAAGAAGAAGAAATTCCACAACTTATTGAAGCGTATCGACAAGCTGCGATAAGGGCAAAAGCGGCAGGTTTTGACGGAGTTGAACTGCATGCCGCCAACGGCTATCTACCTGAGCTGTTTCTGCTGGATGGTAGCAACAAACGTCAGGATAGCTGGGGCGGGAGCCTGGCAAATCGCGCGCGCTTTTTACTGGAGGCAGTAGCAGCTGTGACGGAAGTGTATGGGCCGGGGCGGGTTGGCGTCCGAATTTCTCCGAGTGGCATTTATGGCGATATGCATGATAGTGACCCGGCAGCGACGTTCAGCTATTTGGCCGACAAGCTCAACGATGCCGCGCTGGCGTATTTGCACATTATTGAGCCGCGCATTGTCGGACCAGAAGACAGGGAAGGCGGGCACTATGAAGAACCGGTTGCCAGCCGACAACTGCGCGAGTTTTACCATGGCATCATTATCGCGGCGGGAGGCTTTAAACCTGAGGCGGGGGAGAAGATGTTGGAAGCGGGTGAGGCAGACTTGATCGCATTTGGCCGTTTGTTTACCTCGAATCCCGATTTACCTGCAAGGATCCAACATGGCTATCCGTTAGCTCACTATCAACGTGACGCATTTTTCGGTGGAGATGCCAAAGGCTATACCGATTTCCCAGCATATGCGCAGTGATAACGCGAGTTAACCCTGCGAGGAGCGGCCGTCAGGCCGCTTTTGACTTAACGACTATACTCCCGCCTCAATACCCTTTATCTAAAGGTCTAATGAAGTTTCAAGCCAGTGCAGGTTTACTACTGCGTTAAACGACAAAAACCGGCGCAGATGTCTGCGCCGGATCGGATAAAACGGTTAAGGGTGATTTATGAGGCTGAAGCTGCTTGCAGAGCGACATCGGCTGCACTAATGCCCTCCAATGCCAGGCCGTAGCCCGCACCTTCATCAATGATGCGACGCAGTTTTTGTGTCAGCGCGATGCGTGTATAGCGGCTGGTGAGTGGAGGTAACGCCGCGAGCGATTCTGCCAGCTCATGAGCCCGTTGCAGCAAGGTATCGCGTGGCAGAATTTCATTAACCACGCCCCAATCTTTGGCGGTTTCAGCGTCCAATTCCTGACGGGTTAACAGGAAATAGCGGCCACGTATGCTGCCGATGACTTCCGGCCACAGCAGGTTAACGCCATCCCCCGGGACGATGCCAAAGTCGAAATGGGGTTTGTCCTGGAAAACGGTATCGGGCGTGGCCAACACGATGTCCGCCAGCAAAGCGTATTCCGAGTGCAGGCGCACCGGTCCGTTTAAAGCAGCGATGACCGGTACTTCAATATCCAGCAGATTCATCAGAACTTTTTTGCCTTCACGGAAAATTTTGTCGTAACCGCGTGGCGTGAAGAAATCAAAACCTTCCGGGCTGATGTTCTCCATAAAAGCCTCTCCGGCACCGGTCAGAATCACCACGCGATTATCGGGATCGGAACCAATTTGATGAAACAGTTCAACAAACTCTTCGTGGGTATGTCCATTGAACAACAGTGATCCGCCATCGGTGTGAAACATCACTTCCAATACACCGGTGGTCGAGCGGGTAAGGCGTGCGTTGTTAAAGCTGTGACGATAGTTTTCGAAGCGAGACATAGTGATTTCCTTTTGGATGATGCGCCTTCGTTGAAAGCGGGTTAGCCGTTGTTGATGCAAACGAGTATCTGTTAATGTCGACGGGTAATGGCAGAGGGCCAAAAACCATAATTGCTATTCCCAGGAGGAATACCATGGATCGCTTTCAGGCGATGCAGATGTATGTGCAGGTGGTTGATGCGGGGTCGTTTTCGGCGGCAGCGCGCATTTTGGATATTGGGCAACCGGCGGTATCAAAGACTATCGCCCAGTTGGAAAAGCATCTGGATGTACGTTTACTGTTGCGCACCACGCATGGACTCACGCCCACTGAAGCGGGGCAGCGATTTTATGAGCGTGTACGAATTACCCTGCAGCAGGCAGATGAAGCGGAGATGGCGGCGCGCGGTGCGGATAAAGGCCTCACCGGTATTCTGCGCGTGGCGGCAGCACCGACTTTTGCCCGATTACATGTGATTCCACATCTTGCCCAATTTATGGAGCAGCATCCGCAACTCAAGGTGGATATTCGGCTCGACGATCGCCCCATCGATCTGATTGCTGAAGGGATCGATATTTGCCTGCGCATGGGCACATTGCAGGATTCCGGCGCGGTGGCGCGTAAAATTGCCACCTCACGACGTTCTGTATTGGCCACCACCGACTACCTGACGCGGCAGGGGCATCCGCTGCATCCCCGTGACCTCAGCCAACATGAAGCGCTGATTTTTAGTCAGCTCAATGATACCTGGCAGTTTAAGCGCGCAGCTGAAGTCGAAAATGTTGTCCTGAACGGGCGACTTCATCTCAGTGCAGCGGAGGGGATTCGCACTGCTGTGCTGGCGCATATGGGCATCACGGTGGCTTCTGACTGGATGTTTTCCCAAGAGATAGCCAATGGTAGCGTTGAGCGTCTGGTCAGCGATTGGGCTTTGCCTGATATTGACCTGTGGGCCGTTTTTCCTGGTGGGCGCATGGCGACGGCGAAAGCACGTCAGTTTGCCGCGTTTGTTGAACGGGTCATGACTGACTAATCCAGATTCTCCGCCGTCACAATACGCAGTTCCACGTGGCCGTCCTGATACAGATCGGGCTCAAATCCCTGTTCCAGATGCCTTATCAGCAGGTCAGTGGCCAGCACGGCGTGCTGACGGGCATTTTGATCCAGCGTGTAGGAGAGCGCGCCAGTTTGCAGAAGATCTTTCGTCACATCGTACAATTCGTGCGTGATGTAGCAGCAGCGGCCCAGCAATTGGTGTTGCTGCAATACTGCACTGATATCGCTGTTATTGTCGCCAGAGTTATAGAGCCCGACGACATTATCGGATTGCTGTAACGCTTGATTCAGCAGCGTGCGGATTTTGTGTCGTTCATCTTCACCCGCCAATACTTCACGCAAGCGTAGCCAGGGTGCGCGCTGGGTAATAGCATCACGAAAACCTGAAATACGTTGTATATGTGCGCTGAAATCAAAACGTCCGCTGACCATGATGACATCACCCTTCTGGGGCATGGTTTGGCTCATTAATAAGCCGGCGGTACGTCCTGCCTGATATTGATTTATTCCAACATGACAGAATCGATGCGAATTGGGTAAATCTGAAACCAGCGTAACCACCGGCACGCCTTTATCTTTGCACCAGGATAAGGCTTCATGAATAACGGGGTAGTCATGTCCATAAACAATAATACCGTCGCGCAACTCACCGCTTTTTTTTATCTTTTCTGCCAGTTTTTCCGGTGGGTTTTCACTCACCAGCGTACGAAATAATTTAATTTTACGATAACCGAGGCGGTCGGCAATATTGGCAAATTCATCGGCTAACTGCTGAAAAAACCAGGTACCATTACTGCTGAGGAAAACTTCAATCTGCCATGGATGCTGAGTGTCATCCGGCAGTAAACGCTGCAACCCAGCCTGACGTGCGGCGCGCAGCACTTTGCGCACCGTTTCCGGACGAACCCCGCCACGCTCATTCAGCACACGGTCAACCGTTGCGATACCAACCCCGGCCAGTTCAGCCACTTTAATCAGGGTGAGTTTTTTCATTATGCTTCTAAGCCCCAGTAAAATTCATGTCTACTATTTCAACAACGCAGAGTGCGCCTCAGGTCACAGCCTGGCGTCTATTTTCGCCGTATTATGCGCAACGTTTCGTGACTGGCAAGATGTTAAATGTTGCGAGACGAAACCACACTCTACATCGTCCAGTCCGGCTTATTAAAAACTTCAATGATGGGAAACCATCAACAAAAACCTTTCAAAGCGAAGGGGGAGTCATTACTCTTTGCTGCGTTGTTAATATTTAATTAATTACGTGATTTGAATGTAAAAACTTACCTCCATATTTATCTAATAAAAGCCCACCGGGCAGCGTCATTATTTATCCAATAAACCTTATTTATATGGCTCAATGCCAGGCACAAATACGTCTGTTATTTGACCTGGTTTGCAATGTGAAAGCAGGGAAAACATGAAACGCAGAGAATTTCTCACTTCCATCACCGCATTGGGAGTGGCTTCCACGATCCCGACATTGGCGCAGGCCGATGAGGTGAAGGGTGGCCAGCCCTGGGAACCCGGCAAGATCCAAACGCCGCCCGCACCGCCCAGAAAAGGGGGGCTGCAATATCTCACTCAGCATGAATTTGACACGGTAGGTGCCATCGCTGAACGATTTATCCCCGCCGATGAAACCAGTCTCAGTGGCAAAGAGGCAGGGTGCGCGATCTTTATCGACCGTCAGCTCGCGGGTGATTACGGCAACGCAGTGGCGATTTATCGCCTCGGTAAATTCGTGAAGGGCACGCCAGAGCAAGGACCGCAATCCTCGCTCACTCCGGCGCAACGTTATCGCTTAGGGATTGCCGCACTGGATAAGGCGACCCAGCAACAGTTCGGCAAAAAATTCCTGGCGCTGAGCGGTGATCAGCAGGATCAGGTTCTGACGGCGATGGAAAATAACCGTCTCGATCTGGGGGAAGAGGTCGAAACCAAAGTGTTCTTTGAGCTGCTGCTGCAGAACGTGCGTGAAGGCTTCCTGGCTGACCCGATATACGGGGGCAACAAAGACATGACCAGTTGGAAAATGATTGGCTTCCCTGGCGCTCGCTATGACTTCCGCGATTTGCTGCCGAAAAAGGGACAGAAGCTCAACATCATTCCCACCAGCCTGATTGATAACACCCTTTAATTTGTTTGCTGAGCAATAAACTATGAATAACGTCCGTCCAAAAGCTGATGTCGCCATCGTCGGCCTGGGCTGGTGCGGCTCTTTGATCGCCGAAGAGCTGACCCGCGCTGGCCTGAATGTCGTTGCCATTGAACGTGGCCCGTGGTTTGAAACCGCGACAGATTTTCCGCCATCGGTCGATACCGATGAACTGCGCTGGGATACGCGCCGCAGTATGCTGCTGCCGCCCGCCGTCGAAACCACCACTTTTCGCAATAACGTCACACAAACCGCGCTACCGAGCCGGGAATGGAACCTTAACGAGCTGGGTTATAACGTGGGGGGATCGGGCACGCACTGGGCGGGGATGGCCTGGCGATTCACACCTTTTGATTTTGAACCTTACAGCCAGACAGTGAAGCGTTACGGCAAGCAGCAAATCGCCAAAGGCGTGATCCTGCAGGACTGGGGTGTGACCTATGATGAGCTGGAACCTTTCTACGATCGCTTTGAAAAGATCGCGGGTGTTTCGGGCAAAGCCGGCAAGTTAAACGGTGAAACCATTGAAGGCGGCAATCCGTTTGAAGGTAACCGCAGCAGCGAGTATCCGTTACCAGCGCTCGAAAGCATGCGCCTCACCGATATCTTCGCCGAAGGCGCGAAGAAAATTGGACTCAACCCCTTTATGGTGCCTGCAGGTCAGGCTTCACGCGCCTATGTTAACCCGCTAGGTGTGCGCATGGGGCCCTGTACCTATTGTGGCTACTGCCTTTATTACGGCTGCGGCAACTTCTCCAAATCCAGTCCAAACGCCTGTGTTATTCCGGCGCTGATGCAGCGTGAGAACTTCACGGTGCTGACGGATTCAGCGGTAGTTCGCGTCAACAAGGCAGAAGACGGCAAAACTGCCACCGGTGTGACCTATCTCGATAAGAACAAGAAGGAGTGGGTGCAACCGGCTGACATCGTGATCCTCTCTGCTTTCCAGATGCAAAACGTCCGTCTGTTGCTGCTGTCGAAAATCGGGGTGCCTTATAACCCGGTGACCAAAACCGGTGTGGTAGGGCGAGCCTACAGCTTCCAGACCGTGTCGGGCGCGGCGCTCCACTTCAAAGATGAGAATCTGAACCAATACATTGGCGCAGGCGCGCTTTCTTCCCAAGTCGATGACTGGAACGGCGATAACTTTGACCATAAGGGCCTTGGCTTTATCGGCGGAGCAGGCATTTTAGTCGTGGCGCGTGGTGCGCGTCCCATCGGGAATGCCGATGCGCTGCCACCTGGCTCGCCGCGCTGGGGTAAAGAGTGGAAGAAAGCCTATACCCACGCTTTCCAAAACACTACCTTCATTTTCGGCCAGGGCACCAGCTTCTCGCACGAAGATTACTACCTTGACCTCGATCCTGAGTACAAGGATGACAACGGCAACCCGCTGCTGCGTGTCACCTTCGACTACAACGATAACGATCGCCGTTCGGCGAAGTTCATCGAAGAGAAGAGTGTTGAGATCGGGAAGGCGATGGGCGCTGAAATCGTCATCGGCACCAACTCTGCTTCGGGGGCTTATTCTCCATATAACTTTGCCAGCGATCACACCATTGGCGGTGCGGTCATGGGCAGCGATCCGAAAACGTCGGTGCTCAACCGTTATCAGCAGTGTTGGGATGCGCACAACGTGTTTGTGCTGGGGGCGTCTTCCTTCCCTAACAATGCGGGTTACAACCCAACGGGCACCATTGGCGCTCTGAGTTTGTGGACGGCGAAAGCCATTATCGAGCAGTACCTGAAAAATCCAGGTCCGTTGGTGAAGGTGTGAGATGAAAAAGAGCAAACTCATTGCGGGCGTGGCGGTGATCGCTGCGGCCGTGGCAGCGGGCATGCTGTGGATGAACGGCGATACCTCAGCGGATGATGTCGCCAGCAACAACGTTCTCACCAGCCAACCGCCAACGGCGGCAGACAACGACGCCATTGAACGTGGACGTTATGTGGCGATAGCCAGTGACTGTACCGCCTGTCACACCAAGCCGGAGAGTAAACTGCCATTAGCTGGAGGTTACTCTATCAGTACGCCATTTGGCGGCATTTATGCCAGCAACATTACGCCGGATAGCGAAACCGGTATTGGCAACTGGACCGAGCGGGATTTCTTTCGTGCGGTGCGTCACGGCAAGGGCAAAGAGGGCGAGCATCTCTATCCTGCCATGCCTTACAACGCTTACGTCAAGTTGACCGATCAGGATATGCATGATCTGTGGATGTATCTGCGTTCGGTAAAACCGATTCATTATCAGGTGCCCGAAACCAATCTGGGCTTTCCTTATAATATCCGGCTGGCGATGATGGGATGGAATCTGCTGTTTTTCAGAAACGAAGGTTTCCAGGTAGACAACAGTAAAAGTGCTGAATGGAACCGAGGCGCTTATCTGGTGGAAGGGCCGGAACACTGTGCCGCCTGTCACACAGCTAAGAACCTGATCGGCGGTGACAGCAGTGATTATCTGCAGGGCGGTAATCTGGGCGAGTGGCATGCACCTGATATCACCCCTAATCTGCATGTCGGCATTGGACGTTGGTCTGAGCAGCAGGTGGTGGATTACCTCAAGCTCGGCAGCAACCATGTGGCTGTCGCGTCTGGCCCAATGGCGGAAGCCGTGACCAACTCAACGCAGCATTTAACCGAAGCTGACTTGCGCGCGATTGCGGTATATCTCAAGCAAGTGCCGGCATCGACCGCGACGTTGCCGCAACCCTTGTCGATGGACAATGCGCAAATGAAGATGGGTGAAAATGTCTATTCAGCCAACTGTACGGCCTGCCATAACAGCGATGGCAAAGGGATTCCTAACCTCGCGGCGAGCCTGGCAAATAACCCTGGCCTGTTAGCGGATGATGCCTCTTCGATCATCACGACGGTGCTGCAAGGAGGACGCGGGGCGGTCACTGCAGGCAACCCAACCAGCGGTGCGATGCCTTCGTTTGCCTGGAAGCTTTCGGACGAACAGGTGGCAGCGGTGGCAACCTACCTACGCAACAGCTGGGGAAATGCGGCAAAACCGGTGACATCGGATGAGGTGGCAGACAAGCGAGCCCTGCTGCGCCTGCCTCCGCAGATGGCAGCGCATTAATCGGGTTTACATGACAGGCCGTCCGGAAGGGCGGCCTGAATCCTTTCCCTAAAATTCCCACTAAATTCTTCCTAAAAATGAACCTTTACTGAAGATCTCTTCCTTTGGAGCCAAATTGGGTCTGATAAGAAGACTTGTAAGGCTATTTACTCATCTGCAGTTTCAATAATCCATAATGCTTCTACCGACAGGTCGCTTTCACTAAAGCATAGGATTAGTCATTACTCATTATCGCGGGCGCGATCACTTCTGATTGTCATAAACTCAGACAATGCACTGCGATACCTGAACCAGCTCGCAAACAAACCAGTAATCAGCAAGTTCAGCTATACCAGTCAAAGAAGTGATGCCAGGCAAGCAGCTGATAAAATATGATCTCATCTATTGCAGCCATCACGCCGAATTCCAGCGGAACGGCGGAGAAGAACGAACATTTCAGGTCACAATGATCAATATGTTTGCTAAATGACAAATCATTCTCCATGAGGGGGGATAAACTGTACCAAACCTTGGCTAAAACCAGCAATCTCAATGAATGATCAATACATTACTCATTAGAATTTGATCAAGACTTCTTCTTATGCCATTTATCATCACTGCCTTTTTCGTACGTATGTTTGACTGCAGCCCAGGCTACTTTATGTGATACTTCTTCGCGGGAGCTGTCATCTTGACGGTCCTTTTTATCCTTATACTCATCCCAGGCACTGTTAAAAGCTGCAAGATAAATATCCTGCGCATGAGCAGGGAGTACGTGCTTAACGCTGTCTGGCAGGGAATCTCGTGATTTATACGGCATTGTTGGCCTCCTGTGATGAGAGACTTAAGCCTGGTTCAGTTATGGCAATTTTCAACGTAAACCTAAGTGAATAAGGTTAATTGAGCAAAGCTTTCGCATACCCAATCAAATGAAAGGTAAAAACGCAGAGGCAAGACGAAAAAGCTTAATGACTTTGTGCTTATAAGCGAGGCGTTAAATAAGAGGAAGACAATTTATTAACCTCTCAGTTTATAGCTTAAACCACAAAAAAACTTTTTCGTCCTAAATTGACTATCAGTCTCCGCTTCCTTTTCGCAACCAGAAAAGAGCATCATCAGTTACGCGAATTATGGCCGGGATCGAGGATTCACGCTTCTTCTTTTCAAGCATAGCTATGATGCTTTCGCGGCTGATATTCATGCTGCGTTCAACAAGCTCCAGTACCGCCTCGCCAATAATGCCAGTTAATAGAGGGGCTGAAGACAGGTCTGCGTATGTTTTTTTCATAAGAACATCCCTTTATATGATGTGGTCGTCAGAAATTTATACTGATAAGACCTCTTACCTGCAATGAGAATTTGTATAAAAAAACTATCGGTAACTCATTTATGATCCAGACCTGCAGGCAAAGTAGTGAATCAACCTGCCGACGTTTAATCTCCACACGAGCAAGGCATGAAAACTCACTATGTCATCTTTTTTTTGGCAGTGGACATCGGTAGCGAGGGGCGTATTTAACGGGAGAACAGTTAGTGCAATCACTACTTTTCTCGAGCTTTGCTTATTGAGAGAGTTCTTCTCACCTTGATGGAAGGTGCAGGTAAATCGCTTCGGTTTAAATTGAAGGCAATGGGCAGGGAGTGGTTACAATTGATTAATTAAAAGCTTTTAATAGTTCGTTTTGCTTTTCTTCACAAAGCGAAACGAGAATTAAAACTTCTTAATTTTCCTCGGAAAATTCGTTAGTTGCGAATCAAACGGTATAGCTTTGACGCTCATGCCGCCATGTGTTTTTACTGCACATAGCGGCATGTTTTTAGCAAGATGTTTTGATGATTGCAATAATACGTTTCGCCCCTCACTTTGTCAGAGAGGTCGTTCACCAGCCAGAACGGTATGAGGCTGAGTGCGTCTGCCAATGCGTCCGAATACAGCAGCCAGCACGCCCTCAATAATCAATACGAAGAAGGTGAACCAGCTGGCTCTGGCGGTTGCGGCGGCAGCCTTTTCAGCGGCTTCACGGGCTTTCTGCTCAGCCTGCTGTTTCAGTTGCTGAAACTGTGCCATGGCTTTCTGATAACTCTCAACCGTCTGGTTAACGATCTGCTCAGCTTCCTGATCGCTCTTACCTGTCCGGGCTTTAATAATGTTTTTGAGCGCATCCCGGTCGGCAGCCTGAAGGGTGTCTGAATGACGATTAATAACTCCACGGATCCAGTTCACGATATCGTTATCCGCATTTTGCGGGTTCTGAGCCGTTTGTTTAGCCTGATCTTGTGCGCTATTTGCCTCACTGTTCACATCCTGCTGAAGCTTATCCGGCTGAAGTTCAGGCTTATCTGTCTGACGGAGGGTGGCCTGTAACTCATTCTGGAGCGAATCTAAATTAATATTATTCTCCTGAAGTTTCTCTTTGGCCATGTTCCCGACAGACGGGGCAACGGCTGAAACACCACTGCCTAGCGCACTTGCTCCGGCACCCAGGATATTAAATGCGCCTCCGATAATCCCAGTTGCCAGTGAAAATGCAAGCCAGAGGGTGATAAGTGTACTGACACCAAACATCAGTAATCCGTGCAGTGCGCCCTCGCGTTGAGCCAGCCTGCCAGCCACGTAACCGCCGGCGATGATGGCGATAAGCATACTGACACCCGTCCATATCAGCGCGCCGGTCCCTATATGTTCAAGTGGATTGCGTTCCTGTTGAGGGTCAATGACAGAAGCACCAATCGCAGTGCCGAGTAATCCTAATAAAATATGAACAATAAGCGCGGCGATAACACCCGCAAATACCGCGCTCCATGAAATACGTTTTAGCGGCAGGCCGCCATGAGGTTCTGTGATAACCGCACCATCATTAACCCAACGTTCAGCCATGATCGTTCTCCTGAATTTATTTTTACCATCTGAAAAAGAAACGCATGCGTTATGATTTAGCGTAGTCACAGTTTAAATTTAAACCCATTTTTTATGTCAGAAACAGTGATGGACTATACGAAGTGATTTTTAAGGCAATGTATAAGTGGTAAGGGAAATCATGGCTTCAGGTTCCCTTTAATCAACAGAGAAATAAACGGGTCTCGAAAAAATTTGATTGTTATCAATTAGTCATTGGGTTTGTTGAGGTTGTTATTTGACTAAGTGTTGCGGATTCTTGACATTAGGTTATCCGATGCCGTTTCGCTTAAAAAACTACTCGTCTAAGACTTGGGGGAAATCTTTGGTTGGTGACTCGCTCTCTTATAAAATAAAAAATCCCACCGAAGCGGGCAGAGAAGGAACATGGAATTCCTTATCCTTGATTAACCTAAGAATAAACTGAAAGCTTACATTTTTAATGTAGCGTATTAATAATCATTTGCCATATGGCCGGTGCAACTTTCTATACGGTTACTCTATAAACGAAGCGATTTAGTGATCATGCGTTCAAGCCATAAATGCCAAAATTCCCCATTAATGCACTGTCATGCATCTCTTCTTAGCCTTAAGTTGCTCAAGTCCATAGCAGTTAGAACCGGCATAAAAATGAGAATTGAAGGCTGGAATTCAATTACCGGTCCGGTTTGATATTGGGTCGGTCGCTGTTACTGTGCAGGGGACAATCTGCGACATTATGGAGCCGAAATGCTTACAACAATAATATACCGAAGTCATCTTCGTGATGATGTACCCGTGAACATCCTGCCTGATATGGTTGCAAGGGCCAGCCTTCTTAATGCCCGGCACAAGGTAACAGGAATACTGTTGTTCAATGGAACGCACTTCTTCCAAATCCTGGAAGGGCCGGAAGAAGGTGTACAGCATATTTACGAGCGTATCTGTTCCGATTCACGACATCATAATGTCGTTGAACTGATGCGTGACTATTCGCCCTCACGCCGATTCGGTAACCACGGCATGGAATTGTTCGACCTGCGTCAGCATGAAGCAGCCAGTGTTCTGCAGGCGGTTCTGGACCGGGGGACGTCCAGATATCGTCTGACCTACGATGATCGCGGCCTTCAGTTTCTCCGGACCTTTGTGGAAGCGCGCGAGAAAGAGAATTACTTTGAAGTGCTGCCTGCTGAATACTGGGATTTTGTTCCGGGTAATGAGGCGCCACCTGCTGCGTCGGGCGTCTCCTTCAGACCTGTTGTTGATCCGCTTGGACGGGAAGTCACCGCGATTGAAGCCATTCCCGAGATTTTACCGGGCGGAGTGACCGGAGAGGAGCGATACCTTCATAATCTCACTGCAGTGATTGAAGCTTTGCGGATAGCGGGCGGAACCTGTCCCGATGGTATGACGTTGTATGTCAGTATTTTGCCTATGACGCTGGTTTCTGTGCCTGATGCTATCGGGACACTTGTCAAAGAAATCGAAAGTGCAGGACTCCTGCCAGAGCAAATTATACTTGGCGTCAGCGAGACGGAAGTCATCTCCAGTCTTGATGCGTTTAGTGCCGCGGTTCGTCAGCTTAAGCAGGCCGGCATCAGCCTGTCCATTGATAACTTTGGTGACGGTTCTGCCGGCCTTTCTCTTCTCGCATACGTTCAGCCTGACCGTATTCGTGTCGGTGCCAGCATTGTGCGCAATATTCATCAAAGTGGTCCTAAACAGGCTGTGGTGCAGGCTGTGATACGTTGCTGCTCAGCCCTTGAAATCAAGGTGATCGTTGCAGGCATTGAGCGTCCCGAAGAGTGGATGTGGCTTGAAGCGGCGGGTGTCATTGATTTCCAGGGCAGTCTGTTCTCGTCTGAAGGCGCGGTAGTGGCCTGGCCGGAAATCCGCGATGCTATCTGACATTAGAGTGTTAACGTGCATGGCTGTGATGATCTAAATCTTATAAAGCGCCCGATGCAGCACCAGGAATATTTAGAGTGAACTCGCATTCTTCTCCTTAAAGGCCGCATATATTTGCGGCTTTTTTCAAATATTTCCAGGACCAGGCATTCTTTTTTTTTAGTAAAAAAACAGGGGCGCTTTCCGCTTCGGTTATAGGCTCGATTTTCATGCATTTGAACTAAATGCTTACCGCTTCGCTACTTAATTAACCCTTTTGTGTCTAGAGTTTGGAAGGAACTTAACCCAAACCGGAGGCATTATGGGTGTTAGAAGAGGCGGTGCCGGCAACTTTGCTGAGAACAGAGAACGGGCAGCAGAAGCAGGGCGGAAAGGAGGGCATATCAGTGGCGGTAATTTCCGATTTGACCCTGAGCGAGCCGCAGAAGCGGGTCGTAAAGGTGGGAAAATAAGCCGCCGAGGAAAACCTGATATCTGATATTTTCACCGTCCCTCGCGGGGCAAGATTCAGTAGGTCACACCTACTGCAGTGTTTCGTGCCACATAAGGGACAGCTATGACTTATTCTGCCACCAGAATTTATGTTTTCAGCAAGCAGGATGCTGATGGATGTTGCTTCCTCCACCAGTCTCATTGTCGATTCGTTCCGGATATCTTCAACCGCGTGACGATGGGATCGTTTTATACCCCACTTCACGCCTGGCAATATTTTTTCACGCATTTTTCTACAGGCAGGGCAGTGCTCTGTTTGTACTGCATGAGAGAAACATGAGTGCAGTTCATCTGCGGCACGCTTAACGGTTTGCGGCACCTGGAAACTTTCATTTAACCCTCTTCTGGCTGCTACTGAGCAGGCCATAATTTCTCAACGGCTATCCTTAGGGGTTATGTGATCAGCGAAGGAGAGACCACAATGAGCATCAAGACCAGTGATTTTTTTGTCCAGCGCCTGAAAGAGTGGGGCGTGACGCGCATTTACGGTTACCCGGGGGACGGAATCAATGGGGTGCTGGGTGCCATTCAGCGCGCAAATGAAAAGGGCGATGGCATTGAGTTTATTCAGGTGCGCCATGAGGAAATGGCGGCCTTTATGGCCGCCGGTCACGCTAAGTTTACCGGCGAGCTGGGTGTCTGCCTGTCCACGGGCGGGCCGGGGGCAACCCACCTTTTAACCGGGCTTTATGATGCCAAAATGGATCATGCTCCTGTACTGGCCATTGCCGGGCAGGCAGAGGTAACGGCGAGAGGCGCAAGCTATCAGCAGGAAATGAACCTCGATCGGGTGTTTGCGGATGTGGCGAATTTTGTACAGGAAGCTGCCGCCCCTGCTCAGGTGCGGCATCTCGTCGATCGTGGCGTGCGTATTGCCAAAGCGCAGAACGGCGTTGCCGTGCTGATCATCCCAAAAGATATACAGGATGAAGAGTGGCAGTCACCGCCACATCTGCACGGGTTTACCCATTCAGGCAGTGGCTATCATCGCCCCAAAATTATCCCCTATGAAGCCGATTTGCAGCGCGCCGCCGATGTGCTCAATGCGGGGAGTAAAGTGGCAATCCTGATTGGCTCTGGCGCACGCGGCGCGGCGGTTGAAGTCGTCCAGGCGGCAAATCAACTTGGAGCTGGCGTTGCCAAAGCATTGCTGGGCAAAGATGTGCTCCCCGATGACGCCCCTTTTGTGACCGGCTCCATAGGCCTGCTGGGCACTAAACCTTCCTGGGAGTTAATGCAGAACTGCGACACGCTGCTGATGATTGGCAGCGGTTTTCCCTGGACGGAGTTCCTGCCAAAAGAGGGGCAGACACGTGCCGTGCAAATCGATATCGACCCGGCCATGCTCGGCTTACGCTATCCCTGTGAGGTGAATCTTCACGGCGATGCTGCTGAAACCCTGCGTGCACTCCTGCCATTGCTGGATCACAAAGAGGATCGCAGCTGGCAGGAAGAGATTGCGGTGCAGGTTCAGGACTGGTGGAAGCAGATGGAAGAGCGAGCGCTGGCACCAGCCAATCCCGTCAATCCCCAGCGGGTGGTGTGGGAGATGTCTCCGCAGCTGCCGGATAACGCTATCGTCACTTCTGATTCCGGATCCTGTGCAAACTGGTTTGCGCGCGATTATCGCGTCAAGCAGGGACAACGGGCCACGCTGTCAGGCGGGCTTGCCTGTATGGGTGCTGCCGTCCCTTATGCGATCGCGGCCAAATTTGCGCACCCTGAACGCCCGGTTGTCGCGCTGGTAGGTGATGGCGCCATGCAGATGAACAACATGGCAGAGCTGATTACCATCCAGAAATACTGGCAGCAGTGGACGGATAGCCGTTTGATTGTCTGCGTATTCAACAATCAGGATTTGAATCAGGTGACCTGGGAGCAGCGCGTCATGGAGGGCAATCCCCGCTTCGAAGCCACGCAGCAATTGCCTGATGTGAAGTACGCTGAGTTTGCTGAATCACTGGGGCTGGTGGGCATTTATGTAGACAACCCCGAACAGCTGGCCAGCGCCTGGCAACGTGCGCTAAGCGCAGATCGCCCCGTATTGCTTGAGGTCAAAACTGACCCGGAAGTGGCTCCGCTCCCACCACATATCACCTTTAAACAGGCTAAAGCCTTTATGTCATCGATGGCAAAAGGCGATCATGGAACCTCTCAGATACTCAAAGATACGGCAAGCCAGCTGTTTTCTAAAAAAAGGTAACGAAAGGTGGTCCTGGGGGCCGCATTTTCACAAGTCAACGACGAACGCAACATCGGAGGAACAGGTATGACGACAGTCACCGGGGCCAATGAACTTGCTCTCATAGACAGATACTGGCGCGCGGCTAATTACCTCTCTGTGGGACAAATCTATCTCATGGCAAATCCGCTTCTGCGAAAACCCCTGAAGCCAGAACATATCAAACCTCGTTTGCTGGGGCATTGGGGAACCACGCCGGGCCTGAACTTTATCTATGCTCATCTCAACCGCATTATTCGCCAGCGCGACCGTGATCTCCTTTACGTCTGCGGGCCCGGGCATGGCGGCCCTGGCATGGTAGCTAACAGCTGGCTGGAAGGGAACTATAGCGAAATTTATCCTCACGTCAGTGAAGATGAAGAGGGAATGCAGAGGCTGTTTAAACAGTTTTCTTTCCCGGGCGGGATACCGAGCCACGCTGCCCCTGAAACGCCGGGCTCGATTAATGAAGGGGGCGAACTTGGCTATTCACTGTCGCATGCGTTTGGCGCGGCCTTCGATAATCCTGAACTGGTGGTGCCCTGTGTCATCGGTGACGGTGAAGCGGAGACGGGGCCACTGGCTGCCAGCTGGCACGGCATTAAATTTCTGAATGCTCAGCGAGATGGTGCGGTGCTGCCAATTCTGCATCTCAACGGTTATAAAATCGCAAACCCAACGTTGCTGGGACGCAGCAGTCATGAAGATCTTCAGCAGCTTTTTAGTGGCTATGGATATACCCCGCTCTTTTCCAGCGGTCACGAGCCGCTTGCCATGCACCAGCAAATGGCCACCGCGCTGGACACGGCGTTTGATATCATTGCTGATATCCAGCAGCAGGCGCGCAGCGGTAATGCAACTGATGTTGTGCCACGCTGGCCCATGATTATTCTGCGAAGCCCGAAAGGATGGACCGGCCCGCGTGAGGTGGATGGCAAAAAGGTGGAGGGATTCTGGCGCGCCCATCAGGTACCAGTTTCCGCTTGTCGTGAGGATGACGGCCATCGGCAGATCCTTGAGCAGTGGATGCGCAGCTATCAGCCGCAGGAACTTTTTGACCCGAGTGGAACCCTTGCCCCTGAACTGCGCGCGCTGGCCCCGAAGGGTAATAAGCGTATGGGTGCAACGCCCTATGCCAACGGGGGAAGGTTGCGCCGTGAACTTATCACGCCCGATATTCACGACTTTGCGCTGGAGACGGGTCAACCCGGCAGCACACAGGGACAGGCCACCGAACAGTTTGGCCGTTACCTCAGTGCAATCTTCCAAAAGAATCTTGATAACTTCCGACTGTTTGGCCCGGACGAAACGGCATCCAACCGTCTATCACCCGTGTTTGACGTCACCTCCCGTACCTGGATGGAACCCATCAAGGATTACGACGAACAGCTGGCCCGGGACGGACGTGTCATGGAGATCCTCAGTGAACATCAGTGTCAGGGCTGGCTGGAGGGCTATCTGCTTACAGGGCGCCACGGGCTGTTTAACTGCTATGAAGCCTTTATTCATATCGTCGATTCGATGTTTAACCAGCACGCTAAATGGCTGAAAGTCACCCGTAAGCTGGGCTGGCGACAACCCATCTCCTCGCTGAACTATCTGCTGTCGTCCCACGTCTGGCGGCAGGACCACAATGGATACAGCCATCAGGATCCGGGATTTATTGATCATGTCGCGAACAAGAAAGCCGACATTGTGCGTATTTACCTGCCGCCCGATGCCAATACGCTGCTGTGGGTGGGGGATCACTGTCTGCGAACATGGGACCGGATCAATGTCATCGTTGCAGGCAAACAACCCTCACCCCAATGGCTGGATATGGAAAGCGCCATTGCTCACTGTGAGGCAGGCATGGGCATATGACACTGGGCAAGCTGTAAGGGTGAACCTGATGTTGTCATGGCCTGTGCGGGAGACGTGCCTACCATGGAAACCCTGGCGGCAGTCGATTTGCTGAAGGGCTATCTGCCGGAATTGCTTATCAGGGTCGTCAATGTGGTGGATTTACTGGCGTTGCAGACACAGGATCAGCATCCGCATGGCAAAGCCGAAGAAGAGTTCGACGCCCTTTTCACCACGGATAAACCCGTCATCTTTGCCTTCCATGGTTATCCAAGTCTGGTGCATCGCCTGACCTATCAGAGAAACAATCACGGTAACTTCCATGTTCATGGCTTCAATGAAGAGGGTACAACCACCACACCATTCGATATGACGGTGCTGAATGAGCTAGACCGCTATCATCTGGCACAGGCTGCCATTTTGCATGTGCCGGGCTTAGCTGAGCGTCATCCGGAACTCCTCGATGATCTGCAGGAGCGAATCGCTGAGCACCATCGTTATGTAAGAGAGCATGGCGAGGATGTGCCTGAAGTGCGCGACTGGGTTTGGGGCGGATGAAGCAGTTTACACGGAGGTATTAGGCCAAATGAAAGCGGGTATGTATTTACCCGCTTCACTTTAGGGATATGGAATTTATTACGTCCGGGATTTCAGCGTTTGGCCTTTGAATCGGGATCCTCACTCAGCGTCAGGAACTGTTCGGTTAACTCTGGCAAGTGACTGATCAGCCAGTCAGACATCGCCAGTTCCTGCTCGCATATTTGCTTCAGTATTGGGACGCTTGCCGTGTCGCCGACGCGCTTAGCCGCGCTAATCAGACTGGTGTAGCTTCCCACTTCGGCATTTTCAAAGACATATCCGGCGATGGCACCTTTGATAACTTCGTCATCCGTAAACATGCCGCCAAATGCCTGTCCCATTGCAGCCATCTTTCCCATTGCATCTTTTACGCTTGAGTGTGCTATTCCATGCCTGTCCAGAATGCCTTCAAGAAGCGTCTGCTGCTGACGCGTCTCTTCAATGTGCTGCTCAATGCGCAATTGCAGCTGGGGATAATGTTCAAGTCGTTTTGCCATTTGTTCAAGCATCGTTTCAGCCTGCTTTTCCATGGCATGCGCGTCACGTAGCCAGTCATGATAATGCGAATGTGCAGAGGTAGATGACATAGGTTTCTCCAGATGGTGGCCGTGTCACTGTTTTTCAGCGATTGATGTCAGTTTCTGATCGGTGTTTTTTTCTTCATCCAGCGTCTCTTTCAAAAGCGTGGAGGCTTCTCCAAGCTGAAGCTTGATGGCCAGTGCAATCAGCGTGCCGTATGTCGCGATTTCGTAATGTTCCACTTTCTGGGCGGCACCAATGAGGCCTGCATCTCTGACGGGACCGGCTTCAGTCGCTTCGATCAATTCCTGCGCTTCTTCAACCAGACCTTCAAGCGCGTGACATTTCATACGCACAATCCGCACTTCCTCATGTGATTCCACAAGTTGATCGAGACGTTCAATCTGACCCTGCGTTTCTTCAAGGTGATGCTGAAAGGCCTCTTTAAGTTTTGGCTCGGATGCTGCACGGATCATTTTTGGGAGGGCGCGGGTGATTTGTTTTTCAGCACTATAAACATCGGACAGGTCATGGATAAATAAATCGAGAAGTGTTTTAACTTTCATAGGGTAAACTCCAGCGAGTTCTTGACGGATTGGCAATTACCGTCTGAGGTAAGTGGGCAGAAAAAATAAAATTAATGGTAGGTGATTAGAAATGTAATTATTAAAAATAGCTTCCTTGATTGTTAACGATATAACAAGATTTCTCACGAACTTTGATGTCTGTTCTGACTACCTTTCTTACCTGCTGCGGAAGCTCTCTCACGATCATTTTTGAAATTACCACCGCTTGCCTGACCGCCTTTTCTTCCAGCTTCAGATGCTCTTTTTGGGTGTTCTGCAAAGTTTCCTGAACCGCCTCTATGTTGAGCCATAATATTTCCTCTTCATGAACTGTTAACGTGATGATTAGATGAAAATATGCATATAGCATTTTAATCGTAATTCACAATCAACTTCATGCAAGCGCGTCGGCACCATTAAAACCATAATCTGGAATATGTGCCATATTTGTTGTGGAGAATTGACAGATAAAAGATATAAGCGCAACGATTAAATACTTCTGTTAACTTTTAACCACTCAGATAATGGCTAAGGCGATATTATGAAAGCAATTATTTACAACGGCCCATTTAACGTAACGGTAAAAAATGTTCCTGATGCAAAAATTGAGCGTCCCGGGGATGCATTAATCCGGATAACCACCACGAATATATGCGGTTCGGATCTGCATATGTATGAAGGACGTACCAGCTTTGAAGAAGGACGGATTTTTGGCCATGAAAACATGGGTGAGGTCGTTGAAGTTGGCCAGGGAGTGGAGCGAATCAAAGTGGGTGATCGCGTGTGTATGCCTTTCAATGTAGGCTGTGGCTTTTGTGAAAACTGTGAAAAAGGCCTGACCGGATTTTGTCTGACAGCTAACCCGGGAAGTGCGGGCGCCGCTTATGGTTTTGCTGAAATGGGGCCGTGGGACGGTGGTCAGGCGGAATTATTGCGGGTTCCTTTTGCCGATTTTAACTGCCTGGTCCTGCCAGAGGATGCGGCGGAGAAAGAAGAAGATTACGTCATGCTTTCAGATATCTTCCCGACCGGCTGGCATGCAACCGAACTGGCGGGGCTGCGTCCGGGAGAGAGCGTCGCCATCTACGGGGCGGGGCCGGTGGGGCTGATGGCCGCGCATTCAGCCATCATTAAAGGTGCCTCTCAGGTCTTTGTCATTGATACTCACAGCGATCGTCTGGCCCTTGCTGAGCAATTTGGGGCCATACCGGTTAATGCTGCCGGGGATGAAGCCGTACAGAAAATCCTTGAGCTGACTGACGGTAGGGGAACCGACTGCGGTTGTGAATGTGTCGGTTACCAGTGCTGCAATAAACACGGCCATGAAGACAACAGTGCAACTATGAATAGTCTGGTCGCCTCAACCAAGGCCACAGGCGGAATAGGCGTAGTGGGTGTCTTTGTGCCCCAGGATCCTGAAGCGGAAAGTGACCTGGCAAAAGAGGGTAAGATGCCGTTTGATTTTGGCAGCTTCTGGTTCAAGGGGCAGTCCATCCGCACTGGCCAGGCAAACGTGAAGGCCTACAACCGGCAGCTCGCACGGCTTATTCATCATAATAAAGCCAGCCCTGGCCGGATTATCTCGCACCGTCTGAGCCTTGATGAGGCTCCTGAAGGCTACAAAAAATTTGATAGCCGAGCGCCCGGTTGGACAAAAGTCATTCTTAAACCTTAAACCCAGCTCTTTAAGTTTTCGATAAGCCCTTTGCCTTGTTCAAAAGGTTAAGGGCTTACCGGGTATGCCCACGGGTATCCACTTCTATTGATGTCCCATCCTGGCGATCCTGCTTCGCTTGATCATCCCCTCATGGCTGCCAGGCTTATCACTCATTAAAAAGGCCTAAAGGAGAATAACGATGTCACGTTTTTTAGAAAAAGTTGTCGTGATCACCGGTGCGGGTTCAGGAATAGGGGCGGCCTCAGCAAAGCGTTTTGCCAGTGAAGGTGCTTCGGTGGTGCTGGTCGGAAGAACCCGTGAAAAACTCGAAACTACGCTTCATGCGCTTCCCAAGGGAGAGCATCTTATCGCGCCTTGTGACGTGTCCGATTCCGTTCAGGTCAAACAGCTGGCGGAACGGGTCGAGCAAACCTATGGCAGAGTCGATGTCCTGGTGAACAATGCGGGGAGTGTCGTTCAGGGAAAAATACATGAAGTAACCGTTGAAGACTGGAAAAAGCTGATGGGGGCTGATCTGGATGGGGTATTTCATTGCGTCCATTACTTCATGCCCTCATTGCTCAAAACTCAAGGGAATGTGGTGAACACGTCCTCGGTTTCAGGGCTGGGTGGAGACTGGGGAATGAGCGTTTATAACGCTGCCAAGGGCGGCGTGACCAATTTTACGCGCGCGCTGGCGATGGATTATGGTGCGGACGGTGTACGCGTGAATGCCATCTGCCCGGGATTTACGCTGACCGATCTTACCGAAGATATGAAAGACGATCAGGAACTGTTAAACAGGTTTTATGACCGCATTCCCCTCCAGCGGGCAGGCCAGGCTGAAGATATCGCCAGTGCAATCGCCTTCATTGCCAGCGATGATGCGCGTTATATCACAGGGGTGAACCTGCCCGTCGACGGTGGGCTGACAGCGTCTAATGGCCAACCCAAACAGGCTTAATATCTAAAAGGGGAGCGATCAGCGTTCCCCTATCTATTCTTCAAAATGCGTGTGAGTTCGGTTATGCAATACAAGGCCGCTTTCCTGACCACCTCTTCACTGTTCCCCGTAAACCATTTCTGCGATGTGCATACGCTTTCATCATCCAGACACCAGCCAAACCAGACGGTCCCGGCTGGGGTACCGTCATCGCCCCCGTCCGGTCCCGCATAGCCAGTGACAGCTATTCCGATATTGTCACCAGCAAGTGATCTGACGCCGCGCGCCATTTCGATGACAGCAGCCTCACTGACTGCAGAGTGAGTTGCAAGGATATGCGGGCTGACGTTGAGAATGCGCTGCTTAGCCGCATCGGTATAGGTTATAAAGCCGCAGTTGTAGAATCGCGTGCTGTTACTGACCGCCGCCAGGGCCGAACCGACCCAACCGGCAGTACATGACTCGGCAGTCGTTACTGTCAGTGATGTTGCTGATAGTAACTCACCCAGAATGGTAGCCGCATTGATTAGTTCTTCGTCCATGGCCGTCTCGCATGATTGAAAAAGTTTATCAGGTACATCTTCAGTGCATACATGCATTTTAACCCCTGACAGTATCAACGCTCATTATCGGTCAAAGTCATACGAAGAGCCGCTATATAGCCGGAGTCGAGTCAGTTGGGTGTACATGCATAAAATTTTTATGGTGGAGATGAGTTTAGTGCTCATTTGAGAAAAGGGGGGCAGGGACATCAGGAAAGGTATTTTCAGAACGCGTCATGAGACACCAAAGCAGGGGCAACACGCTGTTTGGGCAATCTTTATTATACCGCTGAAGCATAATAGAGGAGCTTGCAAAATTAGTAGTTAAGCTTATGAGTATTAGTGATGATTTACACTAAATCAGAGATTTACTGCGTTTTACAAATCATATTCATGAGAAGGGCTAAGCTATATTATATGTGTCAACCAAACCTATGGTAGGTGTTGTCACAGCGATTTTCCCTGGTGTTGTCACTATCATATGACACCCGCTTCGGCGGGTTTTTTTTGCCTTAAAAAGTGATTGAGATATAGGGAAGAGGCTAACCTGAATAAAGGCAGGCATGCGGTGTGAAACTTAGTGAGCGAAGGTAAATTTCTGTCCAGGTAAAATAGTCACAACGGAATATTAATAGTCTCTTTAGGTTAAAGCGGCAGAAAAAAAGTTTCCTGAATATCTAATCCTGATTGGCTTGACGCTGGGTAAGAATTTTATGAGATATCGAAAAATATGCTGCACCTGTGCTTCAAACCCGCTTTTTGCTCAATGCGAGTGACCAGGTATTGCGTCCGCATTCAGGACATCTAGGTTCTTCATATCCAGGTATCTCTCGAGTAGTGCCGCAGCGGTTACAGGCATATAAACCTGTTTCAGGGATTTGGGTGAAACAATGACGGTGTGCTTCAGGAAGTACAGATAACCCGGCCCGCACTTCTTCGTCCGGATAAAAGTAGAGGCTGAGCTGGCCATCGACCTCTACCAGCCCCAGCCGTATCTGACCAAGGTGTTCGGCCCCTTTAAGGCGTAACTCCATCAGAAACTCATCTTCTGAAATGTTCAGCCGGTCCAGATTCTCAGAAACGTACTTGCCCTCAGCGATCAGCGTTACCACTTCTCCTTCAATCAGAGTCGAGAACCACGAAGATTTGGTCATTGCCCAGGTGGTTAGTCGATACAATACTAACAATATGACAAAGACCAAAATGACGGGAAGAACAGGGACATCATCGTAAAAAGTTACATCCCCTGAAGCTGATCCTAATGTCAGGATCACCACAACTTCGAAGAGTGAGAGCTGCTGGACACCGCGCCTGCCTGAAATTTTCAAAAAGGTGAAAACGATGATATATGCAATGAGTACGCGTATAACGACTTCAAAGAGGAAGGTGTAAGGCTGATCGTTAATGAGAAATTTATGGAGGTCGAAATCTGCCATGTTTCACTCCTGAACGTTAAACCTGAATCGAGCCCTGAATCGACTTGGAACGTGAGCTATGTACTGACGCTTACTGATAACGATAAATTATAGTCAAAGGGCTTTCAATCAAGGGATTAACTTGAATAGGAGTGAGTGGGAAGTTTTAAACGGGCTTTGGATTTTAAAAGCAAAGGTGAAAAATTAATAAAGGTTTTCTCCTTAAAAGTGATGATTTGTCGCTTCGTTTATTAAGCATGGTTCACTATATCTTTATTTTTTGCAACTGTTCGCTTCTATATCTTATACTGCTCACGAAGCATGATAGAAATGAAAAAAGTTGCGCCCGCGCTCCATGCAAACTGATTCTAAGAACCCGGCGACTCATTCACCCTCTTTTTAACTAATATGATAAAAATTCAACCCTTGATTGAGTGACCTTTTTTATCCTGGCGTAAATTGAAGATGCGGATGCTGAGTAAAGTCTCTTTTATGAGAGACGCAGGATAAGTTAAACGAAAGGTTTTTCACTTAAATGACGTAATTCGACTTAAAGTGTGTATGGAGGAGATAATTCAGAGGGGAAAGTGGATTTCATTATTATGAACAGTTGGTAACGTTACTTAGTTGATACAGCCCGGCACACAGGCCGGACTTTTTTTAAGACTGTGGCTGACCGACGGGACCCTGACCCTGTGGACCTCCGGGTACGGATTGCTGGCTTGGTGCATGAGGTCGACCATCCGGACCTACTGCAGGGCCGGGTTCCTGACAGCCTGCCAGCGTCATCAGACTTGCAATGATAAACATCCCACCTAAAAAGCTCTTCATAGCATCCCCTCAAGAATTCAGGCAACCCAATGTTGCTTAACAAGCCTGGTCATATTTGAGGGCATATGAAAGCGAAGCCGTAAAACTAAATACGCTTTACTGCCAATGAGTTCTGATAAAACGCCCTTAACAAACTTGCTCAACCTCAGAGATTGCAATTACTGTATGTATAAACAGTTGAATTTGGGAGGGCACAGATATGCCCCGTGACTATGAAATTATGATCGCGTTCAGGCTGGCAGTAAAACGTGATTGTGCTGGCCGCTACACCGTTAGCACACTCGACTTTGTGAAAGAGCTGGATCGCCTTAACTGGGGTTATTCGTTACGTGCCGCTAACAGGTGGATCGAGATGCACACGACTACGTTCAGGGATATTTCCGTTCAGGAAGGTGAAGAGAGGGTTTTCCAGGTGTTTAATCCAAACGGATAAAACCAGAGTGACAGTAATTTCGATAAGAGATGCAGAAAAAAGCATGAACCAGCTTTGAATCCAGTTCATGCAGAGTACTGACTACTCATTTTTACTTGCCCGCCCTAATGCGTCGAGTCACCATGGCGTGGGTCCCCACTGGGTTTGAACCAGAAACACAATCACCAGGACTAACAGCGTAGTGATGGCAGGTATGATCAGGTATCGCATATTCAATCTCCTGTCTGTCCACAAGGATTTGAATTGATGAAAACCCGCCCGTATTCATCACCAACCGCACAATGGCACCGGCGGTATGCAGCAAGACACGACATCGGGCTGCTGGCCAGTTGGTCATCGCTGAAATCACTGACGCTGCCTTACTGATGATTCTCCACGGAGCACGACATTTTTTATCCAGCGTTGCAACACAGGCTTTTTGCTCATTAAGCGTAGTGCAGGTCTTCATGGACCAAAAGCGTAGCGCGGATCATGATCCAAGACGAGCTGCTTATTCAGGTTGATTCAATTGAGGATGTGAGCGTCGTAGGGCGGGAAGAGATGAAGTTAACGCTTATCTGTATTTTGAAGCCGTAATAAGCTGTAAGCATTTAGGCCTCCTGTTGAAACTTTAGCTGAGGACCTGAACTGACCCTTAGTGTTCGTCGATGCGAGAAAAATTCAAATCCGCTTTTTCGGCATAAGCCCCGAAGCTCAGAGGCAACATCACTGCAATCCAGGCAACTTTATTCATTTCATTCTCTATTGATGTGTCTTCAGGTGTAAGCCTGGCGTAGTTCCTGGAAAGCAAACGTAACGGGTGTGAAATAAATCTAAACCTAAGCGTAGCGCGTCAGGGTTTAAGAACTCTTATCTCTAGATTTCTGGTCGGGAACGTTCACAGTATCGGTTTTGTTTACGACGATTTCCCGCCAGCAAAACCGGTGATATCGGAGGAGGTGGCAGACAAGAGAGCCTTGCTGAGCCTGCCGCCGCAGATAGCAGCGCATTAATCGGGTTTACATAACAGGCCGTCCGGAAGGGCGGCCTGAATCCTTTCCGCAAAACTCCTCCAAAATCCTACCCCGAAATAATGGTTTAATTGCGGCAAACGGATTCCCCATTTTTCAAAGCAGGAGCGTTTTCTCGCAATGATTTACCCATTTGCGCGTAAAGTCTCGCCCAATCGGACGGGGATATAAGCGCGGTAACTGCGTAACATCCGTTGACCCCCTTACATAATGCGCCGTAAAATGTAAGATCTATGAAACGCGCATACAAATACAGATTCTATCCAACACCCGAACAAGCCGAATTACTGGCGAAAACGTTCGGGTGCGTGCGTTTCGTGTATAACAGCATTTTGCGCTGGCGCACTGATGCCTATTACCAACGCTAGGAAAAAATCAGCTATGCGCAAGCAGACAAGCGACTAACCGCCATCAAGAAAGACTCGGAATTAGCCTGGCTAAATGACGTTTCCGCCGTGGCGCTACAACAAGCCGTTCGCAACCAGCAAAGCGCCTTTGCAAACTTCTTTGCCGGACGCGCCAAATATCCCGTATTCCAAACCAAACGGCATAAGCAGGCAGCGACTTTCACAAATGCCGCGTTTAAATACCGTGACGGCGCGTTATTCATGGCGAAAAGCAAAACCCCGCTAGATGTGCGTTGGTCGCGCCCGCTGCCGTCTGTGCCTTCCAGCGTCACAATCAGCAAAGACGCGGCTGGGCGTTATTTCGTTTCATGCCTTTGCGATTTTGAACCCGCATCACTGCCAGTCACCGCTAAGACGGTTGGCATTGATGTTGGCTTAAAAGATTTGTTCGTCACTGACTCAGGATTCAAAACCGGCAATCCCCGCCACACCGCTAAATATGCGAAGCGACTAGCCCTGCTACAGCGCCGTTTGAGCAAAAAACAAAAAGGCTCAAAGAACCGCGCCAAAGCCCGTGCAAAAGTCGCCCGCATCCACGCGAAGATTTCCGATTGCCGTCTGGATGGGCTGCACAAGCTATCCCGCAAACTGATTAACGAAAACCAAGTTGTTTGCGTCGAATCCATGAAAGTTAAAAACATGATCCGCAACCCGTCACTATCCAAAGCAATAGCGGATGCGGGCTGGGGCGAATTTGTGCGCCAACTCCAGTACAAAAGCGAGTGGGCTGGACGATCCGTTGTAGCGATTGACCAGTTTTTCCCGTCTACGAAACGTTGTAGTGCGTGCGGCTACACACTGCCGAAACTGGCGCTTAACGTGCGGTTGTGGACGTGCCCGGGATGCGCGGCAACACATGATCGTGACGTAAACGCCGCGAAGAATATCAAAGCTGCCGGGCTGGCAGTGTTAGCCCACGGAGTGACTATAAGCCCTGCCGCCGCTTAGTGCGGAGCAGGCTAGTTACTGTGATGTGGGAATCCTCGCCCTTTAGGGCGGGGAGCAGTCAAAGCCCCAGGTCTGACAGGCCTGGATGATCGTCCGGACGACGGCCCAGCGGCCAGAAGTACTTACGCTCACTCTCTTTAATCGGCATGTCGTTGATGCAGGCGAAACGACGATCCATCAGGCCATCAGCGCCAAACTCCCAGTTTTCATTTCCATAAGAGCGGAACCAATTACCGGAGTCATCGTGCCATTCGTAAGCGTAGCGGACGGCGATGCGGTTACCGCCAAACGCCCACAGCTCTTTAATCAGACGGTACTCATGCTCTTTTTTCCATTTACGGTCGAGGAAACCCTGTGCCTCTTCGCGATTGTTGGCGAACTCTGCGCGGTTACGCCATTTGGTGTCCGGTGAGTAAGCCAGAGCCACTTTTGCAGCATCGCGGGTGTTCCAGCCGTCTTCAGCCAGACGGACTTTCTCAATGGCCGTTTCCAATGTGAAAGGAGGGAGCGGTGGACGAACTTGTGAATCAGTCATGGTAAAACTCCTGTAAATTTCGGTTTAGGCTAAAAATCGTTCTCGTCACACAGGACTCAGTGAGAGACCTGTTCCAGCAAAATTTTCGCAACTTCTCTCGCCACTTTTGAAGCCTCGACCAGAAGACTCAGATCGGTGGCATCAATGCCATTTTGATCAGTAAACCTTTCAGCAAATTCCGGGATTACCCTTCTGTACTGCTGGGCTTCTTGTCCGTGGCTTAAAGGTAGAACGATCGTTCTACTTCGTCAATCGGTTTTTCTGAGATGAATAACTTGATCAGAAAATTTTCGGTATTAATTTCCAGTATGCTATTGATTTTTATAGTGATAAATTCATTGAAATTCACCATGTTCAGGCATGAAGGTGGAAGAATTAGGACAAAAAATGTCGGTTTTAAACGAGGAATGGACGTTCACGATGAATTCAAACGCCGATAAGAAGAGTGACCGCCGAGCTGTAGGTGACCAGCAGGGAACAGATTATCCAGCTGCCGAATATCACTGTGGCTGATGATTAAGTGTACGGCGCGAAAGTGCGGGCATGCGGGGTGGTGACATCGCTGTTGAGTATGATGGTAATGGCTGCTGGCGTGCGTACACATTGGCGGCGAGCCATTTAACGGTCCCGCCTTTTTGAGGATAAATCGAACTCAAAGACTTATGTAAATCTTAGTTAGGGTGAATAAACGTTCACAGTCCCTGGGTTCCGGATGAGGCTCGTTCCAGCATGAGTTTCGCGATGTCCTGTGCGTTGTCGGCAGCACTCCCGTCACCCATCACATATGACATCGTGATAGCGCCCTCCAACAGGATCAGCAGCTGTCGAGCCAAATCGCCCGGATGCTCAACGTTTAGCTGTTCGGAAAGCTCCAGGGTGTAATCCAGCAACTTCTGCTTGTGCATCTTCGCAATCTGGCGCACAGGGTCTTCAGGATCGCCAACCTCTCCGGCCGTATTAATAAACGCGCAGCCCCGGAAGCCGTCGGACTCGAACCAGCTCTTCAGAACGGTGAACATGTTCAGAATACGTTCCTGAGGCGTCTTGCCTTTGTCAGACTCTGTTCTGAACCACTGCATCCACCGCTCGTCGCGCTCTATTAACGCGGCTGATGCCACGTCCTCTTTGTTGGCGAAATGGCGATAAATACTTTTCCTTGCGACACCTGAGGTCTTGACCAGGAGATCCATGCCCATAGCGTGGATACCGTTCTGGTAGATCAGCTGCTCGGCGGTTGTCAGGATTTTATCCCGTGTATCAGTTGTCTTCTTGTTCATGGGTTAAAAGTAGAATTATCGTTCTACCCAGTCAACGATTTTCTAAAAAGAACCTTCTGAAAAAAGCATGCAGTCCTGACACAAGCTTTGTGACCGGAGAATGATGCGAAGAATTTTACAGACACCAGGCAGGAAGAATGAGAGGGCGTAAAGGGATTGTTATCGAGCAGCCATTTCATCTCTCCACCGACAAAGTGGTGGGTTGCCTTCCACTTTTGTAATTAACTTAATCATTATCAATTTTAATTTTTCTGAAGGTGTACAACTTAAACTTACATGTACAAATATGTTGGTTAATTCGTGTTTGGCTATTTATTACAGGATCTTAATTGATCATTAAAATATATAGGAAAAATGCTGGATAAGCGAAGCGGTAAATGACGCACGATTGATCAAGAAATGATCGATTTTTGGTAGTTAGCGATGGGAATAACCCTCCTGACGTCGCTAATTTTGCATTTAAGCGAAGCGCTAATACTCGTCAGGAGAGTGTTGTGATGAGGGTTAGCTTAGGTAACCCTGGATTGAATTAATGATGTAGTTATTTCCGGCGGCTAATCTTTCCTCCCTTGCGGCCAGCTTCAACGGCCCGGTTTGGATCGTTTTTAAAATTGCCGCCACTTGCTTGACCACCTTTGCGGCCTGCTTCGGCGGCGCGCTCTTTATCCTCGGCGAAGTTCCCTGTGCCCCCACGACGTTGCGTCTTTTTCTCTTCCTCTTCAGGATGCTTGTTAGGGTCCGTCATGCGTTCTCCTCATTATATTTGTACCAACATAAAGCAAAAATAAATGTAGCGTTGTTTTTACCATAATCAAGTCAGGATTAATCTTAAGTTTTAATATTTTGCGGACTGTTTGTTTAAGTATAAGTCGATTTTTGTTTATAAGCGGATGAAACTCGCATCAAAGATGATTGTTAGCGCATTTCAGATGTTGAGTAAAGTGTGTTGCACGGGGAAATATAAGCGAAGCGGTAAGGTTGTGATATTAACCTTGCTCTCAGTTTCGAGCCGACTGGCTTGCGCAGAGGGGCTTACTTGCTACGTTTAATTAAGATGATTGCTCAGCTGTTAATTAACGCTTCGCTTATTTCCAGATAATTCCATGAGCGGCAGTGTTGAAGTGGTTAGCTCGCTAAGCATCTGCATACCATCCACAAAGGTAGTTCACTAAGAGCATATCAACCAGGAGCGAATGAATGACGAGGGAATCTGTTTATCTGGATTGGCTACGTGATGCACACGCGATGGAGAAGCACGGTGAAACGTTATTGAAAGTGGCAATGGATCGTCTCGACAGTGGTTCCTCGATTGGGAGGCATATCGCGCATTACCTGGATCAGGGGCGCGAACAGCAGTTGCAGGTCAAAGAGGTTTTGAAATGTAAGGACAATAGTTGGTCGGCCCTAAAAGAGTCTCTAGGTCGCATGTCTGTGGTGGGGCAAGCCGCAAGCGATATGCTGCGTGATGAGCAGGGCGCGCGTATGGCAGTCGGAGTATATGTCTTTTGCAGTTACAAAATTGCCACTTACACCACGTTAATTGCAGCCGCCGGGCAGGCTGATGACAGTGAAGGCGTAGATATTTTTCAGCGGATCTTGCAACAGGAAGCGCATATGGCGACCAGATTGCTTGCGGACTTGCCTGAAGCAGCCAATGAATCGATAGACTTGCTCACGGATAGTGAAGCGTCAAGCGCGGTGTAGTGTTCTCTCTGGGTGGCCAGTTGGCCGCCCAGAGAGTAAACAGCCTGCATAATTGATGATTTCACGTTAACAGCAATTGCATAAGCTGCAGTAAAAACCCGTTACGCTTATTCAAACGTAAGTTCAATGACCCCAATTTCAGTTTAATAAGTAAAGCACACTGATCACCCATGTGACTATTATTACCAACAATTTAATATAACTGATCAAATTCAATATTTAAGCTATTCCGTACAAAGTGAACTGTCTTTTATGAGTAAGTTATATTTAAGTAAAAGCATTAAGGTTAATGACCGTGCTGACGATAACAGCAGGGATGCTGCCGATAAGAACGTGGAGCATCTCCATTTCTTTGTTTTCAATAACACCTGGATTTCATGACTCATTAATAAAAATCATTGAGGTTTCTAAATGGACATAGTTCAAGGATTTTCACGCAATATTAAATTGCGCAGCAAACTCATTATTTCTTCACTCCTCAACATCGGCATGCTGCTCTTGGTCGCCGTCCTGGGTTTAAATTCGCTGTTTATGGCGCAAACCGGCGTCAACGGCATGATGAAAGATGATTACCCCACCATAGCGTTGGGCAATCAGTTGATCGATGAGATTAACACCACCATTCAGCGACAGGCTTTGCTGCTCAGCCCAATCAACACGGAGCGCCGCGATACCATCATGAATGAGCTTCAAGGCGCTACCGGGCAAATTACGGAGATTTACCGTCAGCTCAATGCACTGGCGACTGATAATGATTCTCTTGCCTATCTCAAAAGTCTGGATGATAAACGTAAAGCTTATTTAGAGGGACGTAATGAATTTTTGCAACTTGCTAACCAGGATTCCAGCAAAGCGCTGGATTATTATCTGACGACACTGGCGAATAAACAAAAGGACTACACGGGTGAAGTGAAGCGTTTTATCGCATTGCAAGAGCAGCAGATGAACGGTTCCTATACACATTTTATGGATTCCTATCACACCACTAAAATTTCAATGGTGGTCATCTTTATTGCGGCGGTCATTCTCTCTGCACTGATCGGCTGGATTATTATTCGGTCGATTACTGTGCCATTAAAAAATGTGATTGCATTCTTAGGACGTGTCGCCGATGGCGATCTCAGTACGAGTTTTTATGAAAAACGTAAAGATGAGATGGGGCAATTAATAAACGCGATTCAGCAGATGCAGGAAAAGATGTCGACGATTGTCAGTCATATTCGTATTAGTGCTGAACAAATATCCGGCGGTGCCAGCGAAATTATGTCGGGTACCCACGATTTAGCCGCGCGCACTGAAGAACAGGCCAGTTCCGTCGAGCAAACGGCTGCATCAGTTGAGGAATTCACCGCCACGATAAGCAACACGCGCAATAACACGCACTTTGCTGCCGATCTGTCTGAAAAGGCGGAAAGCGCGGTAGGTCAAAACGCCACAATGATGAACAATGTGTCGACCAAAATGGCTGAGATCCATGATTCAGCAGGTCGCATGGCCGACATCATTAACCTGATTGACTCGATTGCCTTCCAGACCAACATCCTGGCGTTGAATGCTGCCGTTGAAGCAGCACGAGCAGGAGAGCACGGTCGCGGTTTTGCCGTGGTGGCGCAAGAAGTGCGTGCGCTGGCACAGAAGACGGCAACCTCATCCCATGAGATTCGCCATTTAATTGAGGAGTCTTCCACGCGCATTATGGATGGACGTGACATGGTTGCGGACGCCAACAAACTGATGACGGAGATGATGACGAACGTCGTTAACATGAAGGATGTGCTGTCGCAGATTAATCAGGCCAGCACCGAGCAGGCGGATGGCATCAGTCAAATCAATATTGCGATCAGTCAAATCGATATCACCACCCAGCAAAATGCCTCGCTGGTGGAGCAATCTTTAGCCGCCTCAGCCATGCTGAGCGAGCAAGCGGCGAACATGGTTAGCAGTGTCAGCGTGTTTACGCTGCAAAAAACAGCGTAAATAATAAAGAGTGGCGGCCAACAAGCCGCCCTCTGACTAATAGAGATCCGCCTGGTTGTATTGAGGGATCTGTGTAACCAACCAGTCAGCAAACAAGTCGATATTTTTCATACTGCTCACCGATTTCGGCCACACCAGATAATAGCCCTCACCGGTTGCCACGGGTTGTGGATAGGGTAACGTCAGCAGTCCGCTTTGGATGGCTTCAATACTCAGCAGCAAGTCCCCGATAGAGATCCCATGGCCACTGATCGCGGCCATATTGCCTTGCTCTAAGGTATCGAATAGCTTTCCCTGCCACAGATTGATTTGCGGAGCATCGGCCACGCCTGCTAACCAGCGACGCCAGTCGCGGCGATCGTGCGTAGGATGAATCAATTCGCAGGATGCCAGATTCGTTTGTGCTTGCTGCTTCAGCGCAGGTGCACAAATTGGAATCAACCACTCCTGAAAAAGCAGGCGGCTCTCTGTATCGGCACCGAACTCGCCGCTTCCCAATAAGATCGCGCAGTCATAAGGCTCGCGCGCAAAATCCACGCTGTCGGTGTCCATCCATACGCTGGTGATCTGTACGTCTGGCGTTGAGTATTGCTCACGATACTTTTGCAATACATCTAACAGCCATCGCATGGTGAGCGTCGAAGGCGCTTTCAGACGCAGTTGGTGGTTATGTTGGGTGAAAGCGGCACAGGCACTCTCCAGTTGTTCAAAGCCTTCTTCAAGCTGCGCGGCTAACACGCTTCCGGCTGCAGTAATGGCAACCTTAGGCCCTTTACGAACAAATAATTCACAATCGAACCAGGCTTCCAGCGTACGAATATGACGACTGATGGCACCGGGCGTGACGTTAAGCACGGCGGCAGCCTGACTAAAAGACTCAAGACGTGCTGCTGTGGCAAAGGCGCGCAGGGCATAAAGTGGTGGAAGCGTCATAGTGTGCTTTCAATGTTGAGTAAAACTCACATTGAACGGTATTTTAATCCATTTTTCAACGCGCGGTTTACCCGTAATACTGGCGAACCTTTAAAACGTGTCCGGGTCGTCTTCATGAATATCTCGCTACTGCTGACGTATATGTTGGCCATTCTGCTGTTAATACTGACGCCGGGCCCCGTGGTGGCGCTGGTATTGGGCACTGCTGCGCGCCAGGGATATCGTCGCGCCTTTGCCACCTTGATTGGCACCAACAGTGCTTCGCTGGTGTTGATGGCGCTGGCCGCTTTAGCGCTGACGGGACTGGTGTCACTTAATCCACTTAATTTGCAGATTATCGGTCTGGTAGGATCGTTGTTTATCGGCTTGATAGCGTGGCGGGGCTTGCGGTCATCCGGGATATCTTCGCTGGACAACGCAGGCACGCAAGGCGGGTTGCTGCAAGGCTTTATGATTGGGGTATCAAATCCTAAAGATATTCTGTTTTTTGCTGCACTGTTTCCCCAATTTATCGCGGTGACGCCGCATCTCAGCAGCAGTCTGGTCACCCTGGCGTTGGTGTGGGTGATCTTCGATTTCGCTGTGCTGACTTTCTACATCATTTCGGTTAAACGCTGGATGCCGCGATCGTTGCAGCAGAGACTGGAGCGACTATCTATGATGATGTTGTTAGCGATCGCAGTTACCGGGACGGCTTATAACTTGTACCAGCTCGTTGCTTTAATGGCTTAAAGAAACAATCAGTCCCGCCCAGCGCGGGACTGAGGGTGATCCAACGAATCACTCAGATTATTGAATAGATGCCAGGTTAGCTATCAGACGCCTGCTCAGGGAATTTATTACGCAATTTCTTTAATTTTGCCGGGATGTTCATCATGCAGAAGGCATTTTTCTGACCTTCTTTTTCCCAGAAGTTTTGGTGATAGTCCTCTGCAGCGTACCACTCGGCTAAAGGTTCCAGCTTTGTCACCAGCGGTTTGCCGAGTTCGGCAGCGGCAAGTGCGATTCCTTGTTCAGCGGCAATACGTTGTGCATCGCTGGTCGGAAACAGTGCGGAGCGATAGCGTGATCGCACTATGCCTTCTTTACTATTTTCCTGCGTGGCATCGTGCGTAGCGAAGTGGATGTCGAGTAAATCGTCGTAACTGACCAGAGCGGGATCAAACTCGATTTTCACCGCCTCGGCGTGACCCGTGGTGTCACTATAAACTTGATCGTAAGTGGGTGACGCAACATGGCCACCGATGTAACCACTTTCGACGCTCAATACGCCATGAATGGATTGGAAAATCGCTTCAGTACACCAAAAGCAGCCGCCGGCAAAAATGGCTTGTTCACGCATCAGTCTGAGTTCCGGATCAAAAAGTGACGTTACCTTACACGGCGGTGAAAAGTAACGCCACTGCATTGGCGCATCCTGAGTAGGCGAGAATACGTTACTCTTCCGCTGGCTTAAATTGCTGCGTAATCGCCCGTGCCTTCCGGCCATGGGGTGAGCAAATCGAATCCGGTTTCGGTCACGGCAATGGTGTGTTCCCACTGTGCCGACAACGAGCGATCTTTTGTCACTACCGTCCAACCATCAGACAGCACACTGGTGCCTGCTTTACCGGCATTGATCATCGGCTCGATGGTGAAGATCATGCCTGCCTGCAGCTCAATACCCGTACCCGGCGTGCCGTAGTGCAGGATCTGTGGGTCGCCATGATAAATTTCACCGACTCCGTGACCGCAATATTCACGCACCACGGAAAAACCGGCTTTCTCAGCAACCTGCTGAATCGCTGCGCCGATATCGCCTAGCGTCGCGCCGGGTTTAACCACCTTGATTCCCGCCACCATTGATTCATAAGTTACATCGACCAAACGTTTAGCGCGAACTGAAGGCTCGCCGACGTAATACATACGGCTGGTATCGCCGTACCAACCATCTTTGATGATAGCGACATCGATGTTGACGATGTCGCCATTCTTGAGCTTTTTCTCGCCCGGAATGCCATGGCACACCACATGGTTTATCGACGTACAGGTGGTGCGCGTGTAGCCGTGATAACCGATATTCGCGGGCACCACTTTCAGTTCGTTGACAATGTAGTCATGGCAAATGGCGTCTAATTCATCTGTGGTTACGCCGGGTTTGACGTAAGGGGTGATGATTTCCAGCACTTTAGCCGCAGCGTGTCCGGCAGCGCGTGCCAGTTCGATTTCTTCAGCGGTGTGTATTTTTATGGTCATTGCGCGATTCCCTGCGTGGTTAAAGTTGGCTGGTCAAGCAGCTGCGCTAAATCCGCGCCGCCGTCACGTTCGACGCGCATTAACAGGCGCGTCAGTTCCTGAAGGTTGAGGTCAGGATAAAGCTCAGCCAGCATGCCAATCTTCATCCAGTGTTCTGCCTGCGCGTTGATGGAACGGCTTAATGCCGTGCTGGCGATACGCAGATTCTCATGCATCAGGTCAGAAATTTTTACGATACCCATTATGCGATCCGTATATGAAACATAGTCGTTTTGCATATAGGTTACGCCGGGTAACGTGAAGATGGAAGGGGAAATGTTGAGTTGTTTATCGTGACTTTGCAGGCCCACTTTGACTCTCTGTCCATTAAGCCTGATGCGACTGCAGAACGGATACGTTGAAAGTAGGGAGAAGAAGGCACAGGTATGGAAGTAAAGGAGGTAAAAAAAATACCCGCGCAAGGCGGGTCAACATTCGTTACAGAGAAATATCTCACCACTCGGACACAATGGTTTGATGAAAGTTCGTCACTTTAATCCCTGAGTTAAAATAAATTATGCCCAGGATAAATCGGTTGTCTAATAAGCGAGGCGTATTATTGAGGAAAAGTCAGGGGGAAGTGAGTGGTAAGTTAAGAATAGCCAAACCGGTCTGAATCGATTATTAGAATAATTTTTGGACTTATACTCACCCAGGCAACAAGCTGAATTTAATATCATTATTCGAAAATCTTATTAATTAGTGTGCTATTGATAAAATCTTATGCAGGCCATGATAATCGACTTAAATAACGCTTCGCTTGATGAGGGTGATTGATACCTCCGCACGTTTTTCATGTAAGCTTTTTGTAAGGATAATTAAGCATGACAAACTGTGATAACGGGCTTAGTATGGGGTAATTCACCGGTTAATAATGAGCAAAATAGACGCAAAATGGCGGATATTCTCCTTAATGATAATGAAGTTATTCTGTTAAGTTCTGAATTGCTTTCAGTACCAATGGATTGGGCGAGTGCAAATGAGCGGAACTAACGAATTTAAACCCGGCTGCATAACGCTGCAGGCACTTCGAAATCCAGATATCTGCCGTGATGATGTCCTGAGCAAATTCACTGATTTAGTCAGTAAAACCCTGGGGGTTCCCAGTAGTTTCATCTCCGTCCTTGACGATGATTTCCAATACATCAAAGCCGCTCACAACTTTAATGTTGGCGAAACCCTGCGCGCCGATTCGTTATGCCAGTACGTTGTAGAAGGAGATCAACCACTGGTGGTGCCCGACACCCAACTGGACGCCTGTTTTGCCGTCAATCCTTTTGTTATCGGCGAACCTTTTGTTCGCTTTTATGCCGGCGTGCCACTGAAGAGTCGGGAAGGGCTGGTATTAGGCACGCTGTGCGTGGTGGATGGTAAACCGCAGGCCTTTAGCGCTGAAAAACTGGCGACGATGACGCTGTTATCACAACTGGTGATCTCTTTCCTTGAGGCATGGCACTCAGTGGGATTCACCGACTCAGTGACGGGATTGCCCAACCGCCAGCAACTGATTAGAGACCTGCAATCCTTGCGTAATGCGGGTGATACCACTCGGCATCGGCTGGTGTTGATCGACTGCATCGATATGCCGCGTGCGTATGAACTGGCGCGTTCATTGGGTATGGCGCCGGTTGAAGGGCTGCTCAAAGATATGGCCACGTTACTGCCGCTACGTCTTCGTCCCGGCAAAAACGAACTGCTCTATACCGTGGCGACTGGACGGTTTGCACTTTTAACCCAACAAGACAGCCCGTTAAGCGCCGAGTGGGTGGCGCAACGCATGGAGGGAGTGCGCGCCGAGATTGGCGAGGGATTATCGGTGGATTTGGCCACGCATACCGGTGAAACCCTGTTTTCAGCGGCAGAAATCTCCGCACAGGAAGCGCTAAGGCGCGCCGTCAGCGCTCTGCATGAAGCCATTTGCCGTGGAATTCCCTGCATGAGCTTCAGTGAAAAAAACGATGAGCGCCGTACGGACGATTTTACCCTCGTCAACGATTTGGCCACTGCCGTTCGGCACAATCACGGCTTATATCTGGTGTTCCAGCCGAAAATCTGTCTAAGCAGCGGGTTGCCCATTGGGCTTGAAGCGCTGATCCGATGGCGCCACCCGACCCGAGGTGAACTCTCTCCCGCGGTATTCATCCCTCTTGCTGAGCAAACCACGCTGTTGCAAGAGATCACCGAATGGGTCATTGATAAAACCATTGAGCGTTTGAAACGGCTCAATGGGCAAGGTATCCAGTTGCCTGTCACGGTAAACGTCAGCGTACGCGACTTTAGCCAGGAAAATTTTGCCGACAGGCTGGAGAATAAGATGAACAAGGCACGCTTACCGACTAATCTTCTCGGCATTGAGTGTCTGGAAACCGAGCGCATCATCGAAAGCACGGCGGCCATTAATGGTCTGGAAATGCTAAAACTGCGCGGTTTTGGCATTGCGCTGGACGATTTTGGCACCGGTTATAGCAATATCAGTTACCTGCGAAAAATGCCTCTGGATGTGGTTAAACTCGACCGTTCGATTGTTGGCGGACTTGCCACAGATACCGCGTCACGCATCATCACCCGCAGTATTATCGCCATGCTTAAAGAACTGGATTACGTGGTTTTAGCCGAAGGCGTGGAAAATATTGAGACGCTCGAAGCGTTAAAAGAATTCGGTTGCGATCAGGCACAGGGGTTCTTTCATTCCCGCCCATTGCCTGAAGGCGAACTGGATAAGTGGCTAAGATGGAAATTAGGCTGATGCCTCGGGTCTGATATCACTGTCATCTGTTTCACCCATCGCCAGGGCGCTGGCGCTGGCGGGGTCAAACAGTGACAGACTTTCAATTTGATCCACCATGATCACCTTACGAAATTCCAAAGCCGTTTTGGGTTTAGACATAAAATCGATGTTGTGTTCGTGATACCAGCGACTGTAATTATGTTCAACCGCGAGATTTAACGTGCGGGCATCGCGATAACCACTCAGCATCGGTATCAGTACGATGTTGGCGGTGCTGACATGCTCAAAGGTCGCTGCGTGGATCATGCCGATATAAATGCGGCGGGATTTCAGCGTTACCCAGGCCAACTCACCTTCTTCCATACACTGCAGTAGCATCTGTTCGATACCATTTGAACGAGATAATTGCTGATAGAGGTCCCGACGGCTGCTGGCGGTGAGACGCGCACTGCCTGCCCAGTTTGAACGATAAACACAAAACAGCACGGCAAAGGCGAGCATAATCACCACCGGTGCCTGAATACCCAGGAAGCTCCAGGTCATAAAATCTACATGCCAGCGGGCATGCACCAGACTGCTGAGTGCAAAAGTATTATTGAGTGCAGAAGCGGCGAGTAATATTAGCCAGACGATCCCGGTAGCAAGCACGCCCTGCAAGACAAAAATACAGCCATAAAGTGCAATTAAAAAATAAACATCCCAGCCAAAGGACCGTTTTATTTTTAAGCGACTCGACATGTCGCGACTAGTATACCAATAGCCACAGACCATCAGCACCATAAATATTGCCGTTCCCATTTAAATATCCTTTAATGTTTTGACGTGATGGGAGAAATCGCGCTGTACTTTTGGACTTAAAGGATTAACCGAAGCGTTACCATCTTCATCAATAATGATTCTGTCACCCTCCTGAATAGAATCCTTCATATCTTCCTGACTCATGACTTGTAGCAACGATTCAGGGCTGCTGAAGAGGGAGGTGACAAAACTAAACATGTTAATTTCCATTTTTCCGGGGTGCCAAGAGTATGGCACAAAGCCAGTGGTTGATCAGGCTTACCCCCCTCCCCAAAGGGGATGTTGAGTACTTTACAGATTAATCCGGTTATAAAAATAATTAAGCGAGCCGTTAATGGAGATGAAATATTATTATCTGATGTTAGTAAACGATAAATATTAATTTCTGTTGCAAATAGTAGACTATAGTTAAAAAACCATTATTTGTGAGGTGATTTATGAAAAATCATAATGTAAATGAACACCATAAAAAGGAAGGCGATGCGCACAAAGGCCTTCCTGAGGCGGCCCCGAATGCAGGAAATGCCTATGAAGAAGATGATCATCCTGCCAAAGATAATCCCGAAGAACATGGCGAGATTCCGCGCACGCGCGATGACAGTAAAGATCATAAGCATGATCCTTTTCAGGACAAATAACCTGCCTGGAACTGGATTGGATTTTTACGTGCAGTAACGATCTCTGTCATTATAATAATGCGAGAGTGGCACCTCAGCCAATATGATGTGGCTGAGGTGTGCAAATGATGGGGTCAAGGTTCATCTATCCTTGAGACTTTTAAGTGAGCACTTTCCCCTTTTCCAAAGACTTTCCCGCTGACTCGCACTTTATCCTCAGCATTAAAGGTTTTACCCTTAAAAGTACTGACTGGTGCATCAATATTCACCGTGCCTGAACTATCTCGAAATTGATAGGTATCACCCTTAATCTTGTGGGTGATGTAGCCTTCAAGCGTGACATATCCACCCTGGCGAAAGTCTTTAATCAGCGTGACGGGAGTTTCGCCCGTATCTTCTGAGCCTTTATAACCGGCATCCTCTTTATTTTGTGGCGGTGGCGTTTTACCCGCCTCAAAACCTCCCGTTTCAGCGTATGTGCCAAAACTAAATGATAACAGTAACGCAACCCATGCGGCTTTATGCATATCTCATCTCCTGAGATGAATGTGTAAGGCTTAAGCCTGGCACAGATCAGGGAAAGTAAACGCAGCCGCAGTGTAATTACGTCTTCAAACGTCGAAAATTGAGCACATGCAGTAGCTTGAAAGAGAGTGGGTTGTTTAAATGATAAGGTGACGGTTATCGAGCATAAAGTTCGAAATGCGGTTTATACAATTTGTTCTCTTGTTTTAAAAAAAAACAGAGCCGAAGATAAACGAAGCACGTAGTAAAGAAAATCCACTTTACTAGTGGCGCGCTGTTTTTAAAAAATATCTTACGCTTGATTCACAGAATCGGTTATTTACTGCATCGCTTTAATCATCACCTAACTAAACTACCTATACCCAATCAGGGTGAATGGAGGTATGTATGTCAGAACGTCCCGATCCAGATGATGTTAAGCCACTGCCTGGCGACGATTTGCCTTTGCCCGATGAAGAGGACGATGAGACTGACGATCGTGGTTTACCTGATGATCAAAAACCCATTATCTGATTCTCAATACAGAGCCGCTGCTGCGGCTCTTTCGATCCATCTGAAGGTAACTTTTGTTGCAGAAAAAAGGTTCAATCATTGGATGATGTATCATCTTTGATGTATTGGCGCATCGCTTCATGCATGGCACGATTACGATCTACCTCAAGTCCCCGCTCTTCATACTCTTTAGCCATATTAATAATGACTTCATCATACTTACCTTTGAAGCTAATGTTGTTCAACGCAACCTGTTTAATCATCAGCTCGCGCAATACATCGGTTTCAATCTTTAACCGCTGCACGGTTTCCTCAAGTTCCTTTATTCTTTCTTCAGCTGACATCATCGCTCCTTATTAAAGTCTGTTGATTAAGCAAACCACCGTATTGAAATGAATATCGCATTGAAAGGCTTATAACTCAAGCCTCTGCTTTGCAGCCATAATAAGCGAGACGTAAAGCACAGATGGGAGAGCGAGAGCATAACGTTTGGTTTATATTGACGGCGCATATTCATGATCCGTATTGACTCACGCGGATAACACAGCTGCGCTGGAACCGACTTATGATGAACATCTTTGCCCTGATTCTGGCTATTGCTGTGGTTTTTAGTGGATTGAGTTGGGCCTACAGGCTTGCTGTAACAACACGTGGCAGTGCTGATCAGGTTAGCGCTGAAGCATCGGCCTTGCAGCAGAACAAGACTCAGCGTCTTCCGGGCTGGCTGGACACGCCCGCATCTCTCTTTCCGCTGCTCGTCATCGTATTACTGGTTCGGGCATTTGGCTGGGAACCTTTCCGCATTCCTTCTGGGTCAATGATGCCTACGTTGCTAACGGGTGACTGGGTGCTGGCCGATAAATATTCGTATGGGCTACGAAATCCCTTCAATCAGAAAACGTTAATCGCTACCGGGCATCCAAAACGCGGTGATATTGCGATTTTTACCTTTCCGCAGGATGAAACGCAGTTGTTTATCAAACGTGTGATCGGGTTACCTGGTGACAAAGTGATATTTAATCCCGCGACGCAACAGCTCACTATTTTGCCAGCCTGCAAGGCTGACCAACCTTGTGTGGCTCCGTTAGCCATTCACTACAGCGCACTCAAAGCGGGCGAATTTGTGGAAACGGCTGGCGCGCATCCGGGCTTCTATGTCAGGCCCGTTGGGGAGGAATCAGCCTCTGAACAGCGTTTACTGGTGGGCACAGAAACGCTGGCGGGTGTAACGCATCGCATTTTGCAGAAGCCTGAATTGACTGATTCAGCCTCGCAGTTTTTCCATCAGCCGGGTCAGCAGCCTGGCGAGTGGATAGTACCGGCGAAGAGCTATTTTATGATGGGCGATAACCGTAACAACAGTTATGACAGCCGCTATTGGGGATTTGTGCCTGAGCATAATTTGGTGGGCAAAGCGGTCGCGATTGGATTTAGCATGGAAAAACAGGAAGGGCAGTGGCCAACGGGTTTGAGGCTGGCTCGCATTGGACGCATTCATTAGGAGGAGATGCCAGTCCCTGGCAGAACAAATCCTAAAGCGCTTTACTCAGACTTTGTTGGAGGACGGCGACTTATCTTGCCTCCTTTCCGACCCGCTTCAACGGCGCGTTCAGGGTCGTTTCTGAAGTTGCCTCCACTGGCTTTGCCTCCCGCTTTTCCAGCTTCTTTTGCTCGTGCCGGATCGTTAGCAAAATTCCCTGCACCGCCTCTGTAGCTCTGTTGTTTCATAGGAAGACCTCATATCAATGTTCCGTGAGAGATAAGGACTAGCTAGTCACCCCATAATTCTAGTGCGCCGTTGCGGCTTCGCCAGCGCAGGATAATTAATTTTTTTGTAGTCGTTATCGTACGTAAAAAGAAATATTGTCCGATTTAAAATGCGCTTTATTCACGATTAAATGTTTTTTTAATCGTTCAAGTAATAAACATGAAAATATTAAATGTTGATGCCGATTGCTGGGCTGCATTAGGGTTGAAAAAGTTATTCATATCCCGTGAGGTTCAAGTCACAAACTGCGCCTCTTTTTGTGAAGCAAAACGTATTCTGATTGAACAACCTATTGATGTGATGATTATTGAGTTAAAAACGGCAGTTGATGATATAGAATCTTCCTACGCATTTTTACGTCTGTTACAAGCACTCTATCCGCGTATTAGCGTGCTGGTACTTACAGAGATATGTGATGCGGCAATCCTCAATTTTTTTGCACGTGAACTTAAATCAGTGGTCATTCTGACAAAAAAATCCTCGCTAGCCAGTATCGTTCAAAGCGTCAATTCACTTGCTGAAAAGAGCCCACCTGCGTCAACGCGTGGTAGTGTACCAACGCTCTCTCTGCAAGAATTTAACATGCTAAAATGGCTGGCTCACTACAGCAGTCAGCAGGATATTGCTTTGCGTGTCAGACTCAATAACAAAACCATAAGCCACTACAAGCGGTCAATTTATTTGAAACTGAATTGCGAGAATAATGTTCAGTTTCATCATCGGCTTACGCAATACGGGTTTAATCGGCCCCCTGTCGGATAGTATTTTTTACCTTTATGTCCCGTCTCTTTCAGCCAGGTGAGCACGCTCAGCTAACCCCTACAAATTAATTGGCAATGTATGACGCTAATCTCATCTTACAAGACTGGCACAACAGGGATTTAAGCCAGATGATCTCCGTGGCAAATATAAGCCAGTGGTGACTCAGGGAGGCTTAGGTGAATAGCGTAAAAGGAAATAAAGTGACGGTGGCGTTATTGGATGATCATCCGATGATGCTACTGGCGATGGAAATTGCCATCGCTAAACAACCGGATCTGCAGATCTCAGGCAGTTTTTGCCACAGCCGTGATTTGTTGGCCTACCTGCAACAGGAACCTATCGATGTGCTGGTGCTGGATTATATTCTGGGCAGCGAGGAATTAGATGGGCTCTCACTCATCAAACAGATCCTTTCACGCCATCCTGATTTGGGCATTTTACTTTACTCTTCCATGGAAAATTTGGCGGTCATCCGTGCTGCTTTTATGCGGGGAATTAAAGGTTATCTCTCCAAGCGCGAACCGGCGCCCACCTTGCTGTACGCTATTCGCGTGACCGGGCGCGGGCAGTGTTTCATTCCAACCAATATTGAGTTTGAGCTGGCCAAAATGCCCTCACGCAGGCGTACCGTGGTTGATTGGGTGCCACCTTCTGCATCATCTAATCCATCCAACCTACCTGAACGTTCCCGGCTTGAAACCTTACTCTCACCACGTGAAGCCGAAGTGATGCGCTGCGTACTCGACGGCATGCGCAATCACGAGATTGCCGATAAATTTAAGCGAAGTCGAAAAACCATCAGTGGTCACAAGCAAGCTGGATTGAAAAAGCTCGGTATCAACAGCGATCTTGAGCTGTTTAAATATCACGCTGATCTTTTCCGCTAATAGAGAAGACTTGATCTGTGGTGTATGGACAATGCTTTCGCGGCGGTGACAAGCCGCTGTAAAATGCCATTGCTGCCTTTGCCTGATACTTGAGTATTCCAGCCCGCAGGAGGAAGATATTCCACTTTGCCAGGGCCGGGAATAGCCATGCTGATCACATCTGAAAACACGCGCACCTTTAATACCGACATTCGTCTCGCCTGCACGCTGGCTGCCGTGGCGGGTGCGCTCAACACCGCTGCATTTGAAACCGTCGGCTTTTTCTCCGCCAATATGACGGGCAACGTCTCATCCCTTTCCGACCATCTGGCGAAAGCGAATCTGCATGTCGGATTGTTTTTCCTTCTGATCGTGCTGCTCTTTATTGCAGGTTCTTCCGTCTCGACCCTGATTATCAACTCAGGACGCAGACGACAGATTCGCGGGATTTATGCCATCAATATCCTGCTGGAAGGCGTGGCATTACTGGTGTTGGGCGTCATTGAGAGTTGGTTCAGCTTTAGCCAATCAGGCGTGTTGCTGGTTCTCAGCTTGAGTTTTCTTATGGGGCTACAGAACGCTGTGGTGACGCGCATTTCCAACGCTCGCGTGCGCACCACCCATGTCTCCGGCACCGCCACTGATATCGGCATTGAGCTGGCCATGCTGTTTGATGTTTTGCGCCGAAAAGAATCTTCGAAAGATGCGCCGCTCTATCTTGAACGTTTAAAACTGCATTTCTTCACGGTGATGGCTTTCCTGCTCGGCGGAGTATTGGGCATTCTGCTGCTTAATGCGTTGAGCTATAAACTGTTGATTCTGATTGGCGTGATGCTCAGCTTGCTGGCGCTATCGACATTGCAACGTGCCGGACAGGTAATGCACTCCTGAACAATATTGACCTACTTCACACTTCTCAAAGCGATTTTAGAAAACTGCTTGCCACTTTTCGGCAATGCTCCGCAAGATGGCCTGCGTTAATGATTGTTACTGTTCGGCAGGCAAAACCTGAGGCGCGCCCTTTCTCGATAGAAGAGGGCGCGCCTCAGGTTTTTTTTTGCGCGAAATTCGGGGCGTTTTGCAGGAGAAGGGAAGATGCAATATCAGGAACTGGCAGATGAGATCGTGGCCGGCGTAGGTGGAAAAGAGAACATCATCAGCGTGATGCACTGCGCAACGCGCCTGCGTTTCAAGTTAAAAGAGAGTCAAAAAGCGCATACCGCCGAGTTGAAAAATAATTCTGGCGTGATCATGGTAGTGGAGAGCGGTGGACAGTATCAGGTGGTCATCGGCAACCAGGTGGCAGAGGTCTACCGTGCCTTAACGGCACGTTATGCACTCGATCAGGCCGATAACGTGGAGGACAGCGCGCCGCAAAACCTGTTTGCCCGTTTTATCGATTTGGTTTCCGGTATTTTTACGCCGTTTATTGGTGTGATGATCGCCACCGGCATCATTAAAGGCCTGCTGGCTTTGGCGCTGGTGCTCGGCGTGATGGATGCGAGCAGCGGCAGCTACAAAGTACTGTTTGTTGCCAGTGATGGACTGTTTTACTTCCTGCCGATCCTGCTCGGCTACAGCGCCGGGAAGAAATTTGGCGGTAACCCTTTTGTCAGCATGGCGATTGCTGCGGCGCTGGTGCATCCGTTGATACTTGAAGCGATGCAACAGCAGCAGGCAGGGAAGCCACTGACCTTTGTCGGTATCCCGCTGGAAATCCTTAATTACAGCTCCTCGGTGATTCCGATTATCTTTGCTGCATGGGTATCAAGCCTGATTGAGCGCTGGGTGCATCCGCGTTCACCCGGTGCGGTGCGCAACTTCACCACGCCGCTGGTGTGCTTATTAATCACCGTTCCGCTGACCTTCCTGGCGATTGGACCCGCAGCGACCTGGCTCAGCCGCTTGCTGGCTGAAGGGTATCTTTGGATTTACAGCCTCAGCCCAATGGTTGCGGGAGCGGTGATGGGTGCCATCTGGCAAATCTGTGTGATATTTGGTCTGCACTGGGGCCTGGTGCCGATCATGCTTAATAATTTAGCCAACTTCGGTCACGACACCTTACTGCCACTGTTGATGCCAGCAGTTTTAGGACAGGCGGGCGCAACGTTAGGGATCTTCCTGCGAACACGAGATGTCAAACTCAAAGCGATGGCGGGATCGGCGTTCAGCGCCAGCATTTTTGGCATCACTGAACCAGCAGTGTATGGCGTCACGCTGCCACGTCGTCGTCCGTTCATCTTCGGCTGTATCGGTGGCGCCTTAGGTGCCGCCATTCTGGGCTTCTGGCACACCACCATTTACTCCTTTGGCTTCCCCAGCATTTTCACGTTTATTCAGGTCGTGCCAAGTACGGGTATTGATGCCAGCGTGGTGGCCTCTTTTGCCGGTGCGGCAGTCGCGCTAGTTTTCGCCTGCGTCATGACTTATGTGTTTGGTTTACGGGAGTCTGCGCCACAACCCGCTATTTCTGAACCAGCCGCCGCTCCCGCGCCTGCGACATTAACGCGCCGCGAAAGCGTGGTTAGCCCGATTGCGGGTGATGTGTTGCCGCTGGAGAAAGTCAAAGATGAAACCTTCGCCAGCGGTTTACTCGGCAAGGGCGCGGCCATTCTGCCGCAAGTGGGCCGTGTGGTATCGCCGGTCAATGGCGTGGTGTCATCCATGTTTCGTACCGGACATGCGATTGGCCTGACGTCAGATCAAGGCGCGGAAGTGCTGATTCATGTTGGACTCGATACCGTCAAACTCGATGGGCAGTATTTCCATCCTCAGGTGCAAAACGATCAGCCAGTGAAAGTGGGCGATGTGCTACTGGAGTTTGATATTGAGGCGATTAAAAACGCTGGATTCGACCTCACCACACCGGTGCTGGTGAGTAACAGTGATGATTTTATTGATGTGTTAACCCTGAACAACAGCGCAGTGAGTGAAGGCTCGCCGCTGCTGGCCGTGCTGAAATAACCAAGGAGCAAGTAAATGACTTCACGTTTCCCGGATGCATTTTTATGGGGTGGCGCCGTGGCTGCCAATCAGGTAGAAGGTGCCTGGCAGGAGGGCGGTAAAGGGCTATCGACCTCGGATCTGCAACCCAAAGGTATTTTCGGCGCCCGCGTTGAACGCGCTGGTGATGATTTTGGTATCAAAGACACGGCGATTGATTTCTATCATCGCTTCCCGGAAGACATCAAGCTGTTCGCGGAGATGGGCTTTACCGTACTGCGCACTTCGATTGCCTGGACACGTATCTTCCCGCAGGGCGATGAAGCTCAGCCAAACGAAGAGGGGCTGGCCTTTTACGATCGTTTATTTGATGAGATGGCGAAATACAACATCACGCCACTTGTGACGTTGTCACATTACGAAATGCCTTACGGCTTGATCCATAAATACGGCGGCTGGGGCAATCGCATCACTATTGATTGCTTCGAGCGCTATGCGCGCGCGGTCTTCACTCGCTTCCAGCACAAAGTGAAGCTGTGGCTGACGTTCAATGAAATCAATATGTCATTGCACGCGCCCTTTACCGGCGTCGGATTACCGGAAGAGAGCGATCAACAGGCGATCTATCAGGCGATTCATCACCAACTGGTGGCGAGCGGCCGCGCCGTACAAGCCTGCCATGAGATTGTGAAGGACGGTAAGATCGGCAATATGCTACTGGGTGCGCTGCTCTATCCGCTCAGCTGCCGTCCAGCCGATGTGCTGGAAACGCTGCAGCAGAATCGCGAGTGGTTATTCTTTGGTGATGTGCAGGTGCGCGGTGCCTATCCGGCTTACATGAAACGCTTCTTTGCCGATCGCGGAATCACGGTCACCATCACGGATGAGGATAAACGCGACCTGCGCAACACCGTGGATTACATCTCCTTCAGTTATTACATGACCGGTTGCGTCACCACCAATGAAGAAGAGAACCAAAAAGCGCAGGGCAATATCTTGTCGATGGTGCCGAATCCGCATCTCGCCAGCTCAGAGTGGGGATGGCAGATTGATCCGGAAGGTCTGCGTATTCTGCTTAACATCTTGTACGACCGTTATCAGAAGCCGCTATTTATTGTGGAAAATGGCCTGGGTGCCAAAGATGTGGTTGAGGCCGATGGCAGCATCAATGACGATTACCGCATCCAGTATCTGAATGATCACTTAGTGCAGGTACGGGAAGCGATTGAAGATGGTGTGGAAGTGATGGGCTACACCTGCTGGGGACCGATTGATCTGGTCAGCGCCTCTAAAGCCGAGTTCTCTAAGCGTTACGGCTTTATCCATGTTGATCGCGATGATGCGGGCAACGGCACGCTCGAGCGCTCGCGTAAAAAGAGCTTCTTCTGGTATCAGGATGTGATCCGCAGCCACGGCGCGGCATTGAAGTAATCCCGCTAACGGGCGCGCTGGCGCCCGTTTTCACGCCTCGTCAGCATCTTCCTGCAACGCTAACGTCTCTTTGCGCACTCGCTCAATATGGATGGTAAGAAACATGCGTTCTTCAGCTGAGAGAGCATAGAGATATTTTTGTTGGATATGGCCGTCGATTTTCACCGCGCATTGATAAGCAATCGGATATTTGTCGCGCACCACATCATGCAATGACTCATCTTCGCTGCACACGCCACGTTTCCCCAGCATGCGCTGGGCAAAGAATTTCAGATGGTTGACGAAGCGGTTATAGCTCAGGCTGTCGGTACGGTAATCCAGCTGCAACCGATACTTCACGATGTGCAAAATCTCCTGCATAAACTGCGTTACATGAGAGACATCGGCAAAATCGCTGCCCAGCTGTGCGTTGACCAAATGCAGGGCGATAAAGCCTGCTTCATCGTCAGGCAACGCCACACCAAGGCGTTTGTTGATCAGTGCCAGTGCTTCCATGCCAATCGCGAACTCATTAGGGTAGAGCGTTTTGATCTCCCACTTCAGCACATTGCGAATCGGAATGCCTTGTTGATGACGCTCAATGGCGAAATGGCAGTGATCGCACAACGCAATCGAAAGGCTCTCATGAAGCGGCTGACCTAGCTGTTGACGCGCGTTGGCGATGATTAGCTCGCTGGTGGTGATGACTTCCAGCGGGATATCAGAAAGCAACTCGCTCAGCCTTCCTGTCAGGGTGTCATTCTGCAGCGCGAAGACTTTCTCAATCTGCTGCGCATCCAGCGCATCACCCACGCGCTTCTGAAAAGCCAGCCCGCGTCCCATCACCACCTGCTCTTTGCCGTTCTCGCCCAGTATGACCACGACGTTGTTATTGAGGATTTTCGCGATTTTCATTTTTATCAGCCCTGAAAAAGAAAAAACCTGACCCACCGGGAGGGCGGCGTGTCAGGTTTTGCCTGCGTTTGCGCGCAGTAACAATCTGGCGAGATCATAAGCCGCTCTGCGATTCCGACAAGCATACTGACAGTTAAATGTGAGACACGTCATGTTTTATTGCGGTGCAAGGCGATGGGAGAGAAATAAGGCAATGGCTCCTGAAGCCGCGTCTGCACTGATGTTGTGCAAACTGTAAGGTTGTTCGTAAGGATATAGTAAAGAAATGATCAGGTTTTCTTAAAGGTTTGCGTTAAGTCGCCGATAGTACCGTAACGTCAAAATAACAGGAGTTACGTACATGGCCGGGATTTCAACTTTAGGTGTGGGTTCAGGACTGGGTTTAAGTACCATTTTGGATAAGCTGACCGCCGCTGAAAAACAGTCACTGACGCCGATTTCCAAGCAGCAGTCTGCCGCCACGGCGAAGCTTTCTGCTTACGGCACACTTAAAACCGCGATTCAGGCTTTTCAGACGGCTAACACCAAATTAAAGGATGCGAGCCTTTATACGGCGACCAGTACGACTTCCAGTTCGAGTGCATTCAGCGCCGATACCAACGGCAGCGCACTGGCGGGTAAATACACCATCAGCGTGCAGCACCTGGCGCAGTCGCAAACCCTGACCAGTGAAAAAGCCACGGATGTTAAATCTGCGATAGGTAGCGATGCTGATTCGCGCATCATTAAGTTTGTCACTGCGGACGGTAAAGAGAAGAGCATCACGCTAACTAAAGACCAAACATCTTTGTCCGCGCTGCGCGATACCATTAACAAATCTAATGTGGGGATCAGCGCCAGCTTAATTAAGGTGTCGGGAACGGAGTTCCGTTTGTCATTGACGTCAACCGCCACCGGAACTGAGCATGCGGTGAAATCATTAAGCGTGACGGGAGACGACACGCTGCACGGTTTTATTGGTTTCGATGCCGCTGATACTGCAAACAGTGGCCTGAAGCAGAGCGTGGAAGCGCAAAACGCCAGCCTGACCGTTAACAACGTCGCGATTGAAAGCAGCAGCAACACCGTCACCGATGCGGTGGAAGGCATCACGCTGAAGCTCAACGATCAAACCAGCGGTAATCAGACCCTGACGGTAAGCAGTGACACCGGCAAAGCAAAAACCGCCATCACCGAATGGGTTAACGCTTATAATTCGCTGCAGGACACCATTGGAACCTTAACCAAATACACCGCGGTAGATGCAGGGAAGGATCAGGACAGCAAAAACGGTGCGCTGCTGGGTGACGGTACGCTGCGCAATATTCAAACCCAGCTGAAAAGCATTCTGTCTAACTCCTCAGGTTCGTCAGTCTATAAAACTCTGAGCCAGGCGGGCATTACCACCGATCCCACAGACGGCAAACTGAAGCTGGATGCCGATAAGCTGACCACTGCGCTGCAGGTCAGACCGGATGCGGTGCGTGACATGTTTTCCGGCGATGGCAAGAAAACCGGGATTACCACGGTATTAGACACTACCTTTACGGCTTTCCTGAGCAGCAAAGGCGTAATCCAGGGTGCCACTGACAGTATCAGTAAGAAGCTGAACCAGCTGACCGAACAATACAACACCACCAGTAAACGTATTGATGACAAAATTGCGCGCTACAAAACGCAGTTCACCAATCTGGATAAGATGGTCAGTGTGTTGAACAACACCAGTACTTATCTCACTCAGCAGTTCGAGAGCACCAATAGCAGCAAGAAATAATTCTCCCGCCAAATTATGAAACTCAGGGCACTTGGTCTGTGCCCTGAAGTTGACGCATGTTTTGCCAACCTATTTTCAAATCATGGTGGCAAGCGCTCGCTCAATAGATAAGTAACTGCTAATGTGTTTGGGTCTCTATCCTTTTTGCGGAGTTATCCCATGCGCTACCACGATACCGAAACTTCTCAACCTCCTTCTGCTGCACCACTCAACCCATCATTGATGGAACACCTGATCAACGCCCGCAAGATTTTCATCACCGGCACCGTGGATGAAAAAATGGCTAAAGAGGTGTTGCAGCACCTGCACATTCTCGCCGCCATCAATGCTAATCCCATCACAATCTTCATCAACTCTCCCGGCGGTCATGCTGAATCGGGCGATATGATTTTTGATGCCATCCGTTATATTGCACCCGAAGTGATCATGATTGGTTCTGGTTGTGTAGCCAGTGCTGGTGCGTTGATTTATGCCGCCGCAAAAAAAGAAAATCGCTATGCGTTGCCCAACACCCGTTTCATGCTGCATCAGCCTTCCGGTGGTATGCAAGGCCCCGCCAGCAATATGCAGATTTACAGCAATGAAATCGTGCGCATGAAAAATCGTCTTAACCACATCTTCGCGGATGCCACCGGACAGGCGATTGCGAGGATTGAGCAAGATACTCAGCGTGACTTCTGGTTGAGTGCGGAACAAGCAGTGGAATACGGTCTGGTGTCGAAAGTGATCATCACTGAGCAGGACATCGCCGCGCATTATCTTGCCGCTTAAATAAGCCAGTGCTAATGTTATCGACATGATTGAAAATGCGATATTCAAAGCGCTGGCGGATCCGACCCGCCGTGCCATATTTGAAAAGTTGTCGGTGGGGCGCATGAACGCGACATCACTGCGAGACGGCATGGAGATTAGCCAGTCGGCAATGTCTCAGCATCTTGCCGTATTGCGCGGTGCGGGATTGGTGCGTGAAGAGCGGCAAGGGCGTTTTGTTAACTATGAAGTTGATCCGGTGGGCATGACTTTTTTGGTTAATTGGTTGGCCAAATACCGTGCTTTCTGGCCAACGCGCATTGATGCCCTAAACAGTTTGCTGAAGGAGATGGATCAATGAGTGAAGCCGGGAAATCCAACCAACTGGTACAAGAGTATCAACTTGATGCGCCGCCGGAGAAAGTGTGGCGCGCTATCAGTATTGCGGAGTACCGGGAAGCCTGGCTGCCCAACTCCGTATTAGCCGAAGCTGAACCTGTTGCCAGCGATCCTGGAAAATCGATCCATTACCGGTTACGTGATGACACGCCACCCTATCTGGAAAGTGACGTGACGTTTCTCATCGCGTCGGATGACGCGGGCGGCACTCTGTTAACTATCGTACATCGCCTGAATGAACAGCACTTACCAGCTGCTAACGATGATGGGATTACGCTGATGCTGGCGGCATAACGCCTAACAAAATTGACTAATCATCGAAATCAACATGGGTTTTAAATTGCTCAATTCTTCCAGATGAGCGAGCGAGAGCGACTCCAGTAGTTGCTCCGCTTCCACTGTTAATCGCATAAAGGTCTTACGCTGATCCGTTGGATCTGACTCACGCAAGACGAATCCTGCCTCTTCTAAACGACTTAGTAATCCTGAAGCGCTATGCGGTTTCAACATCAATCGTTCAGCCACATAACCCACCGTGGCATTACCCAATGCGGTGCCGCGAATCGTCAGCAGCGCCTGATGCTGTTGCGGCGTCAAGCCCACACTGCGTGCCTGAGTTTCGCTAAAGGCCATAAAAGTCCGCAAGGTCGCGCGGAAATCTGCCAGTAACGCATAATCGGCGTCGTTCATTTTGGGTTGTGACATGTTGAAAACCTTTCAATGTTGAATTTATATCGTAATGCGATGTAAATTGCGCATCTCAATTATGTTACCAGGAGCAACATTATGCGGGACACGCTGTCCGATGCCCCACATCGACCCAAACTTTCTGACCACACCGTGACGAGGCGCGTCATTATACTCGCGCTCATGGGCATTCTGATAGGAACCGGCGGCGCGTTTGGTGCCATCGTTTTACTGCATCTCATCGCCTTGATGACCAACCTCTTCTGGTATCACCAGTTCTCGTTTGCTGAGCACATCATGCCAGGTAATGCTAATGCGCTCCACATTGTGGCTGCTCCTGTGATTGGCAGCCTGATCATTGGTGTGATGGCGCGATTCGGGTCAGAGAAAATTCGCGGCCACGGTATTCCCGAAGCCATTGAAGCCATTCTTTATGGTGAAAGTCGAATGTCGCCTAAGGTGGCGGTGCTTAAACCTCTCTCCTCTGCGGTGTCGATTGGTAGCGGTGGTCCATTCGGTGCAGAAGGGCCGATAATCATGACTGGCGGCGCTATCGGCTCTTTATTTGCTCAGTTATTTCATCTCAGCGCGGCGGAACGTAAAACCCTGCTGGTGGCGGGCGCGGCTGCGGGCATGACCGCCATTTTCAATGCTCCTATCGCAGCAGTATTACTGGCGCTGGAGGTGTTGTTGTTTGAATGGAAGCCACGCAGCTTTATTCCGGTGGTCAGTGCGGTGCTGGTTTCCTGGTGTTGGCGCAATGCGCTGATTGGCACTGGCGCCATTTTCCCTTTCCAGTGGGTGACGCATCTGCAACCGATGCAACTCATCGTGGCGGTCGGTATAGGTGCGCTGACTGGGGTTATCGCTGTTGCGCTGTCGAAAAGCCTGTATCGACTTGAAGAGTGGTTCCATCAATTGCCTGTCCACTGGATGTGGTGGCCTGCACTGGGTTCAGTGTTCGTGGGGATTGGTGGCATTCTTCAGCCACGCGTTTTAGGTGCCGGTTATGTCAGTATCCAGAATTTGTTAGATGGCTCGCTGGCAATCAACATCATTATTTCGCTGCTACTGGTAAAAAGCATCGTCTGGCTGATCTCGCTGGGTTCAGGGACTTCTGGTGGCGTAGTCGCGCCGTTGCTGATTATTGGTGGCGCGGTGGGTGCGATGGTGGCCCATCTGTTGCCCGGCTACGGTGGCATGCTAGTGATGGCAGGTATGGCGGGGATTCTCAGTGGTGCCATGCGTGCACCCTTGACCGGTACCCTGTTTGCTGTGGAAGTGACAGGCCATTTTGACTTATTACCGGTGGCATTAGGTGCTGCGGTAGCTTCGTATGCCGTCAGCGTATTAATGATGCCTCGCTCGATTTTTACAGAACGTCTTGCACGCCGTGGACACCACATTGTGCAGGAGTATGCCACCGATACCCTGGAAACAACCAAAGCGCGACAAATTATGTCCTTAGCACCAGCAACTTTGCTGGACACGACACCTCTGGAGCAAGTGATCGCCATCATGAGCGATGTGCGCGCGCATCCCCACTATCCGGTCGTGGATGCGCAAGGGCGCTTTATCGCGGTGGTTTCACGCAAAGAGATGGTTCACTGGCAACGCCTGCAGCATGCTGATACGACTTTGCAGGCGTTGATGGGTGAACAACCGCAAATGAGCGCTGATCCTGATACTTTGTGCAGCCACATTGCCGACTATCTCTACAGCGAGGAGGTAGGCATGGTGGTGGTCACCGATGCAGAATCTGGTCAGGTAAAAGGGGTGATTACACGCCATGATATTTTCCGCGTGCGTTATCTGGCACAACAGGCGGAGAGTTTCAAAGTGCGATATTTTGGTTCGCGCAAGTCAGCTTAGAAACCTTTATGGCGGCCCGCAGGCCGCCATATTTACACTGATTGGTCAGCTTTCTTAAGTTTGCGAGGTCCTGCTGCACCCGCGCAGAACAGCGCCAGCAGCACCATCACCAGCACAGGAAGCATCGCCATACGCAGTCCTGCATGTTCACCGATGAAGCCCAGGCCTGGCGGTCCCACCAGAAATGCCAGATAGCCGAGGGTTGCTGCGATGGTTACGCGAATCGCGCTGTTTTTGCCATCGCCCGCGGCCGAAACGGTCAGCGGGAAGCCCAGCGATGCGCCAATTCCCCAGAACAACACTGCCGCTGCCGCCAGCCATTGATTGTTGGAGAAAATCACCATCGCCAGACCCAAAGCTGCTGAGAACGCGCTGGCGCGTAACACCAGCACACGGCCAAGGCGATCCACCACATATCCGCCAAGGAAACGCCCCACAGTCATGCCTGCCGTGAAACCAGCGTATACCAGCGTACTCTGCATGTGATTGAGGTTATGACCATCGATCATCAAAAGCGGTAGCCAATCATTGGCGGAACCTTCAGCCAGCGCCATGGCCAGAATCACCACACCAAGGATCAGCAGCTGGCGATCGCGCAGCTCGCGTCCGACCTGAGCCAGGAAGCCCCCGCTGTGCGCCTGTTCATGTCGTTCGTTGTCGCTGGTGGAGGGTAAATGTCGCAAGGCTGCGGAAATAATAAGCACGTTTACCACCACCACGAGGGCGAAATGCCAGGTGATGCTGAAATCCGCTGCCGTCATGGCAAGTCCTGATAACGCGCCGATCAGCGTGCCAAAGCTGAAAAAGCCATGAATGGTGGTCATGATCGATTTGCCAATCAGACGCTCAAAGGCCGCACCTTCGACATTTATCACGACATCAATCAGCGCGGTGCCGCCGCCCAGCAACACCAGGCTGGCAAACACGCCGTAAGCGTTATGTAGCAGTAAGGCGTTCAACATCAGGGCGATACCGGCTAACAGGAGGATAAAACCGTAACGCATGACACGGCTGGTGCCGAAATGGGTGATGAGTTTTCCTGCCAGCAGCACGCACAGCATCGAGCCGCAGGAAAAGCCGAACAGGATCATGCCCATCATTTCAGTGGAAGCATGCAGAATATCGCGCATGTAGGGCGTACGACTCACCCATGAAGCCCAGGTGAAACCCGGCAAAAACATCAGGCCGTAAATCGCCCATTTACCACGCAGCTGTTGCTGTAAATCCATATTAATCCCCATCCATAAGTTATCGGAAAGGGTAACAGAAAGGTTCCCCGCGTGCGCGACGCGGGGAGAAACAGTCGTTAAAAACTCTGCCAGTCGGCGTCATTAACTACCGCTAAACGCTGTGGTTTGGGGCGCGATGGCGTGCGGACGATGGGCTGTGGAACGTCAATGACATCGCTGACGTGGAATTTACCAACCAGCTGATTCAGGTTACCCGCCTGCTCTTGCAGTGATTGCGAAGCGGCCGCGGCCTGTTCCACTAAGGCGGCGTTCTGTTGGGTGACATCATCCATTTGATTAACCGCCTGCTGTACCTGCACGATGCCCTGGCTTTGCTCTACGGCAGCCGCAGCGATTTCGCCTACCAACTGACTCACCTGGTGAATGGCCTCATTCATCACGTCCATATTGCGGCCCACATCACTGGCTTGCGTGGCACCTGATTCGGTTAGACGATGAGATTCCTCTATCAGCACTTTGATCTCGCGCGCCGCGTTGCTTGAGCGCTGTGACAGGCTGCGCACTTCACCCGCAACCACCGCAAATCCTTTACCGTGTTCACCAGCACGCGCCGCTTCAACCGCCGCATTTAAGGCCAGTATGTTGGTCTGGAAGGCAATGCCTTCAATGATCGAGACAATCTCGGTCACCTTACGTGAGCTGCCACGAATCTCGTCCATGGTCGACAGCATGGTGGTGAGCGATGTTCCATTTTTCTCTGACAGCGCGCTGGCATTAGCTGCCAGCTGACTCGCCTGCCGCGTATTGTCCGCCGTCTGGCGCACCGTCTCACTGAGTTGCGTCATGCTGGCAGCCGTTTGCTCCAGCGATGCCGCTTGCTGTTCGGTACGTGAAGAGAGATCTTCATTGCCGGCTGAGATCTGCACCGAAGCGCTGCTCACGGACTGAGACGCTTTACGCACTGAAGAGAGGGCTTCAGAGACGCGCTGCATCAGAAGATTGAATGAGTGTGCCATATTGCCGATTTCATCGCGGCGGCTCTCGTCTGCGCTCAATGTCATGTCGAGGTTTTCACTGGCAGTCAGCATCACTTTGCCTACGGCGCCCAAACTGCGGCGAATGCGCATCACGGTGAACAGCGAAAACAGTCCGAAGATAACGACTGTTGCTGCTACACCCGCAACGGTCGTCCAGAAGACAAAATGGAAAGTGCTGCGATTGGTGGCGCGTAAAGCGTCACCCGCACTGATGTTGAGTGCCAGCTGAGTTTGAAAATCAGCGATCATCTGACGAATGGCGGCACCCACACCACTATTTCCCTCCAGCAAGCCCAGGCTCACTTCGTTCTGGTGAGCACGAGACGCTGTGAGAAATACAGGCAACTGCGAAGCAACGCGCTGAATGTTATCAAAAGCAACATTGGTTAGGCGTTTGTCTTCCTCATTCGAAATATCGTTCGCCATGTAGTAATCGGTCAGCGCTTTCAGTCCATTGATTTGCTCATCGATTTGTTTTTCTACGGCTGGCATGTTGCTGTCGTGAATCTGGCTCTGGTGTTTGTAGAGCGTGATGGCCAGCTGGTTACTTTGGTCGATCAGTTTGCCGATGTCTTTAATCGAAGGAATGGCGTTGGTTTGCACAAATTCAAAACGGTCCTGAAATCCTGACAGGAGCGAGAGCGCAAGAATCGCCTGCAGGATGATGGCGCCAAACAACATGGAAAGGGTCAGCAAGAGACGCTGTGAGATGTTCATCTAATTATCCTTAATCTAAAAGCACCCCTGGTTCAGGAAAATCAGGGAATAGGGCAGATTAATAACCATCGGCAGAATGTGAGATTTAGTTAATTATTTTTTAGCGAGGAGTGATGGAGATCAAATGTCCCGTAGCGAAGATGCAACATTTTTAGCCAATCTCACGATGTAAAGTAGTGCCAGTGAAATGTACTGTGCGCCAGATTCAGAAATCTAAATAAGCTGATGTTGTCGCGATGCCGTAATGATTATTATAATAATCATTACGGGTTAAGACTAAGGGCTAAGGAATGGCGGTTTATGTACATAAGCGTTTTGATCGGAATTTCAAAAAAGCCAGGCTTCATGATGCTGACCTTTGCCATGCTGCAGCAGAGGTCAAACGGGGCGAGTTTGAGGCTGACCTCGGCGGGGGAGTAATCAAAAAACGTATAGCACTGAGTGTGGGGAAAAGTGGTGGTGCCCGATCGGTGATTTTCTTCAGGAGAGGAATTACGCTCGTTTTTTATGATGGTTGGACGAAAGGCGAGCTGCACAAGAAAAATGCCAAAGAGATTGAGGATGACGTTTTGACAACGTATAAAATCCTTGCCAAAGGTTACTTACAAGCGAGTGCGGCAGACCTGCTACAGCTTAAAAGTCGTGGGACGTTTAGAGAGGTAAACTGCGATGAAAACTACACCAGCAACATTGGATGAGATGATTGAGGATGCTGAAGAGTTGCGTGGCTTAGGCCTGCTTTCTGATGAAGATGTTGCTCAGATCGCCACGCGAATTTCAGCAAGTGAGTATCGCAAGCGAGTTGCGGCTGTACATGATATGACGGGTCTGGAAATTAAACTCATGCGTAAACAGTATGGCCTGAGTCAGGCATTACTGGCATATACCTTGGGTATGACAGTTGATAGCGTTTCAAAATGGGAGCGTGGAGAAATCAAACCGAGTGGCCCGGCACTTCGCATCTTGAATACACTTGCTGCGAAAGGACCGGATGCATTTTCTGTTTAACGGGGAAACTGGAACCCAGTTTCCCCGTTGAATTTAAGGCCTTCTAAACAGCGCCATGCTGCGGCCTTCCAGTTCGAAATCCTTCTCTTTGGTAATCACCAACCCTTTATTAGCGGTATCGGAGGTGGTGAGTTCCAGCACCCAGCCGCCTTCGCCGAATTGTGGGATGCGGAAGGGTACGTTGCCTTCAAACGGATTAAACAGCATCAACACATCGTGCCAGATGCCTTCTTCGGTTTGCAGATCGGGGCGGCCAATATAGACGCCGAGCGTGCTGCCTTCATCCCATTGATCTTCCTGCTGGAAGCCGCCACCGGCGTTAAACCATTTTATATCCATACCGTCGCGCCAGTTTTCACGGCGCAGCAACGGCTGTTTCGCCCTCAACGCCAGCAAATGACGAGTGAATTCACGTAATGCATCCGCGGACTCCGGCAAGTTTTCCCAATGCAGCCAGGAGATTTCACTGTCCTGACAATATCCGTTGTTGTTGCCCATCTGGCTGCGGCCAAATTCGTCGCCCGCCAGCAGCATCGGCGTGCCGTGTGAGAACAGTAACGTGGCAAGGAAGTTGCGTTTTTGCCGTTCGCGCACCGCGTTGATGCCCTCGTCATCGGTCGGGCCTTCCGCGCCGTAATTATAGGAGCGGTTATCGTTGTGACCGTCGTTGTTATCTTCACCGTTAGCGTCGTTATGTTTATCGTTGTACGACACTAAATCGTTGAGCGTAAAGCCATCGTGCGCGGTGAGGAAGTTGATGCTGGCCCAGGGACGACGGCCGCGTTGATCGTAGAGATCGCCGGAGCCGAGCAGGCGTGCGGCAAAGTCGGTCGAGACGTTGTCGCCTTTCCAGTATTCACGCACCGTGTCGCGATATTTATCGTTCCATTCGGCCCAGCCTGGCGGGAAGCCTCCGACCTGATAGCCGCCGGGGCCAATATCCCAGGGTTCGCCAATCAGTTTTAATTTCGACAGCACCGGATCTTGCGTCATAGCATCGAAGAAGCCGCCACGCTGGTCGAAACCTTCCGGTTCGCGCCCCAGAATAGTGCCCAAATCGAAGCGAAAACCGTCGATATGCATCGATTCCGCCCAGTAACGCAGAGAATCCATCACCATCTGCAACACGCGTGGATGGGAGGTGTTCACGGTGTTGCCGGTACCGGTATCGTTGATGTAGTAGCGATGCTGATCCGGCAAGGTGCGGTAATAGGAGAAGTTATCGATGCCTTTAAACGACAGCGTCGGCCCCAGTTCATTACCTTCCGCCGTGTGGTTGTAAACCACGTCAAGGATCACTTCGATACCGGCGTCGTGGAAGGCGCGGACCATGTCACGGAAGCCCTGAATGCCGCGCGGACCAAAGTAGCGCGAGGCCGGGGCAAAAAATGCCAGTGAGTTATAGCCCCAAAAGTTTTTCAGCCCTCTGTCGAGCAGATGCTGATCGTCCGGGAACCAATGCACCGGCAGCAGCTCAACCGACGTAACACCGAGACTTTTGATGTACTCCACGGTGGCTTTGTTGCTCATGCCATCATAAGTGCCGCGTATTTCGGGTGGCACTGCCGGGTTCAGCTGGCTGAAACCTTTAACATGCGTCTCATAAATAATGGTCTTTGACCACGGGATAACCGGGCGATTGCGATCCTGCCAGTCAAATTCGTTGGGATCGATCACCCGGCATTTTGGCGTAAACGGTGCGCTGTCACGCTCATCAAAAGTCAGATCTTTATCTTCATGCAGCAGGTCGTAGGCAAAATGCGCATCGTTCCACTGAATATCGCCGCGCAATTCACGAGCATAAGGGTCGAGCAGCAATTTATTGGCATTAAATCGATGGCCGTTCTCCGGTTCAAACGGACCATGTACCCGATAGCCGTAAAGCGCGCCGGGCTTCAAACCGGGAATATAGCCATGCCAGACTTCGTGGGTATATTCCGGTAAGTCGAAACGCGCGATTTCGTGCTGGCCGCTCTCATCGTATAGACATAACTCCACACGCTCGGCAAACGCTGAAAACAGGGCAAAATTGACCCCCTCGCCATCATAATTTGCGCCAAGCGTTTGACCCGAACCCGCAATAATTTCAAAAGGTTTTACGTTAGACATTGATCCCTCTCCATCCCATGAACAGAAATACAGGCTTGTTATTAACTGGCAATCAGCACCAGTGGCGCGTAAGGCGGTAAGTTATCTAATGAAAGTTGTTCGTTAAGCGCTAAGGTTTCACCGCTCAAGAGATTGCGATAATGTCGATGGGCCAGCGACTCAGGCAGGGGTATGGATGTTTCAGCCCAGGATGTGCCTTCGAGCATCAACCGAGGCGCTACAACGATAAGGCTGTTTTCACTGTCCTGTCGCGCATAGGCAATCAGGTGTTCTGGATGCGTGCCTGTGGCGTACAACGGTTGATACTCGCCCAAACGGAATAGCTGCGGCTTATCCAGGCGCAGGTGTAATAAGGTCGCAATCACCTGCTGTTTTAGTTTGCCGCTGCGCCAGTCAGAGGGCTGAGTGAAGTCAGGACGGCTGCGATCAACGAGTTGCGCCTCCAGCGTGGCGAAATCAGGTTCGCGGCGGTTATCGGGATCGACAAGGCTGAAATCCAGCGCTTCGCTGCCCTGATAAATATCTGGTACGCCTGGCGCGGTAAGTTTGATCACGGTCTGGGTCAGGCTATTGATCAGTCCGGCATCCACGAACGGTTGGATGGCCGCGCAGAAGTCGGTCAGGAACGCCTGATTTTCGGCTGATAACAGGTGTTGTGCATATTCCACTACCGCCTGTTCGTAAGCTTCATCGCCTTCAGCCCAGTCAGTGCGCAGCTTGGCTTCACGCAGCGCTTTCTCCACGAAGGGTATAAAACGCGTTTCAAGGGCACGCAATCCATCGCTGTCGTTTGGCTGTAACGTGGTGGGCCACGCGCCTGCCAGCGCTTGATACAGCATCCATTCTACCGCCGGTTCGGGTGCCGGGCCTTCGTTCAGGGTGAGCACTTTGGATTGATTCAGCTCCCGCCAGCGCGTGACATTCTCTGCCCAGAGTGCGGGCGCTTCACTCAACGTATACAGTCGGGCACGGGCATCCTCCCCGCGTTTAGTATCGTGTGTTGATGTCGTTGAGAGTGCGTCGGGTTGATGATGCAACCGGGTTTGCATCTGCTGGTGGAAGTGTTCCACCGAGAAGGGATGCGGCAGCGGCTCTGCGCCCACTTCGTTGATGGCCAGAATGGCGTGATTACGGAAGAACAGCGTGTCTTCAACGGATTTTGCCATCAATGGCCCGGTGAGCTGCTGGAAGCGCGTACGGAATTCAGCAGCATCCTGTTCACTTTGTTCCGATATTGCGCCCAGTAAAATGGCCTGCAGGAAACTGAGTGCAGGCGGGGAGGCACTAAACTTCACCAGTTCCAGCACTTGCTGGAGAAGTGCCTCACCGGCCAGAGGCATACCCGCCGATCGGCCATAAGTGCGGTAAACCGGGAAGGCGATCAACATCTCGCGCAGCGCGACATGCAGTTCTGCTTCGCCAAAATTGCGCTGCTCTGAATGCGCCACGTCAGTCGCTATCGCCAGCAGGCGTGAGAATTCACCGGCAAAATTACGATCAACCATCAATTCACGGGCGGCGCGCAGTCCGGCACTGACATCATTCCGTTCTTCGGTAACGGCTTCATAGGCCAGATGCAACGCATCAATCTGGGTATCGTCGATCAGCGCATGTGAAAGCGCGGCGATAAACTCATAGCCGGTGGTGCCGGAAATCGGCCATTCAGACGGAATTTGTTCCTCTTCCGCCAGAATCTTCTCCACCGTAATATAGCAATCCTCACCTGCGGCCTGGCGCAAACACTGAAGATAACCCTGAGGATCGGCCAGACCATCGACGTGATCAACACGCAAACCACCCACTGCACCGCTGTGAACCAGCTCCAGAATCAGTGCGTGCGATGCGTTGAATACCGCTTCATCCTCGACGCGAACGCCGACCAGCCCGGTGATTTCAAAGAAGCGTCGGTACGAAAGATCTTTTCGTGCATCGCGCCAGTTGATCAACTGCCAGGGCTGCTGTTGATGCAATTCAGCAATGGCAGCGCGATCGTTGATGGCCAGCACCTCATCGGCGCGCCCTTGCCAACTGGGCGGCGTCAGCGGATAAAAGCTGTCGTAGTAAGCCAGCGCCGGATGCCCGGTTTGTGGATGGGGCTTAATGCTCAATTCGTCGTTTTGCAGGACGCGATCAAAGTCATCGCCGAGGAACGGTAATGTCAGGCGACGCCACCAGTCGATATCGAAATAGCGCGCATACTGACTGCTCTCGCCATGCTCGATCACATCACGCCACCACACATTTTCCAGTGAAGCCGCCATATGGTTTGGCACGATATCCAGAATTAAACCGAGATTGGCCTGCTGTAACGCCGCCGACAGCCGTTTAAAGCCTTCACGTCCGCCCAGCGCAGGGTCGATCTCGTTGGCATTGGTGACATCGTAGCCGTGCGTAGAGTCCGTGGTGGCAGTGAAAATAGGCGAGGCATAGAGATGGCTGATACCGAGCCGCTGCAAATAAGGCAGCAGACTGATGGCGCGATCAAAGGTCATGCCGTTGCGGAACTGAATACGATAGGTCGCTGAAGGAATCGTCATGCTTTTTCTCCCTGTGCCAGACGCACCACAATGGCATGTTGCGGCAACACATCGTTCTCCTGTGGCCAGGCAAAGAGCGTTTTGCTTGGCATGGTTGGCAGAGGCTGCGCCTGCTTACTGATATTCAGCGCTAACGAGAGTTCACCCTGCGGGAACTGCCAGCTCACCGCGATAAAACCTTTGGCGGTTTTCAGCACTTTGCCACTGTGACCGCCCGCCGTGGCGAGCAGCGGCACAATGTGGCGCTGACGCAATGCGAGCAATTGCTGGGTGAACGCCAGCCAGGCTTTACCTTCTTCACTTTCCAGCTTGCTCCAGTCGAGTTTCGAGCGGTTAAAAGTTTCTTCCGCATTGGGATCGGGCACACTGTCGTCATGGCCCGCATGGCCGGTAAACTCGCGTGCTCGTCCTTCACGTACCGCGTTAGCCAGATCACCGTGGAAATCGGTGAAGAACAGGAACGGGTTGGTTTCGCCATACTCCTCGCCCATAAACATCAGCGGGATATGCGGTGACAGTAACAGCGTGGCCATCAGCACTTTGGTGCGGTCGGCGCCTGCCAGCGTAATCAAGCGGTCACCTTGCGCACGGTTGCCGACCTGATCGTGGTTCTGGATGAAATCGACAAAGGCAACCGGTGGTTGTGCTGCACTGGGCACGCCACGCCGTTGACCACTCTGTGGCGAGATCTCTCCCTGATAAGCAAAACCTTCAGTCAGGATGCGCGCGATGAGCTTTTCAGGCACCTCGGCGAAATCCTGGTAGTAGGCATGGGTTTCACCGCTAGCAAACACATGAATGGCGTTGTGGAAATCGTCATTCCATTCGCCGGTAAACAGCGGCGCATTGCCCTGTTTGTCACGTGGATGCAGGAAGGTGACATTGCGTGAGTCTTCAGTGGTGAGATGGATAGGGCGATCCGTAATCTCACGGCGGATGCGTTCAGCGATCTCAATCAACGCGTGTGTGCTGGAGGTATCTTCGATCTGATCGATGGCGTCAAAGCGCAGGCCATCAAGATGATACTCCTGCAACCAGTAAAGTGGCGCTTCCACGATGTAACGACGTGCGGCATCAACATCATAAGCGATGCCCGCGCCCCAAGGCGTCATGCGTTCCTTATGGAAAAATTCGGGCGCCAGCAGCGGCAGATAATTCCCTTCCGGGCCAAAGTGATTAAGCACAATGTCGAGCACCACCGACAGGCCGTGTCCATGTGCGGCATCGACAAAGGCTTTGAAATCATCCGGCGAGCCGTAAGCGGAATGAGGTGCATACAACAGCACGCCGTCGTAGCCCCAACCGCGATTCCCCCCAAACTGCGAGACCGGCAGCACCTCAATCATAGTGATGCCGAGTGCCTGCAAATACGGCAATCTGGCAATGGCGGACTGAAAAGTGCCTTCGGAGGTAAAAGTACCGATATGCAGTTCGTACACCACCGTTTCTTGCCAGGCGTGCCCGCGCCAATCCGTGTGCTGCCACGCATAATGATGAGGATCGATCACCACTGAAGGGCCATTGACCTCGGATTGCTGCGCGCGCGCGGCAGGGTCAGGCACTTCCGTGCCATCCGCCAGGACAAAATGGTATGTCGCTCCGGGTTGTATGCCGCCAAGTTGCAGTTGATACCAGCCATCGTCGGAGGCTGACATAGGTTGATCGCCATCGGCGAGACGCAAGGTAATCTGTTGCTGACCTGGTGCCCACAAGCGGAATAGCACGCTGCCATCTGCCTGAATCTCAGCTCCCCAGGATTTCTCAAATGATCTGAATTCCATTCAATTGCCTCGTTTAACCCTCGCAAGGGCAATGGACGACATCAAGCGGTACACGTTCCGTTTAAAGATGCAGGCTGAGTACGATTTACAGTGGGACGACACGAAAAGACTGAGAACAGATCATAGTCGATATTTTGGTCTTTTCTGGCGCGAACAGATGGGTTTAGGAAATTATCGACGCCTTGCGCTTCGCTAATCAGCGGGAAGTAAAGAAGAGAAGGGCGGCATGATGGCCGCCCTCGAACTTACGCAGGTTTGTGTTGCTGGGCCTTGCGGCCGCGCTGCTTACGCAGTCTATCTATCAGTTTGTGGGCTTCTGCTTTGGTGGCGACAGCAGGAGACGAGCCTTTCAACGGCTTACGCGCCGTTTCACTCAGCGTTAACACGGTAATCAGGCCGACAACCCCGGCGCCCATCATGTAATAAGCGGGCATCATGGCATTGTGCGTGGTGTCCACCAGCCAGGCAGTGATCAACGGTGTGGTTCCGCCAAACAACGACACTGACAAGTTAAAGCCAATCGCTAATGCGCTGTAGCGAATATCGGTGACAAAAAGCGCCGGTAACGTTGCAGGCATGGTGCCGCTAAAGCAGGTATGCAATAAACCTAATACGGCCAACCCGGCAAATACCAGCATCATATTGCCGGATCCAATGAGCATATAGCTGGGAATAGCCAGTAAGATTAAGCCCAATGCACCCAAACCAATCACCGGCTTACGACCAATACGGTCGGTCAAATGCCCCCACATTAAGGTTAATGGCATCATAATAAACATAATTACCATCACCAACATGAGCCCTGACAATTCACTCATGCCCAATACGCCGGTTAAATAACTTGGCATATAAGCCGTTAACATATAATTAGAAACGTTAAATAACAGTACCAGACCAATACATTTCAGCAGCGGTTTGCTTTGCACACGCAGCATTTTGAGCAAAGTTAACTGCGGCTTATTGTGCTCAAGCTCTTCGCGCTTATCCATATGCTCTTTAAACGCCGGTGTTTCTTCGAGTTTCAGGCGAATATAGAGGCCAAATAAACCTAAGGGTGCAGCCAGGAAAAAGGGAATACGCCAGCCCCAATCCATCATTGCCTGATGCGGTAATAGCGCAATCATGCCGGTCACCAGGCTCGCACCGAGCAGGTAACCCGCGAGTGTGCCGAATTCCAGGAAGCTGCCCATAAAGCCACGACGCTTATCGGTGGAGTATTCCGCGATAAAGGTTGCTGCACCACCGTATTCGCCGCCGGTGGAGAAACCCTGCAGCAGGCGCGCGGCCAGCAACAGGATCGGCGCGGCAATACCAATGCTGGCATAGCTGGGAATCAGGCCGATACAGAAGGTTCCGATGGACATCATGATCATGGTGAAGGCGAGAACCTTCTGCCGTCCAAAGCGATCGCCTAATGGCCCAAATACCATGCCGCCAATTGGACGCACTAAAAACGCAGCAGCAAAAGTACCGAAAGAGGCGATTAATTGCGCGGTATTACTGGCACCAGGAAAAAAGACCTGGCCAATAATCACGGCAAGATAGCTATATACGCCAAAATCGAACCATTCCATGGTGTTGCCTAATGCAGCAGCACCGACGGCGCGTTTTAGTAATTTTTTATCTATAACCGTAATATCATCAACGGTTAAGTCAGATTGTTTAGAAATCGTTCCGGTGCTCATAAACCTCCATGAGTGAAATTAGAGCGATCTTATAGCTTTCGCAGCCGAACAATTCACCAATGGAAATGAAAGCTATAAGAGGCTGAAAGGCGGACACCTTAGGAAATATTTTAAAGATGTGCAAGTTTGTGACATATATCCTTGCATAAAAGCGTAGCGATGAAGGTATATTCTGTCAAAGTGCTCTTGAGGTGAAATAATTGATTGTGTCGTGATGGGTGAGGTTGGTTTTATTCTGCACCATATTATGTGGTGACAGTTAGTCAGAGAGTTAATTATGCTGCAGCAATTCACGCCGCATCAACTTCAGCGGCGGAACTCAGGGTGAGTCAATCATTTGAACAAGGCACTGACGATTGAGCTTAATACCGAACCCGTAACGAAAGCATGATGCGTGACGTTGTCTTGATTTTGTATATCCGCTAACCGTTTTAACGCCGCTTCCGGACTTGCCGCTTCGACTTCTTCATCTAACTTCTTGTAGCCTTTTGAAATTAACAAGACGGCGCTCTCGACATCGTTTCTTTCGACAGTGGCGACGACCTGGTCATTTCGATAGAAGATGTAATCTGGCATGGTCATTTTCCCTATAAGCAAGCACATACTGCACTTCAAAGTTGTCTACTGTATCAAATCCTGCTTCAGGACGTTAAGGCGGTTATCACAGTTGCGGCCATGAAACATAATCCACTGTCCGTTTCCAGCGAGCAACGATTTGCGCGATCGCGTTTACTGCAGAACGACCCATATTTTAAGCAGGAGACGGTATGCATTATGTCATTAGCGGATTGAAAAGCAGCGATTTTGCCCATTTGTACGGCCGGGATGATGAATATCTGGCACAGCACAACGCACGACGGGTGCTAGCCAGTCCTGACTCCGCTTTACCTGACCGTATTGGGTTGAAAGATGTGCCCTCGGGCGAGAATGCAATCTTGCTCAATCACACTTATCAACCTGCGCAATCGCCTTACCATGGGAAGCACGCCATCTTCATTCATGAAGGTTGTATAAAGTCTGGCCTCTTCTACAACGAGATCCCGAAGTATCTCGCTAAGCGTCAACTCTCACTGCGAGCATTCAATGTTGAACACTGCATTATCGCGGCGGAGTTGGCGACAGGTGAAGATATCGAGCCTATGGTGTTAACGCTGTTGCAGATGCCTGAAACGGCTTATATCCATGCCCACAGCGCGCGGTACGGCTGCTATCTGGCGGCGATTCGTAAGCAAGAGGGTCAACTTATTCTTTAGAGGCCTATTTTTATATTTTTAGCGCTAAACCTGTTGTGGCGTAGCCGAAAGCCAATAGCATTTTCCGCCCGTACCCGCAGTGCCGACCTGCTTAGCATCCCAAAGGAGCGAAGCAGGTTTTTTCGTTTTAAAGACCTGCCTTCGATCACAATTCAATCTACAGTCACTGGCGATTTTGTGATTCGCTCCGCATCCCAGATGACGGGGCAGTTTGCTTTGCAGCGTTTCTGATAGTTTATATTGTACAACCTGGTTTTACACAATAAAACAAAGCGTCTTTTCCTGATAACCATAATCAGACCCTGCGAGGAAAGAATGACTGAACAAACACTGAAACAGACGCCGGTCTCGGCGCTGGAACGCGAAACCATGCGGCGAGTAATCTGGCGCATCTTGCCGTTCCTGGTGGTGAGCTATCTGGTGTCCATTATCGATCGCGGCAATATCGGCATGGCCGCGCTACAGATGAACGAAGATCTTGGCCTAAGCAAAGCCGCCTTTGGTTTTGCCAGTAGTCTGTACTTCGTGGCGTATTTCCTGTTTGAGGTACCCAGTAACCTGGCGATGCAGAAAGTCGGCGCGCGTTTGTGGATCCCACGCATCATGATTAGCTGGGGCATCGTGTCAATGTGCATGGCGCTGGTGGAGACCTCTTCCTCATTGTATGTGCTGCGTTTTTTACTCGGTGCCGCCGAAGCTGGATTCTTCCCTGGCGTGGTGTTGTATCTGACCTGGTGGATCCCTGCGCGTTATCGCGCGCGTATTATTGCCTCGTTTATGGTGGCGATCCCGCTGGCAAACTTTATCGGTTCACCACTTTCTGGATTGATACTCACACTCGACGGATGGATGGGACTGCGCGGCTGGCATCTGCTGTTCATCATTGAAGGATTGCCTGCCGTATTGCTCGGCATTGCCGCTTATTTTGTCCTGAGCAATCGCCCACACGAAGCGCGTTGGCTCAGCGGTGAGCAGAAGCAGTGGCTGGAAGGCACGCTGCAGGCCGAACGTCAGCAGCAAAAAAACATCGGTCATATCTCAACCTGGCAGTTGCTAAAGCACAAGCATATCTGGCTGATGGCACTGATCTACTCAGGCGCGTCTGCGGCCGGCACGACGCTCAGCGTCTGGTCACCTCAACTGCTGAAGTCATTCCAGCTCGATAATCTCACCACCGGGATGCTCAATGCGATCCCCTATGGCCTGGCGTCAGTATTGATGGTTGTGTGGGGACGTAGCTCGGATCGTACTGGCGAACGACGCTGGCACACGGCGTTAACGTTGTTCATGATCGCTGGAGGGATTTTCGCCGCTTTTATCAGCCTGTCGTTACCAGCAACCATCATTATCATGAGCCTGATTCTGGTTGGTGCTTATTCCATGAAAGGGCCATTCTGGGCACTGGCGGCAGGATGGATGAGCAGTCAATCCGCTGCAACAGGGCTGGCGGCGATAGGGGCGATCGCCAATCTGATTGGTGGTGCGGTGATGGTGAATGCTTACGGCATCATCAATGAAAAGACCGGTAGTCATACTTTGGCACTGTTGCCTTTGGCCGCGCTGTGTCTGGCGGGAGGGATTGCCGTGGTGATCATGGGGCGTAATCTTTCGCAGGGCCAGAAGGCGGAAGGTAGCTTGTCGAGTCACTCATCCTGAACTGACTCAATGTGAGACTTCCGGGCACACTGTGGTGAGCCCGGAAGCTATCTGACACAACCATCAGTTATCGGTTGTCAGTACGTCCTCACCGTATTGCGCACTGCAAAACAACTTTGATGCACCTAATTTCAAAGAGAGTCGCGCGGCACTCTGGCTCATTTGCTGGGTCAGGCCATCGTCACGGCGCGATTCAATCAGGCGCGAGGCCGGGCCGGTTAACGCCAGGGCTGCAATCAATTTATCGTTCACGCCGAATACCGGCATCGCGAAGGCGGCAGTGTGCGGATCGCGTGCGCCAGAGGTATACAACGGCAGGCGCGGATTCTCATCAAACACGGCTTCGTTCTGTCCCCAGTAGCGCAGCACCTGGCTAATCGCAGACTGATCAAGCGGAAATATCGTGCCAGGCAAACGACTGTGCCGCAAACCTTCCGAAGCCTCGGCGCGGAATAAGCACATGCGTTGACCACCTTCAATCACATACCAACTGGCGCTCTCATGGGTAGCCAACGCCAGTTGCTGCAACTCGGGCTGCACCACACTAGCCAGATGGAAAGATTGCTCATACAACTTGCCCAGATAAAGCAAGCGTGGCCCCAGTCCATAGCTACCGTTTTCATGGCGTACCACGTAGTTCATTCGTTCGAGAGAATTCATCAGGCGATAAACCGTGGTTTTGTGGTAACCCGACGCCTGCGACAACGCAGTCAGCGTCAGGCTATCGTCGCCTGGACGGAAACAGTCCAGCAGCGCTAACGCCTTTTCCACCGCAATAACGCCTTCATTTCCCATGCATTCCTCCTGTTTTGAACGACAACGAGTGTACCTGAATTTTTGTGAGTCACCTCGTGTTTACGTCACAAACGCCGTTAAGGCTATGGCTAAATCTGCCTCGCCCTGGCTATAGTTGTTTTATATTGTACACATGTGTTTTACACAGTAAAACAAAGCGAGGAAGAGATGAGCACTCACACTACTGCAATGATCCAACGAAATATCAGCCGCGTGACCCCGGAAGAAGTGCAACAAGCTGCTGAGTATCAGGCGGCGATACTGGCGGATGTTGCCGGGCGTCGCGGCACGCTGCACGGCAGAATCAAACCGCTCTCACCGCAAATGAAAGTGGTGGGCCCGGCCATCACCGTGGAGGTACGTCCGGGTGACAATCTGGCCATTCATGCTGCACTGGCCATTGCCCAACCGGGCGATGTAATTGTGGTGGATGGCAAGGGCGACCTCAGTTGCGCGTTGCTAGGGGAGATTATGGCGACCCAGGCAGAGGCTTCCGGTATTGCAGGCATCATCATTGATGGTGCAGTGCGTGATGCCGACATGCTGAGCAATCAACCCTATCCAGTGTTCGCTGCAGGGTTGAATCCTTGTGGCCCCACCAAACTGATTCCAGGCCGCGTTAATCATCCTATTTCCGTTGCCGGGGCACAGATTCAGGCCGGTGATTTGGTGGTGGGAGATGTTGATGGCGTAGTGGTGATCCCACGTGATGAAGTGCAGGCCATCATTGCCTTAGCGAAGAAAAAGCTGGACGGCGAAACCCAGCGCATTGCTGCCATCCGTGCCGGTGATTCGCGCGCGCCATGGCTTGAGAACGCACTGCGCCAGGCGGGCATGCTGGCAGAAGGGGAGACGCTGTGATGGTGAAACCACCGGTCATTCTGATTACCGGCAGCGATCTCGCTGCCGACGCGGTAGCCATACTCCGTGGATTTGAGTTGGTATATGCGGGTAAACAACCCACAGAAACGCAGTTGATTGCCCTGTGCCACCAGCACAATCCGGTGGCGATTTTGGTGCGTTACGGAAAAATCAACGCAGCAGTGATGGATGCCGCCCCGGCCTTGCGGGTGATCTCCAAACACGGCAGTGGTATTGATGTCATTGACCAGCAAGCCGCCGCCGCACGCCAGATACGTGTCTGTTCTGCGCCGGGTGCTAACGCCGCGGCCGTAGCAGAACACACCTGGGCATTGATCCTGGCCTGTGCCAAATCGGTGTTGCCGCTGGATGCGCGCCTGCGTGCAGGCTTTTGGGATAAATCGACACACAAATCGATTGAACTGGAAGGGCGAGTATTAGGGTTAATTGGTTTGGGGGCGATCGGCAGTCGCGTGGCTCGGATCGGGAATGCATTGGGCATGCGGGTCGTGGCTTATGATCCTTTCGCGCGTGAATTACCACCGGCCTGTGAATCGGTTAATAGCCTTGAAACCCTGCTGGCGCAGGCTGATGTGGTGTCGCTGCACTGCCCACTGACAGAGTCCAATCGTGAAATGATCAATGCCGATACGCTGGCGAAGTGCAAGCCCGGCGCAATCCTGGTTAACACCGCGCGAGGCGGGTTAATCAACGAGGCGGCGCTCGCTGATGCGCTGCAGTCCGGCAGGTTACATTGGGCAGCATTGGACAGTTTCAGCGTTGAGCCGTTGACGGCACCGCACCGCTGGCAGGGCATCAGTAACGTGATCCTTTCTCCACATATTGGTGGCGTGAGCGATGCCTCCTACATCCGCATGGGAACGGTGGCGGCACAGAATATTTTGCAGGCGCTGGCAGATACGCCGCTGGAAGAGGGTGTGTCACCATGATCAGCCTGACTCAACCGGAAATCCGCCAGGCCGAGGTGTTCAGCCGCTTGCCCGACCATTTCAGAAAACACGATCCGGCGAATGCCTGGTCAGCAGCCAATCGCGGTGGTCAGGCTGTTGACTCCTTTCTGGAAGGGCCTGTCTGGCATCCTTCAGGCTGTCTTTACCTCACCGATATCCCCTACGGCAGAATCTTTCGGGTGGATATGCAGGGCGAGTGGGAGTTGATCGTTCAGTATCAGGGCGAACCCAACGGCATGAAGCTGCTGGATGAAGACACGTTGCTGATCACTGATTACCAAAACGGATTGATGAAACTTTCTCTCATCGACCGAACCGTCACGCCATGGCTGACGCGTCGCAACAGCGAAAGTTTCAAAGGCGTCAACGATCTGACGTTTGACCGTCAAGGCAATCTCTATTTCACCGATCAGGGGCAAACGGGTCTGCATGATCCTACCGGACGCGTGTACCGCTTATCGGTGGAAGGTCGTCTCGATTTGTTGCTGGATAATTGCCCAAGCCCAAACGGACTGGTGTTATCACCGGATGAGAGTCTGCTGTATGTGGCGATGACGCGCGGAAATTGTATCTGGCGCGTACCGCTGCAAAACGACGGTTCGGTTAGCAAGGTCGGGCAGTTCTTCACTTCACATGGCCCGAGCGGACCCGATGGACTCGCCATCAATACCGAAGGCGAATTGCTGATTGCCAATCCCGGGTTAGGCCGCCTGTGGTTATTGAATGCGCTCGCGGAACCTATCCAAATCATTACCAGCCCAGCGGGGCGCTCGACCACCAATGTCTGTTACGGCGGTGCCGAGCGCCGGCAGCTGTTTATCACCGAGTCGGTCACCGGCTCAATCCTGACCTGCGACATGGCCCATCCCGGTGCAGTGCTGTCAGGCCGTTCCACTCCAGCAAGCTAACAATAACAGGTGCCACAGAGCACCATGGAGCATCACATGACCCTGCATACCGTACCTGATGCCATGCCAGGCGCGCCCGCTGCGCCTGAGAAAACCCTGAATCCCCAAGAGATGGATCGCAGCGAACACGCGGCGGCCAAAGCATTCAGGCGAATTCTGCCGTTCATTTTCATCTGTTATGTGATCAGTTACCTGGACAGAACCAATGTTAGCTTTGCCGCGCTGGGTATGAATGCCGATCTAGGGATAACGGCGGAGCAGTTTGGTTTTGGCGCAGGGATGTTCTTTATCGGTTATTTCCTGTTTGAGATCCCCAGTAATTTGATAATGCAAAAAACCGGGGCTCGCATCTGGATTGCCCGCATCATGATTTCGTGGGGATTGATTTCGATGGCGACGGCGTTCGTGACCGGCCCAACCAGCTTTGCCGTCGCGCGTTTTTGTCTCGGCATGGCCGAGGCAGGCTTTACGCCAGGCATCTATCTGTTTTTCACTTACTGGTTTCCTGGTACCTGGCGTGCAAAAATCACCGCCGCATTTTTGGTGGGCATCCCGGTGGCAAACATCATTGGCGCCCCTATCTCGGGTGCAATCATGCAGATTACCAGCCATGAATATATTCGTAACTGGCAGTGGCTGCTTTTGATTGAAGGTGTGCCAGCCGTGTTACTCGGCATAGCCTGTTTGTTTTTCCTCGACGACAAACCGGCTAAGGCAAAATGGCTGACTGACGATGAAAAAAGCCTGTTGCAACGCCGACTGGATGAAGAACAGCAGCGCATCGCCGCCAAACATGGCGCCACTATGCGTCACGCAATGCGTAATCCGCTGCTGTGGCTGCTGGCATTGATCAACTTTTGCGGGATCGTCGGTTCGATTGGAGTCGGCTTATGGATGCCACAGATCATCAAACAGATGGGTGTCAGTCACACAGCGACGGGTTTTCTCACCGCGTTGCCCTACGTTTGCGGGGCACTGAGTATGTTGTTCTGGGCACGAAGAGCAAACCATTCGCCGCATCGCATTCGTTGGATCAGTGGCGCATTAGTGATCGCTGCCATTGCGTTATCTTGCAGCGCGGTGGTGTCAGAGCCGGTGCTAAAAATGCTGGCACTTTGCATTACTGTCAGCGGCATTCTGGCCTTTCAGGCGTCGTTCTGGGCGCTGCCATCTGGTTTTCTGACCGGCAATGCCGCAGCGGCTGGGTTAGCCGTGATTGTTTCGGTGGGCAATCTGGGCGGCTTCTTTGGCCCATCTTTGATTGGTTACGTTAAACAGATGTCAGGCGGCTTTATGTGGGCACTGTTAGCGGTATCGGTAATATTGCTCTTCGGCGCACTGGCGGTATCTCAGGTTCGCGATCCATACAAAAACGCTGCGTGAATGACGCAACATTTCCGCGCCCATTAGGGCGCGGAAATCTAACTTATATGCCGGTATGGCTCTGATAACCCACCGGGTTACCGTTATCGTCAAACACCTCGTACGTGACGCTTTCACCCACCTTAACCGGTTGCGTTAAGGGGAGGGTGAACGAACCAAACGGCGCCACCATCACATCATCAACCTTAACCTTATTGGCAATATTCAATCGCAGGCTCATAGACCAGGGCGTCGGATTCTCCACCTTGAGCTGACGATCGTGCACCACAAAACGCAGCTTCTTAACATCTTCAGGCTGGGGTGCACCCAGCGCAGCAGGTCGAACAAAAACCTTAAGCCGCAACCGCAGCGGCAACAGAATTTTTTGTTCAGCGCCGCCGGTGTGTCGGGTCAAGGCGGGAATCTGATAAATATTCAGCCAGTAAAGGCTTTCACGATCTTCGGGCAACGACTGCCGCGAAGTGAGCACCAGACTAATCGCACGTTGCTCATCGGGAGCGAGTTTCATCATCGGCGGCATGGCAAAAATGGGCGCAGTACTCAGTTCCGGAGACTGCATCAAATCTCCGTCATCGCTCCAGATCTGCACCACGGAGGGATATTCCGCACCATTTTTTAAATTCAGCGTCTGGTTGCTTTCACCGGCATTAAAAACGATGCGTGTTCTATCGAGATTCACCACGGCCAAGGCGTGAGCAGCAAATAACAGGCTGCTCATCGTCAACGCGCTACTGAAAACTGACCACCACTTGCAACTGCGCATTGACTGTCCCTGCTGTTACTGTTTGTCCACTTAAGGCTTCGAGCGAAGCCAAAAAATCACCGCTGTAAATATTGCTGCTGCCGGAAGAGACCAGCGAGGTGAGATCCGTATAGGCATACCAGCCGCGTGTATTCCCGGTGCCGGTGCTGGCGAGGTTAGGCAATAAGTTAATGGCAGCACCACTGGCGTTATAGATTTTGATGCCCACACCCGAGGCCACGCCGCTGCTGCCATATTGATTATCCAGCAGCCAGGTCAGTCCGCCGCCGCTGGTGGTCAAACCCAACTGCGTCGCCTGTGACACCGCATTGGGCTGATTCACCAGCAAGCCCATCGCGACATTGGCGGCACTGCTGGTGGAGGTGCTGGTACTGGATCGCGCGCCCGATTCGCACTGCAATGAGATGGAAAACGGCACCTGACTGCTGCCGCCTGCTTTGAGCGCGTTCACGCTGATGGTTGGCAGCAGCACCACAGAAGGGTAGTTCTGGACTTCACAGAGCGCGCCTCGTACATAGGTTACGTTACGATACGTACTCCAGGCGGCGGGCCAGTTACCGTAAAACCCGTACCAATAGCTGGCGCTGTCTTGTCCCACTGCCAGACTGTTGGTATCCAGACCTGGGCCTTTGAAAGCAATGTAGCCGCGCGGTTGCGTCCAGAGATCGCTGTAACGGTTATCGCCATTGGCGTAATAGCTGGTTGAACTGATTTTGAACATCTCGTACAGCACGTTACTAAACGCGCTGGCCGGAATATAAATGTAGGTGCCGTCGGAGTACCAACTGTCAGCGGTAAACTGGCGTGACTTCCAGTAGCGGCTGTAATACTCGCCGGTGGTCAGATTGGTCATGCGCACTGCCACGTTTTTCGCCACATCGTAATAAGCGCCGCTAACCTCACTGCTGGCATACATGCCAGCATAAGCACTGTCACCGTTGGTGGCGTACATCTCATACAAACTGCCTGCATCCGCCACCGCACAGCGGTAGAGGATTTGATTCGGGCTGTAAGCGGTGTTGCTGGCGGCGCTGAGAAACGAACCTACCGAGCTCGCCAGCAACGATCCTGCAGGCTGAAAGGATGTCCCGCTATTAATGCTGATCACCGAAGGCAAGCCCAGGTTACCGGAGCAGGTATCACAGGCACCCGCCCAGGATGATGCGGTATAGCCTGCTGCCAGTGCCGCAGCAGAGAGTGATGAGGTGCTGGTGACTTTGATGCAGTTCGCCCATAACGTCAGCGGCAGCATCAGCAGCACAATCAGGAGAGAGTTAATTTTCACGAGTTATAGCGTCCTGCAAATACCATTGAGGAGGATAAGCGCCTGTTGCGACTTTCCGGTGATTTGATAAGTGACGGCACAGCGTTGGGCATGACCATCCCAACTGATTTGCAGAGTGCCGGAATCATGGGGAACGCGCGCATACAGTTGGCTTCCCTGACCCACAACGCCGATCACCGTGTTGGAGGCATCGCGCACTTCAGCGCCCATCGGCGGTGCCTGACCTGCGGTGGTATTCAGTGAAATCAACACGGCAGTGCCGCGTAAGGTGGCAAAGCTAATCTGACTCACGGCACCGGCATAAGGAACCACACGCTGACTTCCGCCGTTTAATTCGGCATCAGCGCGCATGTGTAGCGTATCAAGGCTGACGGTGTTTTCACGATAAGGGGTGAGCGAAGGCAGCAGTGCATAACCATTGCCGTCAATCACTGCGCCTTGTCCGTTTTGCACCGCCGCACCTTGCGCGCCCTCCGCATGGATCAGCGCGAACGTATCGCTGGTGTAAGGACCTGCGGTGAGACCACCTCGATGCAGCAGTAACGTTCCCGAAGTGCCTAAACCGACTTGTCGATAGTGATCCCCCTGGCCGTAGTTGGCGCGGATGGCGCCGAAACGGGTGTTTTGCTGCAGGTTGCCACCAAAAGAGTTAGCTTCTCCGCTGATGCCATTGCGGTAGTGTTCGGTTCCGCCATAAAGCGAATAAGAGAAATCACGCTGTTCACCGGCTGACCCCGTCAGTGAAACCATCGAAGACTGACTCTGCTTCGACTGGTTATAGTTGTAGGCCACAGACGAAAGACCCGCGCCCCAGTTAAGCGGCACTGAAATATTGAATGACAGGGTATTTTCGCTGTATCGCTGTTGGCGGCTGCTGTCGACATTATCGTTGACGCTCACGTTGCCTTGCTGGGTATTCCACCAGGTGCGTTGACGCGCCACGTTGATACCGTAACTAATATTGCGCCAGCTGTTGGTATAGCCGAGCTGCAGCTGGGTGATGCGCGACTGATTATTGTAATAGTCGGCCGTGCTGGCGCTTAAACTCACCAGACCATATTCATCCAGTGATTGGCTGAGGGTGGCCGATAAGCGATTACGTTGATTAAGCGAATCAGAGTAGTAACTAATGCCCGCTTGCTGCTGACGCCGTACTCCAAATACATCCTGCAGGTCGCGAAAACCACGGGTGGAATAACGATAGGCGGCCAGCACCAGATTGGTGCCGCTCTGAAAGGTTTTGCTGTAACTCAACTCCGCACGCCAGCCGGAGGTGCGCTGATCATTTTCAGCCTTAGCCTGCGAAAACGTGGTGTTCAGACCCACCGCACCGATTCCGGATGCCCAGACGCCGCCCAGTAGCCAGGCCTGGTAATCTTCTGCCAGCCGTGATCCGACGGTTGCCGTCAAGCTGTTGCTCACGCCGCGCTGCATCACGCCCTCAAAAAAAGCGTTATTCACGGCGTAATATTGGCGCACACGGCCCAGCGCCAGCGAGTAATGCCAGTTGCCCGGACGCACCGAATCAGGAACCGAGGAGTAGGGCACCGTAAAGGTAGCAATTTTACCGTTGGCTTCAATCACCTCGACGTCAAAATCCCCCTGGCTGCGGGTATTGTTCAGATCATCAATGATAAAGGGGCCAGGTGGCACCACGGTTTCATAGATCACCTTATTCAACTGTTTCACCACAACTCGGGCGTTAGAGGAGGCGATACCACGAATTTCCGGGGCGTAACCGCGTATGCCTTGCGGCCACATACGTTCGTCAGTGGCGAGTTTAATGCCATTAAACGGCAGGCTGCCAAACAGCGAACTGTCCGTGTAGCTATCGCCAAGGGAAAGCTGGCTATTGATCGACGTCAATGGGCGTTGCACCCAGGTTCTTACCTTGTTGTAGCGATAGCTGCTGCCACCCACACTGCTGCTGAGATAGCGTAGATTGCCCTGATGACGTAACTGCCAGTTGGCGACGTTGGTGCCTGCGGTGATCCCACTCCACAAATATTGATAGCGGTAGGCGGCCGCGCTGTTTTCCGTCCAGGTGTAGTTGGTGTTGTGCCGCAGAAATAACGCGGTCATCCCGTCATCCCACTGTTCGGGCGGAATATAACCGCGCGGCGTGCGGTTAAGCGCTGACATGGGCAGCGTGATATTCAGGCGTAACGCGGCGGCATCAAAATTCCAGTTCCCTTGTGGCGTCCAGTCAGCAAGCGGGGCGCACTGGCGATCTTTTGGCTGTGTTGGAACATTTTTTAATTGCAGCATTTTAACCAGCGAAAAGGGTAAGCATGGCTCGACCTCTTTTCCTTGTGCCGGGGGCAAAAATTCCAGCTTCACGCTGGATGACACCAGTGCATTATTGACATAAACATCGACCAGATAATGACCCGCCGGCAAGTCGCTTTGGTTAAATTGCGCAATGTTCTGACCGAAGGCGGATCCTTTAAATAGCGAGGGATCGAAATAATATTCTTCGCTATATACGGGTGTTGAGAAATAGAATGAAACGGTCAAAAAGAATAAGGGGAGTTTCAATTCACTGGGAGTTGATGGGGTAACTTTCACTTATTCTGGCTCCCTGATCGTTAATGGCGTCGAGATTGACGCTGCCTACACCCTGTAAGCGTTGTTTTGTATGGCTGAACCAGCAGGTGTGCGTTGAAAAGGGGGCAACCATTACGGGTTCACACACATAATTCTTTCCCGTCATGCGCATCGATATGGCGACGAATGAAGCATGCCAGGGTTGTTTGTTATCGATCTGTAATCCGCTGCCTTTATGGGGATCGAACAGCGTGCGGACTTTAATATTCGATAAAATATTGCCCGGTTTATCTATCGCGGCAGGACGGTAAAACAATTTCACCCGGTTGCGTAGCATCACCGTCATGGCATTTTTGTCTGTGGCGGCCTGTGATGTGGGTGGAATTTGCAGCATGTTAAACCAGTAAACGGACTCTCGATCCTGAGGCAATTTGTCTGTTTGGCTGACCACAATGCGCGCGACCTGCCCTGATTTCGGCTGAATACGAAATACTGGTGGCGTAGTAATAAATGGCACGTGATTAATCTGCTGTGGTTTGGCATCCATATCGCCATCATCAAACCAGGTCTGGATAACATAGGGGATGCTATCGTCATTCTTAAATTGAATATTGATGGAGCTGGCGGGTGCCGGATAAATAATTCGACTCCCCAACAGCGTGACGCTTGCTGCCGCCGTCGCTGACATCGCGCAAAGTAATAAAGCGCCAAGGGTATTGCGTAAATACATACAGATTGTCTCGTGGAATTCAAAGCACGCCCGGATAGCCGGACGTACCTTGATTATTTATTACTGGTAAGTCACCGCATATTGTAATGAAGCAGCCACGGTCCCGGCGGCCGCTACACCATTGGCATAATATTGTGCGTTATAGGTCGCTGAAGATTCAGTTTCATCCGCGGCAAGGGTCAGGTCGCCATCACCGGTATAACCGCCCGTCAGGTTAATCACCGCGTCTTTACTGTCCACCAGCTGAACTTCAACGTTTTGCGCCGTGCCGGTATTCGCCAGGTTGCCATTGGCCGTCACGTTATTGCCGACGAACACCGTTGAAATCTTCGTCGCTGAAGCCGAGTTACCGGTACATCCGGTCAGACCTACAGTGAAGGCAGTTTGCCCGGCGACATCACCGCTGGCAGCCAGATCGGATTTGCTCACGGTTGGCATCAGTACCACCGGTGAGGCAGCATTGCCATTCACCGAGATGGAACAGGTTTCATCAGCCACTTCACCCTGGAAGTTAATGGTGTTATCGGAGGCTGCAACCGCAGAGGCCGAGAACAGGGCACCGGTGATAACCAGTGAAAGCAGTGTTTTATGTGTTTGCGTCATTTCGTGTAATCCTTTTTACTTAGTGACCCGAGATCAGCTGATTAAGGCTGGTACCGGTCTTTCGTCGAATCGAATCTTTGATGTTGTAAATCTTTTTCATCTCATGGTTCATTGCTATCGAAATGGCAGAGAGTGAATTACCTTTTAAGGCTAAATCCAGAAAGGTCACTTCTTCATTTGACAGTGCATTAACTCTCCTTGTTGCTCCTCCTTTTAAACCATAATAGGTACTGTTAATCACTTTCTTGATATCTTCTAACCGGTCATCACAATAAATAACGGAGTGGATTCCCTCTCTCTTTATCCAATGTGCAGCCAGAGCGGCCAGCGCGCGATCGGAGACCAGCACAATCGTTAGCCCAGTGGATTTCAGATAATCAATCCAGTGCTTGTTGGTGAGATAACGTAAGTTTTCTCGCGAAAAATCAACGAATATACATCCCCGGCAAAACACACTTTCATAGCGACCCGCCACTAATGACAGCACGCCTTTAATCAGGAAATGATTGTTCCCCGGCCAAATCGCAATTTTTTGTATCGGGCAGCGATTAAGAATATCGTTGTTTCGGTTCGTCAGCTGGCAGCCATATTTACAACTGGCACAGCGTAATTCCTCTCGTGTTGTATTTTTCATAACAAACTCATCCGCTCCTGTAAGAGCTGCGGATATCCTGGCAGGATAATTGTTCTTATTCAACGAGTTAAGAAAATCAGTCATTTCCTATCCTCAGAAAAGTCTTAGGTTGCACTGGATAGTGATTTTTAAAATGTCATTGTCTTTTCTCAACTTGGCATGCAAGTCATCGCTTCATACCTCTATAGAGTTAAGAAATTTCTAGATCACCCAGGATTAATGATGAAAATCAGCCGCCAGGATCAAAAAATAGATAGCATTAATTGCTAAATAATTTAATGTTCGTCAGCGTTTAGTCTGATTATCTCGGGTGTAATAATTGATTTTTCAGCGTGCTAATTTGAATTTAATGTAATGAAAACTGCCTCTAATCTGTGGGGTAAAGTGCAACGAAGTAATTTATTAACGAAGTTCACCTTGCGGAGGGGGGGTATTTATCCCTGTTAAGATTATTCTTACACCTAATGCGGGGCGGATTTGATCTTAAAATGTCCGATCAGATAAATCCTTTTACATGTCATTAGCAATCTTGTACCAAATTTGGTTAGTTTAATTAATCAAAGCGAATATGGATTTGACCCATTCACAATGATTTAACTACGAATTATTTTTTTGGGATAAATCGATTGTTAATGGCTGATGCTTATTTAATTCATCACTATTTGCATAAGTGCTTCAACCGACGGCACAGGAAACAGGGTCTGGTTGAGGTTAGGTTGTGATTAAACCGGCTTTACAAGTCGGGCCAGCGACATTCGTCACTCATGGTTTGCGCCAAAGCGGCAGCAGCGTGCGAGAGTTGATGCTGCTTCAAGCGCAAAATGCCTACACGCCGCTCAATTTGAGGTGCGACCAGCGGCACACAGACCGCGCCCAACTCACGCATCTGCTGAATACAAAGCGCAGGCACCGCGCTGGCCCCCAAACCACTGGCGACCATTTTGCCCACGGTGACCAATTGGTGACTCTCATAAGCGACGTCGAGTCTTCTGCCTGCCTGTGCCAGTGACTGCTCAAGCAGCAGACGCACCGCTGAAGGGCGTTGCAAGGTTATGAAATCCAGATGCAGTAATTCACGCCAGCTCAACTGTGACTTTTTTGCTAGCGGGCTATCGGCGGGCACCACGGCAACGAAGCGGTCGCTGCCGAGCGGTGTGAAGTGCAGCGCATCAGCCAGTTCGGGTTCGAACGCCACACCCATCTCCACGCGCCCCTCCTGCACCATCTCCAGCACCGTTTCATTGATCACGTCATGCACCGCGATATTGACGCCAGGATAGCGCTGGCGAAAGACCTTGAGTACCGCAGGCAGCAGGTTGCCAGCAAAAGAGGGCATGGCGGCAATCGACACTTTCCCCAGTTGCAGCGTAAAACGCAGATGCATCGCCTCTTCGGCATTTTCCCAATCCGCCAGCAGCCGTCGCGCCAGCGGGAAAAAGATCTCACCTTCCGGCGTCAGTGATACGTGGCGGGTGGTGCGCATAAACAACGGCCCACCTAACGCTTCTTCTAATCCGCTGATCGCCAGGCTCAATGCCGGTTGCGAAATCGCCAGGCGTTCGCTGGCCTGGGCAAAACTCAAAGTGTGAGCGACCGCTAAGAACGCGCGTAACTGCTTGATAGTCATTTTCATTTTTGGATTTGTTAACTTTATGTAAAACAATGATTAACGGAATACTAATAAAAAAAACAAATGAAAGGCCAATAAAAACAAAATTAACAAATCATTTTTGTGACGCGAGGATGGCTTTATTCGGTGAGCTGAGGAGATGTACAGCAATGGCAGGATTAGACAAACGCGTCACCAGTTATCAGCAGGCGCTGGCTGGATTGCAAGACGACATGACGCTGCTGGCGGGGGGATTTGGCCTGTGCGGCATTCCAGAAAACCTCATCGCTGAGATTCGTCAGCAGGGGACAAAGGGACTGACCGTAGTCTCGAACAACTGCGGCGTGGACGGATTTGGTCTCGGTCTGCTGCTGGAGAATCGGCAGATCAAAACCATGATCGCCTCTTATGTCGGTGAAAACGCGCTGTTCGAGCAGCAAATGCTCAGCGGTGAACTGGAAGTGATACTCACGCCGCAGGGCACGCTGGCGGAAAAAGTGCGCGCTGGCGGTGCCGGTATCCCCGCATTCTACACCGCCACGGGTTACGGGACGCCCGTGGCAGAAGGCAAAGAAGTCAGAGAATTCGACGGGCGACATTACATTCTTGAACAAGCAATCCGCGGTGACTTCGCCATCGTGAAAGGCTGGAAAGCAGACTGGTACGGCAACGTGATCTATCGCCACACCGCGCAGAATTTCAACCCACTGATGGCAATGGCAGCGCGCGTCACCGTTGTTGAAGTTGAAGAGATTGTGGCGCCAGGTGAACTGGATCCAGCAGCTATTCATACACCGGGCATTTATGTCGATCGCCTGATTCAGGGCAATTTCGAGAAACGCATTGAGAAACGCACCCTGAGTGAAGGAGGTGCGTATGCTCACGCGTGAACAGATGGCGCAGCGCGTGGCACAGGAGCTGCGCGACGGCGATTACGTCAATCTCGGCATTGGAATGCCAACGCTGGTGGCCAACTACGTGCCTGATGGCATGGACGTGATGATGCAGTCGGAAAACGGTTTATTAGGTATGGGGGCGTTTCCCACTGAAGCCGAACTGGATGCCGACATGATCAACGCCGGCAAACAGACGGTGACCGCAAGAAAGGGTGCGGCAATCTTCGATTCGGCGCAGTCGTTCGCGATGATTCGTGGCGGCCATGTTGATCTGACCGTGCTGGGCGCGCTGGAAGTGGACGTCAGCGGCAATATCGCGTCGTGGATGATCCCCGGCAAAATGGTCAAGGGCATGGGCGGTGCGATGGATCTGGTGGCGGGTGCAGAAAACATCATCGTGATGATGACGCACGCTTCTAAACATGGTGAATCAAAGCTGCTGTCCAAATGCACCTTGCCGCTGACGGGTGTCGGTTGTATTCGCAAAGTCATTACTGAACTCGGCTGGCTGGAGATTGAAGGGGGCGCTTTTGTGCTACGTGAGTACGCGCCGGGAGTCACGCTGGATGAGATCCGTGCAAAGACGGCCGGGCAATTACGCATCGCTGATGATGTCCGTGAAATGCATTTTTCAAAGGAGGCATCATGAACGAATGTGTGATTGTGGCAGCTACCCGCACGCCAATTGGCCGTTTTCACGGCGCGCTGGCGTCTCTTACCGCAGCGGATCTGGGCCAGCAGGTGATTGCGACACTGCTGAAAAAAACCTCGCTCGATCCTGCGCTAATTGATGAGGTCATCATGGGGCAGGTGCTCACCGCCGGATGCGGGCAAAACCCTGCGCGCCAGGCGGCTATCGCGGCGGGTGTGCCTTACAGCGTGCCAGCCAGCACGCTAAACATGGTGTGTGGCTCAGGGCTGAAAGCGGTGATTCAGGCCGCACAAGCAATTCAAAGCGGTGCCGCTGACATCATCATCGCAGGCGGTCAGGAGAGCATGAGCCAATCTCCTTATCTGCTGCCGGATGCGCGTGGCGGCTGTCGTCTGGGGCACAGTCAACTGATGGACAGCGTGATCCACGACGGTCTGTGGGATGCGTTTAACGATTATCACATGGGGATTACCGCCGAGAATCTGGCCGATGAATACCACATCAGCCGTGCCGATCAGGATGCCTTTGCCTTGCAATCCCAACAGAAAGCGGTGGCGGCACAGCAACAGGGCGCCTTTCGTGCCGAAATCACGCCTGTCACGGTGGCGCAGGCTAAAGGCGAGACATTGGTGATCGGTGAGGATGAACAGCCTCGCGCGGACAGTTCAGCAGAGCGGTTGGCACGCCTGCATCCGGCGTTCAAAAAGGACGGCAGCGTGACCGCAGGCAACGCTTCCAGCCTGAATGATGGCGCGGCCGCCGTGCTGTTGATGTCAGCATCACGCGCCGTTGCTCTAGGACTGCCGGTGCTGGCGCGATTGACCGGAAGCGGCATTGCCGGCGTGGATCCGGCGGTGATGGGTATTGGCCCAGTGGCTGCAACCAACAAAGCCCTGAAACAGTCAGGTTGGGCGCTGGATGAAGTGGATTTAATCGAAGCTAATGAAGCCTTTGCCGCACAGGCTCTGGCGGTAGGCAAAGCGCTTAACTGGCAGGCGGAACGGGTCAATGTCAATGGCGGTGCCATTGCGCTCGGCCATCCGATTGGTGCCTCCGGCTGTCGCATCCTGGTGACGCTCATTCATGCCTTGCAGCAGCGTGAGCTGAAGCGCGGTCTGGCAACGCTGTGTGTTGGCGGCGGCATGGGCGTCGCCCTGGCGGTTGAACGCCCGGATTGAGGCGGACCGATTCAAATTTTTGGCAATGTCTTTACCTTCAACCCTACAAAATAATAAGGAAGCAACATGAGTGTCGTTATTGCCCTCGCTGCGCTTGGGTTGCTGATGTTAGCCGCTTATCGCGGCTATAGCGTAATTTTGTTCGCCCCGATTGCCGCGCTGTTAGCGGTGCTGTTAACCGAACCGGCTGCGGTCGCGCCGGTGTTCAGCGGTTTGTTTATGGAAAAGATGGTGGGCTTTGTGAAGCTCTACTTCCCGGTATTTCTACTGGGGGCCATCTTTGGCAAATTGATTGAGCTGTCCGGCTTCTCACGTTCAATCGTCTCGGCGGCGATTGCGCTGCTGGGGCGTCGCCATGCCATCCCGGTTATTGTGCTGGTGTGCGCACTGCTGACTTACGGCGGCGTGTCGCTGTTTGTGGTGGCGTTCGCCGTTTACCCGTTTGCCGCCGAACTGTTTCGTCAGAGCAACATCCCTAAGCGCTTGATCCCGGCCACGGTGGCGCTGGGTGCATTCTCCTTCACCATGGATGCTCTGCCCGGCACGCCACAAATCCAGAACATCATTCCTGGCAGTTTCTTCGGCACTAACGCCTGGGCCGCGCCGTGGCTGGGATTGATTGGATCGCTGTTTATTATTGTGGTGGGCTTACTGTGGCTGGATCGTCAACGTCGTCGGGCACAGGCCAACCAGGAACCTTATGGCAAAGACCTGAAGAATGAGCCAGAAACGGCGGAAGATATCCGTTTGCCGCATCCGCTGATCGCCATTCTGCCGCTGATTCTGGTCGGAGTACTCAATCTCTGCTTCACCTGGTGGATCCCGTCGTGGTACGGCGCACAGAGCAGCGTCACACTGCCGGGAAATCCCACGCCGATCCTCACCGATATTAAGAAAACCACCGCGATTTGGGCGGTACAGGCTGCGTTGCTTAGCGGCATTCTGGTGGTGCTGATCTTTGGCTGGCGCAACATTCGCGGTCGTCTGGCAGAAGGCAGCCGCACAGCGGTGGCCGGTGCCTTACTGGCGGCGATGAATACTGCATCCGAATACGGTTTTGGAGCGGTGATCGCCGCGTTGCCGGGCTTTGTGGTGTTGTCTGGCGTGCTGCAGGCGATCCCCAATCCGCTGCTCAATGAAGCAATCAGCATTACCGTGCTGGCGGGGATCACCGGTTCGGCATCGGGCGGGATGAGTATTGCGCTGGCGGCGATGGCAGAACACTTCGTGCAGGCGGCGCAGGCCACGGGTATTCCAATGGAAGTGCTGCACCGCGTGGCGGCAATGGCCAGCGGCGGGATGGACACACTGCCACACAACGGCGCGGTGATCACCTTGCTGGCGATCACAGGGTTAACGCATAAAGAAGCGTATGGTGGCATCTTCGCCATCACCATTATCAAAAGCCTGGCCGTGCTGTTTGTGATTGGGGTGTTTTACCTCACCGGCATTGTCTGAAGGAGGATGAATCGATGCAATTAGTGGGAAAAGTGGCACTGGTAACCGGATCCACCAGCGGGATCGGATTAGGTATCGCTGAGCAACTGGCACTGGCGGGCGCCACGGTGATTCTGAATGGTTTCGGTGAAGTGGAACACGCGAAAGCAGTTATCGCGGCCACCGGGGCAACAGTGGATTATCACGCGGCAGATATGTCCGATCCGCAACAAATCGCTGCGATGATTGAGTGGGCGGAAGCGAACTATGGTGCGGTAGATATTCTGGTGAACAACGCCGGTATTCAGTACACCGCGCCGGTGGAGTCATTTCCAGTGGATAAATGGGATGCGATTATTGCCATCAATCTCTCTTCGGTGTTCCACACCAGTCGCGCCGCCTTGCCCGGCATGCAGGCACGTCACTGGGGGCGCATCATTAATATCGCTTCCGTGCATGGCCTGGTAGCATCGAAAGAGAAAGCCGCCTATGTCGCCGCGAAGCATGGGGTGGTGGGGCTGACAAAAGTGATCGCGCTGGAGAACGCTCAATCACCGATCACCTGCAACGCCATCTGTCCGGGCTGGGTGCTGACGCCGCTGGTGCAACAGCAGATCGATAAACGCATTGCGGCCGGCGAGGATGCCGAAACCGCGCGCCTGGCGTTATTGTCTGAGAAACAACCTGCTCAGGCGTTTGTTACGCCAGAGCAGTTAGGTGCATTGGTGCTGTTTCTCTGCAGTGAAGGCGGTGCGCAGGTACGCGGTGCGGCCTGGAATATGGATGGCGGCTGGCTGGCGCAGTAATACGTAGTGCTGTTACTTCGCCAGCCACTGTTGGATCAGCGCCAATGCATAAGGCTCTGAACTCACGACCTGATGCTGAATGCCAAACAGTTTGCGCATTTTCACCAGTTGTTCACAGCGTTGCGCATCGGATTCAATACTGATCATGCCGCGGCAGATTTGACTGAGGTTTTTGCGATGCTGAATCAGCCAGCGGCTACGTCGCTCGCGATCGGCATCGCTTTCGTCAACGCGCATATGGTCGTAAACCATCACAAAAGGCTCGCCCTGTTCCATTAACTGTTTCATTTCCTGCGCCCATTGATCGGCATAGCCATCACTAACGGCCTGCTGGTTCAGGATCACCATGGGAAAGCGGTTCACATTGAGCACGGTAAAAGTCTCGGTGTTTTGTTGCATAACTTCTCCTTGTTTCGGTTAGAGCCAGCGTGTCAGCAGCGAGGTTAAACGGCCTTGTGGCGTGCTGCTGTCTGCCACCGCAATGCTGCAGCTCATGCCAGCGGTAAGTAATTGATCAGAAGGGAGTGCGTCGAATTCAATGCGCACGGGAATGCGTTGTGCCAGGCGGATCCAGCTGAATGTTGCCTCCACACTGGGCAAGCCTTGATTGTCCGATAACTGGTTGCTGTCACTGATGCCCCGGCCAAAGCTGGCGATATGGCCATGCAAGAGTGCCTGCTGCCCCATCAGACGGATATTGACGCGATCGCCAATTCGCATCGCCGATAATTTGGTCTCTTCGAAATAACCCGTCACCCAAAAGCTATGGGCATCCACCAGCGCAATATCCGGCGTGCCGGCTTCCACATAATCACCCGGCTGTAAACGCAAATGGGTGACGTAGCCATCCACGGGGGCACGCAGCGTGGCGCGTTGTAGATTGAGTCGGGCCAGTGCGAGTGCGGTAGCGGCCTGTTGCTGCTGTGCCTGCGCCACCAACGATGCCTCACGCGCGCGTTGCATATCTTCCGCTGCCATCAGCGAACCCATTTGCTGACGGTGCTTTTCTTCCTCGCGCTTTTGCTGCAGCGTGGCGTTGGCCTCATTCAGCTGGGCTTGCGCGTCGGCCACGGCCAGATCGAATCGCGCTGGATCGACACGGAATAATACCGTCCCTTTAGCGACCCATTGATTGTCTGCTACTGCGACTGCACTCACCGTGCCCGACACTTCCGGGGCGATGCGGATCACTTGCGCACTCACCCGGCCATCGCGCGTCCAGGGTGCCAGCACATAGGCGCGCCACAGCAGCGTGGCCAAAATGATCGCGACGGCGACCATCGCCAACGTGAACAACGCTTTTAAAGACGCTTTCCAGCTAAAAGAGAGATCAGACATAGAGAATCAGTACCGCCAGCAAGATGAAGGAAAGGGAAAATTCAACTAACGCGGGATGCCAGACCCAGCGCAATACGCCACAGCGCAACAGACAAAAGCGCACGCCAATGAAAAGTGGGAAGGTGGCACAGAGATAGATAAAAAATGGTGGCAGGTAGATGCCCGCAATCGCGACTTCACTCAGCATGGTTTGCTCCCGGATAGGTATTCCGCATCACTGCGCAGCAGAGTGGCGATCGCCCTTAAGCGTGCGGCGAGATTTGCGCTATCAGGGGATGGATGTGTTGCCAACTGACGTGCGGCACGAGCAGCATGCTTCGCCGCCAGTGATGGCTGCTGAAGGCGCTGGGCAATGCGCTGTCGGGTGAGTTTTATAAACGGCTGCTGCTCCAGTGGCACAACGCTGTCCGCCAGCGAAAACCATTCGCGTCCGAGATTCAGCGCTAACAGCCCTTGCTCAATGGCTTGCTTTTGCACCTCCGGCCGCGCACGCAATAAACCGGCCAGTTGCGCCACGCGATGCTGCTGATACTGGATCCAGCGCGGTGCAGACACCTGTTTTCCGGCGAAGAGCGCCAGCAGGCTGGTACGAATCTGTGCCTGTAGGCGTGCAGCATGACGATCCGGGTTGCGCGGCATTAGCTGGAAGGCCAGCAGCGTAAGGGCGCAACCTATCAACCAGGCCAGCGACCAGTTGAGGAACTGCGTGGCATCGTAAACCATCGGATTGGCGGCCGCCGTCAGGGTGTTGAATCCCACCAAATACGCCAGCCCGCTCAGCATGTGCTGCGGCATGCTGGTGGCGTAAATACCGGGCAACCAAAACAGGCTGAGTACCAGCAATAACAGGGGTAAACCGTTGATCAGCGGCAGCAGCATAAAGGTACAGATAAATGACAGCGGCAGCGCAAACAGCGTGCCCAGCATGAATTTACGCGCGCCCGCCACGGGGTGAGGCGAGGTGGAGAGCAGGGCAAAGTAAGGGGCCATGATTAACAGCATAATATCTCCTGCGGGCCAGCCGCTGCCGATCCACAGCGCGGAAGCCGCCAGCAGCGCTAACGCTGCCCGCAGGCCGTTACGTCGTGCGCCTGACCAGTCACGATGAAAAGCCATGGCCGGCGGGGATGGGCGTGACGGTGTTTGATGCAGGCGGGAAAGGTTGGATAGTACCTGCAGCAGGTTGCCGATTTGCGCTGCTTCCTGTGAGGGGATCGAGCCATTGTGGAGTGCAAAACGCAGGTGTAACTGCGCTTCAGCGTTTCCCGCGTGACCCTGGCTCAGTGCCTCAGCGACTTTCTGCCAGTGCGGATAGTCGCCAGTCGATGCGGTGGTGGCGATCACCAGCAGCAAATCCATTGCCTGACGAATGGCAGGGGCCTGCTGCGCCAGCGTCACCGATTCCTGACGGGCGGCGGCCAGCAGGTCATCCACGCCATACAGTTCGGCCAGCAGCTGGCGCTGTGCGTGATCGCGGTCGGGCAGGGTGAGTAACGCTGCCGTGCGTTGAGTCAGGTGCCACAGCAGTGCTTCGACCTTTACGCTCAGGCTACGGCGGCTAAACAGCGCGCTGACCAGCCCGAGCACCATCACGCCTACCGCTACCGTTGAGGCGCGCCCAACGGCGTGTTCAAACGCCAGATCGGGATATTGCATCGCGCCGAGCGTGGCCAGTCCAATGGTGTAGCCTGCCACCGCCGCACCGGAGGCACGAAAGTGACGTAACACGCTCATTGCCATCACACACATCCCCAGCCACAGGCTATCGGCAAGGGCGAACAGCCAGGGCTGTTGCGCAAACAGTGCCATGATCACCAGCGCCGCCACCATCCCGACTAGCGTGCCAATCAGACGCCATTTTCCCTTGCCCAACACGGCACCCTGTACCGGGTTCAGCACCAGTAACACGGTGCTTGCAGCCGAATAGGGCATGTCTAACTCCAGCCAATAGGCCAGCACCAGCGCCAGGTTGGCCGCCAGCAAGGCGCGCAGCACGTAAGTGGCGCGAGGCGTCGTGAGATCACAATGCCTGAGCAGCGCAAGGACTTTAGGGGCAGGAAAAAACAGGGCGCTATTCATCGGCTTCCCTTCATTGGTGAGTGAGGCGTCACTGTAAAGAAGGGGAATGATGCAGAAAAGTGAGGTTTTTAGAATTGATGCGTGCGTTTGGCGCACGCATTAAAGATGCGTAGCCGCGTGGTCAATCATCCTCGCTGCAGAGGTGTCGAATGGTTTGGCGTAGCCAGCGGTGGGCAGCATCTTGCTGAAAGCGCGGATGCCAGGCTTGCGTCAGCAGCACGGTTTCCAGTGGCACCGGCAGTTCAAACAGCCGGACGCGCAACCCGCTCGTCAATGCGCTGCGCGCCAGATGTTCAGGCAGTGGCAGCAACAGGTCGGTGTCCTGTAGCGCAAACATTGCGCTGTATGGCGTCGCGACGATCAGTGACACATGTCGTTGCAGCGCCAGCTCTCCCAGCGCACGATCGATAGGGCCATTGGCTTTGCCGCGGCGGGAAATGCTGATGTGCCCCCAGCGCGTCAATTGCTCCGGCGTGATGTCCTGCGCAAAGATAGGGTGATCTTCACGGGCCATGCCAACAAAACGGGTGGTGAACAGCGGCTGAACGCGAATTTCGGGCCCCAGCTGGCGGGCAGCGCTGATGAACAAATCGATACGCCCGCTGCGCAACGTCTCCACATCCACATCATCCTCTTCCGGAGAGAAATACAGCACGGCGCGCGGCATTTCCTGCGCCATCGCCTCCAGCAATCGACCAGAATACAACCCGACAAAGGTATCGTTGGCGCGCACGTTAAATCGACGCGTGATCTCCTGCAACTGCACATGTTCGCCTGGCGTTAGCACCTGCGTGGCCTGCTCTACCGCGCTGCGCACCTGTTCTCGCAGCGCCAGCGCACGTGGCGTCGGCACCAGTTTTCGTCCCGCCTGCACAAAAACAGGATCGCCCAGAGTGTCACGGATACGCCCCAGCGTGCGACTCATCGCCGGAGCACTGAGATTCATTCGTCGCGCTGCGGCAGCCACGCTACCTTCCTCCAGCAAGATATCCAGCGCCAGAAGCAGATTAAGATCCGGGTATTTCATCGCAGCCTCACGAAAGGGGAAAGGCGCATCCTAACGCGAACGCCAGCGGGTTAACAATCCGATTAAAAGCGTGCGTTTGCTGCACTTATCAAGTGCTTGTCACGGCATTTACCCGCCCTCAGTCACAAATGAAAATGATTCTCGTTTGAATGTATGGACCATTGTAATGAGCCACCAATCGGGAAAATGATGAAACAACTTTGGGATTTACCGCATAAAGCACCGCTCGCGGCTATGCTGCTGGCCAGTTCGGCGCTGGCAATGGCTGATGATAATACGTTGCTGGTAGAGGGCAGCGGTTCACTGGGCATCACCACCGAAGACACGCTCTCCTATACCACCGGCGAAACGCGCGCGGCGACAGGACTTTCGTTGTCACCGCAAGAGACGCCGCAATCGGTGACAGTGCTGACCCGGCAACGTATGGACGACCAACAACTCACCAGCGTGCAATCTGCGCTGGAGGCCACCACCGGCATCACTTCACGAACGCTCGACAGTGAGCGCGTTGATTTCTTCTCGCGCGGATTCAGCATCGACAGTTTCCAGTTTGACGGCGTGCCCACCAGTTTTGTCGACGGTGCCAGTTTTCTTGATACCGCGTTTTACGATCGCATTGAAGTGGTGCGGGGCGCGACGGGACTGTTAACCGGAGCCGGCAACCCAGGCGCATCGGTTAATTTGGTACGTAAGCGACCCAGCGATAGTTTCCAGGCGCAGGCCTCCGTCAGCGCCGGTTCATGGGATAACTATCGTGGCATGATGGATGTCTCTACACCGCTCACGGACGATGGTCGGGTCCGCGCGCGCGTGGTGGGCAGTTATCAGGATCGCCACAGCTGGCTGGATCGCTATCAGCAAAAAAAGCAGGCCTTATATGCAGTGATTGAGGCCGATCTCACCGATAACACCACGCTGAGCGTGGGTTACGACGCGCAGATCATCAAACCCACTGGCACCACCTGGGGCGGTGTACCGCGTTGGTATAGTGATGGATTAGAAACCAAGTGGTCGCGCTCGGTCAATTCGGCAGCCGACTGGAGCCACTGGAATAACACCTTGCGCACCGCCTTTGCCAGCCTGGATCAGCATTTCGAAAACGGCTGGTCGCTCAAAACTAACCTGACGCAGCAACGCACCCACTCGGATGCAAAGCTGTTCTCCAGCCTGGGTTATCCCGATCGCAGCAGTGGTGAAGGGGTGATTCCCATTGCGTTGGCCAGCAACGCTACCTCGCGACAGAACAGTCTGGACATGCAAGCCAGCGGCCCTTTTTCCTTGCTGGGACGTCAGCATGAAGTGGTGATAGGGATGATGGCTTCAAAACGTGTTACCGACGAGAACAGCAGCGGCTTTGTCTATCCTTCCGCTGCTATGGGCAGTTTGTATCAGTGGAACGGTGATTACCCGGAGCCGGACTTTAGCCAGGCTAACTGGACCCGCACGCACACCGAAATCACTCAGCGCGGGCTATACAGTGCGCTCCGATTCTCATTGACCGATCCGGTGAAACTGATTGTCGGTGCGCGCGTCAGCCAATACAAAATTAACCAGAGCGACGGCAGCACGGATTTTAATGATGAGAAGAAAGGGGCGATCACACCTTATGTTGGCGTGGTTTACGCACTCAATCCGACCTATTCCCTCTACACCAGCTATACCACCATCTTTAATCCCCAAACCTATCGCGACAGTGACAACCACGTGTTGAAACCTACGCGCGGTAACAATCGTGAAGTTGGTATAAAAGGGCGTTATCTTGACGGAAGTTTAAATGCTTCGTTGTCGCTGTTCGATACGCATCTCGACAACGTTGCCACGCTCGATAGCGGCGCGCTGCTGCCAGACGGCAGTCAGGCCTATAAAGCGGTCAACGGCACCACCTCCAAAGGGATTGAGGTTGATGTGCAGGGCGAGATATTACCCGGCTGGAATATGTCGCTCGGGCTGGCAAATTATGCGGCGTCAGAAAGCGATGGCTCGCGCCTGAACCCGCAGTTGCCGCGCACCACGGCGCGATTGTTCAGCACCTGGCAGCTACCGGGGCGTTTTTATCCTGTGACCGTCGGCGCTGGCGTCAACTGGCAAAGCAGCAGCTGGCTGTCCGCCACCAGCCCTTCAGGCAGCACGCGCGCAACGCAAAAATCCTATGCGCTGGCGGCTCTGATGGCACGCTATTCGCTGACGCCGCAGGCGGATGTGGCGGTAAACATTAATAATCTGTTTGATCAACGCTATACGGTGATGAACGGCTTCTACAATCAGGTGCTGTATGGCGAACCACGCAATGTCACGCTGACGGTGAATTATCGTTTTTAGTGGGCAAGGTAAATGCTAGGGAAAGCTAAGCATTAATCAGTATTTGGCTCATGGAGATGATTACTGCGCATTTTACATTGTGGTAATTTAAGCCATCAAAACCACAATAAGCCTGCGACGTAATCACTTCATGACCACACATCACAACCTTGCCGTAATGCACTGGGGCACTTATCGCGTTTCCACTACTGACGGCGCGTTAACCGCGATTGAGCCGGTTGAATGGGATCGCAATCCGTCCAAAATCGGTCAGTCACTGGTGGGTGGGGTGGATGGCCCGAGCCGCATCCGCCGTCCTGCCGTACGTCTCGGTTACCTGCAACACGGACGCGATGCGCGTCAGGGACGTGGCAAAGAACCTTTTGTGGAAGTGAGCTGGGAAACAGCCATCGCGCTGGTGGCGGATGAGCTGACGCGCGTGAAACAGACGCACGGCAATCAGGCGTTTTATGCGGGATCGTATGGCTGGTCGAGCGCCGGGCGTTTTCACCACGCGCAAAGTCAGTTGCATCGATTTTTTAATCAGCTAGGTGGCTATACCGACAGCACCAACACTTACAGCCTGGCGGCGGCTGAGCGTTTGTTACCGCATATCATTGGTGAGCTGGATGTGATGCAGAAGCAGCACACGCACTGGTCTTCACTGGCAGAACACTGCGAACTCTTCATCGCATTGGGTGGTTTGCCACTGCGAAATTCGCAGGTCAACGGCGGGGCAGCCAATGATCATGCGCTGCAGCATTGGCTGGCTGAAATGCAGAAAAATGGAACCGAGTTTATCAATGTCAGCCCGGTAAAAAACGATCTCTCTGGCGTCACTAATCACCGCTGGTTGTCACTGAAACCCGGTAGCGATACCGCGTTGTTATTGGCGCTCAGTCAGGTACTGGTTGCTGAATCCCTGTATGACGCTCACTTTGTCGCGACCCATACCGTGGGCTTCGAGCAGTATCGTGATTATCTGCAGGGCGAGAAAGATGGTGTCGTCAAAACGCCCGAATGGGCGGCGGATATCACCGGCGTGGAAGCCGAAACCATTCGAGATCTGGCGCGGACTATGGTCGCTAAACGTACCATGATCAATATCGCCTGGTCGCTTCAGCGTGCGTTCCAGGGCGAGCAGACCTTTTGGGCCACCGTTGCGCTGGCGGCACTGATTGGTCAGGTGGGCACGCCAGGCGGTGGGTTAGGATTTGCCTATGCCAGCACCAACCTCGCGGGCGCCACTCGCCGGACGTTTTCTGGGCCACGCTTCCCGGCTGGTAAAAATGCCATCGATGAAAAAATCCCGGTGGCGCGTCTCTCCGATATGCTGCTCAATCCGGGCGGAAAGTATCAATTCGACGGTGACAATTGCACCTATCCTGATATTCGCGTGGTGTATTGGGCCGGCGGTAATGCGTTCCATCATCATCAGGATATCAATCGTTTAATAGAAGCCTGGCGCCAGCCCGATACCGTGGTGGTGCACGAGCAGTACTGGACGGCGCAGGCCAAGTTTGCCGATATCGTGTTCCCGGTGACGACCTCGCTGGAGCGCAACGATATCGGTAGCTCTAGCAATGATGGTTACATGATTGCCATGCGCCAGCACATTGCCGCGCAAGGAGAAGCGCGGGACGACTATGCCATCTTCCTCGCGCTGGCAGAGAAGATGGGCTTTGGCGATAGCTTCAGCGAAGGGCGCAGCGCGGAAGAGTGGATACGTCACATCTACGAGATTTCACGACCGCGTGCCGAGGCTGACGGCATTGAACTGCCGACTTTTGACGACTTCTGGCAGCAGGGGATGATCGAATACGATCGACCCGATGCGCCTCATATCTTCCTGAAGGATTTCCGTGATAATCCTGAGGCCGCGCCATTGAACACGCCATCAGGCAAGATTGAGCTGTTCTCGCAAACGGTGGCCAACTTTGGTTACGAAGAGTGTCCCGGCCATCCTTTCTGGTATGAACCCGAAGCCGCTGCGCAGCAGGAAACCGCCAGCCGCTGGCCGCTGCACTTGGTATCCAGCCAGCCGCGCACTCGTCTTCACAGTCAGTATGACCACGGCAGTTTGAGCCGTAGCAGCAAAGTACAAGGCCGTGAACCGTTATGGCTACATCCTCAGGATGCAGCCAAGCGCGGCATTACTGAAGGTGCAGTGGTTAAAGTGTTTAATCAGCGCGGTGAGATTTTGGCTGGCGTGCATTTGAGTGACGAGATTCGTCCGGGCGTAGTGCAGATGTCCACCGGTGCCTGGTACGACCCTATCGATGCCAGTTCACCCAATTCTCTCGATAAACATGGCAACCCTAATGTGCTCACCGAGGATCGCGGCAGTTCACGTTTAGGGCAGGGATGCAGTGCGCAAAGTTGCTGGGTAGAGATTGCGCTCTGGCAGGGTCCGTTGCCGGAAATCACGGCATTTGATCCGCCGAATTTTGTTAGTGAGCAAGGGATGTAATCAGTACGCGGCTCCCCATCCAGGCGTCGCACGTATTTGACAGTATTTTGGAAAGAGCTCACAAACTGCTCATCTACCTTAAATCATGGCTATTATCCGGCGCATCTATACCGTAGTTTTAGCAGGCTAACGTGACATGGATGAACGTAATGAAAAGTTTAAGCAACTACTTTGTACGGAATGGTTCCGTACAAAGCGTTAAGCTGATACTCTTTAACATCGACAGTTTTGGTCATGACGAGATACAGCAAGAGAAACTATTATGCCCACTTTAGCGAAAACAGAACGTCTTGAGCTGCGTATTAGTCCAGATGTTAAAAGTGAAATTGAAACCGCAGCGCAATTGAGCCGCGTCAGCGTCTCCCAATTTATTGCAGATTCTGCTGCACAACGCGCGGAATCCGTTATCAGTGAACATAGTCGTATCAAGCTGACCGAAGAATCATGGAATGCAGTTATGTCAGCGCTTGAGAATCCACCGGTGCCAGCTGAACGTCTTCGCCGGGCGGCCGAACTCAGTCGCGAGGAGTCAACCTGGGAATGGGAAAGGTAAAATTAGAGATAGTAAAGTTTTCACCAGAGAAGCCATTCGATGTTGAAAACTTCTACTGTGGGCGACCGGAATTAGATCATTTCCTCAAGAAACAACTCGCGGCTCAACATGCGGCAAATGTCCTCAAAGCGTATCTACTGGTCACAGATGACGATATCCCTGAAGTGATGGGTTTTTACACTATTGCTGGGGGCAGTTACGCTAAATCGACCATGACACGCCAGTATCAAAAGCAAGTGCCTTACCGTGAAACGGCCTGTATAACGCTCGGCCGTCTGGCGGTTGATAAACGTATTGCGGGCAGAGGGATGGGTACTCAACTCGTCCTTCATGCCCTCCGCATTGCATATGCTGCTGCTGATGCAGTCGGAATCTATGCTGTCATGGTGGAAGCGAAAGACGAAACACTCGTCCCTTTTTACCGCGACAAGATGGGATTCATTCCGTTAAAAACGGAAACCGGGGAATATAAATTTTTCATCCCCGTCACCAGTATTGCGGCTCTGCTTTGAACTCTTCATGCAGTTAAATAAAGCTCACCCTGAATTAAATTGACCAATCTGGCGTAAATCTGCCAATTTTCGTACGCGTCAACCCGGACCATCACTCCCCGCCGCCAGCAGTGGAACAACCACATCACTGATCGGTGTCGCGATGCCTTGTGCTTTGCCACGTCGCTGCACCACGCCGTTGCGGATATCCCATTCAAGCGGGCGATCGGCCTGACGATCCGCCAGGATCGAAGTGCCTAAATCCGCCGGGGCGCGATGGAAGCCAGCCATAATCTCCTGTGGCACATTGTCGCTCAGGTTGGCTCCTTCAGCACGCGCCACGGCCAGACATTCCCGCAGGTAGGCCAGGCCCAACGCGGTGATATCTTCACGCTGAAACATCCCAGCGCGGCGATTGGCCAGCACCATCAAACCCGCGACGGCGTTTTGCAACAGTTTGCGCCAGGCGATGGTGAGGAAATCTACTTCCAGTTCGACGGTACAGCGCGAGTCTTGCAACACTTGCACAATCCGTTGTGCTTGCTCGACATCAGGTAAGGTCAGGCGCGGTTTCGCGCGCAACCACACCGATGAGTCAGGTTGGCGCTGGGCTGGAAACCACACCACAGATGGCAGCACCGTTGCGCCATTGACCAACGGCGACAACTGCTCGACTTGCTCCACACCATTTTGCAGTGAGCATACCACCGTATTTTCATCGCATAACACCGCCAGCCAGGGGGCAATTTCCGCAACCTGGGTGGTTTTGACTGCCACAAACACCAAATCATAGGGTGTAGCAATGTCTGCGGGATTGTTCAGCACCGGGCCAGGCACCACAATCTCACCGTCTTCGTGGCGCAGCAGCAATTGCGCATGCGCCGTACGTCCGCACAGTTGTGGCGTGCGATTCACTTCATGCAGCGCGGCTGCCACAGTGGTGCCGATGGCGCCGGGTCCGACAAGGGCAATGGTTGGAAACTCAGACATGCGGCTATTCTCCTGTTTATCCTGTGCTGACTTAGGTTCAACGAAAACTCACTATTACATCCTGGCATTGTGACCGAATGATGAGGATGCCATCGGCCATAAAAAGAAATAGCAGCGCGGGATAGTGACTTCATGCCTGCCTGAACAGGGTGAATTACAGCAAGGCTATCTGTTTCTGTTGCAGCAGTTGCTGCATCCCGGCGTCAGGTTCCCCGTCAACGATCAGCGTGCTGGCCAGTGTCAGATCACCAATGGCAAACGCCGATGCTGAATTGAGCTTCTCTTTCGATACCATCACTACCGTTTCTGCCGCACGCGCCGCCAGGGCACGCTTCACACCCGCTTCTTCGTAGTTACCCGTAGTTAACCCTGCCGTTTTGTGCACGCCGGTGACACCCATAAAGAACAGATCGGCATTGATGCGCGCAATGGCTTCAAGCACCGCTGATCCCACGGCCACCACCGAGTGACGATACAGTTGGCCGCCAATCATGATCACCTCAACCAACGGGAAATCAACCAGTGCGACCGCAATACTCGGACTGTGCGTCACCACGGTAAAGGCCAGTTCTTTGGGCAGCAGTTGCACCATATCCGCTGTGGTCGTACCGCCATCGATGATCACCACTTGCCCCGGCTGGATGAGTTGAACCGCTTTTTGCGCGATGAGGCGCTTAGAACTTATTTGCACGTTTTTGCGTGTTTCGAAAGGCGCGATAGCGGCAGAAACCGGCAGCGCGCCACCGTGTACGCGCTGCAGTAATCCCTCACTGGCTAACTCCCTTAAGTCACGGCGTATAGAGTCCTCAGAGACGTTAAAGCGCTGGCTAAGTTCGCTTGACATCACTTGCTGCTCATCGGCAAGTATCGTCAATATCTGTTGTTTACGTTGGCTTGAAAGCATGAGTTTCTCGTTCGTGTTTTTGCTTGTATGTGCACGATTATGCATGATAACGTTTGTTTTGTCAGCCATCGGGAGGTTAATCATGCAGCAAAAAGTGCGCAATATTCGTGAGCAATTGTTATCTGATAACTGGTACACCTTAAAGAAGTACACCTTCGAGTTACAGCGTGCCGACGGCAGTTGGCAAGAACAAAGTCGTGAAGCTTACGACCGTGGTAATGGGGCGGTGATCTTACTTTATAACCGCCAAAAACAGACGGTGGTTCTGACCCGGCAGTTCCGCTTTCCTATCTATATCAATGGACATGATGGCTATTTGATTGAGGCAGCTGCGGGTTTACTGGATAACGCTTCGCCGGAAAATCGCATTATTGCCGAAGCAGAGGAAGAAACAGGTTACACCGTCACAAATGTCGAGAAGGTGATGGAGGCCTACATGAGTCCGGGATCGGTGACGGAGAAGCTGTTTTTCTTTATCGCGGAGTATAGCGATGGCGACAGGAAGCATGTGGGCGGCGGCCTTGAGGAAGAGGGTGAAGATATCGAAGTGCTGGAGTGGCCTTTCACTCGCGCCATGGCGGCGGTTCGTCACGGCGAAATCCAGGATGCTAAGACCATCATGTTGCTGCAACACCTGGCGTTAAACAGACAATTTGAGGAGCACGCGCAATGATGATTTTGATTGCAGGCCCGGTTCGCAGTGGTACAGATGGCGACAGGCAATTGATCGAGCGAAACATGCAGAAACTCGATCAAATGGCGTTACAGATTTATCAAAAAGGTCACACGCCCGTGATTGGGGAATGGCTGGCGTTACCGCTTGCGAGTGCAGCGGGTTCGCAAGAGATCGGGGATGAAATCAGTGAATCCTTTCTCTATCCCGTCGCACATCGTTTAATTCAAAGCTGTGATGCCATTTTACGCATGCCTGGCGCCTCAACGGGCGCGGATAAGGATGTGCAAGTGGGTAGGGCTTTGGGGCTAAGTATTTTCCATGATATTGAGCAGATCCCCTTGGTTCAAGCCTCAGCAGAATACATATAGACGGATAAGGTTAGCTGTTTTAATCAACTTGATCGCTATGGCGGGGATGTCGGTATGGATGAAGTGGTGACGGAGAGAACCTATTACTTCAGCGATCTGTTGGAAATGGATACAGAAGTGGTGCGTTGTGAAGCGCAGGAAGACGGGCAGTTTCGTGTGCAACTGGCGGCAACACTGTTCCATCCGCAAGGCGGCGGGCAACCCGCTGACCGGGGCAGGATAGGCGATGCCAACTTGCTTCAGCTCATCCAGGAAGAGGGTGAGTTAATCCATATCACTGACCGCCAAGTGGCGCTGGGTTGCGTGCATATCCAAATTGATGCGGCACTGCGAGAGCTGCATACCCGTTACCATTCTGCGGGGCATCTGATTGCTTATGCCGGAGAGAAGTTTGGCTGGTTAGGTTACAAAGGCGATCATCGGCCTGGCAATGGACGTATCGTTTTCAAACCGCAGGGCGAGCCGCAAGCCGTTGATGAAGCGGCAATCGCCGAAGGTGTAGATGCGCTGGTGGCGCAGGATTTAGCGCGCGTGCTGAGGGATGACGCTGGATGCAGAATGGTCAGTTGGGGCGATCTCACACCCTATGCCTGCGGTGGCACGCATGTGCAACGTACCAGTGATGTTGGCGATATTGTGATTACCCGCGTGAAAGAGAAGAAGGGTGAACTTTCGGTGCAGTATGAAGTGCGTATTGATGAGCAGGCGAATTAACGCCTGCACTGCGCTATTTAAATTCACCCACGTTTAATTGTGCGAAAGCCTGATCAACATCGCTATACGTTTGTGAGGTGGTATAACTGCCAGACAGCTGCCAATAAAAAACGGGAGCGCCAGGCTCTTCGCTGCTTTCCGCCACCCGATAGCGAGAGAATTTTATTTTCGCGGCTTCAGTCAGATCATCATTGTCCTGATTTGAAGAGAATTTCATCGCGCGGATCAGGTAATAAACGCCCTGGATATTGTGCAGTTCAAAACCAATGATTTTGTCAGCGGAACCCGCAAGACGAAAATCCGACCAGGTAAATCCATCGTCATCCGGAACGGGTAAAATATACCAGTTGCCATTTTTATTGATGAAGGCAGATAGCGTCTGGCTGGGATGCGAGGTGTTATTGTCAAAGGTCGCTGAGACCAGCAAATCCGGGACGCCATCATGGTTAAGATCGATATTATTTGCCCCTGTCTGCAACTCGATCCGCGTAGCAGCCTGAGCGCCGAAAACGGTGCAACATGACAGAACGATAAACGCAAAAGTCTTTAGCTTCACTGCACGCTTTCCTTACTGGTTTAAGACAATAGAAGGTATCAAAACCTCAATATTGAAAGACAGCATGGCATCGCTGCCTGATAGCCTTACTGGCGTATTCTAAAACTGCTTACTCTCCAATAACGCTGAATTATGTGTGTTTTTACGGGGATGTGAAAGGGTGAAGGGAATAATTAGATTGGAATGGAATCATTCACGAAGCGCGTCATCCATTACGCACCTCGCCGCAGGAATACTTATTTAGTAATGACGTCTTTCCCTCACTCTCAACTCATACCTGCGCCATGCCGCCATCCACGAACAGTTCGGTGGCATTAATAAAGCTCGAAGCATCGGACGCAAGAAACGCGACCACCTGACCAATCTCACCGGGTTCTCCCAGGCGGCCCAATGGCACCTGCGCGGCAAGCGCATCGAATAATCCCTGACGCTGATCTTCAGGTACCAAATCGCCCAAACCAGGTGTGCGAACCGGACCAGGGCTAACGACGTTGACACGAATGCCGCGATCTTTCACATCCAGCGCCCATGAGCGGGCAAAGTTGCGCACGGCGGCTTTACTGGCGCTGTAAACACTGAATCCTGCAGTGCCTTTAACCGAAGTGGTGGACGAGGTCAAAATCACCGAGGCTTTGTCGCTCAGCAGCGGCAGCGCTTTCTGCACGGTAAACAACACGCCACGCACGTTGGTGCCAAAGATACGGTCAAAGTGCTCTTCAGTAATAGCACCGAGCGGTAACATATCGCCGCCGCCAGCATTGGCGAACAGAATATCCAGATGGCCCGCCTGGCGTGCAATCTGCGCATACACAGCGTCCAGATCGCTTAGCACAGAAGCATCAGCGCGGATGCCGGTTGCCTGTGCACCGATAAGCGTGACGGCGGCATCCAGTTCTGGCTGGCGACGACCGGTGATAAACACGCGTGCGCCCTGCGCCGCTAGCGCCTGGGCAGAAGCTAAACCAATCCCGCTGGTGCCGCCGGTGACTAACGCAATTTTACCGTTTAATGAAGTGTTCATATGTGTTCTCCCAAAATGGATTTAAGTGTGTGATGACTGCGTTGCAGTGCATGGGAGGCAATGTAACCCTGCGCGGTTTAGTGATAAATGGTGTAAAATCGAAATCACTATTTCTGTGTATGGATAATCAGCATGGACCAACTGTTGGCAATACGGGCCTTCGCGCGCGTGGTGGAGGCGGGGAATTTCACCCGCGCGGCCGATTCACTGGATATGCCCAATGCCACGTTGAGTAAACTGGTACAGGAGCTTGAGGGTCATCTGGGTGTACGTCTGTTACAGCGCACCACACGCCGCGTGACCGTCACGCCTGAAGGACGTGATTATTACGACAAAGCGCTGCGTATCGTGCGTGACCTGGAAGATATCGACGGTGCTTTTAACGTGGTGAATGGCACGCCGCGCGGATATCTGCGCGTTGATATTGGCGGTTCAACGGCGCGAGAGGTGCTCATCCCTCTGTTACCCGATTTCGTCGCGCGATTTCCTGAAATTCGCCTCGACCTCGGCGTGTCGGACCGGGCTGTGGATCTGATTAGCGATAATGTCGATTGCGTGATTCGTGGCGGGCCGCTGGGTGATTCATCGCTGGTGGCGCGTCATCTTGGTGATGCAGAGATGATCACCTGCGCGGCACCCGGTTATTTCAAAACCTACGGCGTGCCAGCTTATCCGCAGGAGCTAAAAAATGGGCATCGCTGGATAAGCTATTTATCCCCGCAAAGCGGACGCGCTTTTCCGCTGCGCTTTATGCAGGGGAATGAGAAACAGGAAATGAAAATCGATCATCGCATTGGGATTAATGAGAGTAATGCCCACCAGGCGGCGGCAGTGGCGGGATTAGGTATCATCCAGACATTCCGTTACGCAGCAGCCGCAGATTTAGCGTCAGGCGCGCTGGTCGAAATACTGAAAGACTGGCGGCCCGCCAGCTATCCGTTTCACGTGGTGTATCCGCAAAATCGCCATCTGACCCAGCGTCTACGCGTGTTTATTGAATGGTTGCGTGAGGTATTCCCTGATCGACTCAATGGATGACACACACAAAGCGATCTGTTAAATTTTTTTCTTAACCCCCCATTTTCACTACAGGCCTGCGTAAATGACACATTCAGCTGCACTTTCCCCGTCATACGAACATGGCTTGTATGCGATCTGCTGTCCGCCACCGCCTCCTGCATTCGTTGTGGTTCGCTAAGAACCGGAAGTCTTCACGCTTAAATTTACAACGTTTGTTTTAGGAGCATTTTCATGCGTTCTTCGTCTTTGACGTCGCAAGCGGCGACGTCGGGCTTCGTGCTGCTGTGGGGCAGTGCGGCCATCTTCTCTCGCCTGGGTTTAGACAATGCCTCACCGATGGCGCTGTTGATCGTGCGCTTCAGTGTGGCGCTTGCCGCATTAATGCTGGTGGGCATTTTTCGACGTCGCTGGTTGCCCGATGCGGGCAGCCGAAAAACGGTGATGTGTACCGGTTTGATTTTGATTGGTGCCTATTCGGTATGTTACTTCCAGGCGATGGCCGAGGGAGTAACGCCTGGTTTGATTGCCACCATCATGGGCATACAACCAATCCTGACGCTTTGCATCGTGGAAAGGCGCATGCAGGGCACGCGATTACTGGGATTACTGATCGCCTTAGCGGGATTGATTTTACTGGTGTGGCGCAGTCTGGCGGCGTCGCAGTTGCCGTTGAGCGGCATAGTCTTCGCTCTCGGCGCACTGCTGTGTATGACGTTTGGTGCCATCATGCAGAAAAAAGTGTCCCAGCATCCGGCACAGGTGTTGCCGCTTCAATACGCAGTGAGCCTGGCGCTATGTGCGCTGCTGCTACCAGTCAAGGCCTTCCATATCGACTTTACGTTGCACTTCTGGATTTCCGTGCTGTTTCTTGGGGTGATGATCTCGGTGGTGGCGCAGCTGCTGCTGTATCGGCTGCTGAGTGCGGGAAGCATCGTTAACGTCACCAGTTTGTTTTATCTGGTTCCGGTGATAACGGCAGTGCTGGATTACCTGTTGTTAGGTAATACGCTACCGTGGTCGGGTGTAATGGGAATGTTGGCTATTCTGCTCGGCATTATGCTGGTGTTCCGCAAATCGCGCCTGAAAACGTCGGGGTAAGATCGAATAGGGCGCACCAAAATGGATGCGCCCTTAATCGCAGTTAAACCGTACCGGTGCCGCCATCAGAACACCAAACCTGTCCGGAGGTGAAGCTGTTGGTGGTTTCCGCAAACGTCACGTAGAGCGGCGCAATTTCAGCGGGCTGACCGGGCCGACCCAGTGGCGCGGAAGCACCAAATTTCTCCACTTTCTCCTGCGGCTGCCCGCCACAAACCTGAAGCGCAGTCCAGTAAGGGCCCGGCGCCACGGCGTTTACGCGGATGTGGTCTTTACCCAGTTGCTTGGCTAAAGCTTTAGTAAAGGCCGCAATGGACGCTTTGGTCTGAGCGTAATCCAGCAGGATCGCGCTGGGATCGTACGCCTGCACTGACGAGGTGTTAATGATCGATGAACCGGCCGGTAGGTACTCCAGCGCCGCTTTTGTTATCCAAAACATGGCATAAACGTTAGTCTTAAACGTCGCGTCAAAATCTTCCGTCGAGAGGGTACGAATCGATTCATTGAACTGCTGACGTCCGGCGTTGTTGACCAAAATATCCAGACCATCAAGTTTCGTTGCCGCTTCCTTCACCAGTTGTTGGCAAAATGATTCGGAACGAATGTCACCCGGAATGGCAATCGCCTTGCGACCTTCCGCTTCAATCAGTTTGATCACCTCTGCCGCATCCTGTTCTTCATCGGGCAGGTAATTTATCGCCACGTCGGCGCCTTCTCGCGCGTAAGCAATGGCCACTGCACGACCAATACCGGAATCGCCGCCGGTAATCAGCGCTTTACGACCGGTTAAACGGCCGGTGCCACGATAGCTGGTTTCACCATGATCCGGACGTGGTTCCATTTTGGCGGCCAGTCCAGGGAAATCCTGTAATTGTTTTTTGAAGGGAGGTGTCGGATATTGATGTGTGAGCAGCGTTTTGTTAGTAAATGAACTCATCGTAATCTCCATGTTCTTCGCTATAGATAAATTAAGCCTGGCATAAATGTGATATATGTCACGTCAAAAAGTGACCAATTGAAATTTTACAGATTAAGCGAGCCGTTATTATCACTACGACGATGTGGATAAAACGCATGATGGGAAAGGGAAGAAGAGTACAGAATAAGCGCAAGACGTCAGTCATATATCGTCATTGCACTTATTCTTTTGCCAGTGGGACGGATCGGCATCCTTGTCGGTAGGGCGACTAGCGCGCCCGATGCGGATTAAGAGCCTTTGTTACTGCTTTTTCCGCCTTTTTTCCCGGCTTCGGAGGCTTTTTCGGGGTTATCTTTAAAATTACCACCGCCGCTGCTTTGTCCGCCTTTTTTACCCGCTTCAGATGCTTTTTGTTTATCATCTGCGAAGTTACCTGAACCGCCTCTATGCTCGGCCATAAAATGTCCTCATTAATGCATTGCGATTACATAATCGTGGATAAACTCACACGTTATGTCCAGACTGCAAATTAAGGTTAGTGCCACTGTGAATATTAACAAGCGCGGCGGCAGTGTAATGAGAGATTAAAGTTGCTGATCTCAGCTTTAAATTTTTAAGCGAATGAATTGTGGGGATTAAAAATAAATAAAAATAATCGAAGCGTAATTAACGCTTCGATGAACCGTAAGTTCGATTATCTTGCAGGAATTTGGGCGAAATAGGTCCCGCTGTAAGGTATGGGCAGGAAATCATGGAAGATTTGCTTTAACGTTTGTTCGGGTTCGACATCCGCGAACAGCTGCGGATAGAGTGTTTTCGCCATAAATTCTGTCGCCGCGATGTGCCACGGGCTGAGATAAAAATTCATCCAGATAACAGCGGAGTGGGCGTTGCGTAGTGCGGCTAATTCACGCAAACCGTTTTGCTGCGCAGTCAGTTGGGCAAAGCTACTTTGCACCGCAGGCAGCGCCACTTCAGGCCCCAGCTTCAGCAAACCCTGCACATCGTTATCGCCAAATCCGGTGGCGAAATAGTAATTCGGCTGTGCCGCGATCACCATTTCTTCACTTAAGCGACCAAACACCCCGTGCTGCGTTTTCGCGGCGATATTGTCACCGCCCGCGGCGTTTAACAGTTCGCCCAGGCTGCCGTTGATCGCGGTAACACAACATTCATTACGGCGGCCAAGGTGCAACTGCAACAATACCGAAGGCTTAGCGCCGTGATAACTGGCCAGCCGGTCATGAATCACCTGCATATGCGCGTCATAAAAACGGTTAAACGCCTGAGCGCGGGCCTGCTGATTCAGCACCTCACCAAAAATCTCCACGCTACGACGGGTATTCTTCAGAAGATGCACACGCAGATCGATCTTCACCACCGGAATATGCGCGGCCTTCAGCATACTCACCAGACGCAGATCGGCATCATCGTAACGTGCCAGGCTTGGCAGGATCACCACATCGGGTTTGAGTGCCAGGATCTGCTCAGGATTGATGGCATTCGGGCCACCCGAGCCCAGCGAAGGGATTTTCAACATTTGCGGGAACTGGCGTGCAAAGCTGTTCCACGTCTGGCTATCGTACTTTTTCAAATCCTGTGGCCAGGCAACGATGTGCTGAAAAGGATTGCCTGGCTCCAGCAGCGCCAGCGTGTAGAGCATGCGACTTTCACCCAGCACAATGCGCTGCGGATGGTCAGGAATATCCACCTGATTACCGTCAATATCCGTGACGGTCTTTGCCAGCGCGGCGCTACTGAGCACCAGTAAGAAGCAGGCCAGCACCATCAGCATCGGTCCACAAAGGGAAGGGGCGCGCCGGGCGCCCGCTTTAACAACGGAATCAGAACTCAACGCTGGCCTCGACCATCAGGTTACGGGTTTCACCCTCACGCACGCGCAGATTGCCGCCGCTGGAGGTGTAATAGTGTTTGTTGAACAGGTTGTTAAGGTTCAGCTTAAGCTGCGTTTTTTCGCCAAACAGCTGATTGTTCCAGGCGATAAAGCTGTCCGCCACCATGTAATCCGGCATGGTGAAGCTGTTTTCAGGATCGCCCGCGCGCGAGCCGACATAGCGAGCACCGCTCCCGACGCGGAAATCACCGGGAATGCCGTTGATGCTGAGATTGTGGCTTAAATAAAGTGCGCCAGAATGACGCGGCGCGTTTTGCAGTCGATTGCCATTATTGGCAGAATTCACGCCATCATCAACGATCTCAGCCTTATCGTAGCTGTAGTTAGCGCTCAGATCCCAACCCGGCAGCACTTCGCCGTTCAGCTCAAACTCTGCGCCGCTCGAACGCGCTTTATCAATCGCCCGTGTCGTGCCGTTAATGCTGAGCGACATGTCACGTTCATCAATGCGGTACAGCGCGACGCTGGCAAACAGCTTTGGTGAGATTTGCCATTTGCTGCCGACTTCCCAGGTGGTGCCCTGTTCCGGTTTACCGACGTTGCCGTCATCGTCCACATCGGTGGAAGGGGTAAAGGATTTGCTAACGCTGGTGTAAAGCGACACATCCGGCGTGATTTTATAGATCAGACCCGCCTGCGGGAGGAATTTATTGCCTTCGCTGTTCAGTGTTTCCACTACCGGATCGAAACCTTTGGACGCGCGCTGCTCGTAATGCTGATAGCGTCCGCCAAGTACCGCAATCCACTGTTCCGTGAGTGAGATGCTGTCTTTAGCGTAAACCGAACGGCTATGAATGCGGTTCAGGTTATTGGCGTTGGCGGTATTTTCCGTGGTGCTGTTGGTGACCGGCGACAGGATATCGTATTGCGGATCGGTAAAGTTAAAGCCGGTATTGGATTTCCCTTGATACTGATGCGCACGGTAAGTCTGGTTCATCTCGTAATCAGTCCCGATCACCACATCGTGGGTCATGCCCAACAACTGTTGTGAACCGAGCAGATCCCATGAAACGTATTTCGTTTTGTGGTTGAAACCACGGTTAGCATCGGCACGACGCGTGACGACGCCGGTGGTTGGGTTGATGGCGGTGACGCGCACTTCATTATTGTCATATTGGCGCTGATTCCAGCCAAAAGTGACGCGCGTGCTCCAGTCATCATTGAACTGCCAGTCATAATGCGCATTAAGGGTTTTGTTGTGGCCCCAGGCGTGATTGGCCTTGTCGTCGAGACGATCCTTGTAGCCAATATCCAGCGGCTTGCCGTTGACGAAAGCGGTGCCACGATCGTAAGGAATATCGTATTGATAATCTTCATAGCTCACGAGGAAGCTGGCTTTTTCACCATACCACTGTAACGAGGGCGCTATGAGCGTATGTTTGTCACTGCCAAAATTGCGCCAGTAATCCTGATTCTGCTTTTCGGCAATAAGGCGAAAGGCAAAGCCGTTGCCCAGCGGGCCGGTCACATCGACGGTGCCAGCGCCGCCGCCTTCACTGGAGGAACGACCGCTGACTTTGGTGTGCCAGTCATATTGCGGTTTTTTGCTCACCAGGTTGATCACGCCACCTGGATTTTGAATGCCATAGAGCAGGGAGGCAGAGCCCTTCAGCACTTCTACACGTTCGGTAGTGGCATCGAAATTCAATCCCTGGCTGCTTCGAATGCCGTCTCGATAGATCGAACCATCCGAGTTGCTGCCAAATCCACGACGCACAAAGCCATCTTCAGTGCCTGCCAGGGTATTGCCCTCTGTGACACCACTGACAAAGCGCATCGCATCGGTGAGACTGGCGGCCTGATAATCCTCCAGCTGTTGTTGAGTTACCACACTCACCGATTGCGCTTCGTTCAGACGCGGGGTAGGCGTTTTACTGGCGACCGAACTGCTGGTGGCGTTATAGCCTTGTGAGCTATTTTCCTGCGCGGAGACCGTCAGGGTATTACTGCTTTCCGCTGCCAGACTGCCTGCTGCGGTGAAAACGGTGAAACCGTATATTGCGGCGATAATGGCCGGATGGCATTGTGCTTTAACAGCGAAACTCTTGTTGTTATTCATTTAAATAAACCTGGTGTTGGTGCGGAATTAATTTCGTCCATGAAACGAAGCTGACGTTAAATTTTTTTAGGGGAGAAAAGTGCAATAAATATCCTTTCTCTGCGCATCATGCTGCGTAAAATCAGGTTGCGTGATGTTATTGAGAATCATTCAAACATGAAAAAATGTAGTAGTAAACGGAAATAATGGCGTGAATACTACAGCAAAAATCTCTTCGGCGAGTGTCACTGATCACAATGCTTTAATTGTATTAAATGTCATAAATACAATAATATAAACTGATTTTGAGTTGGAGTGTTATGCGCGATTTTACAGAAGGGATGCCAAACGGAAAGCTGGATTATCATGAAAAAAACACTACAATGCGATACTTGAGATTGAGACAAGATTACACCCTGAAGACAAACAGGTAAAAAGATGGCCGTAAATAAAATAAAAAATCGAGTTGATGTATTAGGTGAACGCTATCGCGCACGTGCGCCGTCATTATCGTCCAGTCTTCAATCGGTCGCGCGATATATCCACGACAATCGTGAGGCAATATTAGATGCCACCGCGATGGAAATAGCCGATGCCACTCACACTTCGGATGCCACCGTGGTGCGTGCCGTTCAGGCGTTAGGATTTGCCGGTTTGCGTGATTTGAAAACCACGCTGAAAGCCTGGTTTGGCCCGGCGATGAATTCAGAAGAGAAGATGAGTGCCACCGTCAGCGAGCTGTCGTGTGACATCAATTCGGGCATCGATTTTGTGCTGGGTGGCCATAAACGCGCCTGCGATGCACTCTCGGAACCCCACAATCGGCAAGCGGTGGCGCAGGCTGTCGCGATGTTGATCGACGCGCGTCAGGTGGCGCTGTTTGGCATCAATGCCTCAGGAATTCTGGCGGATTACAGCGCCCGCCTGTTCACGCGCATTGGCATTCCTGCTGTCACGCTCAATCGTTCAGGCATCGCGCTCGCTGAACAACTGATCACCTTACAGCGTGGGGATGTGCTGATCATGATGGCGCAGAAATCTGCCCATAAAGAAGGGTTGACCACCCTGAAAGAGGCTAAGCGGCTGGGGATGCCGGTGATTTTGCTGACCAACGCCTTAGATTCAGCCTTTGCCAAAGAAGCAGATGTGATTATTAATGTGCCGCGCGGTGGGGAGAACGGCCGCATGCCGCTGCATGGCACCGTACTGGTGTGTCTGGAGATGTTGATTTTGTCGGTGGCTTCAGCGACTTCATCGCGCACGGTAAAAACCATGAAACGCATTCAGGATCTTAATCGTTCGCTGAAGCCCACCAGTAAAAAATAGCGCTATTTACTGCCAGTGGTGCTCGGCGTGGCGGCTTTGACCATTCCGCTGCGCGTAACAAGCCATACCGCCAGTACAATTAACAATGCACCGCCCATAAAGCCCTGGTTGATCTGCTCGTCCAGCACCAACCAGCCCCAAAGGATGCCAAAAGGCGGGATCAGGAAGGTGACGGTGAGGGTGCGCAGCGGGCCAATATCGGCCAGCAGGCGGAAGTAGATGATATAAGCCAGCGCGGTGCAAATAAAACCGACGGCCAGGATGCAGGCCCAGACTTCAGGAATTTGCCAGTTCGCTGCAGACGTTTGCGACGCGGTAAAGACAAAGAAAGGCAGCAGGAACAGCGAGGCACCTAACTGGCTGCCGAATGCCACTTTCGTGGCATCGAGCCCGCCGCGCGATCCAATCCAGCGTCTGGCCAGAAAGCCGGCAAAACCATAACAGGCGGTGGCAACCAGACAAGCCGCAATGCCGAGTATCAGCGCGTGCGATAGCTCCCCTTCACCAGTGGTACTTATCAACATTATGCCAACAAAACCGGCCAGCATGCCCAGCACTTTACTCACGGTAAGTTGTTCATTAAAGAACGCGGCGCCTATCACGACGCCCATTAATGGCGTGGTGGCGTTGAGTATCGCGGAGTAGCCTGCGGGCAAGACGCGAGCGGCCAGGCAATACATCAGGAAAGGTAATCCTGAGTTAATCACCCCCAGCAACATCGCCCAGCCTAGTTTGCCTTCGAAGCGGCGTGGAATGCGCAGCACTGCCATCACGACAATTAGACCCAACGCGCCGAATAACACGCGCAAAAAAGCGGTATTCACCGCACCCAGAGCGGGAACGGCAATGCGCATAAACAGAAAACTGGCTCCCCAAATAGCCGCCAGCAGCAGAAGTCGCAACGAGTCCGATGTTCGCATGGTTCAGATTCAATCATTAGAAAGATGGGCTGACATCATAGCAAAAATTCTTAACACTCAAAGTGATGTCGCGGTGCTATGTTATTTCGCTGCATCATAAAATAAGGCGAGGGATTGAATGCATTGGGAGTCTGAGAGGTTGCTGTATCGGCCGGTTGAGCGCACGGATTTGCAGGCGCTTTTTCGCATCTATGGCGATGCGAGAACACATCAATTTTACCCGCGCGGGCCATATCCCAATATTGATCATGCGCGAGAAGTATTACTACGCAGAATTAAAGATCGCGCTATTCATGGTTTCGATGACTGGGCCATCATGGAGAAAAGCAATCCGCAGCATGTGATTGGTTTCGGTGGCGTATTTGTCAGCGAATTCAACGGGCGCAGAACCAATAATCTGGGTTACCGTTTTGAACCGGATGCCTGGGGAAATGGTTATGCGACGGAACTGGCATTGCGCGCTATCCGCCACGGTTTTGAAGACCTAAAGCTGAGAGAAATCGTAGGTGTAGTGCGCGAGAATCACAGCGCATCGCGCCGCGTACTGGAAAAGGTCGGGATGACTTTCCTTGAACGGGTGTTTGATCCACAGGATCCGCCCGCCAGCTTGATGTTCAACATAACACGCCAACAATGGAGAGAAATAAATGGAACAGGTGATTAGAAAACTCACTGCAGAGGATTACGCACAGTGGAAATCTCTGTGGTTGGGCTATCTCGACTTTTATGTCAGTGAAGTCACGGAAGAAGTCAGTCAAACGACATTCCAACGACTGCTTGCGGAAGGTGAGCCGATGCATTGTCTGGTGGCGGAAGAGCAGGGCAAGTTAACGGGATTGGTGCATTTTATTTGCCATCGCAGTACCTGGGCCCTGGGTGACTATTGTTACCTGCAGGATCTGTTCGTCAGCCCAGGTGGGCGTAAGCAAGGCACGGGGCGCGCGTTAATCGCAGCGGTGAATGCTGCCGCTGAGGCGTTGAACTGCTCGAAAGTGTATTGGATGACGCGCGAGAATAATTACCGTGCCCGAGCGCTGTATGATCAGGTCGCAACCAGAACGGATTTTGTTCAGTATCGTGTTGCGCCTTAATTCGGGATCTCACTAGCATCGCTTGCCAAGCCTTCATCCCCTCCTGTACCATTTAGGAATTAATCATTTCCTAAATGGTGTTTTCCCTACCGCAAACAATATCTCTACACGAGCACGCGGCCACCCATGCCAGTCCTGGAACGATGATGTTTTGAACCTAACCGACTAAAACTTTAACCAATTAGGAAGTAATCATTTCCAATTTTTAGGATAAACCGATGAATGCCTCAGAATTGAAATCAACATCACGCTGGTCGCAACCCGTTGCCGGCCTGCCTGATTTTTTCCATCACTACGCCACGGTAGACGGAGTCAGATTGCATTACGTCAGCGGCGGCAACCCGCAGGGTGAAACGATGGTGCTGTTAGCCGGGTTCCCGCAAAGCTGGTTTGCATGGCGCAAGGTGATGGCTCTGCTCGGCGATCGTTACTCCATTATCGCGCCTGATCTGCCTGGCCAGGGGGATTCTGACAAGCCTTACAGCGGTTACGACACCACTTCTCTGGCTGAGAAAGTACAAGGCCTGCTGCTGCAACTGAACATCCATCACTATTATCTTGCTGCGCATGATGTTGGCGCGTGGGTGGCGTGGCCGTTTGCCATGCACTATGCCAATCAGATCAAGAAACTTGCCCTGCTGGATGCGGGCATTCCGGGTGTGACCCTGCCAGATGCACTGCCTGCCACGCCCGATAAGGCCTGGAAAACCTGGCATTTTGCCTTCCATCTGCTGCCGGATCTGCCTGAAGCCTTGATTGCTGGGCGCGAAGAGATCTATCTGGAGTGGTTTCTGAAACGCAAAGCCGTCAGTCCCATGGTTTTTGACGCGGAAGATATGACGGAATATACGCGGTTGCTGCAACAGAACGGGGCATTGCGCGCAGGCATGGCGGCGTATCGCGAAGTGAGCATCTCTGCCGAACAAAACCGTGCATTGCTGCGTGATAACGGCAAACTCACGGTGCCGTTGCTGGCGGTGAGTGCCGATCAAGGCTCGATCCCCGATATGGCTATCCCGCTCAAAGAGTTTGCGGCACAGGTCTCAGGCATCAAAATCGCGCACTGCGGTCACTTCATCCCGGATGAGCAACCGCAGGCGCTGGCTGAAGCATTGCGCGAGTTTTTTATTTAGTTGCGCAGACTGGCGATCTCCACGCGTTCACCGCTGGCAGAGGAGCGCACCATCGCTTCGATGATCTGCTGATTCTCCAGGCCAAAGCGGAAGTCCGGGAAGCAACTGGCTTCACTGCTGAGGCCTTTGATCAGGTCATAGATTTCGATGACTTTCACATCGAAGTATCCCAGACCACCGCCAGCGAAATCGAAGCCAAAGAAGCCTCCGAATTGTTCGACCTGAGAACCGGCATAGATGGTTTTAAAGCCGCGATCGTGTTTCGCGTCGCCATAGCGTGCAATCTTCAGTTCGTTAAAGCGCTCACCGTCCATGATGATGGTGCCTTCGGTGCCCGAGATTTCCCATGCAATGCCGAACACTTTACCTGCGGAAATGCGTGAAGATTCAATCACGCCACCAGCGCGGCTCTCGAAAGTGACCAGCGCCTGGAACTGATCGTCGTTTTCCACTTTCAAACGCGCAGCCTGCTTATCCGCCTGGGCACCATAGCCTGAGCCGCCGCCCGCAGCAGGACGCGTTTCAATGAACAACTGCTCCTGTCCTACCACGCTCTTGATCGGTCCCATCAAATATTGCGCCACGCTCACCACGTGTGAGCCTAAGTCACCGAGCGAGCCGGAACCGGCCTGTTCACGCGAGCAGCGCCAGCTCCACGGCAGCTCAGGATCGTTGAAAAATCCCTGATCGAACCAACCACGGAAGCGGGTCGGTGTGCCGATATCACCCCGATCAATCATCTGTTTCGCCAACTGCGCTGCGGGCGTTTTGATGTTATTGAACGCCATGATGGTTTTCACGCCAGCGCGCTCGGCTTCCTGCGTCAAGGTTTGCGCTTCCTGCAGCGAAACGGTGAGCGGCTTTTCGCAGTAAACGTGTTTACCCGAACGAATCGCGGCCAACGCCATGTCGAAGTGCATGCTGTTAGGCGTAGTGATATCGACAATATCAATCTCAGGATTGTTCACCATCGATTGCCAGTCCGCTGTGCTGTGTTGAAAACCGTAGCGTCGAGCCGCTTCTTCGGCCAGTGCAGGCGTGACATCCGCCAGGGTATGCAGAACGGGTTGCAGCGCCAGGTTGCGATACAGTAAACCCGCGCGACGCCACGCATCGGCATGTGCCTGGCCCATAAAGCCTGAACCGATCAGGCCAACATTCAGTGTTTTTCCAGCCATCATCGGGTCCTTAAGCGTTTGCAGGTAAAATGTGTTGGTCAACAAAACGTTGTGCGCGAGTCACGGTTTCTAACGGCGGGGCTTTCGCCGGATCCTGCTCAGCTTCCACCACCATCCAGCCCTGATAACCGCTGCGAGTGATAAACTCCGCCAGCGGCCGATAATCAATACCGCCATCGCCTGGCACGGTGAACATCCCGGCGAGCACCGCTTCGTTGAAGGTCATGCCGGTGGCTCGCACCTGTTGCAGGCGATCCAGTCGCACATCCTTCAGATGGATGTGGCAAATGCGCTCGGCGAATTCATCGATGAGTTGCGTATAGGAGAATCCGGCGGCGGTGGCGTGGCCGGTATCCAGCAGCAAACCTACCGCGGGCGAACAGGCACCCATCAGCGCACGGATTTCCGGCAGCGTTTCGGCCACCATCATCAGGTGGTGGTGGTAGGCAAGGCGTAAACCGTATTGGTCAAACAGCGCTTCGGCAAAGCGGGAGAGGCGATCGGCATAGGCGGAAACCTGATTCTCCGGCAGCAGACGTCGGGTGCTCAGCGGCACATCCAAGGCGTTTTCAGCCATCCAGCCACACTCCCCGTACACCATCACATTGGCACCATTTTCCTGGAGCAGGGCGGCATGGTTATGCACCGCATCCAATTCCTGCTCAACGCTGCGTTCGGTGAGGAATCCGTCGTGCCAGCCTGACACCAGCTGCAGGTGATGTTTTGACAGCAGCTGCTTCAATGCACCCGGTTCACGCGGGAATATGCGGCTCAATTCGACGCCCTGAAATCCGGCTTGTCTGGCCTCGCTTAAACAGGTCTTTGCGGAAGTGCCTGCGCCGAGATAATGCAGCACTTCGTTCACCCAGGAGAGCGGGCTGACGCCAAGTTGAGGAGCGGGATGCCCCGTGCGGTAAAACGCATCTTTAATCATCTGCTTTGATCCTGTAGGGAAGATAGCGAAGAAATTACCGGATGCGAGGTGGGGCAGCGAGGTGTTATTTGATGTAAAACCTTCAAATTTTGAAGGTAAAAAGTCAAAAAATAGTGAGTGATGTTAATTGGGAAAATAGATGAGTAAACAGAGGGATAGCGGAGTGGCGAACAGCCGAATTGATGTGGGCGGCGACTGCGCCGCCCACATGCGTTTAGAACGACATGGTGACGCCAGCGTAATAGGCGCGGCCCGGTTCGTTATAGGTGATTGCACCGGTCGCTTCGCGATAGATACGTTTATCAAACAGGTTGGTGATACCCGCATTAGCGCGAAGATTTTTGGTGATGTCGTAATTCACGTTAAGACCGACCACTGAATATGGCTTGATCTCTTTGGTGGTCATGTTGGTCACATCTGTGTTCGTCTCCGCAAACTGACGCGGTTTCTGGCGGCCATACTGTGTCCAGTTCACGTTCGCACTCAGATCCTGCGTTGCCTGCCACTCCAGCTGAGAATTAATGGTGAACTCTGGGATAATAGAGAGCGGATTACCGGTGTCTTTGCTTTCTGAACGGAACATATAGGTCGCGTTGGTACGCCATTCCAGCGTATCGGCAACTAATGGGATGGTCAGATTACCTTCCAATCCTTCCACAATCGCCTTGCCGCCGTTTTCCCAGCGCAGCACGTTGTAGCCCGCCTCAGAATAAACAGGATCGGTGCCAGCGACGATTTTGTTTTTGTAGTCGTTACGGAAGTAGGTGATACCCGCTACGTAGCCTTCGTTGCTGAACTCAATGCCAATCTCTTTGTTAACGCTGGTTTCCGGATCCAGATCGCCATTACCCAGCAGATAGCATTGGGTTAGCCCGATTGGGCAACCGTTGCCGCGTGTCGAAAGCAGGTAACCCGGCGTTGATTGATACAGGTTTGGTGCTTTAAACACGCGCGCGATACCGGCTTTCAGCGTGAAGTTGTCGCCCAGGCCCTGAGAAATGTTAAGGCTTGGACTCCAGTTCGCACCGAACTGATCGTGATAATCGAAGCGCAGGCCGGGAATAACCTCAGTGCTATCAGTGGCGGCGATATTGTCTTCAAAGAACAGAGAACTGATGGTCGCGTCGTTTTTGCTGCTGCGCTGAGAGGGATCGCCTGAACTGCCTGGCAGCGTCACGCCGTTCGCGGTTTGCGTGAGCATCGAAGCCGGATCGTTCAGCTCATCACGGTTCCATTCCGCACCAAGAGTGACGGTTTGATCCACCAACAGTTGCAGCGGGAAGCTGACTTCACCGCCGGCACGGTAGCTCTCCAGTCGGCTGGTCGCATACTCATCGGTGTTAATCATTCCTTCAGTACGGCCCGCGGTACCTTCCTTCAGGCGGGTATTATTGGTCTTCTCGTAATTGAAGTTTAATTTCGAGGTTCCCCAATCCCAGATACCGTTATGCGTGACACCGTAACTCTGGCGATAAAGGCGATTGGTTTCTGCACCATACAGCGATTCCACCAGACCATCGGCACTGGCATTACTGTTGCTGTTCTGCGTATCACCGGCGTAGATGTTGCCCTGACGGCTGTAGCCGTATGAGAAATCAATCACCTGCAATGGCGTGATTTTCCATGACAACACACCGTTGATATCTTTGTTGCGCACGCCTTCACGACCGGCCGCGTAGGAACCATTTTCTGCCGTGTTGATGTCGAACGCATCTGCATCAGTGCGGTTGATGTTGCCATACAGACGCATAGTTAACGCATCGCCTGCCAGCGGGCCACTTAAATTGAAGTTGGCGCGACGCGTGTCACCTTCTTTATCATTCTCAGGCTGGTTAGTGAACAGTGACAGCGAGCCATGCCAGTCATTGGTTGGGCGCTTGGTGATGATATTCACCACGCCACCCGCTGCACCCGAACCGTAACGCGCGGCCGCTGGTCCACGAATCACTTCAATACGTTCGACCATTTCGGCGGGCACCCAGTTGGTGTCACCACGCGAATCGCGCTCGCCACGCCAGCTGTAACGCACAGAGTTACGCGAACTCACCGGCACGCCATCGATCATGATTAAGGTGTTTTCCGGGCCCATGCCACGAATATCAATCTGACGGTTGTTACCACGGCTGCCGCTGGCACCATTACCGGTCAGGTTGACGCCCGGCATTTTGCGGATGATATCGGAGAGGTCGTTAACCGGTGGGCTTTTCTTGATGTCTTCAGCGGTAATGGTGGAAACGCCAGGCTGCTGTTTCAAACCCTGTTCCGCAGTGACGATCATCGATTCATCGTCAGCCAGTTTTTCCGTGGGTTCCGCGGTATAAGCAGGTGAGGTAAGCAAGGCCGCCACAATCAGCGCAAGAGGGCGTTTCCTGACATATAAAGTTACATTCACTTAAATCTTCTCCCTGAAGTATTAACATATGTAAGCAAATGCGCATGATAATGAGAATGTTTCTCATTGTATATGCGCTAAATCAGCGTCTCCTTTTTTTCTCCATGATTGGTGCTAAATGCGTGCGAAGCGTGAAGAAACGTAAAGCAAGGGTGAGGTATGCGGGTAAAAATGTTGCGAAGGAAAAGCGTTCATCAAAGTGTCATCAAATCCTTACAAATCAGCCAGCTAAAATCAGTGATAACGCACGGTAACTATATGAGAATCAGTTTAGTTTCGAGCCTGCACCAAAAAGGGTGCTAAGGACTCGCATAAATTAAGGAGAAAGTGTGCGCCGGATCATACAAACCTTTACATTCCTGCTGCTGATTTTGATGATTAACCCGGTGGTAAGGGCCACCGAAAAGATGGATTTCTGGCTTAAACCTCAGCATGGCGGTAACAGCTTTAATCGTATTCCACCCGACATCGCCTATTTCAACGCTCTACACACCTACGGTGCTTCCTGGGTTCGACTCTCCTGGGATAAATGGCCAACGCAGCAGCGAGATTTCCTGCTCGGCAGTGCCGACGAGTATCAAGGGTTGGTCACAGAGGACATTGCGACGCTGAAGAAAGTGCTGGATAGCGCACAGGCAGCAAATCTAAAAGTGGTAATAACGCCACTGTCGTTGCCAGGCATGCGCTGGTCGCAGAACAACGGTGGCCAGTTCGACGATCGTTTGTGGCAGGACAAACAATTCTGGCAGCAGAGCGCGCGCTACTGGCGCGATCTGGCCACCGCGTTGAAAGGTCATCCTGCGATTGCGGCTTACAACATTATTAACGAGCCAGCACCGGAGAAAATGGGTGGATTAGCCGAACACGCCTCCGCGACAGCGATGCAAGCGTGGTATCAACAGCATCAGGGTAGCGCACGCGATTTGCCCGCGTTTTATCGTGAAGTGATCGCTGCTATCCGCGAAGTCGATCAGCAAACGCCGGTGATGGTGGACAGTGGCTGGTATGCAGCAGCCGATGCCTTCAGTTATTGGCCGAAGGCGCTTGAGGACAAGCGCGTGTTGTATAGCGTGCATATGTACGAGCCTTATTCCGCCACCAGTGCACCGAATGCTAAACGGGCAACACCGTGGCCTTATCCCGGCAAAGTACCTTACGCAGGAGCCCAGCAACAGTGGGATGCGCAACGCGTGGCAGAATATTTAGCGCTGCCGTTCGCGTGGGCAAAAGTGCACGGCGTGGCACGCCATCAAATGGTGGTAGGGGAGTTTGGTTGTGTACGCACCTTGCCAGGTTGCACACAGTATCTGGAGGATGTATTAACGGTGCTGGATCAGCAGCAGGCTCACTGGGCGTTCTATAGCTTCCGGGAAGACAGCTGGGATGGCATGGATTACGAATTGGGAGATAAAAAAGTGCCGTGGCAATACTGGCAGGCTGCCGAGCAGAACTTACCCGATACCGTACCGCGTCACGCCACTAAAGAGTTCGAGCCTATACGCAAACGCTTAGAACGATAATGTCTTGCTAATAAGAAAACGATCATAAGCCATGGTAAAAGCAGGCCGTTGAATACCTGACTAAATCTGAATACCTCACCTGACACCGCGCCATCATTGGCGCGGTCATCCCCGTCACCACGGGCACCACGTTCTATTCCCGAAATATGGCAATAGATATCCGTTTTTCGCATTTGTGATCGCTGCACATCTTACTGAGAATGGCTCCGGGACGTTCAGAGGATGAAAATTTCTTTCCACCGAATGGTGAGGAAGAAGAAAAATACATCGCTACCTCAACGCCTTTTCCCAACAGGGAAACATTTATATATATCAGGAGAAGGTTCCAGTGAAACTCGCCAAAGGTATCACCTTGCTTGCACTTGCATTGAGTGCGCACACCGCGTTTGCCGCCGATCAATCCGTTCCGACTGACAGCTCAATCCATGTTCAGGCCGATCCTGCGCTGAAAAGCTTGTTGCCTGAGGATGTGGTTAAGCGCGGCTATATCGTGGCAGGAACCAACCCAAACACGCCGCCGACGACCTTCTATAAAGAAGACAACAAAACGTTGGCCGGCCGTGAAATTGACGTGATGAACGCCGTGGGTGAACGCTTAGGGATTCAGGTCCAGTGGCGCGACACCGGCGGTTTTGACAACATCATTCCAGGTTTGAAAACCGGTCGTTATGATGTTGCGCTTTCGAACATTAATGCCACTGCGACCCGCGCCAAAATTATCGATTTCGTCAGCTACTACGACGCCAGCCTGTTGGGCATTATCTCGCGCAAAGATGCCAATGTGGCACCGTTCAAAACCCTGGATGCTGTGTGCGGTCAGGAAGTTGGCGCAGGTTCAGGCACCACTCAGGTGACTCGCCTGGAAGAAGCCAGCAAAGCCTGTGAAGCAGCGGGTAAAAAACCAATCAAAGTGTCAGTCTTCCCGGATCGTCCAGCCGGTGTGCAAGCCGTAGTTAGCGGACGCGTGCCGATGTTCCTGGGCCCGTACGAAGGTCTGTTGTGGCAGGCGAAGGTGATTAAGCCTATTACGCTGAGCGGCGAAATCACCGTGCATGACGCGCCAGTCTCTGTCGCCTTCCCGAAAGATTCTGCGCTGGAGCCAGCTGTACAGGCCGCGCTTAACTCGCTGATCAAAGATGGCAGCTACAAAAAGATCCTCGACAACTGGGGTATCGGTTTTGGCGCAGTCAAAGAATCCAAACGTAACCAGGAAATCTTTCAATGAGTGATGTTCGTGACCACACCGACGATCTGCGGATCGTCGGCAAACGTTACTACGGACGCTGGCTGAGTGCGCTGGTGGTACTGTTGTGCGTCGTGGCAATGGCGCACTCGATGATTAACAATCCACGCTTCGAATGGAGCGTGATTGCGGAAAACTTCACCGGCGAATCGATCCTGCAGGGCGTACTGATGACGCTGCAGCTAACCGCGATTTCGGTGGTGCTGGGCTTTGCTTTTGGTACGGTGCTGGCGCTGATGCGCCTTTCATCGAATCCGGTGCTGGTGGGCGTCAGCTGGTTCTACACCTGGTTCTTCCGTGGCGTGCCAATGCTGGTGCAGTTGTTCCTGTGGTACAACATTGCGGCGCTGTATCCAACGATTTCACTCTCAATCCCAGGCCTGGGCGAGTTGTGGAGCACCCAATCTAATGCGCTGGTGAGCCCATTTAGTGCGGCGGTGATCGCGCTGGTGATGCATCAGTCGGCCTATGCCGCTGAAATTGTGCGTGCCGGTATCCAGAGCGTGGGCAATGGTCAGCTGGAAGCGGCGCGTGCGTTAGGTTATCGCCCGGCGCAGATTTTCCGTCATACCGTGCTGCCGCAGGCGATGCGCGCGATTATGCCGCCCGCCGGTAATGAAATTATTGGTCAGTTAAAAACCACGGCGGTGGTGTCAGTGATTTCCTTGCAGGACGTATTGTTCTCAGCGCAGATCATTTATCAGCGTACTTATGAAGTGATTCCGCTGCTGCTGGTGGCGACGCTGTGGTATCTGCTGATGACTTCGGTGCTGTCGATTGGTCAGTTCTATGTTGAACGCTATTTTGGCCGTGGCGTCACGCGCCGTGAAAAACGGAGCCTGTTTAAATCATTGCCGGGCTTTAGCGCGCAGAAACCTGAAAGGAGCGTGAGCAATGGCTGAAGCGATCGCCTTACGTAAAGTCACCAAACGCTTTTCCGGCGTCACGATTCTGGACGAAGTGAATCTGGATATTCCCGCCGGTTCGGTCACGGTTATCCTCGGTCCTTCGGGTTCGGGCAAATCCACCTTGCTGCGCTGCATCAACCATCTGGAAAAGCTGGATGGTGGCACCATTCGCATCGGTGGCGAAATCATTGGCTATAAACAGAAAGGCCAGGCACTGCACGAATTAAGCAGCGGTGAGATTGCTCGCCAGCGTGCGCAAATTGGCATGGTGTTCCAGCAGTTTAACCTGTTCCCGCACCGTACTGTTTTGCAGAACATCGTTGATGCGCCAATGCGTGTGAAAAAGCAAAACCGTCAACAGGCGACCAGTAAAGCGCTGTCGCTGCTGAAGCAGGTGGGGCTGGCAGGACGAGAAGATGAGTGGCCGCAAAATCTCTCCGGTGGACAGCAGCAGCGTGTGGCGATCGCCCGTGCGCTGGCGATGGATCCCGGCGTGATGCTGTTTGATGAGCCAACCTCAGCGCTGGATCCCGAACTGGTGGGCGAAGTGCTGCAGGTGATTCAACAGCTGGCACACTCCGGCATCACCATGGTGATTGTGACGCACGAGATTGGTTTTGCACGCGAGGTCGCCGATAACATTGTGTTTATGGAAGACGGCAAAATCGTGGCGGCCGGGCCGACTCAGCAAGTCCTCGACGACCCGGAAAACGGGCGCGTAAGAAACTTTATTGCAACGGTGCTCTAAGCACCGTTTTTCATTTTTGACAGCCAGGAACAGTGATGACGCAAAAACCGGTAATGCACAGCGCCCACTGGGGCGCTTTTCATGCCCAGCAATCGGGCGATCAGCTCACTATCGAACCCTTCAAAGGCGATCCCGATCCCAGCCCGCTGCTGCAAAACTTTCGCACTGCGCTTAATCATCCGGCACGCGTCTCGCGCCCGATGGTGCGTCGTGGCTGGCTGGAAGATGGCCCCGGCCCGGATCAGCGCCGTGGCAATGATGAATACGTTGCGGTTAGCTGGGAACAGGCTTATGAATTAGTGGCGCGTGAATTGAAGCGCGTGGGCGACACTCATGGCCCGGAAGGTATTTTTGGCGGTTCTTATGGCTGGTCGAGCGCCGGACGTTTTCACCATGCGCAAAGCCAGGTGCACCGCTTCCTGAATACCACGCTGGGTGGCTACGTGCGTTCGGTGAACAGCTACAGTTCCGGCTCTGCATCGGTGCTGCTGCCGCATATCGTCGGCGACATGAATGAGATTGCGCGTCGCGGCGTAAGCTGGGAAGAGATTGCCCAACACAGTGAAATTGTCATCGCATTCGGTGGTCTGGCATTAAAAAACTCACAGGTGGCGAGCGGCGGATTAAGTGAGCACACCGAGCGTGGCTTTATGCAGCAGGCGGCACAGCGCGGCACGCGTTTTATCTCAGTTAGCCCGCTGAAAAGTGATCTCCCTGAGGAAGCCAGAGGTGAGTGGCTGGCCTTGCGTCCTGGCACCGATGCCGCCTTTATTCTTGGTGTTTTATCCGTATTAATTGAAGAGCAGTTGACGGATGAAGCCTTCCTCAGTCGCTACACCGTGGGTTGGCCGGAAATGGTCGCTTATATCTGTGGTGAAGAGGATGGCACGCGAAGAGACGCCGCCTGGGCAGCAGATATCTGCGCCGTCAGCGCGGCATTTATCGCTGATTTTGCTCGCCAGCTACCCGGCAAACGCGTTCTGGTTACCGTTGCGCATGCGCTGCAACGCTCGGAACACGGTGAGCAACCGGTGTGGCTCGGGCTGGTGCTGGCCGCCGCGCTGGGACAACCGGGTTTACCGGGCGGCGGTTACACTTATGCGCTGGGCGCGTTGGGCCATTACGGTAAGCACCACAACCTGGTGAGTTTCCCGGCACTGCCGCAAGGCAAAAATGGCATTGATCGTCTGATCCCGGTGGCGCGTATTTCGGATATGTTGCTCAATCCCGGCAAACCGTTCGACTACAACGGCCGTCGTTTAACCTATCCACATATCCGTTTGGCTTACTGGGCGGGCGGCAACCCGTTCCATCACCATCAGGATTTGGCGCGACTCCGTCAGGCATTTTGCCAGTTGGATACGCTGATTGTGCATGAGATTGCCTGGACCTCCAGTGCGCGCCATGCCGATATCGTATTGCCCGCCACCATGACGTTAGAGCGCGAGGATGTGGGTGGGGCGCCGACCGATCGCCATCTGTTTGCCATGCAGCAGGTTGCACAACCACACGGTGAAGCCAAAGACGATTACACAATATTCGCCGAGTTGGCGCGCAGGTTGGGATGCGAAGAAGCCTTTACCGAAGGCCGTGATACACGTGGCTGGCTAAAACATCATTACGCGCAGTTGCAGCAAAAGCTGGCAACGCATCAGGTCGAAATCCCCGATTTTGAACAATTCTGGCAGCAGGGCGTGCTGGAATTGCCCCAGCTCAAAGACGGTGGACGGATGATGAACGCCTTCCGTGCCGATCCCGAGGCATCACCACTGCCAACGCCGAGTGGAAAAATCGAAATCTACTCGGCGACTATCGCCAGTTTTGATTATGAAAACTGTCCGGGACATCCGGTGTGGCGAGAACCACAGCAAAAACCCGATGCCGACCATCCGTTTTGGCTGATCGCTAATCAGCCCGCGACGCGTCTTCACAGCCAGCTGGATTTCGGTGATTACAGCCTGAGCGGCAAACGTGATGGGCGTGAGGTGTGCAGCCTGAACACGCATGATGCGGCATCGCTGGGGATTAACGACGGCGAGATTATCGAGCTATACAATCAGCGCGGCCATGTGCTCGCCAGCGCGCGCGTGACCGACACGGTGATGCCGGGAGTGGTGCAGCTACCCACGGGTGCCTGGTACGATCCTGTCGACCCCACCGCGCTGCGGCCGTTATGTCGCCATGGTAATCCCAACGTACTGACGCTGGATATTGGCACGTCGTCGCTGACTCAGGGTTGCAGTGGGCAGATCACTGTGGTGCAGGTACGCAAATACGCCGGAGAACTGACGCCGGTGCAGGCGTTTATCCCGCCGCAAGTATAGCTTCTCGTATGGGCGGCCGCGTGGCCGCCCCAGAACATCAATCTTCCAGCTGCAACCACATCACGCGTAAACGGTGCCCATCAGGATCGATGGCGGTAAAGGTGTAGCCAAAATCCATCTCGGTCGGTGACTGTACAATGGTGATTTCGCGGAAAGCACCCCATTCGTTATAGAGGAAATCCACGTCCGCTTTCTGCTGCACTTTGAAGGTGATTTCGCCGCTGGCATTAAACTGTTGGGTATCCACAGGCGGTTGAACGGTGTATTTCGACCACAAACCCAGTTTGAATCCGTTCTCAAAAACAAACATCGCAAAAGTGGGCGCGACATTAATTGGCTTGATATCAAACAGCGATGCATAAAAGTCGGCGCTCTTCACAACGTTCGGCACGTAAATAATGGTCATATCAGCGGTGAACATGGTTTTTTTCTCCTTGTGTGTTTACCGCTGCATGTTACGAAACAGCTATGACAAAAACTGTCAGGAGAGTTGCGTGAACTTTTAGTCGCACTCGCGCTCAATTTCCTGATAATGCACGCAGGATTTATTTTTATTGAACGCTGTAAACGGAGAGATGAAATGGTCAATGACTACTTTGCACCACCCCCAATGGGTATGACGCCGGAACAACACAAGCGGACCATCGCTGTGGCGGCCGCTTTAGCTGTGGCGAAGGAATCCGTCAGTGCCTCAACCTCTGCCAGCGGTTCAAAAGCGTCGTGGGATCTTCAGGCGGTTGCCAATGAGATCTCCAACCTGGCGGATGCGATTCAGGACGCGCTCGAGCCAGAAGACCAGATTTAACCGCAGGTGACTGCACACAAGACGGCTGTTTTGGCCGTCTTGTGATTTTTTTAAAAATATTTTCTCCACCCTGCATCCAGTTGTGACCCTCCTTACGTATATCCCGTTGTGAGCAACTCCTTCGCTCCCCTACAACGAGGATTTATGATGAAAAAGCTAATCACCACTGCAGTCATCTCAGGCGCGTTAATGTTCACTGCCACCACCTTCGCAGCCATGAATTCTGATTCTGTTATGGTCGGCGGTGCCGCCATGTACCCGCAGAAAAACATCATTGAAAATGCCCTCAATTCTAAAGATCACACCACTTTGGTAGCAGCAGTAAAAGCGGCGGGATTAGTCGACACGCTGCAGGGCAAAGGTCCATTTACCGTGTTCGCACCAACCAATGCTGCGTTTGCGAAATTGCCTGCGGGCACCGTGGATAGTCTGGTGAAACCAGAAAACAAAGCTAAGTTGACCAGCATCCTCACCTATCATGTCGTGGCCGGTAAATACGACATGAAAGCGCTGGAGATGAAAATCAAACAAGGTGGCGGTCACGCGGAACTGAAAACCGTTAACGGGCAGCCTTTATGGATTATGAGCAACGGTCCTCACAATATTCAGTTGAAGGATGGTATGGGCAATGTGGCCAATATCAGTACTTATGATGTGAATCAGAAAAACGGTGTGATCGATGTTATCGATACCGTCCTGATGCCTAAGTAATTGTCTATACTCGGAAGGCATTTCAATGCCTTCCGGGAAAAACATGGATAACGTTTTGGCTCAACAGCTGGTGAAATTATTGCGGGCGATTGCGCAAGGCGATCGCCCGGCATTTGAACAACTGTATCGACTCACTTCTCCGCATTTATTTGCAGTTGCATTGCGCACCTTGCGTCAGCCAGCCTGGGCGGAAGAAGTGCTGCATGATTGCTTCCTCACCATCTGGAACCGAGCCGACAGCTATGATGCCGCACTCAGCGCGCCCATGACATGGATGACGCATATTGTGCGTAACCGCTGTATCGACTGGTTGCGCAGTGGGCAGGCACGTGAAGCGCTGGCGTCAGAGGAATACAGTGACAGTACTCAGGAAACGGATACTGATAATACAGAGCAGCCGTTCGATGATTCGCAGGCGGCCCGTTTACAACATTGCTTGCAGCACCTCAGCAGTGAGCAGCGGCAAAGTGTGACGCTGGCTTACTATCAGGGGATGTCGCACAGCGATATTGCAGCCTGGTTACAGCAGCCGGTAGGGTCAGTGAAAAGTTGGATCCGTCGTGCGATGGAGCATCTTCGGGAGTGCGTGGGCCTATGAATAACAACAAGCAACATGATGACGCGCTCGCGGCCGAATATGCATTGGGAACACTGCGCGGCAATGCCCGTTTGCGCTTTGAACGGCGGCTACAGCAGGAGCCTGAACTCGCTGCGAAAGTTGCCAGCTGGCAGACGATGTTAACCGGCTTAGATACGCATTTGCGGCCTCAAACACCACCTGAACGCGTCTGGAAAAAAATCACCTTAAGTCTGCCCGCCAAAACGCCGGTGAAGCGTGCCAATCCTTACGTCGGTTGGCTGGTTGCAGCGGGACTTGCGGCATTCACGCTGGTGTCATATTACAACCATCGACCGGATGAGTTTGCGCCGCTGATCATTCTTGGCGATGCGCAGCAGCAGGGTCAATGGGTCGTGAGCCGCAGCAGCGACAGTCAGTTATTACAACTCACTCCGCTCAAACCTGTCGCTCTCAACGCTGCAAATAGCCTGCAACTCTGGCTGATTCCTGCTGGCAAGCAGCCAATATCATTAGGCTTACTGGCTAACAATGCGGCCACCCGGATTGAGCTGGACAATAAAACCCTGGCGTCAGGGAGCACCATCGCTATCAGTCTGGAACCACAAGGCGGTTCACCGACGGGATTACCAACGGGACCGGTATTGTATAGCGGTTTACTCTAATCCTTTGGGATGGCACGCGTTATCTTATTTCTGACATACACTTAATGGGCACAAGGTCGTCAGGAATAACACCATGGTTCCATTGCAACGCAGGAAAGACGATTGGGATAAACAGGATTGGCACACACGCGACGAGATGGTTGCTCACGCCTTGTCGCTGAATTTGCTCTGGCTGGGATTTATTAACATCGGTTTTGCCATCATTATCCTGCTACGCAATAGCTTGTTTCCAGGCTACGACCAAAATCTCCCGGCCAGTCATCACACGCTATGGGCAGTGGACGGCTCAATGCTGTGCATTATTGTCCTGGCACTGGTAGCAATCCTGATCGTAAAAAGACGACGATTACCCCTGGCCACCAGCAAACTCATTCTCGCCATATTGTTATGCTGGCAAGGTGTGCTCTGGTCAGTCTGTGCTTATCAGTTCGTTGCCGAGTGGCAATTACCGTTTGCTTATCCGTTTAGCGTGATGTTGATGCTGTCCGCGATGGCTGCGCTGTATGTTTTCCCCCTCACATTATTCCTGTTTATTGTTCCCATTTTAGGGGCGCTACTGCTGGCAAGTCTGCATCTAAACCAGGGGGTTAATACCCATTTCTTACTGATCTGGCTGTTCTTTTGTCTGATCCTGATCTCCGGCAGTCTGCTGCTGCAACGATGGTTTACGTTGGCCTGGCAGCGCCACAGCGAAAATCAGTTGCTGATATCGCGTCTGGAAACGTTAGCGCAGCAGGACGCCTTGACCGGGGTCGCCAATCGACGCGTACTGGAAGATTACCTGGCATTAATGGTGACTCAGCAAAAGCCGCTGGCTGCGATCATGCTGGATGTGGACTACTTCAAACGCTTTAACGACCACTATGGCCATCAGGCTGGCGACGACTGCCTGAGGCAGATCGCTAACGTGCTTAATATCTCAGTGCGCACACCCGAAGATCTGGTGGCGCGCTACGGCGGCGAAGAGTTTGTGTTGTTGCTTCCGACAGCGACATTCGCTCAGGCAATAACTGTCACTCAACGTATCAAAGTGAAGCTAGCCGCAGCCGCCATCCCTCATACTGCATCAGAAGTCAGTTCATTCGTCACCATTAGTATGGGGGTGAGCATCTCTACAGGGCATACGTCGGCAAAGGCACTTATCGCCGCAGCCGATGCGGCGTTGTATCGCGCCAAACAAGCAGGGCGCAATGGGTATTCTGTATAAATAGTCGTTATAAAAAGGGGCTTAAGTGGAATCTTTTAACCCCACAGCGGCTTTTAACAAATAGGTATAGGGTTTAATAAAGTTGACCTATTTCTCAATGAACGGCGATGAGCACCTTCTGTAACCTTAATTGATATAGCATTTAAATCCATATCTTGCAGTTTAATCCATACTAATCATCCTGAAAGGCAACCATGCTGAAATTAGTTCACATAACTAATTAAATTAATGATGCGGATATGAGTGGTGCTTGTTTTAGACGTTAACTTCATGATTTTAAGTTTCTTTAATTTTATTTTTATAAGTTCTTTTGATTTAAGATTACCACGCATGACTTGAAATTTAAAAAAATACTTAAGTCAAACTTGCCGCCTGTAAATATTTAGCTAAAGTTAATTCGAAATGTTAATGGTTTCATCCATTTCGCCACGTATATCCTGTCAGAACTACGGACGCTGCTGACAGGCCTCAATGATTTTATTCGTTAAATTTAATTTTTTCGTTCAACAATCTGAGGTCGTCAAATGAAACTCAAGCCCCTTGTCCGTAGCCTCACGCTGTGCGGAATACTGACTTCAATACCCGTATATGTATTTGCTGACGCCAGTCAGAAAGATGCTGCGCCAGCAACCATCAAAGCCAATAATGCGTTATATCAGGAACTTCCGTTCGACAATAAAACAGATTTCACTGATGCCCATAAGGGCTTTATTGCTGCGATACCCGATGCGGTGATTAAAGGTGATGCAGGAAACATTATCTGGGATCCAAATAAATATTCGTTTATCAAGGAGGGTGAAAAATCTCCTGAAACGGTTAATCCCAGCCTGTGGCGACAGTCTCAACTGATTAATATTAGTGGGTTATTCCAGGTCACTGACGGTATTTATCAGATACGTAATCTTGACCTGTCAAATATGACCATTATCGAAGGTAAGGACGGTATTACTGTGGTGGATCCACTGGTATCTGCAGAGACAGCGAAAGTCGGAATGGATCTGTATTTTAAAAATAGAGGCAATAAGCCGGTCATTGCGGTGATCTATACCCACAGCCATGTTGACCACTACGGCGGTGTGCGCGGCGTGGTCAGCGAGGAAGACGTCAAATCCGGCAAGACCAAAGTTTATGCCCCGGCCGGATTTCTTGAGTCTGCGGTCTCTGAAAATATCATGGCGGGCAACGTAATGAGCCGCCGTGCCAGTTATATGTACGGCAATCTGCTCCAGCCCGATCCAAAAGGGCAGGTGGGCGCGGGTCTGGGCACCACCACATCGGCAGGAACTGTCACGCTCATTCCACCTACCGACTACATCACGAAAACCGGTGAGAAGCGTACTATTGATGGCCTGACTTACGATTTTATGATGGCGCCTGGCTCAGAAGCGCCAGCTGAAATGCTCTGGTACATCGAAGAGAAGAAAACCATCCAGACCGCAGAAGATGTGACCCACACGCTGCACAATACCTATTCGCTGCGCGGTGCAAAAATCCGTGAACCACTACCTTGGTCGAAATACCTCAACGACGCGCTCAACCGCTGGGGCGATAAAGCCGAAATTTTGATGGCGCAGCACCATTGGCCAACCTGGGGAAATGAGAACGTTCGCACCTTAATCAAAAGCCAGCGCGACCTCTACCGCTACATCAACGATCAGACGTTACGACTGGCGAATGAAGGGTATACGCGCGATGAAATTGCAGCCATGTTCAAACTCCCTGAGGCGCTGGCGCATACCTGGGCCAACCGTGGCTATTACGGTTCGGTAAGCCATGACGTCAAAGCCACCTACGTGCTCTATCTGGGCTGGTTCGATGGTAATCCGGCCACCCTTGACGAACTGCCGCCAGAAGAGGGAGCTAAAAAGTTTGTTGAGTATATGGGCGGAGCCGACAGTATTCTGCAAAAAGCCAAAGGTGACTATGACCAGGGTAACTTCCGCTGGGTTGCACAGGTCGTCAGCAAAGTCGTCTTTGCCGATCCAGAAAATAAAGCGGCACGAGAGCTTGAGGCGGATGCTCTTGAGCAACTTGGCTATCAGGCCGAATCCGGCCCTTGGCGCAACTTTTATCTGTCGGGTGCGCAGGAACTGCGGAACGGTGTGAAGCAACTGCCGACGCCCAATACGGCCAGCCCGGATACAGTGCGCGCCATGACGCCTGAAATGTTCTTTGACTATCTCGCACTACACATCAACGGCGAAAAAGCGGCCAACCTTAAGTCTGTGCTGAACGTGGACTTTGGCGGGGACGGTGGCAAATACAAACTTGAGCTGGAAAACGGCGTGCTTAACCATACGGCAAATGCAGAGGACCAGCATGCTGACGCTTCGCTCGCCCTGTCACGTGAAACGTTGAATAAGATCATCCTCAAGGAGGATACCCTTAAGCAGGCTCAGGATAAGGGAGAAGTGAAAATCACCGGAAGCGGTCAAAAGGTGGATGAGCTTCTCGGCAGCATGGACAAGTTCAACTTCTGGTTCAATATCGTCACGCCATAATTGGTGGGATTGGCACAGGTTGCGACTGCAACCTGTGCTACTCAACGTTTTGAAATGATAACTTTCTACAATGACATTTAGGCTTTCCGCCTGGGCTGGCATTGTCACACATTATAGCGGGCAGCTCGCACCTGCCAGGTGCGAGAGAGAGCATCCTCTACTTGACGCTATGTGAAACTAGGGTTTAGCTTGCGAGAACATTGCCAGTTTTGGGCAGCTCACCTGCTCAATATGCTGGTGGTAGCCAGACTGATCCTTCTTCTTCAGGGCATCAGCGGCGTTCACAATCGCATCGTGATTCTCTGAGCTACTCAGAAACACCTGCTTAATGCGTTCATTAGGTATCTCTTGCGCCAGATGACAGTGAGCGCGCAAATCGGTGATGATCTGCTGCTCTCGTAACGCGTAAGACAGGTTGCTGTAGGGTGATTTCGCCACTGCAATAAATGAAACCATGACCAGCAATGAGCAAGAGCCAATTTTCCAGAACATAGAGCCTCCGTTGAGGGTGCTGAGGCTTTAGCAGTGTGCTAAAGCTGCGGCGATGCTATGCATTGAAGCGTGGTCGATGATCAGTGGTTTCGAAAGTTTTTTTCATGGTTATCAGAGATCGCGCAAAACAAAATGAAATACTGCTCGTTGTGCGGTTCTAACATCATGCCTCACGGTAGCCATTCTGCTCCCGCAACTGGTGGTAATCCTTCCAGCGCTTAAGTAATTGAAAACGCGTCCCTGGATAAACTTCGTCACTCGCCTGAATTTGTTCAATACGATCAACGCGGAAGTTACGAAAATCCTGGCGCAATTCACACCAGCCGCACAGTAAGCGTACGCGATCGAAATAGCCCAGCACCACCGGCCAGATTACCCGGGTGGAAGTGGCCTCTTTGAGATCTTTGTATCGTAAGATTATCTTGTTGCGCGTATGAATTGCCTGGCGAATTTCAGGCAGATGGGTCTCAAACAACACTTCACCGCGTGTGGCAACCAGCAGTGATTGATGATCGAGCGCATGGGATAAATGTTCCGGCAATACGGCATGGATTTTAGCCAGCGCATGTTGTGCGGCAGATTTCAGTTCGGCATCAGTGTGGCGACTGACCCAGTCCAACCCCAGCGCCAGTGCGTCGAGTTCATGACGCGAAAACATCAGCGGCGGCAGATGTCCATCTGATTTCAACAAATAACCCAACCCCGCGCTGCCTTCAATCTCCACACCTTGCTGTTGCAAGCAGATAATGTCGCGGTACACCGTGCGCACGCTTATGCTGAGTTGCTCCGCAAGATGCTGCGCAGTCACCGGATAACGGTGACAACGTAACAATTGTACAAGCTCCATCAGTCGCTGGGTTTTGGTCATTGCATGTGCCTAAGCTAAGAGTCGGGCAGTGAGGGACGGTTCAGGCCCGCGCGCCGCCCCTTAATATTAAATTCGTAATAACTGCTGCAGCGATGCAAGATCAGCGGTTGTCTGCAATGCGCTGCTCTGCTGCAACTGTTGCAATCGCCCGCCCGATTCCTGACTCAACGCCAGGCGCAATTTACTCTCCACGTCGACGCCATCGGCCAGTGATTGCTGACGGGTACGACGCTGTTGCAACTGCGTGCCATCGCGCAAGGTAAGGGTAACCAGATGAAAACGCAATGCGGGATTGATCGCATCGGGCGGTGCGCTGTCATCGGGCGTACGACGCACCTTCGCCGCCAGCGGCAGCACTGCGTGATTGAGATCGCCCTCAGCGAAATCCTCCAGGCGCAGATCGTTATAAATTAGCATCGCGGCGATGACATATTCCAGGCTGAAACGCGCCTCAATGCCATTGGTGGGCACTGTAACGGAGGCTGCGATATCACCACCTGGCGGGAAAGCTACGCTGATATCGGTGATGTTATCCAGTAGCGCTTCCAGCGAATGACCTTCGGAGAGCCAGCGATGACGCAGGATGCGAGCAGCTTCCGCTGCGCTGTGTGTTCCGGCGCAGGTCGGGAAAGGCTTGAACTCCAGACCCGGCGAAACGATACGCCACGGATCGCCCCAGCCGCTGAGCAATTTCTCTGGCTGCGCCTGACCGTTGCTGTTGGCAGTAAGAAATGACTCAATCACGCCATCCTGTTTGCCATCAAAACCTGCCAACGTGAGCTGCGCTGCCGTAACCGCACGTTCCGCCGCAAAACCCGCGTGGAGCGGTTTGACAGGGGAACCGAACTGCGCGCGCAGTCCGCTTGCCTGAGTGGTAGCGATCCCGATTAGCGTGGCAGTTTCACTGACATCCAGTTTCAGTAAGCGCGCCAGTGCGGCCGCTGCGGCAATGGTGCCCAGCGTCGCAGTGTTGTGATGGCCAAGGGCATAATGCTGCTGGCTAGCGGCGAGCCCAAGCCGTCCGGCCATTTCCACACCGATGGCGTAAGCATCGAGGAAATCATCAATGGCTGCCGCCTGTTGCTGCTGCCAGGCGAACAGCGCGGGCAGAATCACTACGCTCGGGTGGCCGCGAAAATCAGCGTGGAAATCATCGTAATCCAGCGCGTGAGCGGCATAACCGAGCAGCAACGCCTGAGAACGTGCGCCACCGTCGCCATACACCGTGCGCAGTGCCGGCAAGCCGCTATCCGGAACCTGACCTTGCAATACCGGCCAGCTGACGGCGAGAAAATCCTTTACCCCTTCGCGCGCGGCTTCACGTGCAGCGGCATTCGGTTGGCTGTGAACGATAAGCTCAGCGAGAGCAGCGGTGATACTCATTGCGGCGCCACACTGTTCAGTGCCGCGACGGCGAGATTGGCGAGGTAACGTGAGGTCGGCAGCAGCACATCATCGTTGATACGAAATGCCGGATGATGCAGCGCATAAGGTTCGCCGGTGCCAATCATCATAAAGGCACCCGGCAACTGCTGTTGATAGAAGGCAAAATCCTCACCAATCGGGCTGGCCTCGACCACACGCGCTTCAAAACCGCTGGCGGTTGCCTGCTGCAGGGCGAAATCGGCCCAGTGTGCATCATTTACCACCGACGGTGGACCTGCATGCCAGTTGAACTCAACTTTTGCAGCAAAGGCAGCGCCAATTCCCTGCACAATCTCACGGAAGCGTTGCTCCAGTCGTTCACGCGTCTCCTGAGAGAATGAACGCACCGTGCCTTCCAGCCACGCGCTGTCGGGGATGACGTTCCAGGTGCTACCGCTGTGGATCTGCGTGATCGAGACCACCGCGTTATCGCCGGAAGGCGCATTACGGCTGATCAGCGTTTGCGCCGCAGAAACAATTTGCGCGGCGATCACAATCGGATCGTTGCCCTGATGCGGCTTCGCGGCGTGGCTGCCCGTGCCGATGATCTTGATGTCAAAGCGATCGACGGCGGCGGTTAATGGGCCAGCTTTGCTGCCAATCACGCCCGGTGGTAGAGAAGGATCGTTGTGAATGCCGAAAATCGTCACGGCATCCTGCAGTGCGCCGGTGGCAATCACATCCGGCGCGCCCTGGCCGGTCTCTTCGGCGGCCTGGAACAAAATACGCACGCGGCCGGATAAATCGGCTTCCTGCTGTTTGAGCAGAATCGCTGCGCCTAAGGCTGCGGAACTGTGGAAGTCGTGGCCGCACGCGTGCATCACGCCCGGATGCTCTGAACGGAACGTCACATCAGACTGCTCTTCAATCGGCAGTGCATCAATGTCGGAGCGCAGCACGATCAGTGGCCCATTATCGGGACCTACTTCCGCTACCAGACCGGTTTTCAGCGGCAGATCCAATACGCGGATCTGGTGCTGTTCAAGCTGCTGGCGAATACGCGCGGTGGTTTCAAACTCTTCATTAGAGAGTTCAGGAAAACGGTGTAACTCATGGCGGAAGGCAATCAAATGCTGGCCCAATGCGCTCTCATCAAAACTCATGCTTTGCTTCCTTGTTGTGCGGCCTGACGTGTCATCCACGCATCATGCGCGCTGTCATCCAGCACTTTCTTCATATATTGGGTGATGTGGCCTTTGCCGAGATCGGTGGTGTGCATCAGCTGGAAGCCGCGCTTTTTATACATCTCGATCAGCCACGGATGGCTGGTGGCTGTGCCGAGTGAAACCGCAGGGGCGCGCAGTTGGCCCAGCAGGATCTCTTGCTCCAGCCGATCCTGTACCTGACGGCCATACTGTTTACCGGGATAGTCGGGATGGGCACCGAACCAGCCAATATGCGGCAGGCCAAACGGCCCCGGCAGCGGTCCCCACGGATAGCGCACGGTGACTGAGGAAACCATCACACCTTCTGCGTAGAGCGCATAAACGCCGTGACTTTGCAGGTGGCGCAGCGTCTTTTCACGATCTGCGGTAGCGGCATCAAATTTGATGCCCAGCGCCAGCGTTGACGCATAAGCGGCGTGCATCAGCGCCTGATAGGTTTCAACCTCATCTTCTCTAACCTGACGAAATTCAAGTGACATAACTATCCCCGGAAAAACCGCCTGGAAGCGGTAAGTTGAATGCAGATTGAGCCGCGCTTAGCGGTTGAAACAGTGCAATTTAAAGCGCTGATTCAAAATACCCAGCGTGCTAAGCAACTCAGAATATCAGTAATGCCTTACGCTTCTATATGTGAAAAACGACTAAGCTAATGCGAATTTGTGAAAATGAAATGGCGGCTTTTCCATTGCTTATATCGCGATTTACCGTAGTATGCATAAATTACATAGCGCTATAACTATTTCGCATTAACCCCATGAAATAAAATAACTTTTCTCGTTATAGCCTTATTCTTAATCAGGGTGACGACGTGTTAGCGATCAAATCTCCGCGTGCTTATGCACATGAAGCTGGCCTGCGTAAGCGTGCCGGTGAATCTATCAAACCTTATGCCACACATATCCGCATCTTCACCTCTCCCAATGCCTGGCAAGCCGTTAATCCGGAATTAAGCCAGAGCTTAGAAGCCAACGGTATCCGCTGGGAGTTGGAATATCTGCACGGTGAATGCACCGATGCCGCCATCGAAACGCTGAAAACCAACGTTGAGAAACAACAAGCAGATCTGCTGTTTGCCGTGGGTGGTGGGCGCGTGCTGGATGCTGCCAAAGCGGTGGGCAGTCAGTTACCGGATCTGAAAGTGATCAACTTCGCTACTTTGGCGGCGACCTGCGCGGCCTGGTCGCCGGTGGCCATCATTTATAACGAGCAAGGCGGCCACGTGCGCAGCCAGCCACTGGGTAAAATGCCTGAGCTGGTGCTGGTGGACAGTGAAGTGATCGCCCGCAGCGATGTGCGCTATCTCAAAGCCGGTATTGTGGATGCGCTGGCGAAATACTACGAATTCGCCCCTTATCTGCGCAATAACCCGCACGATCTGGCGCTCGACCTCAAAGTGATGACGGCGCAACGTGCACTGGATGTTTATCGCCAACTGGGCGCCGCCGCCGTTAACGCCAATGAAAAGCAGCAGGTCACACCGGAGTTGGTGAAAGTGATTGATGCCAACATCGTGCTGGCAGGTCTGGCCAACAGCGTGCGCGATCAACTGCCCACGCCTGGCTTTGCTCATGCGATTCATAACCGTTTGACGCATCAGCCCGAGCTGCATCATTGGCTGCACGGTGAAAAGGTGGGTTATAGCCTGTTAGTTCAATCGTTGATTGAACACGATGGTGTGCCTGATGCAGAACTGCTGGCATTGCTGCGTCAGCACGCGATGCCATTGACGCTGGCGCCGCTGATCGGCGAGCGCGCGGCGGCGATTCGCACCATTGCAGAACAGATTAAATTCCCGGCGGCCAGCGCTGAACGTCTGCCGTTCCGCATTCATGCGGATGCGTTAGAGCAGGCGCTGCTGGCAACCGAAAACCGTTTCTAACTTTTACTCTTTTATTGACCAGGACAACTTCATGGCTACTGCACAAACTCAACGCATCCGCTTAGGGCTCTTTGTACAACCGGTCGGACAACACGTCAGCGGCTGGCGTCTGACCGAAAAACTCGGCGATCCTACCGACATTGACTGGTTGATCACCATCGCGAAGAAAGCCGAAGCCGGTAAATTCGACCTGTTCTTTGTTGGCGATGCGTTAGCCACCAGCATGTACCGTCTGCCTTCGACCATGGCACGCCTTGAGCCGCTGACCATGCTGTCGGCGCTGGCGGTGAACACCAAACGTATCGGCCTGGCAGCGACGGCTTCCACCACTTTTAGCGATCCGTTCACCATGGCGCGCAGCTTCTCGTCGCTGGATCACATCAGCCGTGGTCGTGCAGCGTGGAACGTGGTGACTTCGTTCTCCACCGACGTAGCGCGTAATTTCAGCCGCAACGATATGCCGAACCACGCCGAGCGCTATGCGCGTGCGCGTGAGTTCCTCGAAGTGACCAACAAGCTGTGGGAAGGTTGGGAAGCGGGTGCAGTACAGCCGAACAAAGAGACCGGTGAATATTTCGTTAATGACAAAATTAAGTCGATTGATCACCAAGGCGAGCACTTCCAGGTGCAGGGTCCGCTGAACATCACGCGTTCTCCGCAGGGACGTCCGGTGATCATCGAAGCCGGTTCATCCGCGGATGGGCAAAAACTGGCGGCCGAAACCGCTGAAGTGATCTTCACCGCTGCCGCCAGCCTGGAAGAAGCGCAAACCTTCTACCGCTCGCAGAAAGATCAGGTGATCGCAGCCGGACGTAACCCGGATCACGTGGTGATCATGCCGGGCGTGATGCCGATTGTTGGACGCACCCGTGAAGAAGCCAAAGCGCTGTGGAAAGAGCTGAATACGCTGGTGGATATCGAAAACGGTCTGCGTCAGCTGTCGCTGCGTTTCAGCATGGATCTGAGCCAGTATCCACTGGATGGCCCTGTACCAGAAGTGCCACTGGGTGAAGGCAACCAGAGCCGCGTCAAGCTGATGACGGATATGGCGAAGCGTGAAAATCTGACCCTGCGTGAGCTGGCGGCCGTGGCAGCAGGTTCGCGTGGTCACCGCGTGATTGTCGGTACTGCTGAAGACATCGCCGATGACTTTGAGCTGTGGATGAAAGAGGGTGGCGCTGACGGCTTCAATATCATGCCTGCCATCATGTCTGAGCAGCTGGACCTGTTCGTTGAACTGGTGATCCCAGAACTGCGTCGCCGTGGCCTGTTCCGCGACGATTATGAATTCGCCACGCTGCGCGAGAATCTCGGTCTGCCGGCGCTGTAAACCCTCAGGAGCAGAACATGGTCACCTTATCGAAGCGTGTGCAGTCTGTGTCGCTCTCTGCCAATGCGGCGGCGCGTCAGTTGACGCGCCAGCTGAAAGAGCAGGGCGTGGATATTTTGGATCTCACCACCGGTGAGCCGGATTTTGATACGCCGCAGCACATCCGCGATGCTGCCGTTGAAGCCATGAACAACGGCGAAACCCGTTACACGCCAACCAACGGCACCACGCCGCTGCGTAAAGCGGTGCAGTCCAAACTGGGGCGGGAAAATCAGCTGGATTATGCGCTAGGGCAGATCTGTATCGCCAACGGTGCGAAACAGATCATCTTCAACGCCTTCGCCGCTACCTTGAATGACGGCGATGAGGTGATTGTGCCGGTGCCGTACTGGCCGACGTTTCCCGATAGCGTACGTTTCAACGGTGGCGAAGCGGTGCTGCTGGAGTGCCCGCTTGAGCAGGAATACAAGCTGCAACCGCAGCAGCTGGCGCGGGCTATTACCGATAAAACCCGCTGGCTGGTACTGAACAACCCCGGCAATCCATCCGGTGCGGTGTATAACGCAGCAGAGTTAACCGCGCTGGCGGCAGTGCTGCGTGACCATCCTGATGTTTGGATCATGCTGGATGAACTGTATGAACACATTCTGTTTGATGGACGTGAACACGTTAGCCTGTTGCAGGTAGCACCTGATTTAGCCGAGCGCATTCTGCTGGTCGGCGGCGTGTCGAAAACCTATGCCATGACCGGCTGGCGCATCGGCTTTGGTGCCGGTCCGCAAGCGCTGATTGATGCCATGGTGGTGGTGCAGTCGCAGAACAGTTCCGGTGCCAGCGCCATCAGTCAGGCGGCAGCGGTGGCGGCGCTAAACGGCGGGCTGGATTTCCTGCCACCGCAACGTGCAGCTTATCAGGATCGTCGCGATGTGATTATGGCGCAGCTAAGTCCGGTTGAAGGCATTGAGGTGCTGAATCCAGAAGGGGCGTTCTTTATCTTCTGTCGCTGTGCTGGCCTGTTGGGCAAATCGCGTGCTGATGGACGTAAGCTGGAAAGCGAACAGGATGTGCTGAATTACCTGCTGGAGAGCGGCGTATCCGGCGTTGCCGGCAGTGCGTATGGCTTGTCGCCGTATTTCCGCCTGTCGATTGCCACGGACATTGAAAGCGTGCGTGAGGCCGGAAAACGTATTGCGACAGCCTGTGCAGCGTTGAAGTAGCGGCTAAATCGGTCGCCATAAATGGCGACCCTACAACAATCCGTATTCTATTCCATCATGGGTCATTGATGTGCACCAATGACCCACCATTCGCGATGTGTTTCGTAGGGTGAGCATTCATGCGCACCAATTATCCGCGCGGATGGTTTAAATCAGAAACTCATCCATCGAACCGCCCGCATCTAACACGGATTTAATTGGTGATGGCGTACGGCCCTGACCGGTCCAGAATTTTTCATGACCGTTTTCGTCGATGAACTTATATTTCGCCGGACGCGGCGCACGTTTCGCTTTCGGTTTGGTTTCGCTCTGGTTTAATTTCGTCAATTCACTAATATCGATGCCATCATTCAGCAGCATCTCTTTATACAACGCCAGCTTTTCTTCTTTCTCGCGCTGAGCGGCATTATTCGCTGCCGCTTCTTCACGGCGTTCTGCAACCACCACGGCGAACTTTTCCAGCATTTCGTCTAATACCGCAATCTCTACATCACGCGCATGGGCACGCAGCGTACGAAGATTGTTCAATGCTTTGAGTGCATCGCTCATGAATAAACCCTTATTACTTTTATAACGAAGATGAAAGGGCGCATTCTACGTCAATTTTTATCAAATGAAAATAATACGCATCATGCAGAATCGTCCGGAAAATAATCCCACAACAGGGTGCTTCTATATCGAACAATAAGATAATGAGTAGATATTTTATACAAGTGAACCGGGGAGGTAGCCGCGATTAATAGCGGCTATAAGAGAGTAGGATATATTTTACATACTACGATAGAACGGGAAGCAACCCGTAATCAGCGCAACCACTAACAACACAATCGAGGTAATAAACGACCAGCGCAGCGTGAAGCGTTGGGTCTGGGCATAATCGAGTTTCAGCATGCCGACTAATAAATAGGTCGAGGCAACCAGCGGGCTGAGAATATGCACCGGCTGGCCGACCAATGCCGCGCGTGCCATTTCAATCGGTTCGATACCATAATGTCCGGCCGCCTGCACCAGCACGGGCAACATGCCGAAATAGAACACATCATTCGATACCATCCAGGTGACGGGAATACTGATCAATGCGGTAATCACCGCCAGATACGGCCCCAGCGCCGCGGGAATGGTCTGTACAATGGCCTGCGCCAGTGCATTCGCCATACCGGTTTCAGCAAAAATACCGGTAAACACCGCAGCGGCGAAAATCAATCCTGCCACGGCAAGGATGGCAGGCGCATGGCGGCCGATCTGCTCCTGCTGCTGGCTCAGTTGCGGATAATTGACGACAAACATGATGGCGGTGGCCAGCATAAACAGGTACGCCATGGGCATCACATCCAGCACCAGGAAGGTCATCAGTGCAATGGTCAGTGACCAGTTAAACCAGAAACGCCAGGCGACGCACGGCTTCTCCTCAAACTGAACAGCGGCGCGATCCACCGGGAGATGCTGCTGGAAACCGAGGCGCTTGCGCTCACTTCTGCCGAGCATGATCGCCAGTATGAAGGTCCACGCTACGCAGGCCAGTAAGGGAACCAAGAGCGGAACAAACAGCGTGGCCACGTCCGCCTGCACGGCCGCTGCCGCGCGCGCCGTAGGGCCGCCCCACGGGAACATATTGCCGAGTCCGGTACACTGTAATAGCAGTGCCGCAACGCTGAGTTTTGATAAACCGACGCGTTCATATATCGGCATAAAGGCTGCCAGCACAATCATATATACCGTCGCGCCATCACCGTCTAAGGCGACAATAAATCCGAGTAGCGCAGTGCCGATGAATATCTTCACCGGATCACCATCGACCGCAGAAACAATACGTTTAATAATTGGATCAAACATACCGGCATCCGTCACGCTCATAAAATAGAGCATCGCGAATATCAACATCACGCCAGTGGGCGCAACGGTGCGTAATCCTTTGATTACCATTTCACCCATATCTGAGCCATGACCAGATAACAATGCGAATAGCGTGGGGATGAGGATTAATGCCGTCAGAGCGGAAAGCTTTTTGCTCATTAATAAGCCAATAAAGCAGATTATCATAAGCAGACTGATGATCAGCAGCATGACGAGAGTTCCTGTCCAGAGGGATAGAGCACGTTTGTGGGTAGCAAACGCAACGTGTTCGGAATAAATAAAAAACAGCGAATGATTATTTATTGTTCAAATTAACCTTCTGCAACCTCGTCAATCTGGCAATATTATCCAGCTTTTATTTCGGCAGGCACAAGGTTAGGTTTACGCGAAAGTTGTGCGTAACCTCTTAGTTTTAATAAATTTAAAATAGCGTACGGTGATGATTTATCGTGGTGTTATTTCCTCCTGTTTATCAATATCGCTAGCGTTGATTGCAGCGCGGCCTGAAGACCGCGCTGAATAGCATTAAACTGCACGTTCTGGCTTATTGATGATCCAGCGGTGAAGGTTTAATCGGTAATGGCAGACGGTATAGCTTCACCGGATATTCTACGGTTGACGGTTTGCCGCCGGTGGTCGCTGGCGTGCGATTGATCTGTCCGGACGGCATCCACAGTGCGCCGTCGGATACCCACATCGCGTCAATCCATACCAGGCGTGGATCCTGCACCACGGTGGTCACTTTGCCATCGGGCGCAATGCGTTTAATGCTGCGGGTATTGATATCCGACGCGTAGATATTGCCTTCGGCATCGATAGCCGTTCCGCCGGTGCTCCAGGTTTCGCGCACTTTCTCCGCATGCTTCGCCACTTCCGCTGCTGAAAGGGCGCTGTCGTTCAGATAGCGAGTTTCAATCCGCGCCAGCGGCCCCGGAATCGCCTGATAATAGAGCCATTTGCCATCCGGCGAGACTTCCAGCTGATCGAGGCCCACGCGTTTTTCACGGCCATCACGCAGAATCAACTTCTTGCCATCGGCGTAAATTGGCTGATGGTCAATGGAGAGAGGGTGGTTATCCAGCACCCGCCAGCTTTTGCCACTTTTCAGGTTCAGCACCACTAATCCCACCGCACCCGGATCGGTGATATAGGCAAAGTCGCCATTAAAACGCACATCATCCAGATAACTGGTGGGTTGCAGTGTCGGAGCCTTGAACACATAGCTGTTAACCACTTTGCCGGTTGCCAGACTGATGTGGACCAGCTTGGCGCCACCGGCTACTGCCTGATCGCCGGTACCAATGCCCTTATTACCCGAATCCATCACCCATAGATCGCCATCCGGACCGATGCGCAGCGCATTAACGTGGTAGAAATGATGCTCCGGATCGTTCGCGTTCCACTGATTCCAGCTGTCATCGGGAAAGGCTTTCAGCTGATTGTTGATTACTTCCGCCAGCTGCAAACCCGCACCTTCCGATTGCGTTAACGAGGCGAACAGTCGATTGTCATGACTGACGGTGATGCCATTCCACACGCGTGGCGAAGTGGCGACCTGTTCCAGACGACTGTCCTGTTGCGTCGGTAATGTCACGGGCAGCGTGTCTTGTGCCAAAACCTGTGCGCTGCTGGCCAAAGCGATCATCGTGACCAGTGCTTTCAGTGAATGTTTCATCCTTTACTCCCTTGTTAAGCGCCACAAGGTGACGCGAACAGCGTGTTGCTCTGTTGTTAATGTCATTCCATCCTGGCAGCGTAGAGTGATAAATTATATTCTCTGAATTTTATCAATTGATTCCTGGTGGGAATGAATGGAACTGAAAGATCTGCATTATCTGCTGGCGGTGAAGGAGACAGGACATCTGGGTAAAGCGGCGCAATCCCTTGGTATCACTCAGCCCGCCTTAACCAAATGTCTGCAACGTCTGGAGAAGTTTTACGCCACGCGGTTAATTCTCAAGGTGGGGCGTGGGATGCAACTCACGGAAGCGGGACTACTACTTTGTGAACGTGCTCAAAAAGTCGTGCACATGATGCAGGTCACCCGACAGGATTTACAGGCGCTGGGTGCGGGAACGGCGGGCGTGATCCGGTTGGGTGTGGCGGCAACGGCGGCGGAATTTATGCTACCGGTGCTGAGTAAGGACCTGTTGCACAAAGCTCCCACTGCCAGACTCGAGGTGACGGTCGGGATGAATGATCTGCTGCAAAAACTGCTGCGTGAGAACAAAGTCGATTTGATTCTGGGTTTTCTGCCACAGGGAAACAGCGAGTTTATTACCCGACCGCTTATTGAGGATCCGGTGGTGATTGCCGCCAGTCGCCATCATCCGCTGGCCAATATACATCCGACGCCTGAACAGCTTGATCAATACAACTGGTTATTGCCCTCGGATAATGTCGCGACGCGTCAGTGGTTGGAACAACGCTTGCGCAGCGGTGGCTATGCGGCGCCGCGTGCACAAATGGAAAGTAATACGCTGTCACCGATGCGCGCTGTACTGGCACAAACCCAGTTAATGAGTTTTATTTCCCGCCGATTATTAAAAGGTGAGGGCGGCGAGTTGATTGAAATTCCGCTGCCGCTGGTGATGATGCCTCGTACCTTCGGCTGGCAATTCCGCTCATTAAGTGAACTCTCACCTGCATCACGTCTCCTGGTGGATTTGGCGGAAAAACGCTGGCCCTGGTGATCCCCGGAATACCCTCACGGCGAGAACCTGTGATTTATCACAGGTTTGCTCCATTAACGTGCGTGATAATTACCGAAAATAACCCTCCTTTATTATTAATCATTGAAGAATAAGGATTTATCCAAATGTAAAATTGCCGGATAACCGGTAACATTTTCTTGCAATAGTAATCTTAATGCGTATATTTCTCATTTGCTTTCTTAACGGCATCTTTACGGTCGTTCTGTTTGCGCCAGGACGGCGCGGTCGGGAAATACCTCATCCTGATATTCCTTTTCAGCACGTTATTTATGGCTGGATCTAACAGACGTCAGCAGACATGCCGCCAACACAAAATAACGATAAGTGAATTGAGGAATATTATGTCTTTCAAAGAAAAGCGCGTCAGGGAATCTGGCCGTGCGCCGCAACGTGCATTGCGTGTCTCTCTGCTGGCAATGATGGTGGCGTCAGGTATTGCCCAGGCCGCAGATAGCACCACAACAGAACAAACCTTGACCGTGGATGCCAGCGCCAGCAGCGATGCGCAAGAGCAGGCAGCAAAAGATTACAGCGTCCCGGTCACCCGTGCCGGTACCAAAATGGCATTGACCGCGCGTGATATTCCGCAATCGGTCAGCATTGTCAGCAAGCAGCGTATGCAAGACCAGCAGCTGCAATCCCTGAATGACGTACTGTCCAATACCACCGGTATTAGAGGCGTCAGCGGTGATATGGATCGTACGAACTACTATTCGCGCGGTTTTATCATTGATAACTACATGGTCGATGGCATTCCAACGGCATTTGCATCGCGCTGGAACCTCGGCGATGCGCAAACCGATATGGCGCTGTACGAGCGCGTTGAAGTGGTGCGCGGTGCCACCGGCCTGTTGACCGGCCCAGGTAACCCGTCAGCTTCCATTAACATGGTGCGTAAACACGCCGACAGCAAAGAGTTCACCGGAAATCTGGAAGCGAGCTACGGCAGCTGGGACAAACAGCGCTATGTCGCCGATCTTTCTGCGCCACTGTCGCCTGAAGGCAACGTGCGTGGTCGCGTGGTGGCAGGTTACGAAGATAAAAACAGCTTTATTGAACGCTATGGCTTCGAGAAGAAATTCATCTACGGTGTGGTGGATGCTGACCTGACCGACAAAACCAAGCTGTCTGTGGGCTATGAATTTACCCAGGTCGATACCGACTCCCCAATGTGGAGTGGTTCGCCGCGTTGGAATACCGACGGTACGCAAACGCATCTGCGTCGCGGATATAACACTTCGCCAGAGTGGGCTTACAACAACAAAGAAAACAAAAAGGTCTTTGTTAACCTGCAGCAGAACTTCGATAACGGCTGGAACATTACGCTTAACGGTACTCATAACGAGATGCTCCTCGACAGTAAGCAACTCTATATTGATGGCTACTTCGATAAGAACACCGGTATCGGCACTTCACCTTATGCTAATTACCCTGTTGTCGGCGGTACGGGATACAACACCGGTAAACGTAAAGTTGATGCCGTCGATGCGTTTGCCAGCGGCCCGTATGAATTGTTAGGTCGCCAACATGAACTGATGGTGGGTGTGAATTACAGCCGTCAGGATAATAAGTATTACAGCGCGTGGGCGAATATTTCGCCGACCGAGCTGGGCAATTTCAATAACTTCAATGGCAACTTCCCGGAAACCGATTGGAACCCTCGTGAACCGGCATCGGATACGCAATTAGTGCGTCAGAAATCCGCTTATGTTGCTACTCGCATTTCACTGGCCGATCCGCTGCATGTTATTTTGGGTGCGCGTTATACCAACTGGAATCGTGAGACGCTGAATGCTGAGATGGAGAAGAATAACACCACTCCGTATGGCGGTGTGATCTGGGACTTCTATGATAACTGGTCGGCTTACGCGAGCTATACCTCAGTATTCCAGCCGCAGGATTATCAAGATGCTACAGGGGGTTACCTCTCACCTGTCATTGGTAAGAACTATGAAGCCGGTGTGAAATCTGACTGGCTTAATAGCCGTCTGACCACATCCATTTCAGTGTTCCGTTCAGAACTGGACAACGTTGCAGAAGCAACTGGGGCAACCAATCCGGACACGGGTAATGCCATCTATGTTGGCAAAAGTGGTGTCGTCAGCCGCGGCGTAGAGTTTGAAGTGAATGGCGCGCTGACGGATAACTGGCAGATGACTTTCGGTGGCACCACCTATGTGGCTGAAGACCGTGATGGTGAGAACTACAATTCACAGCTGCCACGCACCTCTTTCAACTTGTTCACTAGCTATCGTCTGCCGATGCTGGATCAGCTGACGCTGGGCGGCGGTGTGAACTGGCAGTCGAAGACGTATAAAGACGTTGGCGCACCGGATGGCAATGGTACCTGGCGTGCACGTCAGGGCAGTTATGCACTGGTGGATCTGTTCGCACGTTACGACGTGACGAAAAACCTGAGCGTGCAGGGAAATCTGAACAACCTGTTCGACAAAGAGTATGACGAGAACGTCGGTAGCGGCGGCATCGTTTACGGTACGCCGCGTAACTTCTCAGTTACTGCATCTTATCGTTTCTGATTTCAACCAACCGGGCGCGCAGCAATGCGTGCTCTGCCAGGATTCACGCTCGCGTACGTGAGCTAACGGCAGGGGCGGCAAGGATGCCGGCCCGGCGTTGTTCGCATCAGACTTGATAAATTCTCAACATCCCGCCGCAATATAATCCCCGTTCGCACTGATCGGCACCACGGTTAAAAACAGCACCAGCGCAAATAAGATCAGCAATGCGCCCCCGGCGACACGTACCATCCCCAGTATTTGCTGCGTGCGTGTCGATGTTTCAGCCAACCATAATTCTCCCGCGCGATGGCGAAAATGGCGGACAAACAGGGCTAGCGCGACCAGCGCCATGCCGGTGCCGAGTGCCATGGTCATCACCGCAAACATGCCCCAGCGGGTGATGCCAATCACGCTGGCAAACAGCAGCACTGTGAGTGCGCCGCTGCAAGGCCGCACGCCCGTGGCAATAATAATGCCGATCCACGCTTTCCAGTTATCCACTGATTCTGCAGTAATGCCGTGATGGTGGCCGCAGCTGCGATGATGCTGCTCATGCTCATGCTCATGCTCATGCTCATGCTTATGGTCTTGCTGGTGCTTATGCTGATGCTGACTGCGGCTTCGCCACGCTTGCACCATCATCATCACGCCCAGCGCGGCAATAAACACTGAACTGGCCTTTTCCAGATACCAACGGCTGGTGCTAAGATCGCCCGTCGTCAGGTTAAAGCCAACGGCCAGAATAAATACAAAAGCGATGGCGCTGAGCCCTTGCACCAGACTGCCGAGAAACGGCACGGTTAGGGCGACACCACGCGGCGGTTGGTGGGTGGTGAGCCAGGTGGTGACGATAAATTTGCCATGGCCGGGGCCAACCGCATGCAAGATGCCATAAATAAAGGTCACGCCGATCAACCACAACCCCGCGCTGTACTGCCCGCTGTTGATTTGCAGCAGATGCGTCACCAGCAGGCGATGGAGTTGGATCTGCGTTTGCAATGACCAGGCGAGAAACGCTGTCCAATGTGAAAACAGCACAGCGAGTGCGGCAAAAATCGCCAGCGCTGCAAAGGTAAATCCGGTTTTGGTGGCAGTCATAGCTATGAGATATCGCGGCCCTGAAAACCGACAGCATGCAGGATTTTAGTACGATTTTATAGGGTGCAGGGTGGATGTCATAGTGACGCGGCCATTACGTAGTTCTCTCTGCAGCCAGGGCGGTTTTGCCCACGGAAGTAAAAATGGCGTCGCTCTGAGGGGTGTGGATACGACCGCAAAGCACATTACGATAGTGACGTTGTAATGGATGTTGGCGCGTTAGCGCATGATTACCAATACTCTCCACCATAAGTTCAACAGCACGAATCGCATTCTCGGTCACCACCTGTTTGATTTGTGCCGTATGGCTGCTGGCGATCTGATCGCGAGCGGCGCTATTAAGCAGCGTACCATTGGTGAACAGCAGCGTATCAATGCGTCCTACCAATTCTTGAAAACGCGGCAAGGAGGCCAGTGGAGCACCGAGATTGGCGGGAACACGCTGCTGTAAAAAGCCGATAAACCAGTCGCGAGCGCTCTGGGCAATCGCGTCATACAGCGAGCCAAGCAGCACAGCTAACCACACAGACTCTTCTTCATTTAGCCCTGCTCTCGGCGTGCTCCAGGGCGCAACGTTGACCGCGTGGTCCAGCGGAATCAGCACCTCATTTAACACCACGCGATGGCTACAGGTGCCGCGCATTCCCAGATGATCCCACTCATCGACGATTTGGATGCCTGGCGCATCGGCGGGCACCAGATAACCGCCGACCAGCGGATCCACATCATCACTGCTGGCCCACACCAGAAACCAGCTCAGTCCATGGCTGCCGGTGGAGTAAATCTTCTCGCCACTGATGCGCCAGCCCTCGGCGGTCCGCCGTGCTCGGGTTGCGGGCAAACCGCCACGCGCTGGCGTGCCCAGTTCAGGCTCGACGCGCAGCGCATTGATCAACGCGCCCTGAGTGACCACGCTGCTCGCTACTGTAGCGCGTACATCAACAGGCCAATTAGATTCCTCACTCAGCCGCCGCGTGTTGAGATACTGCATGATCAGAATTAGCGCAGTAGAGGGTTCGCCACGCGCTACCGCCTGAATGATCGTCTGACAATCCCTCAAATCGCCACCGCTGCCGCCTGCGGAGAGGGGCAAAGCGAAATGCAACAATCCCAGTTGTTGTAGATGAGCAAAAGCCGCGCGCGGAAATTCACCGCTGCGATCGACTTCTTCAGCATCTTCAGCCAATAGTTCGGTGAGCGCTGGCAATATTTCAGCGAGAAAAGGCGTGTTATTTGCCATTGAGAAAACCTTATTAATCTCTGAATAACATAAGGTCGATTGTTTCCTGATAGCGCGAGACTGTAAAAGCAATAAAACCGCTTAACACATGCGGAATCGGCATAATTACGCGTCTGGTTGCGCTGTTAATTAACGATTAACCTGCCAACTCCTGAAATGAATGATTACAACGATCAATCTTTTACCTGCATATATTTTTGGGAGTAAAACCATGCCAGAAAATTATTTACTTTCGCGTCGTCGCTTTCTCGGATATTCCGCCGCGGCGATGATGGCTTCAACGTTGCCGGGACGGAGTTTTGCCGACGATTCCATGCACAATATGCCGATGTCCGGTGACCTGTTGCAGGGCGGTGCAGGCAATTGGGCATTGGCGAAACCCACGCATATTCGCCTCGCAGTAAACCTCAATGCCATCTGCCTGGCACCGGTTGTGGTGGCCGATCAGCATAATTTCTTCAAGGCGCATAACCTTGAAGTGGAGTTCGTTAACTTTGGTAACTCCACCGAATTACTGCTGGAGTCGATTGCCACCGGAAAAGCAGAAGCGGCAGTTGGCATGGCGCTGCGCTGGTTAAAAGCGCTGGAGCAGGGCTTTGATGTGAAGCTCACCGCAGGCACCCACGGTGGTTGCATGCGCTTATTAGCGCGCAATGACGGTCCTGCTACGCTGGAGCAGTTGAAGGGCAAAACCATCGGCGTCACCGATATGGCGGGCGCAGATAAGAACTTCTTTTCACTGATGCTGAAAAAGCACGGCGTCGATCCCAATACCGACGTGAACTGGCGCGTATTCCCGCAAGATTTGCTGCCAATGGTGTTGGAGAAAGGGGAGATTCAGGCCGCCAGCGGCTCAGATCCGATAATGTGGCGCCTGGCGCAGAAGCCGGGCTATCGCGAAGTCGGCACTAATTTGATGGATGAATACGCCAATCTGAGCTGCTGTGTGGTGGGCACGCGTGGCAGTTTGATTCGCGAACAGCCAGAGGTGGCCGCAGCGATTACCCACGCCATCCTGCAAGCGCACGCTTATGCCGCGCAGCATCCTGAAGCGATTGGCAGCGAGTTCAACGGTCAGGCGCTGAATACCACGCCACAAGAAATTGCCAGCGTGCTGAAAACCCATACCCATGGGCACTATTCAGTGGGCAATGCGTTCGTCAAAGAAATCGATGTTTATGCGCGGGATTTGAAGGCAATAAACGTGTTGAGACCAGAAACCGATCCGCTGCTGTTTGCCAAGGGTATCACCAGTAATGTGTTGGTGTGAGGGGTGGTTCTATAATGCGTAAACTGATGTAGCGGCATGATTTATCGCGCATTCATCGAGCAGTGTTGCTGCTCAGGAATGCGCAATAAATGACATCGCGATAAGGAAACTCTGCGAATCAGGCAATCTTTTGCGAAGTCTGAATCGCATTCGCCAGTTTGAAGGTTTCGGCCGGCACCTGATGAGCAAAGAGTTGAGTGCTGAGGTAACTACTGCCGCCATCCGCCAGCAAAACCACTATGCGCTTACCGTGATTTTCCGGTCGCGCTGCCACCTGTTCCGCTGCCCATAACACGGCACCGGACGAATCGCCCACCAGTACACCTTCGCTGAGCGCCAGTTGACGCGCTGCCGCATAGGCTTGCCAGGTTTCGACGGCGATCACTTCGTCATACACGCGATGATCTAAATTCGCCGGGATACGTTCGGGCGGTTGATTGCTAAAGGCGTGTACCCCGGTGATCTCCAGCGGTTCCGGGCGCAATTCGCTGGGCTGTGAACCCACGCCGGGTTCCACGGCTATCACCTGCAAGCTCGGATATTGCTGCTTCAGATAACGACCGGTGCCGGATAGCGTGCCGCCGGTTCCCACTGCCGCAATAAAGATATCCAGCTTGCCGCCGCTGTCTCGCCAGATTTCAGGCCCGGTGGTCTGAACATGCACTGCCGGGTTGGCAGGGTTCTCCAGCTGCAACAGGAAGTGAACTTCCGGCTCCGCGGCGGTGACCTTCTCCGCCAGCCATTTTGTGGCCGCGACAAAATCGCCGTTACTGGCTTCATAAAACTCTCTGAAGCCCTCGATGGTGCTGAACGGCACCACTTCAGCACCGTAAGCCTGAATCAGCTGTGTGCGTTCGATGCTGACAAAATCATTGATATAGACGCGGAATTTGTAGCCCTTAGCCGCTGCAATCGCCGCTAATCCAATCCCGGTATTGCCGCTGGTGGTTTCAACCAGCGTGTCACCAGACTGTATGGTGCCGTTGCGCTCGGCGGCTTCGATCATGCTGAGTGCGATGCGATCCTTGACGCTGTGATTAGGATTAAACAGCTCCAGTTTGGCGATCAGTTCGGCCTGAATCTCTTGTTGCTGAGCATAACGCGAGAGCCGCAGCAGCGGCGTATTGCCAATCAGTTCGGTAATTGACGAGGAAATTTTTGCAACCATAGTTCACCTCTGTGGTGGAGTAGCCTGCGTGGGTCGCCATGATTGGCGACCCTTCAGATGTGGCAACGTTGCTAACAGGTGCGCCTTCAGGCGCATCACCATGCAGTTACCATTTCACCGCGCTGCGCTGCCACGAGAGCAAACGGTCACGCACCAGGAATAACAGGGAGATCAGGGAAGAGAACAGCAGCGCCATCACGATCAGCGCGGCATACATATTGGCGTAGGCCGCCCAGCCCTGTGCCCACTGGAGATACCAGCCAAGGCCCGATTTCACCCCCATCATCTCCGCGGCTACCAGCACTGAAAATGACGCGCCCAGCCCCATAAATAAGCCGACAAACAGATGCGGCAGTGCGGCGGGTACCGCCACTCGCAGGACTAAGAACATCGAATTGGCGCCCAGCGTGCGCGCTACATCGTAATAACGGGTATCGACGCTGGAAACGCCGGACCAGGTCAGCACGGTCACCGGGAACCAGGTGGCCAGGGCGATCAGAAATACCGCAGCGGAGAAACTCGAAGGAAAGAAGTAAAGCGACAGCGGCAACAACGCCGTGGATGGCACGGGACCGAGGAAGCGCAAAATCGGATGCACCCAATAGCCGAGTCCACGCGACCAGCCTATCGCCACGCCGGTGATAAAGCCCACCACGCTGCCGTAGAGAAAACCAAAGGCCAGCAAACGCAGCGAGTTGAGCACGCTATCCAGCAGGCGCGGCCAGTCAGTGGCATAGGCTTCCACCAGTGCGCGCGGCGGTGCAAAGAAGGGCGCGGGCAACAGCGCCAGTTTGCCGGTCACGGTTTCCCACACGCCAATCAGCAGCGCCAGCACAATCAGCCACGGCCCGCTGCGCTTCAACGGTGCCAGCAGCGTCAGGCGCGGAAACACGCCAGATGCTATAGCCAACACGGTAAGCAACAACGCAATCCCGGCAAATAGTTCATGGGTTTGATCGACAAAGCGCGGGGCAGCAAAACCCTGCGGCTTATCGGGTACCGCCACCATCAGCGCCACTAACGCCCACCACAGCAACAGCGCGCCCCAGACGGCAGGTTGCAGGCGGCGCGGTGCTGCCCGGTGTTGGACAATCGTGAGGGTTTCACTGGCCATGACTCTCTCCTTAACTCGACATGTTGCTCATGTGCGCCATGTTACTGGCGTGCTGATGGGCGGATTCAGCAGGCAGCAGTTGCGGCACATAGTGCTCGGCAAATTGCTTCGCATCGGTATCCGGGCGAATCACGTTGATCTTCTTTAACTCTTCAACATAAGTCGCAACTTCACTACGCAGTTGCGCACCGGTTGAGTGGTGGTGGTGGGTGTGCTCTTTGAGCATCGCGGTGATGTCCTCCACCGGCACCGATCCCGGCACATAGGGCTGGAAGATTTTGGCGGTTTCGGCGGGATGATCGGCAGTCCACTGCTGTGCATCCACAATCGCCTGAGTAATGGCCCGTGCGGTGGCGGGATCGTCGCGCACCAGTGAACCGCGCAGTCCCAGCACACAGCAGGTCATGCTGGCGTACTCACCTTTCAGGTTATTGTCGACTTCCAGCAGGTTGTGCTGTTTCTTCAGCAACCAACCTTGTGGATCATCGGTGGCCAGTGCCTGTACTTCGCCTTTGCGCAGCGCCTCGCCAAACAGATCGGGCGGATATTGCAGCCAGTTGACCTGTTTATCCGGATCGATGCCCTGTTTCGCCAACTGCACAGCGAAGAAGTTACGAATCGGGCTGGCCTGATCGCTGACCGCGACAGATTTACCCACCAAATCTTTCACATCGCGGATGCCGCTGTTCTGCGGGGTCAATAAGCGCATGCAGCCGCCATGAGTGCCAACGGTCAGGTCGACATCAAATCCTTGTTCCAGCGGTTTCAGCCAGCGCAACGCCATGCCAATGCCGCCATCGGCTTGCCCGGTAGCTATCGCCTGCAGCAGCGCATCGGTCGGGCCGCTGAAGTTAACCGGTTCAACGTTGAGGCCATATTTCTTGAAGAAACCCTGCTTCAGGGCAACGGAAATCGGCGCCTGACACACCGCCGTTTGTCCCCACGCCAGTTTGATAGTTTTAAGCGGTTTGTCGTCGGCGAAAACATTGCTGCTTAACAATGGATTCACCGCTACACCGGCGCTAAATAAACCCAGGCCGCGCAATAATGCGCGCCGGCTCAGAAAGTATTTTTGCATTGCCATTTTGCTTTCCTTGTCATTAAAGATCACGGGCACTATCGCTTAGCGATTTCCCTCCACCAAATAACAATCCCGCATGAAGTCATGCAGTTTTTCTTTATGAAAAATGACGGATAGGTTTGCCGAAAAGGCTATTTCAATGAGGAGAGAGAGCAGCTTATGGTTATTTGCTGATAACTGTCGGCTCAGTATTATTTAAGCGGGAGCGAAATATGACCACGACCTCGTCAGGCGTGAATATTGCCATTGAAAAAGTGAATCACCATTTTACGCTTGAAGGCAGTGACTTACCGGTACTGGAGAATATCAATTTACAGGTGAAAGCCGGCGAATTTGTCGCGCTATTGGGGCCTTCAGGGTGCGGAAAATCGACTTTACTGCGGTTACTTGCCGGACTGGAACCTCCGGCGAGTGGCTTGCTGGCGGAAGAGGGGAAAGCCATTACTGCTCCGGATCCATCGCGCGTCGTGGTGTTTCAGGATCCCACGCTTTATCCGTGGCGCACGGTGTATGACAACGTCGGTCTGGGATTGCAGATTCGCGGCGAGAGCCGCGCAGTTAAAGAGCAGCGGATTAACGCAATGTTGGATCGTGTCGGCTTGAAGGATTTTGCTCGTGCCTGGCCGCATCAGCTGTCTGGCGGTATGGCCCAGCGAGCAGCACTGGCTCGCGCGTTAGTGAATGTGCCACGTCTGCTCATTCTGGATGAGCCGCTGGGTAAACTTGACTCATTGACGCGATTGCGGATGCAGCAGGAGATTGTTGATCTCTGGCAGGAGCAGCAGTTCACCACGCTGATGGTAACGCATGACGTTGAAGAGGCGCTGGTGATGGCCAATCGCGTAGTGGTGTTCAGCCCGCGACCGGCGAAAGTGGTGGATGTGATTGAGGTGGATCTGCCCTGGCCGCGTCGGCGTGATGACCCTAAGCTGGTGGCACTGCGCAGCCATATATTGAATCTGCTGGGGAATGAGCAGGCGGCCGCTTAAATCGCCGTAGAGAACAGTAATTCACGCAACCAGCGGTGCCCGGCATCGCGGTGCGTGCGTTCATGCCAGACCACGATTTTGTTGAACCCCTGGATAGCTAATGGAGGAGGCAAGACCTTCAAACCGGGTAAACCGTACGTTAAGCGGCGTGGCACCACGCTAATCAAATCACTGACGCGTAAGATCTCAGGTAAAACTAAAAAACTGCACACCGAAAGTGTCACACGTCGCGAACGTCCAACCGCGGCTAGCGCATCATCCGTCACACCCTTGAAGTTGCCTCCCACGTAGGAAACTAAGGCGTGGTCCTGCGCGCAGAAACTGTCGAGCGTTAAACCTGTCTGCGCAGACAGTGGATGGTCCTCGCGCATGAGACACACATACTCTTCATCATACAACGAGCGGGCGTGCAGATCGGGTGGGGCACTGTCTGGCGTGATCAACGCGATATCGATGTCACCCCGTTCAAACTGCGCAGATAACTGCTCGTTATTAACGGGCAATACCGCCACGCGGATACCCGGTGCCTGTACCCGTAACGCGGCCATAAAAGGCACAATGACCGCACGCAGGGCATAATCGGTGGCCGCGATTTTAATGGTCATTTCGGCGGTCGCAGCGTCAAAGGCTTTGGGCTGCAATAGCTCTGACACTTCCGCCAGAATCGCCTTCACGGGTTGTGCCAACTCCAAAGCCCGCAATGTCGGGACAACGCCCCGCTGCGCCCGCGTGAACAGCGGATCATCAAAACACTCCCTTAGACGCGTCAACATGCCACTGACTGCGGGTTGCGTCAGGGCTAAACGCTCAGCCGCGCGGGTGACGCTGCGCTCATCCAGTAAGGCATCCAGCGCTTTAAGCAAATTGAGGTCGAGATTGCGAATATCGGTTTTCATCATCTTCCGGCGATGGCTTGGCAATACCTCATCATAAGCCGCCACCAGATATCACGAAAACGTATATTTAAAATAAATAATGGCGATTGGCCTTATTTCACTGGGAGTCAGATACTTCAGCCACGATTTATCCACGCTGAGACGAATGAAATGAAAATGAACGCGATTAACTGGCCAGAAGGTTTTGTACCGGGCTTTAGCGACAACTACTGTTCCAACGAAGTGATTGTGGCGGGCTTGAGTACCCAGGATATCTGGCCGCTGTTGAATACGCCGTCACTCTGGCCGACCTATTATCAGAACTCGGCGAATGCGCGCTTCTATGACAACAAAGGTCCCGAACTGGAGCAGGGTGTACGCTTCTATTTCGAAACCTTTGGTTTCCCGGTGGAAGCGCAGGTTACCGAGTACGTGGCGCCCGTAGCCGGCGAAGCGGCCCGTGTTTCCTGGCACGGCTGGGCGGGTGAAGTGGGCAGCGACGACCGATTAGATGTTCTGCACGCCTGGCTGATTGAAGATCTCTCTGACAATCGCGTGCGCATCCTGACCCAGGAAACGCAAAACGGCAAACCGGCCGTTGAGCTGGCAAGCGCGAAACCCAATCCGATGATCAACGGTCATCAGGATTGGCTGGATGGACTGGTTGCGGCCGCGAAAGCGCGCAAATGATCCCTACATTCTCGCTTCAAGCCAGTTCAGTGCTTGCTGTGCGCGTGTTTAAAGTGATCGCTCCGCCAGCGCCTTATCTGCACTGGCCTGAACGCTATCGGCTGATCGAGGGATAATCACCCACTGATAAAACGCAGCCTGGCACCGATAGACATACGCCGGTGGCAGGTTGCGCATCACGCGCGTACGCGTCCAGTAAAAGTGCTGTGACAACAGTGGCTCCGACAGCGATGTATATTGAAACTGCACAAACACGCCACCGGGATTCAGTGCACGGCTGATTTGCGTCAAAATCCTTTCACGCAGCGCCTGCGGCAGGGATAGCAAAGGTAACCCCGAGAAAATCGCATCGTAGCCTGTGTCGAATGTTTCTGCGGAATCCGTGTGTACTGTCAAGCGCAGATCGTTGAAGGCATTAAGTTTATGGGCTAAATGTGGATTGATTTCGTATGCCGCCAGCGTCGCATCAGCTTTCATGCGGTGCAATAAATGACGTGTTAGCACGCCATCGCCGGCGCCGAGTTCGGCAATGCGTTGCGTCTGCTGCCAGTCTACGGCCTCAGACATGGTGCGACACAGCGCAGAAGAGGAAGGTGCGATAGAACCAAAAGCGCGCGGGTTGGCGAAAAATGCCTGTAAATAGCGGGTTTTTTCTTTGAGTAATGAATACGTCGTTGCGATCACGATTATTACCTCCGGGTTATTGGAGGTGATTCAACCATTAATTTCTTAAGCAAAGCTTAAAGCCGAATTCTTTTATGGCCAGATGACAAATTTGTCATGATAAAGAAATGTCCTGATATAAGTTCAGTTAAATCTCCCTCATTGCAAGGATTCTGAGCCTTTTAATTGGCTTTCCATAAAATCAGTCAGATGGTGCATCCAGCAGCGCATACCAAACAGATCCAGGATTAATCCGCCCCAAACCAGCGCCACGCACACCAGTAAAGCTAAAGCGATATAATAAGGAAATGCTGACATAAATCCGTCCTGGACATTAAAACATGTATGACGCGACAGTATTCTATAAATGAAGCACGCCAGCAACCTAAATAGTTTTTTTTAGCAGACCTACACAACGCGATAAAAATTGTGGGTTAATTCGTGTAATACAGAGGCGTTAAATTCCCCCCAACCACTGATGCGCAGTTGGTGGGAATTTATTCAAGGGAAGGGTTAGCTTTTAGCGAAAATCCACAGATCCTCTTTGGGCAGCGAGAGGCGGAAACGCTGATTACCGCGGAACTCTTTGCCATACGCCCTCAATGCGAAATCATCCCCCTCGGTACGGAACAGATATTCCCAGCGATCGCCTAAATACATGCTGGTGAGCAAGGGCAGCTCAAGTGCGTTGTCATCAGAAGTGTCAGCGATATTCATGCGCTCGACGCGAATTACCGCTGTGCCTTCCTGCCCAACCCGCACATCGCCACTTGGTTTACCCCACAGCGCCCATTTCGCACCGGCAATGCGCGCCCGGCCGCCTTCAACATGGGTGATTTTACCGTGCAGACGATTGTTGCTGCCCATAAACTCAGCGGCAAAGAGCGTTGTAGGCTGGCTGTACATCTCTTGTGGCGTGCCTTGCTGTTCAATCACGCCGTTATTCAGCAGCAGAATACGGTCAGAGATCGCCATGGCTTCGTTCTGATCATGTGTCACCATTAAGGCAGACAGTCCGAGACGAATAATCAGCTCGCGCAAGAACACGCGCGCCTCTTCACGTAGCTTAGCATCAAGGTTAGAGAGTGGTTCATCCAGCAGAATCACCGGTGGGTTATAGACCAGCGCACGGCCAATCGCCACGCGCTGTTGCTGTCCGCCGGAAAGCTGGTGCGGATGGCGTTTGCCGAGATGCCCGAGCCCTAATTGATCCAGCACGGCTTGCACGCGTTGATTGATTTCTACCTTATCCACTTTGCGCAACTTCAGCGGGTAGGCCACGTTCTCAAACACGGTTTTGTGAGGCCACAATGCGTAGGACTGAAATACCAGACCGAGATTGCGCTCTTCAGCCGGAATCTCGCTTTTAGGCGTGCCGTCAAACACCACATTCTTGCCGATATTGATACGCCCCTGAGACGGTTTTTCCAGACCGGCCACGGCGCGCAGGAGGGTGGTTTTGCCGCTGCCTGATGGGCCCAGCAGTGAAACTACTTCGCCTTTTTTCAACTGCATCGATACGCCTTTCAATACAGGATTATCGCCGTACATCAGATGCAAGTTATCTACCGATAATTCAATCATGTAATTTCACTCCAAAGCGTAAAGCGATGCCGAGGCCGATCACCACCAGCACGATATTAATCAGGGACAGCGCAGCCACGATATCAATGGCGCCCGCTGACCACAGTGAGACCAGCATTGAACCGATGGTTTCGGTGCCCGGTGATAGCAGATACACACCGGTTGAGTATTCGCGCTCAAAAATCAGGAACATCAGCAACCAGGAGCCAATCAGACCGTGGCGAGACAGCGGCACGGTCACGTGACGCGTGGTCTGCCCAGGGGTGGCACCCACGCTGCGTGCAGCTTCTTCCAGTTCCGGGCCGACCTGTAACAGCGTTGAGGAGATCAGGCGCAAGCCATAAGCCATCCACACCACGGTGTAGGCCAGCCAGACGCTAAAGATGGTTTGGCGCAACGAGCGGAGCCAAACAATAAAGTTTTCGCGCAGCCAGTCAGCAACCGGCAGGCTGGAGAGCCAGCCATTTTTCAGTGACTGATCGAGCCACATCGGAATGAACAGGAACACCCAGAGAAAAGCCAGACCGGCTAACAGACCCGGCACGGCGCGCGGCACCAGCACGCTGTAATCAAGGAAGCGCGTAACCTGATCCTGCTTGCGATGCATGGCAATGCCGACAAACAGATAACAGATCACCGCCACCGCGCCGCCGATCACACCAATCAGCATCGAGTTGACGATGGCACGCAACAGATTGGGTTGATCCCAGATGCTGTGGAAGGTCGCGAAGGATATTTCATCCCACAGTGAGACGCCGACGCCCCAGTGCGAGATGAACGCACGCATCACCACGCCCAAAAGCGGCACGCCGATGGTGATTGTCAGCCAGGCCAACACCACCGCACCGGCAATCCAGCGCCATTTTCCCAGCGGCAGGGCGCGAGCTTGAGATGCTTTGCCTTTCATGGTGACAAAACGGTTGGCGGTGCGCATCAGCCAGCGCTGCAGCATCACCAGTGGCACGGTAAAACAGATCAGCACCACGGCGACAGCCGCCATCAGGTGGTATGAAGGCGTGCCGAGTTTGTTAGTCAATTTGTACAGGTAGGTGGCGAGCACCATGTTGCCTTCGGGATCGCCCAGTACCAGCATCAGGCCGAACACCTCTAATCCCAGGAAGAACAGCAGCACACAGGCATACAGAATCGAAGGGCGCACCATCGGCAGGCTAACGGAAGTCATGACCTGCAACGGTGAAGCACCGACCGTGCGCGCGGCTTCCTCCACATCGGAGCTGACGCTGCGCAGTGCCGATGAGATGTAGAGATAGGCGTGCGGCACGTGAGTGAGTCCCGCAATCACCACGATGCTGGTCATCGAGTAGATGTTCCACGGCACCACGCCAAACAGTTGATTCGCCCATTGCGACAAGAAACCCACCGGCCCTGCAGCAACCACATAGCCAAAGGCCAGCACCATCGGTGAAACAAAGATCGGTACCAGAATCAATGGCTCAATAAGGCGGCGTCCAGGCAGGTTGGTTCTAACCATCAGGAAGGCCAGAATACCGCCGAGCGGAATAGCAATAATCACCAGACCAAACGCCAGAATAAAACCCGACTCCAGCGCTTTGTAAAAATCAGGGTCGGAGAAAATAAATCCAAAGGAACCGAGCGTCAGCTCTTTCTTTTTGGCGAAGAACGGCGCGGAGAGAAAACTCTGCACCACAATAAACATCAGCGGCACGTAAATAACTAATGCCGTGATCAGAACAATCAATGCACGTGGCAAACTCTGCCACTTTTTCAGTAACCTGCTCATATGCCAACCCTATCAAACACCGGAGGCGAAAGGAGATGTTATGCGCCGCGACGGGCGCATAACGTGGGGAGCATTATTTCCCGGCGGCGGTACGCCACTGTTTAATAAATTCCAGGCGTTTTGCCGGTTCCAGATATTCCAGCAGTGATTCATCTACCGGAATCGGCTTCAGAGCATCGCCCAGCATTTTGGTCATACCGTCAATGTCATTTTTGCCTTCAATATCATTGCGCAGTGAAGGGATGTCGGCCTGATTCGCCAGGATACTCTGTCCCTTTTCTGACAACACGTAATCCAGCCACAATTTAGCCGCGTTCTCATGCTCACCCTCTTCGGTGATAAACGAAACGCGAGACAACACCAGGATATAATCTTTCGGGTAAGCGATGCCCAATGCCGGATCGTTCTTCGCTCTTGCTTCGGCATAAGAACCGAGAATATTAAAGCCAATTAAATTCTCGCCGGAAGAGACGCGCTCCATCATGGTGCCAGTTGAAGATTGAACGGTCAGACCCCCTTTTGCCATCCCCGCCAGGTTTTCTTTGTAGTGCGGATCCACTTTGCTGTCCTGAACCGTCAGCATGAAACCTAATCCTGATTTTTCAATATCGTAAGTGGTCACTTTATTTTTGAATTTAGCCGGATCGGCTGCAATCATTTTAGCCAGTGCGGTGTGAGAGTCAGGCGCGGTATCTTTCGGAATGAGTTTATTGTTGTAAATAAACACCACCGGTTCGTAGGTCGTGCCGTAGGCTTTATTTTGCCACACTGCCCATTTTGGTATTTTGCTCTGCTCGGGCGAGGCATATTCCGCCGCATATTCCGTGGCCAGCTTCAGCGCGGTATCCATGGATGAACTCCACACCACATCACCACTTCCGCTCCCCGAGGCCTGCTCACTGATGTAACGGTTATAGAGTTCGGTGCTGTTCATGTCGTTATATTCAACTTTGATGCCCGGATACAGTGACTCAAAGCCTTTGATCAACGGGCCCGCCGCTTTAGTGTCAGTGGTTGAATACACCACCACTTTTCCCTCTTTTGTACCCGCATCAATGACTTTCTGATACTCAGCGGGATAACCAGCAGGTACAGCCGCAAGTGCAGAGAAGGAGAGTCCTGCCAGTACAGAGGTTGTTAAAAAACGCAGAGAGGTTTTCATACAGATCCTTTTGGTTACATTTGTTACAAGAATTTAACAGTAACCCATTGCGACTCCGATGCAATCCACCATGTAAAGTTTTTACAGCTTTTGTGACCTTAGTTAAGTTATTCATTTCTTCGATAAATTATTTCACATTGAATATTGGACTAATAAACCATTTTGCAGTGATGCGTTCATGGAATCCTTAATTGAACATTAAGAAAGAGATTCATTTATTCATTTTTCAGAAAAAGATAATCACAAGCGGGAAAACTATTTTTTCCTTTTAAGGGAGATTTAAGTTTACCCGGTCATCATGAGCGTAATATGTTGACGGGGACACCGATCATGACTGACACCTTCTCAGAATTAAAAGCGAAAGTACCGCAAGCCACCTTGTTGTTTTGGGTGCTAAAAATGATGTCAACGACGGTAGGTGAAACCGGCGCTGACTGGATCAACTTTGGGCTGGGCTTTGGGCTTACCGGCACTTCCCTTATTTCTGCGCTGCTGTTTTTATGCATCCTGCTATTTCAACTGCGCGCACCGCGATATATCCCATGGCTTTATTGGCTGACTGTATTAATGGTGAGCATTACCGGTACTTTACTCACTGACTATTTGACCGATCAAATGCAGGTGCCGCTGCTCTATTCGGTAGCGATGTTTGGATCGGGCCTGGTGATGGTGCTGATGTTCTGGCATCGCACCGAAGGTACGCTGGAATTCTCATCCATCAATACCAAAGGGCGTGAAATCTATTACTGGCTTGCCATTATGATCACCTTCGCGTTTGGTACGGCGCTGGGTGATGCGTTAGCGGAAAGATTATCGCTCGGTTACCTGACTACCACCCTGTTGTTTGCGGTGCTGATCGCGGCGACTGCGGCGCTCTGGCGTATCGGCAGGCTCAGCAGCGTGACCTGTTTCTGGACGGTTTATGTTCTGACGCGCCCCTTAGGAGCCTCCCTCGCCGATTTGTTCTCTCAACCGATCAAAGAGGGCGGATTGGGTTACGGCACCACGCCGGTCAATATTATTTTCCTGCTCGCGATGGCGATATTAATCGGCGCATCAACGCTCTACGGCCACTCTTCGCGCCAGATATCCAAACTCTAACCCGATCAGGAATGAAAATATGCTTCAGCATCTGATGGATTTTCTCTCGGGCAGTCACCTGATTGCCCTGGTTAACGCCGACCCGTTGTGGGTGGTGGCGATCGTTGCGGTGATTATTTTATGCGAAACCGGCTTAGTCATCGTGCCGTTTCTGCCGGGTGATTCGTTATTGTTCACCGTAGGTGCCTTTTTACCGGCCACCTCTCTTTCACCCTTCACGGTGATCGCCTTGTTAACCGTTGCGGCTTTTATCGGCGATACGCTTAATTACCATATTGGCAAAGGTGCGGTGGGGCGGTTTATTTTACGGCGCCAGTGGCTGAAAGTTCAGCATCGTGAAAAGACGGAAGCCTTCTTTCGCAAATATGGCGCTGCCACCGTGTTTATCGGTCGCTTCGTGCCGATTGTGCGGACGTTCGCGCCGTTTATTGCCGGCCTCTCTTCCATGCCCCGTTCGACATTCTTGCTGTGGAACCTCGCCGGTGGCCTGGCCTGGTGTGGCGGTTTTATTGCGCTCGGTTATTTCCTTGGCGATATGCCCTGGGTACGCGATCACCGTGAGTGGCTGGCGCTCGGCATTATTGGCGTTTCACTGCTGCCGGTGCTGACTGCGGTGATACGTCCTGTTCAGCAGGAAGAGTCATGAGAGTGCTGCTGGTCGAGGATGACCGTATGATCGGGGATGCGGTGTATGCGGCGCTAAAGGATGCCGCCTACGCCGCCGACTGGGTTCGTGATGGCGAACAGGCGCTGCTGAGTCTGGCCACGCACAGCTACGATTTAGTGCTGCTCGATCTGGGTTTACCGCGTCGTGATGGTGTGGAAGTGCTGAAACAACTGCGTCTGCAGGGCAACCAGGTGCCGCTACTGATCGTTACCGCGCGCGATGCACTGGAAGATCGCCTGAATGGCCTGGACGCGGGTGCCGACGATTATGTGCTCAAGCCCTTTGCCATGAGTGAACTGTTGGCGCGTGCGCGTGCGGTGATGCGGCGCAAAGCAGGCAATGCCGCGCCGCTGATGAGCAATGGTCTGTTTACACTGAACCCGGCGACCCGCCAGGTGTGCCATTTGCAACGTGACGAAACCCACACGTTGTCGGCTCGTGAGTATGCGTTGTTGCAGGCGCTGATCGCCCAGCCCGGTCAGATTTTTTCGCGCAGCGAGTTAGAGAGCAAAATCTACGGCTGGGGCGAGGAAGTTGAGAGCAACGCGATTGAGTATTTCATTCACTCGCTGCGGAAAAAGCTCGGTAGCGATGCGATTCAGAACGTGCGGGGCGTGGGATGGAAAGTCTCAAAAGACGCCTGAGTGAATCCGTGCAGTTGCGGTTGTCGCTGGTGCTGTGTGTCGCCGTTGGCAGCATCGCCTTTCTCAGCGGCGTGCTGGGCTTTCTCTCTGCGTGGGATGAAGCACATGAGTTGCAGGATTCGTCGCTGCAGCAAATCGCCAGCCTCGCCAAAGACGGCATGCTGACGCCCGGCAACAGCAGTTTCATTAGTCCACCGCTACAGGATGAAGAAGCCTCACGCATTGTGGTGCACTTCATCATGCCTGAAGCTACGCCAGCCGCTGATTTTCCGCTGCCCGCGCAACTGGATGCAGGCTTTCATACCCTGAAAGTGAATCAACAAAGCTACCGCGTGCTGATAGAAAATATGGCGGGTGGCGTACGCGTCGCGGTGGCACAGCGTGCCTCCGTGCGGGAAAACGTCGCCCTTTCTTCGGCGCTGCGCACACTGGTGCCGTTTGGCATTCTGTTCCCAGTATTGCTGTATCTGATCGCCGATCTGGTGAAGAAAATATTCAGACCCATCAAACAGTTGGCCGCAGAGGTCGATCAGCAGCGCGACAGTGCCGCGATGTCGCTGAAGGGTGCAACGATTCCCCGTGAAATCCAGCCTTTTATCACGGCGATCAATCGTCTGCTGCAACGCTCTTCTGACGCTATCACCTTGCAACGACGCTTTGTCGCCGATGCCGCTCACGAACTGCGATCCCCGTTAACCGCGCTGATGCTGCAATCCGAGCGGCTGGCAAGCAGCGAACTGCCGCCGGAGAGCCAGCATCGGCTGCGCGATCTACGTGCCGGTATGGAACGTGGCAGCTGGCTGGTGGAACAACTGCTGACCTTAAGCCGCGCCCAGAGCGGGGAAGCGGTGGCACTGCCGCCAGTCGAGCGCACACAAGTGTTTGCGGTGGTAAAACAGGTGCTTTCCGATCTGCATCCGTTAGCGGAGCACAAAGCCCAGGATCTGGGGGTGCTCAGCATCAGTGATGCGGTGGTGAGAGTTCGCCCCTCTGATCTCTATACCGTGCTGCGCAACCTGTTGCACAACGCCATTCAATACACACCAGAAGGCGGATGCATCGATATGGCTATCGAACAGCATCATGGCCAGGTGTTGATCACCGTCGAAGATTCCGGCCCCGGTATTCCCGCGGATAAACACACGCGAGTGTTTGACGCTTTTTATCGCATGGAAGGCAATGACGCCAACGGCTCAGGCTTAGGTCTGTCGATTGTCCACGCCATGTTGGTTCGTATGCAGGGTGAGGTGGTACTCGCTCCCGCCTCGCGCTTCCCATCAGGTTTAAAGGTAAGTGTTTCCCTGCCACTGGCTTAATTGATTACAAGGAGATAGCGATGTTTCTGACATCTGAGAACGCGGAAAATATTAACGATACGGTTTTTCTGCTGTTAAATGCGCCAGCACATGCATCGACGGCAATGCTGAGTGTTGGCAATGCCTGCGCGTCGTGGCTGATATTTATCTACCCACTGGCGTTGCTGGTTTATTGGTTTAGTTTCAACCGCAATCATCAACAGGTGGCGTTGTCTGCTTTATTGACGTCACTAATAGCTTTGAGTATCAACGTGATGATCGGGGATTTCTTCCCTCATCCACGGCCCTTTATGGTGCCGATCGGCCACACCTTTATTTCCCACGTCGCAGACGCTTCATTCCCCAGCGATCATATGACCCTGGCCTGCGCAATCGCCTTTAGCTTGTTCTTTAGCCAACGACTGATTTTCGGTGCCGTGTTGCTGGTGATGAGTGGCTTTATTGCCTGGGGCCGTATCTATATGGGCGTGCATTTCCCTGGCGATATGCTGGGTTCGGTGCTGGTGGCATTAGGTTGTGCGTTCGCCATTAATAAAGCGGAACCGCTGCTGACGCCGTTGTTCGATAAACTCAGTAATCTGAATGCTTATTTATTCGGTTATTTAAAGCTCACGCGCGCCAAACATTAATCTGAGGGTAAATAAACCGATGCGATTTTTAACGCGCCCTTATCTCGCGCTGATGATCTGTTGTGCGTCATTGTTTGCTATTCCGCTGTTTGCCTGGGGCATTCACTGGAGCTGGAATGCCAACGATCAGTCCGCGCTATTATGGTGGTTTTATCTGCTGACGCAGACCGTGAGTAAACCTTTTGGCTTTATCACTTCGGCGTTAATGCTGTTTGTTTTGATTTATACCTTAAACATTCGCCGGGGAGAGTGGCTTAAATTTGCGCTGGTGATGTTGTTGCCAGTGATTGTCGGGCAAGTGGCGGTGAGTGAAATTAAAAAGACCAATCAGGAGCCGCGGCCCTATGTGGTGTGGTTGAGTCAGACGGACACTGAGATCGATCGCCACTTTTACCAGGATGATCCTGCCCAGCGGCAGCAGCTGATTACCCAGCGGCTGGCTAATAACCCCCAGATTCCGGATTGGCAGAAGCAGCATTGGCTGCAGCAGGTCGATCCGGCTTTTCCTTCCGGGCACACGATTTTTGCTGCCACCTGGGCATTAATGGCGGTGGCGCTGCTGGTGGCGCGGGGGAAGTGGCTGCTGGCGGGGGTGGTGATGTTATGGGCGTATGGTGTGATCATCAGTCGTCTGGCGCTGGGTATGCACTGGCCGGGGGATCTGTTTACGTCGATTATGATTGCGCTGTACTTGAGTTTGCCGGCGGTGTGGTGGTGGTTGCGGTGGCGGAGTGCGGGCCTTAACGCCTCTGCGACTGCCGGGCCGCCCTCGCGCCGCTAGCGCGGTGCCTTCAGCTGTCACGTCGTGCCAACGGAACGTTCGGGTAAGGCCGTCCTGGCCAACCCGAACTGCCTTGCGCATCCATGCGCCAGGCTCCTGGCCCAACGTAAAAGCCTCAGCGCTGCGGATAGCCCTTGCAGCCGCAGAGGCGTTATGGCCATTAGCATCGAGCCCTTTTTAGCTAAACTTACTCAAGCTATTGAGTAAATTTATTGCTGTTGATAAACAGGTGAATGCACCGATTTATCGGTCAGGGGATGTTGCTGACTGTCATTATCAAAATGACGGGGTTGATCCTCATCTCCCATATTAATTTTCCGCTCGCCGAGATCGAAAGGATAATTCTCGTACAGTTTATTTGGTGTGCCGGGATGCCAACTGGCGGGGGTTAATAGCCAGGTATTGGCGGTGCGTTCGACACCCATATTGGCTTCAACCTGGGTAACGGCCAGCAGGGAAAACGCGGCTAAGAGAATCGTTACGAGTTTCTGTTTCATGGTGGTCACCTTGTGGTTAATAACAACGGTTGTGTTGATAGCGTTATTTTCTCACTGTGGCGGTGACCACACTCAAACCTGAAGATGACAATTTTGACAGGCGATATTATTGCGGAATCGAGAAGGTAAAGGTGCTGCCTTTGCCGAGCGTGCTGATGACCGCCACTTTACCGCCGTGCAACTCCGCGATGGTTTTCACAATCGCCAATCCCAGGCCGGTATTTTCGGTACTGGTGCGTGAAGGATCGGCACGATAAAAACGCTCAAACAGATGTGGAAGATGTTCGGGTTCGATGCCTTCACCATTATCCTGCACGCTAAAATGCAGCCAGTGAGGCTCGCGGATGGCGCGCAGCGTAATTTCGCCTCCTGCGGGGGTGTAATGCAAAGCGTTGGAGATAAGATTGGAGATGGCACGTTGAAAATGCAGCGGATCGGCAGAGAAGGATTCGTCGCCTTGCTGCGTTAACCTGATGTTTTTCTCTTCGGCCAGAATATCGTAAAAGCCAATCAGGCGACGGAACTCATTGGCGCTGCTCAGCTGCTCTTTTTTCAGCGGCTCACGGCTGTTATCGGCGCGGGCCAGGAACAGCATCGAGGAGACGGTGCGCGACAGTCGTTCACCTTCTTCCACTATCGCCTCTAAGGTATCCTGATAATCCGCCGCACTGCGCGGTTGATTCAGGGTCACGCTGGCCGCTGAAATCAAATTATTGATCGGTGCGCGCAGCTCATGCGCGAGGTCGGAAGAGAAGCGCGTCAACTGGGCAAAGGAGGCTTCCAGCCGGGTTAACATGCTGTCGAATGAAGAGGCCAATACCACTAATTCTGACGGCCAGCGCTCGGTGGCCAGGCGCGTGTGCAACTCTTCCACGTTGATGGTTTCAATCTGGCGGCTGATCACCCGCAGCGGGCGCAAGCCTCGACGCGCCAGACCATAGCCGCAGGCGGCAAACAGCAGGATCGCCAGCGCAGCAGCGATCTGC